>NZ_JBFRDC010000001.1:0-1642319 GCF_052113385.1 Arthrobacter sp. YAF16
CGGTCCCATCCCGAACCCGGAAGCTAAGACCCACAGCGCCGATGGTACTGCACCCGGGAGGGTGTGGGAGAGTAGGTCACCGCCGGACATACATTAGGTCGAGAGCCTCCAACCACCAGGTTGGAGGCTCTCCCCCTTTAACCCCAAAACCACCCACCACGGCACCCGCCCACCGCCGTCGTGCACCGCCGCCGCTGCGTCGTCGGCCGGCACCGGCCCGGGTAGCGTCCGCTGACGGCTGAAAAGGTACTCCAGGGCGCTCGAAATCCGGAATTTTTCCCAAAAAAGGGCGAAAACACGCGGAATTTGCCACCTCGGCGGCGGCAAGCTGGTAAGTTTTCGAAGAGTGGCTTGCACGCATGCCGCGTGCAGGCTTCAGAAATTAGAACCGTCCAGGAGGACATAAATGGCTAAGAACCGTAGTGAACTTGTTGCAGAGGTAGCTGGCAAGGCCGGCACCAGCCAGGCAGCCGTCAACTCCGTGCTCGATGCACTGTTCGAGGTTTTCGAGACCTCTGTCGCCGCGGGCGAAAAGATCACCATCCCGGGCTGGCTCGCCGTCGAGCGCACCGACCGTGCAGCCCGCACCGGCCGCAACCCGCAGACCGGCGAGACCATCCAGATCGCCGCCGGCCACAGCGTCAAGCTGACCGCCGGTTCCAAGCTGAAGGCTGCAGTCGCCAAGAAGAAGTAGTCTTCTTCAAACGCTTGAAAGGAGCGGCAACCCCTCGGGTTGCCGCTCCTTTGCGTTAACCGCCGCCGAGAGGATTCGGCGCGCGGGCAGGGGTAGCGGACAATGGAGTTGTGCCTTCCGCAGCGAAACCCCAGACTTCACCAGCGACCACCCCGACGGGCGGAGCGCGTGGCCGAGGTGCCGGAGCGCCGGGAATCTCCGGGCCCTGGCAGCTCGCCGGCCTGGCCGCGCTGTTCCTGGGCCTGGTGGCGGCACTGCTCTTCTCCGGGGCGGCCGGAGCCCGCGAAGTTTCGGATCCCGGCGCGCTGGTCCGCTGGGGGCTGCCCATCAGCAAGGCCATCCACAACGTCTCCCTCGCCACGGTAATCGGCGGCCTCATCTTCGCCGTCGGCATCCTGCCCAAGGATCTCTCCGGCCGCCAGTCCAAGGACAAAGCCGCCCCCGAGCATCCCGCCTTCACACGCGCCCTGGCCGTCGCCGCCGTCGCCGGCATCGCCTGGACCCTCTCAGCGGTTGCAGTGCTTGTCCTGAGCTACTCGGACATCGCGGGCCAGGCGATCTCAGGGGACCCGGAATTCACGAAGTCCCTCGTCTACTTCATGACCGACATCGAAACCGGCAGGGCCTGGCTGGCCGTCGTCATCATCGCTGCTGTGACCACCACTGCGCTGTTCGGCGTCCGTTCGAGGGGTGCACTGGCGTTCACGCTGATCCTTGCCGTCATAGGGCTGGTGCCGGCGGCGCTGATCGGCCACTCGTCCAGCTCAAGCGACCACGAAGGCGCGATCAACTCCCTGGGCCTTCACCTCTTGGGAGTCTCGGCCTGGGTGGGAGGCATCATTGTGCTGGCCCTCCTCTCCGGCGTTCTTGGTGCCGCTACGGCCGCCGGAGCCCCGGGCCGGGCCGACATCACGGAACCGACCCTCCGCCGCTTCTCGGCCCTGGCCGGCTTCGCCTTCGCACTGGTCTTCGCCTCCGGCGTGGTCAACGCCAGCATCAGGATCTCCAGCTGGGCAGACCTGTTCGGGTCGGCGTACGGACAGCTGATCCTGGCCAAGACGGTGGCCGCGCTCGTCCTGGGCGGCGTGGGATTCATGCACCGCCAATGGGTCATCCCTCAGTTGGGCGTCAAGGGGGCCGGCCTGACCGCCCGCCGTGTGCTCTGGCAGCTGGTGCTCGTGGAGCTGCTGATCATGGGTGCGACGTCGGGAATCGCCGTCGCGCTCGGCCGCTCGGCCCCGCCGCAGCCCAGCACCTTCGCCGCGGACGCGTCGCCGGCCTTCATCCTCTCCGGCTACGAACTGCCTCCCGAGCTGACCCCGCAACGCTGGCTCACGGAGTGGCGGCTCGACTGGCTTTGGGTCGCCGTCGCCGTCTTTGGCCTGGTGTCCTACTTCCTGGGCATCCGCAAAGTCCGCCAGCGCGGCGACGCCTGGTCCTGGTTCCGGACCGTCAACTGGGTCATCGGCCTGGTGGTCCTCACCTACGTGACCTCCGGCCCGCCCTCGGTCTACGGCCGGGTCCTGTTCTCGGCGCACATGGTCGACCACATGGCGCTGACCATGGTGGCCCCCATCTTCCTCGTCCTCGGTGCCCCCGTCACGCTGGCGCTGCGGGCACTGGCCGCGCGGCGGGACAGCTCCCGCGGGCCGAGGGAATGGCTGTTGATCTTCGTGCACTCGAGGTTCTCGCAGCTCGTCACTCACCCGCTCTTCGCCGCGGCGAACTTTGCCGGGTCGATTGTGCTGTTCTACTACTCGGATGCCTTCGGCTACGCCATGCGCGACCACGTGGGCCACGAACTGATGAACCTGCACTTCGCCCTGACCGGTTACATCTTCGTGCTGACCATGATCGGCACAGACCCGTTGCCCCGCCGGGCGGCGTACCCGATGCGGCTGCTCCTCCTGCTGGCCACCATGGGCTTCCACGCCTTCTTCGGCGTCGCCATCATGGGCGGCACCGGGCTGCTGGCCGCCGACTACTTCGGCAACCTGGGCCGCAGCTGGGGCCCCTCGGCCCTGCTGGACCAGCAGATGGGCGGCGCGGTGGCCTGGGGGATCGGCGAAGTGCCCACCCTGCTGGTGGCGATCGGCGTCGCCGTCATGTGGTCCCGCTCCGACGCACGGGAGTCCAAACGGACCGACCGTGCCGCGGACAGGAATAACGACGCCGATCTCACCGCTTACAACGATATGTTTGCCCAGCTCGCCGAACGCGACGCGAAGCTGGCAGAACGCAATTCAAAGCTGGAAGGACGCTGATGAGCGAAACCGTACGCACCCACCTCCGGGTCCGGGCCTCCGAACTCGTAGGCCGAGGCTGGTTGAACACCGGCGGCAAATCCCTGGACCTCGAATCCCTGCGCGGCAAGATCGTGCTGCTCGACTTCTGGACCTTCTGCTGCATCAACTGCCTCCATGTCCTGGACGAGCTCCGGCCGCTCGAGCAGCAGTACTCGGACGTCCTCGTGACCGTCGGCGTGCACTCGCCCAAGTTCGAGCACGAAGCAGATCCGGTGGCCCTGGCGGCCGCCGTGGAGCGCTACGAGATCCGCCACCCGGTCCTGGACGACCCGGAGCTGGACACGTGGAAGGCGTACACCGCCCGTGCATGGCCCACCCTGGTGGTCATCGACCCCGAGGGCTACATCGTGGCGCACCTTTCCGGTGAGGGCCATGCGGACGGCCTGGCCGTGCTCATCCCCGAACTGATCGCCGAGCACGAAGCGAAGGGCACCCTGCACCGCGGCGACGGCCCGTACGTGGCCCCGGAGCCGACGTCGGGCACGCTGCGGTTCCCGGGCAAGGCCCTTTACCTTCCGGCCGGCCGCGGCGACTCGGCCGCAGCGGCCGACGCCGGCTCCTGGCTGGTGACCGACACCGGCCACCACCGCCTGGTCGAGCTGTCCACCGACTTTGAGACGGTGCTGGGCACCTATGGTTCGGGCGAGAAAGGCCACGCCGACGGCGGTGCCGCCGAGGCCCGCTTCAACGAACCGCAGGGCCTGGTCCTGCTTCCGGAGGACGTGGCCGCGAAGGCCGGCTACGACGTCGTGATTGCCGACACGGTCAATCACCGGCTCCGCGGGCTTTTCCTCGCGGACGGCAGCGCCACCACCCTTGCCGGCAACGGGGTACAGCGGCTGCTCGAGACCGGCCCGGCGCGCGTGGACGAAGAGGGCGCCGCCTACGGTGGCCGGCTTGAAGCGGATCCGCGGCAGGTCTCGCTGAGCTCGCCCTGGGACGTCGTCTGGTCCAGCAAGCTCAACGCCGTCGTGGTGGCGATGGCCGGCGTGCACCAGATCTTCAGCTTCGACCCGGTTACCGGTGCTGTGTCCATCATCGCCGGCAACGGCCTCGAAGGTTTGCTCGACGGCCCGGCCGCGGAGGCCTGGTTCGCCCAGTCCTCCGGCCTCGCCGAAGACGCCGACGGCAACATCTGGGTCGCCGACTCGGAGACCTCGGCACTGCGCAAACTCGTGATCGCCGACGACGGCGCCATCACGGTCGAGTCCGCCGTCGGCAAGGGATTGTTCGATTTCGGCTTCCGCGACGGACCGGCGGCCGAGGCCCGGTTCCAGCACCCGCTGGGTGTGACGGTCCTGCCCGACGGTTCGGTGGCGATCGCGGACACCTACAACGGTGCCGTCCGGCGCTACGACCCCGCTACCGGCACGGTGTCAACGCTCGCGAGGGGGCTGTCCGAGCCCTCCGACGTCATCGTGGACCACACCCAGGTGGCCGGCACCGAGCCGCTGCTGGTGGTGGTCGAGGCGAACAAGCACCAGCTGGTCTATGTGCCCATCCCCAAGGAAGCGCAGCAGGTGGACGAAGGGGCGGCGCAGACCCACCGGCCCAAGAGCCCGGTGGCCCCAGGTCTGCTGTCCTTGACCGTGCGGTTCACGGCCCCGACCGGGCAGAAGCTGGATGACCGTTGGGGTGACCCGACGCAGCTGAAGATTTCCTCCACCCCGCCGGAGCTGCTGGTGGCCGGCGGCGGGACCTCCGTGGGCCTGCTCCGCACCCTGGAGCTCGCCTCCGACGTCCCCGAGGGCGTGCTGCACATAACCGCACGGGCCGCGGCTTGCGACGGTCCGGAGACCGAGGACGGGGAGATCCCGGATCACGCGGCGTGCCACCTGTACCAGCAGGACTGGGGCATCCCGGTGCTGCTGCAGGCCGACGGGGACACCGAGCTGGTCCTGGACCTGCGCGGCATGGACTAAGCGCCCGGCTGGAGTCCTGAGGTACTTGGCGCTGTGAGGCTGCCGTCCGTGGCTTGGGTGTCACGGACGGCAGCCTTTTGCGTGTCCGGGGGAGCCGGCGGCCGCGGCCGCCGCACAGCAGGCTTAGTTGCTTAGCTGCGGGGTGAGCTTGACCGTGTCGCCGTCGATGTCCAGGCGCGTGGTGAAGCTGAAATCGTGGACTGCGTTGAGCTCCGTAACCGCGCCGGTGAACAGGTCCACCTGACGTGCCTTGATCCGTGCCTTGCCGTCCAGCGGCGCGACGACCCAGCGGCCGCCGAAGGGCTCGATGCTGACGGCCGGATAGTCGGCGATGCTCCAGTCGATCGTGCCGTCCACGACCCGGTTGTTGGTGGCGTGGTAGAACGGGCAGTCCGGCTGAAGCCGCTGCTGCTTGTCCGCCTGCTCCGCGCAGCTGTCCAGGAACTCCTTGACCTTCGCGGTGACGGCGTCCTTGAGCCCGTCCGTGGCCTGGGTGAGCAGGTTCAACGGCGCCGAGGGCATATCCCGACTGGTCACGGTTGTCCGGGTCGCGGGGGCGGCGAAGAACTGGCCGTTCAGGGCCGCCTCGTACTCGCCGGGGTAGAACACGGCAAAGGAGTTGCGACCGTTGGGCATGTTGACCGGGACCCCGTTGAGCAGGGCCTGGTTCGAATTCACGACGGTGACGTCGATCACCGGCAGCGCGGCCGGGACGAAGGACCAGTCATGGAAGAAGAGCCACTGGGTGCCGGACCGTTGCAGCAGGAACTCGGTGCGCAACTGGCTGCCGTCGATGGTGTAATCGATCGGAACCATGACCTGGTTGCCGCCCTGGTCCTGCGCGTTGCCGATCTTCACGTCGGATATCCTCGCGGCGGCGGTCTTCAGCGCCTCTCCGTCCAGCATCGCCGGGTTGCTCTGCGGCACGGAGGCGTGAAGAAGGCCGAGCGCCTTCTCGCCTTCGCCCTTCTGCAGCGCGTCCAGATACTCGCGGACCGGCTGCTGGGGGCTGGCAATGGAATTGTTCACCAGATTGATCGCGACGACCGCGCCGGCTATGGCGAGCATCAGGCCCAACAGCCACACGGCTGCAATCCTGACCAACGCCTGACTCATCTGCACGTACCTTACGTTACCTGCACGCCCGCTGAACGCAGGTGTCACGGGCGCCCGTTGTGACGTGCACCATGCCCGCCGGGCGGTCCCGGCCGCGGCGGCCCGGTTGCGGAAGACCGCCTAGCGCCTGCGCCGCCGGGATGAGGTGCCGAAGACGCCCCGGAGCAGCTCCCGGCCGATTTGCGTGCCCAGCGAACGTGCCATGCTCTTGAGCCCACCGCCGAGGGCGCCGCCCAGCGCGCCGGCGAGGTCGCCGGCCATTCCGCCGCTGGATTCCTGCGGCTGCGGGGCGCGACGCTGCGGGGTGCGTTCCCGATCGGGCGTCGGCGACTGTGTGGAGCGGCTGCTGGGTCGGCCGAGGATTTCTTCCTCGATCCGCCGGGCGTCGGCATCGACGGCGTTGGGGTCCAGGCCGGTGCCGGAACCCGAACCGGCGTCGGACCCGGCGGCGGGGCCGGTGGACGCTGCCGACTGGCTCGCGAGCTTCTCATAGGCGGAGACGTTGTCCACGGCGGTGCCGTATTTGGCGAGTAGGGCGGACCCGGCCACAGTGCTGGCTATTAGCGCATCATCGCTCGGTCCCATCACGGACTCCGGCGCCCGCAGCCGGGTCAGGGCCACCGGGGTGGGCGCGCCCTTCTCATTCATGACCGTGATCACGGCCTCGCCGATTCCGGCCGAGGTCAGCGTCTCCTCAAGGTCGTAGTCACTGATCGGGAACGTGGAAACCGTTGCCTTGAGTGCCTTGGCGTCCTCGGGGGTGAAGGCGCGCAGGGCATGTTGCACCCGGTTCGCCAGCTGGCCCAGGACGTCCGCGGGGACATCCTTCGGTGTCTGGGTCACGAAGAAGATGCCCACGCCCTTGGACCGGATCAGCCGGACCGTCGTGGTGATCGCGTCAAGGAAAGCCTTGGAGGCGCCGTTGAACAGCAGGTGCGCCTCGTCCAGGAAGAACACGAGTTTCGGTTTGTCCAAGTCGCCCGCCTCGGGCAGGTCCTCGAACAGGTCCGCCAGCAGCCACATCAGGAAGGTGGAGAACAGCATGGGCTTCGTCTGCAGGGTCGGCAGCTCCAGGCAGGTCACGACGCCGCGGCCGTCGGGGGCGGTCCGCAGCAGTTCAGCGGTGTCGAACTCGGGCTCGCCGAAGAACTTCTCCATCCCCTGCGCCTCAAGCGTGATGAGTTCGCGCAGGATGACGCCGGCGGTGGACTTCGAGAGGCCGCCGAGGTTCTCCAGTTCGTCCTTGCCCTCGTCCGAGGTCAGGAACTGGATGACCGCGCGCAGGTCTTTCAGGTCGATCAGTTCGAGGTTGTTCTTGTCCGCGAAGTGGAAGACCAGCTGCAGGCTGGACTCCTGGGTTTCGTTGAGCTCCATCACGCGGGACAGCAGGATGGGGCCGAAGGAAGTGATGGTGGACCGGACCGGTATGCCGGCGCCGTCGCCGCCGAGGGCCAGGAATTCCACCGGGAAAGTCTTGCCGGACCAGGCCTGCCCGATGCTGTCGGTGCGCGCCTTGAGTTTCTCTGAACCGGCGGCGGCCGTGGCGAGGCCGGAGAGGTCGCCCTTGATGTCCGCGAGGAACACCGGGACACCGGCGGTGGAGAGCTGCTCAGCCATCATGTGCAGGGTGACGGTTTTGCCGGTCCCGGTCGCACCCGCCACCAGGCCATGGCGGTTCATCATGGCCAGCGGCAACCGGACAGGGGCTTCCTTGTGGAGCTCGCCGTCGACGATCGCGGCCCCCAGCTCAATCGTGGGCCCCTCCAGGGTGTACCCCTTCTGGATGGTGGCGACTTTATCTGCAGTGGATTTGATGGCCATGCCGTTAGCTTAGCCGGGTCCGGAAGACCGGACCCGGCCACGGCCGATGTTTATTTTTCTGCTTCGCCGCCGTCGTTATTCGGCGAGGGCCTTGAGGACTTCCTTCGCCACGTCCTCGCTGGACTGCGGGTTCTGTCCGGAGATGAGGTTGCCGTCGCGGACCACGTGTGAACTCCAGGCGGCCCCGTTTTCCACGACTGAGCCCTTTTCCTTCAGCTCGTCCTCGACGAACCACGGCGTGTTCTCCCCGGTGCCGCCACCCAGTTCCTCTTCATTGGTGAACACGGTGAGACGGCGCCCCGCGAAGGCGAAGTTCCCGGCGTCGTCGACGGCGCTCAGCAGGCCGGCGGGACCGTGGCAGAAGGGCGCGATGACCTTGCCGGCCTTGTTCGCCTCGATCAGCAGCCGGCCGAGGTCCGCATCCTCAAACAGGTCGGCCATGGGGCCGTGGCCGCCGGGCATCACGATCGCGTCGTACCCGGAAAGGTCGACGTCGGCCAGCACCAGCGGGGCGGAGAGCTCGGCGTCGATCTCGGCCAGGTACTTGCGGAAGCCGTCGGCGCGGTCCTGGCCGCCGGCGGATTCTGCGGCCAGGCTGACCTCGTCCACTGTGGGCTTGGCGCCGGCCGGAGTGGCGATGCGGACGGTGTGTCCGGCGCCCAGCAGGGTCTGGTGGGAGACCACGAGTTCCTCGGCCCAGTAACCGGTGGGGTGCTTGCTGCCGTCGCGCATGGTGAGGGAATCTGCTGCGGATACGACCATCAGGATGTTAGCCATGTTCTTGCTCCTGTTCTGCCGGCCAAGGAGCCGGTCAAAGGTGGGGATGGGGGTGGGTTCTTAGCGTGCGGCTTCGAGTTCGGCGAACGTCGCGTCATCGAGGACGACGCCGGCGGCGGCCAGGTTCTCTTCGAGGTGCTTGACCGAGCCGGTGCCCGGGATCGGCATCATGACGGGTGAGCGGCGAAGCAGCCAGGCGAGGGCCACCTGGGAGGTGGTGGCGCCCAGCCGCGTGGCGGCCTCATCCAGGGGGCCGCCCGGACGGGAAAGTTCGCCGGCCGAGATCGGGGCCCACGGGATGAAGCCGATGCCGTGCTCCTCCGCGTAGTCGAGGACATCCTCCGAGCTGCGATCCGTCAGGTTGTAGCGGTTCTGCACGGTGGAGACGGTGAAGTACTGGCTGGCCTGCTCCAGCTCGGCCACGCTGACCTGGGACAGGCCCAGGGCCTTGACCTTGCCTTCTTTCTGCAGGTCGCGGAGGACACTGAACTGCTCTTCCGGATCGACTTTGGGATCAATCCGGTGCAGCTGCAGCAGATCCAGCGCGTCCACCTTGAGCTTGCGCAGGCTCAGCTCGGTCTGCTGGCGCAGGTACTCGGCCCGGCCCAGCGGCACCCATTCGTTCGGACCGGTGCGCGTGAATCCGACCTTGGTCGCGATTTTGAGGCCGTGCTTGTAGGGATGCAGGGCCTCCGCAAGGATCTCCTCGCTGATATTGGGCCCGTAGGAGTCGGCCGTGTCGATGAAGTCGACGCCGAGCTCGACGGCCCGGCGGACGACGGCGATGGCCGTGCCCCGGTCAGCGGGTTCGCCCCAGACACCGTCGCCGACGATGCGCATCGCGCCGAAGCCCAGGCGGTGCACCGTGCCCAGCTCCTTCAACTCGATCGTTGCGGATGATTCCGGATGCTGTGGGTTGTCGTGGCTCATAAGGGCGGCAACCCACTAAGGGTGCTGAGTATTCCTTCCGCGCACTCCTGCCGGTGATTCCGGCCGCGCAGAAATAAGCCCGGCCCCGCCGTCGTTGGCACCAGTATGCGCCTGCCGGAATCCGGCTTGCGCCAGATTTTCCAGACACCCTGCTCCGCTACGAAAGGCCGGCTTTTCCGTGACTGTTCCGCTTTCCATCCTTGACCTGGCAATCATCGGCAAGGGCCAGACGGCGGCGGAAAGCTTCGCCGGCAGCGTGGCCATGGCGCAGCGCGCCGAGGAACTGGGCTACCGCCGGATCTGGTACGCCGAGCACCACAACATGTCGTCCATCGCCTCCTCCGCGACGAGCGTCCTGATCGCCCACATCGCCGCGCATACCAGGACCATCCGGCTCGGATCCGGCGGTGTGATGCTGCCCAACCACGCGCCGCTGACCATCGCCGAGCAGTTCGGCACGCTCGAGACCCTGCACCCGGGCCGGATCGACCTCGGCCTGGGCCGGGCCCCCGGCAGTGACCAGAACACCATGCGCGCCCTGCGCCGCGACCCGATGAGCGCTGACAGCTTCCCGCAGGATGTCCTGGAACTGCAGGGCTACCTGACCGGTCCTACCCGCATCCCCGGTGTGGAGGCCACCCCCGGCAAGGGCACCAACGTGCCGCTCTACATTCTCGGCTCCTCGCTGTTCGGGGCGAAGCTGGCGGCGCAGCTGGGCCTGCCCTACGCCTTCGCCTCGCACTTCGCCCCCAACGCCCTGCAGGACGCCGTAGCGCTCTACCGCCGTGAATTCCGGCCGTCCGCGCAGCTGGAGGCCCCGCACGTGATCGCCGGCGTCAACGTGATCGCCGCGGATTCCGCCGCCGACGCGCAGGCAATGTTCCAGGCCACCAAACGGGCCCGGGTCTCGCTCTTCTTCGGCAACGGCCGCGTTTTCAGCGACGACGAGGCGGATATGATCCTGGACTCCCCGCAGGGCCAGCACATGGCGCAGATGATGAAGTACTCCGCCGTGGGCACCCCGGGCGCAGTGCTGGAATACCTGGACGAGTTCACGGCGCACGCCGACGCCGACGAATTGATCGTCGCGCACCAGAGCGCCGGAGTGGAGGACAGGCTGCGTTCCGTGGAGCTCCTCGCGGAGGTCGCCGGGCTCGCCCGGGTCTGAGCCGGGACAGCGCCCGCCAGACGCGCCCGCCGGTGCCCTGAAGGGCGCCTCGATCAGCCTTTCAGGCGTGGGCTACTCGCAGCCGACGCCGTCGCCGTCGCGGTCCAATTTGCTGCTGTAACCGGGCTGCCCCAGCCGGATGGGTGCGGCGCCCGCGGCCCTGACGGCAGTGCAGTTTGCGTAGTACACCGCTGCCGGAACGGGCGCTGCCGGAACGGGCGCAGGCGGGGCGGGTGCCACCGGGGCGGGTGCCGTGGCCGGGGCTTTCCGCGCCGGCGGAGCGGCCGGCGCGGGAGTCGTCGGCTGCCGGCCGGTGGGGGCCAGGGCGCCCGGGCAGTCCGCCAGGATCCGCGCCATCGCGTCGTGCTCGGCCCGGGTGACCCACAATGCGTAGCTGGCCTTGACCGAGATCTGGCGCGCCACGTAAGCGCAGCGGTAGGACTTGTTCGGCGGCAACCAGGTGGCGGCGTCGCCGTCGCTCTTCTGCATGTTCGCCGGGCCGTCCACGGCCAGGAGGTTGAGCGGATCGTTGGCGAAGGCGAGCCGCTGGGCGGGGCTCAGCCGCTGTGCGCCTTTTTGCCAGGCGTCACTGAGGGCCACGACGTGGTCGATCTGGACCGCGCTGCTGGTGTCGGCTCCGCGGCGGAAGTTGATGAGCCTCGCGGTGTAGGGGTCCTTCAGAATCCCGGAAAGCACCACGCAGCCCCGGGTTCCGGGCTTGAGCGCCTCCGCTGTGAGGTCGCGGCGCAGCGTGTCGTTGCGGGTGTCGCAGCCGTTCCGGTCGACGTCGGCCCAGGCCTGTCCGAACTGGCCACGGGAGTACCCGGTCTTGGGCGCCCTCCCCTTGACCGGCAGCGTGGCCAGCACCTCAAGCGCCTTGCTGGCGTAGGCCGGCTGCTTATGTGGGGCCGACGCCCCGGTCAAAGCGGCTGTGGGCGCGGCCACCGGCGTCGGAGCGGAACGGGACGTGGCGGACCCGGGGGGCGCCACACCAGGTGATGCACTCTCGACGGCGGACTTACCGGGGACAGCTGCGGTTCCGGCGCAGGCGGTGGACGAGACCAGCAGCAGCCCGGCGACGCCGCAGGCGATCCAGTCGACGGCGCCCCTGCGGCGGCCGGTGTCGGATGGAACCCGCCCGTTACCAGCTCCGCGTGTATTAATCCTGCGCAATTCTTCCCCCATTACTTGCCCCGCTGCTTGCCCCACTGCTTGCCCGTCGGCGGGCCGGTGTCCGGCCTTTCACAGCCTACCGGCGGAGTCCCCGACGTCGGGCCGGTGCCACGCCGGGGTCCCGGCGGGCGAGGGACCGCTCGGTCATGCAGCGGGGAAGGGCAAGAAGTCCGTAGCTATTTCCGGCACGTCCGTGCACACTGGGATTTGATCGTCAACAACCAGTACAGCGATGCCCTTTGGGGGCGGGTGGCGCGCGGCATGAGGCCGGGGCTGCCCCAACAAGTTCCCCCGAGCCTTGAACGGACAACACCGGACCCGAGGATGCCATGGCGCCTGACCCCGAGCGTAAGAAGCGGACTCTTCGACCATCTCGGCGTGCAACCATGATCTCCGTGGCGGCCCTTGCTGCGGTGGGTCTCTGGCTTGGTTCGACCGTCGCGATGCGGGGCGCGGGGCCAGAGCCGCTTCCGCACGCCGACGGCATCATTAGCATCGAGATGGACAATCCGGTGAACAAGTTCGATGGCCACCGCGCCATGGGGGTCGGCGTCGACGGCCTCGAAGAAAACGAGATCGACCGGGTGTGGTCGCCACCGAATGTCCAAGCCATGAAGTCAGCCGGATTCGGCCCGGTGAGTTACCGGCTGCGCACCGAACTGGGCGTCAAGGCGTGGCACTGGAACCCGCACGGGACGTGGAGCCAGCCGGACAAGGAGCAGGGGTACTGGACGTCGTCGTCCGAGCCCGCGGAAGATTATGGGGTCTCGTACGGCTACCGCCTTCCCCGGCGCGGCAACACCATCGATCAAGGAAAGAACAGCGGCCACTCCCGCTTGAACGACGGCGACGTTGACACCTTCTGGAAGAGCAACCCCTACCTGGACGCCCACTTCACCGGAGAACCTGACAGCCTCAATCCGCAGTGGATCATGGTTGAGTTCCCGCAGGCCCTGCCGATGGACACCGTCCGCTTCGATTGGGGTACCCCGTACGCCACCCGGTTCAAGGTGCAGTACTGGACCGGCCGCGACGCGCGCTTCCCCGTTGACAAGGGCACCTGGCGTGACTTCCCGCAGGCCGTGCAGCAGGGAACCGGGGGGACCCAGACGGTACGGATCGCTTCCACGCCGATAAACGCCCAATACGTGCGCATCCTGTTCACTGCGGACTCGAACACCGCCCCTGCTGGGTCCCGCGACATCCGCGACCGGCTGGGGGTGGCCGTGCGAGAAATCTATATCGGGCAGCAGCAAGGCGGTGCGTTCCTCGACCACGTTCGGCACCGGACGTCCCAACGGCAAACGGTCATGTGGACCTCCTCGACGGACCCGTGGCACAGCAAGGACGACATCGACAAAGATTATGAGCACGCCAGCTTCGAGCGGCTTCTTGCCAGCGGGATTACCAAGGACGAGCCCATGATGGTCCCGGTTCCGGCCCTGTACGGAACGCCCGACGACGCCGCGGCCCTGGCCCGCTACCTCGGTAAGCGCGGCTATCCGATCAAACGGATTGAGATCGGTGAGGAACCGGACGGTCAGCTCGCACAGCCGGAGCACTACGGGGCGCTGTACGTCCAGATGGCCGCGGCCATGCGGGCTGTGAACCCGTCCCTGGAGTTCGGCGGCCCGGGCTACCAGACCACACTGCCCGACTGGGTGCACTGGCCGGACGACAAGGGGGTCCGGTCCTGGACCGGTCGCTTTGTTTCCTACCTGCGGCACCGCGACGCAATGTCGGACTTCGACTTCTTTTCCTTCGAGTGGTACCCCTTCGATAATGTGTGTGCCGACCCCGCCGGGACTCTGCCGCAGAACCCGGAGTTGCTGAGGCGGCTGCTCAAACGCGAGGAGGATGCCGGCCTGCCCGCCGAAGTTCCCAAGGTCATCACGGAGTACGGCTATTCCTCGTTTGTCGGACAGGTCGAACTGGAGCTGCCCGGCGCCATAGTCAACGCGGAAACGTCCGCCATGTTCCTGGCGATGGGCGGGGAGAGCAGCTACTTCTACGGCATTGAGCCGAACTGGGTGTTCCAGGACGAAGTCGGCGAGAAATGCGATACGCGGGGCAACCTGATGCTGTTCCAGTTCTACGATGAGTGGGAAATCCGGCCCGTGGCCGCCTACCAAGCTGCCAGGCTGGTGAACCACAGTTGGCTGGAGGCCGGCACCGGCAGCCACACCATGTTCCAGACCACCAGTGACGTGCGCAACGCGAAGGGCCAGGAGCTGGTCACTGCCTATACGGTGCGACGCCCCGACGGCAAGCTCAGCGTGCTCCTGTTCAACAAGGATCCCAAACGGGCCATCACCGTCCGGCTGATGCAGGAAAAAGACGGCAATTCCCAGGTTGTTAAGGGCGGCCTGGAGCTCGACCAGTACTCGGCCGAGCAGTACAAGTGGAACCCGTCACACGGCAGGGGCAACGGAGGGTATCCGGACCCGAATGACCCGCCGGTGAGCACCAGCGTAGGCACGGACAGGCACGCCACCATAACGCTGCCGCCCTACAGCATCTCAGTGGCTACTGCCCCGGGCTAAGGAGCGGCGCATCACGCAGGTGCTGGGCGCCGTCGTCCGCCCGCGCCGGGTGCTTCTCAGGCGAGGAGCAGGGCCACCCCGATCATCGCGGGGACGGCCACCACGGTGGTGATCAGCACGGTGTCTTTGGCGACGGTGAGCCCGGTTCTGTACCGATTGGCCACCACAAAGACGTTCTGCGCCGTCGGCAACGCGGAGGTCACCACCACGGCGAAGAGTGCCTGGTCCTGCAGGCCAAGGGCGAACCGGGCGAAGAGGAAAGCCAGCAGCGGGTGGACGATGAGCTTGAAACCGCTGGCCAGCAGGGTGTCGGTCCGGCGTTCCGCCGAGGCCTGCAGCGGCCGGGAGCCGTTCAGGCTCATACCGAAGGACAACAACATGGCCGGGATCGCGGCGCCTCCGATCAGGTGGATGGGCTGCAAGATGAGTTGCGGAATCTCCCAGCCCGTCCCGGCCACCAGCAGCCCGAGCCCGGAACCAACGATCATGGGATTCCGCAGGATCATCAGGGCAAAACTCAGCGGCGTTGTCCGGTGGGCGCTAGTGGTGGCATCCAGGAGCATGAGGAACAGAGGCGTAAAGAAGGCCAGCTGGAAGATCAACAAGGGCGCCACATAGCTGGCGTCACCCAGGACATATACGGCGATCGGAATGCCAAGGTTGGCGGAGTTGGCCAGGGACGCGCTCATGGAGGAGACCAGGGCTTCGGGCAGGGAGCGCTTTAGCAGAAGGCGCACGACGCCGAAGTAGATGGCCGCCGTCGTGACCGCCCCCACCGCCGTCACCAGTAGTGGAGCGGCGAAGACGTCGTTCAGCCTGGCTTTGCTGAGCGTCTCGAACAGCAGGGCCGGGCTCGCCACGAAGAATGTCAGCGCGCTCAGGACGGAGCGGGCGTTATCGCCCAGAATGTTGCGCCGGCCGACGAACATGCCGACCAGGATGATGAACCAGACGACGAAGAAGCCGGCCAGGACGCCTAGCATGCGGCAGTCCGTGACGGCGTGGTCGGGTCAAGGGTGTCAGGCACCGTCCCACAATAATCAGATTTTCCCCGCCAACCCTTCAGGGCTGGCAACGGGGCGACATGAACCTGTCCGCGCGGGAGCGTCCCGGGAACTTTCGGCGGGGTCTGCGGCTGGCGCGTTAGTTCAGCGCGGCGTTGTTCAGTGCGTGCGGCGGGCGCGTCAGGCCGGCGGTGTGGCCCTCCGCGGGGTCGCTGCCGATCTGGACCACCTTGTTGTCCTTGTCCACATGGACCACCCTGGGGGTGTAGGCCTTGGCCTCTTCCGTGGTCATCTGGGCATAGGTGATCAGGATGACGATGTCATTTTCGTGCATCAGGTGAGCGGCCGCGCCATTGATGCCAATGACACCGGAGCCGCGCTCGCCGGCGATCGTGTACGTCTCAAGCCGGGCACCGTTGGTGACATCAACGATCGCCACGAGTTCGCCTGGCAGGATGTCGGCGGCCTCCAGCAGGTCCAGGTCCACGGTGACCGAGCCGACATAGTGAAGGTCCGCGTGGGTGACCGTGGCGCGGTGGATTTTGGACTTGAACATTGTGCGATTCATAACGTCACCAGTCTAACGCCGGCGCACGCGGCGCGCTGTGAGCCAGGAAACACCGCCGAGGAGGCCCGTGTCAGGCCGCGGGGGCGATGGAAGCGGCCGTCTCGGCGAGGACCTCGCGCGCCGCCAGGATGGCCGGGCGCGTAGCGCTGGAGCGGCGGACGGAGGTGAAGACGGTGCGGTGCGGGTCCCCCGGGAGATCGATCAGTTGCGCCGTCGTGCCTCGCCCGGTCCAGACCAGGTCCGGCATCAGCGCCACCGCATTGCCCGACTCGATGAGCCGGATCTGGGCCTGCAGGTCGGCGGTTTCAAAGCGCACGTCCGGCTCGAACCCCGCGCTCCGGCAGGCCTGCTCGGCCCAGTGCCGGGACGCCGCACCGCGGGGTTCCATCACCCAGGACATCCCCGCGGTGTCGGCCAGGCACGTGACGGCGGGACGCTCCGGGGAAGCGGGCGGCACTGCCAGGCGGATCGCATCGCCGGTCAGGCGGATCCGGTCCAGTTCGGCGTAGCGGGGTGCCGCGTGGCCCGGATACTGCTCGGCGATGACCAGGTCGAAGTCCCGCGCCCAGGTTTCATGCAGGGCCGTTTCGGGTTCGCGCTGGATCATCTCGATCCGGACCTCCGGATAGCTTGCGGACATCCGGGTCAGGGCATCGGGCATCAGGGCCAGGGCCGCGGATTGGAAGACGGCGATCCGCACCGTTCCGGTCACGGTGGTCAGCGAGGCTGCGAGATCGGCCTCCGCCTGCTCCAGGGTTTCCAGCAGCTGGGCGGTGTGGGCGACCAGCACTTCGGCCTGCGGGGTGAGCTGCACCCGGCGGCCCGTCTTCCGCAGGAGCTCGACGCCGGCTTCCTTTTCCAGCAACGCCAGCTGCTGCGAGACCGAGGACGGGCTGTACTGCAGAGCTTCGGCGACTTCGGCGAGGGTGCCCCGGATCTTGAGTTCGCGCAAGAGGCGCAGCCGCCGGACGTCGAGCATCGCTATTCCTTTGTGAATTCTAATGGTTATTGATTAGGAGAATTCACTTTATCTAATGCAATCGGGCTTGCATACTGTTGTCACTGAGTTACCCCCATCACAGGGTGGATTGATGGGCGCCACTTCCGAGCAGGAGACCCTGATGAGCACCAGAGATTTAACCAAATCAATCATGCGGCGCAAGCCCATCGACGACATCGAAGAAGAGAACAAGCACAGCGGCCTGTTCAAAAGCCTTGGCCTCTGGCAGCTGACGGCCATCGGCGTCGGCGGCATTATCGGCGTCGGCATCTTCTCGCTCGCGGGCCTCGTCGCCCACGGCAGCGAGAGTGAACCCGGCGTCGGCCCCGCCGTGCTGTTCTCCTTCCTGATCGCCGGCCTGGCCTCCGCGGCCGCCGCCCTGTCCTACGCTGAATTCGCGGGCATGATCCCCCGCGCCGGTTCGGCCTACACCTACGGGTACGTGGCCCTGGGCGAGGTGATCGGCTGGTTCATCGGCTGGGACCTGCTGCTGGAATACATTGCCATCGTGGCGGTGGTGGCCATTGGTATCTCCGGCTACTTCGACGCGTTTCTCTCCGGCATTGGCATCCACATGCCGACCTGGATGACCTCCACGTTCGACGAGGGCAAGGGCGGCATCGTCAACCTCCCCGCGATTGCCGTCTGCCTGCTCGTGACCTGGATCCTCTCCCGCGGCACCAAGACCTTCGGGCGCTTCGAGCTCGTGGCCGTCGCCATCAAGGTCGTCCTGATCCTGTTCATCATCGGCCTGGGCATTTTCTACATCAACACCAACAACTACAACCCGTTCATGCCCAGCGGCTTCGGCCCGGTGCTGGCCGGCTCCGCCACCGTGTTCTTTGCCGTGTTCGGCTACGACGCGATGAGTACGGCTGCGGAGGAGGCCACGGACGGCAAGAAGCACATGCCGAAGGCGATCATCCTGTCCCTGATCGTGGCCATGCTCCTCTACGTCGCGGCGACCCTGGTCCTCACCGGCATGCAGAACTACAAGGACATCGATCCCAAGGCCGGCTTCGCGTCCGCCTTCAACGGTGTCGGCCTGCCGGTGATCGCCACGATCATCTCCGTCTTCGCCGTGCTGTCCATCCTGACCGTCATGCTGACCTTCCTGCTCGGCGTCACCCGCGTCTGGTTCTCGATGAGCCGCGACGGGCTGCTGCCGGGCTGGTTCGCCAAGACCGACCGGCACGGCACCCCGCAACGCGTCACCTGGATCGCGGGCGTGGCCTCGGCCGTGCTGGCCGGCGTCTTCCCGATCAAGGCCGTGGCCGACCTGACGAACATCGGCATCCTGGCCGCGTTCGTCGTCGTCTGCCTCTCGGTGATCATCTTCCGCTACAAGCGTCCGGACGCCCCGCGCACCTTCCGGCTGCCCTTCATGCCGGTGGTTCCGCTCTTCGGCATGCTCGCGTCCGCGTTCCTGATGCTTCAGCTGCACTGGGAGACCTGGGTCCGGTTCGGCGTCTGGCTGGTCGTCGGGCTGGCCATCTACTTCGGCTACGGCCGGAAGCACTCGCTGATGAACCCGGACAGCCCGCGGCATGAAGAAGCCGTGGAGATGCACCGCCACGTCGGCTAAACCGCCTACGCTCCCTCACGGTCTGCGGCCCTTATCCGGGTGCTCCGTCAGATCCGGCCCAATTCCGGCGAACCCTCCCTCACCTCGTGGGGGAGGGTTCGCCGTTGGTGTGCCCGAGGTGGGGGAGGGGCGCTGGAACGTGCGATTTTCCTAACCAGTATTGCTCGGAAAACATCGCTTTATCTTATGAAAATCCGGTCGCATACTGATTCAAGAACGGTCCACATATTGAGAAAGAACGAGTGCCACCATGACCAACACCTCAACGGAATCCGGCCTGAACGCCGGCGCGCACGCGGGCAAGGGAGCCACGCACGCCGCCGTTTCGGAAGGCTCGCCCGTGCTTGAGGCTGCAGCCCTCGCCGAGGAGGCCATCTCGCTGGTCCGCCGCTGGCTCACGGCGGCAGCCAAGGTCCCCGTCGACGCCTCCGCCGCGCAGCTCGCCGGTGTGTTGAAGGACCCGAACGGCCTGGACTTCACCGTCGGATTCGTCGACGGCGTCGTGCGCCCCGAGGATCTGCAGGTCGCCGCCCGCAACCTCGCCGCCCTCGCCCCCAAAGTCCCGGCGTTCCTGCCGTGGTACATGCGCAGCGCCGTCCGCCTCGGCGGAACGATGGCCCCGGCACTGCCCCGGGTGGTCATCCCGATCGCACGCCGGGTGCTCCGCGAAATGGTCGGCCACCTCATTGTCGACGCTACCGACGCCAAGCTGGGCCCGGCCATCGCGAAGATCCGCAAGGACGGCATCAAGCTGAACGTCAACCTCCTCGGCGAGGCCGTGCTTGGCGAACACGAGGCCTCCCGCCGGCTCGAAGGCACGCACACCCTGCTTGCCCGGCCCGATGTGGACTACGTCTCGATCAAGGTTTCCTCCACCGTGGCCCCGCACTCCGCCTGGGCTTTCGACGAGGCCGTGGAGCACGTGGTCGAAAAGCTCACCCCGCTCTTCACCCGCGCCGCATCCTTTGCCACCGACGGGCAGAAAGCCAAGTTCATCAACCTGGACATGGAGGAATACAAGGACCTGGACATGACCATCGCGGTCTTCACCCGGATCCTGGACAAGCCCGAGTTCAAGAACCTCGAGGCCGGCATCGTGCTCCAGGCGTACCTGCCGGACGCCCTCGCCGCCATGATCCGCCTCCAGGACTGGGCTGCCGCCCGGCGCGCCGACGGCGGTGCCGCCATCAAGGTCCGCGTGGTCAAGGGCGCCAACCTGCCGATGGAACAGGTCGAAGCCTCGCTGCACGACTGGCCGCTCGCCACCTGGAGCACCAAGCAGGACTCGGACACCAACTACAAGCGCGTCATCAACTACGCGCTGCACCCGGACCGGATCCGCAACATCCGGATCGGCGTCGCCGGCCACAACCTCTTCGATATCGCCTTCGCCTGGCTGCTGGCCAAGCAGCGCGGCATCGCGGATACCGCACAGCAGGGTATCGAGTTCGAGATGCTGCTCGGCATGGCCCAGGGCCAGGCCGAAGCGGTCAAGCAGGACGTCGGCTCGCTCCTGCTCTACACGCCGGTGGTCCACCCGGCCGAGTTCGACGTCGCGATCGCCTACCTGATCCGCCGCCTCGAAGAGGGCGCCAGCCAGGACAACTTCATGTCCGCGGTCTTCGAACTCAGCGAAAACGAATCCCTCTTCGAGCGTGAGAAGCAGCGCTTCCTCGCCTCCCTCGCCAAGCTCGACGACGAGGTCCCGGCCCCCAACCGCCGGCAGAACCGCGCCCTTCCGGCCGCGCCGATGCCGCACGACTCGTTCGAGAACACCCCGGATACCGATCCGTCGCTGCCCGCGAACCGCGACTGGGGCCGTGCCATCCTGGGCCGCGTGGCGACGTCGACCCTGGGCAATGCCGCCGTCGAAGCAGCCACGATCAACGACGAGGCAACGCTCAACGCCGTCATCGATACCGCCCTTGAGAAGGGCAAAGCCTGGGGCGCCCTCTCCGGCGCCGAGCGGGCCGAGATCCTGCACCGCGCCGGTGACGTGCTCGAAGCCCGCCGCGCCGATCTCCTCGAGGTGATGGCCAGCGAAACCGGCAAGACGATCGACCAGGGCGACCCCGAGGTCAGCGAAGCCGTGGACTTCGCGCACTACTACGCCGAGTCGGCCCGCAAGCTCGACGACGTCGACGGCGCTACCTTCGTGCCGGCGAAGCTGACCGTGGTGACGCCGCCGTGGAACTTCCCGGTGGCCATCCCGGCCGGTTCCACCCTCGCGGCACTCGCCGCCGGGTCCGCCGTCGTCATCAAGCCGGCAAAGCAGGCCCGCCGCAGCGGCGCCGTGATGATCGAGGCCCTGTGGGAGGCCGGCGTCCCGCGCGACGTGCTCACCATGGTGCAACTGGGCGAGCGTGAGCTCGGGCGGCAGCTGATCTCCCACCCCGCCGTGGACCGCGTCATCCTGACCGGCGGTTACGAGACGGCCGAACTGTTCCGCTCCTTCCGCAAGGACCTGCCGCTGCTTGCCGAAACCAGCGGCAAGAACGCCATCATCGTCACCCCGAGCGCCGACCTGGACCTGGCGGCGAAGGACGTTGCCTACTCCGCCTTCGGCCACGCCGGCCAGAAGTGCTCCGCGGCGTCCCTGGTGATCCTCGTGGGGTCCGTCGCGAAGTCCAAGCGCTTCCACAACCAGCTGATCGACGCCGTGACCTCGCTCAAGGTCGGCTACCCGGAGGACCCGGCCAGCCAGATGGGCCCGATTATCGAACCCGCCAGCGGCAAGCTCCTCAATGCGCTGACCACCCTCGGCGAGGGTGAAGCCTGGGCCGTGGAGCCGAAGCAGCTGGACGACTCCGGCAAGCTCTGGAGCCCGGGTGTGCGCCACGGCGTCCGGCGCGGGTCCTACTTCCACCTCACCGAGTTCTTCGGCCCGGTGCTCGGCGTCATGACCGCCGAGACCCTGGAGGAGGCCATCGCGATCCAGAACCAGATCGAGTACGGCCTGACCTCCGGCCTGCACTCGCTCAACTCGGACGAACTGGCACTCTGGCTGGACACCGTCGAGGCCGGAAACCTCTACGTCAACCGCGGCATCACCGGCGCGATCGTGCAGCGCCAGCCGTTCGGCGGCTGGAAGAAGTCCGCAGTGGGTGCCGGCACCAAGGCCGGCGGACCCAACTACCTCGCCGGACTCGGCGAATGGGTCAGCAAGCCCAGCACCGCAGCCGAGACCGGGGCGGTGGCCCCCGCCCCGCTGCACTCCGGCGTCCGCCGGATCGAGGACGCGGCCAAGGGTTTCCTGACCGCCGAGGAACTGGCCCCGCTGCAGCGCTCGCTGGCCTCCGATGCCGTGGCCTGGGCCGGGGAGTTCGGCACCGCCAAGGACGTCTCCGGGTTGAGCGCCGAACGCAACGTGTTCCGCTACCGCCCGCTGCCGGTCACGGTGCGCCTCTCCGAAGGGAAACCGCTTGGCGAACTCGTCCGGACCGTTGCCGCCGGCGTCCAGGCGGGATCAACGCTCGCGGTGTCCAGCGCCGTCGAGCTGCCGTCCCAGTTGCGCGCCGTACTCGCCGGCCTGGGCATCGCGATCACGGTGGAGAACGACGCCGACTGGCTGACCTCCGTGGCCCGGCTCGCCGGGGCCGCTAAGCCGTCCGTGACGCGGATCCGCCTGATCGGCGGGGACGCGAAGGCGCTGGCAGACGCCACCGGCGGCCGTCCCGACCTGGCCGTCTACTCCCACCCGGTGACGGAGGCCGGGCGGGTGGAGCTGCTGCCGTTCCTGCACGAGCAGGCCGTCAGCATCACGGCGCACCGCTTCGGCACCGCCAACCACCTCTCGGACGGGCTGGTCTGACTCTCCGGGCCCGGCCTAGTTCTCCCGGGCCGTGGCGCCGCCGAGGCAGGTAGAGTTTCCCGGCAGACAGCATCGCCGCCGCAACCGCACCAGGGTGCGGGAGCGGCGGCGATGGCCGTTTAAGGGGCGTGCGGTTCCAGCAGCCCGGGTGCAGTTCTCAGCCTAGGTACCAGCCTGGCGGCACCCAGGACGCCGGGACGGCGTGCGCTGAGAAGTCCTCGCATCCCGAGCAGAAGTAGGTGACCTCGCCCAGTCTGCTGACGGAGCCATCCCGGCGGTGCTTGGCGGGAACGAACGTCTCGAGGTACACAAACTCGTCGGTCCCGCACCGCTCGCAATAGGGGATCCCGACGAAGTCGTCGTCGCTCCGGGCGAGGGGGGCGTGCGGGTCGAGCCGGCCGAGGCCGGGATGCGGCACGCTCTCGAGGCGTGCCGTTGCCGCCAGGGGCCGGGCGGCATTCAGCGGGCGGCTGGACCGCACTGTGGGGTGGGGGTGGTTTATGGCTGGCGTCATTGCTGGCCTATCCCGAGCGCTTTCCGCCGTTGCCGCTCGGAGCGACAGGGGAGAGCGTTCGTTTTTCGAATAGTGGTGGCGGGCCTCTGCTTGACCTTCAACAAGGTCAGGATAGGGCAAGTACCACCTGTGTTCAATGGGTGCGTACCGACCCGTCCGGCCGAGTAATTTGGGAGTAGGTACCGGGTCCCGGCTGAGTAGGTACCCGGGTAGGCGAGCTAGGTGGAGCGGTTGAGGGCCCGGCCAACAATGGTCTGGGTGAGCGCTTCAATGACCTCCGTGTTGGCCAGCGGGTTGCGAATCAGGGTGAAGTCGACGTCGCCGACGGGCGGCAGGTCGAAACGCCGGGTGATGATTTTCAGGTCCTCCGGAACCAGAGAGGACGGCATCACGGCGACGCCGATGCCTGCCCGGACGGCGGCGAGCACGCCGCTGATCTGCCGGGTGGTGCAGGTGATGCGCCAGGTCCGGCCGGTGGCTTCGAGGGCGTCGATGGCCAGCTTCCTGCTCAGGCTGGGCGCGGGGTAGGCGATCAGCGGCACCGGATTGCCCGGGTCCAGGACAGTTTGCTCCAGCCCCACCCAGGAGAAGGAGTCCTGCTGCACCACGGTGCCGTCCTTGGCCCCGGCCACCCACTTGACGAAGACGAGGTCCAGCTGGCCGGCATTGAGCCGTTTGTAGAGCTGGTCGCTTTGGCCCACCGTGAGTTCGAGGTTGATCTGTGGGTAGATCTGGCGGAACTCGCGCAGGATCCGGGGGAGCCCGGTGATCGCCAGGTCGTCCGCTGTGCCGAAGCGCAGCCGGCCGCGCATGGCCGATCCGGAGAAGTAGCGGGCGGCGGAATCGTGGGCGGCAAGGATGCTGCGCGCGAAGCCGGCCATGGCGTCGCCGTTGTCCGTCAGGCGCACATCGCGGGTATCGCGGGCTATCAGGGTGCGCCTGGCCGCGGCCTCCAGTTTCCTGACGTGCTGGCTCACGGTCGGCTGCGCCAGTCCGAGGCGTTCTGCCGCCCTCGTGAAGCTCAGCGTCTCGGCCACCGCCAGGAAGGAACGGAGCTGGGCGGGTTCAAACATGCGGCCTCCCGGTCAGTGCGTCTCTTGCTCGGTCCACCATCGCCCCCAGTCCATTGCGTTTCGTGATGCTAGTTATGCGCTGAATAGCCTTCCATTATCGATTGCGGCTAGCTTAGCGTTAAGCCAACCCCCGTAGGCCCCGTTCCCCTGAGGATCTTCCGTGCCACCCCCTCCGCCTCTTCAGGCCGCCGATTCCCAGCATGACCACCCCGCGCAGCTCTCGCTGCCACCTGTCACCCAGCCGGTCGGCGTCGTCAGTGAGCGGCTGCCGTGGCGGCACACCTTCATTTCACTCAAGGTCCGCAACTTCCGGATTTTCGCGGTCGGGCACTTCATCGCGGTCGTCGCCCTGTGGATGCAACGGATCGCCCAGGACTGGCTGGTGCTCCAGCTCTCCGGTTCCGTCACCGCCGTCGGCGTCACCGTGGCCCTGCAGTTCCTGCCCTCGCTTCTTCTGGGCCCCTGGGGCGGCATGATGGCCGACCGCTTCGCCAAGCGGAAAATCCTGGTGCTGTGCCAGTGCGCGGCCGCGGTCCTGGCGGCAACCCTCGCAAGCCTGGCCCTGACGCAGCGGATCGAGGTCTGGCACGTCTACACGATCGCGCTGGTCCTGGGTCTGGTCACGGTGCTGGACCAGCCGGCGCGGCAGGTCTTCGTCAACGAACTCGTGGGCCCGGCGTATCTGCGGAACGCCATCAGCGTGAACTCCACCATCTTCCAGCTCGGCGGCTTGATCGGCCCGGCCGTTGCGGGGGTCCTGCTCAGCGCGGTGGGGGCGGGCTGGGCGTTCGCCGCCAATGCGGTGGCATGCTGTTCCACGCTGACGATGCTCCTGGTCCTGCGCAGGGACGAGCTGCACCTCACGCTGCCGGCCGCCAAACGGAAGGGCATGCTCAAAGAGGGGCTGCGCTACGCCCTGGCCAAGCCCACGATCTACTGGCCCTGGCTGATGGCGGGCTTCGTCGCGGTGTTCGCGATGAGCCTGCCGGTGCTGCTGGCGGCCTTCGCCGACCACGTGTACCACGCCGGTGCGGGCGGCTACGGGCTGCTCAACTCTTTGGTGGCACTCGGGGCACTGGCCGGGGCCATCACATCCGCCCGGCGCCGGCAGCTCCGGCTGCGCTCGGTCATGCTGGGGGCAGGAATGTACGGGCTGATGCTCTGCCTGGCCGCCGCGGCACCTTCGAGGGAGTGGTTCGGTGCGGCCATGGTGCTGGCCGGCTTCTGGTGCCTGATGTTCCTCACCGCGGCCAACCAGCTCGTCCAGGTCAGCGCCAACATGGGAATCCGCGGCCGGGTCATGAGCCTGTACATCATGGTGCTGATCGGCGGGCAGGCGATCGGCGGTCCGCTGATGGGATGGCTGGCAGAGCACCTGGATCCCCGCACGGCGATCCTGGTTTCCGGCGGCGTGCCCGCGCTGGCGGCCGCGGTGGTCGCCGTCGTGCTGGCCCGGCGTGGCGAGCTGACGCTCAAGGTGGACCTGAAGGACCGGCGGCGCCTGCTCCGGATCGTCCCGGCCTAGGCTTTCCGCGCCGGCTACGACTTTTCGCGCCGAAAACGGACAGCCGCTACGCGGATCGGCGTAGCGGCTGACCGGAAACGGAGCAGAAAACCGGGTGCGGCGCGAAGCTGCTAGCCGGCCACGGGCAGGTGCGGGTACCCCGACTGCCGCTGCTGGAACTCCAGCACATCCGGGTTGAGCACCACGCCGTCGCGGATTTCAATCGCGCGGCGGATGGTTTCGTTGCTGTCCCAGGCTGCGGGCCCGGCGAGCACAGTCTCCAGGAACGGCAGCAGCGCCTCGCTGATCTCGGAACTGGCCGAGTTCCAGAGGTAGGACGGGCTGTGGTCCACCGCGTAGTAGTCGATGTGGTCGCCTACCGTAAACATGGGCTCGGTAAAGGTGGTGGTTTTCGCCCAACTGAAGCCCATGCCTTCGTCGCAGGACACGTCCACGATCAGGCTGCCCGGCCGGAAAGCGTCCAGGTCTTCGGTGCGCAGGTAGGTCAGCGGAGCGTTCGGGTCCTGCAGGGTGCAGTTGACCACGATGTCGCTCTCCGCGAGGAAGGGCGCCAGCGGCACCCGGCCCCGTTCGGTGATGACTTCGCTCAGGAACGGCGCCTCATTGTCGTGGTCGAACTGCGCGATCCGCACCGAGTGGATGGGTGAACCCACCGCGGCGACTCCGCGGTTGGTCAGCACCTGCACGTCGTGGACGCCGTGGGCGTTGAGGGCCGTCACGGCGCCGCGGGCGGTGGCGCCGAAACCGATTACGACGGCGCTCAGCCGGCGGCCGTAGTCCCCCGTGGTGCCGGTCAGGGCCAGGGCATGCAGCACCGAGCAGTAGCCAGCCAACTCGTTGTTCTTATGGAAGACGTGCAGGCCGAAGCCGCCGTCGCTGGCCCAGTGGTTCATCGCCTCAAACGCGATGAGCGTGAGCTTCTTGTCGATCGCCAGCTGGGTGATCGCCGCATCCTGGACGCAGTGCGGCCAGCCCCAGAGGACCTGCCCGTCGCGCAATTCGGCGAGGTCCTCCGGCTGCGGCTTGGGCAGCAGTACGACGTCGGCCTCGGCCAACAGCTGCGCCCGCGGCACGATGCCGCCCACGAGACCGGCCAAGTGGGCGTCCGAAACGCCAAAGCGCTCGCCGTAGCCTTCTTCCAGGATCAGTTGCTGCCTGAGCTCCGGGGCAATGCGTTCAAAGTGCCGGGGATGGATGGGAAGGCGGCGTTCGTCCGGCTTGCGTGTGGTGGCCAGGACACCGAGGGTGAGGTGGTTCGGGGAACCGGTCACTTCTTTTTGGGGCTCGCCGTCTTGGCGGCGGTCACTTTGTCGAGGGAGCTGGGCGGCGCCGCGGCGGCCCTCTTGTCAGCGCGCTTTTCCTTGATGGACTTGCCGGACTTCTTGGATGCTGCTTGACGGGGGGACTTGTCAGCCATGATTGCTCCTGTAGCGGAACCGAAGAGGTTCCTGACTCCTGACGATACAGGTAGCTACCTAACCGACTCCGGTGCAGTGGTGCGGGCGCGGAGCGGTGGACGAACTGGAGCGGCTGACGGGAATCGAACCCGCGTATCAAGCTTGGGAAGCTAGCGCTCTACCATTGAGCTACAGCCGCAGTGGGACTGGCCAATAATCTGGCCAATAATCCCGGCGAAAACAACGAGATTTACACTACCGCAGTCTGAAGCCCACTTGGAACAGCCACACCGGGGCCATTCTGCGAGGAGCCCAGGGCCTCTACCCCTGGAAGACCGGATCTCCGGCCTCCCCTTCCCGTCCGGCGGACACCTCGCTTTGCCAATTCAGGACGGACTCGAATTTCAACGGGTAGACCCATCTCAGATGCGCGTATACCTGCCTCCACTGTCGCGTGGTCAGAAGGCAAAAAGAGGTAGCCCACACTCGTGTGCCCCCAAAGACCATCCACTTGACTAGGGGAGATCGCAGCCAACCCCTAGTCGCTAGAAGGTCTCATCATGGTTCGTGGAGCGCTTATCCCTGTTCCTGTTGTCCGACTATTGGATATAGGCAAATGGCGGGGCTCTGGCTTTGACAATGTCCAGCCCCTCGCTCAAAGGGCTGAAGAGGCTTCCGGCTCCGCGCGGCGGCGGTCATGAGCGAACTCAAACACCGCCGGCCTTTGCACGCAGCGGCCCGGTTGGCCGCCCCAGCGAGCATCCCGCAGCGCAAGTTGGCTTCGGCGAGGCCGCAGCACTCGGTGTGGGACGACGAATCCCGGATTGACATGGCGGCCTCCAGGAGGGCGGTCTCACTTCGGTGGAGGAACTTCGCCAACCGCCTTCGAATCACCGACGGGGCAGCCATTGCCGTCGCGGTGGCGTCGGCTTACGTGTTCAGGTTCGGCTCCGAAGCAACAACCTCGGCCGGGGCGGAATTTGAAGCGAAATATCTGGTGGTCTCCACACTGCTCCTTGTTGCCTGGATCGCTTCCCTCGAGATTTACCACACCCGCGATTGCCGGACGTTTGGCGTCGGCGGAGCCGAATACAAGAGAGTTGCACAGGCCACCCTCAAGCTGTTCGGCGCCCTGGCCATTGCGATGGTTTTCTTCCGCTTTGAAGTGGTTCGCGGCTACTTCGCTGTGGCGTTGCCCCTGGGGCTCCTGCTGCTTACCGGCAACCGCTGGCTCTGGCGCCGGTGGTTGAACCGCAAGAGGGCGGAAGGCAAGTACCTGTCGCGGGTGATAGTGATCGGAGACCGGAGCGACGTCGAGTACGTCATCAACCAGATCGAAAAGAACCCTACCGCCGGCTACGAAATTTCCGGCGTGGGGTTGCCGACCCTGGAGAAGTCCACCGAGCTCCGGTCGCCTTGGTACCGGATCCCGGTGGTGTCCACCCTGGCGGACGTGTCGAGGATGGTAGAAGTCGCGGGCGCGGACGCGGTCATCGTCGCGGGACGGGTACCCGGTGGCAGCCAGTACATCCGGGAGCTGGGATGGAAGCTGGAGGCGACGGCGACGGAACTCGTCCTGGCTTCCACCCTCACCAACGTTGCCGGTCCGCGAATCCACTGGCGTCCGGTTGATGGATTGCCGCTCGTGCACGTCGAGCTTCCCCAATATGCGGGCGGCAAGCACGTTCTCAAGCGCGTCATCGACATCGCCGTCGCGTCGCTGGCATTGCTGGTGCTGTCGCCGCTCATGCTGGTTCTCGCCATCATCGTCAAGCGGGACAGCGCCGGCCCCATCTTCTTCCGCCAGTTGAGGGCAGGCAGAAACGGCGAGCCTTTCTACATGCTGAAGTTCCGATCGATGGTCCAAACCGCCGAAAAGGACCTGGAGTCCGTGCGGGAACTCAACGAAGGATCCGGACTGCTGTTCAAAATCCGGAACGATCCGCGGGTCACCAGGTGCGGACGCTGGATGCGCAAGTACTCCTTGGATGAGCTCCCGCAGTTCTGGAACGTGCTGACCGGTGAGATGAGCTTGGTCGGCCCTCGGCCGCCGCTGCCATCGGAAGTTGAACGGTATGAGAAGTTCACCAACCGCCGACTGCTCATCAAGCCTGGAATCACCGGACTGTGGCAGGTTAATGGCCGTTCCACTCTTCCGTGGGAGGAGAGCGTCCGGTTGGATCTGTACTACGTGGAGAACTGGTCCCTCACCGGCGACCTCATCATCATGTGGAGGACTTTCAGGGCCATGCGCAGCCCCGTCGGCGCGTACTGAGGGGCGATGACTTTTCGCATCGGCTACGCAGCCGGGACCGGCCCCACCGTGATGCCCGGACACCAACTCCGTCGGTAACTCTTCGGTAAAGGCCTGCCGCGCAGGGGTGGTGTGCCGGGCCCTGCTGGGTACCCTGAAGGGGTTAGCTGCAGTCTCCGGGGAACGGGCTACGTCCATTAGCCGTCCGCCTAACGAGGATTTCCGTGGCCTTTGCCGAGTACGAAGTCGTGATCCAACGCGACGCGATGAGCGTTTACAACTTCCTGCTGGATCCCCGGAACCTGGCGTCCTGGCGGGACGGGATCAGCGGTGTTGAACTCATTTCCGGCGCAGCGGGATCGATGGGGGCGGTCTACCGCCCGGTCTTTGCCGGCACGGGGCGGCCGGCGGTTGCCGACTTCGAACTCACCGCGACCCGGCCCGGAGCCGAGATCCAGTTCCAGGTCATTGCCGGACCGGCGCGTCCGCACGGCGGCTACTACCTGAGCACAGAGGGAGGCAGCACCCGCGTCCGCTTCGCCCTCCGGTACCGGCCGCCCGGCGCCGGGGTACTGATGTATCCAAGGGTGCGCCGGGCCATGAAGGCGCAGGTCGCGCAGCTCGAGCGGCTCAAGGCCGTGCTGGAGCACCAGCGGGCCGCCGCATAGGGCCTCACGGGAGTAACACTTGCCCCACGCGGACCAGCCGGCAATTACTGGGGTATTTTTGATCCTGTGCTGATCTCTGACCGCGACATTCGTACCGAAATCGACTCCCAGCGGATTGTGCTGGAGCCGTTCGACCCTGACATGGTTCAACCGTCGTCGGTGGACGTGCGGATTGACCGCTTTTTCCGGCTTTTCGATAACCACAAGTACGCGCATATTGACCCTGCCGAGGACCAGCCCGAGCTGACCCGCCTGGTGGAGGTTGACGCGGGCGAGCCGTTCATCCTGCACCCGGGCGAGTTCGTGCTGGGCTCCACCTACGAGACCGTCACGCTGCCGGACGATATTGCGGCGCGGCTCGAGGGTAAGTCCTCGCTGGGCCGCCTTGGCCTGCTGACGCATTCGACGGCGGGGTTCATCGACCCCGGATTTTCCGGACACGTCACACTGGAGCTCTCCAACATGGCCACCCTGCCGATCAAGCTCTGGCCGGGCATGAAAATCGGGCAGCTCTGCTTCTTCCGGCTGTCCTCGGCCGCCGAACACCCGTATGGTTCCGGCGAGTATGGCAACCGCTATCAGGGCCAGCGCGGCCCGACGGCAAGCCGCAGCCACCTGAACTTCCACCGCACCGAGATCTAGGCGGGCCGGAAGGGTCCTAGCCTGCGGGCCGGACCGGGAGGGCAGTGCGCCTGTCCGGGCGGCGCAGCGTCCGCACGATCGGCTCCACGAAGCGGGCAGCTAGCGGACCCATCACGGCCATGATCAACACATAGGCGGTGGCCAGGGCAGCGAGCTCCCTGGGCACCACGCCGGAAGCCACCGCGAGCCCGGCGATCACAATGGAGAATTCTCCGCGGGCGATCAGGGCCGCCCCGGCACGGAAGCGGCCCGGCAGGGCGATGCCGGCCCGCTTGGCTGCCCAGATTCCGGTGATCATCTTGGTGGCCGCCGTCAGGACGGCCAGGACCAGGGCCCAGCCAAGCACGGGCGGGATGGACGTCGGGTCCGTGTTGAGGCCAAAGACCACGAAGAAGATCGCGGCGAAAAGGTCACGCAGGGGTTCAAGGATCCGTGTGGCGCTGTGCGCGGTGGCTCCGGAGATCGCGATCCCGAGCATGAAGGCGCCGACGGCGGCGGAGACCTGCATGGCGGCGGCCAGTCCCGCGACCAACAGCGCGGCCCCTAGCAGGTTGAGCAGGAACACCTCGGAGTTTTCGCTGTGGACGGCCTTGGACACGTGGTGGCCGTGCCGCAAGGCGACCACCAGCACCAGGGTGACGACGGCGAGTGAGATCCCCACCGTCTGCAGCCCCACCAGGAAACTGACTCCGGCGAGAGTGGCCGTCAGGATTGGCAGGTAGACGGCCATGGCCAGGTCCTCGAAGACCAGGATGGACAGGATCACGGGTGTCTCGCGGTTACCGATCCGGCCGAGGTCCGTGATGACTTTCGCGGCGATCCCGGACGAGGAAATGTAAGTGACACCGCCCATCACCATCGCCCCCACCAGCCCCCAGCCGAGGAGCAGTGCCAGGCCCGCCCCCGGCAGGAAGTTCAGCACCAGGTCCAGGACGCCGGCCTGCCAGGACCGCCGCAGGCCTGTCACCAGCTCGGCCGCCGTATATTCCAACCCGAGCATAAGCAGAAGGAGGATGACGCCGATCTCACTGGAGAGATGGGCGAACTCGTGCATCCCTTCCAGCTTGACCAGACCGCCGGCCCCGAAGAACAGGCCGCCGACGAGGTAAAGCGGAATGGGGGACATGCCGATCCGCCCGGCCAGTCTGGCCAGCAGGCCAAGACAGAACACGACGGCCCCCAGTTCGATGAGGGTCAGGGCGAGCGGATCCATGCCGCTTATCCGTTGCGCAGGATGCTGGCTGCCGTGTCCAGGCCTTCTTGCGTGCCGACGGCGACGAGGAGGTCGCCGGGGTGCAGGACGACGTCGGGGCCCGGCGAGGGGAGGACTTCGCCCTCGCGCATGATGGCCACGATCGAGGCGCCGCTGCGGGTCCGGATGCAGGCTTTGCCCATGGGCTGGTTCTGGAAGGGGGAATCCGCGGCGATGGAGAACTGCCGGGTGACGATCCCGGGGATCTCCCGGTGCGCTTCGGACAGCTGCATGGCAATGCGCTGTCCGCCCAGAAGGTTGCCGAGGGCGGCGGCCTCGTCGGCGGTCAGCGGGATGGAGGCCTGGCAGGTGTCCGGGTCGTCCCAGGTCGAGACGATCAGCTCGGTCTGGCCTTCGCGGTACTCGACGACGCCGATCCGGCGTCCCGAGGCGGTCATGAAGTCCTTGCGCCGGCCCAGGCCGGGAAGGTCTGTCTCATCCACGTTCATGCCTCCAGCCTAGTGTCCCGGCGGAGTTTTGGGGCGGGTTCAGGCCCCCGGCACGACGGCGATTTCCGTCCTGCCCGGCGGCTTGACGGGCAGCATCACCAGCAGCCCGGCCAGCAGGACCACCATGATGCCGAGGATGCCCCACCGCTGCGCTTCGCCGGGCGCAACCAGGGGCGTCGCGACCGCGATGCACAGGGTGAAGAGTGCCGGCGCTAGGAAGCTGACGGCCCGGCCGGTGGTGGCGTACAGGCCGAAGAGCTCGCCCGATTCACCGTGCGGCGCGAGCCGGGCCAGGTAGGCGCGGGACGAGGACTGGGCCGGACCCACGAAGAGGCACAGGAACAGGCCGAACACCCAGAACGTCGTGCTTCCGGCCCAGTCCATGCCGAAGAAGGAATAGTTCCCGTTCCCCAGCGCCAGGAGCACGCTGCCCGCGATCAGCAGGCCGATCAGCGAACCGATGATGACCGCCTTGGGCCCTACCCGGTCGTCCAGCAAACCGCCCAGCAGCGCGCCAACCGCGGCCACAACGTTGCCGAAGATGGCGAAGAAGATGACCTGCTTGAGTTCGAAGCCGAAAGTGCCGGCGGCGATGATCCCGCCAAAGGTGAACACCGCGGCCAGCCCGTCGCGGAAGATGGCGCTGGCCAGCAGGAAGTAAATGGTGTGCGGGCTTGTCCGGTAGATGGCGCGGATGCGGCGCACGAGCAGGCTGTAGGAGGCGAAGAACCCCAGACCGGACTGCCGGGCCTTGGGCACTTCCGGGACTGCGAGCATCACCGGAATCGCGAAGACCAGGAACCAGAGCGCGGAGAACACCGCCACAAGACGGATGTTCAGGCTCTCCTCGGTGGATGCCCCGAACCACTCGAAGCTGGGCTGGACGAAGAGCTGGAGCACGATCAGCAACGCGACAATGCCGCCGAGGTAGCCAGAGGCCCAGCCGAAGCCGCTGATCTTGCCGATGTTCGCGGGCGTGGAGATCTGGGCGAGCATGGCGTTGTAATTGACGCCGGCGAATTCGAAGAACACGTTGCCAAGCGCGATCAGGGTCACCCCGAGGAGCAGGAATTCGGGACGCGGGAAGACAAAGAAGCAGAGCCCCGTCAGCAGCGCGACGGCGGCCGTGTTGACCCCCAGCCACAGCTTGCGGCGGCCTCCGCTGTCCGAACGCTGGCCGGTGACCGGGGCCAGCAGGGCGATGGCCGCCCCGGCGATGGCCAGGGCGGAGCCGAGGACCGCCGAGGCTTCGTCTTCGCCGCCGAAGGCCTTGGAGGTCAGGTAGACGGTGAAGACGAAGGTGGTCATGACCGCATTGAAGGCCGCGGAGCCCCAGTCCCAGGCGGCCCAGGCCACGACCCGGCCCTTGCCGGTGGCATGGCTGCCGGACTCGAGTTCCGAGGCCGGACGCATGGCCTCGGGGGCAGTGGCGGAGTTCATAGCCTGAATGTTAGCCGTCCGCGGCGGACCGCCGGCGGAGAAACGGCTAGGCAACGCCGGGTCTTCGTTGCCGGGCCGGTGGAACCGCGGCTCCAATGGCTGGCGTCCTCCGCGCACGTCACCGTAAAAACAATTTGTGCACGCTTGGTAAACTAGCCGCACCGAACCTAACCAATTGCCCCGCCTGCTCCAACTTTTTGACAATCGAATTCCTGACGTTGCGGAGATACCAGTGATCACAGTCCTTGCCGTGCACTTCGCGGTGGCTGCTGTGGCGCCGTTCCTCTTCCGCAGGCTGGGCAGGAACGCGTTCTTCGCGCTGGCCGCGGTGCCCGCAGGCTCGTTCGTCTGGCTGCTCCTCCAGCACGGCGCGGTGTATTCATACGCCGGGTCCACCGCGGTGACCCTCCCGTGGATTCCGGACCTCCGGCTGGAGCTGGCGTTCCGGATGGATGCCCTGGCCTGGGTCATGTCCCTGCTGGTCCTGGGTGTCGGTGCGCTGGTCCTGGTCTACTGTGCCCGGTACTTCAAGGACAAGGACAGCCATCTCGGCGGCTTCGGAGCCCAACTGCTGGCGTTTGCCGGGGCCATGTTCGGCCTGGTCACCGCCGACGACCTGCTCCTGATGTTTATTTTCTGGGAACTCACCACGGTCCTGTCCTACCTGCTGATCGGCTACGCCCGCACGAGGTTGTCGGCCCGTCGCTCGGCGCTGCAGGCGTTGGTGGTGACCACTGCAGGCGGCCTGGCCATGCTGGTGGGCCTGATCATGCTGGGCTCAACCGCGGGTACCTACCGGATCTCGACCATCCTGCAGATGGCGCCCGAGCTGGTGACGGGACCGGCCGCGGCCGCCGTGGCGGCCGCCGTCGTGCTGGTCCTGGTGGGCGCGATCACCAAGTCCGCGCTGGTCCCGTTCCACTTCTGGCTCCCCGGGGCGATGGCCGCGCCGACGCCGGTGAGCGCGTACCTGCACGCCGCCGCCATGGTGAAGGCGGGCATCTACCTCGTGGCGCGGCTTGCCCCCGGGTTCGCCGAGACGGCGTACTGGCTCCCGCTGGTGCTGGCCCTCGGCCTGGCCACCATGCTGGTGGGCGGTTACCGGGCCCTGCGCCAGACGGACATCAAGCTCATCCTCGCCTACGGCACGGTCAGCCAGCTCGGCTTCCTGACCATGGTGGTGGGGCTCGGCAAGCCCGACGCGGCGCTCGCCGGCCTCGCCCTGCTGCTGGCCCACGGCCTCTTCAAGGCCACGCTGTTCCTCGTGGTCGGCATCATCGACCACCAGGCGGGGACCCGCGACATCCGCAAGCTCTCCGGGGTTTACCGGTCCTCCCGCGCCCTGGCCGTGGTGGCTGCGATCGGTGCCGCATCGATGGCCGGAGTGCCGCCGCTGGCAGGTTTCGTGGCGAAGGAATCCGTCTTCGAGGCCTTCGTGCATCAGGCCGGGACCGGGCCGTGGGGTTTGGTTATCCTGGTCGGCCTGGTGCTGGGCTCCATCCTGACCTTCGCCTACAGCGCACGTTTCATGTGGGGCGCCTTCGCGGTCAAATCCGGCGTGCCGGCCACCCGTTTCAAGGCCGTCAAGCCGGCATTCCTTGCCGCCCCCGCCGTGCTGAGCCTGCTGACCCTCCTCTACGGCATGTGGCCGGCGCCGGTGGACGCCTGGATCCAGCCGTACGCGGCGCTCTTCGCCGGCCACGCCGAAGCCGGTGGCGTGGATCCCGACGCCGCCGGGCACCTCGCGCTGTGGCACGGGTTCACCCCGGCGCTGGGCCTGACCGCGATCACGTTCGCCCTTGGACTGGCGATGTTCTACGGACGCAACGCCGTTTCCCGCGCGCAGGCGCTGGTGCCCGGCTGGATCGACGGCGACCGCAGCTACCAGCGCACCATCGGCGCCCTCGACGACGTCGCCGTCTGGGTCACCGGCCGCACCCAGCGAGGCTCACTCTTCTTCTACCTGGCCGTCATCCTGACGGTGGCCTTCGTCCTGCCGCTCACGGCGATGCTGCTGGCCAACAAGCCGCTGCCCGGCGGCCTGTACTTCATCGACCCCGGTTCGCCGCTGCAGCTCGTCGCGGGCGCCGGCATCGTGATCGGCGCACTCGCCGCGGTCCGGGCCAACAAGCGCTTCCTGGCCGTGCTGATGGTGTCGGTCACCGGCTACGGCATCGCCTTGATGTTCGCGCTCCAGGGCGCCCCGGACCTGGCCCTGACCCAGATGCTGGTGGAAACCATCATCCTGGTGGCCTTCGTCCTCGCCATGCGGAGCCTGCCGGCGGAGCTGCGGGACCGCACCGGCGGTAAGTACCGGGTGACCCGGGTGATCATCGGCGCGGCGTTCGGCCTCACCATGGTCTTCGTAGCGATCTATGCCCTCAGCTCCCGGGTCGCCACTCCGGTTTCGCTGGAGTTCCCGCGCCTGGCCTACGAGGGCGGCGGGGGACTGAACGTCGTCAACGTCACCCTCGTGGACATCCGGGCCTGGGACACCTTTGGCGAGATCTCCGTGCTGGCGCTCGCCGCCACCGGCGTCGCCAGCCTGATCTTCGTCCGCGGCCGCGGCGACCGCATCGGGCCCTCGTCGTCCGTGGCGGAAGGAACCGTCGGCCGCCGGACGCATCAGCCCGCCCATACCAGGGACAACGCGGCGCTGGCCTTGAGCCGGCGGTTTGCCGCGTCGACTCGCGACGCGTGGCTAGTGGCGGGACGGACCATGGCCCCGGAGCGGCGGTCGATCATTTTTGAAGTCGTCACCCGGCTGATCTTCCATTCGATGATCGTCTTCTCCATCTACCTGCTGCTCGCCGGACACAACCTTCCCGGCGGCGGTTTCGCCGGCGGGCTCACGGCCGGGCTCGCCCTCACCATCCGCTACCTCGCCGGGGGCCGCTTTGAGCTGCGCGAGGCCACCCCGGTCAGCGCCGGCGCCCTGCTGGGGATCGGGCTCGCGACGGCCGCGGCGTCCGGCGTCGCGCCGCTGCTGCTTGGCGGCCAGGTCTTCCAAAGTGCCGTGATCGAACTCTGGCTGCCGGTCTTCGGCGACATCAAGTTCGTCACCTCCACCATCTTCGACATCGGCGTCTACATCGTCGTTGTCGGCCTGGCGCTGGACGTGCTCCGCAGCCTCGGCGCGGAAATCGACGAACATTTCGAGGAACAGCCCGCGGCAGAACCCGCGGAGCCGTCCGACGACCGGGAAGCCGACGGCGTCCCGGCCGAAACCACCGCCAAGGGGAGCGCATGAGCGTCAATCTGACCCTGCTGACGGTCATGGGAGCCCTCTACGCCTGCGGCATCTATTTGATCCTGGAACGCAGCCTCACCCGGGTCCTGCTGGGCCTGATGCTGCTGGCCAACGCCACCAACCTGCTGATCCTGGCCACTGGCGGCTATGCGGGCCTCGCACCGCTGTTCAACAAAGACACGGCCGCCGGCGACTACAGCGACCCGCTCCCGCAGGCGCTGATCCTGACCTCGATCGTGATCTCCTTCGCCGTCACGGCCTTCATGCTGGGCATCATCTACCGCACCTGGGTGCTGGCCCGGCAGGACGAAATCCAGGACGACGCCGAGGACCGCCGGGTGGCCGAGACCCCCAGCTTCGACGCCGAGGACGACGCCGTCATCCCGGCGGAGACCTCGGAGTTCCCTCTCGTGGCGGCCGATCCGACGGACGCTGCGGGGGGACCCGACCCGACGGAGACCGTGCAGGCGGGCGCCCGCCGGATGCCGGCCATGGACGCCGCCTCCGAGGAACAACCCGGATCCCGCAACATCACGCCCGGCCCGGAAGGAGGGACCAAGTGAACATCGCAAGCTTTGCCCCGCTCGCCGTCGTCCTCCCCATCCTGGGGGCCGCCCTGACCTTCCTGCTGATCCGGCAACCACGGGCGCAACGGACCGTCAGCATCGCCCTCCTCTCGCTGACGCTACTGCTCGAATGCCTGCTGCTGGCCTCCGTCTGGCAGGGCGGCACGGCGGCGGTCAACATCGGCGGCTGGCTGCCGCCCTGGGGCATCGTGATGGTGGTGGACCAGTTCTCCTCGCTCATGCTGGTGGTGTCCTCGACCGTCAGCCTTGCCGTGCTGGTCTACGCCACCGGGCAGGGCATGGCCGACGGCGACCGCGACGCGCCCGTCTCGATCTTCCACCCCACCTACCTGATCCTGGTGGCGGGCGTGTCCAACGCGTTCCTCTCCGGTGATCTCTTCAACCTCTACGTGGGCTTCGAGATCCTGCTGACCGCCAGCTACGTGCTGATGACCCTGGGCGGGACGGGTCCGCGGATCCGCGCGGGTGTGACGTACGTGGTGGTCTCGGTGGTCTCCTCGGTGCTGTTCCTGATCGCGATCGCCATGATCTACGGCGCCACCGGAACCATCAACATGGCGGACCTTGCCATCAAGCTGATGGATCTGGACCAGGGCACCCGGAACCTGCTGCACGTGCTGCTGCTCGTGGCGTTCGGCATCAAGGCCGCCGTGTTCCCGCTGAGTTTCTGGCTCCCGGACTCGTATCCGACGGCCCCCGCCCCGGTCACCGCCGTGTTTGCTGGCCTGCTCACCAAGGTGGGGGTCTACGCCATGGTCCGGACCGAGACCCTGCTCTTCCCGGGGGACACGTTCAACACCCCGCTGATGGTCGCTGCCCTGCTGACCATGGTGGTGGGGATCCTGGGCGCCCTGGCGCAGAGCGACATCAAGCGACTTCTCTCCTTCACCCTGGTCAGCCACATCGGTTACATGGTGTTCGGCCTGGCGATGTCGTCCGTGGCGGGGCTGGGGGCCGCGGTGTTCTACGTGGCGCACCACATCACCATCCAGACCAGCCTGTTCCTCGTGACCGGCCTGATCGAGCGCCGCGCCGGGAGTTCCTCGGTGGACCGGATCGCCGGGCTGGCCAAGCTCTCGCCGCTGCTGGCGGTGCTGTTCTTCGTGCCGGCCATGAACCTGGCCGGGATCCCGCCGTTCTCCGGGTTCCTCGGCAAACTGSGCCTCCTGCAGGCCGGCGTCGCCCTCGGCACCCCGCTGGCCTACGCACTCGTGGCCGGCGGCGTGCTGACCAGCCTGCTGACCCTGCTGGCCATCGCACGCGTCTGGAACCGCGCCTTCTGGCGCAAGCCCGAGGACGCCGAACATCCCGATCCCGTGCTGCTCGCCGCCCCCGCCGACGCGGCCACCGGCCACCGCGCGGGCCAGCAGAACGTGACCCTGCTGCCGCGGACCATGGTGGGCTCCACTCTGGGCCTGGTGCTGTTCGGGGTGGCGCTGACGGTGTTTGCCGGGCCGCTCTTCCGGGTGGCGGACCAGTCCGCCGGGGAGATGCTGAACCGGTCCGCCTATATCCAGGCCGTGCTTGGGGACGAGGCGCCGGTTCCGGTAATCGCCCAGCCGATGCGGCAGGAGGGCGGCAAATGACACGGAAGAGGGTCTCGCTGCGCCAGGAGCTGCCGCTGCTGGTCTGGCTCGTTATTGTCTGGGGCGCCCTGTGGCAGGACTTCAGCGCCGGAAACCTGCTCTTCGGCGCCCTGATCGCGGTGGTGGTGGCCCGGCTGTTCTACCTGCCGCCGGTGGAACTGGGGGGCCGCTTCAACGTGCTGCGCGCCGTGCCGTTCGCGCTGGTCTTCCTGGCCAAGGTCGTGGCGGCCAGCTTCCAGGTCCTGTACCTGGCCGTGGTCCGTGGTCCGCGGGTGATCAGCGCCGTCATAGCCGTCCCGCTCCGCAGCCATTCAGACCTGCTGGTGACCGCCACGGGACACGTCATCTCCCTGATCCCGGGGTCCGTGGTGGTGGAGGTGGACAGGTCCACGTCCACGCTCTACATCCACGGCATCAATGTCCGAGACGCCGAGGACGCGGCCAAGCTCCGCAAGGAGGTCCGCGACACCGAGGCCGGGCTGATCCGGATCATGGGCACCAGGGCCGAACTGTCCGCACTGAAGCAGGAGGCCGGGGCATGATGCCGCTGGTTTTGACCATTACCGCGGTCGTGCTGTCGCTCGCCGCGGCCGGCGCGATCATCCGCATCGCGCGGGGGCCCTCGCTGCTGGACCGGGTGCTGGCCGCCGACGTGCTGCTGGCCATCCTAGGCGCGGCGCTGTGCATCGACATGGCCGTGAACCGGCACCTGAACAACCTGATGCTGCTGGTGTCCATCTCGATCATCGGCTTTGTCGGTTCGGTGACGGTGGCCCGATTCGTGGCCGACCGGAGGAAGCAGCCCAATGAGTCCTGACACGATTTCCGCCGACGCCGTAATCGACACCGTCTCGGCTGTGTTCATGGTGGTCGGGGCGCTGATGTCCCTCGGCGCGGCCATCGGCCTGCTGCGGTTCCCCGACCTCATGAGCCGGATGCACGCCGCGACCAAGCCGCAGGTGCTGGGGCTTTTCCTGCTGCTCTGCGCCGTGGGGCTGCAGCTGCGCACCTGGTGGGTGTGGCCGGTGCTGGTGGTCGCGTGGATCTTCCAGCTGCTCACAGTGCCGGTCTCCGCCCACATGGTTGGCCGCGCCGGCTACCGCACCAAGCACCTGCACCCCGAGCTGCTGAGCGCCGACGAGCTGGAAGCCGTGGTGCAGCAGGCGGCCGGCAAGCGCGGATTCACGGACGACGACGACGAGTAACGCCGCCGGCGGCGATATGGCTTAGACCAGGTCCTGGGTCTTGGCGAAGCGGGTGATCGCCCGCTGCGTGCCGCGGTTGGCGAGGACCTGGATGATGGCGCTGACCGAGGCCGAAATGAGGGCGAAGGTCAGGGCCTGGCGCAGGGTGGTGGGGACGTCGTCGTCGTGGCCCTTGGGCGGTTTGTTGCCGGTGGTCTTTTCCCAGACGGTGTCGACTACCTTGGTGCCGACGAAGCCGGCGAGGAGGCTGACGCCGGTGCCAAGCAGTTTGATGAAGATGTTCATACTTCGTACTCCTTGCGGGAGGAAACAGGGCTTCCCCTAGCCTAGCGTCCCCGGGCGGCCGAGGATTTCGGTCAGTGCCTCGACCACCAGCTCGTGGTCGTCCTTCTGCGGCAGCCCCGACACCGTGACGGTGCCTACCACCCCGGTTCCGCGCAGGTAGATGGGGAACGAGCCGCCGTGGGCTGCAAACTCCCGCTGGTCGAACCAGGCGTTGTCCTCGATCCTCTGACCGGCAGCACGCGCCCGCAGGCCCACCAGCAGCGACGGGACTTCATACCGCACCGCGGTGCGCTGTTTGGCCTTGATCCAGCGCTCATTGTCCGGGGTGGCGCCCTCCAGTGCGGCGTGGAAGAGGACCTGATCGCCCTTGCTGATGTCGATGGCGATCGGGTAGGAGCGCTGGCGGCCGAGTTGGACCAGGAGGAGGCCCAGGTCCAGCGCGTCGTCCTTGCTGAAGGACCGGAACTGCAGTTCGTCGATTTCGGCCAGGATGCGGCCGATGAGCGCGGCCAGGGATCCCGGCGGCTGTGGTTCCGCGGAGTCCGGGTCGTACTCGGGGGAAGGCACTGGTGCGTCGGTCATGGGACTCAGCTTCCGTTAGGTGGCCGCCGCCGCGCAAGCCCAACTGACTCGCAGTTGTTGCCGTTATGAGCCCTCAAAACGACAACGACTGCGAGTCACTTGGGAGTGCCGCCGGGTGTAAACTGAGCCAGCCCACAAGGGCGATTTAGATACGACAGGGGAGCGCCGCCGTCGGGCATCACTGGAGAAATCCAAGGTAACCGTAGGTGGGCGCTGAGAGTGCGGACAGCCGCAGACCCTCGAACCTGATCCGGTTAGTACCGGCGCAAGGGAGTCGAGTTCTCAGGGTGCCCGGCACCCGTGGCGAAGGCCGCGGTGCCGCCGGAGCACCCTCCCCTCCTGTTCCTCAGGAGGACGATATGACTGACATTTCTGCGAAGCAGACACTGACCACCGGCAAATACAGCTGGCGCGTGGTCGACATTGTGGTGGCCGCGTTGATCGCTGTTGCCGGCGGTGTGATTTTCTGGGCCTGGTCCCAGGGTTCCAACCTTGTTTCCGTCCCGCTCAACGCGGTCTACCCGCCGCTGACCGGGCTCTACGCCGGCGGCTGGATGATCCCGGCGGTGCTGGGCATGCTCGTTATCCGCAAGCCCGGGGCGGCGCTGTTCTGCGAAGCGGTGGCCGCCACCGGCGAGCTGATCATGGGCTCGCAGTACGGCACCACCGTGCTGATCTCCGGCATCCTGCAGGGCCTGGGCGCCGAACTCATCTTTGCCGCGTTCCTGTACAAGAAGTTCAACCTTCCGGTGTCCCTGCTGGCCGGTGCCGGCGCGGGCCTGTTCTGCGGCCTGAACGACTCCTTCCTGCCCTGGGGCTGGAACATCGCGTACGAAACCGGTGACAAGCTCGCCTACATCGTCTTCTGCGCCATCTCCGGAGCGGTGATTGCCGGGGGACTGTCCTGGCTCGCCACCCGCGGCCTGGCCAAGACCGGGGTGCTGGCCTCGTTCGGGTCCCGCAAGGCGGCATCGGAACCCGTCTTCTCCTGATGCCCGCACACGCATGAGGTCTGTCGACGACGTACGCCCGGCCGCGGTCAGCGCCCGCGGCTGGGGCTGGCGGCACGCCGGCCGGGCCCGGGCCGCCGTGAGCGGCCTGGACCTGGACATCCGCCCGGGCGAGCGCGTGCTGTTGCTGGGCCCGTCCGGCGCCGGCAAGTCCACGCTGTTGCACGCCCTGGCCGGTGTGCTGGGGGACAGCACTGCGGCAGCCGCGTCCGCTGCTGCTTCCGCTGATGCCGAGGACTCCGATGAGACCGGCAGCCTGCTGATCGACGGAGCCCCGCCCAGGGCCCGGCGCGGGCGGGCCGGGCTGATGCAGCAGGACCCGGAGACCCAGGTGGTGCTGTCGCGGCTCGGCGACGACGTGGCCTTCGGGGCCGAAAACCTCTCGGTCCCCCCGGCGGACATCTGGCGGCGGGTGGGGGAGGCGCTCGACGACGTCGGGCTGGGCGGCCTGCCGCTGCATCACCCGACGTCGTCGCTCTCCGGCGGCCAGAAGCAACGGCTGGCGCTCGCCGGGATCCTCGCGATGCGGCCCGGGCTGCTGCTCCTCGATGAGCCCACCGCCAACCTTGACCCGGCCGGTGTCCTGGAGGTCCGCGACGCCGTGGGACGGTGCCTGGACAAGACCGGGGCCACCCTGGTGGTGGTGGAGCACCGGGTTGCTGTCTGGAAAGACCTTGTGGACCGGATCGTCGTGCTGCAGCCCGGATCCGCCACGGACTCCGCCGTGCTGCTGGACGGGCCCCCGGACCTGGTCCTGGAGCGGGCGCGGGACATGCTCATCTCCGCCGGCGTCTGGGTGCCGGGCCATGTGCCCGCCACCCGGGCCCGCCGCGGCCGAACAGGACCGGAAGGGGACCCCGGGGCCGGCCAGCTGCTGCTGGCCGCAGAGGAACTGGCCGTGTCCCGCGAACGGCCCCGCCGCACCGGTTTGCTGCGGGGCTTCAGCACGGTAACACCCGTCCCGGTGCAGTCCGGCATCACGGCCCGGGTCCGGTCCGGCCAGGCGTTGACCGTCACCGGCCCCAACGGTGCCGGGAAGTCGACCTTCGCCCTGACCCTGGCAGGCCTGCTTTCCCCGGTCTCCGGCGCGGTGTCCGCCACCACCGAGCTGAGCGCCGGCGCAGGCATCGATCCGTACAAATGGAGGGCCCAGCAGTTGATCGCCAGGATCGGCACGGTGTTCCAGGAACCCGAGCACCAGTTCGTCACCGGCAGGGTGCTGGACGAACTGATGTTCGGTCCCCGCCAGCTGGGCCGCGGCGAAGAGCGGGTCGACGAGCTGCTGGAACGGCTCCGGCTCCGCGAACTCGTGGACGCCAACCCCTACACGCTCTCCGGCGGGGAAAAACGGCGGCTCTCCGTGGCCACCGTGCTGGCTGCCCACCCGCAGGTGCTGGTGCTGGACGAACCCACCTTCGGCCAGGACGCCAACACCTGGGCGGAACTGGCCTCCTTCCTCTCCGAGCTTCTCGACGCCGGGACCGCGGTGGTCTCGGTGACCCACGACGCGGAGTTCAGCGAGGTCCTGGGCGGCACCGAGCTGAAGCTCGGCGCACCGCAGTCGGGCGCGCCGGGACTACCCGGCAGGACGAATCCGGGGGTGGCGGCGCCATGAGGGACGCCCTGACCCTGCGCGGAAACCACGCTCTGCTGACCCGCGCCAACCCGCTGGCGAAATTCTCCGGCGTCGTGCTCATCACGGTCGCGCTGGCGCTGTCCATCGACTGGGTGTCCGCGTCCGTGGCGCTCGCCTTCGAACTGCTGCTGTTCCCGCTGGCGGGCCTGACCCTGGCCCTGCTCTGGCAGCGCGGCTGGCCGCTGATCCTCGCGGCCGCCGTGGGCGGCTGGAGCACCGCGATCCTGGCCCCGGACCATGGCAGGATACTGCTCGACGTCGGCATCTGGTCCATCAGCGAGGGCTCGCTGCAGCTCGGGCTGGGCTTCCTGCTGCGCGGCCTCGCGATCGCGCTGCCGGCGGTGCTGCTGATGAGCTGCACGGACCCGACGGACCTGGCCGACGCCCTGGCGCAGCAGGCGAAGCTGCCGCACCGCTTCGTGCTGGGCACCCTGGCCGCGATGCGGCTGGTGGGGCTCATGGCCGAGGAATGGCAGACCATCGGCATGGCCCGGCGAGCCCGCGGTGTCGGCTCACACGGAAACCCGGCGCAGCGGCTCAAGGCCACGCTGGGGCAGAGCTTCGGGTTGATGGTCCAGGCCGTCCGCCGTGCCTCCCGGCTCGCGGTGACCATGGAAGCGCGGGGCTTTGGCGGCGCGCAGCGGACCTGGGCGCGGAAGGCGACGTTCAGCCGGCTGGACGCGTGGGTGGTCCTCGGTGGCCTGCTGATCTCGGGTGCCGCCGTGGCCGCGGCCGTCGCTGCCGGGACGTGGAACATGGTGTTCCTCGGCCAGCAGTAGCGTCCGCATATCGCACGAGACGGATATTCTGTGAGCTATATTGCAGTTCCGGGGTTTTGGCCCGTCAAAATAGCTCATCCGTGATATTTATTGCATATGACTCAACAGACTGCTGAATATGTCGGCGCCGTACTCCGGGACGCCCGCGGCGAGAAGGGCTGGACCCAGGGACAGCTCGCGGCCGAGCTGGGAACCAGCCAGAGCGCCATCGCCCGGATGGAGCAGGGCAAGCAGAACCTGAGCCTGAAAATGATTGAGCGGCTCGAATCCATTTTCGGCCGCGCCATCGTCAAAGTCGGCCGGCCGCAGATGACCCACCTGCGGGTGGAGGGCGGCCGCACGCTCTCCGGCGCCGTGGATGTCAACAGCAGCAAGAACGCCGGCGTCGCGCTGCTGTGCGCGAGCCTCATCAACCGCGGCACCACCGTCCTGCGGCGGCTGGCCCGGATCGAAGAGGTCAACCGGATCGTGGAGGTCCTGACCAGCATCGGCGTCGAGTGCACCTGGCTCGACGCGAACGACCTGCAGATCCGCCGACCGGCCGTGCTGGACCTCGACTCGATGGACGTCGAGGCCGCCCGCCGCACCCGCAGCGTCATCATGCTCCTGGGCCCGTTGCTCGATGAGTCCAGCGAATACCGGCTGCCCTACGCCGGTGGCTGCGACCTTGGCACCCGCACCGTGGAGCCGCACATGCAGGCCCTGCGCCAGTTCGGCCTCAGCGTCGAGGCGAAGTCCGGCTTCTACAGCGTGCAGGCACCGCCCGCAGACGGCCACGACCGTTCCTTCGTCCTGAGCGAGCGCGGCGACACCGTGACCGAAAACGCCATCATGGCCGCCGCCCACCGCCGCGGCACCACCATCATTCGCAACGCCAGCCCAAACTACATGGTCCAGGACCTCTGCTTCTACCTGCAGATGCTGGGCGTGGAGATCGACGGCGTGGGAACCACGACGCTGAAGATCGTCGGCCGCCCGTCGATCGACGCCGACATCGAGTATTTCCCGTCCGAGGACCCGATCGAGGCGATGAGCCTGATCACCGCCGGCATCGTGACCAACTCCGAAGTCACGATCCGCCGCGTCCCGATCGAGTTCATGGAGATCGAACTGGCGACCCTCGAGCAGATGGGCCAGCGGCTGGAGGTATCCGCGGAGTACCTTGCCCGCAACGGCCGCACCCGGTTGGTGGACGTCACCACCAAACCCTCCGAGCTGCGGGCGCCAACGGACAAGATCCACCCGATGCCATTCCCCGGCCTGAACATCGACAACCTGCCGTTCTTCGCCGTCATCGCCGCCAACGCCCACGGCCAGACGATGATCCATGACTGGGTCTACGAGAACCGGGCCATCTACCTGACCGAGCTGAACAAGCTGGGCGCCCAGGTCCAGCTGCTGGATCCGCACCGGATCTACGTCAACGGGCCCACCAAGTGGCGGGCCGCGGAAGTCGGCTGCCCGCCGGCCCTGCGCCCGGCTGCCTGCCTGCTGCTGGCCATGCTCGCCGCGCGTGGTGTGTCAGAGCTGCGCAACATTTACGTGATCGAACGCGGCTACGAGGACCTGGCCGAGCGGCTTAACACCATCGGCGCCAAGATCGAGTATTTCCAGGACTGAATCGTCTGAGCGGCGATTTTGGGGTAGCGCGCCGGGGCGGGTGCTGACGCACAATGGTTGCATGCGCACCTTTGGCGTAGAGGAGGAACTGCTGATCGTGGATCCCGTTACCGGGGTCCCGCTGGCACTGGCCGACGCACTGTTGCGCGGACTGAAACCCGCCACCGCGGCAGCGGCCGCGGCGTCTGCCGACGCCACGGCGGCGTCTGCCGCGGATCCGAACCACGATGACTCGGGCTTCAGTTTCGAGCTCAAGCTGGAGCAGATCGAGACCCAGACCGTGCCCTGCCTTGACCACAGCGCGCTGCTCCAGCAAATCAGGCAGTCCCGGGCTTTCGCGGGCCGCGTAGCCCGGATGCACGGAGCCCGGGTGGCAGCCCTGGCCACATCGCCGCTGGCAGCTGCCACCCACACGACGCCCAACCCGCGGTACGCCACCATGCAGAAGCGCTTCGGCCTTACGGTGCAGGAGCAGCTGACGTGCGGCTTCCACGTCCATACCTTCATCGAGTCCCCCGAGGAGGGCGTCGCCGTCCTCGACCGGATCCGGGACAAACTGGCGGTGCTGATCGCGCTCAGCGCCAACTCACCCTTTTGGAACGGGACGGAGACCGGCTTCGAAAGCTACCGCACCCAGGCCTGGAACCGCTGGCCGGCGGCGGGGCCCTCCATGATATTTGGGAGCCTTCCGGTCTACCGGCGGGTGGTCACGAGGCTGCTGGAAAGCGGGGTGCTGTTCGACGAAGGGATGATCTATTTTGATGCCCGGCTGGCCCGCCACCACCCCACTGTGGAGGTCCGGGTCGCGGATGTCTGCCTGCGGGCGGAGGACGCGGCGCTGATCGCGGTGCTGGTGCGCGCCCTCGTGGAGTCCGCCAGCCGGGAGTGGCGCGACGGCGTGGATCCGGCCCCGGTGCCGACGGTCCTGCTAAAAATGGCCGCGTGGCAGGCCAGCAACTGCGGGCTGCGCGGCGAGCTGCTGGACTTCGGCAGCTTCCGTCCCGCTCCCGCCGGCGAGGTGGCGCACGCCCTGGTCGACTTCGTGGCCCCCGTCCTGGCGGAGCAAGGGGAGCTGGACCTGGTGCGCCGCGGCGTGGACCGCGTCCTGGCGCACGGCACGGGCTCGCAGTTGCAGCGCCAGGCGCTCTGCGCTCCGGGGCTGGACACCCCCTCCGACGACGCCGGCCTGGCCGCCGTCGTCGCCCATGCCGTGCGGGTCACGATGCACGGTGCGGACGCCGAGGGAATGTCAGAACCGGCCCCCGTGCTTTCGCGGGTGCGCCGGGGCTAGACCTGCTTGAGCGCCTGCCCGAGGTCGCGGATCAGGTCCTCGACGTCTTCCAGCCCCACCGAGAGCCGCACGACGCCGTCGCTCAGCCCGATAGCCGCGCGCCCCTCCGGGCCCATGGCGCGGTGCGTGGTGGTGGCCGGATGGGTGATCAGGGACTTTGAATCACCGAGGTTGTTGGAAATATCGATGATCCGCAACGCGTCCAGCAGCGCGAACGCGGCTTCCTTGGCGGAGCGGCCGGGCGAGGGCGAAAGCTCCAGAGTCAACACCGTGCCGCCGGCTTTCATCTGCCTGGCGGCCAGCTCGTACTGCGGGTGGGACGGCAGCAGCGGGTACTTAACCCAGCTGACCGCGGGCTGGGCCTCCAGCCATTCGGCCAGCCGAAGCGCCGAGGCGGACGAGCGGTTCACCCGCAGGGCCATCGTCTCCAGTCCCTTGCTCAGCACCCAGGCGTTGAAGGCGGACAATGCCGGGCCGGTGTGGCGCATGAGCTGCTTGACCGGGCCCTCGATGAATTCCCGGGTGCCCAGGATCGCGCCGCCGAGCACCCGGCCCTGGCCATCGATGTGCTTGGTGCCGGAGTACACGACCACGTCCGCGCCCAGCTCCCCGCACCGCTGCAGCAGGGGAGTGGCGAAGACGTTGTCCACCACCACGGTCGCACCGGCGGCGTGCGCCAGTTCGCTTACGGCGGCGATGTCCACAATTTCCTGCATGGGGTTCGAGGGAGATTCGAAGAACACGGCCGTCGTCGGCACGGCCAGCGCCGACCGCCACTGCTCTAGGTCCGGGCCGTCCACGAAGACTGTCTCCACGCCCCAGCGCGGCAGGATCTCATTGAGGATGACGAAGCAGGATCCGAAGAGCGAGCGGGCGGCGACCACGCGGTCGCCGGCCCCCAGCAATGCCCCGAGCGCGGTGAACACCGCTGACATGCCCGACGCCGTCGCAAAGCACGCCTCGGTTCCCTCCAACAGCCGGAGGCGTTCCTGGAAGGTGGCCACCGAGGGGTTGCCGTAGCGGGAATAGACAAACCGTTCGTCCTCGCCGGTGAAGGCGCGCTCAGCCGCGGCGGCGGATTCGTAGACGAAGCCCGAGTTCAGGAAGATCGGTTCGGTGGTTTCCTGGAACCCGGTGCGGTCGAGTCCGCCGCGGACGGCCTGGGTGTCCGGGCTCCAGCCCTGGGCATTGGGATTGAAGCTCACTTAGTGCTTTCCAGGTTGGTCGGCAGGCCGTGGTTCTTCCAGCCGTTCACGGTCCGGGCGCCGGTCGGGCCCGGTTCGCCTTCGAAGCCCTCGAGGACGTTGTAGGCGGTGAAGCCGGCCGCCGTGGCGGCGTTCGCGGCGGCGACCGAGCGGGCGCCGGAACGGCACAGGAAGATGAGCTCGGCCGCCGTGGCGCCAGGCGCGTGCTGCCGCAGTTGCCGCTGGAGTTGCTGCTGCAGTTGCTCCAGGAAACGCGGGTTGGGGGCTCCGCCGGCCAGGGTCCACTGGACGAAGAGCGGAGCCTGCCGGTCTTCGGTGCCGGCCCCGGTGACCGGGACGCCGATCTGCGACCATTCCGCCTCGGTGCGGACGTCCACCAGGATGGCGCCCGCCCCGACCTTGGCCCAGGCTTCCTGCGGGCTCAGGTCTCCGGCGTAACTCATGCGTGGCCCTCGCCGGTGAACTCGGCGCCGTCGAGCTCATCCACCGCGTTGGCGACGGCGGCGTCGGCGCTCGCGATCGCGGCCGGCAGCACGACGGCCTGGGCCACGATCACGGTGCTGCCGTTGAAGGTGGCGGAGGGGCTGCCGTGCAGGACGTAGCCCTCGGCCAGGGCGGCCGAAACGCGCTCGCAGAAGCTGCGGTCATCGGGCCCGGTGAACAGCCGGTACGCCAGTCTTTCCTCGGCGGGTCCGGGTGCGGCGGGGGATTGGGCTGGGGCTGTGGCGGGCACAGCGGGTGCGGATGCGTCGGGCACGACGGATCTCCTTACTTTCACGCTTGCAGCTCGAATGGTCGATATGCCGAGTATTCACCTGAGGCACCCCGCCGCGAAAGGGAGGGTTGCCGACCGGCCAGTCAGGGCTTGGCGCCGGGTCTCATTACTCCCCAAAAACGTAGCACTTACGACGCCGGCGGCACCGGCGGCGTCGTCATGTTAAGTCACGCGGACGCTGGCATGGCACCTTTCCGGGGGCGGAGCAGCATCACCCGGGACCGGCCGGATCCTACTCGATCGTGGCGAACAGTTCGTTGAGCTCGGCCGTGAGCTGCCGCCGCAGTTCGGGGGTGCCGATCTCCTTGCCGTCGATGTGGTTCACCGGGGCGAGGAGCCGGATGCTTGAGATGAGCCAGACGGCGTCGGCGTCGTACAGATCGGCAGGTACCAGCGGGCCGTAGCCGAGCTCCCACCCGGCGGCCTTGGCCGCGGTGAACAGGGCGCCCTGCGAGGTGCCCGGGAGGATTCCGCTGTCCAGCTGCGGGGTGATCAGCCGGCGCACGGTGCGGACGCCGCCGGCGCCGTCGTCGCTGGTCTCCAGGTGCGCCAGCAGCACGGTCGACGTCGGGCCCTCCAGGACCCGGCCGTCGGCGGAGGTGAAGATGACGTCGTCCGCGCCCTGGTGGTGGGCGTACCGGAGCGCCGCCATGTTGACCGCGTAGGACAGGGTCTTGGCGCCCAGCAGCAGCCACGGGGCGCGTTCGCCCACCTCGCTGTCGTAGCCGCGGTCCAGCAGGATGACGTCGATGCCGGTCTCGCGCTGCCGGCGGCCGGCTTCCGGCGGCGGGGAGGCCTGCACCCAGCACGTCGGCGTGGCCGCGCCCTCCACGCCGCGGCTGGCGAGCAGCTTCACCACGACCTCGTCCGCTCCGCCGGCCCCGTCGCCGGCGGCTCCGACCGCCGTGGCGGCCCGGCCGCGGTATTCGCTGACCGCGGTCTCGATCGCGCGCCGCCAGGCGTCCTCCGCCGGGATGTCCAACTCCAGCGCGCGCGCCGAGCCGGCCAGCCGGGTCAGGTGGGCCTGCAGCTTGCGCGGGCGTCCCCCCACCACCAGCAGCGACTCGAAAACGCCGTCGCCGCGGGTGGCACCCTGGTCGGTGGCCATCAGCTGCGGCTTGGACGAGTCGGCGACGCGGCCGTTCTCAAACGCGGGATCGAGGAACACCAGCACCGTCGCGCGGGCCGGAACAGAGGCGGGGGTAGTCATGCCTTCAGCTTAGTGCGGCCCGGGTCGGGATAAGCTGTGCGGGTTGCCCGTTCCGGAACTGTTCCGCGGGTCTGGAGCTTGAGGGGTTTGCCTGTGCTGTGGCCATTTTCGCTGGCGGGGTCACTTCCGTCCTGGGTGATCCTGATCCTGACCGTCATCGACCTCGGTATCCGGGTCGTTGCCCTCGGCATCATCCCGGGCAACCGCCGCCCCACCACGGCCATGGCCTGGCTCCTGATCATCTTTTTCGTTCCGGCCGTAGGCGTGGTCCTCTTCCTGCTCTTCGGCAACTTCCGGCTCTCCCGCAAGCGCCGGGCGCAGCAGGACGCGGTGAACACCCGGGTGCGGGCCGGGACGTCGGAACTGGCCATGGTGGAAAGCAAGTACGAGGGCCCGGAATGGGTGTCCTCCGCAGCGGAGCTGAACAAGACGCTCGGTTCCCTGCCCATGGTGGACGGCAACCACGTGGAGCTCCTGCCCGGCTACCCGGATTCGATCAAGGCGATGGCGGCGGCCGTGCGCGAAGCCGAGTCCTTTATCAACGCCGAGTTCTACATCCTCAGCTCGGACCACATCACGGATGACCTGCTGACGGCGATGGAAGAGGCCGCCGAGCGCGGCGTCGAAGTCCGCCTCCTGTTCGACCACTTGGGCACCCTGCGGATCAAGGGGTACAGCAAGCTCATCGCCCGGCTCAAGGCCAGCAAGATCCGCTGGCGGCCCATGCTGCCGCTGCGGCCCGTGCACGGCCAGTGGCGCCGTCCGGACCTGCGCAACCACCGCAAGATCATGGTGATCGACGGCGAGGTCGCCTTCACCGGGTCGCAGAACCTGATCGAACCGTCCTACAACAACCCGCGGCACCGCAAGATCGGCCGGGAATGGGTCGAGCTGATGGCCTGCCTGCGCGGGCCGATCGTCACCACCCTCAACGTGGTCTTCGCCACCGACTGGCTCAGTGAGACCGACGAATCCCTGGAGCACCAGCTCGCCCACCGGCCCGAACTGCACGCCGGCAACATCACCGCCCAGGTGGTGCCCAGCGGTCCCGGCTTCATCACCGAAAACAACCTGCGCCTGTTCAACACGCTGATCTACTCGGCGCAGCGCACGATCTCCATTTGCAGCCCGTACTTCGTCCCGGACGACTCGCTGCTCTACGCGGTGACGACGGCGGCGCAGCGCGGCGTCGACGTCGAACTCTTCGTCTCGGAAAAGGGCGACCAGTTCCTGGTCCACCACGCCCAGCAGTCCTACTACGAGGCGCTGCTGGAGGCCGGGGTGCGGATTTACCTCTACAAGGCCCCGTTCGTGCTGCACGCCAAGCACTTCACGATCGACAACGAGGTTGCCGTGCTGGGTTCGAGCAACATGGATATGCGCTCCTTCTCGCTGAACCTCGAGGTCTCGGTGATGCTCCTGGGCGAGGACATCGTGCAGCGGATCAGCGCCGTCGAGGACACGTACCGCGGCATTTCGAGGGAACTGACGCTCGAGGACTGGATGAAGCGGCCCATGGGGGTCAAGTACGTGGACAACGTCGCCCGGCTCACGTCGACCCTGCAGTAGCCAGGCCGGCTCACGCGTGGACTAGCCCGCCGGGAACTCCGCGCCGAGCGCCGAGAGCACGCCGAAGGCCTTGGTCCGGATCTCCTCGTACTCCTCCTGGGGTGAGGAATCCGCGGTGATGGCGCCGCCGACGCCGAGGCTGAGTGTGGTTCCCCGGTCCGCGCCCGCAGCCACCACCAGGGTCCGGATCGCCACCGCGAGGTCGGTGGCCCCGCTGAGCGAGAAGTAGCCGATCGCCCCGGAATAGACGCCCCGCGGTGCGGTCTCAAGCCGGTCCAGGATGGCCATGGTGCTGACCTTGGGGGCACCGGTCATGGAGCCAGCGGGGAAGCAGGCCGCCACGGCCTCGGCCCGCGGCATGCCCGGCCGGAGACGCGCATCGATGGTGCTGACCATCTGGTGGACGGTGGCGTAGCTTTCGATCGCGCACAGCCTGCTGACCGATACGGAGCCGGGCACCGCGAAGTGGCTCAGGTCGTTGCGGAGCAGGTCCACGATCATGATGTTCTCGGCCCGGTCCTTGGGTGAAGTTTCCAGCTCGCGGCGCAGCAGCTCGTCGCGGGCGGGGTCGGAAGCCCGGCGCCGGGTGCCCTTGATCGGCTCGGCGCGCATCGCGCCGTCGGCGGCGATCCGCAGGAAGCGCTCCGGGGAGGTGCTGGCGACGGTGAGGCCGGCCAGGCGCAGGTAGCTCGCGAACGGTGCCGGGTTGCGACGGCGCAGCGCCAGGTATGCCTGCCACGGATCGAGCTCCCCGGCGGCCGCGGTGGCCGTCAGCGCCGTCGTCAGGCAGACCTCGTAGCTGTTGCCCTCGGTAATTTCGTGCTGCGCCGCGGCGATCTTGGCCTTGTACGCGGCTTCGGTGTCCCGGGCGCTGAACTCTGCGGCCCGGGTGTTCCCGGCGGCGCCGCCGGGCGTGCCGCCGGGAGGCTCCAGGTCCATGGCCGCCGCCGCGACGGCCGCGCGTGCCGCGGCCAGCCAGTCGCCGGCGTCCGGGGCGTCGAGGGCGAGCAGCCACGCCGTGCGTTCCCGGTGGTCCAGCACCACGGCGCGGCCGGCGAAGATCAGGCTGGCATCCGGGGTGTCGGCTTCGACGTCGCTGCCGCCCGTCTCGCGCTTGAGTTCATAACCGAGGTAGCCGAGCCAGCCGAGGGTGAACTCGCACGGGTAGCCCTCCGGGGCGCGCAGGGCCCGGCGCCCCCAGACCCCGTCTAGCCAGCGGAAGAACCCTCCCTCGGTCTGCACGGTGGCGTTGCCGACACGCACCCGGGTCCGGCCGGAGCGGTGCCGGACCGACTGGCCGTAGCTGCCGCCGTCGTCCGCCAGGATGCTGAAGCGGCTGCGTTCGGCGGCCTCCCGGGCCCAGGCCCGGCCGTCCGGGCCGTCCTCGCCGTCCCGGCCGTCCGGGCCGTCCGGGGGCAGGGAGGAGTCGAGCCAGACCGCGTTCGGCGAAAGGCCGTAGAGCGTTTCGAAGAGCCGGGCGGGGTCCGGCGCGGCATCGATCCGCTCGGCGGTCAGCTGGAGTCCGCGGCGGGCCGACAGCTCGGGAAGCAGCGCCGGGGCCAGGGCTGGGAGGTACTGGAGGGCCTGCAGCACCTCGCTCGGCGCAGCACCGTCGGCGCGGTTGAGTACCCGCACGTCGGCGCGGGAGGGCACATCGTCGGCGGCCAGCCATTCGTCTTCCTGCCCGGCCCATTGCTCCCAGTAGGGTTCATAGCTCGCGCCGTCGCGGCCAAGGGCCCGGGTGCGGCGCTCCTGCTCGGGGGAATCGGCCCAGACGACGGCGTCGAGGAACGGCATGGCGGCCGCGGCGGCAGCGCCCACACCCTCGACCAGGACGATTTCGGCCGGCTGGGTGAGGCGGATCGCGCCGTCGTAGTGCTGTACCCAGTCCCAGCTGACCCAACGGGCCGGTTCGCCGCGGCGCAGCGGGGCAAGCACGGTGGCGGCATAGCGTTCGATGCCGGCGGCCAGGCCGTTCCAGCCCGGGTAGATGTCCTCCAGGTGGAAGAGCGAGACCTTATGGTGCTCCCGGAGCCGGGCCGCGAGTTCGATCGCGAGGGTGGTCTTTCCTGCGCCGGAGCGCCCGTCGATGGCGATGATGACGGGTGCGCGGCTCATGAACTAGAGCGTACCCGGTGCCCCGCGTCGTCCCGGTGCGGCTGGTCTTGTTGCTGCTTCGGCTGCCCTGCCCGGGCCTGCAGCTGGGCGGCGCGAACGTGCTTGAGGATGCCGGGGACGGCGGCGTGGATCAGCTCCCAGGTGTTGTCGAAGTCGGTGTGCCCGCCAAACCAGGGGTCTTCGATGCCTTGATCCAGCGGATCCCTGTCGGCGACCGCGGGGTCGAAGCTGCGCAACATTCGGATCTTCGCCAGCGAGGCCTGATCCGGCGCGGCCTGGCGCAGCCAGCCGTAATGGTCCACATCAAGGGCCAGGATCAGCTCGCGCGAGTGGAACCACTCGCTGCGCCACTCGCGCGCGACATGCAGCTCGGAAGGGATGTTGTGGGCTGCCAGTTTGCGGGCGGCCCGGGGATCGATCGGGCGGCCCGCCTCGTAGGAGGTGATGCCGGCAGAATCGACGTCGACGCCGGTAAGCCCGGCAGCGGCCGCGGCCTCCGCCAGCATCAGTTCGGCCATCGGGGACCGGCAGATGTTTCCGGTGCAGACCGTGATAATCCGGTACTGGCTCGACATTGAGGTCATGACTAAGCATGGCGGATGCCGAGGCCTCTTGGCTAGCCGGAACCCGAGCAATATTACAAGTCCTGTCATACGGCTTTCCGTTCGCGTCAAGTGTGCCGGGCCGCCGCTGTTGGCGGGGCCGCCGCCCTTGGCGGTCCCGGCGGGCCCTAATGCTCTGGACCGCCGTCGGTGCCGCTCCCAGACTGTGTCCCATGACGGATCAGGATTCCCCGGTCCAAACGCCTGGGTTCGGAGCCGCGGACGGGGACGCGCCGTACGGGGCTGCGCCGGAGGCCGCCTCGGACGGGAGGGACGGGTCGGACGGGACGGGCGGTACGGCCGGGCCAGCCAGGCCTGCGCCATCTGCAGAGGCGGCCGCCGCGCGGACAGGGACAAAAGCATCCGGCGGCCGGGCCAACCGGTTCTCGCTGGGCCTGTTGCAGCTGCTGGGCATCCTCCTGGTCGCCGCGCTCGCCGGAGCCGGTTCGGCCCTGCTTGTTGCCCGCGCCAGTGGCTGGGGAGCCGAAACCGTGGTCAAGCAGTACGTCACCGGCGGCGGGGTGTCCGACCATCCCGCCGATATCAAGGCACTGCTCGCGGCAGCCCTGCCCGCGGTGGTCGCCGTGAAGGCCACCACCACGCAGTCCAACCCGTTCCTGGATCAAGGCGGCCGGGCGACGGCCGAGGGGACGGGGATAGTAATCGGCAGCTCGGGGGAAATCCTGACCAACGCCCATGTGGTCAGGGGCGTGGCCGGCGGAGCCTCAGGCGTGACCGTGACCTTCCACGACTCGAGCACGCGCGCCGCCCGCATCGTTGCCGCGGACAGCGATCACGACCTGGCGCTGTTGAGGGTTGAGGGCGTGAAGAACCTGCCGGTGCTGGAGCTGGGTGACTCGGGGTCTGCGGCGCCCGGGGACGCCGTCGTTGCCATCGGCTACGCCTTGGGGTTGGACGGGGGACCCAGCGTCACCACCGGCATCATCTCGGCCACCGGGCGGACCACCGCGGCCGAGGCCGGCTTCGGCAGGAAGTCCCGGCTGGTGAATCTGCTGCAGACGGATGCGTCGATCAGCTCGGGCGACTCCGGCGGCCCCTTGCTTGACGCCGGGGGCCGCGTGGTCGGCATCAACACCATGGTGGCCACGTCGACCTCGCGGACCGCTGCGAACGGGATCAGCTTCGCGATCGCGGCGGACACGGTCAGGGCGCTGCTGCCGGGCCTTCGCGCGGGCGGCTGATCCCGCCCGCGGGTACCGGGGCGGCTCGCCCCTGCGGGCGGGTGGGGCGCGGACTCAGGGTTGTTCGTTCCAGAGCGCCTTCCGGAGCAGGCCCTTCAGCTCGACGACCTCGGCGTGGCTGAGACCGGCGAGGGCCTCGAATTCGGCCGCCCGTGCGGCTGCCTCGGCCTGCCGGAAGACGGCGGATCCCTCCGCCGTGGCGGAAACAATTTTGGCCCGGCGGTCCTGTCTTCCGGGTGCGCGGAGCACCAGGCCGCGCTTCTCGAGTTCATCTATGAGGGCCACGATCTGGCTGGGATCGAGGCTCAGGAATTCCGCCATTTCGCGCTGCGTGGGCTCCAGTCCGCTGTTGGCCAGGGCCAGTACCGAGTAGGAGCGTTCCTTGAGTCCGAATTCGGCCAGTGCCCGGTTGTTGAGGATCGAGCCGGCGGCGTGCAGCTTGGCCAGCAGGAAACCGGCATCCAGGCTGATCGACGCCGCCACGAGCTTGTCCGCGGCCCGGGTGCCCGGCGCTTCGTCTACTTCGGTCGTCATGCCCACTCCAATAGTCCAGAAAATAAATCATTGACATTCTCAATTATCCATACTTTCATGGATGCAGAACAGCATCCCATGCCGAGCGGCAGGATGCACACGGCAGCTAGCAAAGGAGCAGCGATGAGCCTGGCAGGAAAAGTAGCAATCGTCACGGGAAGCGGCCGCGGCCTGGGCCTGGCCTACGCCCGGGAGCTGGCCCGGCAGGGCGCCGCCGTCGTGATCAACGATGTGGATGAAGGTGTCGCGGCCGATGCGGTCCGGACCATTGAGTCCGACGGCGGACGGGCGGCCGCCGTCGTCGCGCCGGTGGGCAGCTCCGAGGTCGCCAGGCAGCTGGTGCAGGCCGCCGTTACTGAGTTTGGCCGGCTGGACATCCTGGTCACGAACGCGGGAATCCTGCGGGACAAGTCACTGCTGAAGATGACCGATGACGATTTTGACGCCGTCATCAACGTCCACCTGCGCGGCACCTTCACCTGTGCCCGGGAAGCGTTCGGCTACTTCAAGGAGAACGGGATCCCCGGCCGGATCATCACCATCGGCTCTCCCACCGGCCAGCGCGGCAACTTCGGCCAGACCAACTATGCCGCCGCCAAGGCCGGAATCGTGGGCATGGTCCGCACCTGGGCGCTGGAGATGAAGAAGGCGGGCGTCACCGCCAACGCCGTCATCCCGGTGGCCGCCACGGCGATGACCAAGACCGTGCCGTACTTCCAGAAGGCCGTCGAGGCGGACGAACGCGGCGAGGCCATGCCGGCCTTCTTCCGCCACGACCTCGGCTTCGGCACCGCCGACGACGTCGCCGGGCTGGTAGCCTTCCTGGCCTCCGACGCTGCCTCCGGAATCAGCGGCCAGGCAATCGGCGCAGGCGGCGACAGGTTGCAGCTCTGGACGCATCCCGAGGCGGCGGCCACCGAGTACCGCGAGGGCGGCTGGGGCTACCAGGACCTTGTCGAGAACTTCGGCGCGCTCTTCGGCGACAAACTGCAGAGCGTGGGGGAGGAGTTCCTGCCGCTGCCGGAGGACCTGCAGCCGGAACCGGCAGCGGCACCTGCGAAGGTCGGCCAGCCATGACCGTCGCACGCTACGAACTCGGCGTCGACGCCGCAAAGCTCGCTGCGATCGACATGCACGTCCACCTCGAGGTCGACGGCCACGGCCACGGCTCCCTGCCGGACCAACTCACCGAAGCCTCGGCCAAGTACTTCAAAGCCGAGGACCGGACGCCGTCACTGGACCGGATCGCGGAGATTTACCGTGAGTTGAACATGGCAGCCGTCATCTTCACCGTCGACGCCCGCACCCAGCTCAAGCACGAACCCAACAGCATTCCCGAGCTGATCGCCGGGGCGGCCCGGAACAACGATGTGCTGATTCCGTTCGGCAGCGTTGACCCGCGCACCGGCGCCGAGGCCATCCAGGGCGCCAAGCACCAGGCCGTGGATCTCGGCGCACGCGGCTTCAAGTTCCATCCCAGCCTGCAGGGCTTCGACCCCTCGAACGAGCAGTCTTATCCGCTCTGGGAAGCCCTCCAGGAACTGGGCCTGCCGGCGATCTTCCACACCGGCCAGAACGGCATGGGCGCAGGACTGCCCGGCGGATTCGGCATCAAGCTCGCCTACTCCAACCCGCTCCTGCTCGACGCCGTCGCCGCAGACTTCCCGGAGCTTCAGATCGTCATGGCGCACCCCTCGGTGCCGTGGCAGGACGAGGCCAACTCGATCGCCACGCACAAGTCCAACGTGTTCATCGACCTGTCCGGCTGGTCCCCGAAGTACTTCCCCGAGTCGCTGGTCCGGATGGCCAACTCGGTGCTTCAGGACAAAGTGCTGTTCGGCACCGACTTCCCGCTGATCACCCCGCAGAAATGGCTGGGCGCCTTCGCGGACCTGCCGATCAAGGACGAGGTCCGGCCCAAGATCCTCAAGGACAACGCCGTCCGCCTGCTCGGTCTGGAGGCCTGAGGTGAGCGTGGACTCGGAAATCGCCGCGCAGGAGCGGCTCTACGGCGTCTGCGATTTCTACGACGCGGAATCCCTGCTCACCCCCGCCGAACGGCGGGTCCTGGGCCGGCTGCGCGCCTTCCTGGACGAACAGGCCCGGCCGCTGCTCGCCGAGTACTGGGAGCGCGGCGAGTTCCCGGACCAGCTGGCCCGGCCGCTGATCGACCTGGACCTGATGGAGCCCGCGGAACTGACAGGCGCCCCGGGTGCAGGGCAAACACCCGCCCGCGGCATCTACCACGGCTTCCGGATCTTCGAACTCGCCAGAACCGATGCGTCCCTGGCCACGTTCTACACGGCCCAGGCCGGGCTGTTCCGGACCACCATCCGGGTCGGCGCCTCCGCGGAACAGCAGGCCGAGTGGATGCCCAAGGTCCTCGATTTCTCCCTCAAAGGCGTCTTTTCGCTGACCGAACCGGAGTCCGGCTCGGACATCGCCGGCGGGCTCTCCACGAGCGCCCGGCGGGAGGGCGACACCTGGGTCATCAACGGCGCCAAGCGCTGGATCGGGGGAGCAGCCACCGCCGATGTCCTGGCGGTGTTCGCCCGCGACGAGGCGGACGCACAGGTCAAAGCGTTCCTCGTGGACCGTGAGGCCGCCGGGGTGACCCTGGAGAAAATCCACGGCAAGACATCCCTGCGGATGATGCAGAATGCGCACATCACGCTCGAAGAGGTCCGCGTCCCCGAGTCCATGCGCCTGCACAACGTCAACTCGTTCCGGGATGTGGCCGCCATGCTCCGGGCCATGCGCTCGGACGTCGCCTGGATCGCAACCGGCGTGGCCGCCGGCGCGTTCGAGGCAGCTACCCGCTACGTCACGCAGCGGGAGCAGTTCGGCCGGTCCCTGGGGTCTTTCCAGCTCGTCCAGGAGAAGCTCGCCCGGATGCTCGGCAACGTCACCTCGGCCCTGTCCCTCGTGGTCAGGCTGACCGAACAACAAGCCAAAGGCATCTACCGGGACCAGGACTCGGCCCTGGCAAAGATGCAGACTTCCCTGCTGATGCGCGAAACGGTGGCGCTCGCCCGTGAAGTGGTGGGCGGCAACGGCATCACGCTCGAGGCCGACGTCGCCCGGTTCCATGCCGACGCCGAGGCCGTCTATTCCTATGAAGGCACCCACGAAATCAATGCCCTGATCATCGGACGCGCACTCACCGGGCACAGCGCCTTCACCCACTAAGCGTCCACCCTCTTGCCACCAGGCGGTGCCCTCCAGCCGGGTCCGCCGTCGCCCCACCCACCTACACCAGGAGCCAAAGATGCCCAACCTCGTCGTCGACTTCGACAAACTGCTCACCCTCGCCGGCACCGACCTCGGCGTCACCGAATACCGCGAAATCACCCAGGAACAGATCAACAAATTCGCCGACGCCACCGGCGATGACCAGTGGATCCACGTGGACCCGGAGCGCGCCAAGGAGGGGCCCTTCGGCGCCCCGATCGCGCACGGCTTCCTGACGCTCTCGCTCATCATCCCGTTTTGGGGCGAATTGTTCGACGTCGAAGGCGTCACCACCAAGGTGAACTACGGCTTGGACAAGGTCCGCTTCACCTCCCCGGTCAAAGTGGGGTCGCGGATCCGGATGCGCGCCACGATCGCCGAAGTGACCGAGGTCAAGGGCGGCGCCCAGATCAAGGTCTCCAACACCATCGAGATCGAAGGCCAGGAACGGCCCGCCGTCGTCGCCGAATTCCTCGCCCGCTTCTACAAGTAAACCGTTCACCCCCAGTATCCCCACCGCCCCAAGGAACAACGATGTCCCAGATTTCCCAGTTGCAGTCCATGGACGCTGGCACGCGTCGCAGGGAGGCGCGGACCGTCATCGCCTCCAGCTACCTCGGCAGCACCATCGAGTATTACGACTTCCTGCTCTATGCCACGGCTGCCGCCGTGGTCTTCCCCAAGGTCTTCTTTTCCGGCATGGACGATTGGGTGGGCGTCGTAGCCGCCTATGGCACCTTTGCCGCGGGCTACGTCGCGCGTCCGCTGGGCGGCATCATCTTTGGCCACTTCGGCGACAAGCTGGGCCGCAAGGGCATGCTCATCGTCTCGATGCTGATGATGGGGATTGCCTCCACCCTGATCGGGCTCGTACCGGACGCCTCGGTGGCCGGCCCCTGGGGTGCGGTTCTGCTGGTGATCCTGCGGGTGTTCCAGGGCATCGCCGTCGGCGGCGAATGGGGCGGGGCCGCCCTGATGGCGCTGGAACACTCGGAGTCCGGAAGGCGCGGCTTCGCCGCGTCCTTCGTCAACGCGGGCGCCCCCACCGGCGCCGTGCTTGGCACCCTCGTGATGGGCGCCTTCTCCGCCCTGCCAAACGCACAGTTCCTCGCCTGGGGCTGGCGCGTGCCGTTCCTGCTGTCCTTCGTCCTGCTGGGGGTGGGCATGTTTGTCCGGCTCAAGGTCTCCGAAAGCCCGATCTTCAAGGCTGCCCTCGAGCAGGAAATAGCCGAACAGGCCGAAGAGGGCGCCGGGCGCCGCGAAATCCCGCTGCTCCAGGTCCTGCGGCGGCCCAAGGCCCTCATCTTCACCATGCTGGCCGGTGCGGCGGGATTTGCGCTGCAGGTGGTGCTGGCGACCTTCTCCGTGACCTACGCGGTGTCCAAGGGCGCCGACCGGCAGGGCGTGCTCTACGCCTTCGCGGCGGCGTCGTTCGTTTCCATCATCTTCGTGGTCATGGGCGGCCGGCTCTCCGACAAGCTGGGCCGCCGGCCCGTGATGATCGGCGGGCTGCTCCTCTTCATCGCGTACCTCGTCCCGATGTTCCAGCTGCTGTCCTCAAACAACATCGGCCTGATCTTCGTGGCGTTCGCGGTGGGCCTGATGATCCACTCGACGCTGTTCGGCCCGCTCGCGGCCTTTGTCTCCGAACAGTTCGGCACCACCTCCCGCTACACCGGCGCATCGCTGGGCTACCAGCTCGCCACCCTCCTGGGGGCAGGGTTCACGCCTGGGATTGTGGCGCAGATCTTCAAGGATTCCGGCCAGAACACCTCGTCCGTCGTCTGGTACCTCGCCATCATGTCTGTCGTATCGATCGTCTTCATCCTGCTGACGCGGGAGCCGAAGAACAACGATCTGGAAGCCGTCCGGTCCTAACCGGCCCCGCAGGCATTACCGTCTAACTAGAAAGGATTTGCCGTGGAGAATCTTGGCATCGGCTCGTGGCTGCAACGACGCAGACCAAAGTCGAGCACTAAGACTGCCGTCATCGCCGGAACACGGGAGCTCAGCTACGAGGAGCTTGCCCGGCGGGCCGCCCGCCTCGCCAACGCCTTCCGCGATCGCGGGGTGGTCAAAGGTGACAGGGTGGCCTACCTCGGGGAGAACGATCCGTCCTTCCTGGAAACACTGTTTGCCGCCGGGCTGCTCGGTGCGGTCTTCGTGCCGCTCAACACCCGGCTGGCTCCGCCCGAGATCCAGTTCCAGCTCCGGGACAGCGGCGCCGCGCTTCTGGTCCACGCGGCGGCGCTCGCCGGGCTCGCGGAGCGCGGCTCGGCGGCGACCGAGGTGCGTGCCCGCATCGTCGTCGTCGACTCGCCGTTGCCCGACGGGGCAGCGCCCGACGGCGGTACCGAGGGCACAGGGTCCGATTCCAGCAGCGTCGAGGCTTTTGAAGACGTGGTGGCGTCCGGTTCCGAGCTGGCGCCGGATGAGCCCGTGGGCCTCGACGACGGGGCCATGATTCTCTACACCTCGGGAACAACCGGCAACCCCAAGGGGGCGCTGCTGACGCACGGCAACATCACCTGGAACTGCCTCAACGTGCTGGTGGATTTCGATTTCTCCTCCACCGACGTGGCCCTGATGATCTCTCCGATGTTCCACGTGGCCTCGCTGGATATGGGCGTGCTGCCGACGCTCCTGAAGGGCGGCACCGTGGTGCTGGAAGCCAAGTTCGATCCGCGCCGGACGCTGGAACTGATCCAGCAGCACCGCGCCACGACCATCAGCGGGGTTCCCACCACCTACCAGATGCTGTGTGAGCACCCGGACTGGGACGCCACGGACCTCGGCTCGCTGAACAAGCTGACCTGCGGCGGCTCCGCGGTACCGATGCGCGTCCTGGAGGCCTACGAGCGGCGGGGCCTGCGGTTCTCCAACGGCTACGGCATGACCGAAACGGCCCCGGGTGCCACCACCCTGCCTGCCGCGCGGTCCCGGGACAAGGCCGGGTCATCGGGGCTGCCGCATTTCTTCACGGATGTCCGGGTGGCCGACCCCATTGATCCGGAGGCCGGCCCGGCCGCGCCCGGAACGGTCGGGGAGATCCAGATCAAGGGCCCGAACGTCATCCGGGAGTACTGGAACCGTCCTGAGGCCTCGGCCGATTCCTACACCCCGGATGGCTGGTTCAAGTCCGGTGACATGGGCTACAAGGACCCGGACGGCTTCGTGTTCATCTCCGACCGGCTCAAGGACATGATCATTTCCGGCGGGGAGAACATCTACCCGGCCGAGGTGGAGCAAGCGATCGCCGAGCTCGACGCCGTCGGAAGCGTCGCGGTGATCGGCGTGCCGGACGAGAGGTGGGGTGAGGTGCCGCGGGCCGTGGTGTTGCTTCGCGACGGCGCCCGGCTTACCGAAGAGCAGTTGCGCAGCCACCTGGAAGGCCGGCTGGCCCGGTACAAGATCCCCAAGTCCGTGGTTTTCGTGGCCGAAATGCCCCGGACCGCCAGCGGCAAGATCCGGAAGGCAGATCTGCGGAAACTGACTACGGCGAACGGACAGTAGCGGCCCGGGTCCGCGGCGGCTAGTGGATCAGCGCCAGCAGCACGCCGACGGCCATGAACAGCACGCCGAAGGTCCGGTTGAGGATCCGCTGCCCGCGGGCGTCGTGGGTGAAGCGCTGGAAGCTCGTGGCGGCTGCCGCGAAGAAGAACCACATGACCAGGATGTCGATCACGATCACGGTGGCGGACAGCACGAGGTACTGCGGCAGGAGTGGCTGGTCCGGGCGGATGAACTGCGGCATGAAGGCGAGGAAGAAGACGATCGCCTTAGGGTTGAGCAGGTTGACCCACAGGCCGCGGCGGAACATTGAGAGCGCCGGCTCGTTGCGGAGCGCGGCGGCCTTCTCCTGGTCCAGATCGGGTTTGTGCCGGAACTGCTGGATGCCCAGGTAGACGAGGTAGGCGGCTCCGGCGTAGCGGATGATGTTGAAGGCCAGCGGCGAGCTCGCCACCAGCACCCCGACGCCAAGGGCCACGATCAGGATGTGCACCACCAAGGCGGCCTGCTGGCCAAGGATGCCCCAGATGGAACGCCGGAAGCCGGAGTTCAGGGAGTTGCTCATGGTGTTGATGGCGCCCGCACCCGGCGTGAAGCTGATCAGGACGCCGGCGCCGGCCAGGGCCAGCCAGAGGGAAAGTTGCACCTACCAAGTCTACGGTTCCGGCCCCGGCTGCCCTGCCTGATGACGCGGCTCTGCCCGTCGTCAGCCCTCGCGGAGGCCGTAGCTGAGAATCATGTTGCCCTTGCTGGTCTGCTGGGACGACTGCAGTTCAAGCCGCGTCAGGGGATCGCCGTCGTTGAAGAGCCGCCGGCCGCTGCCCGCGATCACCGGATGGACGATCAGCATCAGGCTGTCCAGCAGGCCGGCGAACAGCAATTGGTGGACCAGCGAGATGCTGCTGAAGATGCCGATGTCGCCGCCCTCGCCCTGTTTCAGGTCCGCGACGAAGTCCTCCAAGGGGCCTTCGATCAGCCGGGAGTTTTGCCATTCCAGGTCACCGGTCAGGGTCCGGGACGCCACAAATTTGGGCAGCGGGTTGATGAACCCTGCGAAATCCGCGTCCGCTTCGGCGTTGGGCCAGTACTGCGCCCATTGCTGGTACCCGACCCGGCCCAGAAGCCCGGTGTCGATCCGGCCCATCATCTCGCCCATCCCGGCCCCCAGTTCCTCGTCGAAGCTGTCGAACTGCCACAAGAACGGGTCTTCAACCACTCCGTCCACGGAACTGAACAGGCCGGCCGTCACTTTGCGCATGGTTTCTCCTCGCTGCTGGGTCTTTGAGTGCACCCTAGCGGCAGTTTGGAAAGCAGGGAATGGCTGGCGGGAACCTGCTTTGTGGCTCAGGCCCGGGCGATCACTTCGCCGTTGGGGATCAGGAACCAGCCGTCGTCCGTGGAGCCCCAACGGTGCCAGCCCGCGGAAATCCGGGCCAGGTCCGCTTCGGTGGCGAAACCGTACTCGAGCGCTTGGTCTGCGAAGGCCGAGTGCAGCACGCGCTCGCCCCAGACCCGGGCCTGCCAGCGCCGCTGCTGGCCGGTTGCGTAGAGCCAGTTGCTGCTCGACGGCGCGACGTCGGTGAACCCGGCGGCCTGCGCCCAGGACACGAGCCGCCGTCCGGCGTCGGGCTCGGCGCCGTTCCGTCGGGCGATCCGCTGGTAGAGCTCCATCCACTCGTCCAACTCCGGCACGGCCGGGTACCAGCTCATGCCGTGGAAGTCGGCGTCGCGGACCGCCACGATCCCGCCGGCCTTGGCCACCCGGCGCATTTCCCGCAGGGCGGCCACCGGATCAGTGAGGTGCTGCAGCACCTGGTGCGCGTGCACGACGTCGAACGTCTCGTTCGGGAAGTCCAGCTCGTAGAGGTTGCCGGCGACAAAGCGGACGTTGGCCACGCCGCGCTCCGCGGCCAGGGCGCCCGCGTGGGCGATGACCTCGGGGGAGCGGTCCACTCCGGTGACCTCGCCGGGGGCGACGAGCGCGGCGAAATCGCAGGTGATGCTGCCGGGCCCGCAACCGACGTCGAGCACCGAAACTCCGGGGGTCAAATGCGGGAGGACGAACGCTGCGGAGTTCTCCGCCGTTCGCGAGGCGTGCGCGCGGACCACCGACTCGTGGTGGCCGTGGGTGTAGACATCGTCAGGCTGCTCGGCACTCATAAGGAAACGCTACGCCTCCCGCAGCCGGGGCGGGCCCAACTGACCGGCGCCAGTTGCCGGCGACTACTGCGAGTCAGTCGGGGCCGCGGCGGCTTCCTCGCCGGCGCGGACCGTGGCATCGATCATCGCGTGCAGGAACCGGGTGGCGATTTCCAGCTCGGCCGGGGTGAACTCCTCCAGGGCGGCCCCCATGTGCCGGGCGAGCGGCAGGAACATGGCGCCGCCGTCGCGGTACGCCTTGGGGGTCATCCTGAGCTGGACCTGCCGGCGGTCCGTGCCCTGCCGTTCCCGGACCACGTGCCCGGACTTGTCCAGCCGGTCGATCAGCGCGGTGGTGGCGGGCGAGCTGAGATGGAGCTCCCTACGCAGCACGCCCGGCGTGACCACCTGGTTCTTCGCGGTGTGCTGCATGATCACGGACAACGCGTTGAGGTCGGTGCGGTGCATGTCGTTGCGGGCGCCCGCCGAGTCCGCGTAGCGGTTGGCTTCGAGGCTGAACTCCTGAAGCAGACTGACCAGCGGGGACGGGCCGGCGGCGTCGGGGATTGCCGGCATCTCTGTTGACATTTCACCCTTCCTGCTCGGCGCCTCGGGAGGCCTGCGCGGTTCGCGCCTTCCGGAGTTTACTCCAGCCCGTAAGCCTTCACGGTCAAAATCTTTCTAGGCTGTCACTTATATCGATCATGGAGATAATCTATGATTTACTAAAGTCTACTCCGCACCGCCACCCCGAGAAGGACACCATGAAACGCAACCGGCAAAACTCCACCCGTGTCCCGTTCTGGCTGCGCTGGCTGGTGCCCGTGGTGCTCGTCGTCGCCTGGCTCGCTATCGCCGGGATCGGCGGCCCCACGTTCGGGCGGCTAAGCGAGGTCTCCTCCAACGACCAGGCGTCGTTCCTTCCCGCGGGCGCCGAGGCCACCGAGGCGCAGGACTGGCAGGCTAAATTCCGGGACTCCAAGGAGATCCCGGCCGTTATTGTGATCGAAAGCGATACCGAGTTCACCCGGGCCCAGCTCGGCGAGGCCGCTGCGCTGAAGGGCAAACTCGAAGCCCTGCAGCTTGGCAGCACCGTGATCGGACCCATCCCGTCGGAGGACGCGAAGGCGGTGCAGTTCGTGGTGCCCATCGCGTCCTCCGATGAAGTGAAGACCGTCATCAAGGAACTTCGGGACGAGGTGAAGTCCTCCGCTCCGGAGGGAATGCAGACCTTTGTGACCGGCCCGGCCGGGCTGACGGCGGACCTGGTCAGTGCTTTCGCCGGCATCGACGGCATCCTGCTGCTCGTGGCACTGGCGGCGGTCTTCCTGATCCTGCTGGTCGTCTACCGCTCGCTCTTGCTGCCGATCGCCGTGCTGTTCACCTCCGTGTTCGCGCTCTGCGCCGCCATCCTGCTGGTCTTCGGCATGGCGAAGCTGGGCTGGATCCAGCTCAACGGGCAGAGCCAGGGCATCCTCTCCATTCTGGTGATCGGCGCCGCCACAGACTACGCACTGCTCTACGTGGCACGCTTCCGGGAAGCCCTGACGCACACCGCCAACCGCACGGCCGCGGCGCTCACGGCGTGGAAGGCCGCCTGGGAGCCGATCCTGGCCTCGGGCGCCACGGTCATCATCGCGCTCCTCTGCCTGCTCTTCTCCGACCTCAACTCGAACAAGGCCCTCGGCCCGGTGGCGGCCGCGGGCATCCTGTGCTCGCTCTTCGCGGCACTGACCCTGCTGCCGGCGATGATGGCGCTGCTGGGCCGCGTCGCCTTCTGGCCGTTCCGCCCCAAGCTGCTCCCGGAGACAGAGCGCGAACCCGAACTCGTCACCGGCCTGGAGGGCCAGAAGGGCATCTGGCGCGCCACCGGGTCCCTGGTGTCCCGCCGGCCCCGCACCGTCTGGATCGCCTCCGTACTGCTGCTCCTGGTGGCATCCGCCGGCGTCCTCCAGCTCAAGGCCAACGGGGTACCGCAGACCGACGTCATCCTCGCAGCCTCCAATGCGGTGGACGGCCAGGACGCCCTGGCCCGGCACTTCGACGCCGGCTCCGGCAGCCCCGCCGTGATCGTCGCCGACCAGGCCAAGGCGCAGGAGGTGCTGGACAGGACCAAGACGAGCGACGGCGTCGGGGATGCCTACCTGCTGGCCGAAGGCAACGTGCCGATCATCCCCGGCGCGCAGGGCGCCCCCGGCGCCCCCGCAGCCCCCACCGCCCCGGCGGTCAGGGATGGCAAGGTGCTGATCAACGCCACGCTGAACTACGCCGCGGACTCAAATGAGGCCGAAAATGTCGTGCTAAACCTGCGGCAGGAACTGAAGAGGATCGACGGCGGCGCCCTCGTCGGCGGTGTGACCGCCACGGCCCTGGACACCAACACCACGGCCCAGCGTGACCTCGTCACCATCATCCCGGTGGTCCTCGCGGTCATCCTGGTAATCCTGATGCTGCTGCTGCGCTCCGTGCTGGCGCCGGTCCTGCTGGTCGCCTCGGTGGTGCTCTCCTACGGGGCCGCGATGGGCGTCTCCGCCGTGGTCTTCAACCACATCCTCGGATTCCCGGGGGCCGATGCCACGGTCCCGCTCTTCGGCTTTGTCTTCCTCGTGGCGCTGGGCGTGGACTACAACATCTTCCTGATGAGCCGGGTCCGCGAGGAGTCCCTCAAACACGGCACCCGTCCGGGCATCCTGCGGGGCCTCGGCGTCACCGGCGGCGTGATCACTTCGGCCGGCGTGGTCCTGGCGGCCACCTTCGCGGCGCTGAGCGTCATTCCGATCATGTTCCTGGTGCAGCTGGCCTTCATCGTCGCGTTCGGCGTGCTGCTGGACACCGTCCTGGTCCGGTCCCTGCTGGTCCCTGCCCTGGCCTACGACATTGGCCCGCGGATCTGGTGGCCGAGCAAGCTGGGACGGCCCTCATCCGATGCCGCGGCACGCGAGCTGCCGGCCGCCCCGGAGCCGGAATCCGCCGAGGCGGGGCTCCGCTAGCCGGAACCCGGCGAACCCCCTGCCGCAGCCGCCGTCACCGTCCCTGGCCCCCACCAGGTGCGGTGGCGGCGGCTGCTTCGTTAAGCGGCGCCGGGGGGCAGCCGGGGTGCCGCACGCTCGGGCGGACCCCTGTTGCCTCCCCGCGGCGCTCGATAGACTGCGACTGCGCCCGCGCGGGCGCCCACGCTTGCAGGAGGGATCCAAACATGTCTGAAAACAGTGAGTTTGATCGAACGGCAGCAGAGAAGCAGCACGGCACCGCCCCGGTTCCGGCTGCCGCCGAAGAACCGGCGACCGAGGGCGACGCCGGCCAGTACGTCGAGGGCGACTACGGCCGGGCGGGCGTTGCGGGGGAGAATCCGGCAGCGGCCCCCGAGGGTGAATATGCAGAAGGGGATTACGGCCGGGCCGGAGTAGCCAGCGGCTCCACCGTCGGCGCCGAAGAGGGGGACTACCCCGAAGGCAACTACGGGGCGGCGGGCGCAACCGGTCCGGACGCCGCCGGCGTCGAGGAGGGCGAATATCCGGAGGGCGACTATGGGGCCGCCGGGGCCGCGGGCGCCCAGCGCACAGGCCGCCGCACCCAGGATGCCGCCCACGACGAACCGGCAGGGCGGGATGGCACCGTCCGGGACGATGCGGGCCGCGAGGAGCTCTAGTTCCGCTGCCGCACCTGGCGCGGGCCCGTTCTCGCACAGCGAAATCACGGCTGCGGAGCGTTTGCGCTGCCCTAAATCCGCTCAAATCCGCGGCTTTGCGGCGCTTCCCGGCCCGGAAGCACCACTCGTAACTCCAAGTTGAGTCGAATGGACTCAACTTCGGATTGACATCCATCCCGGGCTGGGTAAAGTTGAGTGCAGAGCGCTCAATAAGTGGGCGCTCCTCGTTTTCGACGGGCTCGATCGCCGGGTATGGCCCGGCCGCCGGGCACCCGCCCGATTGCCGGGGGCCAGCAAGTTTCCAAGGAAAGAAGGAAGCAACACATGTCACGTGCAGTAGGTATTGACCTCGGAACCACTAACTCCGTCGTCTCCGTTCTCGAAGGTGGCGAGCCCACCGTCATTGCCAACGCCGAGGGTGGCCGCACCACGCCGTCGGTTGTTGCATTCTCCAAGTCCGGCGAAGTCCTGGTCGGCGAGATCGCCAAGCGCCAGGCCGTCAACAACATCGACCGCACCATCGCCTCGGTCAAGCGCCACATGGGCACCGACTGGAACGTCGCGATCGATGACAAGAAGTACACCGCCCAGGAAATTTCCGCGCGCATCCTGATGAAGCTCAAGAACGACGCCGAGTCCTACCTCGGTGAAAAGGTCACGGACGCCGTGATCACCGTTCCTGCATACTTCAACGACGCCGAGCGCCAGGCCACCAAGGAAGCCGGCGAGATCGCTGGCCTCAAGGTCCTGCGCATCGTCAACGAGCCCACTGCGGCTGCCTTGGCCTACGGCCTGGATAAGGGCAAGGAAGACGAGCTCATCCTCGTCTTCGACCTCGGCGGCGGAACCTTCGACGTGTCCCTCCTCGAAGTCGGCAAGGACGAAGACGACTTCTCCACCATCCAGGTGCGCGCCACCGCCGGTGACAACCGCCTCGGCGGCGACGACTGGGACCAGCGCGTCGTGGATTACCTGCTGAACCAGCTCAAGGTCAAGGGCATCGACCTCTCCAAGGACAAGATCGCCCTGCAGCGCCTGCGTGAAGCTGCCGAGCAGGCCAAGAAGGAACTCTCCTCCTCCTCGAGCACCAACGTCTCGCTCCAGTACCTCTCCGTCACCCCCGACGGCCCGGTCCACCTGGACGAGCAGCTGACCCGCGCGAAGTTCCAGGACCTCACCAAGGACCTGCTGGAGCGCACGAAGAAGCCCTTCCACGACGTCATCAAGGAAGCCGGCATCAAGCTCTCCGACATCGACCACATCGTGCTGGTCGGCGGCTCCACCCGTATGCCCGCCGTCTCCGAGCTGGTCAAGGAACTCGCCGGCGGCAAGGAGCCGAACAAGGGCGTCAACCCGGACGAGGTCGTCGCCGTCGGCGCCGCACTGCAGGCCGGTGTGCTGAAGGGTGAGCGCAAGGACGTGCTGCTGATCGACGTCACCCCGCTGTCCCTGGGCATCGAGACCAAGGGCGGTGTCATGACGCACCTGATCGAGCGCAACACGGCCATCCCCACCAAGCGCAGCGAAACCTTCACCACGGCGGACGACAACCAGCCGTCCGTGGCCATCCAGGTCTTCCAGGGCGAGCGTGAGTTCACCCGCGACAACAAGCCGCTGGGCACCTTCGAACTGACCGGCATCGCACCCGCCCCGCGCGGCGTGCCGCAGGTCGAGGTCACCTTCGACATCGATGCGAACGGCATTGTGCACGTCTCCGCGAAGGACAAGGGCACCGGCAAGGAACAGTCGATGACCATCACGGGCGGCTCCAGCCTCTCCAAGGAAGACATCGACCGCATGGTCCGCGACGCCGAGGAGCACGCAGCAGAGGACAAGGCCCGCCGCGAGGCGACCGACACCCGCAACACTGCCGAGCAGCTCGCGTACTCCGTGGACAAGCTGATCGCCGACAACGCCGACAAGCTGCCGGAAGAGGTCAAGACCGAGGTCCAGGCCGACGTCGACGCCCTCAAGGCAGCGCTCGAAGGCACCGACGACGCCGCCGTCAAGACCGCGTTTGAGAAGCTGCAGGCTTCCCAGACCAAGCTCGGCGAGGCCATCTACGCCCAGCCCGGTTCCCCCGACGGTGCCGCTGGCGCCCAGGGTGCTCCGGCCGGCGAGCAGGCGGCTTCCGACGAGGACATCGTTGATGCCGAGATCGTTGACGAAGACGAGAAGAAGTAATCATGCCGCACCACGGTAACGAAGAAGAGCACGGCGACGAGAGCCGTGATGACAGCCAGAAGCCGGTGATCCACGACAACCGCAAGGTTGATCCGAAGACCGGCCAGGCACGCCATCCCGACCAGGAGCGCGCCGCCGCAGGGGAGCCCGATTCCGGGGACGCACTGTCCCAGGCCGAGGACATCCTCAATAGCGTCGAGGTTCCGGCAGCGGAGTCCGTGGCGCAGGACGCAGGTGCCGGGGAGGCGGAGGAACTGAAGAACGACCTCCGCCGCCTGCAGGCCGAGTACGTCAACTACCGCAAGCGCGTTGAACGTGACCGCGCCGTGGCAGGGGAGATGGCCGTCATCGGCGTCCTCAACGCCCTGCTTCCGGTGCTGGACGACGTCGACGCCGCCCGGCAGCACGGCGACCTGGCGGACGGACCGTTCGCCGCGATCGCCGCGAAGCTGGAGAACGCGCTGAAGACGTACGGCCTGGTGCGCATCGATGAGACCGGCGTGGAGTTCGATCCCACGATCCACGAGGCCCTCATCCAGCAGCCCGGCCCGGATGTCGAGACCGACACCGTCAGCCAGGTCCTGCGCTCGGGCTACAAGTCCGGCGACCGGGTGCTCCGCGCGGCCCAGGTCATCGTGGCCGTCCCTGCCTAGCAGCACGTCATCGAGATGACAGTTCGCGCCGGTGTTTCCCGCAAACATTGGCGTGAACTGTCATCTCGGCACACACTTTTGAAAGGAAACGCCATTGGCTAGCCAAGACTGGGTGGACAAGGACTTCTACAAGATCCTTGGTGTCGCCAAGGACGCTTCCGACGCCGACATCAAGAAGGCCTACCGGAAGCTCGCGCGGCAGCATCACCCGGACACCAACGCCGGGGATACTGCATCGGAGAAGAAGTTCAAAGACATCTCCGAGGCCTACTCGGTGCTTTCCGACGCCGACGAGCGCCAGCAGTACGACGCCATCCGGGCCATGGGCGGCGGCGCCCGCTTCGCCCCCGGCGGCGCCGGCGGGGCGGCCGGCGGTGCCGGCTTCGAGGACCTTTTCGGCGGACTGTTCACCGGCGGCGGCGGACGCCACTCCGGCGGCTACAGCACCGCCGGCGGCATCCCGCCCGAGTTCGCCGACCTGTTTGGCGGCGGCGGCTTCGGCGGCGGTGGCCAGTCCTTCCAGCGCGCACCCCAGAAGGGTGCTGACCGGACCGCGTCCACCAGCATCTCCTTCGCCGGGTCCATCCGCGGCACCACCATCGGGCTGCGCGAACCGGACGGCGAAGTCATCGACGTGCGCATCCCGGCCGGCATCAAGGACGGCCAGAAGGTCCGCGTCCGCGGCAAGGGCCAGTACGGTCCGGCCGGCAACGGCGACCTCATGGTCACCGTCACGGTGAAACCGCACGACTTCTACACCCGCGACGGCGACAACCTGCGCATCCATGTCCCGGTCACCTTCGCCGAGGCCGCCCTGGGCGCCGACATCGAGGTTCCGACCATCGACGGGGACAAGGTCAGGGTCCGCGTTCCCGCCGGCACCCCGTCAGGGCGCACGCTCCGCGTCAAGGGACGCGGCGTCAAGCACACCAAGGCCACCGGTGACCTGCTGGTGACCATCGACGTCGCCGTGCCGAAGAAGCTGAGCAAGGACGCCGAGGAAGCCGTGAAGGCTTTCGCCGCGGCCACCTCCGGCGAGGACGTCCGCGCCGGCCTGGCAGCCAAGGCCCGGCTGTAGGAGTCCTGCCATGGACATCGAGTTCGACCAGCCGATCTTCGTCATCTCCGTCGCCGCGGAACTGGCGGACATGCACCCGCAGACGCTGCGCCAGTACGACCGGCTCGGCATCGTCTCGCCCAGCCGCGCCCCCGGCAAGTCCCGGCGGTACTCGCAGCGCGACGTGAACATGCTCCGCGAGGTGCAGCGGCTCTCCCAGGAGGGCGTCTCACTCGAGGGCATCAAGCGGATCCTGCAACTGGAAAACCAGGTTGCGGCGCTGCAGCGCCGGGTCACCGAGCTGACCGAGGAACTGGGCCGGCGCCGGCAGCCGCTGGACTCCCGCATTTTCGCCGCGGGGGCAGCCGGCGACGTCGTCACATTGGCCCGCGGACAGCGGCCCCGCGCCCGTTCGCAGGCCCTGGTGGTATGGCGGCCGCATGAGACGCCCTGACCGCCTCCAAGTAGTCGGCCCGGGCGAACTGAGTACTCGGTCGCAAATTCGGGTGGCCTAATCCGCATAGTCGGGTACCGCCAGGCAGTGACTTCCCGCCTGCGCGGCCGGTTGAATGGTCTTGGCAGCCGGGTGGCCGCCGAGTGGACAGCCGATATGACTCGGCTCCAGTGCAAAATGTCGGGGGGCACAGCACATGCTTCAGTCAACTATTCCGGACGCAGCAGCGCCGGCGTCCGCAACGATCGCGGGCCGGCCATGAACAGCGGACTGTACGCCGTCGCACTCTTCGGACATTCCCTGCCGGGCCTGCTCCTGCTCACCCTTGGCCAATCCGTTGTGGTGGTCTGCGTCTGTTTCGATATGGTCCGGGCAGTCTCGGTGCCGCGCTCCAGGCGGCGCTACGTAGCCAACACCGTGTTCCGGACGCTGGCGCTTCCGTCCATCCTCTGCATGTCCCTCGTTGTGCTGGTCCATGCCGCGTCCGGCGCCTGGGAACAGGTGGCCGCCGGGGTCTTCGTCCTGGTTGCGGTGATCTTCCGCTGGCACCACGACACGGACGAGGACAGCTGGTGGACGGGCAAGGGCAAGGCCCTGGGACGCTGGCTCCGCAAGAGCCTGCCGGCGCCGCGGGCTGTGGCATCCGCCGCCGTGTGATCCCCGGGGCGCCGGCTCAAAAAATCGCGTTGAGGGTGTTCCAGCCGCCTCCGACCCGCACCCGCACCAGCCACGTGCCGCCACTGCTTCGCGGGTAAAGCCAGAGGCTTCCGGCGCTATCGCGGGCCAGGATGTCCGGTGTGCGGTCACCGTTGAGATCCCCGGGACTCATCAGGGCGGTCATGCCGTTCCAGCCGCCGCCGAGCAGCACCCGGGGGAGCCAGCCGCCCGTGCCGCTGCCGCGGTACAGCCACAGCCGGCCGGTGGCAGTCTCCCGCGCCACGACATCCGCGGCGCCGTCGCCGTCGAAATCGCCCGGGGCCACCAGCGCATTAAAGATGTTCCAGCCGCCCCCGACCCGCACCCGCGGGAGCCAGCCGCCGGCGCCGTTGCCCGGGTAGAGCCAGAGGAAGCCGGTCGCTGCCTCGCGGGCCAGCACGTCGACGCGCTGGTCGCCGTTGAAATCGCCCGGGCCGAGGATGCCATTCATGATCTGCCAGCCATTGCCGGCCAGGATACGGCTGAGCCATCCGCCGGTGCCGTTGCCGCGGTACAGCCACAACTTGCCGGTCGCGGCCTCCCGTGCCAGGACGTCCAGGGGGCCGTCGCCGTTGAAGTCCCCGGGAGTCTCGAGGGCGTTGTACGCGGCCCAGCCGGCCCCAATCCGGATGCCCGGAAACAGCCCGCCGCGCCCCGTCCCCGGGTACAGCCGCAGCTCGCCGGTGGCGGCGACCCGGGCCAGGACATCGTTGTTCCAGTTGCCGTTGAAATCCGCGGTCGCCCCCGAGAGCGCGGAGGCCGGCACGGGCAGCGCGGTAAACGCGTAGGGGGCGCAGGTGAGGTCGTAGTCGCGGACGTCGTCGTACCACTGTGACAGGAAGACCCGGCCGCCGGAGAAGCTGGCCTGCCGGCACCGGTCCAGGGCTTCGGACGGGTAGTCGAGGCGCCCGGCGGTGGCCCAGACCGGCACCCCCGGCAACCTCCACGAGCCGGTGATGTCCTGCCAGCCGGAGGCGAAGGAGTAGAGGCCGTAGGAGTATCCCGCGTCCCGGAGGCCCCGCATCAGGCCTTCCACCACGTACCGGTTCTCGCGCCGTTGCACCGCGGTGGCGGCGGGCCAGGGCTGGGCCGGCCGCGGCTCCACATCGATCCAGACGACGGGTGGCCGGAAGCTCACCCGCTGGAGGCTGGCGAGGGCGTAGCGGGCTTCGGCGTAACCGACGTTGGAGAGCTCTCCGGCCCGGGTACTGGCGGACCACGGCCCCTGCGCGCGGTAGGTGGCAAGCTGGGCGGCGGTGGGGAAAGCCGCCATGGTGTAGGCGTGGGCGCGCTTGTTATTGGTGCCGACCCAGGCCACCTGGCTGGCCAGGCACGGGTTCTCGGTGAAGGGCAGTCCCCGGGTCAGGCCCAGCACCACGAACTGGGTAGTCGCCGGAGGCAACGGCAGGCCCAGGCCGCCGACCGCCGTCGGGCATTGCGGCCAGGAGATGTCATGTCCGTACAGGGCGGCCGCCTGCGCCGGCGGAGCGGTGGCCGGCAGCAGGCCCAAAACCAGCGCCAAGGCTGCCACCACCGACGCCAGCGCCGATGCGGGCCGCCGCGGGTGCGCCGCGGTGCCAATGAACCTCATACGCGCGGCCATGGCCACCCGCTCCTTCGCCCAGGCTCTTCCCGATACGCACCATTGGACACCCGGATCGACGCCCTCCGCTAGGGCTGGACGCCCCTGCGCGGACGGGCCGGTCCGGGCGTCAGTCGGTGAACAGCCCGGCCAGATCCTCCGCCGTCAGTGCGCCGCCGGAGAGGGCGTCGCCTTCCATCACGTCGGCGAACAGCTGGGACTTCTTGGCCTTGAGCGCCATGACTTTTTCCTCGATGGTGTCCTTCGCCACAAGCCGGTAGACCATCACGTTGCGGGCCTGCCCGATCCGGTGCGTCCGGTCCACGGCCTGCGCTTCGGAGGCCGGGTTCCACCAGGGATCCAGCAGGAACACATAATCCGCCTCGGTCAGGTTCAGGCCGAAGCCGCCTGCCTTGAGGCTGATCAGGAACACCGGTGCGGCGCCGTTCTTGAACTCGTTGACGACGTCGGTGCGGTTGCGGGTGCTGCCGTCGAGGTAGCAGAACTCGATATTTTCCTCGATGAGCCGTTCGCGGACCTTGCCGAGGAAGCCGGTGAACTGGCTGAAGATCAGCGCGCGGTGGCCCTCGGCCACGAGGTCCTCCAACTGCTCGAACAACACGTCCAGCTTGCTGGAGCGCACCCCCGAGAGCGAGGGGTCGATCAGGGACGGGTCCAGGCTGAGCTGCCGCAGCAGGGTCAGCGACTGGAAGATCGTGAAACGGTTCTTGTTGACGTCCTCGATCAGGCCCAGGATCTTCTGCCGCTCGCGCTGCAGATGCGTCTGGTAGACCTTCTGGTGCCGCGGGTTCAGCACGACCTCGAGGACCTGCTCCTGCTTGGGCGGCAGGTCGTGGATGACCTGTTCCTTGGTGCGGCGCATCATCAGCGGCCGGACCCGGCGCCTGAGCTTCTCCAGCTGTGCCCGGTCCCCGTTCTTCTCCACGGGCTTCTGGTAGTACTCGGCGAAGCGCTTGGGGCTGGAAAAGAGTCCCGGCGCCACGATCGAGGTCAGCGCCCAGAACTCCATCAGGTTGTTCTCCAGCGGTGTGCCGGTGATCGCCAGCTTGAAGGCGGCCGGGAGCTTCCGGGCGCACTGGTAGGCCTTGGATTGGTGGTTCTTTACGAACTGCGCCTCGTCGAGCACCAGCCCCGCCCACTGCCGGGAGGCGTAGGCCTCGTAGTCGATCCGGAACAGCGCGTAGGAGGTGATCACAATGTCGGCCCCGGCCATTGCCTCGGCCGGCACCGAGCCGCTTTTCGCGAAGGTCTCGCTGATGGCCCGCACCGTCAGGCCCGGCGCGAACCGCGCGGTTTCAGCCTGCCAGTTGCCGACCACACTGGTGGGCGCGACCACCAGGAAGGGCGCCCCGCCGGGTGCGCCGCCGGGCGGGCTGACGACGACGTCGGCCGCGGCCCCGGGGGCGACAGTGGCGGCGACGGCGGACGCGGCGGTCTCGGCGGCGGCGACCTTGGCGGCGCAGATCAGCGCCAGCGCCTGGACGGTCTTGCCCAGGCCCATGTCATCCGCCAGGACGCCGCCGAGCCCGTGGCGGTAGAGGAAGCTGAGCCAGTTGAAGCCCTCGAGCTGGTACGGGCGCAGCTCGGCGTCCAGGGTGTCGGGCAGCGGCAGGCCCTTGACGCCGCCCTCGAGCAGCCCGCCGACGGCCTCGCGCCACGCGGCGGCCTGTTCGTCGACGATGCCCAGCTGTGCCAGCTCGTCCCAGAGCCCGGCCTGGAACCGGCTGATCTGCAGCGGCGCGTCCTTGTTGTCCTGCAGTTCCCGCGCCTCTTCGATCAGGGCGCGCAGCTGGTGCAGCTCGGGCAGGTCCAGGGAGAAGTACGCGCCGCTGGGCAGCAGCATCTTGGTTTGGCCCGACGCCAGGGCGGAGAAAACGGCGGCGAAGGACACCGGCTGGCCCTCGAGCGAAATCTGGATGCCCAGGTCGAACCAGTCCCGCTGGTCGGTGGCCTTGGTGGAGATCGACACCACCGGGGCTTCCTCGGCCTCGCGGTAGTCGGCAATCTCGCCGGCCGTGTCCACGGAAACTTCCGGAAGCTCGCGCAGCTTAGGGAGGACCTCCTCGGTGAAGGCGAGGGTGTCCAGGCCGCTGAGCTCCGCGGACGCCGCCAGCCGCGGAGTGCCCCAGCCTCCGGTAGCGGATTCGCCGAGCTTCGGCACAATGTCCCACGGCTGGCCCACGGTTTCCAGGATGCGGGCCTCGGCGGTGTCGTCGCGGTAGCCGTGGTCGCCGGGGTGCCGCCACAGCGGCTGGGCCGTGACCAGGGTTCCGGCCTTGTAGTGCCACTCCCAGTGCAGCCGGACCCGGTGGTCCGCGCCGTAGTTGGCCAGCAGGGACAGGGTGGGGACGGCCAGGGCGGGCAGCTCGACGGATTCGTCGGAGGCGGTCACCCGGGCGGTCTGCTTGAGCTTGGGATAGAAGCCGGTGAGGAAGCGCCCCTCGTCCCGGGACGGAATATGTAGCGTGGTGCCGGCGGTGACGAAGGTCAGGAGTTCCTCGCTGAGTCCGGCCTCCAGGGGTGCGAGGGTGATCGCGGAGTCGCCCGGGGCGACGCCGGGCAGCGCGTCGGCGCCGGAGGTCAGGAAGATGCCGTGGGCCGGGCGGCCGATGGTCCCGACCGATGCCGGATCCACCACCGCGCCCTCGACGGTGATCGTCGGTGCGAGCGCCAGCCCGCCGCCGTCGGCCTCCTCGGCGCCGAGCCGGGTCAGGTTGAGTCCGACGGCGGCTGGCTCGTCGGCCAGCCGTACGGGTTCGTCGCCCCGGCCGTGGACCAGGGCGAGGCCGATCTTCCGGGCCTCGGCCAGCAGGCTCCAGAGGTTCTTGCCGGCGTAAGTGTTCAGTCCCAGCCAGGGCGCGGTGCCGGCGTGCTGTCGGTTGGCCAGGGCCGTGTGCGAGGCGAGGAATTCCTGCATCCACTCCACGTGGGCTTCGTTGCATTCGCGCCGGTAGTTCAGGTAGCTCAGGGTGTTCCAGGAGACGTCGCCCCGGATCCACTTGCCCTTGGCCCCCATGATGACGGGCCGGGCCTTGAGCTGGCGGACGCTGCGCAGCGGGTCCCGGCGGCCCGTGTAGGAGAAGTGCGGGGCCGGTTCCTCGATCTCGAACTGCAGTGCCAGCGGCACGCCGTTGGTCGACTGGGTGATCCCAGGCCGGGCGATTAGCGGGCTCAGGGCCTGCTCCCAGTCCGGCAGGTCCAGCGCCGAGGGCTGGCGCGACAGCCGGGAGGATTCCGCGGGCGCGAGCAGCTGGACGCGGGTCGCCGGGTTGTCCTCGGCGGCAAACAGCAGGGCCGCCACGTGCTTGCAGTCCTTGCGCACCGGGCAGCTGCAGACACCGACGGTGCAGCTCCAGCCGCCGCCCTTGCGGACCAGCTTCGCCGTCGTCGAATACGGCACGTCCGCGCCGCCGCGGACCTTGCCCAGCATCAGCCCGGTGGCGGCGTCGAAGGAAATCCCGGAAACCCGGCTCCCCATGGCGTAAGCAAGTCCGGCCGCGAGGGAGCGGTCGTTGATTGCGGGGGTCTGTATTGCCAGTGCCGCACTCTCGTCCGGATGGGATGGCATGTGCGCACTACTTCCAGCAGTTGGTCATCTGATCCATCTTAGCCAGCCTGGCGGTGCCCGGAAACTTCGCCTGACGTTCACCTCGCGCTCGGGCGCCCCGGAACCGGGCGGGCCTACCGTGGAAGGGACCGGAGCAGCACACCCCACCACCGTGAGGATCCCCATGAGCACCAGCCCGACCCAGAGCCCGACCGCCACCAGCCATGCCCCGGTGCTGACCAGGGAGAGCCTCAACGGCGGCAACGTGGACATCGTGGACAACAACGTCGACGTCGTCAACGCCATGTACGCGGAACTGCTGGATGCCGAGGAAATCGCGGCCAACGCCTTGCGCAGCTATTACGTGGACTTCTATCTGACGCAGTCGCTCGGCGGCGGCTTCGCCCAGTACGTCTTCACCGTGCCGGAGCGCGAGGAGATCGACGAGTACGTCCGCGAAGGGCTGGCCGGCATGGGCGCCGCCGCGCACCTGGACCTGTTCAACCGCAGCGTGGCAGCCTATGACTCGCTCTCGGAGGAGGAAGCGGAGGCCTATCTCGACGGCGACGCCGAGCTGGGTGGTGAAGACGGCGGTGCGGCGGCGGTACCCGAGGCGGTCCAGCTCCTGGAGCAGCTCGACGACGAATTCGAGCCGCTGCTGGAAACCGAGGACATTGTCGCGCTCAATGCCGCCTGGCTCCGCGGCCAGCCGGACCTGCTGGTCCTGGACGAGGACGAACTCGACCGGCACATCCACGAACGGGTGTCCCGGATCCCGAACCTGTCGGAGCGTCAGGCAGCGGCGACCGAGGAGGAACTCAGCAGCGCGCCGGAGTTTGAGCTGATCATCCGGGAGCTCTGCGAGGTGGCCGGACACAGCTTGCTCAAGATCACCATGGGCGACCCGAACCATGACCACAACGGCGAACGCGTCCTGGCCTGGCACTTCACCACGGACCAGGGCGAGTTCCTCATGCTGGAGGACGACGAGGAGGCGTACATGATCCACCCGGAGACCCGGGAGATCGTGGCCGCCGTCGAGTTCGAGGACGAGTCCGACGACGGCCTCGCGTCCGGGGCCTAGTAGCCGCCGCCAGCGGCGGAAGTGATCATTTCACCGGCAGGGTTGACGAGGTACCAAACGTTCCCGACGCCCTGGCCGGTGGTGTCACCGGGCGCCCGGTCCTTGGCGTAGTAGTACAAGGGCATCCCGTTAATGGTCAGTTGCTTCTTGCCGTCCGGCGTGGGGATGGTGCCCACCTTGCCGGTGACGCCTTCCGCCGCCGGTGCGTCGGAGCCGGCAAGCACCGGCGGCCAGGCGGCGATGCAGGAACCGGTGCAGGCACTCGTGCCGGAGTCCTTGGTGTCCTTGGCGAAGAGGTAGACGCTCATGCCCTTGGCGTCCACGACCACCTGCCCGGCGCTGGTCGCGGCAGTCTTAAGCTCAGCGGCCGACGCCGGGGCGCTGGACCCGGAGGTGCCGGTCGCCGAAGTTGCCGGCGCCGGGGAGGCAGCCGCTGTGGTGGCGGAGGCCGCCGTTGTGCCGGCAGCCGGCGCCGGCGTCGTGGTCCCGCTGCCCCCAGCGCAGCCGGAAACGACGACGGCAAGAGCGAGGGCAGACAGGGTGGCGCCGAAGTGCTTTGTCATTGTTGGCTCCTAGGCTAGGTGCCGGCCATCTCGCTGTCCGGCTAGCTGTTACGACGGCGGCGGGTGAAGAATGGTTCAAGGGTGTTCCGTTGAACTTTCGGGCCGGCGTGTACGTCCTAGTGGGGCAGAGGGACCAAGCCCGGGAGGTGCCGCATGCCGCTGGATGAAGACGTGGTGGCCGCGATCTATCGCGAGCACGGAACGGCGCTGCGGCGGTTCGTCCTGGGCGCGTGCCACGACCCGCAGCTGGCGGACGACGTCGTGCAGGAAACGGTGCTGCGCGTCTGGCAGCAGGCGCCGCAGATCACCGGCAGCCTGCGCAGCTATCTATTCCGGACCGCCCGCAACATCATGATCGACAACTACCGCAAGGCCCAGCGCCGGCCGCGGGAGGCCGCCGAGCGTGAGGTCGCCGACCCTGCGGGCGCCGCGGAACGCGTCGATGAGCTGCTCAACCGGGTCCTGATGGAGGAGGCGTTGCTGCGCCTCAGTGCCGAGCACCGGGACGTCCTGGTCGCCCTCCACTACCGCCGCTTCACCGTCCAGGAAGCCGCCGCGCACCTGAACATTCCAGCCGGTACGGTGAAGTCCCGGGCCTTTTACGCGGTGCGGGCCCTGCGGACGATCCTCGACGAAATGGGGGTGCAGCAGTGAACGGAACCGAACTCCACCAGCTGCTTGGCGCGTATCTGCTCGGCGGCCTGGAACCCGGTGAGGCTGCGGCTTTCGAACGGCATCTGGCCGATTGCCGGGACTGCCGCACGGCCCTCGACGAACTCGCCAGCCTCCCGGCGCTGCTCGACGCCGTCCCCGTGCCCGACGCCGTCGCGCTCACCACACTCACGCGGCCCGCCCCGGCCGCCGAGGCTGCTCCGGTGTCCGTCCCTCGGGGGCTGCTGGCCGCGCTCGCGGCCCGCCGGCGGAAGGCGCGACGGCTGTGGTCGGCGGCGCTGGCGGCGGTTGCCGCGGCCTGTCTGGCGGTAGGTTTCCTGGCCGGGCCGCTGCTGGCACAGCAGCCCCAGCCGGACGCCAGTTATTCCGTGGCGGCCGGCAACGGGCCGCAGTTCACCGTCGGCCTCGTGAAGAAAACGTGGGGCACCGAGTTGGCAGTCGATGGCAGGAGCATGCCAGTGGACGGCACCCTCTCGCTCTGGGTGAAGGGCCGCGACGGCGGCGAGGACCGGGCGTGCGCCTGGACGGCCACCCCCAGCGGCAAGGTGCGCATCACCGGGGCCACGCCGCTGCAGCTGGCCAGCATCGCCAGCATCGAGATGCGTAACGGCCAGCAGCAGACCGTCGCGGTCATCACCGTGCCGCCGCGGTAGGGAAGCCCCTACATCCGGGCGAGCCGGGCCCGGACGGCCAGGAAGATGCCGTAGCAGATCAGGCCCGCGCCGACGGCGGCGAGCATGTACATCCCGAGCGGCTGCTCGCGCAGGGCCTTCAGCCCGCCGTCGAGCCCGGTTGATTCCGCCGGGTTAGCCTTCACGGTGGCGATGACTATCAGCAGCCCGGTCAACAGCAGGGCCACACCCTTGGCGGCATAGCCGGCGACACCGGCGACGGTCACCGCGGTGCGGGTGTGCTCGTTGGCGGGCAGGCGCAGGTACTTGAGGAACGATTTCCGGAAGCCACGGATGGCGTAGACGACGCCGGTGACCGCGATGGCAGCGCCGATGACGATCAGCAGCAGCACGCCGGCCGGGGCCTTCATGAGCTGGACCGTGAGGTCGCTGGTGGAGCGGCGGTGGTCTGCGTGGGCCCCGAGGGCCACGGACGCCAGCGTGAGCCCGAACCCGGCATAGACCACGGCCTGGAGGGCGGCCTTGAGCTTCTTGCCGACCTTGTCCTTGGTGGGCAGGCGGTTGAAGTCGAACACCGCGTCGCTGGTCTGCCAGATGGCCAGGGCGACGCAGGCCGCGAAGGCGCTCCACAGCAGCGCCGGTCCAGCCGGCTGCTTGGCGAGTTCCTCAACGGCGCCGCTGACATCAGCCTGCCCCTGCCCGCCCATCGCGAGCCGGATCGCGACGAGCCCGATCAGGAAGTGCAGGACGCCGGAAACGGCGAACCCTGCCCGTGCCGCGTACTCGAGTGGCTTGGAGTTGGTGACGTCCTCGGCGACTTCCGCGGCGTCCTTAAGTTCTTTTTTGATGATCGGTCCTTCGCGTCTTCTGGCTCGGCCGGCGCCTTCGTGCCGCCGCTAGCCATGCATCTTCGGTAATCGTGCCACGGGAACCTGCTGCGCAACAGCACTTGTGCCACGCCGGCCGCTGTCCCGGCACCGGGACCGGGCGGGTGCGTGTGTCAGCGGCGCCGGTAGCAGAGGTCGAAGATCAGCCGGCCCGCTTCGTGGGCTTTGTTCTCGAAGCTCGTCAGGATCCGGCCCTCGAACCGAGGCGCCCAGCCGCCGGTCTCGTCGACGCCTTCGTTGGGCCCGGTGTGTTCGGTGCTGACCGGCGCGCGGCCCTCCTTGACCGGGGCCCCGCCCACAACGGACTCCACCCCGGACTCCCAGACCTGCGTGAGCGGGCTGTCAGCGCCGCTGCGCTCGCCCTCGTGCAGGTTCTCGAAGTCGGCGGAGCCGGCCAGGACCTCGCGTACGTGCACGGCGTAGTTGGACCAGTCGGTCGCGATCCGCCAGATACCGCCGGGCTTGAGCGCCCGGGCCGCGAGCTCGGCGAAGGCCGGCTGGATAAGGCGCCGCTTGTGGTGCCGCGACTTGTGCCAGGGGTCGGGAAAGAAGACCCAGAGCTCGGTGACCGAGCCCGCCGGGAGCATGGTGGCAAGCACCTCGGGGGCGTTGGCCTCCACCACCCGGACGTTGCTCAGCCCGCGGCTGTTGATCTTGATGAGGGTGTTGGCCAGGCCCGGGGTGTAGACCTCCACGGCCAGGAAGTCCTTGTCCGGGTTCTCCTCGGCCGCGTGGCAGACGGCGTCGCCCAGCCCCGAGCCGATCTCGACAATCAAGGGAGCCGTCCGGCCGAACTCGGCCTCGGCGTCGAACACGTAAGCGGGGTGCACGGACGTGTTGGCGATGTGCCGGGGGACCTCCACCGCCCACCGGTCCGAGTGCTCTTCCCACGCGGCCTGGCGGCGTCCCTGTAGGCGGGTGCCGCGGCGTACGAAGCTGACCGGCCGGCCGCCGTAGGTGCCGAACGATGCCTGGCTGCCGGGAGTAACCGGGCGGGGAGGCTGCGGCGTCTGGGGGGATTCTGGGGATTCGCTCATCACTCCCAGAATAGTGGAGTTCGCGCAGGCCCGACGGACCGGGGAACCACCATACGGCCACGCGGAGGACGGTCCGGGCGTCCATGCGTCGCTCCGCCATTCTTTCGAAGCGGCGCCCCGCGCCTGCCAGAATGGGTCGGTGACGACACCTGGAAACGCACCCGTGCCCGCCCGCACCGCTGCCGGCGGCCACCCGCACCAGCGGCTGGATCCCCTGGTGGACGCGGAGATAGACGACGTTCCCGCCGCGGAGCCCACCCTACTCGGCAGCCGCCGCGCATTGGCCTATTTGGGCGTGTGCCTGGTGCTGATCGGACTGAACCTGCGCACCGTCTTCTCCAGTTTCGCCGCGGTCCTTCCGGAAGTGACGGCCGACGTCGGCCTGCCCGGCTGGGCCGTCGTCGCGCTGACCACGGCGCCGGTGACCCTGCTTGGTGTGTTCGCCCCGCTCGCGCCGCGGCTGGCCCGCCGGTTCGGGGCCGAACGGGTGCTGCTTGGAGCCATGGCCGTGCTGACCGCAGGCCTGCTGCTGCGCCCCCTGGACGTACCCGGCCTGGGCCACCTGCCCGCGCTCCTGGCCGGCACGGCAGCCTGCGGCGCTGCCATCTCACTCTGCAACGTCCTGCTTCCGGGCCTCGTGAAGCGCGACTTCCCGCACCGGCTCGGCCTGATGGGCGGGCTCTACACCACCGCGATCTGCGCGTCCGCGGCCCTCGGCGCCGGCTTCACCTACCCGCTGTTCAGCGCGAGCGGCCAGTGGACGGCGGCGCTGTGGTTCTGGGCGCTGCCGGCCGGCGTCGTGCTCCTGCTGTTCCTGCCGCTGGCGGCGGCCCAGCGCCACGGGCGGCACCAGATCGCGACCAGCGGGATCAACGTGTGGCGCTCGGCGGTCGCCTGGCAGGTGACCGGGTTCATGGTGCTCCAGGCCATGATGTCCTTCAGCGTTTTCGCCTGGCTGGCGCCGATCCTGCGCGAACGCGGGGTCGACGGCGGTACGGCCGGCCTGATCGTGTCCGCCTCGATCGTGCTGCAGATGCTCGGCTCCCTGTTTGCCCCCGCCCTCGCCGCCCGGCTCCGGGACCAGCGCGCCATCAACACGGTGGTGGCGCTGATGACCGGCGGCGGCTTCGCCCTGAGCATCTTCGGCCCCCTGGACCTGGTCTGGGTGTGGACCGGGCTGCTGGGGTTGGGACAAGGCAGCCTCACCGCGGTGGCCCTGACCATGATCATGCTCCGCACCCGCGACGGCCACACCGCCGCCCACCTGTCCGGCATGATGCAGGGGGTGGGCTACGGCGTCGGCTCGGCCGGAACCCTGCTGGTCGGACAGCTGCACCAGGCCACCGGATCCTTCGCCGCGGCGGGCGTGCTCTTCCTGGTGGTCGGCTCGCTGGCCGCCGTGTTCGGGTACCGGGCCGGCAAGGATCGTTTCGTCGGCGACTGACGCAGGCCGGCCCTGGTGCGCCACCTCAGAGGGTGAGGTCCTTGCCCTTCGTTTCCGGGATGGTGAAGACGAAGACGGCGGAGATGGCGAGCAGCAGCACGGCGTAGACGTTGAACAGCTGCGGCATCTGCAGGCTGGTTCCGAGCCACTGCTGCAGGTAGGGCGCAGTGCCGCCGAACAGTGCCACACAGATCGAGTAGGGAACGCCGACGCCGACAGTGCGGATGCTCGTGGGGAACAGTTCGGCGTAGACGGCCGGAACGATCGCAGCGCTGGCGGCGATGAAGACCAGCATCACGGACATGCTGACGGCCAGCTGCCAGGCGGAGTCCTTGAGCAGCGCGGTCATCGGGAAGTGCATGATGCCTGCGCCGATCGCCCCGGCCCACAGGACCTTCTTGCGGCCGATCCGGTCTGAGAGCTTGCCCCAGAAGGGCAGTGCCGCGATGAAGACGATGTTGCCGATCACGCCGGCCCACAGGGCTTCGCCGCGGTCAATCTTCAGGGCCGTGGTGGCGTAGCTGGGAGCGACAACACCCCAGATGTAGTAGATCACCGTCAAGCCGACCGTCAATCCGATCACCTGCAGGGCCTGCTTGCGGTGGCGGACGATCTGCGGCCAGATCGGAGCGTGCTTCTCCGCCGAGGCTTCGCCGGCAAAGACGTCCGTTTCGTGCAGCCGGGACCGCATGATCAGCGCGTAGAGGCCCATGGCTGCGCCCACCAGGAACGGGATGCGCCAGCCCCACGCGTTCATCACTTCGGTGCTGAGGACCATGTTCAGGACGGCGCCCAGCAGGGTTCCGAACAGGATTCCCACCGTGCCGGAGGTGTAGATCAGGGTGGCCCAGAAGCCGCGGTGTTCCCTCGGCGCCATCTCGGACAGGTACGTCTGCGACGACGGCAGCTCGCCGCCGTGGGCCAGCCCCTGGACCAGGCGCGCCACCAGGAGCATGAGCGAGGCCCACGCGCCGACCGCAGCGAAGGTCGGCGCGATGCCGATCATCAGGCTGCCCACCGAGGCGAGCCCCACGGCCAGGGTCATCGAAGCCTTGCGGCCGATCCGGTCACCGATCCAGCCGAACAGGAAGCCGCCGAAGGGCCGGGCCACGAAGCCGACGGCGAAAATCGCCAGCGTCGACAGCACCGCCGAAGCGGGATCGGCCTTGCTGAAGAGCTGGCTGGCGATGAATGGCGTGAACGTGGCGTAGATGGCCCAGTCGTACCATTCGACGGCGTTGCCGATGCCGGTGCCGATGATTGTCTTGCGGGTGGAGGTCCGGGTTGCCGTCGGCTTGGACGCGGTTGCTGTCATGGTCTTCTCCCTCAGGGGATGGGGCTAGGAAAGGGTTGAGCCGGCGGCCGTGGCCGCGGCGGGGGCGTTGGCTGCCGCAAGTGCGGCAAGCCGGGAAATGGCGAGCTCCGCGTAGAGCGCGGCACCGTCGGCCAGCACACCGTCGTCGAACGTCGCGTACGGGGAGTGGTTGAACGCGGCGGTGGCGTGGTCGGCGTCGCGGGGGACGGCGCTCAGCCCGATGAAGGTGCCGGGGACCTCGGCGAGGACCCTCGAGAAGTCCTCGGAGCCGCTCAGCGGGGTGGCCCAGCGGGCGAGCCGGGAGTCGCCGAATAGGCCCTCGATGACGGTTTCCGCGGTGCGCGTCTCGTCCTCGTCGGTGATGGTGAGGGGGTATTCCTGCTGGTAGTCGACGTCGACGTCGAGGCCGTGCGCCGCGGCGATGCCCTTCAGCAGGCGCGGCACGGTGTCCATCATTTTCTGCCGGGACTGCTCGGAGAAGGTCCTGATGGTGGCCTCGATGCGCGCGGTTTCCGGGATGATGTTGCGCTTGGTGCCGGCCTGGAGCACCCCCACGGACAAGACAACGGGGTCGAACATGTTGAACTGGCGGGTGACCATGACCTGGAGGGCGGTGACCATTTCGGCGGCGGCCGTGACCGGGTCCTTGGCTGAATGCGGGGCCGAACCGTGGCCGCCGGCGCCGAGCACGGTGACCATCAGTCCGTCGGAGGAGCTGAGCATGACGCCCGGCTTGGTGCAGAAGGTGCCGTGCGGTTCCAGCGCGGAGAACACGTGCATGCCGTAGGCAGCGTCCACGCGCCGGCCGGCGGCATCGAGCACGCCCTCGCGGATCATGTGGCCGGCGCCGTCGAAGCCCTCCTCGCCGGGCTGGAACATCAGCACGACGTCGCCAGCCAGCCGGTGCCGCCGCTCGGCCAGAAGGGTCGCGGCGCCGGTGAGCATGGCGGTGTGAAGGTCGTGGCCGCAGGCGTGCATGGCGCCGTCGACCCTGGACGTGAAGTCCACGCCGGTTTTCTCCTGCACCGGCAGGCCGTCCATGTCCGCGCGCAGGAGTACCGCCGGTCGGGTATCCACGCCGTTCCCGGCCGCCTGGCCGCGCAGAACCGCGGTGATGGACGTTGTGTCCGTGCCGAGGGTGACCTCGTAGCCGAGCCCGTCGAGTGCCTGGAGCACCTTCTCCTGGGTGCGGGGCAGGGTCAGTCCGATCTCGGGCTCCTGGTGCAGCTCGTGGCGGAACCGGGCAAGGTCAGCCTGCATTTCCCGGGCGTCTGCGGTGATCGGCACGTGTTCTCCTATGTGGTGGGTTCGGCTTTCTCGTCTATTCTGAAGTGACGTGGTTCACATGCGGCCAAAGGGCTGGAAATATGCAGGAACTGATCTGCATCACAGTTTTTGTGCATGAGTGAAGGAGTGAATGGTGGAACTCAGCGAGGACGACCTCGCCCTGATCAACGTCCTGCAGATCGCGCCGCGCCTGAGCTGGGCGGATGCTGCGGAGGTGCTGGGCGTCCACGCCACCACCCTGGCCGCCCGCTGGGAACGGCTGCGGGCTTCGGGCGTCTCCTGGATTACCGCCCACCTGATCGGCGACCCCCATCAGATGTGCCTGGCGTTCGTTGCCGTTGACTGCGAAATGCACCGGCGCGCTGAAGTCACGGCCAGGCTCGCCAGGATGCCGGAAATCATCACGGTCGAGGAGGCGGCCAGCAACCGGGACCTGATGCTGACCGTTATCACGCCCTCCCTGGACGAGTTCAGCACGAAAGTGATCCAACGGCTGAAGGAGATTGACGGCTTGCTCAAATATCAGACCGCGCTGTGCACCAGGCTGCACGCAAGCGGCGGGTCCTGGCGGCTCAACGTGCTCAGCCGCGCACAGCAGGCCGCCGTGAAGGCAATGGCCGGCCCCGAGGCCACCGGCGTCGCCCCGACTGCCGCCAGGGAGAGCCTGCCGGCCAGCCACCTGGCGCTCCTGCCGTTCCTGGCCAAGGACGGCCGGGCGACGGCGGCGGAGATCGCGCGCGGACTGGGCAGGCACCCGGCCACCGTCCAGCGGCAGCTGAACCGGGTGCTCGCGAGCGGGATCCTGTCTTTCCGCTGCGAGGTTGCCCAGAGGTTTTCGGCTTTCCCCGTCACTTGCCAGTGGTTCGTCAACGTCCCGGCCGGCCGGCACGAGGCGGCGGCCGCCGAGCTGAAGACGATGCGGAATGTGCGGCTCAGCGCTTCCACCACAGGTCCCACCAACTTCGTGATCATCATGTGGCTGCAGTCCCTGGCGGATGTCATGGGCATCGAGTTGGCGCTTCAGGAGAAGGTGCCCGGGATCGAGCTGGTCGAAAGCGTCGTCATGCTCAGCACGGTCAAACGGGTGGGCTGGATGTTGAATCCGGATTCCAGGGCGAGCGGCGCCGTGGTGGTTTCGGCCCAGGGGCTCGACGCGCCCGGGTGAGCATTTTCGGTGATGGCCGGGGACCGCCCGGCGGGCTGGGCGCTCCGTCCCGGCTGGGGCACCCGCCCGGCACCCCTCTAGTAGGCTGTGGCACGTGCCTCAAATAGACCCTCCCGTACCGGGCACTGATACCGCCCCGGATACCGGCGGCATCTTCCACCGCAGCTACCTGCTGGTGACCCTGGGCGCCCTGGCCCTCGTCTTCCTGGCGGCCTTTGAATCGCTGGCGGTAACCACCATCATGCCGCTGGTCAGCCGCGAACTGGACGGCGCCAGCCTTTACGCCCTCGCATTCGCCGGGCCGCTGGCGACCGGCGTCATCGGGATGGTGGCCGCCGGGAACTGGTCGGACCGGCGCGGCCCGGTGGGCCCGCTCTATGCTTCCGTGGCGCTGTTCGTCCTGGGCCTGCTGATCGCCGGATCGGCCGGGACCATGGCCATGCTCCTGGCCGGACGGCTGGTTCAGGGGCTCGGCGGCGGCGCGGTGACGGTGGCCCTCTATGTGGTGGTGGCCCGCGTCTATCCGCCCGTGCTGCATCCCAAGATCTTCGCCGCCTTCGCCGCGGCCTGGGTCATTCCTTCACTGGTGGGCCCCTTCGCCGCCGGGCTGGTCGCCCAGTTGGCCAGCTGGCATTGGGTCTTCCTCGGTGTGGTGGGGCTGGTGGTGCCGGCCCTGCTGATGATCGTCCCGGCCCTGCGCGGACTCTCCGGCGGCGCCGAGGACGGCGCGGCGTCGCCCAGACCGTGGGACTACGGACGGCTGGCCTGGGCCGGCCTCGCGGCGCTCGCCGTGCTGGGGCTGAACCTGTCCGTGGAGCTGCCGGCGGCCGGCTGGGTGCTGGCGGCGGCCGCCGTCGTCGTCGCGCTGGTGGCCGTCCGCCCCCTGGTGCCCAGCGGGACGCTGACGGCCCGCCGCGGCCTGCCCGCCGTCATCCTCGCCCGCGGGCTCGCGTCCGCGGCGTTCTTCGGCGCCGAGGTGTACCTGCCCTACCTGCTGGTGGAGCGCTATGTCTTCTCGCCCACCTTCGCCGGCCTGACCCTCACCGGCGGAGCGCTCGCCTGGGCCGCGGCCTCCGCGATCCAGGGCCGGCTCGGGGCCAGGCTGGACCACCGCCGCGCGATCAGGATCGGCTCGGCGCTGGTCCTCGGCGCCGTGCTGCTGGCGCTGGCGACCACGCTCCTGGCGTGGCCGGCCGCCGTCGCGATCACCGGCTGGATCTTCGCCGGCGGCGGGATGGGGCTGATGTATCCGCGGCTGAGTGTGATGACCCTGGCGCTGTCCACGAAGGACACCGAGGGCTTCAACAGCTCGGCAATGTCCATCTCCGACTCCCTCGGCGGCGCCCTGGCGCTGGCCGCGACGGGGATCGTCTTCGCGGCGTTCACGACGGCGGCCGGCACCGGCGTCGCGCCCTTCGCGGGGGTCTTCGCGCTTACTGCGGCGATCGGCGTGGCGGGCGTGGCGGTCGCTCCCCGGGTGTCCGGATCCGGGCGAGCCTAGGCGCCGCAGGCCCGCCCAACTGACTCGCAATTGTTGTCGTTATGAGCGCGCAAAACGACAACAACTGCGAGCTAGTTGGGAGGCCCTGAAAACGGGAGGGCACGCGCAGATGCTAGACTGGAGGAACTTGATGTGCAGTGATGCCCACTTTGGATTCGGTTTGGTCAGCCTCGGTTCACCGGCCGGATCCCCTGCAGGATTCCTCCGGACTCCAAATGCAGGCCGTGGGCTTTATTCATGTGAGAGGCACATCCTGCGTCGATGAACGCGTTCTATTTGGTCCCGGCGGCCTGCAAAACTTTGCAAGCGGCCCGGTTGATCACCTGACTTTTCTTCGGCGAACCCCTGGGCCAACCGGCACCGGGGGCCGATATCCGCTTGGATACCGCCTGAAAGACCTTTGAAACACATGACTACTTTTGCTGCCCTCGGCACGCCCAAGGCCCTCGCCGACACCCTCACCGCCCAGGGGATCGTTGAACCGTTCCCCATCCAGGTCAAGACGCTCCCGGACACCCTGGCCGGACGCGACGTCCTGGGCCGCGGCCGTACCGGCTCCGGCAAGACCATCGCCTTCGCCATTCCGCTGGTGGCACGGCTCGCCGAGCGGGAAGCCGCGCACTTCCGCAAGCCCGGCCGCCCGATGGGCCTGGTCCTGGCGCCCACCCGCGAGCTGGCCACCCAGATCAACGCGACCATCGAGCCGATGGCCAAGGCCATGGGCCTGACCACTACCGTCATTTTCGGCGGCATCTCCCAGGCCCGCCAGGAAAAGGCGCTGCGCTCCGGCGTGGACATTGTCATCGCCTGCCCGGGCCGCCTGGAGGACCTGATCCGCCAGCGCATCCTGACCCTCGAAGCCGTCGAGATCACCGTCCTGGACGAGGCAGACCACATGGCCGACCTCGGCTTCCTCCCGGTGGTCAAGAAGCTCATGGACATGACCCCCAGCCAGGGCCAGCGGCTGCTCTTCTCCGCCACCTTGGACAACGGCGTGGACAAGATCGTGCAGCGCTACCTCTCCAACCCGCTGACCCACGCCGTGGACGAATCACAGGCTGCGGTCACCACCATGGAGCACCACGTCCTGGTCGTCAACGACCAGACCGTCAAGAAGCAGCTGATCGTCGAGCTCGCCTCGGGCGCCGGCCGCCGGGTGCTCTTCATGCGCACCAAGCACCATGCCCGCAAGCTGGCCAAGACCCTGACCGACGCCGGCATCCCCGCGGTCGATCTGCACGGCAACCTCTCGCAGAACGCCCGTGACCGCAACCTCGCCGAGTTCTCCTCCGGCGACGTCCGCGTGCTGGTGGCCACCGACGTCGCCGCCCGCGGCGTCCACGTCGACGACGTCGAGCTGGTCATCCACGTGGATCCGCCCACGGAGCACAAGGCGTACCTGCACCGCTCGGGCCGTACCGCCCGCGCCGGTTCCGACGGCACCGTGGTCACGCTGACCCTGCCGGAGCAGCAGTCCGACGTCAAGAAGCTGATGAAGGCTGCCGGCGTCGAGGTCAACTTCGAGCGCGTCACTGCCAACTCCCCGCTGGTTGCCGAGCTGGTCGGCGAGATGGCCGATAAGATCGATCCGCGCACCCGCGCCGCGCTGCTGGCCACCAAGGCCAAGCAGCAGGGCGGCGGCACCTCCACCGGTGCCAACGCCGAGCGCAAGCGCGCCCGCCGCACCACCCAGGCTGCACCCACCGCGGGTGGCCGTGGCGGCCGTGGCGGACGAGGACGCGTCGGAGCCGAGGCTCCCCGCACCGATCTTCCCCGTGCCGAGCGCCGCGCCGTGGCCTACGAAGGCCAGGCCGCTGCCCGCAACGCCGCAGAGCGCGTCGCGGAAAAGAACCAGGACCGGGCCGACGCCGAGCGCGCCGAGCGTCGCAACGCCCGGGGCCGTGGCCGCACCACGGCCTACGCGCACCACAACGATGTTCCCGCAGCCGGCGGCCGCGCCTCGGCTGGCCGTGGCTCGGACGGTCGCGCTGCGGAGGGTCGTAGCGACTCCCGCGGCGGTTCCGCACCCCGCACCGGTTCTGCACCGCGCACCGGCGGCGCACCCCGCGCCGGCGCAGGCCGTACCGGCGCCTCGACCGGCGGCCAGCGCGGCGGACGCCCCGCAACCGGCCAGCGTGCCGCGGCAGGCGCCAAGTCCGGCGGCTCCGCAGCGGTTTGGTCCTCCAACACCGGCGGCACCTCCGGCGGATCCTACGCAGGCGGCGGCAACGGCCGCTCCGGCGAAGGCCGTCCGGCCCGCAGCGGCGGACCCCGCCGCGCGTCGGCCCCGGCGTCGAACGAACGCCGCAGCCGCTAAGGTCGCTTGTGCGCTAGATAAAGTAGCTGATGACGCGCAAAATGCCGGTCGCTACGGGAATTCCCGCAGCGACCGGCATTATGCGCAGCGCAAGTCACAACCTCTAGCGCCAGTTACCAGCCGCGGGCGCGCCACTCTTCCAGGTGCGGGCGTTCCGCGCCCAGAGTGGTCGGCTTCCCGTGGCCCGGGTGCACCACGGTGTCGTCCGGATACACGTCGAACAGCCGCTCGCTGACATCCGTGAGCAGCTGGGCAAACCGCTCCGGATCCTGCTGTGTATTGCCCACTCCACCGGGGAACAGCGAGTCGCCGGAGAAGATGTGCGCCGGTCCCTCCGGGTCCTGGTACACGAATGCCACCGAACCCGGGGTGTGGCCGCGCAGGTGCACCGCCGTCACGTCGAACCCGTCGAAATTGCCGACGTCGCCGTGATCGAGCAGCACATCGACCTTCACCGGCAGTTCCGGGGCGTCATCCGTCCCGGCAGCCGTCTTCACCCCGGTCGCTTCCACCAGGCCCGGCAGCGCACGGACGTGGTCCCAGTGCTGGTGGGTGGTGGCGATCAGAGCAAGTTTCGGCGTCGCGGTGGTATCCGCGGCGGCGTCGGCCAGCAGCCCCTGGATGGCGGCCAGATCATCGGCCGCATCGATCAGGAGCTGCGCGCCGGACGCCTTGGCGGTGAGCAGGTACACGTTGTTGTCCATCTCGCTGACCGAAATCCGGCGGATGGTGATGTCACGAAGTGAATGAATGAGCGAGTCCATGGGCATTAGTCTAGGACGGCCTATTCGCGGCCCTGGGAGACCCAGTTGGGGTCTGCCGAGCGGGAGCCGACGACGGCGTCCGCGGCGGCGTCGAGCCTCTCCAGTTGCGCCGGGGTCAGGTCGAGCGACAGGGCGCCGAGGTTTTCATCAATCCGGGAGGCCTTGCGCGTCCCGGGGATCGGGACCACCGGCAGCCCCAGTTTCCGGCCCTGCGCGAGCAGCCAGGCCAGCGCCACCTGGGCCGGCGTCGCGGCGTGACCGGGGCTGCTGAGCTCCGCTGCGACCGACTGGACCGCGGCGACTACGGCCTGGTTGGCGTCCAACGCGGTCTCGGCGAAGCGCGGGATGTTCCGGCGGAAGTCGTTGCTGCCCAGCTTCGAGGCGTCGACTGTGCCGGTGAGGAATCCCCGGCCCAGCGGCGAGTAGGGCACAAAACCTACGCCAAGTTCGGCGGCGGCAGGAACAACGTTGCGTTCCACGTCGCGGCTCCAGATGGACCACTCGCTCTGGACTGCGGTGATCGGGTGGACGCTGCTGGCGTCCCGCAGTTCCTCGGCCGTCACTTCGGACAGTCCAAGGTGCCGCACCTTCCCGGCCTGCACCAGCTCCGCCATGGCCTCCACGGTTTCCACAATCGGAACGCGGAGGTCGCGGCGGTGCATGTAGTACAGGTCGATGGTGTCGGTGCCCAGGCGCTGCAGGCTGCGGTCGACCGCCTGCTTCACGTAGGCGGCGTCACCGCGGATGTCCGAGTAGCCGGTCGACGGGGTTCCCACCAGGCCGAACTTGGTGGCCAGTTGCACCTCGCCGCGGCGATCCTTGAGCAGCTGGGCGATCAGTTCCTCGTTGCTCCCGCCGCCGTAGATGTCCGCCGTGTCGATGAAGCTCACGCCCGCGTCCACCGCGTGGTGCAGGGTGGCCAGGGCCTCCGCAGGATCCACTTCCCCGTACACCGGGGTCAGGGCCATGCCGCCGAACCCCAGCGGGCTGACGCTGAGTCCGTCGCCGAGCTGGACTGTTGCTGAAGTCATCTTTGATCTCCTATCACTGCCGGAATTTGCCGTCCCAGCCAAGAACCCCGGCAAGCGCGCGGCTATTCCGGCGATCCCGCCCAGTTCATGCCGGCGGGCGGTCCGGAGCCACGGCGTGTCGCCCGGGATTGCCCCTCGGGGCGCGCACTAACTGGGCGGGAGCGTCCGGGATGACGCAGGATTCGCGGCCGGCAACAGCTTCAGCCCGGCCGCGCAGCCCACAATTCCGGCAATAAACACCAGCTTTAGCGGGCTGGCGGGCTCGACGCCGGTCGCCATCGCCCAGCCGACCGTCAGGGCCGCGCCGATCCCCACCCAGACGGCGTAGGCGGTGCCGAGCGGGATGCTCTTCACGGCCAGGCCCAGCCCGGCCAGGCTCAGGGTGGCGGCCACGGCGAACACGAGCGTGGGCAGCGGCTGAGTGAAGCCGTCGGACAGTCCCAGGGCCGTGGCCCAGACAGCCTCCAGCACGGCGGAGGCGAGCAGGATCAGCCAGGCCAGCGTCGCCGCCGGTGCCTTTGCCGCCGCGGGTGTGCGGTCCGCTGCCATCACGCCACGACCTTCAGGCCGGCCACGCAGACAACAATTCCGCCGAGCAGCAGGATCCGACCGCGGGTTGCCGACTCCACTTTCGTGACCATCGCGTAGACGGCGGTCAGCACGACGCCGACGCCCACCCAGACGGCGTAGGCGGTGCCGGTCGGGATGGACTGCATGGCGATGGCGAGCCCGCCGGTGCTGGCCAGCACGGACACGAGGAAGACGGCGGCCGGCGCGATCCGGCCGCGGCCGGTGGCCTGCGAGGTCCGGTGCAGGGCTGCGGCCCACACGGCTTCCAGCGACCCGGAAAGGATGAGAATCAACCACGACATGACTGCTCCTGTGGCCAGTCTTGTCGCGTGCCGGGTACTGAACCGTCGTCCGGAGGCCGCCGAAGGAGGGGCCTTGATTCCAGCGTAGCAAGCTTAGATGCCCGCGGCGCCGCTCCAGATACTGAAGCGTCGGCCCACCCCGAAGACCCGGCATCCCTCAGCGGCGACGGCGAGATCCCCGGCGTCGATATCGGACGCCGCGGACACGATTGCACGGCCGTCCTGGTTGACGAGAGTGGCGCGGTCCCCGATGCGCCTCAGCGCCGGCACTGCACCGCGTTCCAGGCGCTGAACGGTGACGTCCATGCCCACAATGCCTGCCACCGGGCCGTCCGGGCGGCAAAACACCGGGTGGGTGAAAGTCAGGACATTTTCGTCCGTGCAGAGGAAATCAACGTAGGGTCCCGTGACGTGTGGCTGGCCGGTTTCCACCGGAATTCGGAACCACTCGGCCCGCACGTAGCGGCTGATGGCGTTCGGGCTGAAATTGGCCAGGGCGTCCACATGCTCCATCTCGGTTCCCTGCCACCAAGCGATGTAGCTGCGCTCGGGACCAAGCAGCCCGGCATTGGCAAGGAAGCCGGCGCCCGCGGCGTAGCCCTCCGGGGTGCGAACCAGTCCCTCCACCACCGGCCGGATAAGCTTGTCCACCGCAGTTCCGGACACTTTGCCGTCCAGTGCCGCCAAGGCCGCACCTGCCTCCCGGGCCCAGACCGAGAGCCTCGACTCGATTTCGACGACGACGGCGTCCAGCTCGCACGCCGCGGCCCGGGCGGCGTCGTCGGTAGCGGCAGAATCGGCACCGCCGGAGCTGAAAGTGGAGCTATCCGTCATTGGGATCCTTCCCTCGGTCTGGAGATGGCGGCGCAGGCATTCAAATGCGCCTGGCGTGCTCGGCCAGGAGCCAACTAGTCGTTGTCGAAATGAGCGACTTGACTCCGGTTTCCGCCTCGGCCGGCTGGTGTGCCTCGATGGCGCCGGCGGTCCCCTCCAGAATCCGGGCGGACGCGTTCCGGTAGCCGGCGTCGGCGCACGGCAGGAGTGTCAGCGTGCCCAGATCGGCCTGTAGGCGGATGAGTTCGCGGGCCAGTCGTGCGGAGCGGGCTATGGCGGCCACCTCCAGCAGGAACTCCGAGAGCGCCAGCCGCCAACTCAGCGGGTCGGCGTCGGTGGCCGGGATGAAGGAGCGCAGGGTATCCACGTCGGCCGCGTCGGAGCGGCGTGCCGCGAGGCTGGCGCAGACGGAAGCGATGGCCTGATAGTGCAGCCCCAGGTCGCTGATCTGGAGCCGGGTCAGCTCATCGAGTTGCTCCAGGGCGCGTTCCCGGGATGGCAGGACATTGTCAGCGATAAAGCTTCCGCCGCTGCGCCCGCGGACGGTCCGGATGATCCCCGAGGAACGGAGTTGGGACAGGGCCTCGCGGGCTGTAACGGCTGAAACGCCGAGCGCGGAGGCGAGTTCGGTCTCGTTGGGAAGCCGCTGACCGCTGGTGAGCAGTCCGGTCTCGACCGCCTGCTCGATTCTCCCGCACACCTCGTCGACCAGGCCGCGGGACTTGATGGGGGTAAACACCGCTGCAAGGCTGCGGGATGCGCCCTGTGGTGAAAGCAGCATCCGTTCCTCCCTCGCACTCCGGTCTGGCGTCTCCCGTCCGGTCCGCCCGCGGTTTCCGGAAGCGGTGCGGTTGCCGGCCGCGCGGCGGGTGATGCCATCCTATGGCCGCCCGTGGCCAGGGTCTATACACAAAACCTATGAAGTAATAGTATTTGGCCCAATACCGCATTGTGGCGTGAATCACATCACGCGGCGTCACCTTACCGGAGGTCCGGCAACGGTCTTCCGGCAACTGAGTTAGGCATCCACATGACCGAAACGCGCACGGCCGGAACGTCGACCGCCTCCGGCAGCGTCCCGGCTATCCGCCTGCGCAAACTCACCAAGGTCTTCGGAGACACGGTCGCCGTCGACGGCATCGACCTGGACATTCGGCAGGGCGAATTTTTCTCCATGCTGGGCCCGTCCGGCTCCGGGAAAACCACCGTGCTGCGGCTGATCGCAGGATTCGAACTGCCGACCTCGGGGAGCATCGAACTGGAGGGCCGGGACGTCACGAGGCTGGCTCCCTTCGAACGCGACGTCAACACGGTCTTCCAGGACTACGCCTTGTTCCCGCACATGTCCCTCGTGGACAACGTCGCGTACGGCCTGAGGGTGCGGGGAGTGCCGAGGGCCGAGCGCCGTGAACGTGCCCGCGAGGCCCTGGAACGAGTGCAACTGGGCAAATTCGTGGGCCGCAAACCGGCCCAGCTCTCCGGCGGCCAGCGCCAGCGGGTAGCCCTGGCCCGGGCGCTCGTGGTGGAACCCAAAGTGTTGCTTTTGGACGAGCCACTCGGCGCGCTCGACCTCAAACTCCGCCAGCAGATGCAGGTGGAACTCAAGGAACTGCAGCGCTCGCTGGGCATCACCTTCATCTTCGTCACCCACGACCAGGAGGAGGCGCTGACCATGAGCGACCGGATCGGCGTCTTCAACAACGGCAGCCTGGAACAGATCGGTACCGCCCATGAGATCTACGAACGCCCGGCGGGGACCTTCGTGGCCAACTTCGTGGGGACCTCCAACATCTTCGACGCCGCACACGCCCGGCAGCTCTACGGCCGCCCCGAGCCCGTGTGCGTCCGCCCCGAACGGCTGCGCCTGTCCTGGTCGGGCGCGCCGGAGACGGGCGTCGGTGTCACGGCTCGTCCCGGCACTGTGACCTCACTCGTGTACGTGGGGCACGCCACGCAGGTACGGGTACAGCTCGACGACGGCCCCGTCGTCGTTGTCCTAGAGCCGGATTCGCTGCCGGGCAGCGATGTCGAGCTGCTGGGGCGCCGCGTGTCGGTGAGCTGGGACGACGACGCCGTCGTCTGGCTGCCGTCCGACGTCGCCTGAGGCCGAGCCGCAGGTAACTTTCCACCCCACAACGAAAGGTAAGAATCATGGCTACAAGAATGAAGGCCTCCCTCGTGGCCGGGGTGGCCGCAGCCGCCCTCGCCTTGGCGGGTTGCGGAACCAGCGGCGGCGGCGGGGCCGCCCCGTCGGCGCAGCCGCTCAAAACCGAAATCGGCCAGGGCGAAGGGCAGCTCTCGATCCTCGCGTGGCCCGGCTACGTCGAGAACGGGAGCAACGACCCCGCCGTCGACTGGGTCACGCCCTTCGAAAAAGAGACCCAGTGCAAGGTCAGCTTCAAGCCCTTCGGCACGTCCGACGAAGCGGTGACGCTGATGCGGACCGGCCAGTACGACGTCGTCTCGGCCTCCGGTGACGCCTCCCTGCGCCTGATCGCCGGCAACAACGTGGAGCCGGTCAACATGAGCCTGCTCAAGAACTACGCCGACGTTTACCCGTTCCTCAAGGACAAGGCCTGGAACACGGTGGACGGCAAGAACTACGGGATGCCCCACGGCTGGGGCGCAAACCTGCTGATGTACTCCACCACCAAGGTCACGCCCGCCCCCACCTCCTGGAGCGCCGTCTTTGACGACGCCGACAAGTACACCGGGAAGGTCACGGCCTACGACTCACCCATCTACATCGCCGACGCCGCCGTGTACCTGATGGCGCACAAGCCGGAACTCGGCATAAAGAACCCCTACGCCTTGGACAAGGACCAGCTTGCCGCCGCCGTGGATCTGCTCAAGCAGCAGCGCAAGCACATCGGCGAATACTGGAGCGACGTCGTCAAGGAGGTCCAGGCTTTCGCCGGCGGTAGCACCGTGGTCGGAACCACGTGGCAGGTGGGTGCCAATATCGCCGCCGCTAACGGGACCAAGGTAGCGACCGTGCTCCCGCAGGAGGGTGCCACCGGCTGGTCTGACACTTGGATGATCGGGGCGCAGTCCAAGAACAAGAACTGCGCGTACAAGTGGCTGGACTACATCGCCAGCCCGAAGGCCAATGCTGCGGTGGCCGAATACTTCGGTGAGTCACCAGCAAACCCGAAGGCCTGCGAGCTGACCAAGGATAAGAAGCACTGCGAAACCTACCACTCGGGTGACGCGGCGTACGCAGAGAAGATCTGGTACTGGACCACGCCGGTGGCCGAATGCCTTGACGGCCGCAAGGACGCCAAGTGCACGGATTACTCCGAATGGACCAAGGCCTGGACCGAGATCAAGGGCTGACATGGCATTGCAGACGCTGCACCCGGCGCCCGGCTCGCCGCCGGCCGCCGGCGTGCCGCGGGCACGTCCCAACAAGTTCTCAGCGATGTTGCACCGCTCGCCCGGATTACGGCTGGCGGGGCTGATCACGGCTCCCGCCGGCTGGCTGGTGCTCGTGTACATCGCCGCGCTCGCGGCCCTGCTGATCACCTCGCTGTGGACCGTGGACACGTTCACCGGGAAGGTGTCCACGGTCTGGACAACTGACAACCTGGTGACGGTGGTGACCGATCCGGTCTACCAGCGGATCGCGCTCCGGACTCTGTGGATCGCGGCGGCCGTGACCGTGATCGACATGGTCATCGCGCTGCCGATGGCGTTCTTCATCGCCAAGGTGGCCAGTGCCCGCTGGCAGAAGCTGCTGGTAATCGCGGTGCTGATGCCGCTGTGGGCCAGTTACCTGGTCAAGGCCTACGCCTGGCGCAATGTCCTCGCCGAGGGCGGCCTGCTGGAGTGGGTGGGAGCACCGATCGGCCTGGCGTCGCCCGGCTACAGCGAGACCGCCGTCATTCTGACCCTGTCCTACATCTGGCTGCCGTACATGATTCTGCCCATTTACGCTGGCTTCGACCGTGTCCCGGACTCGCTCCTGGAGGCGTCCGGCGACCTCGGCGCGAAACCTCTGGCGACCATGCGGCTAGTCATGCTGCCACTGCTGGTGCCCTCCATCATCGCCGGGACGATCTTCACGTTTTCGCTCTCGCTGGGCGACTACATCACGGCCCAGATTGTCGGCGGAACCACCCAGATGCTGGGCACCGTGGTGTACGCCAATGTCGGCGCCGCGAACAACCTGCCGCTGGCCGCGGCGGTGTCCCTCGTTCCGATCGTCATCATCATGGCTTACCTGTTTATCGTCCGTCGCTCGGGCGCCCTCAACAACCTTTGACGACCGCCGGAAATAAGGAGCACCGTGAGACTTTCCCGAAGCGCCAAGGCCATCCTCGGCGTCGTCACCGCACTGGTGCTGCTCTTCATTTACCTCCCGCTGCTGCTGGTGGTGGTGAACTCCTTCAACTCGGACCGGACGTTCGGCTGGCCGCCCAAGGGTTTCACCCTGGAGTGGTGGGGCCGGGCCCTCGATTCCACCGGCGTGCGGGAGGCTCTGCTGTCCTCGGTCTGGGTGGCGGTGGTGTCCACTGTCATTTCGCTGGTGCTGGGGACCCTCCTGGCGATCGCCCTGCAACGCTACAAGTTCTTCGGCCGGGACGTCATCAGCCTGCTGGTGATCCTGCCGATCGCCCTGCCCGGAATCGTCACTGGCATCGCCCTAAACAACATGTTCACCACCATCCTCGGCGTATCGCTCAGCCTTTGGACAGTGGTGATAGCGCACGCCACGTTCTGCATGGTAACCGTGTTCAACAACGTTATTGCCCGGCTCCGCCGGATGCACGGCGGCCTGGAGGAAGCCTCCGCTGACCTGGGCGCCGGGGTGTTCACCACCTTCCGGCTGGTGACTTTCCCGCAACTCCGCTCGGCGCTGCTGGCCGGAGGCCTGCTCGCATTTGCCCTGAGCTTCGACGAGATCATCGTGACCACGTTCACCATCGGCGCCGGCGATACGACGCTGCCGATCTGGATCCTGCAGAACCTCTTCCGGCCTAACCAGGCGCCGGTGGTCAACGTCGTGGCCGTTGTGCTGATCGTTGTTTCAATCGTCCCGATCTGGCTGGCGCAGCGGCTCTCGGCCGAATCCGTGGGGGTCGGTGCGGCGAGGGCGAAGGCCGACGAAAGCTAGCCGGTGCCCTCGCCGGCCGGCTCAGCCGGGTCGATTGACACGACGGCGAGGAAGCCGCGGCCTAGGATTTCCGGGGTGTCGCTGTCGGAGCCGACGACGGCGTCGTACCGGCCGAGCGGTTGCGGCGCCGGGTCGGCTGTGTCACCGACGCTGACGGTGGCCTGCCCCTGCATCAGGATGCCGAACTGGCCGGCAAAGACCGGGTGGGCGCGCTTCTTGGAGAGTTCGATGATGGAGGTGTAGCCCTTGAAGGCGCCCGTGCGGGTGATCACGTTCAGATCCCGGACGTCGCCGGTAGGCAGGGCGCCGGCGGCGTCCGCGTCGCCGGAGAACCGGAACGGCCGGTATTTCTCCAGCGGATGCTCGGCGCCGTCCACGGTCAGGAGCAGCAACTCGCCCTCGACCACCGTGAGGACCCGCTCCATCCCGGCAAAGCGGGAGAAAGCGCCGGCCCGCGCCACCTCGGCGATGCTCACCCGCCAGTCCCAGGCGTCATCCGCAGCGGCAGCCCGCCCGGCGGCTGATTCCGGGAACCTGGCCAGTTCGCGGGTCACCCCGCCGCCGTTGCTCCAGGGGCGGGGCTTGAGCTCGGCATACCGGATGATCTCCATCAACCCAGCCTAGCCGCCGGCCGCAGGCCCCCGGGGACCTCCCGGCGCGGGGCCCAATGAACGTAACGTCAGCACGGCCGGTGCGGGCTTGCTAACGTCAAAGCAGCGAAAAACTGCGGAGGGAGCCGGAATGTTCGTCAAAGTGTGCGGCCTCAGCACCCCAGAATCGGTGCTGGCCGCGGTCGACGCCGGGGCCGATGCGCTCGGCTTCGTGCTGACCCGCAGCCCGCGCGAGGTGTCCCCGGACCTCGTCCGTGAACTCCTCGCCGCGGTGCCGGGCGGGCTTCCCGCGGTAGGTGTCTTCCGGCACGAGGCGGCGGCCGACGCCGTCGCCGTGGCCCGCGAAGCCGGGCTGGAATGGGTGCAGCTGCACGGCGACCGCACCGCCGATGATGTCCGCACGGTGCACGACGCCGGCCTCAAAATTGTCCGCGCCGTCACCATGTCCGCGGCTCCGGACGCGTTTGCGGACTGGGGCGAGGAGCTGCTGCTCATCGACGCGGCGGTTCCCGGTTCCGGTGAGGCCTGGGACTACGCGTCGGTCCGCGCCTTGGGGCTGGATGACCGGGAATGGCTGCTGGCCGGCGGGCTGGACCCGGAAAACGTGGCCGTGGCGGCCGCGGCGGCCGGCGCCTGGGGCGTGGACGTCTCCTCCGGCGTCGAGCAATCCCGGGGGGTCAAGGACCTCGCGAAAATCCGGGCTTTCGTGGCGGCAGCCAAGGGGTTCTGACGGCCAGTTGACGTCCCGACGGCGGCCCGACGGCGTGAGGCGGCACCATCCGGCGGACGGACCTATCGCCGTGCGGGCTTCCTCGTTAGCATGCTTCTTAGGCCCTCCGAATCCAGGCGAGCCCCCTCGTCACCCACGTGAAGGAGAAACGGCGATGACCCTGCCCAATGGATTGACCCCCGGCGTCTGGACGCTGGACATGTCCCACAGTGAGATCGGCTTCAGCGTTCGGCATGCCGGGATCAGCAAGGTCCGGGGCCGCTTCAACGAGGCGTCGGCGGAGGCCCGGGTCCGGGATTCCCTGGCCGATGCCAGCCTGCACGCCACGATCAAGACCGCCAGCTTCGATTCCGGCGACGCCAACCGCGACGGCCACGTGCGCGGTCCCGACTTCTTCGACGTCGAGAACTTCCCCGAGATGACCTTCCGCGCAACGTCCGTCCGGGGCGACGGCGAGGACTACGTGCTCACCGGCGACCTCACCATCCGCGGCGTCACCAAGCCGGTGGACCTGGAAGTCGAGTTCACCGGCGTCGCGGTGGATCCCTTCGGAGCGACCCGGGCCGGCTTCAGCGCCGAGGCGGACATCAGCCGCAAGGAATTCGGCCTGACCTGGAATGCCGCCCTCGAGGCGGGCGGACTGCTCGTCAGCGACAAGGTCAAGATCAACGTCGAAGCGGCCATGGTCAAGCAGGCTGACACCTAAGAACGGTCCGAAGATCAGGGATTGATCAGGGCCAACCCCTGATCCGAATCTGCGGCTCGCGGGAGACAATGAAGCCATGAAGACACTGCTCAACATCATCTGGCTGCTTTTCGGCGGCCTCTGGCTGGCGCTCGGGTATTTCCTTGCCGGCATCGTCTGCTGCCTGCTGGTCATCACCATTCCGTGGGGGCTGGCCTCGTTCCGTATCGCGTCCTACACCCTGTGGCCGTTCGGCCGCATGGTGGTGGACAAGCCCGGCGGAAACGGCGTGTTCACCCTGCTGGGCAACGTCATCTGGCTGCTCGTGGCGGGCATCTGGATCGCGATCGGGCACGTTGTCACGGCCTTCGCCATGGCCATCACGATTGTCGGCATCCCGCTGGCCATCGCCAACCTCAAGCTCATTCCGGTATCCCTGATGCCGCTGGGCAAGCAGATCGTGCCCACAGACCGGCCGTTTGCCGTCACCTACCGCTAGGGCGCGCCCGGTCCGGACAACCACAGGAAGCCGAGGGAAGAGCAATGCCAGAGCCAACAATCCCGGAGGCAGAGACCAGTAGCGATGAACTGATGCTGGTCATCACCCGCGAGTTCCAGGTCCCGATTTCGGCGGTATGGTCCGCCCTGACCGACCCGGAGCAGGCGCCCGCGTGGTGGGGGCCGCGCGGTTTCCATACCCCGCGGGAGAGCATCGATGCCGACCTGGAAATTGGCGGCCTCTATCGCGCCTGCATGATCCAGGACGCCACTGGCCAGCAGTACTGGTGGAGCGGCGTCCACACGGACATCGAACCGCCGAACCTGTTCGTGTTCACCCATGCCTGGGACAAGGCCGACGGCACCCGCGGCTTTGAGACCGAGGTGACTTTCCGGCTGGAGGAGATCGACGGCGGTACCCGGATGGCGTTCACGCAGGGACCCTTTGACACGGCGGAGAACCGGGACAGCAACGGCACCGGCTGGCGGGAGTCCTTCGACCGTCTCGCCGACCACCTCCGCAAGGCGGCCTGAAACAACCAAGCATCGCGGGGTCACTTAGCGCCATCCCGAAGGGATTTATAGGCGCCAAGTGACCCCGCGATGTGGTGGCGGGACCGAGTCAGGCAAGTTCGCCCTGCAGGTTCCGGCGGGCCGTGTCCTGCCACAGTTCGCGGCCGCGCGCGGTGTGGAAGAGGGGGTCCAGTTCAAGGAGCTGGCGGACGACGGCGGCGCGTCCGGCGGCGAAATCTGCGTCGCCAATGTGGGCGAAGTCTTCGCGGACGGCCGCAAGATAGCGGGCGTAGGCGCCGGGATCGCCGGCCAGGACGGAGAGGTCGGCATCGCTGAGCAGGGCGGCGGGTTCGTCGTCGGGATCCGGCCGATGGTCCGCCGTCATCCTGACCAGCCGCGCGACCTCGTCGACCTCGTCGGCGGGAAGCCCCGCGCGCTCCAGCCGCTCCTCGGCGAGCCGGGCAGACTCCTCCTCGTCTTCGCCGGCGATGCCGAGGTAGACGGCGTCGTGGAACCAGGCCGCGAGCAGCACGGTCCGCGGTGGCCGTGCCGGCGCGGTCAGCCGGTCCAGGGCCTCCAACACGGCGAGCAGGTGGGTGCGGCCGTGGTACTTCCGGTGCTCCTCGCCCCAGCGGTCCAGCAGGTCGAGGAAGAGCGCGTCGTGACCGGGGAGGGCCTCGTTCCAGCGGGTCAGCAGCGGCAGTTTCAGCGATCCGTTGCGTCGCCGCGCAGGAATCCGCAGGCCGCTTTCGATCAGTTTGCGGACCAGGATCCGGCCCTCGACGGGGACGGCGCCGGCCGCCACCAGGGCGTCGTAGCGGGCCTCGGCCACGTCGTAGTGGTCGCCGTCGAACGCCCGCTCCGGGATGCCCGCGGCCCGCGCGAAGGTGTGGAGCTCATCCAGCGAGCTGTCCGAGATGAGGTGCGAAAAGTGCGTTCCGTGGGCGGGCCAGAGCGGGGGATCGAGGTATACGGCCATGCAGGAAGTCTACGAGGCGGCCGAATTGGGCGGTGACCCGGAGATGAAAAGGAAAACGGCCGGATTCTCCGCAAATGCGGGTTACAGTGTCTCTATGCCTACTTTTCGCGTCTCGGAAGCCGCCCGGTTCCTCGGCGTCAGCGACGACACCGTCCGCCGCTGGACCGAAAACGGGAGCCTCACGCCGCTCAGGGATGAATCGGGCCGGCTCGCCGTGGACGGGCTCGAGCTCGCCACCCTGGCCCGGGAGCAGGCGAAATTGCCCGAGGACCCTGCCCGTGCCGGGAGTTCGGCCCGGAACCGCTTCGTCGGACTGGTCACGGCCATCACGGCCGACACCGTCATGGCCCAGGTGGAGCTGCAGTGCGGGCCCTTCCGGGTGGTGTCGCTGATGAGCAGCGAGGCGGTCCGCGAACTCGGCCTGGAACTGGGCTCCGTGGCCACCGCCGTCGTGAAAGCCACCACGGTGATCATCGAAAGCCCGCATGGAAGGGCCCTCGTATGAGCCGGCTCCGGAAGGTCGCCGCCCTCCTGCTGGCGGGAGCCCTCGCAGCAGGGACCGCCGCCTGCGCCGCACCGGCCGGCGGGGGAGGGGCGGAGAAGAACCTGACAGTGTTCGCGGCGGCCTCGCTCAAGGCGCCTTTCACTGCCCTGGCCCGGGAGTTTGAGGCCGGCCACCCCGGAACCAAGGTGGTACTCAGCTTCGCCGGGTCCGCCGACCTCGCCACGCAGCTCAGCCAAGGCGCACCCGCGGACGTGTTCGCCTCCGCGGACCTGAAGAACATGGCCAAGGTCGCCGACGCAGGCTTGGTGGCAGGCGCGCCCCGGAACTTCGCCAGCAACGTCCTGGCCATCGCCGTGCCTCCGGCCAACCCCGCGGGCATCGGCTCCTTCGCGGATCTGGCGAAACCCGGGGTCAAAGTGGTGGTGTGCGCGGCCCAGGTCCCGTGCGGAGCGGCGGCGAAGTCGGTCGAGGGGAGGAGCGGCGTGGCCCTGAAGCCCGTCAGTGAGGAATCCTCCGTCACCGACGTGCTGGGCAAGGTCACCTCGGGAGAAGCCGACGCCGGACTCGTCTATGTCACCGACGTCCGGGCGGCCGGGAGCAAGGTCAGGGGGATCCCGTTCCCCGAGGCGGCCGCCGCCGTCAACCATTATCCGATCGCCGCGCTGAAGACCAGCAGAAACCAGGAGCTCTCGGACGCCTTCGTTTCGCTGGTCACCGGAGCCGGGGGCCGGAAGGTCCTCGCCGACGCGGGCTTCGGCAGCCCGTGACGCGCCACGGCTACAGCGGCATTCCGCGCTGGGTGCTGGCCATCGCCGCGGCCGGGGCGCTGTTCGTCCTGCTGCCCCTCGCCGCCATGGTCGCCAGGGTCAACTGGCCGCAGTTCGTCCCGCTGCTCACCTCGGAAGCCTCGCTCACGGCCCTGGGGCTCAGCCTGCGCACGGCGGCGGCGAGTACCGTGCTCTGCGTGCTGCTCGGCGTCCCGCTGGCCCTGGTGCTGGCCCGGGGCGCCTTCCCGGGCCAGCGGCTGCTGCGCTCGTTCGTGCTGCTGCCGCTGGTGCTGCCGCCGGTGGTGGGCGGCATCGCGCTGCTCTACACCTTCGGCCGGCAGGGCCTGCTGGGCCGGAGCCTCGAGGTGGCCGGCATCCAGATCGCGTTCTCGACGACGGCGGTGGTGCTCGCCCAGGCCTTCGTCGCGCTGCCCTTCCTCGTGGTGAGCCTCGAAGGGGCGCTGCGCTCCGCGGGCAGCCGTTACGAGGCGGTGGCGGCAACCCTCGGCGCCCGTCCCACCACGGTGCTGCGCCGTGTCACCGTACCGCTGGTCCTGCCGGGCCTCGCCTCAGGGGCCGTGCTCTCCTTCGCCCGCAGCCTCGGCGAATTCGGCGCCACCCTCACCTTCGCCGGCAGCCTCCAGGGCGTCACCCGAACCCTGCCGCTGGAAATCTACCTGCAGCGCGAGACCGACGCCGACGCCGCCGTCGCCCTCTCGCTGCTGCTCGTCGCGGTGGCGGTCATCGTCGTCGGGCTCAGCTACCGCGGACCGGCCGCGGCCGGCCGCCGGGCGGGCAGCCCCGCGGCCGCCGGGCAGGTGCGGGGATGACGTTCACGCTCGACGCCGCCGTCGCCGCCCGCGGATTCGACGTCTCGCTGAGCCTGGCGGACGCGGAGACGGTGGCCGTGCTCGGGCCGAACGGGGCCGGGAAGTCCACCCTGCTCTCCGTGGTCGCGGGCCTGCTCCGCCCCGATGCCGGGCGGGCGCAGGTGGACGGCCGGATCCTCTTCGAGCTGGGACCCGGGCAGAACACCTGGACCGCGCCGCACCGCCGCGGCATCGCCCTGCTGGCCCAGGAGCCGCTGCTGTTTCCGCATCTGACGGTCCTCGAAAACGTTGCCTTCGGCCCCCGGAGTGCCGGGGCCCCGAGGGCCCACGCAAGGCGGACGGCCCGGCGCTGGCTGGCGGAGGTCGATGCGGCGGACCTCGCCGGACGGCGGCCCGGGGAACTTTCCGGCGGTCAGGCCCAGCGGGTCGCGGTGGCCCGGGCGCTGGCCGCCGATCCCGGGCTGCTCCTGCTGGACGAGCCGATGGCCGCCCTAGACGTCCATGCGGCCCCGCTGCTGCGGCGGCTGCTGAAGCGGGTCCTGGCCGGGCGCCGGGCCATCATCGTCACGCACGATGTCCTGGACGCCTACATGCTCGCCGACCGCGTGATCGTGCTGGAACAGGGCCGGATCACCGAGGACGGCCCCACCCGGGACGTGCTCCAGCGGCCCCGCAGCCGCTTCGCCGCCGGGCTGGCCGGGCTGAACCTCGTGGCCGGCACCGTCACCGCGGCCGGGCTCCGGACGGCCGCGGGCCAGGAATTCGCCGGCCGGCATGAGGATCCGGCGGTTCCCGGCCAAAGCGGCGTGGCGGCCTTCCCGCCGTCGGCCGTCTCAGTCTTCCTCAGCGAAGCACACGGCAGCCCGCGCAACTCCTTCCCGGTCACGGTCACCGACCTGGAACCGCACGGCGACCAGATCCGGGTCCGGGCCGGGGAACTGTCCGCGGACGTCACGCCCGCCGCGTCGGCGGACCTTGGCCTGGCGCCCGGAGTGGGCGTCTACTTCGTGGTCAAGGCGGCGGCGGTGTCGATTTACCCGGCGTAGGGGCACTGGAGTGCCGGCCGGGTCTAGGCCACGCCCCGGGCCCGGCGCCTCTGGGCCACGCCCCGGTATCAGCCGGGCCGGCCCCACGGCCTAGGCTGGAGAGAGGCCCGCCCCGCAACCAGGAGGAATCTCGTGCAGAACAACCCAGCCCCAGCCCATGGACGCACCGCACTGGTGGTCGGAGCCAGCGGCATCGCCGGGTCCGCCCTCGTCACCCTCCTTGGGGAAGCAGGCTGGGACGTCTTGGCCCTGTCCCGCGGCGTCGTTGCCCGTCCCGGGGTGCGGCCCGTTAGTGCGGACCTCAGCTCACCGGAGAGCCTTACGGCCGCGCTGGCGGGCGAAAGCCCGACCCACGTGTTCTTCACCGCCTGGTCGCGGCAGGACACCGAACGGGAAAACATCGAAGTCAACGCCGCGCTGCTGCGGAACCTGCTTAACGCCCTGCGCGACAGCCCGGTGGAACACGTCGCCCTGATGACCGGGCTGAAGCACTATCTGGGCCCCTTTGAGGCCTACGCCGCGGGGGAAATGCCGGACACGCCCTTCCATGAGGAGGAACCGCGGCTGCCGGTGCCCAACTTCTACTACGCCCAGGAGGACGAACTGTGGGCCGCGGCCGAACGACAGGGGTTCAGCTGGTCGGTTCACCGTGCGCACACGGTCATCGGCCACGCGGTGGGCAACGCCATGAACATGGGGACCACCCTCGCGGTACAGGCGTCACTCTGCAAGGAGCTGAACCGGCCGTTCATCTTCCCCGGCTCGGAGACGCAGTGGAACAGCCTCACCGATATGACCGACAGTGGACTGCTGGCAGAGCACATGCTCTGGGCAGCCACCGCGGAGTCGGCAGGCAATCAGGCGTACAACATCGTCGACGGCGACGTCTTCCGCTGGCGCTGGATGTGGCCGCGCCTTGCCGCATATTTCGGCGTCGAAGCCGTTGGCTTCGAGAACGAACCCAGGCCGCTGGAAGAGCAGATGCGGGGCATGGAAACGGTGTGGGCAGATTTGGCCGCCCGGCATGGACTCGCCGAACCGGACCTCGCGCGGGTCTCCTCGTGGTGGCACACCGACGGCGACCTGGGACGCAACATCGAGGTGCTGGCCGACATGAGCAAGAGCCGCCTCGCGGGCTTCACCGGATACCGCCGGACCCTGGACTCGTTCACAGTGCTCTTTGACCGGCTCCGGGCGGACCGGCTGATCCCGTAGCCGCCGGTTACTTGGGTTGGGTTTCCTGGTCCTTGCTGCCCTGGGCCTTGTTCCGCACCGGGTGCTGGCTGACGATCGAGACGCGGTTGAAGGCGTTCATCGTGATCGCCAGCCAGCTGATGGCGGAGAACTCGACGTCGGTGAGGTGCCTGCGCGCCCGGCCTCCTTCGCGCTCGCGGGCCTCGGCGTCGGAGATGTTGGTGATCGCCTCGGCCAGAGTCAGGGCCGCACGTTCCTTTTCGCTGAAAAGGGTGGTGTCGCGCCAGGCCGGGAGCACCGACAGGCGCTGGGCTGATTCACCGTTCTTGACCGCGTCCCCCACGTGAAGGTCCAGGCAGAAGGCACAGCCGTTGATCTGCGAGATGCGGACGTTCAGCAACTCGATCAGCGTCTGGTCCAGCCCTGCCTCCTCCGCGGCTTCCTTGGCCTTCAGGCCCAGGCCGTTGAGCGCGCGCCACGCGGCGGGGTGCGCCTTGTCCAGGAAAACGCTGCGGGTGCTGTGCCCGGGTGCCGGAGTCTCATCCATGACTCCCAGATTACAGAGGTCCGGCCAGTACCGCCCGCGCGTCATGTGACAAAGTTGTCAAACGTGTGACAAGCTTTGCGTGTAGCCATAATTCGATCCGGTGGTCGGTTCCTTGGGGGAGCCGACCGCCGGATCGCTTCTTTTTGCGGGACATGTCCAACCCTCGACGCCTGCCGCCGCGCATGCCCCCTCTCCCCGCGGCCGCCCCTGGGACATGCCCAACCCTTGGCACGAAGAATGGACATAGTGGGATTATGCCCACCGTTCGAGGCCGGGAATGGGCATGTCCGTCCTCCGGGGGAGCGGCCCCGGGTCAGGGCAGGGCGTGTCCGGCGATGCGTGCCACCTGCGACCCCGCGGCCACCAGGGCTTTCGCATCGCTGGCCACGATTACGCCGGCAAAGTGGTCGGCATAGTCGCCCAGGTCCTCGTGGACGGAACCGACGACGGCGTACACGGGCGTCGTGCCGCTGCGGGCCAGGATGGCGGCGATGATCTTGCCTTGGCCGGTCTGGGAGTCCAGCCGGCCCTCCCCGACCACCACCGCGGTGCTGGCGGCGGCGTGGGCCTCGAAGCCGAGCACGTCCAGCACATGGTCGGCGCCGGAGACCAGGCGGGCCCCGTACTTCGCCCACATGCCGCCGGAGAAGCCGCCGGCGGCCCCGGTCCGCTCCAACGGCCGGGGGTCCCGGCCCAGTTCGCGGGCAAACCCGTCCGCCAGCTCGTTGAGCCGCCACGTGAGTACCTCCACCGTTGCCGGGTCCGCGCCCTTCTGCGGGCCGAAGACCCGGGCGGCGTCGGCGAAGCGGGTGGTCACGTCGCTGAGCACCACCACCTCGGCGCCGTCCAGGCCGCCGCGCTCCTCGATGGCGGCGATGGCCCCGGCCCCGCCGTCGGTGGTCGCGGAGCCGCCGGCCGCCACCAGCACCCGCCGGGCACCGAGCCGGACGGCCTCCGCCATCATCACCCCGGTGCCGTACGTGCTGGCACGGACGGGGTCCCGGTCGCCGGTGCTGGGCAGGTTCAGGCCGCTGGCAAACGCAAGTTCGACGACGGCGGTCCCGTCCGGGGCCAGCGCGATGACCGCCTCGACGTCATCGCCCCAGGGTCCCACCGTGCGAACCCGGACCGGCCGGGCGTCGAGGCCCCGGACCAGCACGTCGAAGGTCCCCTCGCCGCCGTCGGCCACCGGCAGTTGGACGGCGGCCGCCCCGGCCGCGCGGATCCCGGCAGCGATGTGGGCGCAGACGTCCGCTGCCGGGAAGGTCCCCTTGAAACTGTCCGGGGCAACGAGGATGCTCACCGGCCTAGAATCCCACTTTGTCGCGGCCCTTGAGCTGCAGCATTTCGCGGGCCTCGTCCGGGGTGGCGATCTCGAAGTTGAGCGCCTCCAGGATGGTGCGGATCCGGGTGACCTGCTGGGCGTTGGACGTGGCGAGCTGGCCGGGGCCGATCCAGAGCGAGTCCTCCAGTCCGACGCGGACATGCGAACCCATGGCCGCACCGATCGTTGCGAGCGGCATCTGGTTCTTGCCGGCGCCCAGGATGGACCACTGGTAATCATCGCCCAGCAGCCGGTCAGCGGTGCGGCGCATGTGCATGAGGTCTTCCGGGTGGGCGCCGATCCCGCCGAGCAGGCCGAAAACGGACTGGACGAACAGGGGGCCGCGGGCCAGGCCGCGGGCGTGGAAGTGGGCCAGGTTGTTCAGGTGGGAGATGTCGTAGCACTCGAATTCGAACCGGGTGCCGTTCTCGTTGCCCAGCCCTAAGATGGTTTCAATGTCCTGGAAGGTGTTCTTGAAGACCAGGTCGCGGCTCTTTTCGAGTCCTTCGCGCTCCCACTCGTGCCCGAAGTCCGTGAAACGGTCCAGCATCGGGTAGAGGCCGAAGTTCATCGACCCCATGTTCAGCGAGGCCAGTTCGGGCTTGAACAGCGCGGCAGGCTGCATGCGCTCCTCCACGGTCATGTGGGGGGAGCCGCCGGTGGTGATGTTGATGACGGCATCGGTGTTGCGCTTGAGTTTGTCCAGGATCGGGGCGAAGTGCTCCGGGTCCTGCGAGGGCCGGCCGTCCTTCGGGTCGCGGGCATGCATGTGGACGATCGCAGCGCCGGCCTCTGCGGCGCCGATCGCGGCGTCGGCGATTTCGTCCGGGGAGACCGGCAAGTGTGGGGACATGGACGGGGTGTGGATGGCGCCGGTGACGGCGCTGGTGATGATGACTTTGCGTGCAGCAGCCATGGGGGTTGCTCCTTCGGGGCTCAGTAAAGCTTTTCGGTGTTGCCGTCGACGGCGAGGGCCTGGCCGTTGACGTTGCGGGCCAGGTCGCTCGCGGCGAAGGCGGCCATGTTCGCGATGTCCTCGGCCTCGATCAGCCGGCCGAGGGAGGACTGGTTGTGGTAGAGCTCGGAAACCTGGTCCGCCGGGAGGTCCAGCATCTGCGCCTTGGCCGCGATGACGGCGTCGATCCGGGGCCCGTTGACGGCGCCGGGGCAGATCGCGTTGACCCGGATCCGGTCCGGGCCCAGTTCGATTGCGAGCGTCTTGGTCAGCCCGACGACGGCCCACTTGGACGCGGAGTAGGCGCTGCGCCCGGCCATGCCGAGCCGTCCCGCCGCGGAGGAGAGGTTCACGATCGAGGCGCCGGTGCCCTGCCGGAGCAGGGGCAGCGCGTGCTTGATGCAGTAGAACTGGCCGTGGATGTTGACGTCGAAGGTGGCCTTCCAGGCGGCGGCGTCGAGGGTTTCGAGCGGGCCGGTGGGGCCGGCGATGCCGGCGTTGTTGACCAGCACGTCCAGCCCTCCCAGTTCCTCGGCCACGGTGGCCATGAGGGCGCGCACCTGGGCTTCGTCGGAGACGTCGCTGACCGCAGCGGCGAGGCCGTTGACGCGGGCCTTCTCGACGGCGTCGGGGTCAATGTCGGTGACGAAGACGGCGGCGCCGAGTTGCTGGAACTTGCTCGCGATGGCCAGGCCGATGCCGTTGGCGCCGGCGGTGACCAGAACGCGTTTTGCGGTGAAATCCATGGGTATTCCTTGCGGTGGTGGTTCGGTGAGCCGCTCCGCCGGCGCGCAGGGGCGCCGGCAGAGCGTTGGCGGTGGAGCGTTCGGTGGCGGCCGGCGTCGGGCGCTTAGTGGGCAGCGGGGACGACGTCGGGCTTCTCGGTGCCGCGCTTGAGCATCAGGGACAGCAGTGCACCGATGATGCACATGCCCACGATGAACCACAGGCCGGAGAGCTTGGAGCCGGTGGCATCCTGCATGAAGCCCATGACGTAGGGGCCGAGGAAGCCGCCGAGCAGGCCGATGGTGTTGACGAACGCGATGCCGCCGGCGAGGGCGGCGCCGCTGAGGCGGGTGGCCGGGTAGGTGAAGAGGATCGGCTGCAGGGCGAAGAAGTTGAAGGCTGCCAGGCAGAAGCCGATCATGCCGAGCAGCGGGCCGCCGACGGCGCCGAGCGCGAAGCCGGCGATGATGCCGATCATGGTGCCGGTGACCAGGAGGCGGGAGCGTTTGCCGTCGGTGGCGAAGCGGGGAACCAGCAGCGCGCCGGCCGCGGAGAAGATCCACGGGATGGCGGTCAGCAGGCCGATCTGCAGCGGGTTGAGCTTGCCGTAGGTGCCGATGATGGAGGGCAGGAAGTAGGACAGGGCGTAGACGGCAATCTGGTGGGTGAAATAGACGCCCACGACCAGGAGGATCTGCTTGTCTTTCAGGACGTCGCGGAGGCGGTGGTTGCCGGAGGCTTCCGCGCCGGCCTTCTCTTCGGCGGCGATCCGGGCCTCGAGGTCGGCGGCCTCCTCGGGGCTGAGGAACGTGGCTTTGCTGGGCCGGTCCGGGAGCTTCTTCCAGACGACGTAGGCCAGGACGCAGGCCGGCAGGCCCTCGACGAGGAACATCCACTGCCAGCCGTGCAGGCCGCCGAGGCCGTCCAGGGTCAGCAGCAGCCCGCCGAGCGGGGCTCCGACGATGTTGGCGATCGAGACGCCCAGCAAGAACATGCCGTTGGCCTTGGCGCGGTCCTTGACCACGAACCACTGGGTCAGGAAGTACATAACGCCTGGGAAGAGCCCGGCCTCGGCGACGCCGAGCAGCATCCGCATGATGTAGAAGGACCACTCTCCCTGCACGAAGGCCATGCCGGCCGAGATGATGCCCCAGGTGATCATGATCCGCATGATCCAGAAGCGGGCGCCCACCTTGTGCATGATCAGGTTCGAGGGGATTTCGGAGAGGGCGTAGGTCAGGAAGAACAGGCCGGCGCCGATGCCGTAGGCGGTGGCGGAGATGCCGAGGTCAATCTCCAGGCGGTCCTTGGCCATACCGATGTTGGTGCGGTCCAGGAACGCCATGATGTAGGCGCCGATCAGCAGCGGCATGACTCGGCGCAGGATCACGCCGTTAATTTCCTGCGGTGTGCGCATCTTCGTTGGTGCGGATACAACTGACATGGGTCTTCGTCCTTGAATTGGGGTCAGGATTGATGGTCAGGGCGGACAGCGGGCAGCGTTCAATCGGCAGCCGACGCTGCGAGGTGGTGCGTTTGGGGAGTTGCGGTTGGTGCGGTGGCTAGGTGAGGGCGGGGGTACAGCCGCAGGTGCGGCCGATGTGGAGGCGGTGCCGGCACACCAGCGAGGTGTAGTTCCGGGACGGGGCTTCGATGCGTTTGAGCAGCATGGCGAAGGCCTCATGGGCCATCTCCTGCTGCGGCTGGACAATGCTGGTCAGGTTGATCAGTCCGGAGCGGCTGTGCGGCAGCCCGTCGCAGCCGGCCACGGCCACGTCCTCCGGGATCCGCAGGCCCCGCGCCAGGGCGTACTCCATCACGCCGATGGCGAGCTCGTCGCTGCCGCAGACCACTGCCTGCGGCGGGGTTCCGGAGGCGAAGAGACGTTCGGCGGCCAGCCGGCCGCCTTCGTTGTTCACGCGGGTGCTGATCTTGCGGTCCCCGCTGATGACGACGCCGGCGGCGGCCGCCGTCCGCACGAAGGCCTGTTCCCGGGCCAGTGAAGCGGTGGAAAAGCGGGGGCCGATCACGGTGGCGATCTCGGTGTAGCCGTGGGCGAGCATGTGCTGCATCAGCAGCGTCGCGGCGGCGTCGTCGTCGATCCCGACAAAGTCTGAATCGAGGAAGTCAGCCCGGCGGGACAAGCAGACGTAGGGAATCCGGGCGGACCTCAGCGTGCGGAGGGCGCGCGCATCGTCCCGGAGCGAGGCGGCGAGGATGACGCCGTCCACGTTGCGGTTCGCGAGCGTGGACGTGACCTGGGCGAGGACCTCCGGATCGTCCTGGGTGGTGGCGACAAAGACCTCGTAGCCGGAATCGGCTGCCGCGGAAATGACGCCCTGCGCCCAGCGCGGGAACATCGGGTTGATGATGTTGGGCAGGATCAGGCCGATCACGCGGGTGCGCTGCAGATCGGTGGACTGGGAGGACTTACGGGGCCTGAAGCCCAGCTCGTTCGCCACGTGGATGATGTGGCGCCGGGTCTCCGGCGAGACACCGCCCTTGCCGTTGAGGACGTAGGACACCGCGGCGGAGGAGACGCCGGCCGCGCGGGCCACGGCAGCCGCGGAAACCGGCGCTACGGGGCCGTCGCCGGCAACGGTGGTGGCTTGTTCCTGCATTCTGACCCTCCTTCGCATCGGTTTCGGTCCCTGTGACCTCAGTTACAGTAATTAGCCCGCGCAACGTTAAGCAACGTTAAGTGATGTGGGGTGGGATGTCCGGGTGTGGCATCCGGTCCGACGGACATGCTCTGGCCTGGGTTCGCTCGGTTTCCGCAGCCAGCCCAACGGACATGCCCATCCTTGGACTCGGCCAGTAGACATATCCGGACTATGTCCATTCGTAGGCGCGAGGAATGGGCATGTCCGGACGCTCCAAGGGCTGAGGCCGGGCATGCCCAGCGCCCCGAGCCAAGGATGGGCATGTCCGGAAGCTCGAAGGGTGGCGGCTGAGCATGCCCAGCGCCCCGCGCGAAGGATGGGCATGTCCGGACGCTCGAAGGGCTGAGGCCGGGCATGCCCAGCGCCCCGAGCCAAGGATGGGCATGTCCGTCGGCCCGGAGCGCGCCCGGCGCCCGCGGGGACTCCGGCCCTAGACAGCAGTTTCGCCGTGGGCAAACATGGAGCTAAAGGAGCCAATTCCAAAGTTGAGCGGGCTAGACTCAACTTTGACGACAGTTTTATCCCGGAAGGAGCTCTCTTTGGACGCGAAATTCACTACCAAGAGCCAGGAGGCTCTTTCGGCAGCAGCCATGAACGCCTCGACGGCCGGAAACCCGCAGCTGGAACCGGCCCATCTGCTTAAGGCGCTCATGGACCAGCGCGAGGGGGTCGCCGTCGCGCTCCTCCGCGCCACCGGAACCGATCCGGATGCCGTCAGCGTCCAGGCCAGCTCCGCCATCAAGGCCCTCCCCTCCACCTCGGGCGGCTCCGTGCAGCAGGCCCAGCTTTCCCGCGCCGCGATGCAGGCCATCAAGAACGCGCAGAACGAGGCGGAACGGCTCGGCGACACCTTCGTCTCCACCGAGCACCTGCTGCTGGGCCTCGCCTCCGGCAGCGACGACGTCGGGCGGCTGCTCCGCGATGCCGGCGCCTCCCACGAGGCGCTGCTCGCAGCGCTGCCCGGGGTCCGCGGCGACCGCAAGGTGGACAACGCCGACCCCGAAAACACCTTCCAAGCGCTGGAGAAGTTCGGCACCGACCTGACCGCGATCGCGCGCTCCGGCAAGCTGGACCCGGTGATCGGGCGCGACGCCGAGATCCGCCGCATCATCCAGGTCCTCAGCCGCCGCACCAAGAACAACCCGGTGATCATCGGCGAACCCGGCGTCGGCAAGACCGCCGTCGTCGAAGGCCTGGCCCAGCGGATCGTGGCCGGCGACGTGCCCGAGAGCCTGCGCGGCAAGACCCTGGTTGCCCTGGACCTGGCCTCGATGGTGGCGGGCGCCAAGTACCGCGGCGAATTCGAGGAGCGGCTCAAGGCGGTGCTGGAGGAGATCAAGAGCTCCGAGGGCCAGATCGTCACCTTCATCGACGAGCTCCACACCGTGGTCGGCGCGGGCGCCTCCGGGGACAGCTCGATGGACGCCGGCAACATGCTCAAGCCCATGCTCGCCCGCGGTGAACTCCGGCTGATCGGCGCCACCACGCTCGACGAATACCGCGAGAACATCGAAAAGGACCCGGCGCTGGAACGCCGCTTCCAGCAGGTCTTCGTCGGCGAACCGAGCGTGGATGACACGATCGGCATCCTGCGCGGACTGAAGGAACGCTACGAGGCGCACCACAAGGTTTCCATCTCCGACTCCGCCCTCGTGGCCGCGGCGACCCTGTCCAACCGGTACATCTCCGGCCGGCAGCTGCCGGACAAGGCGATCGACCTCGTCGATGAGGCCGCGTCCCGGCTGCGGATGGAGATCGACTCCGCCCCGGAGGAGATCGACCAGCTGCGCCGCCAGGTGGACCGGCTGACCATGGAGGAACTGGCCCTGGCCGGCGAGACCGACCCGGCCTCAGTGGAACGCCTTGCTGCCCTGCGCGCCGACATGGCGGACAAGAAGGAGGAGCTCGCGGCCCTGAACGCCCGCTGGGAGACCGAGAAGGCGGGCCTGAACCGTGCCGGCGACCTGCGCGCCAAGCTGGATGAGCTGCGGTCCGCGGAGGAAAAAGCTGAGCGCGAGGGCGACTTCGAGACGGCGTCCCGGATCCTCTACGGCGAGATCCCGGCCCTGGAACGTGAACTCAAGGCCGCGGCCGAGGCCGAAGCGGCCGTGACCGACAAGTCCGGGCAGATGGTGGCCGACGAGGTGACCGCGGATGACATCGCCGAGGTGATCTCCGCGTGGACCGGCATCCCGGCCGGGCGCATGCTGCAGGGCGAGAGCCAGAAGCTGCTGGAGATGGAGCGCGTCCTGGGCGAACGGCTGATCGGCCAGACCAAGGCGGTCACCGCCGTCTCCGACGCCGTGCGCCGGGCCCGCGCCGGTATCAGCGACCCCAACCGGCCCACCGGATCCTTCCTCTTCCTGGGCCCGACCGGCGTCGGCAAGACCGAGCTGGCCAAGTCGCTCGCGGACTTCCTCTTCGACGACGAGCGGGCCATGGTGCGGATCGACATGTCCGAGTACTCGGAGAAGCACTCCGTGGCGCGGCTGGTCGGGGCGCCTCCGGGCTACGTGGGCTACGAGGAGGGCGGCCAGCTGACCGAGGCTGTCCGCCGTCGCCCGTACTCCGTCCTGTTGCTCGACGAGGTGGAGAAGGCCCACCCGGAGGTCTTCGACATCCTCCTGCAGGTGCTCGACGACGGCCGCCTCACCGACGGCCAGGGCCGCACCGTGGACTTCCGGAACGTGATCCTGGTCCTGACCTCCAACCTGGGCAGCCAGTTCCTCGTGGACCCGAACCTCGACGCCGCCGCCAAGCGGGATGCGGTCATGGCCACGGTGCACGCCTCCTTCAAGCCCGAATTCCTGAACCGGCTCGACGAGGTGGTGCTTTTCGACCCGCTGAGCGTCGAGGAACTCGCCGAGATCGTCGAGCTGCAGGTCAAGGAGCTGGGCGAACGGCTCAAGGGCCGCCGCCTGACTCTCGAAGTATCGGAAGGCGCGCGGGCCTGGCTGGCCGTCACCGGTTTCGACCCTGCCTACGGCGCCCGGCCGCTGCGCCGCTTGGTGCAGCGGGAGATCGGAGACCGGCTGGCCAAGTCCATCCTGGCCGGCGAGATCGCCGACGGCGACACGGTCCTGGTGGACACCGCCCCGGATCTGATGGAGCTCACCATGGGCGGCGCGGACGTGTCCGCGCGGCCCGACGGCGGAGCGTCCACCGGCAGCGGGCTCTCGGTCCGCCGCAAGGAGTAACGCAAGGAGTCACGCCGCGAACGGCAAGGGCCGCCCGCCGGATTCCACCGGCGGGCGGCCTTTTCGTTGAATGTCAGCTCTGCTGGCCCGGGGCTTTGCCGGTTCCCGCCATAAGGGCGAAATATCCCGGAACGCTTTGGCGGGCATTCTCGGACCTCATGGGGACCACCTCGATGCTGATCGGGCCGTCCTCGATGAGCTGCCAGTCCGCGTCCGGGAACAAGGCATGGCGTTCGCGGGCACCGAAGCGGCCCGGACGTGGCAGGTTTTCCAGCGCCCGGCGCAGCTGGCGCGGTACGTTCTCTCGGGTGGCCCCGAGCTCCGCCAAATAGTCGAGGCTGTTGCCGGGGAAATTGGTTTCCGCCAAAAAGATCCGGCCCTTGTCCCCGACTGCCGTCCGCAGGTTTTCCACCATGGCGGCTTGCTTGTCGGGTTTCAGGACGTGAAAGACCCCGCGGACGAAGACGTTGGCTGCGCCCAGCCGCTCCAAGCCAAGTCCTCCCGTGCCTGTATCCGCAGCATCCAGGACCATAAACTCAGCATTGGGGACATTTTCTGATTCCGCAGCCGCTCTGTCGATGGCGCCGGCGGACACATCGATTCCGATCACCCGTGGAAAAAGCCCGGCCAGCCACCGGGTGTACGTCCCATTGCCGCAACCCACGTCAACGACCGGAAGAGCCGGATCAAAGTGGGCGCGGATCAGATCGGCGTACTGCCCGCGCTCCGCAGCGGAATCGGCGTCCCAGAGAACGTCTCCGGCCCTGCCCGTCGTGTCGATGCCCTTCCAGTACTTGTCCCAGGCGGCATGCGGATCCCTCGGTGCCCGGGATGCGAGACGAACCACTGTCGGGATAAGCCGCATGCGGTCCCAGAGCTTTGCCATGCCGTCACTTTACCTTTGCTGTCCGGCAGCGCGGAGCCGATTAAGTGCGTCTACAGCGGGCTCCGGACGTCCGAAGTAGTAGCCCTGCCCGTAGAGGCAACCCATAGCCCGGAGTTCTGCGGCCTGCCCGGCCGTTTCGATGCCCTCCACAATCGCCTCGAGCTCGGCCGCTGAGATCAGCTGGAGGATGGCAGAAACGAATTTCTGCTGCCGGGGGTCGGACTCAAGGTCCTTGATGAGGGAGTGGTCCACCTTGACTGTGTCTGCGGGAAGCGTCCGGAGGTAGCTGATGGACGAGTACCCGGTGCCGAAGTCGTCAATCTGCAGTCCCACACCCATGGCGCGGAGGGCTCTCAGCACCTGTTCCTCTCCCGCTCCGGGGGACATCAGGACGGTTTCGGTGATCTCAAGCACCAGCCGGCCCGGTTGCACGTCGTTGTTTTCCAACGTGTCCCGGATGTCCTGCAGCAGGTCGCCTCTGAGGAGCTCGGCGGCCGAGAGATTGATGTGCAGCCGGAAATCGGTGAGATCCGGTGCCTCCCTTTTCCACCGGCTCAGCTGAGAGATTCCTTCGTGCAGGATCCATCGCCCCAGCTCGACGATGAGGCCGGTCTCTTCCGCGATGCCGATGAAGTTGTCCGGCATGATGGTTCCGTGGACCGGGTGGTGCCACCGGACGAGGGCCTCCACGCCGGCGACTCGCCCGGAGGCGAGTTCAATGACCGGCTGGTAGAGAAGTGCCAGCTGTCCCTCGGAAGCCGCCGTGCGCAACTCGGCTGTTATCCGCGATCGCTCCCTGACGGCGTCGAGCATATCCGGGTGGAAGCGCGAGATTCTGTTCCGGCCCTGGGCCTTGGCTTGATACATGGCGATGTCGGCATCGCGCATGAGTTCCTCCGAGCTATGTCCGGGATTGCGAAGGCAGATCCCGATGCTCGCCGTGGTCCAGACCGTTTCGGATCCCACGTGTATGCACTCCTGCAGGGCTTCCCGCGCCCGCTGCGCAATGTGGACGACTTCCTCTTCGGTCGCCCCTGCAATGAGGACGGCGAATTCATCCCCGCCGAGGCGCGCCACGGTGTCCGAGGTCCGGACCACGGAGCGCAAACGGCTGGAGACCTCCACAAGCACGGCATCCCCGGCGCTGTGCCCCATGGTGTCGTTGATGGCTTTGAAGGAATCCAGATCCAACACCAGAACGGCCGCGGCGCTGCCGCCCTGTGCGCTGGCGCCGATCGCGTCCTGGATTCGCTCGCTGAGCAGGGTCCGATTGGCCAGGCCCGTCAAAGCATCGGTTTTGGCCATCTGCTCCAGCTCGACCTGGGTGCGCCGCAACATGGCGGTGCGGGCAGCCACCCGTTCTTCCAGGTCCGAATGGGTATGGCCGAGCTCCTCGGCGAGGAGATTGACGCCGGTAATGACGGCATCAATCTCATCGCGTTGGTCCGAGGGTTCGATCCGCGCACTCAGCTCGCCGGCAGCAAGCCGGACGATGCCGTCGACCAGCAGTTGCAGGCGGCCGTCTACAGCCCCGTCGGCCGGAGCCGTGTAGGGAAGAGTCTCAGGAACGTCGACAGTTGCGATGCTGTCTTGTCGTTGCCGACCCCTTTCACCGGTCGGCACTGAGCCATTCCATGGCGTCGTTGTGCGAGGTGAAAAACCGTGTTGGGCAAGGCGGTATATGAACCCCCAGGAAGAAGTTCGCCAGGACCCGGTCCACGGGCGACCGTCCCAGCAGGGCGATGCGGGAGGCGCTGCACGGGATGGACCAGATGCTTCGGGCTTCACGGCTGACGGAAGCCACCGACGCCATGTCGACAAGCATCGGATGGGGGACGCCCTGGCAGGCCTCGTTCACTTTCGCCATCGCCGCCCGGGCATCCGCGACCTCAATGCTGATCCCGGGTAGCCACTGCAGGTGGATGTAGCCGTCAGCGAGGAGTTTGACGCTCCCCTTTCCACCGTCGACAGAATCCGGTGCCACGACCATGTCTCCTCCTGAATGGGCAGCCGAGAGATTCAGCAACACCTCAAAGGTACCGTTGGTTCCGCTGGTGTCCATGAAAAACCCGCCGCCGGGCGTGAAGAATACGCTGACGGAGCCCTAGAGCCGCGGGATCAGGGATTCCTTGATGACGTTTCCGCCGTCGGCCACGAAGTAGCAGTCCACCCGCCGGTCGCCGGTGCCCCAGCTGGAGGAGCTCGGATAGGCCAGTTTGTAGCTGAACTGGTAGTTCCCGGACTTGTCGGTGAGCTGGGCCGCCTTGCAGGTGTCCAGCGCCTTCTGCTTCAGCGGGTCACGGCCCGGGTAGGCGTCGGCGGCGGCGTAACTGTCCACTGCCACCAACTGGGCCGAATGTCCGGTGTCACAGGCCACGACAGTGGAGGTGGGGGCGTTTGCGTCGAAGTCCTTGAAGCAGTCGCCGAGCCGGAAGTCCATCGGGTTGACGCCTTCCAGCGGCAGCGGGCCCCGGGCCGCGGGGGCCGCGGACGAGGACCCGGCCGGAGCGGGCGAGGCGCCGGCCGTGGGTTGCTGGGTGGCGGCACCCAGCGAGGTCAGCCACCAGATCACCAGCCCCAGCACGACGACGGCGGCCAGGGCGGCGCCGACCCTCGCCAGGCCCAGCCGTTGGGCGGCGGCCCAGAGGGTCCGGCCCGCGCGTCGGGCGCTCGCGCCCAGCCTGCCGCCCAGCTGCCGGGCGCGGGGCCCCAGGTCTGAGGTCCTGAGTTGCGCCACCTGGGCGGAGAGCAGCTTGCCGAATTGGGAGGCGCCGGAGGTGGTCTTCCGGTTCCCGGTCTTCCGCTTCGGGGCCTCGACGCCGGCGCGTCCGCCGCCTGCGGCCGGCGTCGTGGACCGGGTTTCGGCTCCCGCCAAGGTTTCGGCTCCCGCCCGGCTTTCGGACCGCGCGGCGGCCCGCCGGTAGGACGGCGCGGCGGGTGCGGTAGGTGCAGGGGCAGTGGCGCCCGGCGCGGTGCTGCTTAGGGGAGTGGTGCTTGAGGGAGGGGTGCTTGAGGCGATGCTGCGCGGGACAAGCGGGACGGCGGACGTCGGCGGCGCGGAAGGCCGGGGCGGGATGCGGACGGAAGAGGGCATGCGTGCCGGCGGGGCCGGAACCGGCCGCTCTCCGGGGCTGTCCGCAGGGGGAACGTCAGGCATTCCGGCATCGCCGCGCCTGGCGTTCTCGTCGCTGGCAGGCTTTTCGGTCACTCGGGAATTCACCTCTTCCGTGCGTCTTTGCCGGGGCTGGATGCCCGGCTCCGGGCCGCGTTTCCGGGAGCCCATCAAGAGACTCTATCGAAGAAGGCTGCCGGGCCGCATGCGGAGGCGCTCGGGCGGCGAGCAGTGACCGCCGAAAGCATGTAATCTAGGTGTACGACAAATTGACCAAACATTCCGGGGCCTCACCGAACGCCAATGGTGACCACCTCCGGTCCGAGTACAAAAGGGGGTCACGCCATGGGGCGCGGCCGTCAAAAGGCAAAAGCTACCAAGCAGGCTCGGGATATTAAGTACTATTCCCCGAACACTGACTACTCTGCGCTTCAGCGTGAGCTTAAGAGCTCGGAGGGTCGTGCGCCGAGCCGCTTCTCGAGTGAGCCCGTTGAGCCGGATTATTCGGCTTATGTGGATAAGTACGCGGACGATGTGGAAGAGGACGACGACGAGGTAGATTCCCGTCGGATAGGTTAGTCGACACTTCTTCCGGTCACCCCTTGCCAAGCGAGGGTGCCGACCAAGTTTTACAGGCCCGCCGGCCACACCCTCTTCGGGGCGTGCCCGGCGGGTTTTTTGCGTCCAACAACCACCCGCCCCTGCCGCCCTCCCTCCGGTGCCGGCCCCGCTGCCCCGCCGCTGAACCGCCGTTTAGACGGTTCCGCGCCCAGTCGATGCTTCTAAACGACTTGTAGGCAGGGAACCATCGAAACGGCGGGCGAGGATCGGTTGCTGGGCCACGCGCCCCGGGCTAGTTTGGACTTGCCGGGCTGTCCGGCATTTCTCTGGGAAGGACTTTCCATGGCGATTCGTTCGGGGTATGCCGAAGGCGAGGTCTGCTGGGCCGATCTCCAGACGTCCGATGTGGCTGCGGCCAAGGAGTTTTACGCCGCCATCTTCGGCTGGCGGTACGAGGACCAGCCCACCCCCGACGGACGCAGCTTCGCCCAGGCGTTTCTGGGCCAGGAACTGGTTACCGTCATCGCGCCGCAGAACCCGCAGCAGCAGCGGGCGGCGGCCCCGGGACAGTGGAACGTCTACTTCGCCGTCGACGACGCCGCCGGGCTCGCCGCCGAACTGCCGCACACCGGCGGGGTGCTCGAGTTTGGGCCGGAAGCTGTGGACGGAACCGGCGTGATGGTCTTCTTCGCCCCGCCCGGCGGAGGGACCACGGGCGCCTGGCAGGCCGGCACGCACTTCGGCACGGCGCGGAGCGAGGAAGCGGGCGCCCTGGCCTGGGTCGAGTTGCTCACGCCCGAGCCGGAGGCCGCCGTCGGGTTCTTCCAGCAGCTATTCCGCCACGAGGTGACCGAGTACCCGCAGGACGACGGAGGAACGTACACGACCCTGATGGTGGACGGCACAGAGGTCGCCGGGATCGCCACCGTGCCCGCGGCCGAGCGCAACCTTGAGCCGGGCTGGCAGGTGTATTTCGGGGTTCCCAGCGTCGCCGAAGCCGTGGCGACGGCGCGCGCTGCGGGCGGCGTCGTCCTCATTGAACCGGCGGACGATGAAGCCGGTGCCATTGCGACGGTCCGGGACCCGCAGGGCGGCGTGTTCAGCGTGCTGGAGGTTTAGCCGGGCCCCCGAAAGAGAGCCGGAACGCCTACGAGGCAAGCCGCGCGCGTGCGGTGCTGCCAGGGCCCGCAGCTTCATCGCCGGACCCGGGCGGGCTCACCTCGGCCCACACGGCATCGAGGGAGAGGCCCAGGACGCCGGCGATCGCGGCGATGGTCGGAAAGGCCGGCGTGGCCACGCGGCCAGACTCGATCTTTCGAAGGGTTTCGGGCGAGACGCGCGCATCGAGGGCAACTTCAAGCATGGAGCGGTCACCCCTCGCGCGGCGCAGCAGGACACCGAGGCGCTGTCCGCGCTCGACTTCAGCGGATGTGAGCGGCAATCTGACCATGGATCCAATTCTAATACCGGGATAATATGACCGGTATAGTTATTGGTTTTAGACGAAAGGGCGTCACATGATCGAGTTCCTGAACCACACCGAGTTGGCGCGTGCGAAAGTGACGGGCCGCCTGGTCGCAGACATCCTGCAGACGCTGAAATCGCGGAGCTCCATCGGCACCAACCTGCTGGACATCGACCGGTGGACGTCGGAATTGATCGCCGACGCCGCGGCGGAGTCCTGCTACGTCGATTACGCGCCGTCGTTCGGGCGCGGGCCGTTCGGCCACTACATCTGCACGGGCGTCAACGACGCCGTCCTCCACGGACGCCCCCACGACTACGCGTTGGCCGACGGGGACCTGCTGACTCTGGACCTCGCCGTCGCCAAGGACGGGGTGGCCTCGGACTCCGCCATCAGCTTCATCGTGGGTGGGACGCGGCCGGCCGGGAGTGTCGCCATGATCGACGCCACCGAACGCGCACTGAGCGCCGGGATAGCCGCGGCCGGACCGGGAGCCCGCATCGGGGACATCTCCCATGCCATCGGCGCGGTCCTCAGCGAGGCCGGGTATCCGATCAACACGGAGTTCGGCGGGCACGGCATCGGATCGACGATGCACCAGGACCCGCATGTTCCCAACACCGGCCGGCCAGGCCGGGGTTACACCCTGCGCCCCGGGCTGCTGCTCGCGCTGGAACCGTGGGTCATGGCGGACACCGCCAAGCTCGTCACCGACGCCGACGGGTGGACCCTCCGAAGCGCGACCGGCTGCCGGACCGCGCACAGCGAACACACCATCGCGATTACCGACGACGGCGCCGAAATCCTTACGCTGCCGACGCAGCAGTAAGGCTAGGCGTAGGCGTTGACCATCCGGACGGCGCCGCCGTCGACGCCCTTGGCGCCCTGGACGTAGTCCGGGCCGGACTTGAGAACCGAGTCGGAGTTTTCCCCGACGGTGCCCATGATCCACGACGGCAAGCCGCGGGCATTCAGGTGGTTCACGGCGGCGTCGGCGGCCTCGGGGGAGACGATCGCGACCATGCCGACGCCCACGTTGAGGGTGCGCTCGAGGTCGGCCAGTGGGACGTTGCCCAGCTCGGAGACCAGCTTGAAGATGGGCGGCAGCTCCCAGGTGGCGCGGTCCACTGTGGCCAGCAGGCCCTGCGGCAGGACACGGGCCAGGTTGGCGGCCAGTCCGCCGCCGGTGACGTGGCTGAAGCCGTGCACGGCCCGGCCGGCAGCGGAGCCGTCCACCGGGAACGTGCGGGCCAGATCCAGGCAGTCCGCGGCGTACACCCGGGTGGGCTCCAGGAGCTCCTCGCCCAGGGTGCGCTCGAATTCGGAGACGTGGCGGTCCAAGGCCCAGCCGGCGTGGTTGACGACGCGCCGGACCAGCGAGTAGCCGTTGGAGTGCAGGCCGGAGGAGGCCATGCCGATCACCACGTCGCCGGCGCGTACGCGCTCCGGACCCAGCAGCGAGTCGGCCTCGACCACGCCGGTGGCGGCACCGGCGACGTCGTACTCGTGCTCACCGAGCAGGCCCGGGTGCTCGGCGGTTTCGCCGCCCACCAGGGCGGTACCGGCGACCGAGCAGGCGGCCGCGATGCCGCGGACAATGTCGGCGATCCGCTCCGGGACCACCTTGCCGCAGGCGATGTAGTCGGTCATGTAGAGCGGCTCGGCGCCCACCACCACGATGTCGTCCACCACCATGCCCACGAGGTCGAAACCGATGGTGTCGTGGATGTCCATGGCCTGGGCGATGGCGACTTTGGTGCCGACGCCGTCGGTGGAGGTGGCCAGCAGCGGCCGCTTGTAGGTGAGCAGCTTGGAGACGTCGTACAGGCCGGCGAAGCCGCCAACACCGCCGATCACCGAGGAGTTGTGGGTCGCCTTGACGGCGTCCTTCATGAGTTCGACGGCGCGGTCGCCCGCTTCGACGTCGACGCCGGCGGAGGCGTAGGTGATGCCGGTGTTCTGGGCGTCGTTCATGTCAGCGGCCGTGGAGGCGGAAGTCATACTGGCTCTTTCTTGTCGGCATCAAGCTTGTCGGCGGGTACGCGGTCGGCGTCGGTGAGCAGTTCTTCGAACTCGGCGTCGGGCCCCGGATCGCAACCCGTGGCGCCGGCCTTCTCAGCCGGATCCTCGTCGGCCGGGATGGCGGCGTCGGACGCCGCGTTGGCGGCAGCGTCGGCCGCGGGAATCCCGGCGGCCGCGCTCCCGGGCGCTGCGGGGGCCGCCGTGGCGGGCAGTCCGACAGGCTGTCCGACAGAGTCGGGGCGCTCCAGCAGGTTCTTGCCGAGCTTGTCGGCGCCGGGCAGCTCGATCGGGTACTGCCCGGTGAAGCAGGCCGTGCACAGGCGTTCGCGCGGCTGCCGGGTGGCGCCGATCATGCCGTCCTCGGAGATGTACGCGAGCGAGTCCGCGCCGATGGCCTGGGAGATCTCGTCGATCGTGGCGCCGTTGGCGATCAGCTCAGCGCGGGAGGCGAAGTCGATGCCGTAGAAGCAGGGCCACTTCACCGGCGGGGAGGAAATTTTGATGTGCACGGCCGCGGCGCCGGCTTCCCGGAGCATCCGCACGATGGCGCGCTGGGTGTTGCCGCGGACGATCGAGTCGTCCACCACCACCACGCGCTTGCCGCGGATTACAGACTCCAGGGCGTTGAGCTTGAGCCGGATGCCGAGCTGGCGGAGCGTCTGCGAGGGCTGGATGAAGGTGCGGCCCACGTAGGCGTTCTTGACGAAGCCGTGCGCGAACGGGATGCCGGATTCCTCGGCGTAGCCGACGGCGGCCGGGGTGCCGGATTCCGGCACGGGGATGACGATGTCCGCTTCCTGGGTGTTCTCGCGGGCCAGTTGGCGGCCCATTTCCACGCGGGATTCGTACACCGAGCGGCCGGCAATCGCGGCGTCCGGGCGGGCGAGGTAGACGTACTCGAAGACGCAGCCGGCCGGCGTCGGCTCGGCGAAGCGCTGGGAGCGGACGCCCTGTTCGTCGATGGCGATGAATTCGCCCGGTTCGATCTCGCGGATGAAGCTCGCGCCGACCGTGGCGAGGGCGGACTGCTCGGACGCCACCACCCAGCCGCGCTCCAGCCGGCCCAGGACCAGCGGGCGGATGCCGTAGGTGTCGCGGGCAGCGTAGAGGGTGCCTTCGTCCATGTAGACGAAGCAGAAGCCGCCCTTGATCTTGGGCAGCAGTTCCAGCGAGGTCTGTTCGAGGGACTTGCCCTCCTCGCCCTCCAACAGGGCCGTGACCAAGGCGGTGTCCGAGGTGTTGCCCTGCTTCATTTCGCCGGTGAGCTGGCCGCCGTTGCGGTCCACGATCATGGCCTTGAGCTCGGCGGTGTTGGTGAGGTTGCCGTTGTGCGCCAGGGCGACCGTGCCGGTGGCGGTGGCGCCGAGGGTGGGCTGGGCGTTGGCCCAGTGGCTGGCGCCGGTGGTGGAGTAGCGGCAGTGGCCGACGGCCAGGTGCCCGGTCAGGGTGTTCAGCGTGGTCTCGTCGAAGACCTGGGACACGAGCCCCATGTCCTTGTAGACGTTGATCCGCTTGCCGTCGCTGGTGGCAATACCAGCCGACTCCTGACCGCGGTGCTGCAGCGCGTACAGCCCGTAATAGGTGAGTTTTGCTACCTCTTCGCCGGGAGCCCAGACCCCGAAGACGCCACATGCGTCCTGCGGGCCTTTTTCGCCAGAGAGAAGGTCATGAGAAAGTTTTCCATCGCCGCGTGCCACTGGTCGATTATCTCACGTTGTGCGCTAGGACTTTTCCGGAGGCCGGTTTATGACCTGCCGGCCGGCCTTCGCCTGCTTAGGCGCGGTCCTCGCCGTCGGTGTCCGGAACAGAGTCCGGGACGGACTCGACGACGGCGCGCTCGGCGCGGCGGACGCTCAGCCGGTCCAGCACCAGTGCGACGGCGGCGCCCAGGATGGCCCCGCCCGCGATGCAGAAGGTCAGGAAGAAGCCGAAGACGGAGTTGGCGTCGTAGCCCTCGTCGGCCGGCAGGCCGTAAGCGATAACGGCGGCCACTACGACGCCCAGCAGGCCGCCCAGGATCAGGAACGGGACGTATCTCGGAGCGCGGCGGACGGTGACGGAGCGGCGTTCGGGCGCAACGGGGGTGTCTTCAGGAGCCATGCCGTTAAGCCTACTGCCCGCGCGGGCGCTGCTTTTTCGCCGGGCATTTTCGCGCCGTTTGCGGACCGCCGCTGTGGGGATCCGCGGCGCGGAGGACCGATTCCGTGGCGGAAATCCGGGACCCTAGCGGGAACTCGGGCGGCGGAGCACACTAGGGGGCGGGGGAGGGTGCGGTCCGGACTTTTAAGGACCTACCATGGCAGTTGCAGCGGACAGTATCCGGGACCGGCAGCGCATCATCTGGGACCAGTTCGCGGCAGGCTGGAAAAAGTGGGACGCGGAACTGCTCGGCTGGCAACGCCCTTTCGGCGACGCCGTGATCAAGGACGCACGGCTCCGACCGGACTCGATTGTGCTCGATGTTGCGTCGGGCACCGGCGAGCCCGGGCTCACGGCGGCCGCCCTGGTGCCCGACGGCGAGGTGGTGCTCACCGACATCTCGGCCGGCATGCTGCACGTGGCCGAGGAGAAGGCCTCCGCCCAAGGGCTGGCCAATGTGAGCTTCAACGTATGTGATGCCGCGGAGCTGCCCTTCGAGGACGCGACGTTCGACGCCGTCCTGTGCCGTTTCGGCTTCAACTACTTTCCCGACATGCGGGGCGCCGTGCGGGAAATGGTGCGGGCGGCCAAGCCCGGGGCGAGGATCAGCGCGGCCGTCTGGGGCCGGACCGCGGAAAACCCCTGGGCCGCCCTCGTCCTTGGCTCACTCGCTCAGCATGCGGAGCTGCCGCGGCGGCCCGATGTCATGCCGGGGCTGTTCCGTTGCTCCGCGCCCGGCTTCATGACCCGGCTGTTCCGGGATGCCGGCTTGGTGGACGTGGCCGAGCACAAGGTCAGCACGGACCTGGTGCACGACTCCCCGGACAGCTACTGGGAATTCATCACTGATATCGCGGCCACGGTGGCCACGGGCCTGGCGAAGGCGGACAAGGAAGCGCGGGCGCTGATCCGCTCCGATGTCTTCCAGCTGCTGGGACGCTACGAGCACCAGGGCGCGCTCAGGCTCCGGTCAGCGGCGACGATCGTGGGGGGCACCAAGGCGTAGGCCCTGGGCCGCGGCGTTTCCGCGCCGGTTTCGGACTGGTGCGCCCCGGATCCGGGGAGCGGCTGACCGGAACCGGCGCGGATTTCCGATGCCGGCGCGCCATCACCGGCGGCAGGCCGGCTTGGTCAGCCTCGGGACCCCGTGGGAAGTGAGAAACGCGGCGAATTTCGCCGGCCCGGAGATCTCGGTCCAGGTCCAACGGATAACCCGCCGGCCGGTGGCGCGTATCCGGTCCTCGCGGGCCTTCTCGTCGATGACGACTTCGGAGGTGGTCCGTCCCTGCAGGTATTCGGCTTTCTGGTACTTGACCAGGCCGTCGAATTCCCCGCACAGCCCCTGCTCCGGCCATTCGAAGTCCGTGTAGGCGGCCAGTCCGCGGGCATCGCGGATGGGGGTTTGCAGCCGAGGGGGCTCGAAGCCCAGCCGATACATTAGGGCACGGCTCACCGATTCGCCGGGTGATCCCGATGCCGGGTCTGCGAAGTCGATCGCGGCCCGGATTCTGCGCACCGCTGCCGCGCTGTAATCGGCTCCGATGCCGCCGTCGAGCTCCTCCTTGCTCAGAGCGGGCAGCCCCGGCTGCGGACGCAGCACGTGGTCCAGCACCGCGACGGCCTGTTCAAATGACTCGAACGCCGCCAGATCCAGGACGGTCCGGAGCCGCCCCGTGACCAGCAGCCCCCGGCGCTCTTCGACCTGCAGGGTCAGCGGATCGGTGTAGTGCCGCCGGACACCCGCCCGCGAGCGGCCGCCGCCGTCGTCGGACGTGCAGGCATGCACCAGCGTGGGGCGGCCCAGCACCGGAAGGTCCCACAGCGCGGCCGAGGACTTCCGGCAGAACACGGTACGGCTTTGCAGCGTCGACGCGGCCGCCTGGATGAGGAGCGTGTACCGGTTCCAGCTCGGGAGCGCGTCCCATGCCACCGACTGAACGTAGACGCCCCGCCTCATGCGGCGCAGCTCGCCCGCCGCTGCCCGGCGGCACAGCTCGCGCGCGTCCCGGCCGAGCCGTGCCGAGTCGCTGCTGAGAATGAGTCGGGGAAGTTCCATGCCGCGATGCTCTCCGGCCGCCCGGTCGTCGGCAACGGGCACGACGGCGGATGTGGACAAGTCCGGCTGTGGCTGCGGATTTTCGCTGCGCTTTCGGACGCAGGCAGGCCGGATCGGGTGCGCGCCTGTCCGAAACCGGCGCGGATTTCCTAATCCGCGGCGGAATTCCTAGACGCCGAGTTCGTCCTTGAGCGCGGCGACGTGGCCCTCGGCCTTGACCTGGTACTGCGCCAGCTTCACCTTGCCCTCGGGATCGAGGACGACGGTGGAGCGGACGATGCCCTCGGTGATCTCGCCGCGGACCAGTTTCTCGCCCCAGGCGCCGTAGGCGAGGGCCACGGCGTGGTCCTCGTCGGCCAGCAGCGGGAAGGTCAGGGCGAAGTCGCCGGTGAAGTGCGCCAGCGCCTCGGGGGCGTCCGGGGAGATGCCCAGGACTTCATAGCCGGAGCCCTGCAGGGAGGCCAAGCTGTCGCGGAAATCGCAGGCCTCGGTGGTGCAGCCCGGGGTGGCGGCCTGCGGGTAGAAGTACACGATGACGTTCTTGCCGCGGTAGTCGGCCAGGGAAACCGGCTTGCCCTCGGCGTCGGGCAGCGTGAAATCGGGGGCCGGGGTTCCGGGCTGAAGCTTGACGGTGAGGTTCTGGCTCATGGGAGAGTCCTTCGCTTGGAGGGCGGCTGGAAGTTGGTCTGTGATGCACAACATTCCGGGCGGATCCGGTATTCCGCTGGGCCGCCGCGGACATTGCGCGCCGGCCGACCACCCCGGCTACTTTGCCGCGGGGGACTGGATTTGGGCTGGTGTCAGCTTCATCCAGGGCGAGTCTGGCGCGCCTTCGAGCATGGCCTGAGGGCTGTCCGACTGTGTCCACCACTTGGCTTCGAAGGCGTAGCCGTCGAACAGGATCCGCGAGCCGCGTTTGTAGACCGTCGTCGAGGACCATTCCGGGAACGTGCCGGCGGCGACAGTGGTCCGAGGGCTGGGGCGGTCGCCGGGAAGCACGGGGCCGATGAGTTTCCAGGGAACCGTGGCGCCCTGGTCCACGGGGTTGTCCGGGCTGTCGCCCTGGGTCCACCACTTGGCCTCGTAGACATTCCCGTGCCACACGATTCGGTCGCCGCCAACGTAGCGGGCCGACTCGTTCCAGACCGGATACGGGCTGGTGGAGGGGTCATCCGTGACGGTGGGGCTGGGGCTGGCGGAGGGCGGCGCGGTCTGGGCGGCGGCGAAACCCGTGGGGATCACGTCCGCACCCAGGACGGTGGAGAACAGCGCGTCGCCCTGGTTGATGCCGCTGCAGCTGTCGGAGACTTTAGCCACGTTCGGGTAGTTGCTCCCGCAGGTACGGTCCCGGTTGAGCGACCACATGGACACCCGGCCCACGCCCTTGGACTTGGCATAGGCGTTGAGCGCGGACGCGTCGTCGAGCGTAAAGACTTCTCCCGCAACATCGTTTTGTCCGATCATCGGGGTGATCCCGAGCCGGCGCCAGGCCGTGTCCGATCCGATGTCCTGGCCGTTCGCGCGGTACAGGGTCTGCAGCTGGGCGTGCGCCGCCTCCGCTGCGGACGCGGACGCGTCATACATGGACTGGCCGGCCGGCTTGCTGCCGCCAAAGTCCATGGTCATGATGTTGACGCCGGTGACGTCGACGCCGGCGCGAAGCGTCCGTGCGACGACGTCGCGCCCCGTCTGGGTCAGCCCGGCCGGATCGGCAGGGAGGGTCAGCCACACATCGAGAGTCTTTCCCATCTTCTTCCGGTCCGCCTGGAGCGCCGCCACGGCCTGGGCCCGGCGGTCGACTGAGGCTGTGTCGGCAAGGGCGGTGCCCTCGATGTCGAGGTCGATGGAGCTCACGTCGTAGCGCTCCACAACATCGCGGTAGGCGCCGGTGAGACGGGCCGGATCGGTGCACCCAACGGACAGCTCGGTGTTGATGGCGCCGCCGAAGGAAATGGACACGGCTCCGCCGGACTGCCGAAGCCGGGCGATCCGCCGATCCAGGTCCAGCTCTGCTTCGGCCGCAGTAAGGCTGTACGCGGCGCCCCACGACGGCGCGCAGGGGTCACCCTTGTCCGAAACAATGAACGACAGGACCACGCTCTTGGCCTCGGGAGTGGCCGCGGACTCAAACGAGTACCGCGGCGTGGCCGTCACATCCACATAGCCGGAGAAGACCGAAGGAATTGAGGAGGCCGCGTTTGCGTCCTGGAATGAGCGAAGACCCAAAATAGAGCCACCCGTAAGGGCAGCGACAACAAGCAGCAGAATTCCGAGCCGCAATTTGGAAAGGCGGCGCCCGGGAAAGCGGTTCGACACAGGTATACCCCACTACTTGTCAACGTTTTTACTGCCCCGGCCGCGTGGATCGCGGCCCATCGAAGTACTTTCCAGCCATCTGATGATCACTGGTAAATAGTTAGGGGTCGTGCGCTTAGTATAAGGGCAGGTCAGGACCCGATTTGACGGGAGGATGACCTCCTGTGTGTCCGCTGGGGGCACGCATGACGTGGATGGGGATGCATGTCTAACCTTTTGGCCAATTCGCGGCCGGATGAAACTACGGCCGATGACGAGAGTGCAAAGAGCCGTAAGCGCCAATGGGGTGCGGAACGGCGCTCGGAGCCGTTGGCAATCGTGCACCCCGAACCCTCGCGCCGGAAAATTATTCTGGGCAGGGTCGGCATTCTTGTTACGGTGCTGGCCTGGGTCGGCTATGTGGTGACCACAGTGCTCAGGGCGCTGGTCAATGACCCGACGGCGGGATTCAGATTCCGGGCGGAAGCGGTGTCGTATGTCGTCGTCGTAACATTCCTGACGTTTTCTGCCCTGATGTACCTCCTGGCCCGGCAGGGTGCGCTGAACCGGTTCCGTGAGCACCGCAGGGTTCCCCGCGGAGAGCTGGACCGCCATTTCGTCGATTACGACAAGGCCGTCACCGTGCTTGTGCCCTCGTATGCCGAGGAACCGCAGGTTGTCCGGGCCACGCTGTGGTCCGCCGCGCTGCAGGAATTCCCGGACCTGTCCGTCGTCCTCTTGCTCGACGACCCGCCGTTCCCCGCGGACCCTCAGGACCAGGAGCGGCTGCAGGCGACACGGGAGCTCGCCGCCGGTATCAACCGGGCCCTCCACGAGCCGGCCAGCCGCCTAAACGCCGCGAGCGACTCGTTTAACCTCCGCGCCAGCAAGGGCAAGGCCGCCGGCGGACTGCCGGCGCTCATCGCCGAGTACGAGTACGCCGCGGACTGGATCGAGGCCATGGCCGAGACGGAACGGGTGGATGACCACGTCGATGAGTTCTTCGTGGACCTCGTCCTCATGGGCCTCGCCCGTGAACTGCGGCTCGTCCTGACGGCCCTCCACGCGGCTCAGGCGCAGGGCACGGAGCCGGAGGTGCCCCGCATGCGGGAGCTGTACGCCCGGCTGACCTGGATCTTCAACGCCCGCGTCTCCACGTTCGAGCGCAAGAAGTACGCCAGCCTGTCGCACGAGGCGAACAAGGCCATGAACCTGAACGCTTACTTGAGCCTGATGGGACACCGCTGGCGGAGCGAACACACCGCCGACGGCACCGTGCTCCGGCCGTCCACCGTGCCGGCGGGCGATGACCTCATCGTCGAGGACAGCACCTACGTCCTGACCCTGGACGCCGATTCGCTGCTGCTGCGGGACTACTGCCTGCGTCTGGTCCACTTCCTGGAATCGCCCGGAAACGAGCGGGTGGCCGTGACCCAGACGCCATATTCGTCCTTCAGGGGTGCGCCCACCCGGATCGAACGTGTCGCCGGCGCCACCACCGACCTCCAGCACGTCCAGCACCAGGGCATGACGCGGTACGGGTCCACCTTCTGGGTCGGCGCCAACGCCGTCATCCGCAAGGTCGCGCTGGAAGACATCGTGGAAGTCTCCGCCGAAGGCGGGTTCGAAGTGCGGACCTATATCCAGGACCGGACCGTGATCGAAGACACCGAATCGAGTGTGGACCTGGGCCGCGAGGGCTGGGAACTCGTCAACTATCCGGAACGGTTGAGCTACAGCGCCACACCCCCGGATTTTGGTTCCCTCGTGGTCCAGCGCCGGCGGTGGGCCAACGGCGGCCTGCTGATCCTGCCGAAACTCTGGGACACGATCCGGCACCGCCGGGGCACCGACCAGGCCATGCGTAGCCGGGAAATCATGCTCCGCGTCAACTACATGGCGTCGATCACCTGGGCGAGCTTCGGGCTGCTGTTCCTGCTGGCTTACCCCTACGACAGCAGGCTACTGAGCCCCCTGGTCTTTGCGGCGGCCCTGCCATACTTCCTGGCCATGGGCAGCGACCTGCGTGAATCCGGCCACCGCTTCAGCGACATCTTCCGGATCTACGGGTTCAACCTGGTGCTGATGCCGGTGAACCTGGCCGGCGTCATGAAATCACTGCAGCAGGCCGTCACGGGTGACAAGATCCCGTTTGCGCGGACCCCCAAGGTCAAGGACCGGACGGCCGCCCCGGCGATCTACGTTTTGGCGCCGTACGCCATTGTCGCGTTCTCCCTATTCACTGTCTGGCGCGATGCCATGCAGCAAAACTGGACCAATGCCGCCTTCGCCGCCTTCAACGCCGTTATGGCCGCGTACGCCATCCGCGCCTACATCGGGCTGCGGAACTCGGTTGTGGACATCTGGCTCGGAGTCCTCAACTGGCTCTACATCAAGCCAAAACAGGCCGCCCCCGCGGCTCCCAGCATCGTTCCCAAGACGCCCGAAGAGGTCAACTGGGAGGGGATCCTCTATTACGGCGACCGCCGCCTCAACCGCGACCTCCGCGGCGGCAAGGACCGGCGCAAGCGGGCCGGAACGCGCTAAGAGCGGCGCGCCGTCGCGGTGCCGGCTTGCCCGACGTCGGCCCCTCAGCGGGCCGCGGGCTGGCGGCGGGCCCAGTCGAACGCCGTGGCCGCGGCCGCCTGGTATTCCAGGCCGATGCGGCCCGCGTAACCGAGTTCGCGGCTGCGGGCGGTCCATGCCGCCAGAGGCAACTGACCGGTCCCGGGGGCTCCTCGACCGGGGGCGTCAGCGATCTGGATGTGGCCAAAGTCTTTGGCGTGGGCTTCGATCACGGCGTCGACGTCGTCACCGTTGACCGAGAGGTGATAGAAGTCGGCGAGCAGCTTGATGTTCCCGGCACCGGTTTCCTCCTTGACCCTGGCGATGACCCGGAGGGCGTCGTCGGCGGTGCGGAGCGGGTAGTCCGGGGCGCCGCTGACGGGTTCGAGCAGCACGGTGCCGCCGATCCGGGCCACCGCCGCGGCCGCCGCGGCCAGGTTCCGGACTGCCAGTTCGTCCTGGGCCTCGGGGGCGTGCCCCGCCTGCCGGTTGCCGTAGAGAGCGTTGAAGGACGTGCAGCCGAGCCGTCCGCCGATGCCGGCCACCACATCGATGTTGTCCCGGAACTCGTCGGACCGGCCCAGCCAGGACACCAGGCCGCGGTCGCCGGCGGGCATGTCGCCGGCGTTGAAGTTCAGGCCGACCAGCTGGACCCCCGCGTCCGTGATCGCGTGCTCGAACCGGCTGAGCTCGGCATCGCCCGGGACGGAGCTGGCGAACGGCCACCAGAACTCGACGGCGTCAAAACCGGCAGCCTTCACCGCGGCCGGGCGCTCCATGAGCGGCAGCTCGGCGAGCATGATGGAGCAGTTGACCGAAAAGGTCATGAGGGTTCCTTCAGATGCAGAAGCGGCCCTACCGCTTCGTGGGGTCCTTGCGGGCAGCCAGGCCGATCAGCGCCCCGACGGCCACCCCGATCAGGAGCCCGGTAAAAGGCTTGTCGGCCGTGGCCACGCCGATGGCAAAGCCGAGGGCAGCGCCAACCAGCATTCCGATCCACAGCCTCTCGTACTTCACAGCCTCAGGCTAGCAAGGCAACACCCTATAGTCGGATCATGGAACAAAGAATCTTGGGCAAGACCGGTCGGAACGTCTCCATCATCGGGCTGGGCACCTGGCAGCTCGGAGCGGACTGGGGCAACGTGGACCCGGCGCAGGCGCAGGCCATCCTGGCCGCCTCCGCGGAAGCCGGCGTCACGTTCTTCGACACCGCCGACGTCTACGGCGACGGCCGCAGCGAGCAGGCCATCGGCGCCTTCCTGGCGAACAACTCCGGCCTGGATATCACGGTGGCCACCAAAATGGGCCGCCGGATGGAGCAGCGGCCGGAAAACTACAACCTCGCCAACTTCCGCGAATGGACGGACCGGTCCCGGCGGAACCTCGGCGTCGAGCAGCTCGACCTGGTCCAGCTGCACTGCCCGCCCACCGCCGTCTACAGCAACGCCGAGGTGTACGACGCGCTGGACACCCTGGTGGCCGAGGGTGCCATCCGGAACTACGGCGTCAGCGTGGAACGGGCTGACGAAGCCCTCGAGGCCATGCGCCACGACGGCACCGCCACCGTGCAGATCATCCTCAACGCCTTCCGGCTCAAGCCGCTGGACGAGGTGCTGCCCGCGGCGGTGGCCGCCGGCGTCGGCATCATCGCCCGCGTGCCGCTCGCCTCGGGGCTGCTTTCCGGCAAGTACACGGCGGACACGTCCTTCGCGGCGGACGACCACCGGAACTACAACCGCGCCGGCGCGGCGTTCGACGTGGGGGAGACCTTCTCCGGCGTGGACTTCGGGGAGGGCCTCAAGGCGGTGGCCGAGTTCCAGGAACTGGTGCCCGACGGCGTCAGCACCGCCCAGGCGGCCCTCGCCTGGATCGCGGCGCAGGAGGGCGTCAGCACGGTGATCCCGGGGGCCCGGAACGTCGAGCAGGCCCGCGCGAACGCCGAGGCGGCGTCGGTCAGCGGCATTGACTCAACTTTCGACGTCGGCGTCCACGAAATCTACGACCGCTACTTCCGCGAATCCGTCCACCCGCGCTGGTAGGGGGCGGTCCGGTTGGCGCCCCGGCTGTCACTCCGCCGGGTACCAGACCCGGTGGCCGTCGACGCGGGCGAACGAGGTCAGGGTGTGGGGTTTGGCGGACTTCGCCGTCATGATGTCCAGCACCTCGGCATTGCGGACCAGGAGCGCGTCACCGATCAGCGAACGGTGGCAGCGCCACGGGACGGCTTCCGCGCACATGATCGCCGCATCGTTGCTCCGCCCGCGCTCCAGCAGCTGGCCGACGGCGGCGGAAAACTCCTCGGTCTGCATGTAGTCCGCGTAGCCCCGGAACGAGGCGTTGCGCCAGGCGCCATTGGCACTGTCCTTGGTGGTGTGCCGCAAACCGCCGAGGGATTCCATCCGCCGGTAGGTGATGCCGTTGGCCCGCACGCTCGCGGCGAGTGCGTCCGCGTTGAACTGCGGGTTGTGCCGCGACTTCGGGACGGTGCGGACGTCGATCAGCTTCTTAATGCCGTGGGCCTTGAGGATGCCGATGAATTCGTCGATGGGGTGAGTGGAGTGCCCCACCGTAAAGATGGTCGTGTCCGTCATGTCCCCATGCTAGGGCGGCGCCGGCGCCCGTGCGGAAGTTCCGCGGATAGCCTGGGTGACCCACGAGCCGCCAGGAGGGCAGGTCCGGAATGATTGCACCCTCCATCGAGGACTTTGTGCACCGGCTCGCGTCCGTGGAAACCGGGCCGGGGTGCGCCAACTTTTTCGACCACAGCGAGCCCGCGAATGAGCAGCGCCGGCGCAATCTGGCGATCTACCTGCAGGAACTGCGGGACCGTTCGCCCAAGGTGCTGCTGGTGGGGGAGGCCCCGGGTTTCAGGGGCATGCGGATCACCGGGGTTCCGTTCACCAACCGCCCCATTTTGGAGGGGCCAGCCAACGCTTTTGGCCTGTTCGGACCGGGCAAGGGCTACGTTCTGCCGCCGGACGCTGCGGGCATTGCCGCCGAGCCGACCGCGACGGTGGTGTGGGAGGTGCTGGCCGAGCTGGAGTTCCTTCCGCTGCTCTGGAGCGCCTGCCCGTGGCACACCCACGTGCCCGGGCGGCCCCTGTCCAACCGCACCCCCACGGCGTCCGAAGCGGCGCTGGGAACCCCCTTTTGGCAGGCGCTGAAGCAGGAATTTGCGATCGAGACGGTGGTGGCCGTCGGCAACGTGGCGCACCGCAGCCTGCAGCGCAGCGGGCTGGAAGTGCCGAAAATCAGGCATCCCGCCCACGGCGGCCGGTCCGGGTTCAAGCGCGGGCTGGAAGAACTGATCGCGTCGGACGCCGCCCGGTAAGGCTCCAAGTTAGTGTGGGAGAAGTCCATCCGCGGATGAAAGGCAGTGCAATGAGTGATCCGAATGAGCCAGGCAACGACCCCGCCGGCCTGCGCGGTCCCGGCGACCCCGACGCCGCGAAGGAGCGCCAGCAGCAGGGCGACCCCGACGACGTCGAGGCCCGCCAGCCGCACGCCGGGCCGGGCCACGCCGAGCCGGGCCGCGCCGGCAACATCCGCGAGGAACAGCAGACCCAGGCCGCCGGAACGGTGCCCGCGGCGTACATCGGGTCCGGCGACCCGACGTCGGACGACAAGCCGGAAGACGCCGTCGGCGCCGGCGGGTGGGACAACGACGAGGTCTAGCGCGCAGCACACCGGAAAGCCAAGGGAACCCCTTGGCTTTCCGGTGTATTGGCACTTTCGTGGAAGACGTTCAGTGCCGGAGCGTTGCCACCTCGCTCTTCTCCCAACGGGTCCAGTTGGACCAGTGGTTGCCCACGCGGACGCGGAACGAGACGAGCTGGTAAACCTTTTCCTCGCCGCGGCGGTCGGGGACGAAGCGGTAGCTGTGGACGGTCGTCGACTCGTGGCGCCGGTTGAAGGACTCCCAGAACGTTGAGCCGCCCAGGAAATCGTCGTGCCTGCGGCCGCGCTCGTCTTCATAGCGCAACTGCCTTATCTGCACGGTCCTGTTGTCCCGGCAGTCCACCTTGATGCGGAAATCGACCCATGGCTGCGGTCGGTGGGCCTCAACGGGTCGACGGTGCAGCCACCCTGGCGGGTCGACGCGTCAGCCGGTGCGGCCAAGGCGACGGGGCCGCCGATGAGCCCCAGGGTGATGGCCGAGACCAAGGTGAACTTGGCCGCCCGGGGGTGGGACGTGGTTGGTGATGTGGTGATGGACATTTCTTTGGTGCTCCTACTGGAGGATGCGGTTCAAGAGGGTCGGACGGCGTGTGCCCGTCACGATCACGCCGCGGTGGCACCGCAGTCGCGGTGGCACGTCCGTCCAGTTTCGATTAGCTCGCCCGTGCTAAAACGGGCGTCGGCCGGGGGGTCTGCGCCAGGGCATTCCCGGTACGTTAATCGTGCGCCTGTGGACCCGCATGCGCCAGCCCCTCCGACGCTTCCAGAAAACCGCTACGGACGCGGACGGGCGCACCCCGGACCCGAGGTGCGCCCGTCCTGAACCGGCGCGGAAACCGCCGCTGCGGCCTACTTGGCCAGGAACCCCAGCAGCACCTTGTTGACCTCGGCGGCGTGGGTCCAGAGCATCCCGTGCGGGGCGCCGTCGATCTCCACGTACTCCGCGTCCGGCAGGGCCTTGGTGAAGCGGCGGCCGGTGACGTCGATCGGCAGGATCCGGTCCGCGGTGCCGTGGACGATCAGGGCCGGGACGTCGATCTTGGGGATGTCGCCGCGGAAGTCGGTGAGCCAGGTGGGCTGCGCGGCAGCGGACGCCGTCGGGCCGCCCGCAGTGGCGAGGTTCCAGCCGGCCCGCATGACTTCCTCGCTGAGCCGCGGTGTGCCCAGGAAGGTGTCGCTGTTGTAGAAGTTCATGAAGAAGTCGGTGAAGAAGGCGTAGCGGTCGGCTGTGACCGCTTCCATCAGGCCGTCGAACACGGACTGCGGGACGCCGTCGGGGTTGTCCTCGGTCTGCAGCACGTACGGTTCCAGTGAGCCGAGGAAGACGGCCTTGGCCACGCGCGCCGAGCCGTAGCTGCCGAGGTAGCGGCCCACTTCGCCGGTGCCCATCGAGAAGCCCACCAGCACGGCGTCGTTGAGGTCCAAGCCGGTCATCAGGGTGTTCAGGTCGGCGGCGAAGGTGTCGTAGTCGTAGCCGTCGGTGGGCTTGCTGGACTGGCCGAAGCCGCGCCGGTCGTAGGTGATCACGCGGTAGCCGGCGGCCAGGAGCGCGGCGGTCTGCTTCTCCCAGGACGAGCCGTCCAGCGGGTAGCCGTGGATCAGGACCACCGGCTGCCCGGCGCCGTGGTCCTCGTAGTAGAGCTCGACGTCGGTGCTGTTCTCGGTTCCAACCTTGATGTATGCCATGAAGCGATCCTCTCGGTACGGTCTGAAGTCAGTGCGTGCGTCCCGTCGACGGGTCCCACTGTAGGAAACTAACGCCCTTGGGCGGAATGGTGTTCCATGAACTTGCGCAACATACCCCCCGGGGTATAGTGGAGGGGTAGACCCATACCGACAAAGGGAGACACCAGATGTGCCGACAGGTTGCATGCAAGAAGTGCGGCAAGACCACGTGGGCCGGCTGCGGCCAGCACGTGGACCAGGTCATGCGCGGCGTCAAGAGCGCCGACCGCTGCAAGGGCCACGCAGACGAGCCCAAGACCGGCTTCTTCGCCAAGCTCTTCGGCCGCTAGGCACTCCGGGACGCGGACGACGACGGCGGCCGGCACCTGCCGCCGTCGTCCGCGCCGGCCCTTCAAACCACTTTCCAAGGCGCGGAGCCGTCGGACCGTAAGCTAAGGCGTGACATTCACGAAAGTGCACGGCGTTCGTGCTTGAACGGGGGAAAGCATGAATAACGACGTCCTTGGTGAACTCCGACTTGGACATCTCTTTCACGCGGCGGGGCTCGTACCGGATGACGTAGTCGTTATCCGGCACACCCTCTCGTCGGATGGGCTGGCAAGCCAGAACGAGGCCGAGAGTCCGAAGCTGCTGACGTATACGCGCGAGCAGGGCCTGAACAACAAGCTCGGTAAGACCCCTCCGCGACTTTGGCTGAACTTCCTTGCAACCACGGGCCGTCGCGCCCGGTTCCTTACCGCGTATGAGAACCATGGTGAGGTCTTGGCAGAGCGCACCGAGAGATGTCGTTTCTTTGATCTGCGCCCCTCGCAGGTCTTCTCGGCGCACGAGCAGCGGCTGGTCATTGAGTGGACAGCCGATACTGTGAACTGGGCCAAGGCAGGGAAACACGCGCTAATGATGCCCGTAGTCGAAATCTCGGATCCAAAGACTGAACCGTTTCCGGGATTCGATTCACTTATTGTCAGCTTCGGGGAACTCCAGGCCATTGTCGAAGATGACCGCTATAGGCAGTGGCGGACAGCGCTCAGTTCCGTGCAGGGCATCTACCTCATAGCCGACACCAAAACCGGCAAGCTCTACGTAGGCAAGGCCGACGGCGCCGAGCGTTTTCTCGGGCGCTGGAGCGTCTACGCGAAGAATGGCCATGGGGGCAACGTTGCTCTCCGCGAATTAGATGGCCTCGATCTCGCTCACCGACACCACTTCCAATTCAGCATTCTCCAGGTTTTTTCGCCCAGCGCACCCGCAGCCCAGGTGGATGCCGCGGAAGTTCACTTCAAGAAGGCCCTGCTCACCCGGCGGTTTGGCCTCAACCGGAACTAAGGCTTGTTTAGGATCCGGATGCTGCTGTGCGGTATCCGTATTTTCTCGCGAAGAGTCTAGGAGCAGCCCTCCCGGGTCCGCCGTCGTCCGCGCCGGCCTACTAGGCTGGCAACTATGCCGAAGAAAATTACTGTCAGCCTGCCGGACGCAACCCTGCGTGAATACCTCCAGCCCCACCCGGATGTCACCGTCCTCCAGTGGGACCTGTCCGGTGAAGCGCCGCGGCCGAGCATTGACATCGTCGTTCCGCCCTACATGGGCGGCTGGTCCGCCTTGCGCGGGCTGGAAGGCGTGGAGACCGGGCTGGTGCAGAGCCAGTCGATCGGCTACGACGGCGTCGAAGAGGTGCTGCCCGCCGGCCGCGTTTTCGCGAATGCCGCGGGCGTCCACGAGGCGTCCACCGCCGAACTGACCCTGGCCCTGATCCTGGCCAGCCAGCGTGAATTCCCCCGGATGCTGAAGAACCAGCAGGAGGGCCGCTGGGAGAGCCGTCCCACCGCAAGCCTTGCGGACCGTCGCGTGATGATTGTCGGCTACGGCGGCGTCGGCAAGGCGATCGAGGACCGGCTGCTGGCATTCGAAACCACCGTGACCCGGGTGGCCAGCAAGGCGCGGTCCGATGCGCGCGGCCAGATCCACGGCATCGACGAACTGCACAGCCTGCTGCCGGAGCACGACATCGTGGTGGTGGTGGTCCCGCTCAGCGCTTCCACCCGCCACCTGATCGACGACGCCTTCCTCGCCGCCATGCCCGACGGCGCGCTGCTGGTCAACGTCGCCCGCGGGCCGGTCGCGGACACCGAAGCCCTGGTGAAGCACACCGCCTCCGGCCGGATCCGCGCCGCCCTGGACGTCACCGACCCCGAACCGCTGCCGCAGGACCACCCGCTGTGGGGCACCCCCGGCGTCATCATCAGCCCGCACATCGGCGGCGCCACCTCGGCCATGCGCCCGCGAATGGGCAAGCTGCTGCAGCGCCAGATCGAACTCATGCTCGCGGACGAACCGCCGGCGAACGTGGTGATCGGCGGCTAGCTCAGCGCGGGGCGAGGACGCAGAACTCGTTGCCCTCGGTGTCGGCCAGGCACACCCATGGCACATCGCCCTGGCCGACGTCGGCGTCGGTTGCGCCCAGAGCCCGCAGCCTGGCCACCTCGGCCGCGTGATCATCGCCGGGATACGGCAGCAGGTCGAGATGGACCCGGCCGGGCATGGTCTTTAGGGCCGGCGTGCGCAGGAACTCCAGATACGGCCCGACATCCGCAGCCGAACGCAACCTCGCGTGGTCGTCGGACACCTCGTGCAGGGTCCAGTCCATCGCCCCGCTCCAGAACCGCGCCATGGCCCTCGGATCCGCGCAGTTAACCACCACTGCGGCGACCGGCCCGGTATCCCGGTAGATCGCCCGGGGCTCCAGCACCCTGAACAGGTTGCCTTCCGGGTCGGCCAGGGCCGTCCACGGCACAAGACTCTGGCCTATGTCGGCGGGAGTCGCGCCGAGTTCCAGCAGGCGCGCGACCAGCTCTGTCTGATGGGCGGCCGAGGTGCTGGCGAGGTCGAGGTGCGCGCGGTACTGCACCGTCGCCGGATCCGGGACGGTGACGACGTCGATGCACACGGCCGCCGGGTCCGGCCAGGCGAAGCCCACGGGTTCAACATTGGTCACCCCGGGTCCCTCGCTGGACACGCCCCAACCGAGCGCTTCCGCCCAAAACCGGCCGAGCGCGGAGTCGTCCCGAGCCTTAAAATTCACCTGAACAAGTCGCAGCGCCATACCGCCAGATTTTATACACGCGGGGCTGGCCAGGACAGGCCCGGAGACGGCTACGCGGGCTTCGCGTTTTCCCCTCTTTGGGCGAGCTGTTGTACCTGCCCTTGATGCACGCCGGCCAGCCATTCCAAGGGAGCCGAGGGGCCCAGCCGCGGGTCATTGGGCTCAGCGCCGTCCCGCAAGGCCTCCACATACGCGCGATCCTGCTTGAGCCGCGCCCGCAGCTGCTCGGCTCCGCCGACTGAGCCGTGGCCGGGGACGACGGCGGCGACGTCGCCGGTGATGCCCTCGAAGAGCGGCAGGGCGGCGAGGTAGTCACCGATCGGATCCGCGGCCTTCAGATCGAGGAACGGCATCAGGATGTCGGAAAGCATGTCCCCGGCGACAAGGACGCCGCGATCCTCGATCAGCAGCGCGGCGTGGCCTGCGGCGTGGGCCCGATGCTCGATGATCCGGACTTTGGGGCCGTCCCAGGGAAGCCGCGCGGCGTCGGCAGGCAGGCCGGTGACAAGGCCGAGGAGTTCCATCGGGATCTCCCCCGCGAAGTCCGGCGGCAGCACTCCGGCTACGCGGGCCTTCCAGTCCGGCTGCGACAGCAGGTCCTGGATCGGTGCCGCGCAGCGGGCCGTGGCGTACCGTGGCACGTCGCCGAAGTCCGGGTGCCAGAGTACGTGGTCCCAATGCGGGTGGGTCGAAAAGCCTGCCACGACGGGCTGGCCCAACTCGCGAAGGTCGTTCGCGAGGTCCGCCATTTCGCCGCGCGTTATCCCGGGGTCGATGAGCAGCACACCGGCCCGGCCCTGAACGATGACGGAGTTGCTCTGCAGGAACTCACTCTGGTGAACCCAAACGCCGTCAGCGACTTGCTTCAGCACGGCATGCCTTCCGCTCGTGGTTGCTCCTGCTTCTCGAGACGGTATTCCGGGCGGGAGTGGTGCGCAAGGACTACAGAGCAGAACGGTCAGGATCGGCGCTCCTGCGAGGATGAACGCGATCCAACGCCCGGATCGCGGGCTTCGCCGCTTAGCCAACTTGGTCGCTGACTTTCGAGCTCCGCGACGCTTAGGAATAGTTCGCGGTGATCGTCTTTGCTTCGCCGTTGAGTTGGATCTGACCGCCGTAGGGGATGATCCACTGTGGCCGGGTATGCCCGAACGGGACCCCGATGCAGACGACGGCGTCCGGGTTGTATCGTGCGATTTCGGCGGCGGCCACATCCCGCTGTGCCGCGCGCAACTGAGCCCGTTCGACGGCGGGCGGGATCTGCCCGTGGCTGCTGACGGGTGGCCTGGCGACCATCACGCCGTCGACTGCCTCCAAGACACCACGCTCGCCGAGCGCTCGAATCCACCGCTTAACCCAGTCTGCGGGAGCCAGCAGTTCGCTGGTTTCGAGGAGCAGGATGCTGCCCCGGAGTGCGTCGAGGGCGGGCAGCCTGTCGGCGATGGCCAGCTGGTCGAGGACTTCGATACAGCCGCCCCATGTGGGACCGGAGACGGTGCATGCCGGACCCGTCCACGTCCAGGGTTCGGTGGGTTCGCGGTCGCCGTATTCGACGAGCGCCCGTGGCTCGAGCCAATCCGGCCCGAAGTCCTCTGATTCCCCCGGTTCGGTGACCTCAAGTTCGCCTCCGGTGAGCAGCGCCGCACGCAGGGAAGCGAGGTGGACGTCGTCCGCACCCGGCCCGGCGCCGAGGTGAACCTGGGTGGAACCGCCGTAATATGCGGGTATCCCAAGGGACCACAGCCAGTTGAGCAGATTGGTGTTGTCGCTGTAGCCGATGAAGATCTTCGGATCCGCTACGGCCGCCGCGGCGTCCAGATGCGGCACGACCGTGATCTGGTCGTCGCCGCCGATGGTCGCGAGAATCGCACGGATGCTGGGATCGGCGAACGCCGCATTGATGTCCGCCGCCCGTTCCTCTGGACTGGAACCGAGCTTGCGGGTCGTTGGGAACTCCACCGGTACCAGGCCCGTGGTCGCAATGAGGCGCCGCATGGCCTGCTCATGCACGGCAGGGGCGAATCCAGGCGCGGCAAAGGACGGCGAGAGAACCGCGACCCGATCGCCCGCGGTGAGCTTCGGAGAGGGCAAATTCAACTGTGAATGTTCCATCCGCTCATCGAACCAGACTGCGCGCCCGTCCGGCGAACGGGCGCACTGGCCCGGCCCTCAGCTTTTCTTCAGCTCCTCGGCAAGCATCACGAGGATGCCGCTGGGGCCGCGGAGGTACGTGAGCTTGTAAACGTCCTTGTAGGTCGCCACGCCGCGCAGCGGATAACAGCCATGCCGCGCGGCGATCTCCAGGGCTTGGTCGATGTCGGAGACTGAGAACGCGACCCGGTGCATGCCGATCTCGTTGGGACGGGTGGGCGCCGTCTCGATCGCCTCGGGATGGATGTATTCAAAGAGCTCGAGGCGGCCACGGCCGTCCGGCGTTTCGAGCATGGCAATGTGGGCGTGATTGCCGTCAAGCCCGACGGCGGTGTCGGTCCATTCGCCGCTGACGGTGTCCCGCCCAACGACCGCCAGACCGAGGTCGGTGAAGAACGCGATCGCCTCGTCGAGGCTGCGCACGGCGATGCCGACGTTCTCAAGTTTGATGGTCATGCTCTTCACGCTACCGAGCCGGCCCGGTTCGGATCCAGAGCCGACGGGCTATCCCTCATATAATTGAGCATGCCGATCACGCACCCCGACCAGGGCACCCCCGTCCAGCCGTCCGCCCCCAAACAGTACGGACGCGGGCTGTGAGCGGCGGCCTGGTCGCCCTGCTGGACGACATCGCAGCCCTGGCCAAGATCGCGGCCGCCTCGGTGGACGACGTCGCCGCCGGAGCGGCGAAGGCGGGGGCCAAGGCCGCGGGCGTGGTCATTGACGATGCCGCAGTCACCCCTCAGTACGTGTCCGGGGCGGACCCGTCCCGCGAACTGCCGATGATCAAGAAGATCTTCTGGGGCTCGCTGCGGAACAAACTCCTGATCATCCTGCCGGCACTGCTGCTCATCAGCGCCTTCATCCCGGGCGTCATTCCGTTCATCCTCATGGCGGGCGGCACCTACCTCTGCTACGAGGGTGCCGAGAAGGTCTGGCACAAACTCCGCGGACAGCACGACGCCGAGGAAGACACCCCGGCGGTCGACCGGGGGCCGGAGGCGGAGGCCAAGGTCACCAAGGGCGCCATCACCACCGACTTCATCCTTTCCTGCGAGATCATGGTCATCGCGATGAACGAGGTGGCGGCCGAATCCCTGTGGGTTCGGGCCTCCATCCTGGTCGCAGTGGCGATCGCGATCACGGCCGCCGTGTACGGCGCCGTCGCACTCATCGTCAAGATGGACGACATCGGCCTGCACCTGACCACCAAGGAGTCCGCGGGCTCCCACCGCTTCGGCGAGCTGCTCGTCAAGGGGATGCCCGCCGTGCTGACCACGATTACCGTCGTCGGGACGGGCGCCATGCTGTGGGTGGGCGGGCACATCATGCTGCAGGGCGCCCACGACCTCGGCTGGCACCTGCCCTACGATCTGGTCCACGCCCTCGAGCACCCCGTAGCCGGGATCCCGGTGGCGGGCGGCTTCCTGGCCTGGCTCGTGAACACCCTGTGCTCGGCCGTCCTCGGACTCGCCTGGGGCCTCGTCGTGATGGCGATCCTGCAGCCGCTGCTCAAAGCGCTGCCGTTCGGCAAGAAGGACAGCGGACACAAGGACGGGCACCAAAAGGGCGACGTCCGCGCCGCCGTCCAAGGCCATCAGCCCGCGAAACACGACGCCGATCCCGCCTCCTAGCCCGTATCCTCCGTCGTAATTGGCTCGCAAGCCAGCGGACTGAGGCGCCGACTTAAGGAATGTGCGCCAGCACTCAGACGTTCGCTTTCTTCAATGGACGACGGCGAGTTGTCCGTCCCGGCGGTGTCCACCACGCAGAACCGGTTGCCCTCCGGGTCGGCAAGGATCACGTAGTCCGCGTCCGCCGGCCGCTTGCTCCACTCGACCGGGGTGGCGCCCAGGGCCAGGAGCCGCTGCACTTCGGCGTCCTGCTGGTCGGTGTAAAGATCCAGATGCAGGCGTGGCGGGATCTGGAGGGCCGCGGGAACGCGGTCTAGGGAGATGCAGGTGCCGGCACCGGCCGGCGGCTGCAGGATGACAAAGTCGTCGAGGGGCTCGTGCCGCGGCTCGTAGCCCAGCGCGGCCTGCCAGAAAGCCATCTGGCGTTCGAGGTTTTCCACCCTGATCACGATCGAACCAATGCTCAGCATTCGGCCAAGGTACACCTTGGTCCGGGATTAACTGACGGCTGTTCCCGAAAGAAGTTGATCACGGCGCAGGGTCGCCTGCTGAGCGAACTCCTGCCTCCGGGCAGTCAAATTCCGTGAGCGAACCTCGACCTCCTCTCAATCTGGAGCACGACCGCTTTCCTGCGAACGGACTCGCCGGAGGATGCCATGGCGTCCCGACGCCACAGCGAGGTGCGACTATCCGAGGCGCTCGAACACCATGGTTGCCTGTATGCGGTCACCGCCGCCGAGTCCCTTGCTCCCGCTGCTGGCGGTGGTTATGGTGTGGAGGCGATAGCCTTTTGCGGCCTGATCGTTGAGGGTCTTCTCCAGAGAAGTCAGGTTTCCCGAGCCGGTTCCCCACAGCTTCTCTTTTAGGATCACCTGCAGCACGACATACTCCATGACAAGACTTCCTTCCGTTTCTGGCCGATTGGGAGCAACGCTACTCGACGTTGCGCAGTGCCAATGACAGGTCAGCGGATCAAATTAAGACCGTGTCAAGATCTGGCGGCGCCCGCGTCGACGCGCGCCGAGTCCGCCCAGAGAATAACCCCGTCCGCGCCCAGCATCCGGACGTAAACTGACCTCCGGACCACCAACCGGGGACCGTGCAAGAACTGGAGACCGGATGCTCTGGAAACTGCTCGTCGAATACCTGAGGCCGCAGCGGCGGCTGCTGCTCGCCGTCGTCGTCTTCCAGCTGGCGGCGTCCATCGCCTCGTTGTACCTGCCCACCCTGAACGCTGACATCATCGACCAGGGTGTGGCGCGCGGGGACACGGACTACATCATGCGCGTCGGCGGCGTGATGCTGATGGTCACCCTGCTGCAGATCGCCTGCACCATCGCCGCCGTCTACTTCGGCGCGAAGGCCGCGATGGCGCTGGGCCGGGACGTGCGCGGGGCGATCTTCACCCGGGTGGCGGAGTTCTCCGAGCAGGAGGTGACCCGGTTCGGCGCGCCCAGCCTGATCACCCGATCCACCAACGACGTCCAGCAGGTCCAGCAGCTGGTGCTGATGTCCGCCACGCTGATGGTCACCGCGCCCATGCTGAGCATCGGCGGGGTCATCATGGCGGTCCGGCAGGACGTGCAGCTGTCCTGGCTGATTGCGGTCAGCGTGCCGGTGCTGCTCATCGCCGTGGGCCTGATCGTCACCCGGATGGTGCCGCTGTTCCGGCTGATGCAAACCCGGATCGACACGGTCAACCGGGTGCTGCGCGAACAGCTCACCGGCATCCGCGTGGTCCGCGCTTTCGTCCGCGAGGACATCGAGACCGCCCGCTTCGGCCGGGCCAACGAGGACGTCACGGACACCGCGCTGCGCGCCGGCCGGCTGATGGCGCTCGCGTTCCCCACCGTAATGCTGGTGCTCAACGTCTCCTCCGTGGCCGTGATCTGGTTCGGCGCGTTCCGGATCGAGGACGGCTCCATGCAGGTGGGCACCATGATCGCGTTCCTGAGCTACCTGATGCAGATCCTGATGTCCGTCATGATGGCCACCTTCATGGCGATCATGATCCCGCGCGCCGCCGTCTCCGCGGACCGGATCGGCGCGGTGCTGGGCACCGAATCCAGCGTCCGGCCGCCGGAGCACCCGGTCAGCCTCGCCGGTGCAGCCCGCGGCGAGCTGGAGATGCGCGACGTCGGGTTCGCCTACCCGGGTGCCGAGGCGCCGGTCCTCTCGGACGTGGACTTCACCGCCCGCGCCGGGCAGACGACGGCGATCATCGGCTCCACGGGGTCCGGGAAGACCACCCTGGTGAACCTGATGCCGCGGCTCTTCGACGCCACCTCCGGCTCGGTGCGGATCGATGGCGTGGACGTCCGGGAACTGCACCCGGACCTGCTCTGGGGGCACATCGGCCTGGTCCCGCAGAAGCCCTACCTGTTCTCCGGCACGGTCCGCAGCAACCTGCTCTACGGCAAGCCCGACGCCACCGAGGACGAGCTCTGGCGGGCGCTGTCCATCGCGCAGGCGGAGGACTTTGTCCGGGAGATGGAGGGCGGCCTGGACGCGCCCATCTCGCAGGGCGGCACCAACGTCTCTGGCGGGCAGCGGCAGCGGATCGCGATTGCCCGGGCGCTGGTGAAACGCCCCGAGCTCTATATCTTTGACGACTCGTTCTCCTCGCTGGACACCGCCACGGACGCCCGGCTCCGCCAGGCGCTCCGGCAGCACACTGCCGGCGCGACGCTGGTGATCATCGCCCAGCGGGTCTCCAGCATCGTGGACGCGGACCAGATTTTGGTGCTCGACGACGGCCGGATCGTCGCGCACGGCACGCACGAGGAGCTGTTGGAGACCTCGCCGACGTACAACGAGATCGTGAATTCCCAGCTCGCGGCGGAGGAGGCGGTATGAGCAAGGTCGAGTCCCGGACACCCGCTTCCGGCGCTGGGAGCGGAGCCGGCGCCGCCCAGGAGGCCCCGCTGCGGATCCCGCGCCCGCGCGGCGGCCCCGGCCACGGCGGCCCGTTCGCCGGGATGAACATCCCGGCGGAGAAGGCGATGAACTTCGGCCCGTCCGCGAAGCGGCTGCTGGGCGAACTCCGCCCCGAGCGGATCTGGCTGACGCTGGTACTGGCCCTCGCCGTCGTCAGCGTGACGCTGTCCGTGATCGGGCCGCGGCTGCTGGGCGAGGGCACCAACCTGATCTTCGCCGGCGTCGTGTCCAAACAGCTGCCCGCCGGGGTGAGCAAGGCCCAGCTGATCGCGCAGCTGCGGGCCGCGGGGGAGAACCAAAAGGCGGACATGCTCAGCGCCATGGCGCTGACGCCCGGGACCGGGATCGACTTCGCCGCGCTGTCCTCGGTGCTGCTGTGGGCGCTGGTGCTCTATGTGCTCGCCTCGGCGTTTATGTGGATGCAGGCATATATCCTCAACGGCGTGGTGCAGCGCACCGTGTACCGGCTGCGCGAGCGGATCGAGGCGAAAATCAACCGGCTGCCGCTGCGCTATTTCGACACCGTGCAGCGCGGCGAGCTGCTCAGTCGGGTGACCAACGATGTGGACAACATCTCCCAGAGCCTGCAGCAGTCCATCAGCCAGGCGGTGACCTCGGTGCTGACCGTGGCCGGGGTGCTGGTGATGATGGTGATCCTCTCGCCCACGCTGGCCATCATCGCCCTGGTGACCATTCCGCTGACCCTGGTGACGACGACGGTGATCGCCAAGCGCTCGCAGAAGCTGTTTGTGGCGCAGTGGAAGAACACCGGCGAACTGAACGGCCAGATCGAGGAGACCTACACCGGGCACGCACTGGTGAAGGTGTTCGGCCGGCAGCGCGAGGTGGAGGAGACGTTCCGGCAGAAGAACGTGGAGCTGTACCAGGCCAGCTTCGGCGCCCAGTTCATTTCCGGGCTGATCATGCCGGCCATGACGTTCATCGGGAACCTGGTCTATGTGGGGATCGCCGTGGTGGGCGGGCTGCAGGTGGCGTCCGGGGCGATGCAGCTGGGCGATGTGCAGGCGTTCATCCAGTACTCGCGGCAGTTCACCCAGCCGCTGGCCCAGCTGGGCTCGATGGCGAACCTGCTGCAGTCCGGCGTGGCGTCGGCGGAGCGGGTGTTCGAGCTGCTGGACACCGAGGAGCAGTCGCCTGACCCGGTGCCGTCCGTGGCTCCTTCTGGGGGCCGGGGGCGGCTGGTGTTCGAGGACGTGTCCTTTGCCTACTCGCCGGACAAGCCGCTGATTTCCAAGCTGAGCCTGGTGGCGGAGCCGGGGCAGACGGTGGCGATTGTGGGCCCGACCGGGGCGGGCAAGACCACGCTGGTGAACCTGATGATGCGCTTCTACGAACTCGACGCCGGGCGGATCACGCTGGACGGCGTGGACGTCGCCGCGATGTCCCGGCACGCGCTGCGCTCGCGGATGGGGATGGTGCTGCAGGATACGTGGCTGTTCGGCGGGACCATCCGGGACAACATCGCCTACGGCCGGCCGGATGCTTCGGAGGCGGAGATCCTGGAGGCGGCGAAGGCGACGTACGTGGACCGGTTTGTGAAGTCCCTGCCGCAGGGCTACGACACCGTGCTCGACGACGAGGGCGCCAACGTCTCGGCGGGGGAGAAGCAGCTCCTGACGATTGCCCGGGCGTTCCTGGCCCGGCCCTCGGTGCTGATCCTGGACGAGGCGACGTCCTCCGTGGACACCCGCACCGAGGTACTGGTGCAGAAGGCCATGAGCGCGCTGCGGTCCGACCGGACCTCGTTCGTCATCGCGCACCGGCTCTCCACCATCCGCGACGCCGACCTCATCCTGGTGATGGAAGCCGGCCAGATCGTGGAACAGGGGACACACGCGTCACTGCTGGAGGCCGGCGGGGCGTACGCCGCGCTGTACGCGGCGCAGTTCGCGGCTCCGGTGGCTGAGGTTTGAGGGGGCGCTCTCCCTTGGCCGCTAGGCGGAGCCCACGAGCGGACAACCCGCGTGCTTCAATACGGGCCCGCGTCCTAAGGTTCAGCCTCGCGGCCGTTTAGGAGCCGATTCTCGGCGTAATGTGTGACGGCCAACGCTTCCAAAGTCAGCGTGTCTGCTATCCGTCAAACCTCGGGCCCCGATAATCTGCCATGTGCCGCTCAAAGCAACTGGATCTCAGGTGCTGCATCAAGGGGCATCCAATATTCGAAGCGGTCCCTATCCGCTCTCCTGCCAGAAAGATTCTGTTGAAAAGATCGCTCGGACTTACCCTCATGCTGACACTGGCCCTAGCCGGGTGCAGCTCAAGCACCCAGGCAGCGGAGCCTTCGGTGTCGAGCGCCCCCTCCGAGGCACCTACCCCGACGGAGACCACCAGCACTGTCTCAGAAGTGGCCAGCGCCGTAGCTGAAATCCGTCCTCAGCTCACGGAGAACTTCGATGACTTCCGGACAAACCGATGCTCTGGCGTGCTCAGCAGCAGGCAGGCGGGAATAGACGCTGCTACGTGCGTGAGTAGCAAAATCGCCCTTGGTTCCTATGCGAAGGCCCTCAACATCACGCTCGAATCTCTGAAGCCATGGCCAAGCGAGATAGAGTCGCTCACTCAGCAAACCACCGAGCGCTTGAGGACCGTCGCGTCTGCATCAGAAGTAGACGACCCTGGAATGTTCGACACCGCCGCGCTGTTGCTCAACAGCAAGCTGCAAGGATGGGACCCATACCTCTAGTCAGCTTCCAGAGTGGCTCGGCTGCGACGGCCCGGTGGGGCGCCGCATACATCGCATCCCGATCCCGGCCCGAGGGTTCTGCGTTTCAACGCAGTCACCCTCGGCCTCTCCTACCAACATCGAGGCCAACTAGGGATCCCGAACCGCGGTGAAGAAACCGGCCCGATCTTGCACGCCACAGTCTCTTCGCTAGCCACCACCGCTCAGGTCGCTGCCTCCGTGACATGCCTGCTCCGCGACGGCGACAACGGCGCCATTCTCGCGTCCGACGGCGGCTGGCCGCGGTTACATCGGGCGGAGCAACCGCACCGCCGTTGAAGGCGTTTCTGTCTGCGTGTGCTGCTACCGTACGAGAAACAATCACGTGACTATTGGGGGAACCATGTCTGACTTGTCATCCGGCCCTGCGCAAGAACCTGAGAAACCGAAGAAGAAGCCCGTCGGCTTCGCGAGGCATATCGCTTTAGCCTCCACTTGCCTCATCGTCATGGCCATCCTTCCGACTCAGGCGTTCCTAGCCAGTCTGATCCTGGCGGGTGGTGTGCTGTGGGTCTTGCTTGACATCTTGAAGCAGTACAAGAAATCCTTCGGAGCTCCAGCTGAAGGGTTCGGGATAAGTGCCGAGAAAACTTACCGAACGGGCATCGGCGCCCCGCCACTGCCAGCGAACGGACTGAAGCAGTACGCGGATGAGGTGTACCTGGCCAATGTTCAGATGCTCGCCGATCTGCAGAGGTTTGGGGACATGGATACGTTGGACAAGGAACGCCATGTCGCCGAATTGGCGGGCAACATTGCCACGGCGGAGCGGGAGCTTGCTGCGGCGAAAGCCGAGCTCGTGGCGGTCCGAAGCGAAGTCCTTGATGTCCGGCAGGTCGCCGACCGGCACAACATCGGGTTCTACGACTACGAGCATCCCGCTGAGACCTCGGTGAAGCTCGCCGATGAGCTGGCGGCTGTCCGCGCCCGCATCAAAGACAAGCTGCGTGAGAAGACCGCGGTCACCACAGTCTCCGGGTTCACCTTCAACGGTTCCACGAAGGAAGGATCCAAGTTCGTCCGAGACCTTTCCGCGCTGTTGCTGCGCGCCTACAACGCCGAGGCCGAGAACTGCGTTAAGACGGTGAAAGCCGGGAACCTACATACCGCCTCGGCCCGTCTTGAGAAGGCACGTGAGCAGATCGCTAAGCGTGGCACCATGATCGGCCTTCAAATCACTAACGCCTTCCACGCTCTCCGCGAGAAGGAGCTCGAGCTCGCTGCCCGGCACTTGGAGGCCGTAGCCATTCAGAAGCAACTCGAGGCGGAAGCCCGAGCTGAAGCACGTGAGGCGGTCAAAGCCCAGCGCGAATGGGAAGCGCTTAAGGCCAAACAGAAGAAGGAAGTCGATCACTACGCCAATGTGCTTCTCCAGCTCCAGGCATCCGGAGACCTTGAGGGCGTACAGCGCGTACAGGAACAGCTGGACGAAGCCGAGGCGAAGCTTGCCGACGCCGAAGACAACGCTCTGAACACCCGTGCCGGGTACGTGTACGTTATCTCCAACCTGGGAGCCTTCGGGGACGGAGTGGTGAAGATCGGCATGACGCGCCGTCTCAACCCCATGGATCGTGTGCGCGAACTCGGAGATGCTTCCGTTCCGTTCCTCTTTGACGTGCACGCACTCTTCTTCTCAAAGGACGCGGTGGGCATCGAAACCATGCTCCACCAGCACTTCTCTGGCCGGCGGGTGAACCTAGTCAACTTGCGTCGCGAGTACTTCTACGCGACTCCGGCGGCGGTCAAGGAAGCCCTAGTGGAGCATCACGTCGAACTCGTCGAATATCAGGAAAACGCCCCGGCCGAGGAGTTCACCGCTTCTAAAGACTTGCGCGGTGCTAGAGAGCTCGCCGCCGCCAGTGTTTAGGAAATCGCAGGACTCGGACTGCGCCCTGAGTCGTCGGGCCACGCGGAATAGGCCGAGTCTGTCCGCCGACGCATCGGACGGAGTTACTCGGATGCTCGGATTATTTACCTTTGCAGCTGGAAAGTGCATCTGGCGGCCGTGACGATCCTGCAGTTGGAGCGTTCGCCTATACATAAAAGGGCGGGCGAAGGAGCAAAATTTCCCCGGCTGCCGAGGTAGGCCTCGGGATACACTCAGTTTCTCAATACACACATATGTATTTCTAACTACCCAAGAGGGATCGCACTTGACGGAAACAACAGAACGACGGTCCTCTAGGGAGGTTCGCGATTTCGCGGTTAGGGACCTGTCCGGCCCCGCTTCAGCTAGAAGGCTACTGTCCTGGGTAGCTTCTACGCCACTCGAGCAATCAATAGGCTTGGACTTCGAGCATACAGACAAGGTCTATCCCAACGGGGCTGTTCCTTTTGCTTGTGCGCTAGATTTTCTTAAGGAACGAGGACATACCTTCCACATTGGCAAAGCGGGGCATGAACGTTCTCTTGCGCACGTTCTCAACCCTATGAACGTTGCTGATGACCCCGACCACACAGCGCAACTCACGGACGTTGTTTGGAAATACCGGAATGAGAAGGAAGCGGGCGAGCTCACCCGGCGTTTCATGGGTTCCCTCCTGGATCGAATGCCCTGCGAAGAGGGCGTATTCGACACTTTGAACTGGTGTATTTATGAAGTTCTCGACAATGTATTTCAACATAGCCAAGCTTCGTGCGGTTACGTGATGATGCAGCTCCATACAGTCACCAGGCAGTGCGTGATTTCAGTGAGTGATTCGGGAATCGGTATACACCGCGCCATGGGAATGGGGGCAAAAGCAGGTAGATTTTCCTACGACTCCATCAAGACCGCAGATCAGGCAATTGGGCTGGCAGTCCAGCAGGGAATCACGAGTAAGGGCAGTCAAAACCAAGGAAACGGACTATTCGGTCTCAGCCGGTCTGTCGACCTCAATGGTGGTTCGCTCAGTATCCACTCTGGCAAAGGCACTTGGACCTTCAGGGAGCATGCCGTTGCCACGGCTGTCTCCGACGCTCATCGGCCGCTTTTGGACTTGGAATCTCACCACGGCACAACTGTGGATTGGCAGCTTAACTGCGAAACCAAAGTAAGTATCGGTGAGGTTTTGGGTTCTCGATTTTCATCCAGTGACCTTCTTGAATCCATCGAGACGGTTGACGGTTACTACGAACTCGATGCCGCCGAGCTTGAGAGCTCTATCGGCTCGAGGAAAGAGGGCAGCGAAATCCGGACACGAATCATGAACTACTTAAGTGCAGGTGTCCCCCAGATTGTTCTGAACATGACGCATCTCGACACGATTTCCTCAAGTTTCGCGGATGAGGTTCTGGGCAGACTTGCCGTGCAACTCGGGGAGACTGAGTTCGCCAACCGGATAGCGATCCTCGGTGCAAGCACGACAAATCGTCAAATCATTGCTCGGGCGGTCGAGCTTCGAATTGAAACCGAGGGGGCGAAGAGCGACTAGCGACGGACGTCAGCTATGTATCGTCCGGGTCGCGCCGCCGCTCTCATGCGCCTCGCCCCGCCGTTGTGTCTTCAACGCTGGCTGTGGGTCGCGAACCATGACCAATGTCGTCAGGTGCGTTCTGAAGTTTTTCTGACGAAGTTGTAGGCAGCGTCCGGTCGAGCGGCTGGGCTTCAGAACGTCATGGTCTCCGAGCGCACATCGCAAAATCGTGGGCGCCGTGCTTACACGAGCGGCCACGGGTAGCGCATTCCCGTGCGGTCCACTGGCAGCACCCCCGCGACTAGCAAGCGCTGGACGCGGCGCTGCAGGGCGGTGACCTCATCGTCGTCGAGCAGTTCCGCCAGTTCGGCGGGGACGAACTCGGCGAGCGGGGCGATGTCCTCCAGCAGGGCACCGGGGATAGGGTCGCCGGCGAAGTCCCAGATCACGGTGCGCAGCTTGAACGCTGCCGAGAAGCAGAGCCCGTGGTCGATGCCCCAGATTCGGCCATCGTCGCCGCGCAGCACGTGGCCGCTTTTGCGGTCCGTGTTGTTGGCGACGTAGTCGAACAGCGCGATGCGGGCCAGCTCGCGGTGGGTCTCGGGGGCGCCTTCGAACAGGGTGAAGTAGTGCTCCTGGAAGTCGCAGTCGATGAACCACTGCAGCGACCCGACGCCCAGGGGTGCGTCCTCCCGAATGACGGTGAAGGGCACTAAGCCCCAGCCCAGCGATTCGCTGAGCAGGTAGGCGGCAAGTTCGCGCTTATAGAGGCCAGGTTCGAAGTCGGACAACGGCCTTTCTCCGGCTTCCGGTTTGTAGACCGCGTACCCGATGTCCTCGCCGCAGGTGACCTGGACTAGGAACGTCTGGTTGCTGCTGCGCGGGATGAGGCCCAGCAGTTCGATGCTGCCCTCGGTGAGCAGTCTCAGCTCCCGGCCGGACACCGACTGCCCCTATTCATGACGCCCTCAGGCCGCTGAGCGGTTCCGACGTCGAGTTCACCATGTGCACCGCGGGATCCTGGCCGTCCACAAACGTGATGGCCGAGACCGAGCCCGGGCTGATCACAATCCGCTGGAACAGATCCAGCGGCGTGCCCAAGGCGTGGGCGACGGCGGCCTTGATCGGATCGGCGTGCGAAAAGCACACCACCACGCCCCCGGCATGGGCCTCCCGCAGCGCCTCCATCGCCCCGACAATCCGCGCCTGCATCTCCGGAAAGCTCTCACCATTCGGGAAGCGGAAGGCAGACGGGCTGTGCTGCACGGTCTGCCACTCCGGCAGGACCGCCAGGTCCGCGATTGCGGCGCCGGTCCACTCGCCGAAATCACACTCGAGCAGCCCGTTGTCGTGCTTCACTGCCAGACCCGTGCGCACCGCCGTCGGCTCCGCCGTCTCGCAGGCCCGCTCCAGCGGCGAGGAATAGAGGGCGTCCACCGGCAGGCCGGAGAGCCGTTCAGACACCCGCTCGGCCTGGGCCCGGCCGCGGTCGGACAGGTGCAGTCCCGGCGCCCTGCCCGGCAGCACCATGCCGGTCGTCGGGGTCTCCCCGTGGCGCACCAGAAGCAGAAGCGTGCCCTGCGGCGGGGGCTGCGCTGAAGGTCCGGACGTGGGTGCAGTCATCAAGATCCAGCCTAGGCCGCCCAGACGCCCAGTGCGCAGGAATCTCACCAAATCCCTCGATTCCCCGCCGGGTACAGGTCTACGGTGGAGGAGTGAGTGATCGCCCCGAAATCTTCACTGTTGGTGAACTGCGCGCCTCCGGCCACGTTCACAAGGACCTGCGCCGCGAAATCCGCGACAACCTGCTCGCCGCGCTCGCCGCCGGCCGCGACCCGTGGCCCGGGATGTACGGCTTCAGCCGCACCGTCCTGCCCCAGCTCGAACGCGCCCTGCTCGCCGGGCACGACGTCGTCCTGCTCGGCGAACGCGGCCAGGGCAAGACCCGGCTGCTGCGGACCCTGGCCGGGCTGCTGGACGAGTGGTCGCCGGTGATCGAGGACTCGGAACTGAACGAACACCCCTACGAACCCCTCACCGAGCACTCCCGCGCCCGCGTCCTCACCGAGGGGGACCGGCTGCGGGTGGCATGGCGGCACCGCTCCGAACGGTACGTCGAGAAGCTCGCGACGCCGGACACCTCCGTCGCGGACCTGATCGGCGACGTCGACCCGATGCGGGTGGCCGAGGGCCGCCGTCTGGGCGACCCGGAAACCATCCACTACGGTCTGGTGCCGCGCTCCAACCGCGGCATCATCGCCATCAACGAACTCCCGGACCTCGCCGAGCGGATCCAGGTTTCCATGCTCAACGTGATGGAGGAACGCGACATCCAGATCCGCGGCTACGTGCTGCGGCTGCCGCTGGACGTCCTGGTGGTCGCGTCCGCCAACCCGGAGGACTACACGAACCGCGGCAGGATCATCACGCCGCTGCGGGACCGCTTCGGCGCCGAAATCCGCACCCACTACCCGATCGAGCTCGACGACGAGGTGGCCGTCATCCGGCAGGAGGGCCACCTGGTGGCCGGCGTCCCGCCCGTCATCCTCGAAATCCTGGCCCGCTACACCCGGGCGCTGCGGCAGTCACCGGCGATCAACCAGACCTCCGGCGTGTCCGCCCGGTTCGCGATCGCCGGCGCCGAAACCGTCGCCGCGGCCGCCCTGCGCCGCGCCAGCGTGCGCGGCGAGGACCAGGCCATCGCCCGGATCATCGACCTGGACGCCGCCGTGGAAGTCCTCGCCGGGAAGATCGAATTTGAAGCCGGGGAGGAAGGCCGGGAACAGGACATCCTGGACCACCTGCTGCGGATGGCCACCGCCGAAGCCGTCCGGGCGCACTTCCACGGCCTCGACATGGGCGACCTCGTCGCCGCCCTGGACGGCCACACCACGGTGACCACCGGGGAACTGGTCACCGCGCGGGAGTTCCTGGACAACCTCCCGCCGCTGAACGGATCCAGCCTCTACGACGACATCGGCGCGCGCCTCGGCGCGGAAAACGACGGGCAGCGCGCGGCCGCCGTCGAACTGGCCCTGGAAGGCCTCTACCTCGCTCGCCGGATCTCCAAGGACTCCGACGACGAGGCGACCGTCTACGGGTAACGGCACCTAAGGAGGGCCCATGACCGCTCACCACCGGTCCCGCTACAGCCGCTACGCGGGCGGGCCCGATCCGCTCGCGCCGCCGGTGGACCTCGCGGAGGCGCTGGACGCCGTCGCCGAGGACGTGATGGCCGGCTACTCGCCCCGGCACGCCCTGCAGGAGTACCTGCGCCGCGGCGGCCGGAACCGGGAAGGTCTCGACGAGCTCGCCGGCCGCGTCCAGCAGCGGCGCAGGGACCTGTTGGGCCAGCACCGGCTGGACGGCACCCTCAACGAGGTCCAGAAACTGCTGGAGACCGCGGTGCTGGAGGAGCGCAAACAGCTGGCCCGCGACGTGCGGATGGACGACACGGACCGCGCCTTCCGCGAGATGCAGCTGCAGAACCTGCCCAAATCCACGGCGGCGGCGGTCAACGAGCTCGCCTCCTACGATTGGCAGTCCAGCACCGCCCGCGAGGCCTACGAGCAGATCAAGGACCTGCTGGGCCGCGAAATCCTGGACCAGCGGTTCGCCGGGATGAAGGAGGCGCTGGAGGGCGCCACGGAGGAAGACCGCGCGGCCGTCGCCGAGATGCTGGCCGACCTCAACGAACTTCTCGACAAGCATCGCCGCGGCGAGGACACCGACGCGGACTTCCAGGAGTTCATGGCCAACCATGGGCAGCACTTCCCGGAGAACCCGCAGTCGGTCGAGGAGCTAATCGACGCGCTTGCCCAGCGCGCGGCCGCCGCGCAGCGGCTCATGCAGTCCATGTCCGCCGAGCAGCGCGAGGAACTGATGCGGCTTTCCGCCCAGGCGTTCGGATCGCCGGAGCTTATGGCACAGCTGGGTCAACTCGATGCCAACCTGCAGGCGCTGCGCCCCGGGGAGGACTGGTCCGGCTCCGAACGCTTCGAGGGCGAGGAAGGGCTGGGCCTCGGCGACGGCACCGGCGTGCTGCAGGACCTTGCCGAGCTGGATGAGCTGGCGGAACAGCTCTCGCAGTCCTACAACGGCTCCCGCCTGGACGACCTGGACCTGGACGCCCTGGCCCGCCAGCTCGGTCCGGACGCGGCGGTGTCCGCCCGCACTTTGGCGGAGATCGAGCGGGCCATGCACGACGGCGGCTTCCTGCAGCGCGGCGCCGACGGCGACCTGAAGCTCTCCCCGCAGGCCATGCGGCGGCTCGGCCGGTCGCTGCTGCGCGACACCGCCAAGCAACTCTCCGGCCGTCAGGGCCGCCGGGACACGCGCGTGGCCGGGGCGGCGGGCGAGCAGACCGGCTCCAGCCGGCCCTGGGAGTTCGGCAACGCCGAACCGTGGGACGTCACCCGCACCATCACCAACGCCATCCGCCGCACCATCGCCGACGGCCGCGACCCGCGCCACGGCCTGCGCCTGGCCGTGGACGACATCGAGGTCACCGAAACGGAGGCACGCACGCAGGCCGCCGTCGCGCTGTTGGTGGACGTCTCCTTCTCGATGGCCGCCGAGGGGCGCTGGGTGCCGATGAAACGCACCGCGCTCGCCCTGCACCACCTCGTGTCCACCAAGTTCCGCGGCGACCGGCTGCAGCTGATCACGTTCGGACGCTACGCGCAGACCATGGACATCGGCGAGCTCACGGCCCTGCCTGCATTCCGGGAACAGGGCACCAACCTGCACCACGGGCTGCTGCTGGCCGGCCGGTTCTTCCGCCAGCACCCGTCGATGCAGCCGGTCCTGCTGGTGGTGACCGACGGCGAACCCACCGCGCACCTGGAGTCCGACGGCGAGTCGTGGTTCTCGTATCCGCCGGACCCGGAGACCATCCGGGTCACGGTCGCCGAGCTGGACCGGCTGGGCCGCGCCGGCGTCCAGGCCACGTTCTTCCGGCTGGGCAATGATCCGGGCCTGGAACGCTTCGTCGCCCGGATGGCCCGGCGGGTCGACGGCCGGGTGGTGGCGCCTGACACCGGGGACCTGGGTGCCGCCGTCGTCGGCGAGTACCTCCGTGCGCACTTCCGCGGCCGGGCGTACGGGGACGACGACTGGGCGACGTAGGTCAGCTGCCGCCACACCCGCCGTCGGAGGCCGGCCAATGACTGGGATAAGCTCGCTTGCGATCGGAACAAGCAGCGAACCAAACTTTGAGCGGCGGACAATTTCCTTGGATTTACTGGGCGGCATGAGCCTCGACAACCTGCGCATCTTCCCCTGGGTTGCGGCTGCCGTCTTCGCGCTCGCGGCGGGCCTCTGGCGTCCGCGCCGGCTGCATTGGACCGCGCTAGGCTCCGTCCTGCTGTTCGCGGCCCTCAACGCGGGGGCCGGAATCTACATCCTGAACCACTTCGGTGATCCGCGCTGGTCCGGGGGAGAGCAGCCGCTGAGCGCGCCGTCGTTCGCGGGGACGCCCGTCGTGGGCGAATTTCTGGCTCCCCTGGACTCGGCCCTGAACAGCGTGGTGGGCGGGGTGAATGAGTTTCTGGCATTCAAGCACGCCCTTCCCGTCGCGCTGGACTTCCTGGCCGTGTCCGGCTGGGGCCTGCTGGTGTCGTTCCCGCTGGCCGTGCTCGCTGCCGGCATCAGTTTCGCGATGGCCAGGCGCCGGGCGGCCGAGTTCGGAAAGTACCGCGCCACCGTCGACCGGCTCGAGGATGAGCTCGAACAGATCAAACGGCAGATCTCGTTGATGAATCCCGTCAATACGCCCTAATCGAGCAGGCTCACCACGGCCTGCGCGAACGCGCCCGGGTCCTCCTGCGGGACGTTGTGTCCAATGCGCGGCAGCAGGATTTCGCTGTAGGGGCCGGTGAAATGGTCCCGGTCCTCGCTCGCCGCCGGGCCGCCGACGCCGTCGTCCCCGCTCTCCAGCACCACCGTGGGAACGGTGATGCTCGGCTCCTGGGCAATCAGGTCCTCGAACCGCTGATACCGAGGGTCGCCGTCGGCCAGTCCGTAGCGGTGGCGGTAGGAGTGGATAACGACGTCGACGAAGTTGGGGTTGTGCAGACTCGGGGCGCTGGCGGGAAACGCCTCGCGTGCCCCGACCCAGGACGGCGACCATGTGCGCCACAGCAGCTCGCACAGTTCGTCCCGGTTCCGTTCCAGCCCGCGGCGCCCGCGCTCCGAGTGGAAGTAGTACTGATACCAGTAGCTCCGCTCCCACTCCGGGTTCACCGGCTCGCCGGACCGGGCAAGGTTGTGCATGTTGTAGCCGTTGACGGTGACGAGGCCGGCGACACGGTCGGGCTCCAGCGCCGCCACGATGCAAGCCGCCCGGCCGCCCCAGTCGTAGCCGGCCACGACGGCCTTCTCAATGTTGAGGGCATCCAGGAAGTCGAGCAGATCCTGCGCCAGGGCCGCCTGCTGTCCTGAGCGCATCGTTGCGGGGTCGAGGAAACGCGTCGGGCCGAAGCCGCGAAGGTACGGCGCCAGCACAAAGGCGCCCTCACCGGCGAGGATCGCGGCGACGTCGTCGTAGGCCCGGACGTCGTACGGGAATCCGTGCAGCAGGACCACCGGCGTCCCGCGCGGATCGCCGGTGGACTCGTAGCCGATGTCCAGGACGGGGGTTTGGGCGCGGCCGGAGGAGGTAAAGCTCATAATGCCGGTCCTTCCACTTCGAGTGGGTGGGTCCTAGGCTACGGCATCCGGGCCGTGGGGTTTAGGGCCGCCTGGATCGGGGCGAAATCGCGGTGCGGGCTGCTGCCATTTCCTGTCGAATAGCGGCAGAGTTGTTCGTAGTAAGGGTGAGCGGGCGTCCAGAAGGGGTGCCCCAAACCGCAGGAGATGACTCAAAATGCAGTATTTGCTGTCCGTGATCAACGACAAGCTTGAGCTCGCGCCGTCGGAGGAGATGGCGACCATTGACGAGTTCAACGACCAGCTCCAGGCCGACGGGCACTGGGTCTTCGCCGGCGGCCTCGGATTCCCGGACACGGCGACCGTCATAGACAACCGCAGCGGGGACGCGGTGATGACCGACGGGCCCTTCGTGGAGTCGAAGGAGTACCTCGCCGGGTTCTGGATCATTGAGGCTCCCGATCTCGACGTCGCCCTGAAGCTCGCCGCCGAGGGATCGAAGGCCTGCAACCGGAAAATCGAGGTGCGGCCGTTCCTGTGAACGGACCCGACATCGGCGGCGCCGTCAGCCAGGCCTACCGGGAGAACTGGGCCCGGGTGGTAGCCGCCCTGACCCGCCGCTTCGGCGACCTCGACCTCGCAGAGGAGTCGGCGGCCGAGGCGTTTGCCACTGCCGTTGAGCGGTGGCCGTCCGACGGCGTCCCCGCCAACCCCGGCGCCTGGCTGACCACCACGGCCAAGCGCAAGGCCATCGACCGGCTCCGGCGCGAGAACAAACGCGACGGCAAACACCAGGAGGCCCAGTTGGTGTTCGACGACGACCCTCCCGAACCTCCCTCCGCCATCGACGACGACCGGCTCCGGCTAATCTTCACCTGCTGCCACCCGGCCCTAGCCCTGCCGGCCCGCGTGGCCCTGACCCTGCGGATGGTGGGCGGGCTTACCGTGCCGGAGATCGCCCGGGCCTTCCTGGTGCAGGAGAGCGCCATGGGGCAGCGGATCACCCGCGCCAAGGCCAAGATCAAGGCCGCGCGGATCCCGTATCGCGTGCCGGCCGCCGAGGACCTGCCGGGGCGTGTCTCCGGCGTGCTCGCCGTGCTCTACCTGGTCTTCAACGAGGGCTATCTGGCGACGGGACCCGACACCGACCCCGTCCGCTCCGAGCTGACCGCCGAGGCCATCCGGCTCACCCGCCTGCTCCGCGGCCTGATGCCCGACGACGGCGAGGTGGCCGGGCTGCTGGCCCTGATGCTCCTGACCGAGGCTCGCAGCGCTGCCCGGGTCTCGGCAGGCGGCGAGCTGGTGACCCTTGACGAGCAGGCCCGGGGAACCTGGGACGCGGCGCTGATCGCCGAAGGCCACCGCCTGGTGCGGGAGCGCCTGGCGTCCGGGGCTGCGCCGGGGCCGTACCAGCTGCTCGCGGCGATCAACGCCGTTCACACCTCTGCCCGCGACTTCCGTGACACCGACTGGTCACAGATCGTCGCGCTCTACGACCAGCTGGTGGCCATCGACCCGTCGCCGATCGTCGCGCTCAACCGCGCCGTCGCGGTGGGGGAACTGGACGGGCCGCAGGTGGCCTTGGCCGCCGTCGACCGACTTGAATCCGACCTGGCCGGGTATCACGCATACCACGCCACCCGCGCGGAGCTGCTGCGGAGGCTGGGCCGCGCCCTGGAGGCGCGGGCGGCGTACGAGAAAGCCATCGAACTGGCCGGCAACTCGGCCGAGGCTGCGACACTACGGCGCCGCCGGGACCAGCTGGGGTCGTGAACCAAGCGGGGGCGCTCGGTTTTCGCTAGTTCGATCTCCGAAGGGCTTTCGGCTGCTGAATGGCACGGGCAACCTGGTGCTCGGGCCAAGTGATCTCTAGATCGAAGAACCGATGATCGCAAACGGGACTATGCGGTCCCCTGGCACGACAAAGCCCCCGGCGAACCGCCGGGGGCTTTGTACTTTTCCTCTGAATGTCCTATTTGACGGCTACGAAGACCTTGTCGGCGAGCATGCCGGGCCGGACGGCGAGGACACCTTTGCCTGCCGTTGCGCTCGGCACTTCGAAGGCCTTGTTGCCAGTTGCGGTGGCGTTCTTGTAGAGCGTGCTCGTGGTGTTGATGGGTTTCGGCGGGACGGCAATGCTGCGGAGTCCGTCCACAGTCGTCCCATCAGCTGTGACGTAATCGACTGAGATGAAGGCAGGCATCTGCCCGTCGGCGTCGTCGCCGACATAAGTCGCGGAGTAGTTCACCATCATGTACTCCGAACCCTTTGCCGGCGGGTCATTGAATTGGTTGGCCGCGATAACGGCCTTAGAAGCGTTAAGGGTGACCGAGTTGATGACGATGCGCCAGTCTTTTGATTCGATAACCGAGCCGATAGGGTATGGATTCTCGCGGGTTCCAGTATCGGCAGCCGACGTCTCCTGTGCTGCTCCACTGTTGGCGCCTGCTTGGTTGGACGGCGTGACGACTTTGGTGTCCCCGCTGCCAATGGCGTTGTGGACCGAAGTGGTTACGACAGAAAAGAACACAGCGAACCCAACGATGGTTCCCACGATCGAGGCGATCAACGCGGCAATGCCCATCCACTTCGCCCGGCCTTTGAGGAATAGGGAAACCAGCGCCAAGATGAATGCGATCGGCAGAAGGATCCATCCCACGATGAGAGCGCCAGGGATGCAGGCGAAGATGAAGCCGATAACGGCTGCAATAAGAGCGATGAGACCGACGACGTTCAACGGCTTTTTCGGCTTCGTCGGCTGACCTGGGAGCATCTGCGCTGGTGCCCCACCGGGCTCCGTAAGAAGTGTTTGTTGTGACTGGTGGGGCGAAGACTGCTGTGAGCCCGCCCCAGGGAGCTCTGGTGTTGTCATGGCCCAACTATGGCAGACACTAGAGGTCACGCCTCTCACACGACACGACGTTACGGGGGACCGAATTTTGAGCTCAAGCGCCCGTGCGGGAGCTGGAGCCGGGCATCGCCGGCCACCCGCGCCGAGCTGCTGCGGAGGCTTGGCCGCGTCCGGGAGGCTCGTGATGCGTATGAGAAAGCCATCGAACTGGTGGGCAACTCGGCCAAGGCCCCCACCCTACGTCGCCGCCGGGACCAGCTTGGGTCCTGAGCCGGCTTGGCCGCTAGGGCTGTTACCGTGTGGGTGGCCCAACTGCGGCCATGTTGAGAGTGTTCGGAAGGTAGATCCCATGGCAATTGATCTCGATTGTTCCATCTGCGACACCGACGAACACGTTGTGCTGGTCGAGCGGCTGACTGGGAGCGAGCGCAAGCTCCAGTGCGGACACTGCGGACACGAGTGGCTCCGCGGGGAACCGGAGCGGCAGAAGATCCCGCTGCCGACCCTCGAGGACATCAAGAAGCGTTTCCCAAAGCCCGGGGACGTCGATCCCGAGAAGTTCGCACGGGCGAACGAACTCAAGGCGGAGTTCCTGAAAAGGGAACCCGAGCCGGAGCCCAACGTTGCCCCGTACTGGGCCAAGTACCAGCAGGTCTTCAGCGCCCAGGGCCTGCCCAAAGCGGATCCTCTGGATCTCAAGGGGTTCGCCAACTCCAACGTGGGCGCCAACCCAGGGAATATGTCCGTCTTCAATGAGGCCTGGAACGATATGGGGGCTGAGGCCGGCGCGGCACAGGTCCGCAATGCAGTCGAGTATCTGCTTCGTGGCACATCGCCCGTCGATCTGGAGGACCGCCTCACCGCTCTCATCAAGGGCACCACACCCTCTGCGATGAAGGGTTTCAAGGAGTCGCTCCTGACGAAGGTGCTGTGCGTCGTCGATCCAGAGCGGTTCCTGACGATTCTCATGTACACCGGCGTGGCCGGGAAGCGGGAGATTGCACGCTCGCTCTGGGGTCTCGAACTGCCGGATCCCGAGAGGGTGGACTGGACGATTGGACGCCTCATCCTGTGGAGCAACGACTTGCTGATTGCCCTGCTCGGCGACGGATTCCGACACCAGCAGCACGCTGCAGAGTTCCTGTGGTGGGCCAAAGACAAGGCTTAGAGGGAACTGCTCCCACGCGTTCACCGGCGATGTCCGGTGAGGGATCTTCCGAAGGAATCTTCAGGCTGGCCGACTCGCCGTCCATCTTGACCGCCACTTCAGAACCTACACTCAATGCTGTGGCTACATATAAACCTGCCGAACTCGCTCGCGAACTCGGCTACACCAACGAGCAGCGACCGGGAAAGGTAGTCAGGGACTATCTTCGCTGGAAATACCCCGACCACCCGAAGTACCAGAGGTGGGAACTCGACGAGGTCCAGGCCGATGACGTTCGCGTGAACGTCCCTAGGAAGCGTTGAATCTTGGGTCCTGTAGCTTACCCGCAAGCGGACCGGCGGCGTGAAGCTTGTGCTTCAACGCCGTCGTGCCAGCCCCACCAGCACCTTTCCGCACCGCGACGACGGCGCTGACTTCTGTTAGCCGACAGAGTCTTCGGGAGGATGCTGGCCGACCTGAATCGTGGCGTCGAACCGCTCCGGGTCTTCGAGGTAATTCAGGGAAGTGACTTCGCCAGTTCGCTTGTCGACCAGTGTGGAGCCTCGGCCGATGAGTTGGCAACTGCAGTCACCGTCAAAGACGAGCCGGCGGCCACCGTCGACGAGACACCAGGCGCGGTCGTCTTGGAAACCGTAGTCGGCAACGACATATTCACCGCATTCGTCCGTTACCCACGTCGGACCGATCGATTCGAGAGCGATCTGCCGTGCTCGTTCGAAAGTAATCATGCACCGGAGCCTACTGCGTCTGGTGCGGTGACTCGGTCCAGTTGCGATAGATCGCCCGGGGCCGAACCAACAGAGGCCAGCGGCTTCGACTGGCCTTAATGTACTCAGCCACACGCTAATTTGAGACAGCCAACCGGACTCCGTCGCCGAAGGGCGGCGCGCGTCCGCAACTTCGAAGCTGGCTGCAGGGGTTGGGGTGCAGGCTTTGGACGCTGAGGTCAGTACCTCAAACTGCTGATTGGGGCGGATATTGGAGGCACTAAGGTGGTTCATTTGATTCGCTTCCTGATTTCGTGTGTCGGTGATGTCGATATCCATGCGATTCGGGCATAAAAAAGACCGCACGCGGGCGGTCTGCTGCCTTGACTGCTTCGCGCTAGGCGAAAAATTCTCGACTCATCATGGCGTTGAAGACGTCATGCGTCACCTGTTCCTGTTCTTCCGCTTCGATGCGGCTCCGCAAATTCCCGTGCATGGCTAGAACCTCCTCGTAACGGTTGTCTTCGGACAGTTCCAGCGATCGGTAGGGACTGCCCTTCATGTCAACGTTGATACTCTCGGAGAGCAGGGCGTCTGCCAACGCTTCGAGGACAACGAGGGCGGGTCGACGTCCGAACGTTTCCTCCAGATCCTGCGGGCGAAGGCCTTCGCCGTGGGCGGTGGAGATGGTCGCCCAGCCGCCATGAAGCGGCAGCGAGTCCAAGTCCGTGGTGCTCAACCCCGTATCCTCAAGCGGAATCGTCAGTCCAGCCACCAGGTGCTTGCCGTCCATCCCAAAGGCGACGTTGTCACCGAGCATCCCTGCAACGACGACCGGATACATGTTTACCTCGAGCAACGGAAGACCGTGTTCGTCCTCGCCGGCAACCACGAATTCCATCTCAAAGCTGCCGTTGACGTGCAGTTGGTGGCCGTTGTTGTGGATTGTCATCATGTCCTCTTTCGTTTGTGGATCGCCGGCAAAAAATGAAGAAACTCTGGTCGCCAGAGTGGACAGAGCCTCTTCACTATTTATGTTTTGGAACCGTGATGGAGCAACGGGTTCTATTCCCTTTGCCAATGACTACAGATTGCAATGACTTCCGTTTCACATTCAATTCGAAATGGACGAAGTTGGCGCCACAATCCGTTGCACGCCTCGGAGGCGATCTGCGGTCGGTCTTGAGGCTCCACCTTGACCACGCGGCGGGCGCCGGGGCCATAATCGGGCTAGGCGCCAGAGCGGTGCCACTCAGACGAGCCGACGGATAGCGCCCCCGAAGAAGGAGTCGACGCCATGACCAAGTACCTGATCTCGTTTCCGAGTGCCGCCATGGTTTTCCCCGAGGAAGAGCTACAGTCCGTAGCGGATGCGTCGCACGCGGTGGTCCAGGAGGCGAAGGACGCAGGCGTCTGGGTGTTCGGCGGCGGCATCGACGAGAGCATCCCGCCCGTCATGGTCGACGGCGACGGGACCGTGCGCGAGGGCACCTACCCGCAGACGGCGCAGCTTGAAGGCGGCTATTCGGTGCTGGAGTTGCCCTCGTACCAGGCGGCCTTGGAGTGGGCAGCGAAGATCGCGGCCTCCTGCCGTTGCGCGCAGGAGGTGCGGGCTTTCCAGTACGACCCCGCCAGCTGACGGCGCCAGCCTTATCCGCGCGGCCTACGCGGCCCCGTGCCAGACTTTCAGCCATGGAGCCTATGGATTGCCTGGTCATCTACGTCCCCACCGACGCTGCGCACGCCGTCCGGCAGGCCATTGGCGATGCCGGGGCGGGCAGGCTGGGCAACTACTCACACTGCTCGTTCAGCCTCGAAGGGACCGGGCGCTTCACGCCGCTGCCGGGCGCGACCCCGGCCATCGGCGCCCTCGGTTCCCCTGAGGAAGTCCCGGAAACGCGGATCGAAGCCATTTATCCGCGGTCCCGGCGGAACGCCGTCGTCAGCGCGGCACTGTCCGCGCACCCGTACGAGACGCCGGCCTTCATGACCTTTCCAATCGATGCCAGCCTGCCTGACGGAACCGGTCCCGCGTCCTAGCGGCCGTCCACCAACGGCGATACACCGGCATCCGTCCCCGCGTACGACGCCGAGACCCGGCGGTAGACCGGGGCCAGGAAGGCCAGCAGCGCGGCCGCAATAAGGATGATTCCTGAGATCAGGAACACCAGGGCGATACCGCGGGATGTCCCCTCTCCCAGCAGCGGGGCTAGTTGGGCGGCCCCCTCAGCGGACCGCGCGTACGGGATGATCCAGACCTGGGCGATCGGCGCGATCAGGAACGCTGTGATCGGCGCGGCGGCGGATTCGAAGGCCATGGCAAATCCAAACACGCGCCCCTGCCGCTGCAGCGGCACCACCCGCTGGATGACGGTCTGCTCGGCGGCCTCGACGACAGGCACCAGGACCAGGTACAGCCAGATGCCGGCGACGTACAGCCAGGCCCACTCCCGGAGCGTGAAGACCGCGCCGAGGAGGCCCATCAGGATCACTGCGAGGAGCATGGTGCGCAACGGGTTGGATCCCAGTCCGAATTTGTTGACCAGCGCCCCTCCTACGATGAAGCCGGTGGCACCCAGTGCCAGGAACGTGCCCCACAGTTCTACCGGGAACATTTCCAGGCCGTAGGGGTCCATCAAGGCCATGTAGACGCCGCCGATGAAATTGTTGAACGTGGAGAAGAGAATCAGCGCGAACAGTCCGGCAACGGCGGCGACGGCGGCGAGGGAGCCCCGCAGGTCAAAGCCGCCCTGCGCGTCCGTGGCGGCAGCGCGGACCTCCTCGGGCATGCGCAGGGTGAGCACGTGGGCGAAGGCCAGCGCGGTGAGCACCACGGCCACGACAATCGTCCAGCCCATGCCCAGTAGCCCGACCGACACACCGGAAAACACCGAGGTGACGATGAACATCAGCCCCTGCACCATCCCGACCAGCCCGTTGGCGTTGGCCCGCCGGTCCGGGTCGATCAGGATAGTCACCGTGGCCGCGAGCGCGATGTTGCGCATGTTCTCCACCACGGCGCCGAGCAGGACGATCAGCATGAATGTCCAGAACCACGGCTGCGTCAGGTCCAGCAGCGAGTCGGCGGGCGTCAGCAGGAACATCACCCCCGAAAGCACGAACATCGCGAGGGTGAAGGCGGCGGCAAAACGCATGACGGCCAGCTTGCGGTAGCGGTCGACGTACGTGCCGAAGCTGATGCTGGAAAGGGCGATCAGCAGCATGTACGCGCCGCCGACTACTCCGGTGGCGATCACGTTGCGCGTCCCCAAATACACCCAGAATGTCAGCGCAAACCACAGGTAACTGGTGGTGATGTTGGCCAGGCCGGTGTTCAGCAGGATCCCGTAGAAGGTGCGGGAGCGCTGCTTCGAACTTCGCAAGGGGGCGTCGACGGCGTCGGGGGCCACAGCGGTGTGCGGCGGGACCGGTTCGTGCTCGGTCATGCGTCCCAGTGTAATGACGACCGGCCGGTAGGAACACAGCGGCGGCACGGCGGATACAGGCTGCGCTGTTACGGCCGGGTCAGTCGGCGGGCAGGGCCCGCCGACGGCGAACTGCGACGGTCCGGGCACCCAGCCCTGCCAGGGCGAGGACGAAGGCCAGCAGGACGAGGGGTCCTGCCCCGCCCGCGGGTCCCAGGGTGGCCGCCAGGATCTGCCGGCTCATCAACAGCATCTCCTGCAGGTCGCCCGCCGCCACGCGCGTTCCGAGCACGTAATTGACGGAGATAAACAGGGCCGGAACCACCCACAACAGGGCCAGGTCCACCAGCCACACCACGGCACGACGCGCAGGGCGAAGGCCGCACCACGCCAAAGCGCAGCCGACCAGGATGGCGGGAATCCAGCGAGCGGCCGTCGGCACGGCTGCCGGGATGTTGAGGGGCCCGACGACGCCCGCAACCCACTCCACCAGCCACGACGCAAACGGCGCCGCCATGAGTCCGACGCCCAGTGCGACCGGGGCCCGCGACGTCGACGAGACCAGCAGGAGGGCGACGAGGGCCGCCGCGACGGACAGGACCACGCCCGCCAGCAGGCCGGCGAAGTACAGGCGGGCCATCGTTCCGCCCGCGAGTCCGCCGTCGAGCACGGTGAAGGACTGGACGGACGCGGTGACCTGGACACCGAGAACCCCGGCTGCCGCGCACCACGTCGCCAGTCGGCGTCGGGCGGGGGACCAGAGACGCACCGCGAGTCCGGCCGCCGCGCCGCCTACCGTGAGGAGGGCGACGATGGTGGTGAGCTTGTACTGGCTGAGCGGCAGAAGCGACGCCGGCATCCGGTCCGGAGCGACGTCGGCGGCCCACAGGTTCTGCAGGGGCAGTTGTGCCCCGGTGATTAACCAGGGGCCCAATCCGAGAAGCCCTGCCAGGATGCCGATCAGCCCGCCCTGCATTGCGTCCCGGGCGGGGGCGTGGCCCGGCCCGTTGTCGGAGACCGTCAGTTCCGTTGCTTGCGGGCCCACGAGGCTCCTTGGTCTGAGGGTGAGGGGGACCGGTGCAAGAGCTGCCAGCCCATCGGAATACTATACCGAATGGATTAACCGGCTCCGGGTGGACTCTAGAGGGGGCGTATCAGGCCGCGGAGTGCTCACGCACCCGCGCGAGCCATTCAACGATCAGGGCTTGAGCCAGGGCGGGCTGCTCATGCAACAATGCATGGCCGGCGTGATCGAGGACGGCCAGGGTGCAGCGCGGGTACTGCCCCGCGAGATCGGCCGGGGCGGCGTAACCGGCGGTGGAATCCTGCCGTCCCGCCAGGATCAGGACGGGATGCGGATAGGTCTTCACACTCTGCGGGCGCTCCTGCAGTTCCCAGCGCGAAAAAATCCGCGTCAGGGCGGATTCGTCAACGAGCGGCGCCGCCGGGGCCACGGCGTCCCGGAACCGGCGCAGCGTTTCAGCCGTCTGGACCACGAAGTAGCCGCGGTAGGAAGCCTCGAGTTCCGGGCTGAGCTCGACGCCAAGGCCGGCCGATGACACAAGGATCTTGTGTTCAGGCACGTTGCCGGTGCGGGCCCCCATCGGGCAGACCAGCGCCAGCCCGATCACCTGCTCCGGTCTGTGCTGGGCAACGGCACGGGCTAGGTACCCGCCATAGGAGTGGCCTATGACAAGAAGAGGTCCAGCCCCGATGGTGTTGTCGATGAAGCCGAGCAGGAGGTCCAGGACATCATCGTTGCTGGCGAGGGCCGCTGGCGCCGGCGTGAGGCCCATCCCCGGCAGGTCAGGGTGCAGGCGCCGAAACCCAGGAGCTGCAGTGAAGACCGGTTCGAGGGCGTGGGCCATTTCGCGGTGGTCCACGCCAACGCCGTGCAATGCGAGAACCGGCGTACCGCTGCCGGACTCGACGTAATGCACAGGAACACCGCGGACCGTAGCCTCCATCCAGCCAGTGTAGAGCGCGGGGCTACGCGCGTCCCTTCAGGATCAGGTTCCAGTACACCCGAGGAAAGATGTCGCGGTCCACCACCCAGGATGCGCGGCTCTCTTTCCACGTTGGCACCTTCGGAATGGAGGGCATGGGCCGGTATTCGTCGTCGAACTCGGCGAAGGCTGTGTCACGGCAAGACGCGGGAGCTGCTGCACGGTTTGGCTGGTCGCCCAAGCGGGGGCCTTGCGGTACGGGCGTACAATAATGATAGAGTCCGCCGCGTTGAGCACCCGCTCCCAGGAGCGCGTATGGCCGTGGATCCGTTCCAGCTTCTACTGGAACAGGAATAAGGGACACCAGATGCCAACCAGTCCGTCTTCGCTTCCGGAACGCAGTCATGGCAGGCCCGGGATTTCGTGTTCCGGCCCCGACGGCAACAGGGCCACCGGAGCTTCAGGCGAGAAGCGGATGCCGGAGATCCGACGCCTGGCCATGACCATCATTGGGGCATTGATGGCGGACGCCGACCCGGAGCGTGAGCGCGAAAGACAACATCTCAGCGGACTCGTGGAAACGTATCCCGGCCAGCCGGATGTGGCGCTGGCACAACATTTGTTGGCCGTCAGACGCCCCCTATTCGATGATCAGAATGGCTGGACGGCGGCCGGCCCCCGTTCTCCGGAATCCAGCGCAAACAGGGAACAGGGCCGATAGTTCCAGCCTCGACGGTCTGCCTCGATAGCGATTCGCGATCGAGGCAGACCGTCGTTTGACGCCTACCGGCTGCTCACCTTGCCGAACAGCTTGGCGAAGGGTGCAAGCACGAGCGGCCGGGCGGCGTACCACCCGGCCGTGGTGATGGCGATGGCGGCCGCGAAGAGCCAGAACCCCACCCAGTTCATCTCGTCGGTGCCGGCGAACATGTGGTTCAGGTTGCGCAGCGCACCGGTCGCGAACACCAGGAACACGTGGACCAGGATGAACAGCACGAAAAACAGCATTGTCGGGAAGTGGAGCGCGCGCGCCACCTCCACCGGGTAGACCTTGTTCAGCGTCGTCGCGTTCTTGGGCCAGAACTCGCTCATGCGAGCCCCCGTGATTGCCGCGAGCGGGGCCGCGACGAACACCACGAGGAAGTACATCAGCTGCTGCAGGCTGTTGTAGTTCACCCAGCCGTTCTCGACCGGCCAGTCCAGTGTCATGTACTGCAGGAGTGCAGAGAGCGCATTCGGGAACACCTCCCAGCTGGTCGGGACGATCCGCATCCAACGGCCCGAGGCGAACAGCAGCACCGCGAAGATGAGCCCGTTGGCCAGCCATATGACGTCGAGCGACTGGTGCAGCCAAAGGTTGATGCTGATCTTCTTACCACCGCGCTTAGGGGTCCAGAACGCGGGCGGTTTCTGCTGCGTGCGCACCTGGTAGCCGGAGCGGATGATGAGCACCATCAGGAAAATGTTCAGGAAGTGCGTCCACTGCGCCCACCACGGGAAGCCGGTCTCGGCGGTGTCGGGCAGGCCATATTCGCCGGGGTACCTCTCGAGGAACTCCGGCACGCCCGGCAGCGTGGTCACTCCGCGCGCGGCGAGGACAAGAACTGCGGCGGCGGCCACGGCGACGACGGCGAGCTTGACCCACTGGGCCGGGGTGCGGGAGCCGTAGAGCTTTGCTGCGGCCTTCGGCCTTCCGGGCTTTGCGGGCTTTTCGACGGCGACGACGGGCGTTGCCACGGGTGCCGGAGCGGCCGCGGCCGCGGGGGATGCGGGGACCGGTTCGTTCGGCGGCGCCGGTGGCTCCGCTTGGGCAGTGGTCTCCGCGATGACGACGGCGGCAGCCGGGGCAGGAGCCGCGGTAACAGGTTCCGGGGCCGCCTGCACCGCAGCGACAGGAGCGGGGCTTGCAGCACGCGCCGGAGCGGGGCCTGCCGGAGGCCACGGTTCACCGCCGGGGACGCGGGGGAGCCCGCGGCGCAGCTGGGTGGACCCCGCCGCCGTCGTCTGCGCGGCTGGTGCGGTGACCGGAGCAGCCGCCGACGACGTCGCCGTTGGTTCCGTTTGGGGGGTCGCAGCGGCGAGCTTCGCTTGCGCGACCGGCGCGGCCGGCGTCGGCGCAGGCTCGCCGCCTGGGGCCGGAGCCTCTGACACGGATGCCACCGGTGCCGCGACCTCGCCGGCGGGCGGCCAGGGCTCGCCGCCCGGCACCCGCGGCAAGCCCCGGCGAAGCTGCCGCCCGCCCGCAGCTGCTGCCGGGACGTCCACGGCAGGAGCGCTGACTGCGGGCACCGGAGCGGACAGCGCCGTCGTATCTGGTGCCGTTTCCTGCGCAGCAGCCGCGGAGGAAAGCAGGCGCGCGGGTGCTTGGCCTGCTGGCGGCCAGGGCTCGCCGCCCGGCACGCGCGGAAGGCCCCGTCGGATGGACCCGGAATGAGTTGCCATCGCTATTTCTTCCGGGCCTCAAGGGCGCTGATCAGCTGAGGGACAACCTTGAACACGTCGCCCACCACGCCGAAGTCGGCGATCTCGAAGATCGGCGCGTCCGCGTCCTTGTTGATGGCGATGATCGTCTTGGCGGTCTGCATGCCGGCCCGGTGCTGGATCGCGCCGGAAATACCAAGCGCGATATACAACTGGGAGGACACCGAAACCCCGGTCTGCCCGACCTGCTGCGATTGCGGAACGAAGCCTGCGTCCACCGCGGCACGCGAAGCACCAACGGCAGCGCCGAGCGTATCGGCGAGCTGATCAACGAGGGCGAACTGTTCGGCCGACCCGAGGCCGCGGCCACCGGCGACAACCTTCGCGGCACCGCGCAGCTCCGGCCGCGAGGTGGCGGCGACGGCCTCCTCGAAGGAGTCGACCCGCGCTGCCGGCTTCCCGGAGGGCGTCACCGCCAGGGTTTCCGACGCCGGCGGCTGGGCCGCAGCACGCGCTTCGATGGAGCCCTGGCGGACCGTGATGACCGGCGCCCCAAACGTGGCCGTCGACGTCACGTTGTAGGCGCCGCCGTAGACGGAGTGGTGTGCCACCACGCCCTCGTCATCGCGGGACACACCGACGGCATCGACGCACACCGCTGCCCGTGACCGGGCGGCGTACCGGCCGGCCAGGTCCCGTCCGTTCAGGGAATGCGAAATCAGGATGGCGTCCGGCTGCACCTGCTCCGCCGCGGCGGCAAGCGCGTCGACGCCCGGCACGCCCAGCGCGGACGGATCCGTAGACTCTGCGATCAGCACGCGGGCGGCCCCCAGGTCCGCGGCCTCCGCGGCGGCGGCCGTTCCGGCGCCGGGCTCGGCAAGCACCAGGGCAACCGGCGTGCCCACCGCGGCGGCAGCGCCGAAGAGCCCGGCCGCAGCCTTCTCAAGTTCACCGGAAGCCAGGGCTTCCACGACGACGAGGATTGCGTCACGAGGGAATTCAGTCATGTCGTTACTCCTACGCCAGTCGGTTTTCGATCAGGAAGTCGGCCAGCTTCTCGCCGGCATCACCCTCGTCAACGATCTTGACGCCGGCAGCGTGCGGGGGCTTCTCGGCCACCGCCAGCATGATCGACCGCGCCGCGTCCGGGTTGTCGGCCGAGATCCCGAGGTCGCCAAGGGTCAGCACCTCAAGGGGCTTCTTCTTCGCGGCCATGATTCCCTTGAAGTTGGGGAAGCGCGGCCCGGGAAGCGCCTCGGTAATGGAAATAACCGCAGGCAGCTTCGCCGATACCTGCTGCACGCCGGATTCCACGCCCCGGGTCCCGGACACCGCGCCGTCGCTGATCTCCACGGCGCTGAGACCGGAAGCAAGCGGCACGTCAAGCAGCTCGGCGAGCATCGCGGGAATCATGCCGCCGGATCCATCGGTGGAGACGTTGCCGGTGATGACCAGGTCAAACTCGACGCGGCGGATCGCGGCTGCGAGGGTTTCGGCGGTAAGCCCCAGGTCAGCGCCCCGGAGCGCCTCGTCAGAGACGTGGACGGCGCTCGCCGCACCCATCGCCAGCCCCTTGCGGATGGTGGCCGTCGCGCCCTCGGGAGCGAGGGAAAGGAGGGTCACCTCGGTGCCCTCGTTCGCGTCGGCATACGTCAGGGCCAGCTCCAGGGCCCGCTCGCCGATCTCATCAATGACTGTCTCGCTGGCTTCACGGTCGGCGAGGCCTGTTTCAAGGTTCAGTTTTCGGTCCCCGTAGGTGTCGGGGACCTCCTTGACTAGGACGATAATCTTCATCGATGACTCTTCCTGTGGCGGGCATGTCTCCGGAGGGGACACGTCGGATCTCCCTAGAGTCTACGAAAGCGAAGCCCGGCCTGGCTGACCGGTCCCGTGTCGCGAACCGGCGGGCCGGGACTTTGCCCTCTTTTGTCAGGACCGCCCGGCGTTCGGATACCGTCTGCTCGTGCCCCTGTGTTTCGTCGGCGAGTCGACGGCATGCGTCGGACTAGGGCAAGCGCGATGGGCGCAGCAGCGTCGGTTCGCCCGCGCGGTCCGGGTCAAGCGGGACCGGACTGATCAGCACTGCCGGGCCGCGGTGCAGGACCCCGTCCGAAAGCACCTGGCACCGCACACCGCCCCGCCCGCGCATAGCTTTGTGGGCGCCCGGGGCGAGCATCGCATCCATCCAGGCGCACGGATGGGCCGGCCGCCCGGCCTTGAGCCGCACCAGCTCGCCGCCGGATTCCAACGCGAATTCGTGACCGAGCAGCGGGGCCAGGTGGGCTCCCCTGATGTGCACATTGCGACGTGTGAGCAGTGGGTCAAGGGCTGCCGTTCCCAGCTCTGCGGCGATGGCTTCGAGGGCCTCGACGGCGAACACGGTGACGGCGGCATCCATGTGCGCGGCCTTGCCGAAGAACCGGTCGCCGACGATGCCCTTGCCGGCCACGAACGTGGCCTGCTCGGCGTCTGCGGTGGGGACGTCGGCTGCGCCCTCCCGTGCGCGGCCGAAGTAGGCGTGCGCGGGCGACACGAGCAGGTGCAGGATTTCGACGTCGTACCTATAGCTAGCCGTCATTCCACCAAGTTATCGCCTCGCGGGGTCCCGGACGTTCTTTGGCTTAGAGGTAATCAGGGGCGGGTTCCAGCTCGAAGTAATCCTCGAGGGTGGGGAAGTCCTTCATCTCCTGGGCGATGGCCTTTCCCACGAAACGCAGGTGCCAAGGCTCGTAGGTGTAGCCGGTAACGTCCTCGGCCCCCGCGGGGTAGCGGATTATGAATCCATAGCTCGCGGCATTCGCGGCCGCCCACTTACCGGCCGGGGTGTTTGCGAAGCAGGCCTGCAGGGCGCAGACCCCACTGGCGTTGCCGATGTCCATCGCCAGCCCGGTCTGGTGTTCGCTGAAGCCGGGCCGCGCGGCGAGGGTATCGGCCGTTGCCTGGCCGTACTGGCGCACGTAGCTGTCGTAGAGGCTTGCCTGCTGGCTGTAAGAACGGTAGCCGCTGACCGGAATGATGTTCACGCCGGCCGACTTGGCGGCTTTGGCTAACTGTTTGTAGGCGTCCGCGGCCTCGGTCCGCAGCTGTTCCCCCTGGACCCTGACCAGCCGGGCCGGCACGTAGGTGGCGGGGTTCAACGGCCGGTGTTTGTTGACCACCACCTGCAGGCTGGAGGCGGAGTCGATGTCGTAGCCCGTCGAGGCTACAGCCGGCACTGATGGTGCGATCATGCCGAGCGTGAGCAGCAGCCCCGCCAGTGCGCCTGTCATCCTGCTGATTCGCTTGAGCACCATGGCCTCCAGAAGTGTCCGGAACAGATGCGGGGAACCTTACCGGTCGGCACGGCGGGAGTCGAGGGCATTTGTCTCCGGGGACCCGGGACGAAATCCTCATGCGGCGGCTGCCCAACCGCGCCACCATGTTGGTATGAACGCTGAAACGCCGAAGCCGGCGGAGCTGAACCTTCCCCAGGCCTTCCTGCTGTTGGCAACGAACGACAAAGACGGCAAACCGGAGGTGCCGGTGTTTGCACTCAGAACCACGCTGGCGGGGGCAATCTTGGCCGAGCTGGAGCTGATCGGTGCCATCGAGCTGCAGGGGAAGAACGTCCGGGCTACCCGCGCCGCCCCGCCGACGGATTTCCAGCACGAGCTGGAGCTCATCCGCGGCAAATCACGGCCTCACACTCCCAAACGGTGGGTCGCGATGCTGGAGGGCCGCGCCGAAGTGCAGCGTGTCTACGAGCGGATGGCGGCACTGGGCATCGTGGAACATGTCGGCGAAAAACACCTCGGCGTGTTCCGGTCCACCCGGTACCCCGAGGTGGACCACGCTTCGAAAGCTGCGCTTCTGAAGAAGCTCGAGGCTGCACTCAGCGGTGCCGCACCGGTCCCCGGCGCACCTGATGCGAAAACGTCCGACGCCGGGGCGCCTCCTTCGACGGTGCCCGACGCCGGGACGTCTCCTTCGACGGGGCCCGACGCCGGGACGTCCGCGGCAGGGACGCCCGTGGCCGGGACGCCCACCGGGGCCGGCACGCCGGCTGCGCCCGCGCCCGACGCTAGGACCACGGCGCTAATTGCCCTGCTGCAAGCGGCCGGCCTGTTCGGCAAGCTCTTCCCGGCGGCAGACCGAGTCCGCGCCGACGAGTTGGCCAAGGACTACTGGCCCGCCCGAGCCGTGGAGGACGAGCTGCGGATGATCAGACTGGCCCAGGAAGAAGCCGCAACCCTCTAGGCCGCCGGATGGCTGGCGTCTCGGCGTGAAGGACGCGGGATTACTCCTGGCTGACGATGTCGACCGAGATCTCCACTGCCGGAACGGTTCCTCTGTTCTCCAGCCAGTGAAGAGTTTCCCTATCCTCGGGCCATCCTGCCCCCGGCCCGTAGTCCGTAGCGACTCCATTCCGGTGGTCGGTGATCGTTCCCTGCAGAATGTAGACGAGGCCAGGCCGGCCTTTGTGGTCGTGAACCGGACCGAAGACGCCGCCCGGCTCGATGGTCACCATCCGCATTCGAAGCTGGCGCCCTGCCATGCCCTCGATCTCCGGGCCAAGGTCAACCGTGGCAAGCAACTCCGACTTAACACCTTTGGTCTCCGGTGCCGTGTGGTCCTGGCTCATCATGCTCTGCTCCCATCCCTCGACTGGCCCTTCTTCTTGGCGGGGCTTCCGCCAGGGTTCCAGTATGTGATGCAGCTCACCTGAATGTGAATGCGACCGTGAGGCTGTTCGCCTGCTGGGTGTTGACACATTGTTGACCCACGGATCAGTCTGGGCACAGGGGCTGAGACCAGGAGGCGACATGGACCAGTCGCAAAGGGACACGGCGGCTAAGGCCGCATGGATAACCGGCGGATTCGCCTTGGCGGGAACGTTAGTTACGGCGCTATTCACCAGTGGCACTCTCGCGGGCTTCCCTGCCGGTGGGGCACCTTCGCCTGTACCCGCCAGCAGTTCAACGGCGTATGTCGGCGCGTCATCGGTAGTCTCGAGCACGCCACCGCCGGTCACCCCAACTCCGACGCCCCTTGTACCCGAGGGCGTGGAAGGACACTGGAAGGGGGGAGGGGCCGTATCAGAGAACTTTCATCTGACCATTGCGAACGACGCCAGCTGGACGTTGATCAACGGGAACGACGTGCAAGCCGCTCACGTAGCAGAAGGGAAAGTCGTCTTCGACGGGGCGCAGGCCACCTTCTACTATGCCGACGGCAGGGCCCCGCTGGTTGTTGACTGGGCCTTAGTCAAAACCCCCACCACAACCGTCCTGCATCTGGGAACTTACACCTATACCAAGTAGGCCACGCTACCCCGCCCATCCGCCGTGGCAATCAAGTGCCGATGCCGCGTTCACTGCAGTCAGGGGAGAGCCGATGCACCTGTCGCTGTTGCCGCCTCCGGGGACGGCCTCACGGTCAAGGCGCGGATCGGCGAGGACAGCGCCCGGCCGGATAGGCCGGCGCCTATGGCGCACCTCGCTGTCCCGGCGGGAGGGGTTAGGAATCATCGGGCATTGGCTGGGTCCGGGCGGCTGTGCCGAGCTTCGGGCTGGAATGCCAAAAGAGCAGGCAGCCGCTTTCTGTGGCTGCCAGCTCTTTTCGCTCGATCGGTTCGGCCTAAGAGGGGACAGTAGGTCTTCTCTGGATTCGCCTTTTCGTGGAACGCATGCGGCTACTTCGATCTTGCGATGGACTTCGTCTGACCACTCGTGCGGGACAGGGAGTAGTACCCCGTTTTGCTGCCCGTTACGGTGACCCTTATGGTCTTGCCTATGTCCGTTTTGGTAAGAAGATAGCTGGCACCGGTTGCACCCGTGACGGGTTTGCCTGACCGGGACCACTGGTAGCGGAACCCAACTCCGCTCGGTCGCCAAGTGCCCACAATTGCAGTGAGGCGGCGGCCGGTCACCGGAGTGCCACCTATGCGGGGAGTGGGTGCGGTGGTCAACACCTTCGGTGCGGTGATCGGTTTGGTGGCCGCGCTGGTGCGGGAGGCAGAGGCGAAACCGGACTTGGCCCCAGTGACCGTCACCGTGATCGTCTTGCCGATGTCGGCTTTCGCCAGGGTGTAGCTGGCCCCGGTTGCCCCAGCGATTGTCGAACCGTTTCGTTGCCACCGGTAGGTGAGGGTGACGGGTGAGGGTTGCCACACCCCTGGCGTCGCAGTGAGACGCTGCCCAACGGTCGGCAGACCGGCAACCCTCGGGATGGGGGCGCTAGCCAGCGGCAGTGGCTTAGGAGCCGGGAGGAAGAAGTCGAGCCCTGACGTTTCCTGGGCATCGAGCACGGCAACGGGGGTGGCGGAGGCGAAAGACGTTCCGGCCTTGTACCAGTAGGAAGCGTTGCCGCCGACCCTGAAGTCGAGCTTGTAGCGGCCTGCCTTGAGGTAGGGGAAGTAGTAGGTGCCGTCAGCGTTGGTCATGACTCGGCCTTGCCATGTCTTTGCCGCGTCGTCCTGGTAGATATTCAGCGTCCCTCGGAGATCCGTACCCGGGGCCGCTGTTATCTTGCCGCGGATTGCACCCGCCTTGATCAATGTGGGACTGATGCCGGTGACGCTCTGGCTTGGACCGACAACGACGACCCTGGCCTTGTCGGGGCTGTAACTGCCTCCCCAATATTGGAAGAGGATATGGTCGGCACTGTCCGAGAAGCCGACCAAGTAGGAGCCAGGGTCGACGCCGCTCACTGTATAGGAACCGTCGGCCAGCGGGGTGGCCCAGTAGGTGCTGGGATTCGAGGAAGCGGTGCTTTGCATGTAGACGGAGACTTTGGTGGCGTCGGCGCCCTTGGGCACGGTGACCTTGCCGCTGACGGCCGCCATCTGGGTCATGATGACGTTGACGGCGGGGGTGTCGTTCCCGGTGGTCGCGGTCACGGAATTGGCCGACGCGAACCCGTCTTTCCCCTTGTACCACTGTTCAACTGCGTGGAATTCGTAGTTGCTGCTGTTGAATTTTAGTTTGTAGGACCCCGTCTGCAATCCGACGAGCGTGTAGGTTCCGTCGGGCTGGACTTCGGCGCTTCGAAGGCTCAGGGCCCACTTGTCGGGCGCCGCCCCGGCGGCGTTATACGCATACACCGAAACCTGAGATACATCCGATCCGGGAAGATCGGAGCGCGGTGCCAGGGATACGGTGCCGCTGATTGTTCCTCCGCGCGTCAGGGTTGCGTCGATTCCTTCGAGATCCTGCCCTGTCGTCAGTGTGAGCGTCTTTGCGCTCTTAATCGTGCCTGCGCCCCCGTACCACTGGTCCTGGGCGCCGCTGTTACCCCCGGAGATCAGTAGCTTGTAGGATCCGGCCGGAAGGCCCGCCATGTAGAACTCATGCACGTCAGTTCCGTTACTGGACAAGCCGGCGCCCCCTTGGGCCTCCAGCGCGGATTCCGAGACGGCGTCGTAGAGCCTCAGATCTATCCCGCTGGGATCCATCCCGGCCGGGAGGGTGATGTTCCCGTCAAGGCTTGCGCCCTTGGCAAGAAGCACATTGATTCCGGACACTGTGGCGCCGCCGGCGACGGTGATCGACTTCGCCGTTTCAAAAGAAGTGCCACCGCCGTACCACTGGGTTAGGCCGCCGCTGGCACCGCTAGCAAACTCTATTTTGTATGCCCCTGCGCTTAGATGTTCGAGGGCGTATGTTCCGTCGTCCGCGGGGAATGCACCAAAAGATCCGTTGGGGGAATCAGCCGGGTAGACATTAACCGTTGCAAGGCGACCATCGACACCCGCCGCCCCTGAAATCCGGCCGGTGATTCCGCCGGTGGTGGTGGCCGCGCTGGTCGGCGAAACGAATCCCAAAAGAAGAAAAGCCGTAAGCATGACCACGACAGCAGTCATAAAACGGCGCGGCCCGACCCTTGATGCGAACATTCAGTTATCCCCCAATAAAGCGCGCCAAGCGCGCTGCCAATAGCCCCGTCTGCCGCGGGTATTCCCAGAGTAATGCACATTATGTCTTTTCATAGTGTCAATCGTGCTAACTGATATTCGTCAATTGGCCCGTTCCATTGATTCGCCCTGGATGTCTCAAATACCTACCGTGACCTGCGGCGACGCTTCCCCGCGCCGTGGGCCCGCCGGGCTACTATGGGGTGAACCCGTCGACTACTTCTGCGCCAGAGCCATGTTCTGCGGCCGGCGACAGCTAGCCGATGAACGCGCCTGAGTGGTGACAGGACACGCGAAGACGCGCCTCCGCCGTCGGGCTCGAAATCGGCGGGGTCAAAGGGTTGAAGTTGAAAAGGTTTGGTGGGCAGATGGCGTCTGGGGCAGCAGTACGCAATAACGTGCGGGCATACGGGCCTGAAGGCGGCCCGGTCCTGGTATTTGCCCACGGTTTCGGCACCGACCAGACCATGTGGGCCCGGATCCTGCCCTGGTTCACCGACCGCTACCGGGTGGTCCTGCTGGACCATGTGGGCTCCGGGGGCTCGGACCAGTCCGCCTACGATTCGGCCACCTACTCCACGCTGGATGCCTACGTCGATGACCTGATGGAGGTCTGCGCCGGCCTGGACTTGGCGGACGCCACGCTGGTCGGCCACAGCGTCGGCTCCATGATGGCCGTCAGCGCAGCCGTCCGGGACCAGGGCCGGCGCTTCGGCCGCCTTGTCCTGCTCACAGCGTCGCCCAGTTATCTCGACCACCCTGAGGACGGCTACGTAGGAGGGTTCAACAGCCAGGACCTCGACGACGTCTTCGAATCCCTGGACGCCAACTACGTTGTCTGGGCGGAGCAGATGGCGCCGGTCTACATGAACGCGCCGCACGCCCCGGAACTGGACCGCGAAATCCAGGGCAGCTTCGGCCGGATCAGCCCCCGCATCGCCCGGGACTTTGCCCGGGTGGCGTTCCTCTCCGATGTCCGGCACCTGCTGGCCGATGTCACCGTCCCCGTGCTGGTCCTGCAAAGCACCGACGACGTCGTCACCCCGGACCACGTGGGAACGTACCTGCAGAAGGAGCTCCCCAACAGCACCCTGGTCCGGCTCGCGGCCACCGGCCACTTCCCGCAAAGCAGCGCGCCGGAGGAGACCGCCGCCGCCATCCTCGAATACTTGAAGCAGCCATGAGCCCGGCGACGACCGAAGCCGTCCACTACGGGCAGCTGTTCCACCAGGCGCCCGCCGGCTACGTCATGGCCGCCACCGACGGAACCATCCTGGCCGCGAACGCCACGCTGTGCGCCTGGACCGGGGCCGAAGCCGGCGCCCTCGCCGGAACGCGGGTGCTGGACCTCATGCCGGCCGGTGACCGGCTGATGTACCGGACGCATGCCGGACCGAAGCTGGAACGCGACGGCCACCTTGCCGAGCTTTCGATCGAGATCCTGGGTCCCGACGGGCAACGCCGGCCGGTGTTGCTCTCGGTGACCCGGACCGCGGACGGGGCCGAACCGCGGGACCTGATGATCTTCTTCGCAGCCCCGGAGCGTCGCCGCTACGAGCGCGAACTGGCCAGCGCGCACCGGCAGCTCGAGGACGCCGAGGCGGAGCGCGCGAAGCTTCTCCGGGAAGCGCACCACCGGGCGCTCCACGATCCGCTGACCGGCCTGCCGAACCGGCGGCAGCTGCAGGAAACCCTGCTGGCGGCCCTGGCCCGCGCCGGCGAGCAGCGCATCCGAGTGGGCGTGCTGTTCTGCGACGTCAACAACTTCAAGCAGGTGAATGACACCCTGGGCCACGCGGCCGGGGACCAGGTCCTGGAGCACGTGGCCCGGATGCTCGCCGGGGCCGTGCGCGGCGCGGACACGGTTACGCGCTACAGCGGCGACGAGTTCGTGGTCCTGATTCCCTGGCTGGAGCACGCGGGGGAACTTGACGCGGTGGCCGGGCGGGTCCGGGACTGCGTCACTGAGGCCATCACCGTCGCGGGCACGGAGCTCCGGCTGGGCATGTCCGTCGGCCGGGCCGAAACGGCCGTGCCCGAGCACGCCGGGGCGGCCGAGTATGAGGAGCTGGCCAAGGCCCTCCTCATCGCCGCCGACCAGGACATGTACCGGGTTAAGACCGCAACGCGCGGCAGCCTGCGCGAGGCTCCCGACGTCGTCGCCTAACCGCGCGCCGGTGCCGCGACGGAGCCCCGGCGGATCAGCTCGGCCGTAAACACCGGCGCGGCCGCAGGCGCCTTCCGGCCCTCCATCTGCCGGATCAGGGCCGCGGCTGCGGCTACGCCCATCTCGTACACTGGCTGCGCGATGACCGTAAGTGGAGGCGTGGTGAGCCGCGTCCAGGCGAAGTCGTCGTACATGAGGAAAGAAACATCCTCCGGAATCGACAGGCCGAGCTCCTGGATAGCCTCGACCACACTCAGCCCGATCAACCCGTCGGAGGCGATGATCGCCGTCGCCGGGTCCGGGCGTTGCAGCAGCTCGCGGGTGATCTTGCGGATCGACTCGTCATCGCCGGCGTTGAGGCGGATCAGATCATCCGGCGGCTGCAGGCCAGCGTCTGCGAACGCGCGTTGCAGGCCGGCGCGCCGGTCCGAAATCTGGGACGAGTCCAACGGCATCCCCTCGCGGTACGGCTCGTCCGTCCGGAGCGTGGAGATGAAGGCGATTCTGCGGTGGCCGGTATTGATCAGGTAACTCGTGGACTCATGGGAGATATCCTCCATGTCGACGGCGATGGTGTCGACATCGAGCCCGGGCGCCTTGCGGTCCAGCAGGACCAGCGGACGGCCCGACTCGTGAACGCGCCGCAGGTGTTGCGTCTCGACCGAAGACGCGGGCGCCACGATCAAACCGTCCACGCGCTTGTCCAGCAGCACCCTCACGGCATCGATTTCCGCGGCTGTGTCCTCGTCGGTGTTGATCAGGATGACGTTGTAGCCGCTGCGCTTGGCGGTATCCGTAATGCCCCGGGTGGCGAGGCCGAAATGGGGGTTCTCGATGTCGCCCACCACCACCCCGATGGTGTGCGACTTTCCCGTGTTCATGCTGCGGGCGAGCTCATTAGGCCGGTAGTCAAGCTCCTCGGCGGCGGCCAGCACCCGCTCGCGCACGTCCTCGCTCACGGCGCCGTAGTTGCCCAGGGCACGGGCCGCCTGGGCCTTGGACACCTGGGCAGCCCGGGCGACGTCGGCGACGGTGACATCGCGGCGCCGGGAAGCATCACTCTTCATGACGGCCTTTCGTAGCGGACCCTTGACGCCCCATGTGGCTTCGATTACATTTCTAGCAATCGATGTGAGTCCGGTCTCAATCCTAGGGACTGAGACCGGACTCAGCAAGACCCGCATCGGCCCTTACCCACTACGGGGCACACTGCCCGCCTACCCGCTCCCCACCCCACGATTGGAAAACGCTGTGAACACAGGAAACAAGCTGCGCCCCGGGGCGCTCATTGCCGCTGCTGTTGCCGCGGTTCTCGCACTGTCCGGCTGCGGCGGAGCCTCCTCCGCCTCGTCGTCGCCGGCGGACAACCCCTACGGTCTGATCGAGCCCGGCACCATTCGTGTAGCCAGCCTCGGTGACTCCAAGCCCTACACCTTCGCCGACGCGCAGGGGAACTTCACCGGCTTCGACGTCGAACTCTTCAAGGATGTCGCCCACCGCGCCGGTATCGACAAGGTCGTCTTTACCGGTCAGGACTTCTCCGGGCTGCTCGCCGCCGTCGCCAACGGCCAGTTCGACGCCGGCGTCGCGGCGATCGGCATCACGGACAAGCGCAAGCAAACCGTCGACTTCTCGGATGGCTACCTGGCGGGCTACCTGACCGTCATCACCACCAAGAACTCGGGCATCGCCAACGCTGACGCGCTCGCCGGAAAACGCCTCGGTGTCGTGCAGGGAACGCTCCAGGAGGCCTACGCCGTCAAGAACTTCACCTCGGCCAGCCTGGTGCGCTTCCCGGACAACAACACCGCTATTTCTGCCGTGAACAGCGGATCCGTGGACGCCCACTTCCTGGACTACGAGGCAGCCAAGGCCTACGAAGAGAAATACGGACTGGTCAGCGCGGCTGACATCCCGTCCTTCGACGCCCCCGCCGGGTTCGCCGTGGCGAAGGGCAAGACGGCCTTCAAGGACGCGCTTAACAAGGGACTGTCCGCCGCCATGGAGGACGGCACCTGGAAGAAGCTGTACCAGAAGTGGTTCCCGGGATCGCCGATGCCCAAGCAGTACCTGCCGAAGGCCGAGCAGGCGGCAAGCCCGTCGCCGAGCCCCACGTCCAGCAAGTAAGCCGCACGGCGGACACCTCCGGCAGCCGCCCCGCTGCCACCTGACCGGGCGGGCCGCACCACGCGGCCCGCCCGGGATCCACAAGCTACCTACGTCTGAGAGACACCATGGACTGGTTAAGCACCATCACCCGCACCTTTTTCGACTTCGGCGCAATGGCCGAAGTGCTGCCCCAGCTTCTGGGAGTCGGCCTCCTCAACACCCTCATAATCTCCGTCGCCGCCACCATCCTCGGTGTTGCCCTCGGCATGGTCGTCGCCGTGATGGGGATATCCCCGTCGGCCTGGCTCCGTGTCCCGGCCCGGATCTACACGGACCTGTTCCGCGGGCTGCCGGCCATCCTGACCATCCTGCTGATCGGCCAGGGATTCGCCCGCATCAGCCAGTCGATATTCGGCCCCTCGCCCTACCCCCTGGGAATCATCGCGCTGAGCCTGATTGCCAGTGCCTACATCGGCGAGATTTTCCGCGCCGGTATCCAGAGCGTGGACAAAGGCCAGGGCGAAGCCTGCCGGGCGCTGGGCATGAGCTACGCGAAGTCGATGGCTCTCGTGGTTGTCCCGCAGGGTGTCCGCCGGGTCCTGCCCGCCTTGGTCAACCAGTTCATCGCCATTGTGAAGGACTCCTCGCTGGTCTACTTCCTGGGCATGCTGGTCTCCGAACGGGAGCTGTTCCGCGTCGGCCAGGATGCCGCCGTCCTCTCCGGCAACCTCTCCCCGCTGGTCCTGGCCGGGATCTTCTACCTGGTGGTCACGGTCCCGCTGACCCACCTGGTCAACTACTTCGACAACCGCTTCCGCACCGGCCGACGCCGCCCAGCCGCCCCCAGCAGCGGCCTCAAGGAAGTCAACGAACTCGCCGCGGCCTCACCGCTGACCACCGGGAGCAACACATGAGCCTCGCAAGCAACACCGCCAGCAATACCGCGCCGGACATTGAGACCTTCCACGGTTCCAGCCTGGAACTGAGAAACCTGACCATGGCCTACGGGGACATCGAGGTGCTCCGGAACGTCAGCCTCAACGTTGCGCCGGGCACCACCACCTGCATCATCGGGCCCTCCGGCTCCGGCAAGTCCACCCTGCTCCGCGGGGTCAACCGGCTGCACGAACCCAAAAGCGGGGACGTCCTCCTGGCCGGTGAGAGCGCCCTGCAGGTCAAACCGGATCTCCTGCGGGCCCGCATCGGCATGGTCTTCCAGCACTTCAACCTCTTTCCGGACCACACCGCCCTTGAGAACGTCGCCCTGGCCCTCTGGAGCGTCAAGGGAATGCCGAAAGCCGAAGCGCGGGAACGCGCCCGCCGCCGCCTCGCCGAGGTGGGCCTCGCCGAGCGCGCCGACCACCGTCCCCGGGACCTCTCCGGCGGACAGCAGCAGCGCGTCGCAATCGCCCGCGCCCTGGCTATGGAACCGGAAGTCATGCTCTTCGACGAGGCCACCAGCGCGCTGGATCCGGAACTGGTCAAGGGCGTGCTGAACCTCATGGCGGGACTGGGCCGGCGCGGCATGACCATGTTGGTGGTCACGCACGAGATGGGCTTTGCCCGCAAAGTCGCCGATCAGGTCGTCTTTATGGACGAAGGCGAAGTCGTCGAATCCGGCACCCCCGCCCAGCTCTTCGACAACCCGCAGAGCGAACGGCTCCAGCGGTTCCTCTCGGAGGTGCTGTGATGGGCAGCGGCGCAGCGGAGCCCATCCGTACCGCCGTCGTCGGCTTCGGTGTCTCCGGCAAGGTCTTCCACGCGCCGCTGATCGCGGCTCATCCCGGCTACTCTCTGGACGTCATTGTCACCGCGGATCCGGCCCGTGCCGGGGAGGCGGCCAGGCTCTACCCGCACGCCCGGATCGTGCCGACGCCGGAGGCACTGTTCACCCTCGCCGGAAGCCTGGACCTGGTTGTTCTCGGGACGCCTCCGCAAACCCACTACGACCTCGCCGCAACGGCAATGGACCGCGGCCTGCACCTCGTGGTGGACAAACCATTCGTCACCAGCCCGGCCGACGGTGAAGCTCTCATCTCCCGGGCGGCCGACGCCGGCGTGCAGCTCACGGTCTTTCAGAACCGGCGCTGGGACGCCGACTTCCTGACGCTCCGGGAACTGGTTAGGAAAGGAGCGCTGGGCGACGTCCGCAGCTTCGAGTCGCGCTTTGAGTGGTGGCGGCCGGACGGTTTCGGGAACTGGCGGGACACTGCAGCGGCGTCCGACGGCGGCGGCATCCTCAACGACTTGGGCGCCCACCTGATCGACCAAGCCGTCCAGCTGTTCGGTCCCGTCGCGGAGAGCTATGGGGAGACCGCCAACCACGGACACCCAGACGGCGCCGATACCGAAGCCTTCGTGTCCCTGCTCCACGAATCCGGAGTCCGCTCACGGCTCTGGATGAACGGCATGGCGGCCCGGGTCGGCCCGCGATTCCACGTTCTGGGCTCCAGGGCCGGGTACACCAAGTGGGGTCTGGACAGTCAGGAACCCGCGCTGGCAGGCGGCATGTTGCCGTCGGATCCGGCCTACGGCGTGGAGCCCGAGGACTCTTGGGGGGGCCTCGGCGTAGACGGAACCTCCGAGGCGGTGCCTGCCCGGCCGGGCGCTTACCCCGAGTTCTATACCCGGCTGGCCGCGGCGCTCCGAGGGGAGGGCCCGCTGCCGGTCGACCCCGAGGAGTCACTTGAGGTCCTGAGGGTTATCGACAACCTCCGCGCCTTCGCCTAGCCATACCTCGCGCCGCCCGGGCAATGCCAGCGCGAAATTTCAAGCACCCATTACGGAACGAAAGGGAGACCCATGTCCTCCACGCCCTCAACCAAACGAGTCGCCGTCATCGGCGGCGGTATCCTCGGCGTCTCCACCGCCGTCCACTTGCTCCGCGAAGGGGCCTCGGTGGTCCTGCTGAGCGAACACGGCCTGGCCAGCGAGGCCACCGGCCGCTCGCTGTCCTGGCTGAACTCCGCCGGAGAACGCTCCACCCCGTACCACCAACTCCGGGTCGCCGGCGTGGACCGCTACCGAACCCTCTTCGCTGCGGATCCGGACCGGGACTGGCTGCAGTTCGGCGGCGGCCTCATGTGGCACGCCGCGGGACAGCAGGCTGCCACCCTCGCCCGCCATGACTACGAGGAGTCCATCGGCTACAACTCCAAACTGCTGGCGCCCGAACAACTCCCTTCAGCCGTTCCCGGCGTCGACCCGGATGCCGTGCCCGAGAGTGCCATCTTCAACCCCGGCGAGGGGTGGGTCAGCCTGCCTGAACTGGTGGAGTTTCTGATGGAGGAGTTCCACGAGCTGGGCGGGGAACTGGTGCTCAATGCCGGCAAGGTCTCCGTCGCGGTCGACGCCGGGCGGGCCAGCGGCGTGCAGACGGCCGCTGGCGATACTTACGCAGCGGATGCCATCCTGGTGGCGTGCGGCGCCGCGACGCCCGCAGTCGTCGCTCCCCTGGGCGTTGACATCCCCAACGCTTCCCCGGTCTCCATGCTGGTTCTGACCAAGCCAGTGGATCACGGACTGAAGGCCGTGCTGAACACCCCGCGGGCGGCCGTGCGGCCAAACCCCGGAAACGCCCTGGCCCTGGACCACGACTGGTACGAAGAGCACATCAGCGAACACGCCGACGGTACCTTCAGCATTTCCGACGACGTGGTTCAGGAACTCGCCGATGAAGCGTCCAAGCTGATCGCCGGCCATCCTGAGCTCAAGCCGGCCTCGTGGAAGATCGGGTACAAGCCCATCCCGGGCGACGGCGAACCGGTCCTTGGGGAGCTCGTCCAGGTGCCAGGTTGCTTCGTGGCCTTCACCCACTCGGGGGCGACGCTTGGCCTTATTGCCGGCGAGCTCCTCGCGGGCGAGATCATGACCGGGAAGAAGCACCCCATGCTCGCCACCTTCCGGCCGGCCCGGTTCTCCTGACCGGTGGGCGGCTGTGCCGCCCGCTCGCAAACGCGACGACGACGGCGGGAAGCTCCCGCCGTCGTCGTCGTCGTTTAGTGCTGCGCTGTGTTCTTAGGCGGAGGCCGAGTCCAGGTTGGCCGCGCCGTGGTTCAGGCTGAGCGTGAAGGTGTTCGGGCCGCTGGCGTGGACCGCGATGTTGGACTTCGCGGTGTTGTGCCGGACCGAGAGATCGTGGACCAGGGCGTCCAGCTCGTGATGCATCGTGGAGCGGTCCCAGAGCTTGTGGGTGACAGTGTTGGCAGTTTCAAACGTCATTGTTCAGTGCTTCCATTCATGAATCCGGGTGTCCGGCTGCCGCACCGATGCGGAGCCGCCGTAGGCCAAACCAGGAACGCCTGAGACCGTGGGCAGCTCTGCGAGCTCACCGGTTTGGCCTCATTGCGTCCACCAGGATGGTGCCCCTGATTCGATTCGGACGCGGAGCGTCGGAGCGAACCTCGGGGCTGCGCGGGCGGGGATTCGAGCCCCTGCCTGCCTTTTCATGATGCACAGCGCCGAGTGGCCGGCTCAAGCCAGAGGGCGATTATTGCGGGTGAGACTGGTCACAGCCGCAGGCGGCAGGTGCCGGATGGGCTCGGCGTTGAACAAATCTGATCGGATCCGGTGTCGCATGGGCGGACCACCGATTGCCGCGTGCAAGAATCACTGCGTGAATACCCCCGAACCAGCGATCGTCGACTGGCCTTCGCTGCTGTTCGCGCTTCTTATCGATTCGCTTCTGGTCTGGGCTCCGACCGTATTGCTGTTCGTACTCGCGCCCGGCCGCTGGATCCCTCTTGTCTTGATCCTCTTCACCGCCTTGGCCACCAACTGGGCACTCTATGCCCGCGGGACTTCGCTGGGCAGCTACCTTGGCGGTTTCCGGCTTCGTACCCGCCATGGCCAGCCGCCGGGGCCGGCCTACGGACTGATCCTCGCAGTGCTGACCTTGATGTCCATGTTCGCGGTGGCCGTGGCCGTTGCCGTCAGCTTCACCCCGGGTAACGATGCTTCAGGCCCGCTGGGCAGGCCGGAAAATCACCCCCTCCTAGGAGAACGAACCCGGCGCAGGCGCTTCCTGCAGGCCGCGGACGACTACTGGGAACGCTGGGCGGGTTGAATCCGGCGGCCCCAAAGACCATCGAGCAGGCGCATCACTTGCAGCGGGCGCTCGAAGGTGGCGAAGTGGCCGCAGCGCGGGATCGTCACCAGTTGGGCGTGCGGGACCACTTCGCCCAATCGGTGCAGATCGGACTGCGGGGTGAAGACATCCACGTCCCCGCGGGTCGCCAGCACCGGGCAGCGGATGCTGCGCCACCGGTTCAAGTCGTAGTGGGCCGCGGCCCGGGCGGCGGCGGAGAAGCTTGCCGGGCGGGCGTCATCGCCAAGCCCGCGCACAACCCCTGCGGGGATGGCTGCGGGAGCTGCGAAAAACGGGGACATCAGTGGCCGCATCACGGGAGCCCTGCCGGTCGCACGTACCAGCGCTGACCCGGCCGGGCCGAGGGCCGCCAGGGTGCGCATGAGCAGGAGCATGCCCACGAACGCCGGGAGCCTGACGAGGCCGCGCAGCGGGTTCCGGGCCGCCTCGGACACACCGAAGGTGGTAGCCGAAATGGCGGCGACGCTGACCACCTGCTCGGGCCAGGCCGCGGCGATATGCAGCGCGAGGAAGCCTCCCATGGAGTGCCCCACCAGATTCCACCGACGGTACCCGAGCGAGTCGAGGATCCCCGCGACAGCCCGGCCCGCGGCATCGATGCTGAAGTGTTCCATCCGGGCATTTTCGGTGGATCCACCCCAGCCCGGCAGGTCGATCAGCACCCGCGCCCGGTCCGGCACTCCGGCGAGCAAGGGCTGGAAGGTGGTCCAGGATCCCGCGGCGCCGTGAAGGTACACGTCCGCAGTAGCCGACGCCGGCCCTCGTTGCTTGAGGCCCGACTGGACATGCACAGTGCAGGGACCCAGTTCCGTCGGGAGGACATGCCGCCACAGCATTGTTGCCTCGGCGGCAGTCGCTTCCTGCTGAACGCGCATGGGCCCCCTCTGCTTTCGGTCTCCATGTTGATTCGGAGCCGAGCTGGTGCCGGACCGGACGCGCGGCGCCTATCGAACCGATCGAATGGGCGGCAGGCAACAGGCGCCGGGTGACCTCAGACGTCGATGGTGACGACGGCGCGTTCCCCTGTTGCATCCGCCCGCGCTCCGGTTTCCGAGCTGACGGCCCGTGAGACGCAGCAGCACATCTTCGCCGCAGCCTGCTGCTGGCGCTCGCTGTAGAACACGTCGCGGTGGTCGACGGTGCCCTGCAGGCCCAGCAGCCGCACTTCACAGAGTCCGCATTCGCCCTTGCGGCAATCGAACATCATGTCCACTCCCGCGCCCTCGAGGGCTTCCAGCATGGACTCGCCGGGACCGACGGTCGTCTCCACGCCCAGCCGGGGGACGCGGACGACGAACTCCTCCGGGTCGAACCACCCGCTGTTGCCGAAGGTCTCGTACCTCAGGTTCGGCACGCTCAGGCCGCGCGTGTCCCAGCCGCGTTTGACCGCGTCCATGAGCCGGATCGGTCCGCACATGTAGAGCTCCGTCTCCGGATCCACCCCGGCCAGCAACTCATCGACCTTCAGCGCCGTGCCCTCGTCATCCACGTGCACCCGCAGCGCGTCGCCGTGCAGCGCTTCCAGCTGGGGCAGGTAGGCCATGGCGGCGCGGCTGCGGCCGGCGTAGACCAGGGTGTAGTCCGCCTTGATGTTGCGCAGCACCCGCGCCATGTTGACCATCGCGGTGATCCCTATGCCCCCGGCCAGAAGCACGTAGCGCGGGGCGCCCACCCGGAGCGGGAAGTTCTGCAGCGGCTGGGTGATCTCCAGTTGGTCCCCGACTTCCAGGCCCTGCATGAAGACCGAGCCGCCCCGGGACTGCGGCGCCCGGAAGACGCTGATGGCCACGCGCCGGCCATCCTCGCTGGAATCCACCACGGAGTAGGAGCGCTTGTGGCGTTCCCCGTTGATCGTGACCATGACGTCGATATGCGAGCCGGGCTCCGCCTTCTTCGGTAGCGACTGGGACAGGACCAGGCGCCGGGTTTCGGCGGTGACGGACTCCGCCTCGACGACGGTTCCGGTCTGCCAGACTTCGATGTTGCTTGCTGCCATGACTTTCTTCTAACTTCTCGCTGGGCTGGAGGGGTCCGGGCTGGACGGGTCTGGGGTCGGTCAGACGGTGGGAATGAGCCGGCCCTCGGCGGCGAGCTGGCGCTCGATCAGCCTGCGGACCCACATCCCGCCGGCGTCGATGTTGAGGTTGTAGAACTCGTAGTCCGGGTTCGCGTCGATCGCCTCCTGCTGCGCCTTGAGCATGGCCTCGTCCTCGCCGAAGACGCCGTGGACGCCGTTGCGAAGCTGGGTGGTGATCAGCTGGCTCTCCAGCCGGTAGTTGCGCATGAAAGCCCAGAAGTAGTGGCAGGTCTTGGCGGTTTCGGGGGAGATGGTGTTCATGACGAAGCCATTCACGCCCTGGCTGCGGTCGCCTTCCGGCGCCCCGGTGCCTGCCTTCGCGACGCCGACGTCGATGTTGATCGTCGACGGCGACTGGAAGGTGATGATCTGCCAGCGGTCCACCTTGCCCTCGAAGCCAGGGAACTTGTCGCGCATGTTCTTGAGCCAGAACGGCGGCGCGTCGATGTCGAGCATCCAGCGGGACACGGTGACGGTGTCGCCGTCCTGGGTCACCTTAAAATCGGACTCGCTCAGTTCGTCCTGCCCGATCGAGGACGAATGGACGAACTCCTCGTGGGTGAGGTCCATCAGGTTGTCCAGCACCAATTGGAAGTTGCACGGGGCAAAGATGGTCTCGCCGTCGCCGGCCCATTCACCCGAGCTCATCTGGTGCATGTCCGGGACCAATGTTGGGTCGGCCTGGGTCGGATCGCCCAGCCAGACCCAGACATACCGGTACCTTTCGATTACCGGGAAGGACGGGACCGTGGCGCTGGGGTTGATGGTTTCCTGCGCCGGCATCGAGACACAGCGGCCGGCGGAGTTGTAAACGATGCCGTGGTACGGGCACTGGATCTCATCCCCGGCAAGCGTCTTGCCCATGGAAAGCGGAGCCAGCCGGTGCCAGCATGCGTCCGCCAGCGCCACGGCCTTGCCGTCCTCCGTGCGGTACAGGGCGAGCGGGCGGTCCGCGATCCGCCGGGACATCGGCTTCCGGGTCACTTCATGGTCCCAGGCGGCTACATACCAGGCATTAAGCGGGTACCCCAGCACCTTGTTGGTTGTCGAACTAACGGACTGCATCATCGCGGTCATGTCATTCCTTCGCTATATCTATCTACATAGGTAGTGGTCTGCGTCACAGCATAACTATGTTCATAGGTAGTGGCAAGGGGTGAGTTTCCGACGGCGGGCGTGCCGGGGCATGCGAAAGGCCCGGAAGCCCTGCGGCTTCCGGGCCGTTCTCCGGTCAGGATTCCAGTTTGTCGATCAGTTCCAAGCCGCGCCTGGCCCACTGGATTTCGGCGTTGGCGCGCTCGATCATGCCCTCGTAGGTGAAGATCTTGTAGCCGGCAATCTTGGCCCTATCGGCTTCAGGCGCCGCCTCCAGGCGGGTTGCCAGGATGGGATTGCTCCGGTCCTCCAGGGCGGCAATCATCTCCTGCCACTGCTGTGCGCGCGAGGAGTGGTAGGCGATGTGCGCCTGCATCTGCGCCCGCGCGGCATCCGGCTCGGCCCACTCCAGGTATGCCGCCTTGAGGTGGATCGGGTCCCGCTCGCGGGTGTAGTCGAGGGTGGTGTTGATCCAGGCGCGGAAGGCCTCAACGCCCTCCGGGGTGATGTGGTAGCGCTTCTTCTTGCCCTTCTTCCCCCAGGCTTCCTCGACGCCGCGCAGCAGGCCGTCCTTTTCCATGCGGCGGAGCTCCGGGTAGATCTGCGAGTCCGGAGCGTGCCAGACGTAGCCGACGGATTGTTCGAACTGCTTGAACACGTCGTAGCCCGTCAGGGGCTGGGATGTCAGCAGGGCAAGCAGGGCGTAGCGCAGACTCACCTCGCCACCGGTCCTTTCCATCGGGCCCGTCGGCCGCATCGCGACATACGGGCCCTGCTTCATCAAAACTCTTGTCAACTAACTATGTTCATAGTTAGGCTGTGTCTCACGCCACATCTAGCTATCAGTATAGATAGTTGTCCGGCTACCGGGAGTTCGACGACGATCCCCGGCGGCGGGCTTTGGCACCGAAGGCGCACACCCGCCGTTCGGCACGCAACTTTGTACCCGCCCGGACTGTCCGCGGCCTCCAGAAAGTAGTCTCATGCAACTCCAAGAACGCATCGACGCGTCCCGCATGTCCCTGTACCAATGGCTGATCGTCGGATTGTGCATCATCCTTAACGCCCTCGACGGCTTCGACGTTCTGGCCATGGCTTTCACGGCCAACAGCGTCACGCGCGAGTTCGGCCTCAGCGGGGCCGAGCTGGGCATCCTGCTGAGCTCCGGCCTGGTCGGCATGGCCATCGGGTCGCTGGGCCTTGCACCGTTCGCCGACGTCATCGGCCGCCGGCCCATGGTCTTGGTCTCCGTTGGCCTTGCCACCGCCGGCATGCTGCTCGCCTCACTGGCACATTCGGCAGTGGAGTTGGGGATCTGGCGCGTCGTCACGGGCCTGGGCATCGGCGGCATCCTGGCCTGCACCAACGTGATCGCCAGCGAATACTCCTCCAAACGCTGGCGCGGGCTGGCCATCAGCATCTACACGGCCGGCTACGGCATCGGCGCGACGCTGGGCGGCGCTGCCGCGGTCTCCCTCCAGGCAAACTTCGGCTGGCGCTCGGTCTTCGTGTTCGGCGGCATTTGCACCGGCGTCGTCCTGGTCCTGCTGGCGGTCCTGCTGCCCGAATCGGTGGACTTCCTGACCAGCCGTCGCCCGCGCAACGTCCTCGATCGCCTCAACAAGATTGCCCGCAAGATCGGCCAGCCCGAACTGACCCAGATCCCCGCGTCCGCCGCAGTGGCGCTGCACAGGAACAAGCTTTCTGAACTCTTCACCGCCGGCAACCGCCGTTCCACCTGGCTCGTCTGGCTGGCCTTCTTTGCCACCATGTTCGGGTTCTACTTCGTGAACAGCTGGACGCCGCGGCTGCTCGTCACCGCCGGCATGACCGAGAGTCAGGGCGTGATCGGCGGCCTCATGCTCACCCTGGGCGGCACCTTCGGTTCCCTGCTCTACGGCCTGCTCACCATCCGCTGGAACAGCCGCAAGGTGATGATCGCGTTTGCGGTCCTCTCGGCCGCCACCATGGTGATGTTCATCTCCACCGCGGGCATCCTCGCCCTGGCGTTCGTCGCGGGCGGCGTCGTCGGCATGCTGATCAACGGCTGCATCGCCGGCATGTACACCATCACCCCCGCCCTGTACGGCGCGTCCGTCCGGAGCACCGGCGTCGGCTGGGCGATCGGAATCGGCCGCGTCGGCGCCATCGTCGCCCCGCTCATCACCGGCGCCCTGCTGGACGCGCACTGGACAGCTTCCATGCTGTACATGGGCGTCGGCGCCGTGGTTCTCGTGGCGGGCGGCGCCGTAGCGGCGATGCGCCCGGCGCGGCAGGAGCCGGTTGCGCAGGACGACGTGGCGGAGGAAGTCCCGCTGTCCGTCTGACCGGAATTCGGCCGGCGCGGTTGCCGGCAAACCACGCAAGCGGACGACGGCGGGAAGCTCCCGCCGTCGTCCGCCTGCGTTTTGAGGGTCTCCCGGGGCGGCGGGGCTGCCTCCAGCCCCCGGGAACACGGCGAACTACGCCGTTGTTATTAACAGCGGACCTAAAATGACTAAGAGATATACAGCACTGATAATCCCGGCCCGGATCAGCGAACCTGTCCGGGTGGAAACCATCGAAACCGACCAGCGAACCCTACAAGGGCTGGTGGGCGGAGACCTTGAAAGAGTCAGCCGCGGAAACTGGCACGTCTACCTCAACGCCGAAGGCGTGATTACCCAGCTCCCGGCGAACCTGCGCGCCGCCCAACTGATGAACGACTGCGGCCTGGACCTCGCCGGCGTCGCGCGGGGCACCGCCGTGATCCTCGGCCATGGTGGCCATGGCGAGGACGCCGACGTCCCTGAGCACCTGATCCGGCTCGCGGAAGAGTTCTTTGACACCCGGCTGATCGCCTGAGCAAGGACCGGCAGCGCGGCTGACGGTCGCGCCGTAACCACGGCCGCTCCGTCCAGCCCGCTAGTCTTCAGCTCATGGTGCCGGAAATCCCCCTCGCGTTCTGTGCAGTGCTCGGAGCACTTGCCGTGTTTCAGTTGCTGCTGATCGTCGGGCTGCCGCTCGGCCGGTTTGCCTGGGGCGGCCAACGCGCGGTGCTTCCGGCGCGGCTCCGCGTCGGAAGTGCCGTGTCGATCGTCGTTTACGCTGCCTTTGCGCTGGTTGCCCTGGACCGGGCGGAATTCATTTCAGTCCTGCCAGCGCCCTCCATTGCGGTGGTGGCTATGTGGGTGATCGCGGCCTATTTGCTGTTCAGCGTCCTGCCCAACCTTGCCTCAAAGAGCAAGGACGAACGGCGTGTCATGGTCCCGGTGTCCCTTGTGCTGGCCGGCCTGGCGTTCCTGGTAGCCCTGGGCTGAGCTGCGCGGGGCTGGGCCAGGGCGTCGGCCTTAGCCGGCCAGAAAGCTCTCGACAGCAGTGAACGCCTGGACTTGGGACGACAGGGAAGCGCGCCAATCGTTCGGAATTTGCAGGGAGTGGTCGGCACCCGGGATTTCGACGAACGTGCCTGCAGTCTCGGATAAGCCGTCGATAACCCATAGCTTGTCTTTGGAGCCGCCGATCAGCAGATCACGTTTCCGAGTGCCGGTAAGCGTTCTCCGAATCACCCCATCCGTGAGGATAGGCGTAAGCCAAACACCCGGTACTTGAGCCTCTTCTGCCCAAGGAATAGCGAGGGTTCCAAATGATTTGGCCACGATGAGCCGTTCGGCGGCGCGCGGGGCCCCGGCAAACGCTTGTTCGACCGCCCGGGCGGCGAAGCCGCGGGGATCATCGCCGGGCTCGTCGTCCTCGGTCCAGCGGATTCCGTGAACTTGCCATCCGCGGTCCTTCAGCTGCTCCGCGGGCCAGAACAGTAGGGGAGATTCGACTTTGTAGCCCGCCCCCGGGACAAGCACGGCGACCTTGGGTTCACCTTGGGGATCGGACGCGCAGCCTGGCCAGAGGAAGGTCTCCATGTCGAAGATCCTAGGGTGTTTGATTCCTGGAGGCGGGTATTGCGCTTCCATGAGCCAGCACAGAGACGCCACCCGGCCATCGCCGGGTGGCGTCTCTGGATGGCCGCCCGCCTTCGGCAGGTCGCGGCGCGTGTTACCTCCGGCGGCTGGGGTCGCCGTCGTTGTTGGTGATCGACGCAACCGCGCCGGTCTGTTCGTCGAGCAGCACCTTGCCGGTGCGCTGCTTGTTGAAGTTGAACATGCCATTCACCGAGCCGGCGGTGGCGTCGGCGGAGGCGTCGCCGATCCGGCCGGTGTGCCAGTTGTCCTCGATGAAACGCAGGATCGAGGCCTGGTCAGTCTCGGTGTGGTCCACGAAGTTCTTTTTCGCAAAGGGGGAAATAACGACCAGCGGCTGGCGCGGGCCCGGGCCGCAGCGGTCGGCATAACCGCCGGCCATCGGGACGCCGCTGGCCGCGGCGCTCTGGCACCACGCGGCGTCGTCGGCACTGTTGGAAGAGTTCTTCACCTGGGCGGCGACGTGGTCGTACCAGCCGTCCGAGTCGTCGTAGGCGAGCACCACGGCCGTGTTCTCCCAGTTCTTGGACTTCTGGATCTGGTTGACGGTGTTGGTGATGAACTTCTGCTCGTCGACCGGGTCGGAGTAGGCGGCGTGGCCGTCCTGGTACATCCCCGCCTTCAGGAAGGAGACGGCCGGCATGTTGTCGGTATTGACCACCTTGTTGAAATCGGTGAGGTCGTACTGGTGGTTGGCCCTGCCGTTGTGGCCGATCTCTGCGTCCGACGCCGGCGCCACGTGGTGCGGGTTGGCGGTGGACGCGTAGTACTGGAACGGCTGGTGGTGGGGGGAGTAGTCAACGACGCTGGCGCCGGCGGCGTTCGTGTGGCTGGACAGGCACGACGCCGGGGTGGTTCCGGTCGCGGGCGTGGTCGGTGTGAAGCCGCCCTGGAACCAGCCCCAGGACGTGCCCTTTGCGCTGAGCAGGTCGCCGATGTTCTTGCCGTTCATGCCGGCCAGGTTGCCAGCCTTGGCGTGGCTGTTGTTCGAGCAATCGTCATAGACCGGGTCCGGGTCGTTGATGACCGTGCCAACGCCGTTCGCGTCTGGCTGGCGGACAGTGCTGCTGCCGCCCGCCGGCGTGGCCACGGGCTGCCCGGCAGCAGTGTATTCGGTGGCCCCGTGGGTCTGGCCGGAGACCAGGTTGAGCGCGCCCGGGGTGGAGGGCCCGAATACGGTGCTGAAGTGGTTGTCGCTCATAGCGTAGTTCTGGGCGTAGTTCCAGATGCCCGTGACGGTGTTTCCGTCGTAGTAGTCCATCGTCAACCCGGGGCGGCCGTACTGGTTGGTACCGCAGGAGTCCCGGCTGGTGTACTCAACGAATTTGTCCATCGCGCCGCCGTTGTAGGCCTTCTGCTCGGCGCCGTAGTTGTGGTCCTGGTCGCAGGTGACGGCCTGCATTGGCGAAAGCCGGGCCGGCTGCGCGGCGTTCGGGTTGTCCGGAGCCAGCAGGCCCGCGGTGGCGAGCGTGTTGATCTTCTTCGGCGTGTTCTTGGCCGCGGTGAACGCAGCCGCCTTGGTGCCGGTGCCCTGCTGGGTTTCACCGGGAATGTTGGCGGCCTTCGGATAGGTGGCGAAGTAGTGGTCGAACGAGACGTTTTCCTGGAAGATCACCACCACATGCTTGATCGGCGTTGCGGTTCCTTCGTGTTTTTCGCCGGCGGATGCCGGGCCCACGCCAACGCCGATCAGGCCGGCGGCCAGCGCCGATGCCGCCAGAGCGGTGGCGCTCGTGGCGGCAACGAAGCGTTTACGGGTGAAGCGGTTAGGGGAGAAGTGCTGCAAGGGGGTATCCAATCGTTTCTTTTCCAAGGCGTTGGGCGCGCTACTTGGCGGGGGCGACGGTGGCTTCGTAGGTGAGGATCTCGGTGCCGTTGCCCTCGTCACCGTTGTCCGGGGCCAGCTTCAAGGTGAGGTGGTTCCCGTCGGCGGTCATTTTGAACGGGTTGCGGGTTGCCACGTGCCCGGCGGTGGACCACTGCTGGAACGGGACGTCGCGGGTCACGCTGCGGGTCTTGAGATCGATCATGGCCATCCCGCCGAGTTCGTAGCTGGCGCCGGGGCCGCCAGCTCCGGGGGCCTGCGGGAGGTTGGTGATGCCCCCACAGAGCATCTTCGAGGTCGGCACGTACTGGCAGTCCTGGTAGTCGATGAAATAGTTCGGGTTCTGCCAGGTGGAGAGCTGCCTGCCGCGCAGGTCCCATTCGGCGAAGCGCCGCGATCCCCAGGTGTTGCCCACGAGGTGGCCGGTCTGCTTGTCCATGACGATGCCGCCGAAGTGGTCTTTCACCTCGAACTGCTTGTGCACGTCGAGGGTTTTTGCGTCCACCCGGTAGATGATGGCGCTGCTGCTGGGCCGGTACTGGGCAACAGGGACCCAGACGTTGGCGCCGTCGAAGTCGATGCCGCCGGGGTGGTACATGTCGCCCTCGCCCAGGATGATGTCCTTCTGCAGATTCCCGGCCTTGTCCATGACGAACAGGTGGCCGACGCCCTTGCCCGCCGTGCGGTCGAATCCTCCCTGCGGGGACGGGAACTTTGTGGTCGGCTCGATGATCTGCACGGCCGAGAGGAAGATGTGCTCCTGGCTGAAAGCGATTCCTTCCGTGTGGTACGTCGGAAACTTCAGCTTCAGCTTGCCGGTCTGCTGCCAGTTCGTGCTGCGGTCGACGCCGTTAAAGGCCTCGGCCAGCGCGCTGTCCGTTTCGCGGTGGCTGCCGGAACCGGCGCTGTTTGCGTTGGGCCGATCGTTGGTGCCGGCGGCCTGGGCTGCCGCCGTGCCGCCGATTGCGGACGCCGCCAGGACGAAGGCTGCGGCGGCCGTGAGGATGCCTCGGGTTCGAGTCGCGCTCATGGGGGAGCCTCTCAATGGATGGTTCTCAACAGGACCACCCCAAGTTACTTATCGGTAATGAACCCTTGATGGAGGGCTGGTAAACAGCCGGCTTCCCACATGGCGGCGGCTTTGCCGGCAAAGGGTCGAGGATGGAGGCACGCTTCTGCGCCGTGTTGTCCACGCGAGCGGACTGAGCGCGCCTAGAATTGGCCAGATGATGCCAGAACCAATCCGCGCCGCGAACGGGAAGAATTCCCTCCGCATCAGCGACGGCATCATCGAGTCCGTCTGGGCCCCCGGCTCGTTTGTCGACGTCGGTGACGCCCGGGATGCCATGCGGGCCACCGAGTTGATCAGCCAGGGCCGGCAGATGCCGATGCTCTCCGTCATGACTGACGTGGAAATCAGCGCCGCCGCCCGGTACGAGTTCGCCAAGTCTGTCGACGTTCTCGCCATTGCGGTCCTTGGCTCCAGCGCTGTCGACCGCGTCGTGGCCGCTGCCACGAGCCGGGACACAAAATACCCTCACGAATTCTTCACCTCTCGGCCCGACGCCGTCGCGTGGCTGAGCGGCTTTATCGAGAGCCCGGCAGAACTTGGGACGGACGACCTGGAAGCCTCGGTTCCCAGGCCCGCCTCGCACTAGCAGCCGACCGCCCTCGCCGCTGCCTCGATTTCGCACACCCGCGCCAAATAGCCCGGAACTGCTACGCTCCACGTATCGGGCCGGACCTGCGGCTACGGGTTGAGGAACGGCCGGCAGCAACTTCAGTTGTGAGCGAGGGAATCAGCATGACGGTTGCCGAAATCCAAGTGGACCAGCGCGTGATCGGGATCGACTCGCGGCGCTTCGCCTCGGTGGAGAAAGCGCTCGTGGAGCTGATTACCAACAGCGACGACAGCTACGCGCGGCTCGAAAAGGCCGGCGCCCACGTCAGTGGCCGGATCCATGTCCGGTACGAGCGGCACCTCACCGGGGCCGTGCTGATGGTCAGCGACCAGGCGGAAGGGATGTCCTTCGATCAGGCCGGCCGGATCCTCAGCTACGGCGGCGCGCACAGCCCGCTCGCGCGCGGCGAGGGTGACGGCCGCGGCTACTTCGGCCGCGGCCTCAAGCAAGCGATCTTCGGCCTGGGCCACGGTTGGATCGAGACCATCCAGGGCGGCCGCTTCACCCGGATCGACGTCTTCCGCGGCGAGAACGGCGGCTACCTCTACGACGACGGCGGCGAGGACCGCCGCGCGTTCCCGGCCGACTACGCCCGGCTGGGGATCGACGAAGCACCGGCTGCCAGCGGCACCCGGGTGAGCATCGTCGTCGACAATCCCCGCGTCCGGATCACCCAGTACAGCACCCTGCTGCAGTCCCTGTCCGACAACTTCTACCTGCGTGCGGTGCTGGGCCGGCGCAGCGTGGAGCTGGAGCACGGCCAGCCCGGATCGGGCGACCACCGAAGCGAGCCGGTCAGGTTCCAGGAGCCGCCTGCGGACCTGCTGCTCGGCCCGGACCAGGACGGAAGCGTCAGCTTTGAAGGCCGGGCGTATCCGTTCACCCTGACGTTGAAACGCGCCACAGGGACCGAGCTGACACTCAAGGGAGACGAGCGCACCAACGGCCTCGTCGTTCTGTCCGGGATGGCCGCACTGGATTGCCAGCTGTTCGCGTTCGAAAACCAGGTGGGCACCGAATACCTCTTCGGCGTCGTATCCTGCGACGCGCTGACCGGGATGCTGGGCCGCGGCCGGGCGATCATCAGCGACGAACGCGAGGGACTGAACCCCCGGGACCCCTTTGTGGCGGCGTTTTCCGAGGCCGTCAGCCGGATGATCGCCGGCGCCGTGCAGGCCGAGAAGGAAAAGCTCACGCATCTTGAGCGCGCCACCACCTCCGGGCGCACCGCCGAAATGATCGAGCACCTGCTGCAGCACATGAACGAGGCCGCCGTCGTCGACCTGGGCCTGGAAACCTCCCCGGCGCCCGGTGGCGGCTCCCCTGCGGGGGAGCGGCCCGCGGCGTTGCGCTTCACCACCCCCTTCTACTACCGTCCGCCGGGGCATCCGTTCCGTGTTTCCCTGCTGCTGGATCCGGCCCGGTTGCCCGACGGAATGCTCACGTTCGAGGTGGACCTGCCCGGCACGCTGCGGATCGACCCGGAACCTGTCCCGATCGCCGTCGGCGCGCTGGGGGAAGCGCGGCGGCTCGAATGGACCGTGACGGGGGAGCGGCCGGACGAACGGGGCCAGGTGACCGTCCGTGCCGGCGACTACTGGGCGTTGTGCGAAATCGTCATCGCCGAACACGCCTCGCACCGCAGCGCCGACCAGCCCCCGCATCATGCGGTGCCCGCCGATGCGCCGGTGCAGCCGGCGGCGCACCCGGAGGCCCGCCGCCCGAGCCGGGACCACGGCGTCGACCTCTTCACCGGCTACGAGTTCCGCAGCCTGCACAACAGTGCCGACCGTGCCGTCTACAGCGTGGACGAACGGAAGGTCATCATCAACACCGCCGCGCCCACGGTCCAGCTGTACGTTGACGGCCGTGGACGCTTCCGCGATTCGGCGCGCCTTTTGTTGGCCGAACTCTTCCTGGACGTGATCGCGGACGAGCTAGCCCGGCGCCGCGTGGAGCAGCACGGCCACGCCGGAGACCTCGAAGCTTTCAGGAGAGCCAAGCGGGACATCATCGGCCGCTACGGCAGCGACATCCACCGGACGTTCCTGGGGTGAGGCGCACGGCCACCCATTGACACTCCTTTGGCGCGGGCCTATTCTACAACCAAATGGTTGTAGATCAGTTGAGTGACGAAGCAGTCGACCGCTTGTTCCAGGCGTTCGCCGACTCGACCCGCCGGGACATCGTGCGCCGCGTGACGGTGGGGGAGTACTCCGTTTCCGGGCTCGCCGCGCTCTACGCCATGAGTTTCGCCGCCGTACAGAAGCATGTGGCGGTGCTGGAACGCGCTTCCCTGGTGACCAAGGAGAAACGCGGAAGGGAGCAGATCGTGCGGGCCAACCACGCGGGCTTGCACAAGGCCCGCAGTCTGCTCGATGAGTACGAGGTCATTTGGCGGCAGCGGACCGAACGGATCGCCGAGTTGCTGGGGCAAGCGGATCCACAAACCAACCAGAAGTCAGCAGGCAAGGCAGAAGGCACCGAAGCAGAAGCATAGGAAGGGTTCGACATGACAGTCATCAGTTCAGTCAAGAATCTTGAGGCCCTGAGCCTCAGCGTCGTCGCGGAGTTCGACGCCGGCGTCGAGCGCGTCTGGCAGATCTGGGCGGATCCGCGCCAGCTCGAGCGCTGGTGGGGCCCGCCCACCTGGCCGGCCACCTTCGAGAAGCACGACTTTGTCCCCGGCGGCGAGGCGAGCTACTACATGACGGGACCGGACGGGGAGAAAGCCCGCGGCTGGTGGCGCTTTGTCGCCATCGATGCCCCGCGCGGCCTGGAGTTCGACGACGGCTTCTCGGACGACAATGGCGAGCCGGTGGCCGAGATGGGCACGATCCATGGCGTCGTGACGCTGGAGCCGACCGGCGACCGCACCCGGATGACCGTGCTGTCCACCTTCGAGACGGAGGAGCAGATGGAGAAGATCGTCGCCATGGGAATGGAGGAGGGCATGAAGGGCGCCCTCGGCCAGGTGGACGCGATCCTCGCCGAGCACGCCAACGCCTGAGCGACGGGCGAACGTGCCACAGCGTTAACCAGGAGGACGACGGCGGAACTCAGCCCGCCGTCGTCCTCTGGGTTTGAACTAGTTGTTCAAGGCCGCGTACAGGTTCAGGCTGGCCGAGAACACCAGCCACGAAACGTACGGCAGCATCAGCACCCCGGCAGTCGTGCTGATCGGCCCGAAGTGCAGCACGGCCACGGTCGCGAACGCGGCGTGGGCGGCGATCACAAGCAGCGCCAGCCACAGGGCCGCGGTGCCCATCACCGGATAAAGGCCGAAGAACATCAGCGGCCACAAAAGGTTCAGCGGCAGCAGCCCGCCGTAGACTCTGAGCGCCGCGCGGCGCGGGAAGAGCCGTTGCCGCCACACCAGCCAAGCCGCCACGGCCATGGCCGCGTAAAGTACCAGCCACGCCGAGCCGAACATCCACCCCGGCGGGGTCCACGGCGCCGTGTCCGCGGCCGCGTACCAGTCGCTGTTCATCCTGATCGGCAGCGAACCGATTAGCGATACGGCCAAGGAAGCCGCCAGAAAACCGACGAGGGCCGCAATTTGCTGCCGCGGCGGGCGGGTGCCGGGGGCACGGGTGCCCGGGGCGCTTTGTTCAACGTTCAAGAGCACTGACCCACTGTGGACAACCGTGCGCCCTCCCGTCAAACTACGACGGCGGGACCTTGCGCAGTCGTCACCGTCATCTACGTCTGGAAGGACATCATGGGCAACGAAGCTTCATGGCAGGAAACCATCACTCCGGGCCGTTTTGCCGGCAGGACCGTTATCGTCACGGGCGCCGGCTCCGGCATCGGCCTGGCCACCGCGCTGCGCGTCGCGAAGGAGGGCGGCAAGGTCATCGCGGCGGACATCAGCAAGGAACGTCTGGATGACCTCGTGACCCGGAACGCGGGTCTGGATCTTGTGCCGGTGGCCGGCGACATCTCCACCGAGGAAACGGTCGCCGCCGTCGTGGCCGCCGCGGGCGGCCGCGTGGACGCGCTCGCGAACGTCGCAGGCATCATGGACAACTTCGCCCCGATCCACGAGGTGGACGACGCCGTCTGGGAGCGGGTCTTCCGGATCAACGTCACCGCCCTGATGCGCCTGACCCGCGCCGTAGTGCCGCTGATGCTCGAGGCCGGCACCGGCTCCGTGGTGAATGTGACTTCCGAGGCCGGCCTGCGGGGGTCCGCCGCCGGCGCCGCCTATACCGCGTCCAAGCACGCCGTCGTCGGCCTTACCAAGAACTCCACGGTGATGTACGGGCCGAAGGGGCTGCGCTTCAACGCGGTGGCGCCCGGGGCAACGATCACCAACATCGTCGCCGACTGGGGCTCCCAGCTGGCCGCCGAGCGGCTGGGCCCGCTGATGGGCGCCAACATCCCGACCCCGGCCACAGCGGCGCAGCTGGCGGCCTCGATCACCTTCCTGCTCAGCGACGACGGCACCAACGTCAACGGTGCCATCCTTGCGTCCGACGGCGGCTGGTCCGCCCTGTAGGACGCCCAACTGACTGGCAGTAGTTGACGTTTTGAGGGCTCATAACGACAACTACTGCCAGCTAGTTGGGTGGGCGGGGCCCGGGATTCGCCCTCAGCCCGGAGTTCGCGAAATGATGTGGGCATGGAGCATACCGACCAGCAGCCCTGGGTGAAGAACTACCAGCCGGGCGTCCCGGCCGAGATCGAATTGCCCACGGAGTCGCTCGTCGCGATGCTGGAGCGGTCCGTGGCCGAGGCCGGAACCGCCCCCGCGCTGGAATTCTTCGGCCGCCGGACCAGCTACTCGGAGCTCGGCGAGCAGGTGGACCGGGCCGCCGAGGGGCTTCGCCGACTTGGTGTCCGGGCCGGCGACCGGGTCGCGCTGATCCTGCCGAACTGCCCGCAGCACGTCGTCGCCTTTTACGCGGTGCTGCGCCTGGGCGCCGTCGTCGTCGAACATAACCCGCTCTACACCTCCCGCGAACTGCGGCACCAGTTCGAGGACCACCAGGCCCGCGTCGTGATCGCCTGGGACAAGGCCGCCGCCGCCATCCGCGAGTTCCCCGCAGACATCGAAATCGACCACGTGGTCTCGGTCAACCTGCTTGAGGCGTTCCCTGCGGCCAAGCGCCTGGCCTTGGCCCTGCCGGTCAAGAAGCTGCGCGAAGCGCGGGCCTCGCTGACCGCCCCAGCGCCGGGAACCACGCCGTGGAAGCAGCTCCTGGGCCACGGCAGGATCGACCCCGCGCACCCGCGTCCCTCGGTGAACGACCTCGCCGCGATCCAGTACACCTCGGGCACCACCGGGCGGCCCAAGGGTGCGATGCTCACCCACTTCAACCTGTACTCCAACGCCCTGCAGGGGGAAGCCTGGATGGCCGGCGCGGAGTACCGCAAGGAAGTGTTCTACGCGATCCTGCCGATGTTCCACGCCTTCGGCATGACGCTGTATCTGACCTACGGCATCCGCAAACAGGGCCTGCTGGTCCTCTTCCCCAAGTTCGACCCGGACCTGGTGCTGGACGCGATGAAGAAGTCGCCCGCCACCGTGTACTGCGCGGTCCCGCCGATCTACGAGCGCACCGCGATGGCCGCGAAGGAGAAGGGCGTCTCGCTGCGCTCCTGCAGGTACTGCATCTCCGGCGCCATGAACTTGCCGGACCATGTCGTGGAGCTCTGGGAATCCGTCTCCGGCGGCCTGCTCGTGGAGGGCTACGGCATGACGGAGTCCTCTCCGGTGGCGCTCGGCAACCCCTTCCACCCCACACGCCGCACCGGGACCATCGGCGTCCCCTTCCCGTCGACCCTGATGAAGGTGGTCGACGTCGACGACCCGACCGTGGAGGTCCTGCAGGGCCAGCCTGGCGAGCTGCTGATCAAGGGGCCACAGGTCTTCCAGGGCTACTGGAACAACCCCGAGGAAACCGCGAAAACCCTCACCGCCGACGGCTGGCTGCGCACCGGCGACGTCGTGACCGTGGACCCGGACGGCTTCACCACCGTGGTGGACCGGGCCAAGGAACTCATCATCACCGGCGGTTTCAACGTGTCGCCCACCGAGGTGGAAGCGGTGCTGCGCCTGCACCCGGATGTCAGGGACGCCGCCGTCGTGGGCAAGCCGCTGGAGCGCGGCGGAGAAATGGTGGTGGCCGCCGTCGAACTTGAACCGGGCACCGCACTGGACGAAGACGCCCTCCGCGCCCACTGCCGCGAGCACCTCGCCGGCTACAAGGTCCCGCGCCGGATCGTCCCGGTGCCGGATCTTCCCCGCTCCATGCTCGGCAAAATCCTCCGCAAGCAGGTCCGCGAACAAGTCCTGCCGGGACTGTAGCCATGGGAGCATCCGCAGCGATCGACTTCACCTCCGACGTGCCCCGTCCCGGTGACCTCAACGTGTCCTGGATCCACGGCTCGGAGTCGGCGAAACACAACACGGACCCCGACATCCAGGTGCACGCCTATGACGCGCACACCTTCGTGCTGCGCCAGAATATGGCGGTCAATTACGAGGCGCCGTTCATGTTCCTGCTGTTCGGCAATGCCCGGGCCGTGCTGATCGACACCGGCGCCACGGCCTCCGCGGAGTTCTTCCCGCTGCGCCGCGTCGTCGACGGACTGATCGACACCTGGCTGGCCGCGCACCCCCGTGAGGGCTATGGGCTGCTGGTCCTGCACACCCATCCGCACGGTGACCATGTTGCGGGCGATGCCCAGTTCGCGGGCCGGCCGGGCACCCTTGTGGTGGATGCTGAGCAGCGCAGCGCGTGGGAGTTCTTCGGATTTGGGGACGACGACGGCGGTCCCGCCGGCGGTCCCGCAGACCGGCGGGCCCAGGTGGACCTGGGCGGCCGGGTCCTGAAGTGCTGGCCCAGCCCGGGACACCACAGCGCCGCCGTCACCTTCCACGACCCGTACACCGGCATCCTGCTCACCGGAGACACCGTTTACCCCGGGCGCCTCTACATCCACGACTGGCCGGCGTTTGTGGACACGATCGACCGGCTGATCCGATTCTGCGCCGCGCACCCCGTCAGCCATGTCATCGGCTGCCACATCGAAATGTCGCGGGAACCCGGCGTCGACTACCCGATCTACACCACCCACCAGCCGGACGAACCGCCGCTGCAGATGTCGGTGGACCAGCTGCAGGAGCTCGGCCGGGCGATCGACGTCGTCGGCGGGCGTCCCGGCCGCCATGTCTTCCCCGGCTTCGTGCTCTGCCTGAACAACTGAAAAGCCCCCGAGATGGCACTTCGCGGCAATGTTTGGGCGCAACACCGCCGCGAACTGTCATCTCGCTGCGCGCGGCGAGGGGCCAAGGGGCCTGTTGTCAGCGCCCCCGCAGGGACGCGGCAGCGGGTACTCCGGGCGGGAATTCGGGCAGCGCCCCGGCGGGCGTGTGGAAGATCCACAGCGAGAGCGCACGGTGGACGGCCCAGTCGTCGTCGGCTGCCCGCAGGGAGGCGACCTGGGATCCGTCCGGTTGCTCCGTGAGCCTGACGACCCGCAGCGGGACCGGGTCCGCCTCCGGCAGCCGGAGCATGATCACGCCGGACGCTGGAAGTGTTCCGTGCGGGAAACGGACGGCCGCGCCACCCACTGAAATGTCCAGCAGTTCACCCCTGGTGCCCGCTGCCTCCACCGGCGCCGCGACTTCCACGCGATAGGCGTTGCGGCGGGAGGTAGCGAATTCGACGGCCCGGATCCGCCGTGTGCCCAGAACCAGAACAGCGCCGGCCAGCACCAGCCAGGCGCCCGACGCCACCGTGGAACCTGCCGTGGTGCGCCAGGGAACCAGTCCGGCCAGCCCGGCCGCAGCGTAGAGAATGACTGCGGTGATCAGGACAACCATCACGATTAGGATGCGTGGCGTGCGGCCGCGGAGCCGTGAATCCGCGGCTCCCTTAGGCGTGACCTGGAACTCGAGGACGTTGCGGGACATAAGCCACCAGAAACATGCCAGGCCCACCGGTACGCGGAAGATCCGCAAAGCGAAGGCTGTGGGCCAGTGGATTTCGTTCCGCATGAGTTGCTTCGAACCCCAAAGCCGCACTGTGAACATGACCAGGAAGACCCCGAGGAACAAAAGGGGCCCGGCGGTGGAGGTCTGCGCCCCGGAAACCATGATCAGGACCGGAATCAGGAAGGCCACAAGCGTTGCGATGCCCTCCAGCCACCACAGCGTGCCGTTGAGGTACTCGTGGTAATTCCGCCACGACATCCAGCCCTTTGCAGCCCACAACTTCTCGTGCACGAGGATCTGCATCGCCCCCATGCCCCAGCGCCGGCGCTGCAGCAGGTACTGGTCCGGCGTAGCCGGTGCAAGCCCGACGGCGAGGGTCTGGTGGTGGTAGACGGTCCGCCAGCCGCGCCGGATGAGTTTCAGCGTGGTGTGCATGTCCTCGGTGATGGTTTCGGTGGCGACGCCGCCCACCTCTTCCAGCGCACTCACACGCAACAACGACGTCGACCCGCACCAGAACGGTCCTGCGCCGGGGACGTTACGGGAGGCCATGAGGACGTTGAAGAAAGTGCCCTGCTCGCCGGTGATGCCATCGTCGTCGAACGCGCCGCCGTTGTAGAACGACTGCGGACCCTGGATCAGGGCGACCTCTGGGTCCTCGAACCAGCCCAGGGTAGCGGTGAGGAAAGTCGGAAGCGGAACATGATCGCAGTCGAGCACCGCAATGATGTCGATGCCGGGGCCGCCCGCGGCACGGTCTGCGGCCATAAGGCCCAGGGCGTGGTTCATGTTGCCGGCCTTGGCATGGTCGTGGACCTGGCGGCGGACATACCGGGCGCCGTAGGCCGCGCACATTTCCTCCACCCAGGGTCGGTCACCGTCGTCGAGAACCCACGTTTCGTGCGCCGGGGCAAGCTCACAGGCCGCCGCCACCGTGGGCGTTAGGACTTCGATGGGCTCGTTGTACGTGGGGATCAGGACTGCCACCCGCATGCCGTTGGGGGCTTCGGCCACAGGGGCCGGCGGGTGGCTGTCGATGTTCCACACGGACCACGCCTTCAGGACCAGGCCGGCCAGCGGCAGGGCCTCGAAGGTCAACAGAATCCAGGCGATGGTCAGGTTCCACTCGCCGGACGGCAGAGTGAACAGCAGGCGCCAGGCCAGGTACAGGACCAGGGCGGCGATGGCGGCGATGCCGCCCACGTGGGCCAGCCGACGGGACCTGGGCGCCTCCGGCCCGGGGGTCCCAGCCGGGCGGCCCAGCCGGCAATACCCGCTCGGGTCAGCGACGTGGCGTCGAGTGGCGCAGGGCGGGATGGCGGTGCCGCACTGGTGTTGGCGGCGGGTGGTTCTTCAGACGGCGCGCTTTCGGAGCGCAGCCGCAGGGCCTCACGGGGCACCTGATCTCCCTCAGCTAGATCGGCTGCTAAAAATCTGATCATAGCTGTGGGACGGCGCACCCGGCCGAGGGTGCCGTTTTTCCTTGCAGAAAACTGCGGCTGTGCCGCGGGCGGGCCGTTTTTGCGGGGCCGTTTTCGCGGGGTGCCCGCGCGGTTGCGAGCCTAGTGGACTGCGATGGTCTCCGCTTCCTCGGGTCCGACAAAGCTGCACGCGCCCGGGTGGCGGACCGGCAGGGTGCAGGTGCGCCCGGTGGGCAGATGGACGTTGGCGCAGCGGCCGGCCATGGCCACGTCTTCCCGGACATGGGTGACGTGCGTGCTGCTCAGCTCGTGGGGCGAAGCGCCGCCGCTGGAGGGCAGGGGGCTGTCGGACGGATTGTGCTCTTGGCTGTTCACGGCTGAGACTCCTTGGGATCTGCTGTGCAGGAAGGGTTCTGTGCTAATCCGAAGTCACCAGCCTCGCACGGGCGGATTAACGCCGCGTTACCGGGGGGTTAGGTTCCCGTCTCATCGCTGCCGCACCTTTTGCCGCCGCCTTGATTTGCGCATACTTGAACCCAGATTTGGGATTCCGGCAGCCGGGAAGGACGGTGGCTCATGAGCGGCGGGGGAGGCTCGGCGTTCCGGCGCCGGGTGGAACGGGCGGCCGAGTTGCGCTCCATCCGGGCCAGCGGCAGCACGGTCCAGGAGAACGACGAGTTGAGCGCCGCCGAGGAGGAACTCCGGCAAAAACGCGCAAAGGTAGACGACGCCGCCAAGGCCGAATACCTGATCCGCGACGCCATGGCGCAGGGGAAGTTCGACAACCTGAAGTACGCGGGCAAACCCATCCCGGGCCTCGGCGAAGTCTACGACCCGGACTGGTGGGTGAAGGGTTTGCTCCAGCGCGAGAACCTCACCGGCCTGGGCCCGGCGGCGATCCTGCTCCGCACGGAGGACGCCGGACTCGACGCCCGCCTGGATGCCCAGTTCACGGAGAAACAGGTGCGCGATATCCTGGCCGACTTCAACGCCCGCGTGGTCGACGCCCGCCGGCAGCTCCAAGGCGGCCCCCCGGTCATCACCAAGACCCGCGACGTCGACGCCGAGGTGGCCCGCTGGCGCGACCGCCGGGCGGCCCGGGCCGCCGTCGTGGCCCCGGCCGAGCCGGAACCGCAACGGCCTTGGTGGCGCCGGCTCTGGAAGCGCGGCTAGAACGCTGTGGTCCCGAACGTCCAACCAGCGTAGCCTGCGATTAGAAGAACCCATCGCGCAATTGCGCGTCGGCACGAGGCGGGCGATGCCCATGAAAAAGTTGGGAACCGAGGGCAGCCAAAGCCCGCGGCCGGCGGATTCTGCCGAACCGGGGCAGCCGCCACCTGCCCGGTTGCGCCTAGGCTCCGCCCTGGCGTTTGCCGGCTTCGCGGTCTCCGTGGTTGCCGGGCTGTTTCATGCCGATTCCGCCAGCGCGAACGACCACCCGGCGACCTTCGCCGAGTACGCCCGAAGCGGCATCTGGACCGCGGTCCACCTGGGTCAGTTCGCCGGTATGGCGCTTCTGGTCGCCGGATTGCTGGTCCTGCTGATGATGCTGAAGGCGCCGGAGGGGCCGATCGCCTGGGCGGCGCGGTTCGGTGCTGTTGCGGCCGTGACCGCGCTGGCGCTGTACGCCGCGCTGCAGGCCGTCGACGGGGTGGCCCTCAAGCAGGCCGTGGACGCCTGGGCTGCCGCGGCGGAACCGGAGAAGGCAGCCCGCTTTGCGACCGCCGAGGGTGTCCGGTGGCTGGAGTGGGGCATGCGGAGCTACCAGAGCTATGTGCTGGGCGCCGCGCTGGTCCTGACCGGCGCCGTGGTTGTCGGCGCGGGCGGGACCGCCCGACTGGCCGGATATCCGATGGCGGTCTCCGGGCTGGCCTACCTTGCCCAGGGCTGGATCATCGGCTCCGAGGGATTCTCGGCGGCAAACACCATTCCCACGTTGGCAGGAATAGCCCTGATCCTGGTGTGGTCCGTGTGGCTGCTGGTCGTTGCCTGGCCGAAGCGGGCACCGTCCCTCGGCCGCACGCCACGGTGAACCCGGCCGTTCAGGCTGCACGAAGTGGCAGTTCACGGCAGTGTCCAGGCCGAACACTGCCGTGAACTGTCACCTCGGCGGGCTAGTGCGCGCGGACGGTGCGCGGCGCCTTCGCCAGGTTTTCCCGCAGTTCGGCCGCATTCTGGCGGACGACGTAGGCCGGGCGGTCCCGTTCCACGCGCCAGCTTTCGGAGAGCGGGCCGATGTTGACGGTGTCGAAGCCGAACTCGTCGTAGAGCCGCGTCACAAGCTCCGCCGCCTCCGGGAAGTCGCTCGCGGTGGCCAGTGCGCGGCGGTTCTCCGTACCGGCCGGGGTGCCGTCGGTGGCGATCTGGGTGGACATGATGTGGTTGAAGCCCTTGGCGACCTTGGATTTGGGCAAGTGCTCCTGGAGCAGCCCCGAGGTGGTGGCCTCGCCGTTGTCGAGCGCCGGGAACCGTCCGTCGCGCTCCCAGTAGTAGTTGTTCGTGTCGACCACGATCTTGCCCGCAAGCGGTTCCGCCGGGATGTCCTTGATGTTCTTCAGCGGGACCGTGACGACGGCGAAATCGCCGGCCGCCGCAGCCTCCGCCGCGGTTGCCGCGCGGGCATGCGGGCCCAGTTCGGCGACGAGTTCCGCCAGGGTTTCCGGCCCCCGGGAGTTGCTGATCACGACGTCGTAGCCGAGCTGGACCGCCTTCCGGGCGAGCTGGCTGCCAATGTGTCCTGCACCGATGATTCCGATTGTTGTCATATCCGGGCTAACGGCATCCCGGCCGCGGATATTTCAGGGGACGCGGGCCGGGCGTGGCGGGCCGCAGTTCAGGGGTGCAACCAGCCTTGCTCGAAGTCCGGGTGGTCGTAATAGGGCAACGCCAAGGCCTGCAGGGAGCGCTCCATCCAGTCCAGCGACCGCGGCGCCCAGTGGGCCTCCTGGAGTGAGTCGCTGACCATCGAGGCCAGCGCCGACTGCCGAGCCGCTTCGACGACGCCGATCAGCCTCCGCTTTGCCTCGCATTCGAGCAGCAGCCGTTGTTCGTACCATTCGCCGGATTTGGAGACGGTCCGGTCGCTGAGGAGTGTCCGGGCCGCCGCCTCGTCCTCGGAAATGCGCTCGGACAGAAACTCAACAATGTCCACAAACCGAGGGTACGCGCGACGGGCGGACTTGGCATCACCCGAGCAGGTCGTCCTCGTAGCACCAGCGCCAGTCCTCGCCCGGTTCGATGCTGCGCATGACGGGGTGGCCGGTCGCTTCGAAGTGCCGGGAGGCGTGCGTGCCGGGGGAGGAATCGCAGCAGCCCACGTTCCCGCACGCCAGGCACATCCTGAGGTGTACCGGCGTCGTGCCTTCGCGGCGGCAGTCCGCGCAGAAGGGCTCGTGCGGAACGTCGGGGTCGGGTGCGGACTCGAGGTGGCCGCATACCCCGCCGGGCCTCGCGATCCCTTCGCCGCCGCCCTCGGCGGGGGTGTCCAGCTCCTCAAGCGAGATGTCCAGCATGGATTCCTCAACGTCCAGCCGGTCCAGAACCTCGCTGAGAACCTCGTGGGCGTAGGCGCCGCCGCGCCGCAGTTCCAGCACCTTGGCCCGTTCGGCTTCCAGCATGGCGAGCCGCAGCTGGGCATAGCGCTGGCTGGGGGTCGCGGCCTCCGAGGTCGGCCGGCCGAGCCGCTCCCAGGCCGCCAGCCCGCGCTCCTGGGTGCGCCGCTTGAGCATGGCCACCACCTCCGGCGGGTCGTTGTCGGTGCGCAGTTCCTGCAGCCGCTCCACCCCGGCCGCGGTAGCCAGCTGCATCAGGGACGCCTGGTTCAGGGCATCCTCGCGCTGGTCCGGGCCCTGGACCCGGAGCAGCCGGACCAGTGCCGGCAGGGTGAAGCCCTGCAACGCCAGCGTCCCGCCGACCACCACCATCGCGGCCAGGATCAGCACGGACCGGTGCTCCAGGTCCGCGGGCAGCACCAGCACCGCGGCCAGCGTCACCACCCCGCGCATCCCGGCCCAGGACACGATCGCGGCGAACTGCCACGGCGGCGCCGGGTCATCGCGCCGCACGCTCGGAATCAGCCGGGGCAGGTATGTCGCCGGGAAGACCCACACCGGCCGGAGCAGCAACACCGCCAGCAGAATCACCGCGCAGCCCGCCCAGATCCGGCCGGCGCCAAGCGAGTCGTCCTGGATGCCCTCGATGATGGTCCGGACCTGCAGTCCGATCAGCAGGAACACGGAGTTTTCCAGCAGGAACTGCACCGTGTTCCAGTTACTTCGCTGGCTCAGCCGGGCCGCGCCGTTGGGCATGGACGGCGCTTTGGTTCCCATTACGAGCCCGGTGACGACGACGGCGAGGACACCGGAAGCGTGGATCGCCTCGGCCGGAAGGTAGGCGACGAACGGGGCCATCAGCGATGTCGAGGTGTTGATCGCGACGTTGCGGATCCGCTTGCGGAGCTCGGTCAGCACGTAGGCGGCAGCCAGGCCGACCACCAGCCCGCCGCCGGCCGCGAGCAGGAAGCCGCCGGCGATCCCGGCCGCGGACACGGTCCCGGCGATCGCCGCGATGGCGGCGCGCAGGCAGACCAGCGCGGTGGCGTCGTTGACCAGGGATTCGCCCTCCAGGATGGTAACAATCCGGCGGGGCATGCCCACCTTCCGGGCGATGGCCGTCGCGGCCACGGCATCCGGCGGTGCGACGACGGCGCCCAGGGCGATCGCGGCGGCCAGCGGGATTTCCGGGAACAGCCACCAGACCACGAAGCCGACGGCGAGGGTTCCGAAGATGACGTAGCCCACCGAGAGCAGCGCGATGGCGCGGCGGTTGGAACCGAAATCGAAGAGCGAGGTCCGCAAGGCGGCGGCGTAAAGCAGTGGGGGCAACAGCCCGACGAGGACCAGCTCCGGGTTCAGCTCAATGCGCGGGACAAAGGGGAGGAAGGACCCCGCGACGCCGGCCAGCACCAGCAGCAGGGGAACGGAAACGTTGAGCTTCCGGCCCAGTGCGCTGCCGGCACAGACAACGGCCACGAGAACCAGCAGTCCGAGGGCGAGTTCCATGAGGCCATTCTGTCAGGCGGTTGATTCGGCCGTGCTCCGTGCCCGGCCGCGCTTAGGCGAGGCTGTCTTCCTTGACGCGCTCCTGCTGGCCGTGCGGTGCAGCGGCGGCGTGGTGCGCCTGGGCGTGGTGGCCGAACGGGTTGAAGCGGCTGTGGGCCAGGCCGTCGAATTCGTAGGCGGTTTCGGCGTGCTCGGAGCGGTCCACGCCGGCCACCTCGGCTTCGTGGCTGACACGGAAACCGACGGCCTTGTGGATCGCGAGCCCGATGACCGCCGTGGCCAGGCCGGACAGCGTGACAGTGATCAGCACGGCGACCGTCTGGGCGACCAGCTGGTGCAGGCCGCCGCCGTAGAAGAGCCCTCCGCCATGTCCGTCCGCCGGCAGGGCGATGAGGCCGAGCGCGAGCGTGCCGATCAGCCCGCCGCCGAGGTGGACGCCGACGACGTCGAGCGAGTCATCGAAGCCGAACTTGTACTTCAAGTCCACGAACACGCAGCAGGCGGCGCCGGCCACCAGGCCCAGTCCGACGGCGGCGAGCGGGCTGACGTTGGCGCAGGAGGGAGTGATCGCGACGAGGCCGGCCACCACGCCGGAGGCCGCACCGAGCGAGGTGGGGTGGCCGTGGCGGACCTTTTCGACCACGAGCCAGCTCAGCATGGCGGCCGCGGGGGCGGCGAGGGTGTTGACCCAGATCAGGCCCGCCTGTTCCACCGTCGTCGCGGCACCGGCGTTGAAGCCGAACCAGCCGAACCAGAGGATCCCGGCGCCGAGCATGATGAACGGGATGTTGTGCGGGCGGTGTGCCGGGTCCTTGCCGAAGCCGTGGCGGTTGCCCAGGATCAGGACCAGGACCAGGGCGGCGGTGCCGGAGCTGATTTCCACCACGGTGCCGCCGGCGAAGTCGATCACCTGGCCGAAGACGGAACTCACGGCACCGCCGGCGCTCATCAGCCCGCCGCCCCAGACCATGAAGGCCAGCGGGCAGTAGACGACGGTGATCCAAACCGGAACGAAGAGCGCCCAGGCGGTGAACTTGGCGCGGTCGGCGATGGCGCCGCTGATCAGGGCGACGGTGATGATCGCGAAGGTTGCGCTGAAGCCGGCCTTGAGGAGGTCGGGGGAGCCCATGAGCCTGGCCAGCCCGAAGTTGGCGAAGGGATCCCCGAAGATGCCCAGGAAGCCCTTGCCGGTGGTCATCGAGTAGCCCCAGAGTACCCAAACGACACCCACGATGCCGGCCGAGACGAAGCTCATCATGATCATGTTCAGGGAGGCCTTGGCCCGGGTCATGCCGCCGTAAAAGAGCCCGAGGGCGGGGGTCATCAGCAGCACTAGGGCTGCCGAGAACATGATCCAGACGTTTCCCGCGGTGAGTTCCACCTGCGTTCCCTTCCAACAAATCGCCGTACCGGGACACCTCGCCGCCGGTCCCCAACCGGGTTCAATCCTCCCGGCGGCGTGTTTCAGGCAGTCGGGCGCAACGTTGCGGGGAAGTTACAGAAATCGTCCCTTCGTGAAGGGCGCGTGTCGGGTTTGTTTCCGGGAGGTAAACGGCGGCTATCCGGCGCGGTTCCCCCGCCGTTTCGACGGTTCCGTGCACACCGGACGTTTCCTAGCGTCGAACCGGCAGGGAACCGTCGAAACGGGTGCCGGCCGGCTGCGGAAGAATCGGGCGGGAGCGTGGGCATCAGTCTGCCAACTGTCCGGAATCCCGGACACAAGCGCCGGCTACCCCCGTGATGCAGATCACGGGACGTGCTCAGATGGACGGACAAACCCACCCAGATCTCTAGTGAGGACGAGCATGCAAGCTTCGACACGAACGGAAACCGCCGGGCGGCGCGTCGAGCGCCGCTCCATCGACTTCGTTCCGGAAAATGAACGCCACGGATCTCCCGGGCAGCAGTTCACGCTGTGGTTCGGGGCGAACATGCAGATTACGGCGATCGTCGACGGCGCCCTTGCCGTGCTGTTCGGCGCCGATGCGCTCTGGGCAATTCTGGGGCTTCTGATCGGCAATCTGCTCGGCGGCGCGGTGATGGCTCTGCACGCGGCCCAGGGACCGAAGCTCGGCCTGCCGCAGATGATCTCCAGCCGGGCTCAGTTCGGCGTCTTCGGGGCGGTGATTCCGCTGGTGCTCGTCATCATCATGTACCTCGGCTTCGCGGCGACCGGTACCGTCCTCGCAGGCCAGGCCATTGATCAAATCACCCGCACCGGAACCCCCGCCGTGGGCATGGTGATCTTCGGCGCGCTAACGGTGCTTGTGGCCACGCTGGGCTACAAGTACATCCACGTGCTGGGCCGCATCTCGACCGTCATCGGCGTACTGGGTTTCACCTACCTTGGCATCCGGCTCTTCGCGAGCCAGGACGTCGGGGCCCTTCTCGCCTCCGGCACCTTCGAGTTCCCCACTTTTCTGCTCGCCATCTCGCTGGGCGCCGGCTGGCAGCTGACCTACGGTCCCTACGTCGCGGACTACTCGCGCTACCTGCCCTCGAAAACCCCGGCACGGAAGACCTTCCTGGCCGCCTTCCTCGGCACCGTGCTGGGCTCCCAGTGGTCCATGACGCTCGGCGCGCTGTTCGCGTCGCTGGCGCTGCCCAAGGGCCAGCGGTTCCTGGACGGCCAGGTTGCCTTCCTGGGCAACCTCAGCGGCGGCGGCCTGATCGCCGTCGTCATCTACTTGGTCATTGTGACCGGGAAGCTGACAGTCAACACCCTGAACGCCTACGGCGGCTACATGACCATGCTGACGTCCGTCACGGCCTTCACCCGCAAGACCGCCGCCCGGTCGCGGACCCGGTTCGCTTACGTGATCGGCTTCATCGGACTCACCGTGCTGATCGCCATGCTGGCCTCCCCGGACTTCCTCGCCAACTTTAAGAACTTCGTGCTGCTGCTGCTTATGGTCTTCATCCCCTGGAGCTCCATCAACCTCGTGGATTACTACCTGATCTCCAAGGAAAAGGTCGACATCCCGGCCCTGTACGACCCGAACGGCCGCTACGGACGGTGGAACAAAACGGCGCTGATCTCCTACGCGATCGGCATCGTCGCCCAGATTCCGTTCCTGGCGCAGACGCTCTACACGGGCCCGATGACCAAGGTGCTGGGTGGATCCGACATCTCGTGGCTGGTGGGCCTTGTGGTCACCGCCCTGGTGTTCTACCCCCTGGCCAAGCGCAACTCCAACGCGCCCGCAGAGATGATCTATCCGAACGACGCCGGCGTCGCGGCGGAGCCGCCGGCCGGCCGGCTCGCAGGCGCTCCGGTGGCCTGACCCGCCGTCGGCTCCCGCTCCGCCGTTTCGACGGTTCCGTGCACCCTCGACGTATCCAAACGTCGATTCGGCAGGGAACCGTCGAAACGGGCAGCGTGGCTGCGGCGGGCGCCTTAGAGCCGGGTGATTTGAGTCAGATAGCCGTAGTACTTCGCACCGGCCGGCCGGAGCGGATCTCCAATGAACCCGAAGTCCGGGTGCCGGCTGTTGTACGACTCGGCGGTGTCCAGGAACTGCTGGGTGAGCTCCGCGCCCGATCCCTGGCAGGCTCCCTGGTCGATGCACAGGGCCACTGCGCCTGCCACTGCCGGACTGGCGAAGCTGGTGCCATGGTTCACGCCGTAGCCACCGGGCACGGTGGACAGGATGCACACACCCGGCGCGGCGACCGTGTGCTCCTTGTCCCTGGCGTTGACGGCGAAGTTCGAGAAGAACGCCGGCCGGTCGTCCAACTGTCCGAGGCGCCGCCAGTCATCACGGCCGCACAGACTGGCAGCTAGTCCGTCGGGCTTTCCGTCGAAGTCCGCCATGGCGGTCGCGGTCAGCACCTCGTGGTAGGCCGCGGGGACCGTCCCGGCGAGGTCCGCGGCCGAGTTTCCGGCTGCGACGGCGTACGCCACGCCGGCCCTGACCGAGCGGCAGATCGCGTAGTGCATCGGGTCGGTGCCCTTGCCGCAGTTGGCGGTGTCGGAGCCCGGGCCGCCGATGCTGATATTGGCGACGGCGATGTCGTTGTCCTCGTTGTCGTCCTTGTGGGTTGAGGTCACCCAGTCAATGGCGCAGATCAGGCTCTCCTCGGTGATGGAACCGGTGTTGGAGACGACCCGTACGGACCAGAGCGGGGTGCCCGGTGCCACGCCGATGATGCCGGAGCCGTTGTTGCGGGCACCGATGACACCGGCCACCGACGTGCCGTGGCCAAGCACGTCAATGGGCGTCACTTCGACCGGTTTCCCGGAGGTGCAGTCGATCCCTCCCTGGACGTTCAGGTCGGGGTGCTTGCCGTCGATGCCGCTGTCGATGACCGCCACATTGACTGCGGAGCCATTTTCATTGCCAGTGCCGGCACGTACGGCGTCCTTGGCCGCTTCCGGATCGCCGCCGATCCGTTGCCACCACAACGGAGCGATCTCGGTGTTGGGTGTGGTGGGCTCTTCGGGCTCCTCGAAGTGCCGGCCGAGCGTGACGAAATCGACGCTGGGATCGGCGGCGAGGTTCTTGGCCTGGCTGGCCGTCATGGTGCCGGCGTAGCCGCTCACAGCGCTCCGGTACACGTTGGAGCCACTGAAACCGAACTTGGCCTGCTGGGCCGCGGCCAAGGCCCCGGCATCGCCGGTGCCGTCCTTGAGCACGACAATGTAGCTTTGTGCCGGTTCGGCGGCGGCAGAAGGCGCAGCGGCCGCCAGGCCCCCGCCCGTTACCAGCAGGAGGGCTGCCAGGCCGCCCACGAAGCGCCGCGGCCGTGTGCCGTCCGGCGGGGGAGCAGCAGCGCCGGGCCGGGGACGGCGCCAGCCGGGATCCACGAATGTTTTTTGCACGTGCGGGAAAAGATTGCGGATAGTGGTAAACATCGTGGCCTCCCAGTAAGCATGGTGCTTTTCGAGTGCCCCCCGTCCATATGGTAGGCCCTGCAGCGTGGATTAATCAGGGGCTATCGGACTCCGCGTCCGGCGGCCGGCGGCAGCGGCGGCTACGCCAGAGGGATTTCCAGGCACCTTTCGCCGGCATTCCAGCTGCTTCCGGTGCCCAGCTCCCCGCACAGCCGGGACATCCGGTCCGCGACATCCCGGGCGTCTCGGACTGCCAACCGGGCCTGGAAGTCGGCGATGAGGGTGGGAAACAAGCGCAGCTGCCGCGGCGCCCCGCCGTCGGCCTCCAGCAGGAAGATGAAGGAAAAGTCGTTGCGCTCCTCGGGGTCCACCGCATAGTCATCGACGAAGTCCCCGGCGCCGTAGATGATCGGCCGGTTCCGGTACACCTCGACGCCGCGGAAGATATGCGGCGAATGCCCGAACACGACGTCGGCGCCCGCGTCGACCAGCTGCCGCGCCAGTGCGCGATGCTCGGGCGGGGCGCCGGAGCCCCAGTTGCCGCCCCAATGCGCCGAAACGACGAGCAGCTGGACACGCGACTTGGTCCGCTCCACCAACTCGAGCAGCTGCCCGACCCGCTCCCCGCGGTCTGCAACAGGGACGTAGTACACGCCTGGGGACCCGGGCGCTGCCTCCCAGTCCGGCTGGTTGTCCGTAAACGCCACGAACCCGACGGCGGTGCCGCCGACCCTGCGGACGGCCGGGCGCCGGGCCGAGGCCGGGTCCGTGCCAGCGCCCGCATGCAGGATCCCGTGCCGGTCCAGTGCAGGCAGCATTTCCCGCAGGGCGTCCGGACCGTAATCGAGGACGTGGTTGTTGGCGAGCGACACCAGGTCGATCTGCGCGGAGACCAGGCTGCGCACGTTCTTCAGGTCGCTGCGGAAGGTGAAGACCTTGCCGGGCTCGGGTCTGCCGCCGTCGGCCAGCACGCATTCCAGGTTGGCGATCCTCACGTCCGCCCGCCGCAGGACCGGCAGCGTGTCACCCCAGGGATAGGCGGGACCGGCGGTCTTCAGGTAGTCGTTGACCAGCCGGCCGAGCATGACGTCGCCCAGGAACGCGATCTGCATGGCACCAGCATGGACCGCCGGCCGGGCAAGCGAAAGGACGACGGCGGAACATTCCCCCGTCGTCCCCTCGCGATGCCCTAGGCGCGGAGGCTGCGGCCCAGATTCGCGTACTTTTCGAGCCGGCGCGGAATGAGTTCGCCGATCCCGGAGGCCGAGACCAGGGAGAGCTCGTATTCAATTGCCTGTCCCATCCGCCGGCAGAACGCCCGGGCCTCCAACGCGGCGTCGGGGCGTTCGTCAACGATGTGGTCTATTAGTCCGTTGGCGTGCAGGGCCGCGACGTTGACGCCCTGGGATGCGGACATCGCCGGCGCAAACTCGGTGCTGCGGTGCACGATGGCGCTTGCTCCCTCGGGCGGCAGCGGGGACAGCCAGGCATGCTGGGCTGCCACGGTCCGGTCGGCCGGCAGCAGCGCCAACGCACCGCCTCCGGCGCCCTGCCCCAGCAGCACCGAGACGGAGGGCGACTGCAAGCCGATGAGGTCGTGGAGGGACCGGGCAATTTCGCCGGCCAAGCCGCCTTCTTCGGCCTCTTTGGACAGCGCCGCGCCGCCGGTGTCGATGACCGTCAGCAGGGGCAGGCCCAGCTCCTCCGCCAGCCGCATGCCGCGCCGCGCCTCACGGAGGGAAGCCGGTCCCATGGCCGTCTGCTGCGACGGCCTCGGCCGCGAGTGGCCGAGTACGACGCAGGACCTCTCGCCAAAACGGGCCAAGGCCAGCAGCAGCCCGGGGTCCTTCTCGCCCTGGCCGGTGCCGTTGAGCGGCAGGACGTCCCGTGCCCCGTGGGCCAGGAGCTGGCGGAGGTCGGGCCGGCGGGGATTCCGCGAAATCTCAATCGAGGTCCAGGCCCCGGCGTCCGAGGGGGCCACGCTGAGAGTCGGCGGCGGACCCACCGGCGCCGGGGAGCCGGGGCTGAGGATATCCAGCGCACGGTTGACGATATCGGGCAGTTGCCCCGGCGGAACCACCGCGTCGACGAGTCCTTTGTCGAAGAGGTTCTCCGCCACCTGGACGTTTTCCGGGAAGGGCTTGCCGTGCAGCGCCTCGTAGACCCGCGGGCCAAGAAACCCCAGAAGCGCGGCCGGCTCCGCCACGGTGATGTGGCCGAGCGAACCCCAGGAAGCCATCACGCCGCCGGTGGTGGGGTGGCGCAGATACACGAGGTAGGGAAAGCCTGCCTGCCGGTGTGCGCGGACGGCGGCGGTGATCTTGATCATCGACAGGAACGCCAGCGTCCCCTCCTGCATCCGCGTGCCGCCGGACGCAGGTCCCGCCAGCAGAGGCAGGCCTTCCGCGGTGGCCCTTTCGACAGCCAGGACGATTCGTTCGGCCGCGGCGGCCCCGATCGAACCCGCGAGGAAACGGAATTCGCTGACGATCACGGCGACCCGGCGGCCCCGGATCAACCCTTCACCGGTGAGGACTGATTCGTCCACGCCGGATTTCTCACGGGCCGCCGCCAGCTCCGCCCGGTAGGCGGGGCTTGGATCCGGGTCAGTCACCGGTTTGTCCCAGCTGCGGTAGGAGCCCGGGTCCAGCACCGTGGCTATCAGCGCAGTGGCATCGAGGTGCCGGACCTTCTGCTCTGCCAGCATGTCAGTGCCCGCCCCGGCCCTGGGCGCCGGCCGCCGTCGGGACGCCCGTGGCGCTGTCCAGCCAGCGGCGGATGTTGCCTCCGTCCTGGTCCAGCAGGGGTGGGGCGCTGTGCGAGGTCAGGGTGGTCTCCCGTGCGTCGCCCGGGTCGAAGAACCGCAGCGGGGGGCCGGGCAGGCTGATTTTTCCCAGGACCTGGTGGTCGACGTCGATCACCAGGCCCTGCGAGTGGACCTGCTCCCACTGGTAGACCTCGTCCAGGGTCCGCACCTTTCCGGCCGGGATGCCCACCTCGTTCAGCCTGGCCAGCAGGGGCTCGGCTTCATAGTCGGCAAAGGCGTCCTCGACCGCCTCAATGACCTTTTCGCGGTTGCGCACCCGGTCAGCGTTGGTGGCGAACTCCGGCCGGGTGGTGTCGATCCCGAACGCGCCGGCGAAGCTCTTCCACAGCTTCTCGCTGCCCACACTGATTTGCACCTTGCCCTGGCGGCAATGGAACAGCCCGTAGGGGGCGATGGATGGGTGGTGGTTACCCTGTGCCTGCGGCAAGTCTCCGGCGACGGTCTGCCGCGTGCCCTGGAACGCATGCACCCCGATCAGGGCCGAAAGCAGGGAGGTCCGGACGATCTGCCCCTTGCCCGTCCTTTCGCGCTGCAGCAGTGCGGCGAGGGTGCCGAAGGCCCCGTACATCCCGGAGAGCAGGTCGGCGATCGGCACCCCCACCCGCTGCGGATCGTCAGGCCCGGAACCGGTGAGGGACATCAGCCCGGCCTCACCCTGCAGGATCTGGTCGTAGCCGCTGCGGGCGGCCTCCGGCCCGTCATGCCCAAAGCCGGTGATCGACAGGATCACGAGTGCCGGGTTCAACGCATGCATTTCCGACGTCGAGAATCCGAGCCGGTCCAGGACGCCGGGGCGGAAGTTCTCCACCACGACGTCGGCCTTCGTGAGCAGTTCCCGCAGGATCTGGCGCCCGTCGTCGCTCTTCAAATCCAGGGCGATGGACTCCTTGTTGCGGTTGCAGGACAGGAAGTACGTGGCCTGCGGGTCGTCCTCGGGGCCTACGAAGGGCGGTCCCCAGCCGCGGGTGTCGTCCCCGGTGCCGGGGTTTTCAACCTTGATTACCCGAGCGCCGAGATCCGCCAGCATCATCCCGGCGTGCGGGCCGGCAAGGGCACGGCTGAGGTCCACCACGAGGTAGCCGGCCAGCGGGCCAGCGTTGGGGAGGTCGGATTCCTTGCTCATAATCGATCCTTTTCTTTTCAGTTCCAGGGTGTGCAGTGCGTGCGCCGGCATCGGCCGGGGGCAGCTACATCCAGCCGGGGACAACCATGACAAGCCAGGCGATGGCCGGCCCCGCGACGACGACGATGCCGCTGTAGGCGAGGATCTGCTTGTAGAACTTGTCCTTGTCCACGTCCTCCGGAGCGTTGGCCAGCACCAGGGCGCCGTTGGTGGAGAACGGCGAGACGTCCACGATCGTGGAGGAGACGGCCAGCGCGGCGATCACGCCGATGGCGCCGATTTCGCCGCTGGCCAGGAACGGGACTGCCAGCGGGATGAGCGCGGCCAGGATGGCGGTGGAGGAGGCGAAGGCGGAGACGATGCCGCCGATGTAGCAGATCAGCAGGGCCGCGAGCAGCGGCATGCCGAGGTCGGCGACGCTGTTGGAGACGAACTTGATGGTGCCGGCCTCTTCGAGCACGCCGACGAAGGTCAACATGCCGCAGATGAGCAGGACGGTGGACCAGCTGATCTTGTTCACTGCCCCCTTCTGGGCCTCGGGTGAGACCAGGGCCAGGATGATGGCGATCGTGATGGAGACGAATCCGACGTCGACCTTGAACCCGAGTGAGATCACGGCCAGCGCGATCAGGCCGAGGACGGTGACCAGCTGCGGAACGGTCGCCCGGGCGCCGGCGGAGGTGGCGGCGGTACTGTCGGCAGACGAACCCGCGCTGCTGCCCTTGGCGGACACGCTGGCGGGGGAGATGTCCGAACCTGAGCCCTGCAGGGTGACGCCGGCCGTGCGGGCGCCGACGCTGACTTTCATGCGGGTCTCGGCAGCCTGCTCGATGAGCCGGCCGGTCTTGGAGGAGAGCAGCTTGTTACCGCCAAGGACAATGAACAGCACGAGCGCGATGACGAGGTTGAAGAAGAAGCTCGCCAGGAAGATAGCCATCGGGCTCGCCGCAAGGTCCGTCTTGGCGATGATGCCGTTGACCGTGACGCCGTAGACGGCGATCGGCGAGAACCCGCCTGCCTGGGCGCCGTGGATCACCATCATGCCCATCATCAGCGGGTTGATCTTGTGCTTCGCGGCAAAGCTCAGGGCGATCGGCGCGATGATGGCGACGGCGGCCGGGGACAGGGCGCCGACGGCGGTGATTAGCGCGGTGATGGCGAACATGACCCACGGAATGAGGGCGACCTTGCTGCCCACCATCCGCACGGCGCCCCGGACCAGAAGGTCAATGGTGCCGTTGTTCTGTGCGATGGCGAAGAGGTAGGTCACCCCGACGATCGTCAGGAACAGCCCGCCGGGGAAATTGGCCAGAATCTCGTTGGTGGACATGCCAAGGAAAACCGAGCCAAGCAGGAAGGCGCCGACAAAGGCCAGCGCACCCATGTTGAGGGGCAGCACCGTGGCCAGCAGGAACATCACCGCCAAGACGATGATGGAAAGCACGGGAGCGGACATCTTTGTTCCTCCGGGGACTAGTGTGATGTGGATTACAGGACTACTGGCCTAGCCTCTTAGACACTAGGTGAGTTTGTCAATACGCCTCAGGGATAGGATGGGGGAGTCGCTACGTCGGGAGGATGTTGGAGATGGCAAAGAAGTCTGAGGTCCCGGAGATTTCCCGTGTGTCCAGGCCGCGTCTGTACGAGCAGCTCGTGGCGCAGCTCCTGGACTTCATCGAGTCGGCCCAGCTGGGCCCCGGCGACCTCCTGCCGGCCGAGCGGGACCTGGCCGAACGGCTCGGGGTCTCCCGCGCCACGCTGGCCCAGGCGCTCGTGGCGCTGGAGGTGCTTGGCGTGATTGACGTCCAGCACGGCACCGGAGCCGTCCTGGTGTACCGCCCCAACGTCCCCGCGGTGATCAAGGGCCTGCGCGAACACCGCAGCAGGCTTCCCGAGATCGTCGAGGCCCGCAGCACGTTGGAGGTCAAGCTCGCCGAACTAGCGGCCGCGCGGCGGACGGACCAGGACATGCAGGCGATTGACGCGGCGATTGACGTCATGGCCGAGGAGGTGGCCGCAGGCTCAAAGGGTGCGCGCGGGGATGAACTCTTCCATCAGGCCGTCACGGCCGCCGCCCACTCCGCGGTCCTGGGCCAGCTGATGGCCTTTATCGCTGAAATGATCCTGGAGACCCGGATCGAATCCCTCGGACAACCGGGGCGCCCCGAGCAGTCCATTGCCTCACACCGGAAGATTGCGGATGCCATCCGGGCGCAGGATGCCGCAGGCGCCGCCGAAGCCATGTTGGCCCACATCGACATGGTGTCCGACGTCGACCTGCTCAAGTAGTCGGAGCACCGGCGGCAGGGGCTGTTAAGACCTCCGCCGGGTAACCGGAATTAGAAGAGGCGATGCCGCCGGGGACCGGGGCTGTGGGGACTAGCCGTTGTAGCCCTCCACCTGCGTGACCGGGCGGGCCTCCGCATCGTCGGGATTCTCGCCGTATTGCCTCTTCGCCCGCCGTTGCCGCAGCAGGTCCCAGCACTGGTCGAGGTCCTCCTCGAGCTGCCTGAGCCGAAGCCGGTCCGGCACGTGGTCGTGGTCGGCGCTCGCGGACTCGGCCTGTTCCCGGAGCCCACGTTCCTCGTCCACAAGGGCGGTGATGCGCTGGAGGATGTCCCGTTCGTCCATGGTGTCCTACTTCCTGCGGTCCTGAAGCTGTGGATACACGCCAGCGTAATCACGGGCGTGCGTCGTGACCAGAGGACGGCCAGTGAGCGGACCCCGCCGAGCGACGGGGCCCACTCGCTGAGCCTTCCGATGCGAACCGGCTCTAGCCGTCCCGGCGCTGCAGTACGAGCCGCAGCGCTAGCAGCAGGCCGCCGCCGCACAGAAGGGCCAGCGCCACAAGGTGTAACCCGTCAGTGGTTCCCGTCATAGCCAACATGCCCGCTCCGGAGGCCGGAGCCTCGAGCCGCGCGGCCACGCCGGCAGGATGAGCAGCCTGGCCGGTCGACGGGAACTCCGCCGTCGGGAGGGTGCCCTGCATTCCGACGGCGGCGCCGGAACCGTCCGCGTTGCCTCCCGCTTCGCCTCCGGCGTCCAAGCCCGGCGGCGTGACGGCTTCTTCAGTTCCCGCCTCCGTTGGGATTCCCGCAGAGGCCTCGGAGTTGCCGAGGATCCCGATCGAGGCCGCCCCGAGCGTCACCGGTGCGGTGACGGGGGCGATGACCTGGGTGCCGGACAGGGTCCCGTCTTCGCCGGAGGTGGTGTTTCCGTCGGCGTCGGCCGGTGCCGCTGCGGTGGTCCCGCCGGTGGTCCCCTCGGTGGTGGCGGCGGAGTCGCCGAGGATCCCGATCGACGTCGCCCCGAGCGTCACCGGTGCGGTGACGGGTGCGATGACCTGGGTGCCGGACAGGGTTCCGTCTTCGCCGGAGGTGGTGTTTCCGCCGGCGTCGGCCGGTGCCGCTGCGGTGGTCCCGCCGGTGGTCCCGCCGGTGGTGGCGGCGGAGTCGCCGAGGATCCCGATCGACGTCGCCCCGAGCGTCACCGGTGCGGTGACAGGTGCGATGACCTGGGTGCCGGACAGGGTTCCGTCTTCGCCGGAGGTGGTGTTTCCGCCGGCGCTGGCCGGCGCCGGTGCGGTGGTCCCGCCGGTGGTGGCGGCGGAGTCGCCGAGGGTCCCGATCGACGTCGCCCCGAGCGTCACCGGTGCGGTGACAGGTGAAGCGACCTGCGTGCCGGACAGGGTTCCGTCTTCGCCGGAGGTTGTATCCGCCGCGCAGGCGACGGAGGTTCCGAGGCCAGGAGGCCGCCGGCAAAGAGGGTGCCAAGCAGCCCTCTGCGCAAGTTCGTATGCATGATGTTTTCTCCTGAAGATGTTGGTGTTGCGGACTGAATGGGCAGTCCGATGAGCCGTGGTCCGCCCGTTGCGGGGCAGAGGGGCTCCAACTAGTCGGGAGAAGATCCGGGGTCGAAAGACGCCGGTTTGGAAGCTTGGGGCAGCGGTTTGGTGGCCTCGCTCACGCCGGGCGGCGGTCGAAGATGGAAGGGTGTGGTCACGGTGGCTGCACTCGGTCCGGACGGACACTGGCTGCTGCCCGCCCCCGAACCAGGCACCCCGGGGACAACGCTAGGGAGTTCCTCACCGCCGAGGTCGCCGCCCGGCTGAAGTGGGGCGACGGATCCGCCTACTGCAGGCGTCACGGGGAGGGTCCCTGACTGTGGGGGGCTGTACTCATCTGCTGCCGGCGTGGGGACTGCTGACGGCGTGGGGACTGCTGCGACGTCGGCGCGGGTGGCGTTCGGGTGCGAGGTCGCGGCCCCGCCCGTTCGTGCAGGCGTCGCGTCAAGTCGGGCGGCCTCCGGCCCCGCGGGGGCGGGCGGCGCAGAGGCGACGGGAGGCAGTGGGAGCGCCTGCGCGCCGGTCAGCACATCCCCCAGCGGCTCCACCGCGGGAGCGGTGGCGGGCAGCGCCTCGGTCGCGACGGGGATGATGGTCCCCACCAGGGCGGCGGCACCGGTGTCCACCAGTTCGACGGCGGGGGAAGCCAGGTCGGTCACCGTGCTCGCGGGAACAACCGCTGGCGCTGCGGGAATTGAGGCAATAACCCTTTCAACGGAGCCCGCGACCTGCCCCAAAACCGGGGACAACAGCCCAGAGCTGTCGCCCCCGGCACTTCGGGACGCTGACCTGCTCGCGGATTCCGGCGGGGTAGACGGAGAGGAAGATGCTGCGTTCAGGCCCCCCGGAATTTCCAGGTCCGTGCCGGTCTCTGCGCTGGCGGCTGTTGCGGAAAGTGCCAGCCACAGCGCCGTCGCTGCACCGGCCAGCAACACGGGTCGAAGCAGGCGCGGGGCGCGCCCGAAAGATCGTTCGTGCAACACGTGCAACACCCCCCAGGTGCGGCGCATAGGTCGAGACGATTAGTTCGGCATCTTCCGTCACCATAGCCACAGCAGCAACGGGAAGTCCATAGAAATACAACAAATCAACCACATAGTCAGCTTGCTTATTATTTTCCTGTTTCCTAGAGTTGACTGGGTAAGGCACCAATCTCTCCGCGTGGGACATGAACGGCCGAACGGCTCTTGGACCCTCGCGCTGGCTAGAGGAGGACACATGTCGGAACACAACATCGCAGGCAAGAAGGTCGCGTTTCTGCTGACGGACGGCGTCGAGCAGATCGAGCTGACCAGCCCGTGGAACGCGGTCAAGGACGCGGGCGGCGAACCCACCCTGGTGGCGCCCAAGAGCGGAAAGCTGCAGGGCTATGACGGCACGGAAAAGGGTGAGACCTTCGACGTCGACCTGACCGTCGACCAGGCCAACGCCTCCGACTTCCATGCCCTCGTGATTCCCGGCGGCGTCGTAAACGCCGACCACCTCCGCGTCGACAAAGGTGCCCAAGCCTTCGCCCGCGGCTTCTTTGAACAGCACAAGCCGGTGGCCTCGATCTGCCACGGCCCCTGGTTGCTGATCGACGCCGGCGTCGTGAGCGGTCGGAACCTCACCTCGTACCACACGCTTCAGACCGACCTGAAGAACGCGGGCGCGAACTGGACGGATGAGGAAGTGGTGGTGGACCAGGGCCTCGTGACGAGCCGGAACCCGGACGATCTGCCGGCGTTCAACGACAAGCTGCTCGAAGAAATCGCCGAAGGGGAGCACGCCGGCCAGACTGCCTAGGCGGCCTCCGACGGGAGCCGCCGCCGGGGACAGCTCCCTGGCGGCGGGCGGGCCCTATGAAGACTGCACGGTTTCGGGCAGGATATGCCTGTACGCTGCGGCGGAGCGGGCGTTGATTTCGCCCGCACCGCCGCCACCCGCTACCAAGGAGTCCCGGATATGACCACGCTTAACCCTTACCTTGGCTTCCGCGACAACGCGCGGGAGGCCATGACCTTCTACCAGTCTGTGTTTGGCGGCGAGCTGAATATGAGCACCTTCGCGGAATTCCAGGCCAGCGAGGACCCTGCCGAGCAGGACAAGATCATGCACGCCATGCTGACCGGCGAAAAGGGGCTGGTGCTGATGGGTGCCGACACCCCGAACAGCATGGACTACACCCCCGGCAACAACTTCTCGGTGTCCCTCAGCGGCACCGACGAGGCTGAATTGCGCGGCTACTGGGACAAGCTGTCAGATGGCGGCACCGTGACGATGCCGCTGGAGAAGGCCCCGTGGGGAGACACCTTCGGCATGTGCAAGGACAAGTTCGGAGTGGACTGGCTCGTCAACATCGCGCCGGCCGCCAGCTAGGCCGGCCGGCGGCGGCTGCTCAGTCCGGCGTGGTGTCGGTGGTGAGGCCGCGGTCGTCCGCTGTCTTTTCGTCGTCTTCCTCTGCCGGTCCAGGCACCGTCTGCGAGTCGCTCTTGCCCGGTGCGTGCGTTCCGGACGTGCCGGATTCCGGAGCGCCCGCCGCCGTCTGGGGAGTGTCAATGCCGCTACCTTCGCGCGGGACGGGCTTCTGGGCGCCCTCCACACCGTCATTCACGATGTCCTCGGGCTCGACTGGCTTGTTGCTCATGCGTTCCTCCGATGGTGGGTCCGTGGGTTTCACCCCCGGATGGTCACACCAAACTACAGTGGAGGCATGCCCTAGTACAGCCGGCCGCAGTACGCTCTGGCGCGCGACTTCCGCCGGGACTAGAGTCTGGCCATGGACCAGGATCCGGTGGCAACGAACCCGGGCTTGTACCGGGTGGTATTCGAGAATGAACGGGTGCGCGTGCTGGAGTACACGGACCAGCCCGGGGAAAATACCGTCGAGCATTCTCATCCCGACAGCGTGATGATCACGCTCAGCAGCTTCCGCCGCCGGCTCTCCGCCCACGGCCGGGAGGTCGACGTCGAACTTCCCTCAGGGCTGGCGCGCTGGCTGCCCGCGCAGTCCCACTCGGGCGAGAACACCGGCGACACCGAGACCCACACAATCTTCGTCGAGCTCAAGGAGGCTGCCCCGGAGCGGGAAAGCACCGAACAGCCCCTCGGTCCGGCGCCCAGCTAGCGGCGCCAGCCTCCGTTTCGCCGTTTCGCCGTTTCGACGGTTCCCTGCGCACACGACGTTTCCGCGGTACGGACCCGCAGGGAACCGTCGAAATGGGTCCGGGGCGCCCGGGGCCAGCGAGAGTCTGTCAGTATGCTTACTAGACACTGAACAGAAACGAGACCCACCATGAGCACGCCCGTGCGGATCGAGGTCGAGGCCGCTGGCCATCTGGGCCACGTCTTTGCCTCCCGGCGGCCGGCCGGAACGCAGGCGGCTGCACCCGCCGTCGTACTCCTCCACGGGATCGGGGCCTCACACCGCTACCTGCGCCGCCTGCACGGGCTGCTGGCTGACTCCGTTGACACGTTCTCGATCGACTTGCCGGGCTTCGGGGCCACGCCCACGCCGGAGCACACGCTCACCGTTGCGGAGCAGGCCACCTACCTCCTGGGCGCGCTCGAGCAGCTGGGAGTGCTGGAGTTCGTGGTGGTGGGGCACTCGATGGGGACCCAGTTCGCGGTGGAAGCCGCCCTGCAGCAGCCGCAGCGGATACCCCATGTGGTGCTGATGGGTCCGGTGGTCAATGACAAGCGGCCGACCGTAGCGCAGCAGGCCCTGGCACTGGGCCGGGACTGCCTGTTCTTCGAGAGCCCGTCCTCCAACGCCTTGGTTTTCACCGACTATCTCCGCTGCGGACCGGTCTGGTACCTGAAGAACCTGCGGATCATGATGGACTACCGCCTCGAGGAGCGGATCGGCGCGGTGAGCGCCCCCGTCCTCGTGCTGCGGGGCGCGAACGACCCGGTGGCCCCGGTGGACTGGTGCCGCCGGCTTGCCGGACGGGCGGCCACCGGACAGTTCGAAGAGATCCCAGGAACCGGGCACGTGGTCCAGCACAACCGTGCCGTCGAGGTTGCCGGCTCCATCCTTGCCTTCGCCGGCATCGCAGCTGATGAAAGCGAAGCGCCGCAAGGATTCACCGCGTGAGCACGCTCGTCCAGATCGCCGGCTGGTGGGCCCGGGACTATGCCTACGCCGTCGGCCGGCAGCTGCGCAGTGCGGTATCCCGCGTCAGTCCCGACGAATTCCTCAGCGGCACCGGACGGCCCGTCGTCGTCATCCCCGGCATCTACGAGGACTGGCGCTTTATGCTTCCGCTGATCCGGGAGCTGCACGAGGCAGGGCACCCGGTGCACGTGGTGACCGTGCTGCAGCGCAACCGGCTCGCGGTACCGAAGGCGGCGGCACTGATCGCCGACTACCTCCACCAGAGGGACCTCAGGGACACGATGATTGTGGCGCACAGCAAGGGCGGGCTGATCGGCAAGTACACGATGATGTCGCTGGACCAGACACGGCGCATCACCCGGATGGTGGCGGTGTGCTCCCCGTTCTTGGGTTCCCGATACGCAAGCTACATGCTGTTGCCGAGCCTGCGGGCGTTGTCGCCGCGCAACGCCGTCACCTTGCAGCTGTCCCGCGAGCAGAGCGTCAACGAACGCATCACCTCCGTCTACGGCCTCTTCGATCCGCACATCCCGGAGGGCAGCGTGCTTCCCGGAGCGCGGAACGTCCAGCTGGATACCGGCGGCCATTTCCGGATCCTTGCCGACGAGGACACCATCCGCACCGTGCTGGCAGAAGCGGGCGCACCGGCCCCGGTGTGAGGGGTCCGGTGCCTAGTCCTCGAAGTGGGTCCGCGTCGGGCCCTGGCCCAGACCGTCCACGATGGCGGAGGCGACGGCGTGAAGCTTGACGTTGCGGGTGCTTGATGCGGTCTTTAGCAGCTCGAAGGCCTCGGCCTGGCTGCACCGGTTCTGCGCCATGATGATGCCGACCGCGACGTCGATCGCGGTGCGCGTCTCCAGCGTCGCCTTGAGGTTGTCGGCCGTCTCGCTGAAGTGCGCGAAACGCACTGCCAGCCCCAGAGCCATGGTCGTTTGTCGCACGAAGATGCTCGCCAGCTCCTGGGCGCGTTCGTCAAAGCGGTGGGGACGGTGTGAATACAGGTTCAGCGCGGCGCGGGTTTCGCCGTCGAGCAGGAACGGTACGGCGAGGATGGAGCGCATGCCGTGCTCCCGGACCATGGCGGCGCACTGCGGCCAGCGCGTGTCGTCGTCGAGGTCGGCAATGTATACCGTTTCCTGTTCGCGGGAGGCCGTCACGCAGGGGCCGTCGCTGAAGCCGTACTGGATTTCGTCCATGGCCTGCGCAGCCGTACTGCTGCTGGCCACGGTGGCGGCTTTCCGTTGCCGGAGCAGCGTAATTCCACACAGGACTTCGTCGCCGGGCTCGGAAAGGCTGCGCGCCGAGACGCGGGCTAATTCGCCGAGGAATTCCTCCACGTCGGCGCTGTTCAACACGAGCTGATGCAAGTGCTGGTTGATCGATGTTGCGGTTGACTCGCTTACCACTATTCCTTGATGCCGTTTCGCTCGGGTCGAATCGAGCCGGCGAGGCGGGACGCACCACAGCAGCGAAAGAGGGCGGTGGTAGCGGCAGCGAAGCCGGATCGAAGAACTATCCAACGGCCTTCTGCTAAACCGTACCGGGAAAAATTATATACAGGACTTTGCAGCCGTTTTGCCGGGACATTCGCCGGATCCTTTCGGCGGATTCGCCGCGGGGCCGACAGCCCGGCCGCGAGCCTTTCCCGACCCAAATGACTCCCGGCGGCTCCCGACGTAGTCTTAGCGGTATCTCGAGGTAGTCGGACGGATTCTGTATGTCACAGCTCGAAACCAGGGAGTCCGCCTCCCCGCCGCTTACCATCGCGGACGCCGCCGGCACCGAGGCGGGCACAGTGCTCGCCCGGCTGGATTCAGCTGCGGGTGGCCTAAGCGAAGCGGAAGCGGCGGAGCGGCTTGCCGTGCTGGGGCCGAATGCGGTCCGCACGCATGAGGCAAGTGGCTGGTCCGTGCTGGGCCGGCAATTCCGCAGCCCCATCCTGATCCTGCTGCTCGTCACCGCCGGGCTCTCGCTCTTCCTGGGGGACGCCACCAACTCGATCGTCATCGGCGTGATCCTGCTTGTCAGTGTGGGCCTGGGCTTCAGCAACGAATTCCGGGCCGAGCGCGCCGCGGAGGCGCTGCATTCACGGGTCACGCACACCGCCGTCGTGCTCCGCGACGGCACCGCGCGCGAGGTGGACGTGACCGCCCTGGTGCCCGGCGACGTCGTGCAGCTGGGCCTGGGCGCAATCATCCCGGCCGACCTGCGCCTGCTGACGGTCAAGGACCTGCTCTGCGACGAAAGCATCCTGACCGGGGAGTCGCTGCCGGTGGGCAAGGATCCCGCGCCGGTGGCCGGCGGCGTCGCCCTGGGGGACCTGACGTCCTGCTTGTTCATGGGCACCGTGATCCAGTCCGGCAGCTGCACCGGGGTGGTGGTGGCGACCGGCGGCCGGGCGGAGTTCGGCCGGATTGCGCTCGGCCTGGGCGACCGGCAGCCGCAGACCGAATTCCAGCTCGGGCTCAAGCGGTTCTCCTTCCTGCTGCTGCAGGTGGCCATCGCACTGACTTCGCTCATCTTCATCGCCAACCTGCTGCTGCAGCGGCCGGTGATCGAGTCGCTGCTGTTCTCCCTGGCCATCGCCGTGGGAATCACCCCGCAGCTGCTGCCCGCCGTCGTCAGCACGAGCCTGGCCACCGGCACCCGCCAGCTGGCCAAACGCAAAGTGCTGGTCAAGCGGCTGGTCTGCATCGAGGACCTCGGCGACATGGACATCCTGGTCACGGACAAGACCGGAACCCTGACGGAGGGCAGGATCAGCTTCACGGCGGCCCTGCCGGTGGCGGCCGGCGTGTCCGCGGATAAGCTGTTCAGCCTGGGGCTGCTGGCCACCGAGGCGGACTACGCGGAGGCGAAACGGTCCGTCGTCGGGCAAAACCCGCTGGACGCCGCGCTCTGGCAGTCCCCGCAGGCGGCGGCGTTCGAACCTTCGCGCTATGAGCGGCTCGACGTGATCGACTTTGACCACCAGCGCCGGCGGACCAGCGTGCTGGTCCGCGAGGCCGGCGGCCCCGCCCGGATCATCACCAAGGGCTCGCCGGAGGACGTCCTGGCCCTGTGCGGCGCCACGCCCGCCAAGGTGCAGGCCCTGCTGGACGAACAGTTCGACGCCGGTTCGCGCGTGGTGGCCGTGGCCACCCGGGACGCCGCCGGCATGGAGGACATGTCACCGGCTGACGAGAAGGACCTGGTCCTGGCCGGCTTCCTGGTCTTCCTCGACCGGCCCAAGGCGAATGCGCGGGAGTCCCTGGACCGGCTGGAGGCGCTGGGAATTACGGTCAAGATTGCCACCGGGGACAACGCGAAGGTGGCCGAGCGGGTCTGCGACGAACTCGGTGTGCTCTCCGGCGGGACCATTACCGGCGCCGAGGCGGAGGCGATGTCCGACCCGGAGTTGAGCGCGGCGGCCCGCGAGGCCAGCATTTTCGCCCGCGTCTCGCCGGAGCAGAAGGCCCGGATTATCCGGCTGCTGCGCCAGAGCGGCGGCGCGGTCGGGTTCATGGGCGACGGCGTCAACGATGCGCTCGCGCTGCACCAGGCCGACATCGGCGTCTCCGTGGACAGCGCCACCGACGTCGCCAAGGACGCCGCCGACGTCGTGCTGCTGGACAAGGACCTCGGCGTGCTGGCCGACGGCGTCATGGAAGGCCGGCGGATCTTCGCCAACACCATCAAGTACGTGCTGATGGGCACCTCCAGCAACTTCGGCAACATGTTCAGCGCCGCAACGGCCTCCGTGGTGCTGAGCTTCCTGCCGATGCTGCCGGGGCAGATCCTGCTCAACAACCTGCTCTACGACACCGGCCAGCTGGCCATCCCGGGGGACCGGGTGGACAAGGAGCAGCTGCTGGCACCGGCGCACTGGAACATATCCTTCATCCGGCGCTTCATGTTCCTCTTTGGCCCGATCAGCTCGGTGTTCGACTTCGCGACGTTCGCCCTTATGCTCTTTGTCTTCGATGCGGTGCCGGGGGAGTTCCGGGCCGGCTGGTTCATCGAGTCGATCGCGACCCAGACGCTGATCATCTTTGCGATCCGGACCCGCCGGGTGCCCTTCCTGCGCAGCCGGCCGTCGCTCGGACTGCTCGGCGCGTCGCTGGGCGTGGTGGCCCTGGGGGTCTTCCTTCCGCTGTCCCCGCTGGCGGCGGTCCTGGGCTTCGATCCGCTGCCGGTTCCGTTCTTCCTGGCCCTGCTGGGCATGACCGTGGTGTACCTGGTGCTGGTGGAGCTGGCCAAGCAGTGGTTCTTCTCCCGGGCGGCGCAGCAACCGGCCGCACCGGTGTTGCCGAGGGTCCGGCGCCGGGGCAAGGACCACCATGTGGCCCGCCGCGCCGCACGCTTCAGCACCACGGAACCGGCCACCCGTCACGCACGCAGGGCCCCGCTGGCACCCCGCCGGGGACGGTCGGTCCGGCGCAAACGAAACCGGGTACAAGGGCCCTCACATCCCGGGAACTCCTGACGGATAGTGGGATGAAACGGCCAACTTGGTCCGATGCCCGGCCTGCGGAGCGCAGCGCCGGATGAGCCCGGCGGCCGGCGCCCGATTGGAAAGCCAAGACAATGAGCATTTTTGAAGACAGGGTTGATGCCGGGCGGCAACTGGGGCGGCGGCTCGCGGATCTGCGCGGCAAGGACATTGTGGTCCTCGGCCTGCCCCGCGGCGGCGTCCCGGTCGCCTTCGAGGTGGCCGCGGCCCTGGACGCACCGCTGGACGTGATTGTGGTCCGGAAGCTCGGACTGCCCTACCAGCCGGAACTTGCCATGGGGGCGATCGGGGAGGGCGGCGCGAGGGTGCTGGAAGAGCATGTGCTGGCCCAGGCAAGGGTGAGCGAGCAGGAGCTGCAGGCAGTCGAGAACCGCGAACGGGCCGTGCTGGAGAACCGGGTGGCGCGGTTCCGGAAGGGGCGCGCGCGCCAGGACCTGACCGGCCGCATCGCGGTGATCGTCGACGACGGAATCGCCACCGGCTCCACTGCCCGGGTCGCCTGCCGCATCGCCCGCAAACTGGGCGCCGCCCGGGTGATCCTGGCCGTGCCCGTCGCCCCGGCGGACACCCTGGCGAGCCTGAGCGAACCCGACGAGGTGGTCTGCCTGGCCACTCCCCGGCACTTCGCCGCCGTCGGATACCACTACCGCGACTTCTCGCCCACCGAGGACGACGAGGTGATCCAGCTGCTCGACGCCGCCGCCCGGCGCCTTAAGGACTCGCCGCGTCCGGCCGGGACGACGGCGGTCTCCGAGGACCCGGTGGAATTCGACGAAGAGGTGGAGATCCCGTCCCGGGGTGTCCGGCTGCAGGGCCATCTGCACCTGCCCGTGCCGGCCCGCGCTGTGGTGGTGTTCGCCCACGGGAGCGGCAGCAGCCGGCACAGCCCGCGGAACCGCTTCGTGGCCAGCCTGCTCCAGCGCGCCGGGCTGGGCACCCTGCTGCTCGACCTGCTCACGCCGGGGGAGGAGCGCAACCGCGCCAACGTCTTCGACATCGAGTTGCTGGCGCGCCGGCTGTCCTCGGCCACCGACTGGCTCGCCACCCGCGAGGACACCGCCTCCTGCGCCGTCGGATATTTCGGGGCGAGTACCGGGGCGGGCGCCGCGCTGTGGTCCGCCTCCGAACCCTCCGCACGGATCGCCGCCGTCGTTTCCCGCGGCGGCCGTCCCGACCTGGCCGGCCCGAGGCTTTCCGCCGTCCGCGCGCCGACGCTGCTGATCGTGGGCAGCTTCGACTATGAGGTGCTTGAACTCAACCGCAAGGCCAAAGCCATGATGCGGTGCCCCAATCAGCTGGCCGTGGTCCAGGGCGCCACGCACCTGTTCGAGGAGCCCGGCACGCTGGCCGCGGCGGCCATCCTGGCCAGGGACTGGTTCGCCAAGTACCTCCTGCCCGTGTCCGAACCGACCCCACCAGCCAGGAGTGAGCCATGAGCTATACCTACACCGCCGTCCTGCCGCTGAGCTGGGCGGACGCCGTCGAGAAGACCCGGGCCGCCCTCGCGGGCCAAGGCTTTGGGATCCTCTCCGAGATCAACGTGCGCGACACCTTTGCCGCCAAGCTTGGGGAGGACGCCGCGCAGGCCCTGGGCGACTACGTGATCCTCGGGGCCTGCAACCCGCAGCTGGCAAGCCGCGCCCTGGCGGCCGAACCGGAAATGGGCGCCCTGCTGCCGTGCAATGTGGTGGTCCGGCGCGGCCCGGGCGCCGCCGATACGACGGTGGACGTGATCGATCCCCAGACCATGGTGCAACTCAGCGACAGCCCCGCGGTCCGTGAGGTGGCGGACGACGCCGGCGCCCGGCTCCGTGCCGCCCTGGCCCAGCTGTCGGCGGACGCCTAGGTGGGTGCCGGCCGCGGCTAGTCCGACGCCGGCGACGTTCCTGCCCGGTTCATCCGGTCCGCAGCCGGGGGAAGCCCGGCCCCCGCGCGGAACCGCGGCCCGCGTGGGGCCCGGGCCGCCAACAACCGGGCGGGAACGCCTCGGTCAGTCCCGTTAGGGTGCGTTACTCGCTGTGGCCTTGGTCGCGGCTCATCGAGCCCTCCGCCGGCGGCGTTTCACCCGGCGGGACACCACCGCCCGGCTCCAGCCCGGTAATCTTGCCGCTGAGTGGATCGGGATTGGGCGAAGCTCCCTGGTCGGCGGCCTGGGGCTCCTGATCGCCGCGCTGCGCCGCGTTCGGCACGCTCTGTGGACGCGCGGAACCGCCACCCGGTTTTGGCGGATCGGGGTTGGCCGGGTCATTTTCCGGATGGTACGTGCTCATGGTTATGCCTTCCCTGGTTACGGTAACTCTGGGTGCTTAATAAGCATGCTGATTATCCTAGTCGTCCGGACGTGGATCCGGCCATGAAAGGTCAACGGGGCCGGAGGAAGGAGCTCCTAGGCGCCGTGGGTCTTGTGCTGCCCGTTGTGGCGGGCGCGGAACGCGTACACCAGCAAGGCGATCCCGGCCAGGATCATGGCGGCCGGGAGGGCGAAGTCCACGGCGATGAGCACGGCCGTCGCCTGCAGAGCGAAGGCCACGCCAAGCACGGCGAGGACTGCCGCCGGGACCAGGGGCCACTTCATCCGGCCGGTGTGGTCTGGGGTCCGGACCGGAACCAGGGAAAGCAGCCCGAAGGTGGCCGCCAGCCCGAGGAACAGGACGGCGGCCACAGGTGTGCCCTGCAGTTCCTGCGGTAGGGCCACGACGATGGCCAGCGTGAACATCACCCCGCACGGGATCAGGGCCCACCAGTTGGCCCGTTCGCGCAGATAGACCGCGGCGAATCCGGCCGCCATGAACAGGAAAAGGAAGGCGCCGCCCGCGCGGCCGTCCGTGAGTTGCGTGGCGGTGATGACCGCGGCCAGGCCCAGGAACACCGAGCCGGGGATTGCCGCCCACCAGTTCTCCCGGCCCCGGAGGAAGATCGAGAGGAACAGCACGCCCACCGCGGCGAAGATCAGCGGCGCCAGATAGGCGGCGCTCTCGACGATGCCGAGCACATCCAGCAGCCACAGCACACCGACCGTCATCAGGACAATGCCGGCGAGAATGCTGGTCCTTGCCGATTTCACCGCGGCCCTCCCCGGCGGCGCCTGCTGCGGGGCCGGCGCCGCTCCACGCGGGAGCGGATTCCCAGCAGCATCCGGCGCTCCATCAGGAACTGCAGCGGTTCAAGCACGACGCGCAGCGGGATGCCCAGCGGCAGCGGCGAGTAGTCATAGCGGGTCCGCGAGAGCAACCGGGTGCTGCGGGCACCGAGCGGCTGCAGCACGAAGGTCCAGCCCAGTTCCAGGCGAGGTCCGGTCAGGCGGCGTCCCTCCGCCGCGGGATGCCCGGTGATGTGATCTGTGATGTGCCCGGTGATGTGCCCGGTGCGCGGATCCATGGTGCCGCCCAGGGCCAGCACCGCCCCCGGTTCGAGCCGCCGGACCGGGATGCCGGCGCCGGGGGCGAGCGGAATGGTGTCTCCGACAGAGAGCTGTTGAAATTCGGGCAGGATCCGATCCGCACTGTGCATGCCCAGCCCCACCGCATTCTCCAGGGCGTCATAGCTGTACATCCCGCCGCGGCCGGACCCCAGCTGGACGAGCCACGGCCACACCACGGCGGGCAGCGCGGCGATGTTGACGGCCCGTGTGCTTTGCAGGCGCGCGGTGGGTACCAGTTCATCGCCCGGCAGGGGGCCGGCCGCTTCCTGGGCGGTCGCTCCCCAGTGCAGCAGGCGGGGCCGTACGGCGAGCACGTAGCCTGCGGCCGCCGCCGCGGCAGCCAGCGCCGCGAGCGGCCCTTTCAACCGGGCGGGCAAGCGGGGCGCAGCCGTGCGGCCTGCGTTCATTCGGTCGGCTGGCCTTCGCCGGCCTCCTGGCCGACCACCAGCACCGGGCAATGGGCGTGGGCCGCACAGGCGCCGCTGACCGACCCCATCACCTGGGCGAGGAAGCCGCCCTGGCCGCGCCGTCCCACCACAAGCAGTTGCGCGTCCTTGCTCTCCTCGATCAGCACCTTGGCTGGCGGCCCGAACTTGATCTGCCGGCTCAGCTGCTCCGGGCGGGAGTTGCCGAAGGCCCGTTCCAGCGACTGTTCCACCAGGCGCTTGGCGGTCTCCTCGAGCTCGCCTGGCGAGGCGGTGCGTTCTTCCGGCAGGTGGGACGCGAGGAAGAAATCCGAGGTGCCCAGGCACGTGATGACCTCCAGCGGGGCGTTCAGGCTGGTGGCCATGCGCCCGGCGAGCCGGAGTGCCGTCGTTGAAAACTCGGAGCCGTCCACGCCCACGACTATCCGCTGATCTCCGCTCATGGCACCCACCCTGCCCCGTCACCGCGGCAGTGCCTAGGGCCAAAGGTCACCGCGGCGGCGCGCCCCGGCGGGTGCGGCGTGCACCGGGGACGCCGTCCGATCTAGGGTGGGGGGGACGGCAGCCGCCCCGACGACCGAGGAGACCTTGATGAGAATTGCAGTTACCGGAGGAAGCGGAAAGCTCGGCAGGAACGTGGTCCGCAGGCTCACCGACGACGGCCACCAGGTAACCAACCTGGACCAGGCGGGCGAGCGGGAGCACGGATTCACCCGCGTGGACCTGCGCAACTACGGGCAGGTCGTCGACGTCATCCTCGGCCTGGATGACCGGCATGAAGGCTTCGACGCAATCGTGCACCTGGCCGCCATCCCGGCCCCGGGCCTCGCTCCCGACGCCGCGACCTTCGAGAACAACATGCAGGCCACCTACAACGTGTTCCAGGCCGCGCGCCGGGCCGGCATCAAGAAGATTGTCTACGCCTCCAGCGAGACGGTGCTGGGACTGCCGTTCGACGTCGACCCTCCCTACATCCCGGTGGACGAGGAATACCCGGCCCGGCCGGAAAGCACCTACTCGCTGGTCAAGCACCTCGAAGAGCAGATGGCGATCCAGCTGACCCGCTGGGACCCCACGCTGAGCATTACCGGCCTGCGGTTCTCCAACGTGATGGACCCGGAGGACTACGAGGAGTTCCCGTCGTTCGACGCCGATGCCTCGCTGCGCAAATGGAACCTCTGGGGCTACATTGATGGCCGCGACGGCGCGCAGGCCGTGGCTCGGGCGCTGGAGCACGGCAAGCCGGGCTTCGAGGCCTTCATCATCGCCAACGAGGACACCGTGATGAGCCGCCCCAGCAGCGAGTTGGCCGCCGAGGTGTTCCCCAACGTCAAGGTGGTCAAGGAACTCGGCGAGCACGAGACGATGCTCTCGATCGACAAGGCCAAACGGCTCCTGGGCTACGCCCCGGAGCACAGCTGGCGGAACTACCACTCGCTGCGCACCACGCCCACCGAGGACTGAAGCGCGGCCTGACCCCCACCGACCACTGAGGAGTTCCATGCAATACCGCACCCTGGGCAACAGCGGCGCCGTTGTCTCCAACTATGCGCTGGGCACCATGACCTTCGGCGCCGAGGCCAGCGAGGAGCAGTCCCGCGCCATCCTGGACGCCTACTTCGAGGCCGGCGGCAACTTCATCGACACTGCCGACGTTTACAGCTCGGGGGTGTCGGAGGAAATCATCGGCCGGTGGCTGTCCGAACGGCCCGAGCTCCGGGACCGGGCCGTCGTGGCGACGAAGGGACGCTTCCCGATGGGCCAGGCACCCAACGACGTCGGGACCTCCCGCCGTCACCTGGCCCGGGCGTTGGATGACTCGCTGCGCCGGCTCGGCGTCGAGCAGATCGACCTTTACCAGCTGCACGCGTGGGATCCGGTGACCCCGCTGGAGGAGACCCTCCGGTTCCTGCACGACGCCGTCAGCAGCGGCAAGATCGCCTACTACGGCTTCTCCAACTTCCTGGGCTGGCAGCTGACCAAGGCCGTCCACGTGGCCAGGGCCCAGGGCTGGAGCGCGCCCGTGACACTGCAGCCGCAGTACAGCCTGCTGGTCCGTGAGATCGAGTCGGAAATCGTCCCGGCAGCGCTCGACGCCGGCATCGGCCTGCTGCCCTGGTCGCCTTTGGGCGGCGGCTGGCTGTCCGGCAAATACAAACGCGACCAGCCGCCCGCCGGCGCCACCCGGCTCGGCGAAAATCCCAAACGCGGGATGGAGGCGTGGGAGGCCCGCAACGGTGACCCGCGGACCTGGGACGTCATTGCCGAGGTGCAGGAAACGGCGGGGCGGCACGGCGTGAGCCCATCCCAGGTGGCGCTCACGTGGCTGGCGGACCGGCCGGCGGTCACCTCGGTGATCCTGGGGGCGCGGAGCACCGAGCAGCTCGCGGACAACCTGGCGGCAGCGGACCTCCGGCTTACCGACGCTGAGACGGATCGGCTGACCGAGGTCAGCCAGCCCCGCGTCGGCGTCTATCCGTACGGGCCCATGGCCCAGGAGCAGCGCAGCCGAAAGCTCGAGGGCGGCCGCTAGGGAACAACGCGGGGTCAGATACGGCCCATCCCGGGGCCCAACATGGGCCGTATCTGACCCCGCGTCGTGGTTCTTAGGCCGGACCGCCCTGGTGGCTGGACCAGATGTCGCCGATCTCCTCGGTGGACTGCTCCACGATCCGGCGCATCGCCGCGTGCGCGGTGTCCATCTCGCCGCGCTGGATGGCGCTGGCCACGTCCACGTGCAGCTGGAGCGCCTCGTGCTGGGGCAGGTGCGGCATCAGGCCGTGCTCGGTGCGGCCGGTGAGGACCTCGGCAACCAAGTTGTGCAGCTGCGAAAACATCGGGTTGCCCGAGGCCCGGAGCACGGAGGCATGGAACTCGATGTCGAGCCGCAGGAACTCGTCCTGGTTCCCGCGTTGCCCGGCCGCCCAGAGCCGCGCGGCCTGGGCGACGAGATCGCTGCCGGTGTCCCAGGAAGCCCGTTCGGCCGCCAGCCGGGCCGCCTGCGGCTCGATCGCGCCGCGGAGTTCGTTCAGCGCCCGCAACTGGTCCACCCGCCTGGATGAGGCCAGCCGCCAGCGGATCACCTGCGGGTCATAAAGGTTCCAGGACTCCTCCGGCTGCACCACCGTGCCCAGCCGGCGCCGGGATTCCAGCATGCCCATCGAGGAGAGCACCCTTGTGGCCTCCCGCACCACCGAGCGCGACACGCTGTGCTGCGCCTCCAGCTCGTCCAGGCGGAGGATCGAGTGCGGCGCCAGGCTCCCCTCGGCAATAGCGAGCCCCAGGGTCTGGACGAGCACGGAGTGCAGGTCTGCTGAAGACTCCGCCTTTGGGGTTTGCATGAATAAATCATACGGGTGGGCGCAAGGGGTTGTTTAAGTCTGCTTTATTTCTCTAAGATCGCTCCAGAGCAGATGTAAAGATGCATCCGCGGGTGGCTGGAGCCTGATCCGGCCCTGAAGACAAGGGAGTCGTAATGAAGCGACGTTCAATTGTGAAGTACGCGGCCGTAGCCGCGGCGCTGTCGCTCGGGCTGACCGCCTGCGGCGGCGGTGGCGGCGACGCCAAGGCCGCCGGCACGGTCCGGGTCACGCTGGCCAACCACGTATGGACCGAGGGCATCAAGGCCGCCATTCCGGAATTCGAAAAGGCGACCGGCCTCAAGGTCGAACTCACCCAGCTCGGCGAAGACCAGCTTTCGGACCAGTACAACGTCAAGCTCAACGCCGGCAGCGACGAGATCGACGTGATGATGTACCGTCCGCTGCAGGAGGGCAAGGCGTTCGCCAAGAACGGCTACCTCGCTGACCTGACGTCCAAGGTCTCCTCGGACGCGAACTGGGACTGGAAGGACTACCAGGAAGGACCCGTCAAGGCCACCACGGTGGACGGCAAGGTCGTCGGCGTCCCGATCATCACCGAACGCGAAGTCCTTTACTACCGCAAGGACCTGCTGCAGGCCGCCGGCATCCAGGTCCCCAAGACCATGGACGAGCTCGAGGCCGCCGCCAAGAAGATCGCCGCCGCCAACCCGGACACCGCCGGCTTCGTGGCCCGCACCGGCAAGTCCGCGGCCGTGACCCAGTTCTCCAGCTTCCTCTACAGCTTCGGCGGTGACTTCACCGACGCCGACGGCAAGTCCGCCGTCGGCAGTGACGCAGCGAAGAAGGCCTACTCCTTCTACGGCGGCCTGATCAAGAACTACGGCCCCAAGAACGTCAGCACCGACATGAGCTGGCCCGAAGCGATGGCAATCTTCACCCAGGGCAAGGCCGCCTTCTACACCGAAGCGGACTCGCTCTACAAGAACGCCACCGATCCGGCCAAGTCCAAGGTCGCGGACAAGGTCGGCTTTGCCCAGCTGCCCGCCGGCCCCGCCGGTTCCAAGCCGTACAACATCCCGTCGTGGGGCCTGGCCGTCAACCAGGCGTCCGGCAACCAGGACAACGCCTGGAAGTTCATCCAGTGGGCCACCAGCAAGGAACGCACGCTGGCAGCACAGAAGGCCGGCGTCCCCGGTCCGCGTGCCTCGGTCTGGGCCGACCCGGCCGGAACCTCCACCTACCCGAAGGACCTGGCCGAGGCCATCGCCGCCAGCGCCAAGGCCGGTGTGGGCCACGACCGTCCCCAGGTTGTCACCGTGGGCAAGGCCCGCGAGATCGTCGGTGCCCCGATCGTCGCCACCATCACCGGGGGCGACGCCTCGGCAGCGGCTGACACCGCCAACGACGCCTTCCAGAAGTTCCTGGACAGCGAAAAGAAGTAGCGCTCCGGCGCTCCGGCGCACCGCGCCTGACGCAACTGCTTCGCAAACTGCGTCACAAACTGTGACGCAAACTGCCTGACGCAACACTGCCCGGCGGGACGGCTGCCCAGCCGCCGTCCCGCCGCGGCAACGCTCTTCACTTCACCCCCAACTCCTTAGGTGAACCATGTCTGTACTGAACACCTCCCGCGGCGGCACCACCCGCGGCGCCGGCCGCAGCGCGGCCCGCACGCCCGGCCCGGGGGAGAACTTCTCCGCCTGGGCCAACCGGCACCGCAAGTGGCTTTTCGCCGCGCCCGCCATGATCTTCGTGGGCGTCCTGATCATCTTTCCGCTGGCCTGGACGCTGTACCTGAGCCTGACGGACTCGCAGGGGTCGGTCCGCGCCGCATCCGAGTTCATCGGCCTGGAGAACTACGTGACGGTACTCTCCGACGTCGAACGGTTCTGGCCCGCCGTCGGCCGCACGCTGTCCTTCACCGGCGTCGCCCTGGTCTGCGAGGTCGTTCTGGGCATGGGCATCGCCCTGCTGCTGTGGCGGCCCTTCCGCGGCGAAAAATGGGTGCGGGTCGCCATCCTGCTGCCGCTTGTCGCCACCCCGGTGGCCGTCGGCATGATGTGGCGGCTGATCTTCGACCCGAACATCGGCTTCGTCAACCAGCTGCTCGGCATGATCGGCATCCCGCCGCAGCCGTGGCTGTCCGGCCAGGACACCGCCCTGGGCACCACGATCTTCATGGACATCTGGCAGTGGACCCCGATGGTCGTGTTGATCCTGCTTGCCGGCCTGACCTCGCTCTCCGAGGAACCGGACGAGGCTGCCCGGATGGACGGCGCCAACGCCGCCCAGCGCTTCTTCTTCATCACCCTGCCGCTGATGATGCCGACGGTAATCGTCGCCATCCTGCTGCGCGGCATCGACGCCCTGAAGACCTTCGACATCCTCTACGCCACCAAGGGCAAGGGCGGCGGCTCCTTCCACGAGGTGGAGACCCTCAACGTCTACGCCTACGGCCTGAGCTTTGACTACAACCAGTACGGGCTCTCCTCCGCGGTGCTGATCCTGTTCTTCATGATCATCATCGGCACCATGTGGCTGCTGACCATGCGCAAGAAAGCGGTAAGCAAATGACCGTCCAGACCCAAGACACCCAATCCCGGACCGCAGCCGCCCGGCAGGCACCGGCCCCGCGCCGCCGCAAGCCGCTGGCCACCCGCGCCTACAAGGTGTTCCGTGTTGCCGCCCTGGTCGCGGTGGTGCTGTTCCTGGTCGCGCCGCTGATCTGGATGCTGCTGGCGTCCTTCAAGACCAACGTGGACATTTACGACACGGCCAAGTCGTTCGTCTTCACTCCCACTGGCGAGAACTACGCCAACGTGCTGCAGCGGAACAACTACTTCGTCTTCATCTTCAACAGCTTCTGGGTGGCGTTCGTCTCCACCGCACTGTCGCTGGTCCTCGGCGTCCCGGCGGCCTACGCGATGAGCCGCTTCACCATGCACCGCTCGGCCCTGGTGGTCCTGATGGCCCGCGTCATCCCGGGCGTCTCGCTGCTGGTGCCCTGGTACTACGTCTTCTCCAACCTGAAGATGGTGGGCGGCTTCGAGGTGCTGATCCTCAGCCACATGTTCGTCGCGCTGCCGCTGATCGTCTACATCATGATGAGCTACTTCGATTCGCTGCCGCTGGAGCTGGAGGAATCGGCCCAGGTTGACGGCCTCACCCCGATCGGCGCGTTCCGCCGCATCACGCTGCCGCTGTCCGTCTCCGGTATCGCCACCGCCGGCATCCTGTCCTTCATCTTCTCGTGGAACAACTTCATGTTCGCCCTGGTGCTCTCCGGCTCCAAGACCAAGACCCTGCCGGTGGCGATCTTCGACTTCGTCTCCTACGCCAGCATCGACTGGGGCGGGCTGATGGCGGCCGCCACGGTGGTCACCATCCCGATCATGATCATTGCGCTCTTCACGCAGAAGTACATCGTCTCCGGTCTGACCGCCGGTGCGACCAAGGGCTAGGCAGCACATGACACGCATCAGCAGGATTGAAACCTTCCTCGTCGCGCCGCGCTGGCTCTTCGTCCGGATCGAAACCGACAGCGGGATCGTCGGCTGGGGCGAGGCAAGCTGCGAGGGCCGCAGCGAAACGGTGCGCACCGCCGTCGACCAGCTCTCCGAGCTGCTGATCGGCAACGACGCACTCCGGATCGAGGACCACTGGCAGGTCATGACCAAGGGCTCCTTCTACCGGGGCGGGCCCATCCTGGCCAGCGCCGTCTCCGGTCTGGACCAGGCGCTGTGGGACATCGCGGGGAAGCATTTCAACACCCCCGTGCACCAGCTCCTGGGCGGCCACGTCCGCGACCGGATCCGGATGTACGGCTGGGTGGGCGGGGACGAGCCGAACGAGGTGGCGGACCAGATCAGCGCCCAGCTGGAGGTAGGTCTCACCGCGGTGAAGATGAACGCCAGCGGCCGGATGAGCCCGATCGCCTCCGTCGCCGAACTCGACGGCGTCGTCCGCCGGGTCGCCGCCGCCCGCGAGGTGCTCGGTGACCACCGCGACGTCGCCGTCGACTTCCACGGCCGCTTTAGCCTGGCAAACGCCCGGCGCGTGGCGCCGCTGCTGGAACCGTACCGGCCCTTCTTCCTCGAAGAACCCGTGGTCCCGGAAAACACCCACCTGCTCCGGGAGTTCACCTCATCGACCACGACGCCGGTCTCCACCGGCGAGCGGCTTTACAGCCGGCAGGAATTCCTGCCCGCGCTGCAGGCCGGCATCGCCGTGGCCCAGCCGGACCTCTCACACGCCGGCGGCATCACCGAGGTCCGCAAGATCGCCTCGCTCGCCGAAATCTACGAGGTCCAGCTGGCCCCGCACTGCCCGCTCGGCCCGCTGGCACTCGCCGCCTGCCTGCAGGTGGGCTTCGCGACGCCCAACTTCCTGATCCAGGAGCAAAGCATCGGCATCCACTACAACCAGGGCGCCGAGGTCCTTGACTACGTGGTGGACAAGAGTCCGCTGAAATTCGTCGACGGCCACATCGAACGGCTGACCGGGCCTGGCCTGGGCATCGAGATCGACGAGGCCGTGGTCCGTGCCGCGGACAAGCGCGGCCACGCCTGGCGCGGACCGGTCTGGCGCCACCCCGACGGCGCCTTCGCAGAATGGTGAATGAGATGACATCCGAACCCACCCCCGAGAACCTGCTGGCCGGAATCCGTGAGACCCGCCTGGTGGCGATCGTGCGCGGCACCGACGGCGGGGCCGCCGCCAAGGCTGCCCTCGCGGCCATGGAGGAAGGCTTCCGCTACGTCGAGATCGCCCTGACCACCCCGGACGCGCTGGCAGCGATCCGCACGGTCCGCGCCGCCGCACCCGCCGGCTGCTTCGTCGGGGCCGGCACCGTCCTCACCGCCGCGGACGTGGAAGACGTCGCCGGCGCCGGCGGACAGTTCATGGTGACGCCTTCGCTCGCCAGCTCCATCCAGGAAGCCGCCCGCCTGCGGATCCCCGTTCTGGCCGGGGCCCTCACCCCCAGCGAGGCCTACGAGGCGATGAACCGCGGTGCCACCGCCGTGAAGCTCTTCCCCGCCTCCATCGGCGGTCCCGGCTACCTCAAGGCACTTCGCGACCCCTTCCCCGGTATCCCGTTCATCGCCGTGGGCGGCGTCGGGCTCGACGAGGCGGCCGGGTACTGGGACGCCGGCGCGATCGCCGTCGGACTCGGCGGCCCGCTGTTCGGCGACGCCGGCTCGGGCGGGAACCTTGCCCCGGTGCGCGAACGGGCCCGCGCCTTCGTCGACCTGGCGTCCGGATACGGCCGGCGGATGGCCGCGGAGCCTGCGCGGTGACCGTCGACCTGCTCACCCTGGGCGAATCGATGGTCTCGCTGCGCTCCGCGGGGCCGCTGTCCGCCGGCGGCAGCCTCGGCATGCACGTGGCCGGGGCGGAGTCCAACGTCGCCGTCGGCGTCGCCCGGCTGGGCCACAGTGTTGCCTGGGCCGGCGTCGTCGGCGCGGATCCGCATGGCGAGTTCATCCTCCGGCAGCTGCGCTCCGAGGGCATCGCGGTGCAGCACCGGGTGGATGGGGCCCGGGCCACCGGGGTGATGTTCCTGGAACGGCGCACGGCGGACATCAGCCGGGCCTACTACTACCGGGCCGGTTCCGCCGGGTCCACGATCAGCCGCGAGGACGTGGACCGGGCCTTCGTCGCCGGCCCGCGCGTCCTGCACCTGACCGGTATCACCGCCGCACTGAGCCCGGATGCCCGGCGTGCCGTCGAATACGCGGCCGCGCGCGGCGCAGCCGAAGGCCTGGCGGTCTCCCTCGACGTCAACTACCGCAGCAAACTGTGGTCCCGTGACGAGGCCCGCGCCGTCCTCACCCCGATCGCCCGGCACGCGACCGTCCTGGTCGCCTCCGACGACGAACTCGGGCTGGTCGCCGGCATGGGGGCCGCAGGCCTGGGGGACGCCGGCAGCGGGGCATGTCCCGAAGCCGCCGAACTGGCCATGGCCGCCGAGCTCCTGGAGCGCGGTGTCCGGGAGGTCGTGGTCAAGCGCGGCGCCGCCGGCGCCGGGGTCCACACCGCAGCCGGCCGCTGGGAGGCCCCCGCCGTGCCGGTGACCAGTATCGACACCGTCGGTGCGGGGGACGCCTTCACCGCGGGCTATCTTTCCGCCCTGCTCGACGGCGGCGACGTCGCCGCCCGCCTCAAGCGCGGCACCCTCGCCGGCGCCTTTGCGGTCAGCACCGCCGGTGACTGCGAGGGCCTCCCCAGCGCCGCGGAACTGGCGCTGCTGGATACCGCCCCGGACGGAAGCACCCAGCGCTAAGACCCCCAACCTTCCGGAACCATCCCGGAATCCCTCCCGACCGACACCGAAAGCCTGGACCAGCCGTGAAAATCATTGCCGCCGAAGTCTTTGTGACCAGCCCCTCCCGCAACTTCGTCACGTTGCGGATCACCACCGAGGACGGTGTCACCGGTATCGGCGACGCCACCCTCAACGGCCGTGAGCTGGCCGTCGCCGCGTACCTGAAGGAGCATGTTGCGCAGCTGCTGATCGGCAAGGACCCGCACCGGATCGAGGACACCTGGCAGTTCCTCTACCGGTCCTCGTACTGGCGCCGCGGCCCCGTCACAATGGCCGCGATCGCCGCCGTCGACATGGCGCTCTGGGACATCAAGGGCAAGCTGGCCGGCATGCCCGTCTACCAGCTGCTGGGCGGGGCGTCCCGGAACGGCCTGCGCGCGTACGGCCACGCCTCCGGCTCGGACCTGGAATCGCTGTTCGACTCGGTCCGCGAACACCTGGAGCTGGGCTACAAGTCGATCCGGATCCAGACCGCCGTGCCCGGCATCAAGGCCGTGTACGGGGTCGCGGCGCAGGCACAGGCCTCGGGGGAGCGGTACGACTACGAACCCGCCGGGCGCGGTGCGTTCCCGCAGGAGGAGGACTGGGACACCCGCGCCTACCTGCGGCACCTGCCGACGGTGTTCGAGGCGGTCCGGAACGAGTTCGGACCGGAAATCCCGCTGCTGCACGACGGGCACCACCGGATGACGCCGATCCAGGCCGCGAAGCTGGGCAAGGCGCTGGAACCCTACGACCTGTTCTGGCTGGAGGACTGCACCCCGGCGGAAAACCAGGAGGCGCTGCGCCTGGTCCGGCAGCACACCACCACGCCGCTGGCCATCGGTGAAATCTTCAACACCGTGTACGACTACCAGACCATCATCAAGGAACAGCTGATCGACTACGTCCGGGCCGCCTCCACGCACTTCGGCGGTATCTCGCCGCTGAAGAAAGTCATGGACTTCGCCGCGCAGTACCAGATCAAGTCCGGCTTCCACGGCCCCACGGACATCTCCCCGGTCGGGTTCGCCGCGCAGCTGCACGTGGGCCTGGCCATCCACAACTACGGGATCCAGGAATACATGCAGCACTCGGATGCAACCAACGAGGTCTTCGAGCAGTCCATGACCTTCGTTGACGGCTACCTGCACCCGGGGGAGACCCCCGGCATCGGCGTCGAGTTCAACGAGGAGGCCGCCGCGGCCTACCCGTACCAGCAGGCCTACCTGCCCTACAACCGCCTCGTCGACGGCACCGTCCATGACTGGTGATTGGCCACGGCTGGTGAACCGCCGCTGAAGCCAAAAAGGTCCCGGGCGGCGATTCGCAGCTCAGCCGCCCGGGACCTGGTCTGGTTAGCGGCCGGGGCGCGTCGTCCCCGGGCCGCCGCGCCCGCGGCCTAGCGGACGACTTCCCGTGTCATCCCGAAGGGGACCTGGTCCGAAAGTGCGGCCGTGTAGTGCCCCGGCTTGTGCCGGGTCAGCAGGATGCCGTGGGTGCCGGTGAGCATGGCGAGCCGCTGCAGCCCCTGGACGGCGTCGTTGAGCCGGTCGTCCAGGAGTTGGCGATTGTCGACCTGGATCTCGATGCATTCGCTTGCTGTCGTCATCGCACTGTCTTTCCGGGAGGTGGTCGCCGCGGGGCCAACGGCTGAAGCGAGGATAACGTCTGATTTAAATGTGAGTCAAATCACCACGCGGGCACGCCGCCGTCCGTTTCCGGAGCCTAGGTCAGCACCGTGAAACCGGCCCCCGGATAGCGCACCCCGTTGACCTGCGGCTGCAGCGCGTGGTCGCCGGGGTGGTGGACCCGGGTGGTCATCTGGCGGAAGGCGTGGCGCTTCGAAAATGTCCTGGATTCACCCGGCCCGAGGACGGCCGTGCCGAGCTTGAACACTTTGTCCGCGAGGACGCCGTTGGCTTTGGCGTAGTGCACCACGTAGTCGACGGCGATGCGGGCCTCCGCCGGGCCGGTGTTGGCGACGTCGAAATCGAAGCCCAGGTCTCCCGGCAGTTCCACGACGGTGCGGTCGAGTCGGGGAGGCGTCACGGCGAGCGACGCCGGCGCGAAGCCGAGCAACTCCAGCGCGCCGGGGTGGGCCTTCTTGACCAGGGTCCGCAGGCCGTGGCGGACCACCCTGGCGGTGTTCGCGTCCGGCTCCGCCAGCCAGCGCGCTGCGGCGGCGACCACTTCGTCGGGGGCATGCCGGGCCAGGTCGTTCAGGTGGTTGGCCACCGACCGCCGGACATCCTCGACCGGGTCGCGGTACAGGGCGTCCAGGATCGGGAGGGTTGCCGCCGGCCGGGCCGTGAGTCCGGGAACACGGATTGCCCACGGCAGGTACGCCCGGGTGCCCTCGCTGGCGAGCCGTCGGACCTGCCAGTCGGGGTGGCTGGTCCAGCGCTGGATGACCGTCAGGGCCCGGTCGAGGTCCGCATCCAGGAGCCGCCGGATGGCGAATTCACCCGTGAGCCGCGGAGTCAGCTCGGCGAGCAGCGACAAGCAGTCCTCGAAATCGGCGGGGCCCCTCCGGGCAAGGGCGAGGGTGGCGGCCGCCTCGCTGACCGGCCAGATCATCCAGCCGGTGAAGTCCGGGTCCTTCAGCGCCTGGCGGAAGACCGCCGCCGCAGCGGTGTAGTCGGCGGGCAGATCGGTGAGCAGGGCGCTGCTGAGCAGGTCGGTGCGTTCGCGCAGGCCCAGCCCGTCCAGCTGCCCGGCCGTGCCGGCCAGTTGCGGGAAGCGGCGGCCGGGGGAAGCAGCGGCAAGGATCCGTCCCAGCGAGCCGACCACCCCGGGGTTGATCAGTTCGTTCATGACACCCATGGGTTCAGGCTACCGGCGGGAACGGCGCGGGACCGGCTGCCGGTCCGACGCGCCCGCGGCGCGGGAACCGGGATATTCTTCACGTTGGGAATGTCCACACACGGCGCAGAGGCGGATACGGCAATGGCAGAGCAGAAAACCGGGCAATCCGGCTGGTGGCGGGTCTTCCATGACAAGTTTGTGGTGGAGGAGCGCTACATGAGCGTGGATGCGCGGCGGAATCTGTACCGGATCGCCGTCGGGCTTATGGTCGTCGGCGTCGTGGCGTTCATTGCCATCCTGGTTAGCGTGCTGCAGCACGGCGGTATCACCGCCGTTGACGAGCCGGTGCGCTCCGGGCTCGTGGCCCTGCGCGGGGAGCCGGCCACGACCATCATGATCATCCTGGCCATTGTCTTCGGACCCATCGGCCTGCCGATCATCATCCTGGTGTTCACGGTGGCGTGGGGGCTGCTGGCCAAGCACGCCTGGCGGCCGATGGTGCTGGCCGGTGGCATGCTGACCGGGGTCATCCTGGCCCAGATCATCGGCCGGTCGGTCGGCCGGCAGCGCCCGCCGGTGGACCTTATGCTCTTCGGGGCTGACTCCACGTTCTCGTTCCCGTCAGGCCACGTCTTGGGCGCCTGTGACTTCCTGCTGATCACCACGTTCCTGATCTTTTCCCGCCGCAAGAACCCGAAAGCCGCCGTCGCGGGCTTCGCCGTAGCCGGCATCGGGATCTTCTTCGCCGCGCTCAGCCGGCTGTACCTCGGCTACCACTGGACCACCGATGCCCTTGCCTCGCTGTCCATCTCGTTCGTGATCCTGGGCGCCGTGATCCTGCTGGACACCTGGCGGACCGCCAGGATCCCGGGCGAGCGGATCACCGGTGAACTCTCCAAGCAGGAGACCGGCGCGGAGTAGGCGCCGGCGAAGACGGGGCGCGCTGCCGGTCAGCGCGCCCCGCGTCGTTTAAGCTCCGCACGGAGCTTGGCATTAGCCGTTTCCAGTTCCAGCACCTTGGCGACGCCGGCGAGGTTCAGCCCCTCGTCCAGCAGCTCACTGATCCGCCGCAGCACCACCAGATCCGTCTCGCTGTACTGCCGCGTTCCGCCCGCCGTGCGGTCCGGGGTCAGGAGTCCCCTGCGCTCGTAAAGCCGGATGTTCTGCGGCCCGGTCCCGACCAGCTGAGCCACCACGGAGATCGCGTACACCCCGACGTCCGCTTCACGTTCCGCCATGGCTCACGTCCCTTCGTGTGGTCGAAAAATTTCCTGTTGCATCAGTTTGGCACTGGTGCTATAAAAAATCTATATCCACCACCACAGATAACCGAGTGGGCTGGATAGGCAGGAAGATTCAAGACTCTCGTATGAAGGAGTGGGAAATGATGTTGATGCGTACGGACCCGTTCCGTGAATTGGACCGGCTGACCCAGCAAGTCTTCGGAACGGCGGCGCGGCCCGCCGCCATGCCGATGGACGCGTGGCAGGAGGACGGCGAATTCGTCGTCGCGTTCGATCTTCCCGGCGTCAATGTTGACTCGGTGGATCTCGACATCGAGCGCAACGTCCTGACCGTCAGGGCCGAACGGCGCGACCCGACGCAGCCCAACGTTGAATTGATCGCCTCGGAACGGCCGCGCGGAGTATTCAGCCGCCAGCTGATCCTGGGCGACACGCTGGACACCGACAAGGTCAAGGCGAGCTACGCCGACGGCGTCCTGACGCTCCGGATTCCGGTGTTGGAGCAGGCCAAGCCGCGGAAGATTGAAATCACGCACACGCAGGACAAGATGCAGGAGATCGGGAAGTAACAGCGCCGGCGGCGGACGCTTCGGACCGCTGGCGGTGCGGGGATCCGGCCGGCCGGAACGTGCGGCCGGATCCCCGCCTGATCGGCCCGAGCCCCGTCCGGCCAGCCAGGAGGTGAGCCGATGAACCGCGACCCGCGCGGCTTCTACGCCGCGTTGCACGTCGCGCCGGATGCGTCTCCGGCCGAGATCCAGCGCTCCTTCCGCGCGCTGATGCGCCGCCGCCATCCCGACGTCGAAGCGGCCGCCGGTGCGGCGTCCGGAGGCGGCCCGGATGCCCGGCCCGGCGCCGGGTCTGACGGCGGGGAGGAGGCGCGCCGCATCCTTGAGTCGTTCTCGGTGCTGCGGAATCCTGACGCGCGGGCCGCCTATGACGCCGCCGGTTCCGCGGCCCGGCCGGCCCGCCCGGCCCGCGTGGCAGACACCGGGGGCACCGCCGCCGGCCGCACCGCCGTCGGCCGGGACATTCCGGTGCGGCACCACCGAGGCGGGCAGCCGGTGCTGCGCGTGACCCCGGTGCGGTGGGAGCGGGGGCCGGAGTGACGCGGGAACCAGGGGCGGTGCCGCGTGCCGCACCAGGCAGGAAGCACCAGGCAGGAAGCAGCAGGCAGGAATACAAGAAAATGGAGGATAGCCATGAGCGCATGGCGGCGTTACGATTCGCACCTGATGCCCGCGTTCCACGAGCGGTTCGAGGAGAGGTGGGGCGAAGGAACCGCGCCCTTCCTTGACCCGGAGGCCCACGAACTGCCCCTTCCGCGCGCACAGTGGATCAATGTGGACACCGGCGCCGCGCTGGCGGTGGTGCCCATCTGGGCCGCCGAGGACAGCCAGCACCGCTCCTTCGGGGTGTTCTATCTACCGCCCGCCGGGGACATCTGGGTGCTCCGGCCCGGGTTTACCGGCTACCTTGAGCCCGCGGCGGACGAGGCGGAGCAACTCCTGAGCCTGCGGAATGACGCGTTCAAGAAGGCCGTCGCCCATGCCAAGGAGTTCCTCTTCGGGCCGGAGGAGTCCACCTACTAGGGCGCCGGGCTCAGGGGGCGGAGGCGCCGGACACACCGGCGGAGGTGCCGGCGCCGGTTGTGGCGTGGGCGCCCGCCGGGGCCTAAAATCAATCAACCACCAGCGCAACTGCATAGGGGATCCGCCAATGAATGCTTCCGCCCACGATCTGGCCGCTCTGCTGCCGGCCGATTTCACCATGGGCGTGGCGACCGCCGCCTTCCAGATCGAGGGGGCGCTGGACGAGGACGGGCGCGGACCTTCGGGATGGGATGTCTTTGCGGCTACCCCGGGCTCGATCGTCAATGATCACAGCCCCGCCATGGCCTGCGACCATTACCACCGGATGCCCGAAGATGTGGCGCTGATGAAGGAGCTGGGGATCGATTCCTACCGGTTCTCGCTGTCCTGGCCCCGCATCCAGCCCGGCGGCAGCGGTCCGGTGAATCCCAAGGGCCTGGACTTCTATGACCGCCTGATCGACCTGCTGCTGGCCAACGGGATCTCGCCGATGGCCACCCTGTACCACTGGGACACGCCGCTGGAGCTGGACGAGGCCGGCGGCTGGATGAACCGGGACACCGCCTACCGGCTGGGGGAATTCGCCGCCATCGCCGCCGCGGCCTACGGGGACCGGGTGGCCCGCTGGGTGACCATCAACGAACCGGCCACGGTGAGTGCCAACGGCTACATGCTGGGCGTGCACTCCCCGGGCGAAGCGCACATGCTCAAGGCGCTGCCGAGCGTCCACCACCAGCTGCTGGGCCACGGGCTCGCGATGCAGGCGCTGCGGGCGGCGAAGGTGCCCGGTGAAATCGGCCTCACCAATGTCTATTCACCGATGGTCCCGGCCTCGGCCAACCCGCTGGACAAGGTCAGCGCCGGGCTGATGGACATGGCCCAGAACCGCCTGTACGCGGACCCGGTGCTGCTGGGCAAGTATCCGGACGCCATCAGGGCCGCCACTTTCTTCTCCTCCTTCAGCCCGTCCAGCGAGGACATGGAACTGATTTCGCAGCCGCTGGACTTCTACGGGCTGAACTACTACATGCCCACCCGGGTGGCGGCCGGACCCGGCGAGGGCACCGTGCCCCAGGGCATGGCCGAGGCCATGGGCAATGACCTCAACGGCGGCGGGTCCGGAACCCCGTTCCACATCGAGAGCTTCCCGGACACCGAGATCACCGCCTACGGCTGGCCGATCAAGCCCGACTACATGGCCGTGGCGCTCGCGGAAATGGCCGAACGCTACCCGGAACTGCCGCCGGTCTACATCACCGAGGGCGGCGCAAGTTTCGAGGATCTGGAGATCCACGACGCCGAAGGCCGCCTCATCGTCCCGGATGAGCGCCGCGTGCGGTACCTTGCCGAGCACATCGGGGCGGCCATCGAGGCGACCTCACCCGGCGGCTCCGCAGAGTCGATCGAGCTGCGCGGCTACTACGTGTGGTCGCTGCTGGACAACTTTGAATGGTCCGCCGGCTACAAGCAGCAGTTCGGCCTGCTGCACGTGGACCGTGACACCATGATCCGCACGCCGAAGGCCTCCTACTACTGGATCCGGGAGCTCATGGCGGCCCGGAAGAGGGACGCCGGGGCAGCTGCGATGGTCGCGGGCGACGGCGGCACGGCGGACAGCGCCACCGCCGACGTCGAAACCCCCGAAGCAGGAACCGCGGCCGAAGCCCCGGCGGCCGGCTAGAGGATCTCCAGCTCCTGCAGGCGCTTGGCCATGCCGGCGCCGTCGGGCGAGTAGACCCACGGGACGCTGGAGCCCGTGTGGTCGCCGGTCTCGGAATGTCCGCCCGCCAGCACGGCCTCGCCGGTGGAGAGCTGGCGGATGCCGATCGCGGCGACCCGGTCTCCGTGCTCCCGGGCGAACTGCGAATAGATGGCCTCGTCGTGCTGGCCGTTGTCGCCGAAGAGGAGCCAGCGCATGTTGGGGAACTCCTTGGCCAGCAGTTCCAGGTTCCGGCGCTTGTGTTCCTGGCCGCTGCGGAACCAGCGGTCGTGGGTGAGGCCCCAGTCGGTCAGCAGCAGGGTTCCGGAGGGGTACATGTTGCGCGTGATGAAGCGGGCCAGCGTCGGGGCGGCGTTCCAAGGGCCGGTGGACAGGTAGATCACCGGCGCCTCGGGGTGTTCCACCAGCAGCCGGTCCATCAGGACGGCCATGCCCGGGGTCGCCATCCGGGCCCGTTCGTTGAGCACAAAGGTGTTCCACAGGGCCAGGAACGGCCGGGGGAGTGCCGTGACCATGATCGTGTCGTCAATGTCCGAGACGATGCCAAGGGTGGTGTCCGGGGAGATGACATAGATCATCGCCTCCGCAGGCTCGGTCCCTTCGGCCCGCAGCACGGCGCGGTGCCAGCCGGGCGTAAGTGAAACCGGGACCACGGTGTCCACGATGCCACCGCGGTCGGCATGCACCCGGGTGGTGATGCCGCCGATCTCGATCTCCACCTCAATGAACTGGATCGGGACAGACGTAAACGCGCGCCAGCCGCGGACATTCTGGTTGCCGTTCTGCGCCGCCTGCTCCGCCCGGCTGCCGGGTGTGGGCTTGCTCGTGAGCAGGACGCGGCCCAGTACCCGGACCCACTCGGTGGAGCCGTAGCCCTGGTAGGCGATGGTTTGCGGGCTGAACTTCCAGCGCCTGGCTGCCTTCAGGCGGAGGTGGTTGACCGAGTCCGAGACCCAGTGGGCCAGCCGGAAGGCCTGGCTGCCCGAGACTTTCCTGTCCGGCTGCGGTTGCTGCGCTGGTTCCTGCGAGGCCAATTCCATAACTCCACTCTCCCACAGCGGCGCGTCCTGCCGGCGATTGGTCCGCCGGTCAGGCGTCGCCCAGCAGTTCACGCAGCCTGGTGGCGTTGCGCACGGCGTTGCCGCCGCCGTCGTTGTTGAAATAGGCGTAGACGTCCTTGCCCGACGCCAGCCACTCGCGGGTCCGTTCCGCCCACCAGCCAAGTTCCTGGTCGGAGTAGGAGCCGGCGTAGAGGTGGTCCCGGTCGGGCCCGTGCAGCCGGACGTAGACGAACCCGGCGGTAGCACGCAGGATGCACGGCAGCTGCGCGCCGCTCATGACGCAGTAGGCAGCGCCGTGCCGTTCGAGCAGCTCATAGACCGCCGGGTGGTCCCAGCTGGGGTGGCGGAACTCCACGCTCACGCGGATCCACTCCGGCAGGGCGGCCAGGAAGTAGCCCAGACGGGCGTCGTCGCGCGCGAAATCCGGCGGCAGCTGGACCAGCAGCACGGCCCGCTTGTCACCGAGTTCGTGCCAGCAGCGGGTGATCCGCTCCGCCCAGACCTCCGGGCCGTAGAGTTTCTTGCCGTGGGTCAGGCCCCGCGGCGCCTTGACGGACATGGTGAAGCCCTCCGGCAGGCGGCGCTGCCACCCGGCGAAGGAGCTCTCCCGCGGCCAGCGGTAGAAACTCGCATTCAGCTCCACCGTGGTGAAGCGCGATGCGTAATGGGCCAGCCGGTCCCGTGCCGGCAGCCCGGGCGGATAGAGCACGTTCTCCCAGTGGTCGTAGCTCCAGCCGCTGGTTCCGATGTGCGCCACGCCGTGGCGGTGTACCCCGTAGTCCTGTTCCGGCATGTTGGGATCCTAGTGCCGGCAGGCCGCCCGTCCCAGCCCCCACGCAGCGGAACCCGTTGCCCCGCGCAGCGACATCCGGTGCCCGCGCAGCGACATCCGCCCCGCAATCCGCCCCGCAATCTGCCACGTCGTCCTCGGCCGCCAGCACGGCGTGTGGCACTGTAAGACCCATGGCACGTATCGAGGATTACGCAATGGTCGGCGATCTGCACACCGCCGCATTGATCAGCACGGAAGGCTCCATCGACTGGCTGTGCCTGCCCCGCTTCGACTCGCCGGCCTGCTTCAACGCCCTGCTGGACAGCCCCAAGGCCGGCCGCTGGCTGCTCGCGCCCGCGTCCGGCGGCGAATGCACCCGGCGGCACTACCGCAAGAACACCCTCATCCTGGAAACCGAATGGGAAACCGATGAGGGCAAGGTCAAGGTGATCGACTTCATGTCGCCCCGCGACGGCGCGGCGGACATCGTGCGGATCGTGGTGGGGATCCGCGGCACGGTACGGATGCGCGGCGAGCTGGCCCTGCGCTTCGACTACGGCCACATCGTCCCCTGGGTGCGCCGCGACGAGCACGGGATCCACGCCGTGGCCGGCCCCGACGCCGCATACCTGGTCACCGAGGCCCCGCTCCGGGGCGAGCACATGCAGACCGCCAGCGACTTCACCGTCAAGGCAGGCCAGCGCATTCCCTTCGTGCTGACCTGGGCACCCAGCCACCTCGGCCGCCCGCGCAAGGTGGATCCGGAAGGCGTGCTTGAAGCCACCGAATCGTTCTGGCAACAGTGGTCGGCCAAGTGCCGGGTCACCGGCCCGTACCGCGATGCCGTGCTGCGCTCGCTGATCACCCTCAAGGCCCTGACCTTCGCCCCGACCGGCGGCATCGTGGCAGCCGTGACCACGTCGCTGCCGGAGGAGCTCGGCGGGGAACGCAACTGGGACTACCGCTACTGCTGGCTGCGGGACGCGACCCTGACGCTGCAGGCCCTGCTCGCCTCGGGCTACTCGGAGGAGGCCGCCGCGTGGCGTAACTGGCTGCTGCGCGCGGTGGCGGGGGATCCGGCCGATCTGCAGATCATGTACGGCCTGCACGGCGAGCGAAGGCTGCCGGAAATGACGCTGGACTGGCTGGCCGGCTATGAGGGGTCGGCGCCGGTGCGGATCGGCAATGCCGCAGCCGGGCAACTGCAGCTGGACGTCTGGGGCGAGGTCCTGGACTGCCTGGCCCTGACCCGGAGTTCACTGCTGCACGACGGCGATGACTCCTGGGACGTCCAGGTGGCGCTGATGGAGCATCTGGAGACCGCCTGGACCCGGCCGGACAACGGTCTCTGGGAGATGCGCGGACCGCGCCGGCATTTCACCCACTCCAAGGTGATGGCCTGGGTGGCGGCGGACCGCATGGTCAAGGGCGTCCGGGATTCCGGCCTCCCCGGCCCGGCGGATCGCTGGGAAGCGCTCCGCGACACGATCCACGCCGACGTGATGGCCAACGGTTTCGACGCCGAACGCAACACCTTCGTCCAGTCCTACGGCCGGCCCGAACTGGACGCCAGCCTGCTGCTGATCCCGCGCGTGGGGTTCCTGGCTCCGGATGATCCGCGGGTGGTCGGCACCATCGAGGCGGTGCAGCGGGAGCTCACCCATGACGGCTTTGTGCTTCGCTACCGGCAGGAACAGAGCGACGACGGCGTGCCGGGCGGCGAAGGCGTCTTCCTCGCGTGTTCGTTCTGGATGGTGGAGGCGCTGCTGGGTGCGGGCCGGCGCCGCGAGGCAAGGGAGCTGTTCGAACGGCTGCTGGCGCTGCGCAACGACGTCGGGCTGCTGAGCGAGGAATGGGACGTTCAGGAGGCGCGCCAACTGGGGAACACCCCGCAGGCCTTCAGCCACTTCGCACTGGTGCGCAGCGCACTCGAACTGCAGGCCGACGGCCACTGACGGCATGCTCCAACGGTGCCCTGGCACCGGCTGACGGCGGCGAAATCCGCCGGACCGGGACCGGCCGCCGGACTTTCTTCCAGAGCTTAGATAAGTATACTTACTAATATCCCCGCACGGGGTGCAGGATTGAAGGAGTATGCAATGGCTGGATATTTCGAGCTCGTGGATGCGCCCGACGGCGGCTACCGGATTCGGATGATGGACGCTGCCGGCGGCCTGATGGCCGTCTCGGTCACGTTCCCCACCAAACGCGCGGCCGTGGCGGGGATTGCCCAGGCGCGGGAGATCGCCGGAACCGGCCTGATCCGTGACCGCAGCGGCGACGGCCAGTCCGCAGTGATGGCCTCGCTGGCGAAGCGGCGGACCGGCGGCGGCACTGGACGCGGCTCCTCGCTCTCCGGCGGCACCCTGGCGGCCACGAAGCGCACCCGTGCCCACCACTGACCCGTCGTCGGCCGGGCAGCACCAGGCCGCAGTCCTCTTCGACGTCGACGGAACCTTGGTCGACTCCTCCTACATCCACACGCTCGCGTGGTGGCAGGCCTTCCGGCAGGCCGGCTACGACGTGCCGATGGCCAGCATCCACCGCTCGGTGGGAATGGGCGGGGACAGGATCCTTGACCGCCTGCTGCCGGAAGACCGCGACACGTTCGGCGACGCCGACATCATGACCTCCCACGCCGCGGTGTTCTCCACCTTCTGGCCCTCGCTCCGGCGGCTCGACGGCGCCCGGGACCTGCTGGCGCAATGCTTCGACGCCGGCCTCGCCGTCGCCCTCGCGTCCTCGGCAAGGGACCGCGACCTGGAGATTCTCCGCACCACCATCGACGCCGACGCCTACATCCACGCCGCCACCAGCTCGGCTGACGCGAAGGAAAGCAAGCCCGCGCCGGACATCCTCGTCGCGGCGCTCAAGGCCGTCGGCGTCCCCGCCGGCAACGCCGTATACGTGGGGGACGCCGTCTGGGATATTTACGCTGCCGGGAAGCTGGACATCCCGGCGATCGGGCTCACCTGCGGGGGCACCAGCGAAGCCGAACTCCGCGAAGCCGGCGCCGTGGAGGTCTATGAAAGCCCGCGCGCGCTGCTGGACAACCTCGCCGGCAGTGCCATCGGCAAGCTGGCCGCGCGCGTCCGCGGCAGCTGAACCACCGGCCCTGCCGGGCTGCGCTCCGACTCTTCCTTCCAAATTTTCCCCTCCAGACCGCGACCGAAAGGCAAGCACATGAAGGCACTTACTTGGCAGGGCAAACGTTCTGTGAGCGTTGAAGAAGTTCCCGACCCGGTGATCCAGGAACCCACCGACGCGATCGTGCGCATCACGTCGACGGCGATCTGCGGCTCCGACCTGCACCTCTATGAAGTCCTCAGCCCCTACATGCACAAGGGCGACATCATCGGCCACGAGCCGATGGGCGTCGTCGTGGAAGTGGGCAGCGCCGTCACCAACCTGGCCAAGGGCGACCGCGTGGTCATCCCGTTCAACATCTCCTGCGGCCACTGCTTTATGTGCAGCCAGGGCCTGCAGTCCCAGTGCGAGACGACGCAGGTCAAGGAAAAGGGCTCCGGAGCCTCGCTCTTCGGCTTCTCCGAGCTGTACGGCTCCGTGCCCGGCGGGCAGGCGGAGTACCTGCGGGTGCCGCACGCTGACTACGGACCCATCAAGGTGGGGTCGGAACTCCCGGACGAACGCTACCTCTTCCTCTCGGACATCCTGCCGACCGCCTGGCAGGGCGTGAAGTACGCCGACGTGCCCGAGGGAGGCACCCTCGCGGTGATGGGCCTGGGGCCGGTGGGACAGTTCGCGTCCCGGATCGGCAAGCACTTCGGCCTGCGCGTCATCGGCGTCGACCCGGTGCCCGAGCGCCGGGCGATGGCGGAACGGCACGGCATCGAGACCCTGGATTACTCCAAGGGCGTCGCCGACGAACTGCGCTCCATGACGCAGGGCCGGGGTGCCGATTCGGTGGTGGACGCCGTCGGGATGGAAGCCCATGACTCGCCCGTGGCCTCGTTCGCCCAGCACGCGGCCGGGCTGCTGCCGGACAAGCTGGCCCAGAAGGCCTTCGAGACCGTCGGGGTGGACCGGCTCTCCGCGCTCCACACAGCGCTGGACGCAGTCCGGCGCGGCGGCACCGTCTCCCTCAGCGGCGTGTACGGCGGAACGGCCTCCCCGATGCCGCTGATGCACATGTTCGACAAGCAGGTCCAGCTGCGAATGGGCCAGTGCAACGTCCGGCGCTGGACCGAGGACCTGCTGCCGCTGGTGGAGTCGGACGCGGACCCGCTGGGTGTCATGGACCTCGTGACCCACCAGGCCAGCCTGGATGAGGCCCCCGCGATGTACGAGAAGTTCCAGAAGAAGCAGGACGGCTGCATCAAGGTGGTGCTGAAGCCCTGACCGGACCTGGCGGTGAGCCCCGCGGCCGCCTCAGCCGGCGGGAAACTTTCTCCAGAGCTTCAGGAAGGCCCGCTCTGAGGCGGCCGCCAGGTGCTCTTCCTTGGCGTGCAGCCTGCCGTAGCTGAAGCCGTTCTCACCGCTGCGCAGCGCGCGACCGCCCAGCTCGGCCAGCCGTTCGCGGGCCACGACGCTGTCCTGGTGCAGGCCCAGGAGCTGCTGGATCCGCCGGGCCGACTTGGCCAACCGCTTCGCGCCGCGGCGCTTCTTCCTGTCCGGCGACAATCCATCGGGGGCCTCCTTCGGCAGTGACAAGGCCAGCTCCGCGGAGTACCGCAGCCGTTTTGCCGCTTTGCGGACCTCATGCAGGCCCGCATTCCGGGCTGCGCCGCCGTCGTCGGCCGTGGGTGGAAGGGCCTTCACCGCGCGCTTCAAACGACGCCGGTCCTTGGCTACCAGCTTGCCGAACCTCGTCCCGGGAGCGCCGGCGGCCTTCGGCGACAGGGGCGCGTCGGCCAGGAATTGGTCCAGGGCCGCCAGCAGACGGGGGTAGCGCTCGTTCCCGAGCGCCTCGAGGACCGCTTCGAATCCGGCGGCCTCAAGTGCGTCGAGCTCCTCGTCGATCCGGATGGCGGCCGGGCCCTGCGGCCCGGACAGCGAGCGCAGCGCCTCGGGCTCCTGGGCGAGCAGCGTGGCCAGCCTTTCGTGGACCACGCCAGGGTCTCGGGCCGCCCCCAGCAGTCCCGAGAGCCACCGCAGTTCGGCGCGGAGCAGTTCCACTGCGTCGTCGTCGAACAACGGCCGGCCCGAAGCCAGCAGCGAGCGGAGGCGGCGCGCCGCAACACGCATCTGATGGACGGCTTCGGGTTGCTTCGACCGGACTCCGGGCGCATGCTGGCGCAGTTCAGCGAGCTGCTGTCCAAGATAGGCCAGCAAGGCCTCGCCCGCGGTGGTTGCCACGCTTCACTCTACGTCTTGGCGCAAGCCCCTGCAGGGCCGAGAGATGGCAGATCGCGGCAATGTTTGTCCCGGGCACTGCCGCGACGTGCCATCTCGGCATAGGCTGTCCGGGACCGGAATCGACCACGCCACCCTAGGAGCCCCGCATGACACACCAGCGCCACCTCGGCCGGGTCGCCGTCGTCACCGGAGCGGGTTCCGGGATCGGGCGGGCGGTGGCTCGGCTCATGCTGGCCGACGGCTACCGCGTGGTGCTGGCCGGCCGGCGGGAGAAACCGCTGCTGGAGACCGCGGCCGGGCACGCGCAGGCGCTCGCGTTTCCCTGCGACATCTCCCGGCCCGGCGACGTCGAACGGCTCTTCGCCGTAGCGCTTGAGCAGTGGGGCAGGGTGGACGTGCTGTTCAACAACGCCGGCGTGTTCGGCCCCGCGGCCTCGGTGGACGAGATCAGCGTCGAGGACTGGGAGGCCACGGTGGCCGTGAACCTGACCGGCTCCATGCTGTGCGCCGCCGCCGCGGTCCGGGCCATGAAGGCGCAATCGCCGCAGGGCGGCCGGATCATCAACAACGGCTCCATCGCGGCGCACTCACCCCGCCCCCGCACCGTGGCCTACACGGTCACCAAGCACGCCATTACCGGGCTGACCAAGAGCATTGACCTCGACGGCCGCGGCTTCGGCATCAGCTGCGGGCAGATCGACATCGGCAACGCCGCGACGGAGCTAATGGACGAGATTGGCGTAGGCGACGGCGCGCTCCAGGCCGACGGCAGCCGCCGGCCGGAGCCGACGTTCCCCGTCGAGGACGCGGCCCGCGCCGTGCTGCTGATGGCCGGCATGCCTGCCTCCGCCAGTGTGGGATCCCTCGTCATCACGGCCGCCGGGATGCCGTTCATCGGCCGCGGCTGACTCGTTAGGGCGGGCCTCGTGCCGCTGGCGCCTGGCCTACCCGGCTTGCCTAGAGCGGCAGCAGCCCGGACAGGTCGGCCCGCAGGCCCGAGGCGGCCACCCGGCCGGATTCGACGGCGTCGGCCCAGCTGAGTCGGCCGGTGACCATGGCAAGCCAGGTGGCGGCGTCGCATTCAATGACGTTAGGGGGAGTGCCGCGGGTGTGGCGCGGGCCCTCGACGCACTGGGTGACGCCGAAGGGCGGCACGCGGACCTCCACCGAGTTGCCGGGGGCCCGGGCGGTGACTTCCTCGAGGGAGTAGCGCACCGCCGTCGCGAGCGTATTGCGGGGTACTGCCGGGACCTCAGGCGCAGCGGCGCCGGAGGGCTCGGGCGCGGCAGCGTCGGAGGGCTCGGGCGCGGCGGCGTCCCGCCAGGCGGCCAGCGCGGCGCGGCCCTCATCCACCGGGATCCGGCGCCGTGACACAGCCACGGCCTAGTCCAGCAGCGCCGAGACGGCGTGGCCGAGCCGGATCTTGCCGACCGGCCGGCCGCCGCCCAGCACCGGGTCAACCACCTTTTCCAGCACGGAAGAAACCTCCGGGATCTCGACGGCGCCCGCGGCGGCGAGCAGGGTCAGGCCCACGAGCGTCGTGGCGCGGACGTTGCCGTCCAGGACCTTGATCGCCACCGAGACGCCCTGCGGGGTGGCCATGACCAGCACGCCCTCGGCGCCGATCTTGGCGATGATTCCGAGCTCGTCCATCACGATCGTGTTGGCCTGGCCCCGGCCCTGCACGGCCCACGGGTAGTCCAGCATGGACGTCGCGATCGTGGCGGCGCGGGCGTTGGAGTTGTTGTCCCCCGGAGCCTTGGCCAGCCGCGAGAAGGCACGGGCCAGGCCGGTGAGCGACACCGCGGCCACCGGGGCGCCGCAGCCGTCGATGCCGAGGTGGGCGATCCGCTCGCCGCAGTACTCCTCGATCACGGAACGGATGCGCTGCTGCAGGGGGTGGTTGGGTTCCAGGTAGCTGTGCGTGTCCCATCCGTTCTCCGTGCAGGCCCACAGGAACGCCGCATGCTTACCGGAACAGTTGAAAGCCAGCCGGGATTTTCCGCGCTCCGTCTGAACCAGCCAGGTTCGGGCCGTCTCGTCCTCGGGCCAGGCGGCGGGGCACTGGAGTTGGTCCTCCTTGACGCCGGCAGCCTTCAGCATGCCCTCCACCACGTCCATGTGGTCGAGCGAGCCGACGTGGCTGCCGCAGGCGATCGCCACCTGGGCGCCGCGCAGCGGAACGCCGGACTGCATCGAGGCGAGCGCCTGCAGGGGTTTGAGCGTGGAGCGCGCGTAGATCGGCGTCGTTATGTCGCCGAGTTCGGTGACCACGTTGCCGTCCGCGGCCATCACGACGGCGGAGCCGATGTGGCGGGACTCGATGAAACCGCTGCGTTCAACAACTGCCAGTTCGACGGCGGACTCAACAGTGAAGGTGGCATGCGGGTTCAAGGGCATGCTGCAAGTCTATGGTGCGTTGCGGGCCCAGCCCGGTTACTCCACGGTGACCATGACAGACTGCCAGCCGGAAGCGCCGTCGGGCACGGGATCGGCGCGCTTGTCCGTCTGGACCTCGCCGGTGCCGTCGGTGGCGCGGACCTTGATGTAGTGCGGTCCCGGGGTTGCCTCCCAGTCGAAGGACCACTGCCGCCAGGTCACCACGGAGGCCTCGGCCGAGAGCACGGCCGCCGTCCACGGGCCGTTGTCGATCTGGACCTCCACCTTGGTGATGCCGCGGGTCTGCGCCCAGGCGGTGCCGCCGATTGCGACCTTTCCGGCGGCGACCTTGGCGAAGGACTTGGGGACCTCCACCCGGGCCATGGTCTTGATCGGGCCGCGCTCGGACCAGCCGCGCTGCGTCCAGTAGGCCTTGTTGTCCGCGAAGCGGGTCACTTCCAGGTCAACCACCCATTTGGTGGCCGAGACGAAGCCGTACAGCCCGGGGACCACCATGCGGACCGGGTAGCCGTGCTCCAGCGGAAGGGGCTCGCCGTTCATGCCGATCGCCAGCATCGCGTCGCGGTCGTCCTGCAGGACCTCCAGCGGAGTGGAGGCGCTGAACCCGTCGACGGACGTGGAGAGCACCATGTCCGCGCCGTCCTTGGGCCGGGCCATCTTCAGCACGTCACGAATGGGCATGCCCAGCCATTTGGCGTTGCCTGCCAGGTTCCCGCCGACGGGGTTGGAGACGCAGGTCAGCGAGACGTGGGATTCGATCAACTGCGCATCCAGCAGGTCCTGAAAGCTGAGCCGCACTTCCTGTTCCACCATGCCGTGGATCCGCAGTTCCCAGGACTGGGCGTCGATTTCCGGCACGCTGAGCGCGGTGTCGATCCGGTAGAAATCCTTGTTCGGCGTGAGCCACGGGGTGACGCCGGGGGCCTTGGACTGGACGCCGGCGGGCACGGCGGCGGCGGCCTTGGCGGGGGCGGGCAGCTGCAGGGCTTCGCGGGCCTGGGCCACGTTGCTGCGGGCGGCGCTCAGGAGCCGTCCGCCCGTTGCAGCTGCGGCGGCAGCGACGGCGGTGATTCCGCTGGCGGTGAAGAAGGCGCGGCGGCTGGTGGCGGGACGGTCCGGCTCCTTGGCGCCGAGGTCCGACGCCACCTCCGGCCATTCCCGGGTCCGCCACAGCTTGCTGATCAGGAACCGGAGCACAACCAGGCCGGCCACGGTGCCGATCAGCGAAGGGATGGCGTCCAGCGGTTTCACACTGGCCCGGGTCACCACACTGGCCACGATCACCGCGCCCAGCAGCAACACGCCGGCCACGCCCAGAGCCCACTTGCGGAAGGCGACGATGCCCAGCACGCAGGCCAGCAGCAGGATGGTCAGGCCCATCCCCACGAACAGGGCGGCCTTGTCATTCGTGCCGAAGGTTGCGATGGCGAAGTCCTTCATCCACGGCGGGGTGAAATCGATGAAGGTCGAGCCCAGGGCGATCAGCGGCGTCGCGCGGGCCGTGAAGAAGGCGCCGATCAGCTCCGCGACGGCCAGCACGACGCCGGCCGAGACTACCCCGGCCAGCGCGGCCAGGGCGGTGGGGCCGGAGAGGAGCGCGGGCCGCTTCCTTCTCTGGTTCCCGGGCTGCGGGGTAGTGCCGGGCTGCGGGGTGCTGGGCGTCTTCATACAGGATGTTCGGAGCGGCGGAGCCCGCGGATTGTCCGGCCGGGGCGTGGGATGGGCATGCCTGGTGGACTGGACGGCTTCCCCGGCGACGCACATGCCCATCCTTGGGCGTGAGGGATGGGCATATGCGCATTATGTCCAGTGGCTGCGGCGTGGAGTGGGCATGTCCTGTGGAGCTCTGGTCCGGAATGGCACGTCGTGTGGACTGGGCGGCGCCCAGGGACGGGCATGCCCATCCTTGGGCGTGTGGGATGGGCATATGCGCATTATGTCCAGTGGTTCCGGCGTGGAGTGGGCATGTCCCGTGGAGCTCTGGTCCGGAATGGCACGTCGTGTGGACTGGGCGGCTTCCCCGGCGACGCACATGCCCATCCGTGGGCGTGAGGAGTGGGCATATGCGCGTTATGTCCAGTGGTTCCGGCGTGGAGTGGGCATGTCCGCTGGAACCGGGGCCCGTGGAGTGGGCATGTCCGCTGCAACCGGGGCCTGTGCGCAAATCCGGCGTGAGGAGTGGGCATGTCCGGTGGCAGTCACAGCTTAGGCGCCTGCAGGGTCCACAAAGTACCCTTGGGAACTGTGAAGGTACTTGTCATCGGCCCCGGCGGCCGCGAACACGCCATTGTCCGATCCTTGCTCGCCGACCCCAATGTTTCCGAGGTCCACGCGGCCCCGGGCAACGCCGGTATCAGCAAGCTGGTCCCCACACACGCCATCGACGCGAACAACCCCGACGCCGTCGCCGCGCTGGCCACCAAGCTCGCCGTCGACCTCGTGGTGGTCGGCCCGGAAGCCCCGCTGGCCGCGGGTGTCTCCGATGCCGTCCGCGACGCCGGGATCCCGGTGTTCGGCCCCAGCAAGGCCGCCGCCCAGCTTGAGGCCTCCAAGGCGTTCGCCAAGGAAGTCATGGCCGAGGCCGGCGTGCCCACCGCGATGGCCCGGGTGGCCTCCAACGCCGAGGAAGCCGCCGACGCGCTCGACACATTCGGCGCCCCCTACGTAGTGAAGGATGACGGGCTCGCCGCCGGCAAGGGCGTCGTCGTCACCCGCAACCGGGACGAGGCGCTGGCGCACGCGCAGAGCTGCTTCGACGCCGGCGGCACCGTGGTGATCGAGGAATTCCTTGACGGCCCCGAGGTCTCCGTGTTTGTCCTCTGCGACGGCAGCACCACCGTGGCGCTCTCCCCGGCACAGGATTTCAAGCGCATCTTCGACAACGACGAAGGCCCCAACACGGGCGGCATGGGCGCCTACACCCCGCTCGATTGGGCCCCCGAAGGCCTCGTCCAGGAGGTCATCGACCGGGTCGCGCAGCCCACCGTCAACCAGATGGCCCACCGCGGCACCCCGTTCGTCGGCGTGCTCTTCGTCGGCCTCGCCCTGACCTCCCGCGGCACCCGCGTCATCGAGTTCAACGTCCGGTTCGGCGACCCGGAAACCCAGGCCGTCCTGGCCCGGCTCAAGACGCCGCTCGGCGGCCTGCTGATGGCCGCCGCCAAGGGCGAACTGGACAAGGTCCAGCCGCTGCGCTGGTCCAAGGAGTCAGCGGTCGCCGTCGTCGTCGCCGCCGAAAACTATCCCGGCACGCCCCGGACCGGGGACCGGATCCGCGGCCTGAAGAAGGTCGAAGCCATTGAGGGCGTGCACGTGATCCATGCCGGCACCAAGCTCGACGACGAGGGCAAGGTCGTCTCCGCGGGCGGCCGCGTCCTCGCCGTGGTGGCGCTCGGGACGGACCTCGTGGAGGCCCGCGAACGGGCGTACGACGGCGTCGAACTCGTCCAGCTCGACGGCGGCCAGTTCCGTACCGACATCGGCGGCAAGGCCGCCCGCGGCGAAATCAAGGTGACGGCGCCCGGCACAGCCTCGGCTGCCGCGGCCGCCGCGGCGAAAGCGAAGGCCTGAGCATGAACGCAACTGAATCCGCGATGCCCACCGGCGGCCTGCACACCGAGACGCTGGACCTGCCCGGCTGGAAGCACGTCTACTCCGGCAAGGTCCGCGACCTCTACGTCCCGGCGGACGCGTCCATCACCGAACGCGTCGGCCACGAGTGCGTCCTGGTTGTCGCGAGCGACCGCATCAGCGCCTACGACCATGTCCTCGCGAGCGAGATCCCGGACAAGGGGCGCATCCTCACCCAGCTGAGCCTGTGGTGGTTCGAGCAGCTGGGCGTGGAGCACCACGTGCTCGCGTCCACGGTCGACCGCGGCGTTCCCGCGGCGGTCGAGGGCCGCGCGATGATCTGCAAGAAGCTGGACATGTTCCCGGTGGAATGCATCGCCCGCGGCTACCTGACCGGCTCCGGGCTGGCCGAATACCGGCAGTCCGGGACAGTGTGCAGCATTCCGCTGCCGGCCGGCCTGGTAGACGGGTCCCGGCTTGCCGAGGCCATCTTCACCCCCTCCGCGAAGGCCGAGGTGGGCGAGCACGACGAGAACATCACCTACGACGCCGTGGTCGCGCTGGTGGGCCCGGACATCGCTGGCCGGCTCCGCGAGCTGACCCTGGAGATCTACACCAAGGCCGAGGAGATCGCCCGCGGCCGCGGCATCATCCTGGCCGACACCAAGGTCGAATTCGGCATCGACGCCGCGACCGGCGTCATCACGCTCGGCGACGAGGTCCTGACCCCCGACTCCTCGCGGTTCTGGGATGCCGCCACCTATGAGCCGGGCAAGGCACAGCCGTCATATGACAAGCAATACGTGCGGGACTGGCTGACGTCGGCCGAATCGGGCTGGGACAGGTCCTCCGACACGCCGCCGCCGGCGCTGCCGGCCGACGTCGTCGCCCGCACCCGCAGCCGCTACGTGGAAGCGTACGAGTTGCTGACGGGCCGGGCCTTCGCCTAGCCGTCCGCCTTCGCCTGGCGCCCAGCCGTCCGCCTAGCTTCCGGCGGCGGCGGCTTCGGCGCGGCGCTGGGCCAGCCGGATTTCCAGCACGGCGTCCATGGCCTGCTGGACCCGGTCCGAGGCCCCGGCCGCGCTGAACTCCTTTTGCGCTTCCTCGAGATAGACGAGGGCTTCCTCGGACTCGCCGGCGGCCTTGAGCGCCTTGCCGAGCAGCAGGGCCACCTCGCCGGCGACGTGTTTGGCCAGCGAATCCCGTTCGGCGTGGATTTCCCGCAGCTTCTGTACCGCGCCGACGATGTCCCCGGTGAGGTACAGCCAGCGTGCCCGGATGAAGGCCACCTCGAGCCGGTCGGTCTTGTTGCCGCCCACGATGGAAAGGGCCAGCTCGGCGCGCTCGATCGATGACAGGGTTTCCGGTTCGACGATCCCGGAGGACAGGCGGACCGCGGCGGAAGCCTTGTTAAACCGGGCCCAGAGGTCGATGTCGTTCGCCGGGGAGAGCAGCTTGGCCGCCTTCTCGTGGTACTTGATGCCTTCGGCGTAGTCATGCCGCATGAACGCCACGTTCCCGATCACCCAGGCGACCTCTCCGGCCAGCTGGGAGATGGACTGGTCATCCATCTGGTCGTTCATGTCCTGGCAGTACTGCCAGGCCTCGTCGAGCCGGCCGCTTTCTGCGAGGGCGCCGATCAGGGCGCGCAGCGCGCCGATGATCAGGGTGGAGCCCTTGGGCAGCTGGGCGCAGAGCCGCACCGCTTCCTGGGCGTGCTCGACGGCGACCGCCAGCTGGCCCTGGCCGTGGCACACGGCGGCAAGCATCTGCCGGGCGCGCACCCCGAGGCCGGCCGATTCGGCAGCCATCGGGTGGTCCAGCAGCCGCTGTACCAGGTTCTGGCATTCCTTGAGCTGGCCCTGCTTCATCAGGCATTCGGCCTGCATGTAGGTCATGTTCCACCAGGCGCTGGTGTTCTTCCCCTCCAGCGCGATCTGGGCGGCCGTGGCGGCGTGGCTGGCAGCGAGCGGATAGTCGCGCAGATCCCAGGCCTGCCGCGCGTACAGCCCGGCGAGCACGTATTCGGCGTCGCTGACGGACACGGGCTGGCTCCAGGCCTCCAGCGCCTTGGGGGCGAGCTCCAGCCGGCGGGCGAGCTCTTCGATGACATCCGCGGTCGGTTCACGGCGGCCGGTCTCCAGTAGCGAGATGTAGCTGGGTGAAAACAGGTCCTTACCCAGTTCGGCCTGGGTGAGGCCGCGTTCCAGCCGTTCCGCTCGGAGTTTTTCCCCGAATCCGTTCCCCACGGGATCCTCCTAATTCCGGACAGTCGATGTACTAAATGCTTGACAGTCTCTGTGCAAGTAATTTTACAATGTATGTCAACAAGGGCTGGTGCTGGCTTTGTAACTTTCCGAATCGTATTTCCGACTCGTATTGAGGAACCCACATGTTTAAGAAGATTGCTGCCTCTGTCGCCTTGGCTGGGGCTCTGGCGTTCTCCGCAGCGGCTCCCGCAGTGCTGTCAGTAAGTGCCATCGGTAACTGGCCGGACCCCATGAGCAACAGCACCCTGGCGATCGGCAACTGGCCCGATCCCATGAGCTCGAGCAATGGCACCCTCTCGGCCATCGGCAACTGGCCGGACCCGATGTCCAACTCCACCAACATCGGCAACTGGCCGGACCCGATGTAACCAACGCTCCAGGCAGCCCCGGGACACCCAAGGTGTCCCGGGGCTGTTCTTTGCCCCGGTCCCTCCGTCGATTGCTCCGAAGCGGACCTTTATGACGGGTCTAAACGGCGGTTGCGGAGCAGTCGATGGGGTACGACGGCGGCGGACGGTGCGGGCGCCGTCGGAAGGGCGCAAATATCGCAGGGCACACAAAAGAGGGCCTTCCGATTGGAAGACCCTCTTTAGATTGGTCGGGATGACAGGATTTGAACCTGCGACCTCGTCGTCCCGAACGACGCGCGCTACCAAGCTGCGCCACATCCCGATCCGTTACTTCAAAAGCAACTTCACAAGAGTATCCGATTCCGGCCCCGGATGCGAAATCGGCGCCGTCGAAGCGCCGGCCGAGCTTCGTCGAAGCGCCGCCGGAGCTTCGTCGAAGCGCCGCCGGAGCGGAGGAATCAGACGAGCGAGTCCTTCCAAGCGCCGTGCAGCTTGGCGAAGCGCCCGCCGCCGCCGATCAGCTCCGCCGGTGTGCCGTCCTCCACCACCCGGCCGTCATGGACCACGAGCACCCGGTCCGCGGTCTCCACGGTGGAGAGCCGATGCGCGATGATCAACGCCGTGCGGCCCGCCTCGCCGGAGCTGACGCCCTGCAGCAGGCTCGCCAGCCCGGCCTGGACCATCCGCTCGGACGGGATGTCCAGCGAGGACGTCGCCTCGTCGAGGATCAGGACGGCGGGCCGGGCCAGGAAGGCCCGGGCAAAGCTGATCAGCTGGCGCTGCCCGGCCGAGACCCGGCCGCCGCGCTTGTTGACGTCGGTGTCGTAGCCCTCCGGGAGAGCCGAGATGAACTCGTGGGCGCCGACGGCCTTTGCGGCGTCCTCGATCTCCTGCCGGGAGGCCTCGGGCCGGCCCAGGGCGATGTTGTCCGCCACCGATCCGCTGAACAGGAAGGCCTCCTGGGTGACCATGACGACGTTCCGGCGCAGGTCCGCCGTCGTCAGCTGCCGCAGGTCCACGCCGTCGAGCGTGAGCGAGCCGGAGGAGACGTCGTAGAAGCGGGCGATCAGCTTGGCCAGCGTCGACTTACCGGCCCCGGTCTGGCCCACCAGCGCGACCGTCTGGCCCGCGGGAATATGCAGGTCCATGGCCGGGATGATGACCGGGCCGTCGCCGTAGCGGAACTCGACGTTCTCGAAATCGATGCTGCCCTTCGCCTCGGGCAGGGCCACGGGGTTTTTCGGCGGCCGGACGGTGGGTATTTCCTCCAGCAGCCCGGAGACCTTTTCCAGCGCCGCCTGGGCGCTCTGGAAGGAGTTGTAGAACATCGCCATCTGGTCCACCGGCTGGAAGAACCGCTTGGTGGACAGGATCAGGGCCAGCAGCACGCCGACGGCGAGCTCGCCGCTGAGGACGCGGAAGCCGCCGGAAAGCAGCACGACCGCGACGCAGACGTTCCCGATCAGCACCAGGCCGGGCTGGAAGACGCCGTTGAGGTTGATGGAGCGGACGGTGACCTTGCGGTACTCCTCGGAGAGTTCGGCGTAGCGCTCGGCGTTCTGGCGCTCCTTGCGGAAGGCCTTGACCGCACGGATACCGGTCATGGTCTCGACGAAGTGCACAATCAGCCGGGCCGAGACGACGCGGGATTCGCGGAACGCTATCTGCGAGTGCTTCTGGTACCAGCGGGCCAGGAAGTACATCGGCACGCCGGCCGCGAGCACCAGCAGCCCGCTGCGCCAGTCCAGGGCAAACACCGTGACGGCGGTGAAGATCATGAACAGCATCCCGGAGGCGAGCGAGCTGACCCCCGAGTCGAGGAGTTCGCGCAGGGCCTCAAGATCCGAGGTCTGCCGGGCGATGATGCGTCCCGAGGTGTACTTCTCGTGGAATTCCAGGCTCAGCCGCTGGGTCTGCCGGAAGACCCGCACGCGCAGGTCCAGCAGCATCGCCTGGCTCAGGCGCGCCGTCGAGGTCACGTACAGGGCGGTGAGCCCGGCGGTCGCGACGGCCGCGGCGAGGTACGCGACGCCGGCCAGCACCAGCGGGAGGTTGTCCCCGGCGCGCAGGGCAGGCAGGGCGTGGTCAATGCCGAAGGCAATCAGGGCCGGCCCGGCGACGCGGGCGGCCTGGGACAGCACGACGGCGGCGATGGTCAGCCAGAAACGCAGGCGGACGGGACGGATCAGCGAACCGAGGAGGGCCAGGGAGCGGCGCCGGACGGTCTTGCTCTCGGATTTGGAAAGGTGGGCGTTGTCCTCGTTGGTGGTGCCGAAGGTGGCCGTGCTCATCGCGACACCTCCTCGGCCTCGAGGGCGGACAATTCGGAGTCCAGGTCCCTAGGTTCCGGGTCCAGGCTGGCGATCACGTAGCGGTAGTGGCTGTTCTCCGCGAGCAGTTCGGTGTGGGTGCCGACGGCGGAGATCCGGCCGTCCTGCAGCAGGGCCACGCGGTCGGCCAGGGCCACGGTGGAGGGACGGTGGGCCACGATCAGGGTGGTGGTGTCAGCGAGCACCTCACGGAGCCTTGCCTCGACGAGTTCCTCGGTGTTCACGTCCAGCGCGGAGAGCGGATCGTCCAGGACCAGCACCTTCGGCTGGGCCGCGACGGCCCGTGCCAGGGCGATGCGCTGCCGCTGGCCGCCGGAGAGGCTGAGGCCCTCCTCGCCGATCAGGGTGTCCAGTCCCTCCGGCAGGGAGTAGGCGAAGTGGGCCTGGGCGGTGTCCAGCGCCTCGGCCAGGATCTGCTCCCGGCGCTCCTCCGTCTCGTGCCCCTGCACGCCGAGGAGCACGTTGTCCCGGACGGAGTTGGAAAACAGGGTGGTGTCCTCGAAGGCGACGGCGACGACGGTGCGCAGCTCCTCCACGCTGAAGTCGCGCAGGTCCACGCCGTCGATCGTGACGGAGCCCGCCGTGACCTCGAACAGGCGCGGCACCAGCTGCAGCAGGGCACTCTTGCCGCTGCCGGTGATGCCCACCAGGGCCATGGTCTCGCCGGGGCGGATGTCAAGGCTGATGTCCTTGAGGATCGGCTTGTCCGGTGCGTCCTCGAAGGCGAAGGTGGCGTTGTGGAAGCCCAGGGCGCCCTTGAGCTCGGCAGGCCGGCGCGGCTGCGGCGGGCTGGTGATGGTGTTGACCGAGTCCATTACCTCAAAGTGCCGGTCCACGGCGGACTTGGCGGTGAGCGCCATCGCCAGCAGCATGCCGCAGAACTCCACCGGTGCGGCGATCACGGCGGCGGTGGCGAAAAAGGCCACGAGCGAGCCGATGCTCAGCTGCCCGTCGGCCGCGAGCATGACGCCGACGACGAGCCCGGCACCGAGGGCGAGTTCTGGCAGCAAGGTGACGACGAGGCTAAAGGCGGCCAGGTGCTTGGCCTTCGCGATCTCGGTCTGGCGCAGTTCCTCGGCCTGTTCATTGAAATTTTCGAGCGCCTCGCGGCTGCGTCCGAAGGCTTTGAGCACGCGGATGCCGTGGACGGACTCCTCGACCGTGGTGGCGAGGTCTCCGGCCTGGTCCTGGCTGCGGCGGGCCACCTTGCTGAAGCGGGTCCGGAACCGGAAGCCGTAGATCATGATCGGCACGGCGGCGGCCAGGAAGATCAGGGCCAGCTGCCAGCTCATGGAGAACATCACGACGACGCCGATCACCACGGTCAGCGTGGTGACCACGAGCATGATCGCCCCGAACGCCATCCAGCGCCGGAGGAAGTTCAGGTCTGTCATGGCGCGCGAGAGCAGCTGACCGGAACCCCAGCGGTCATGGAAGGAGACGGTCAGGTCCTGCAGATGGTCGTAGAGCGACACCCGCATCCGGGTTTCCACCGTGGTGGCCGGGTTGATGACGAATTGGCGGCGCAGTGCCACCAGCCCGGCTTCGGCGATGCCCAGCAGCAGGATCACGGTCGAGGCGATCCAGACGGCCTGGCTGCTGCCGCCGGGCCTCAGCCAGTCGTTGATGAGTACGCGCAGCACCTGGGGGATGGCCAGGGCGACGACGCTGGCCAGCAGGGCGGACAGCAGGCCCATGACCAGCCGCGGCATGATCGGTCTGACGTGCGGATAGAGACGGCTGATTGATGAGAAAAACGGAGTCTGCTTGGCCATGCCTGCTTCTTAACTGCAACTGCGAAATGGATTACGCAACTGGATGTAGTTTCCTGTAGCAACTACCCTAGGCCATCGCGTGACCCGGTTCACAGGATATCGGGCCGTTCCGGAATCTGTCCCAGTAATTATGTTCCGCAATGGCACGGGGAGGTGCGGGCTTTCCCTGGGGACATGCCCTTCGCTCGGCATGCCAGCGGGACATGCCCAGTCCTCGGCGGCTCGGCGGGACATGCCCATGGTTCGACCGTACGAGTTCTGGACATGCCCGCTCCTCGAGCACACGGGTTCGGGACATGCCCGTTCCGCGGACGCTCCGTTGAGCATGCTCATTCTTCGCGACCGCCCCTGGGTACATGTCCATCCCTGGACGCCGGGAGTGGGCAGGATGCCGTTATGTCCATCCCTGGGCGGGAAGACAGGGCATGTCCCACGGGGAGCAAGTGCCGGGGGTGGGCATGTCCCGCGGAGAGTCAGAGCGCGGGGGTGGGCATGTCCCTCCGGAGCTGGCGCGGGGGAGGCGCCGACGGGCTCAGGGCCGGGCGGTGAGGGTGAGCAGCACGGCCTCGGGCTTGCAGGCGATCCGGACCGGGGCGAAGCGTGAGGTGCCGATTCCGCCGGAGACGTTGACCGGCGTCGTGCGTCCGTTGCTTTCCCAGTCGTGCAGTCCCTTGGCACGCCAGGTGGGCAGGTCGCAGTTGGCCACGAGGGCGCCGTAGCCGGGGACGCAGATCTGGCCGCCATGAGTGTGGCCGGCCAGCAGCAGGTCCGCGGCGTCCTCGGTGAAGTGGTCCAGCACCCGCTGGTACGGGGCATGCGCGACGGCGATCCGCAGGTGCGGTTTGGCGTCCTGGCCCTTGGTGCCGCGCGGCCAGCCGGCGTAGCGCTCGAGGCGAAGGTGCGGGTCGTCGACGCCGGAGAAGTCCACGCGCAGGCCCTTGATCACGAGCGACTGGCAGCGGTTGGTCAGATCCACCCAGCCGCCCATGCCGAAGCCTGACCGGAGCCGCGGCCAGTCGAGCTCGACGGGGTCGGGGCGCGATTTGGACGGCCCCAGCAGGTAGGATGCCGGGTTCTTCAGCCGCGGCGCGAAGTAGTCGTTCGAGCCGGGGACGAAGACTCCCGGGAACTCCATCAGCGGCCGCAGCGCCTCCAGCAGGGGATCGACTGCCTTGGCGTGGCTGAGGTTGTCGCCGGTGTTCACCACCAGGTCCGGCTCCAGCCCGGCGAGGGAGCGCAGCCACGCGGCCTTGCGGGTCTGGCCGGGGACGAAATGGATGTCGCTCAGGTGCAGCACGCGGAGCGGCCCGTACCCCGCCGGCAGGATGGCGAGCGACTCTTCCCGCAGCACGAACTGGTTCTTCTCCCACAACCCGTAGCCGGCAGCGGCGGCGCCCGCGGCGGCGCCGGCGGCGGCGGTTACGGCAAAGCCGCGCCCGATGCTTCGGGCGCGGCTGGCCAGGGTGGTTCCGGCGGTCACTACTTTCCGTTCCCGGGCTTCTTTGGCGTCGACGGGGCCGGCGCGGGGGATGACGGCGCCGGTGCCGGGTTCTGCGTCGCCGGCGGCATGAAGTTGTTGTTCCGGCCCGCGTCGTTGTTGGTCGGCTGCTGGTACGGCTCGGACAGCAGGTTCGACGGCGGTTCCGGGAACGGCTCGGCGCCGTGCGAGGGGGCGATCTCGGCCATGAACTTGGAGAACATCGGCCCGGCGATCATGTAACCGTCGATGCCTTCGTAAAACTGGCCGTTGACAGTGATGTTCTGCCCGGAGCGTCCCTGGTCGCCGAGCGGGTCGCCAAACCAGGCCGCCGTCGCCAGACCGGTGGTGTGCCCGACCACCCAGGTGGAGCCGTTGTTGTTCGAGGTACCGGTCTTCGCCGCGATCGGGAAGTTTGTCACAGTGGAAATGCGCGGCTGGATGAGCGAGCCGGAGCCCCGGTTCAAGACTTCCTGCAGCGCGTAGTTCACACCGCGCGCAACCTCGGGCTTGAGGGCGTCCCGGCAGTTCGTGGCCTGGGCGGGCAGCTTGGCCCCGGTCGCATCCGTCACGGAGGTGATGGCGATCGGCTCGCAGTAGCGGCCGTCGTTGGCGAAGGTGGCGAAGGCGCTGGCCATGGTCAGCGGCGCGGTCTGGGTGGAGCCGAGGAGGTTCGACAGCATCGACATGTTGATCTTCGGGTTCGGTTCCTTGATCCTCCCGTTCGCATCCAACACAATCTTCTGGTTCTGGTCACGGGTGGGCAGGCCGGAGTGCAGTCCTGCCGCGTCCACGATCTTTTGGATCCCGCAGAAGTCGAGCTGCGCGGCCGAGGCGAAGGTAATGGTGTTGATCGAGTTGTAGAGACCCTTCAGCACCGTCATGGGCCTGTAGTAGTCCGGCTCCGCGTTCTGGAGGTCCTCGGCGGCACCCAGTTGCGCGTCGTGTTCCGGGGTGCTGTAGGCGCCCGTGGTGACGCCGCAGGAGTTCCGCCACTGGAAGTCCAACGGGTATCGGCGCACGGAGCCGTCCACCACGGTATTCATGGACTTGCCCTCGTCCAGCCATTCGGCGAAAGTGAACGGCTTCATAGTGGAGCCCGGCTGGGCGCCGCCGAGGCCATTAAGGTCATTGCCCTTGTCGTCGTACTTGTCGACGTTAAAGTTCAGCTGGGTGTCGAACTTGCCCTTGCCCGGCAGCCAGGACGTGTTCTGGGCCATGTTGGTAATCTTGCCCGTCCCCGGCTCCACGGAGACCAGGGCTGCACCCCACTTGTTCGGGTTCGCACCGGCAGCGGCGTCGACCTGCGCCTGCGCGACCTTCTGTGCCTTGGGCTCCAGCGTGGTCTTGATGGTCAGGCCGCCGCGGAAGATCTTCCGCTCGCGTTCCTTGGTGTCCGCCCCGTACGCCGGGTTGTTGAGCAGGAGGTGCAGCACGTAATCGCAGAAGTACGGCGACGTCGGCGAGTAGGCGCAGCCCTGGCGCGGCTGGGTCACCTTGGTCTTGACCGGGGTGGCGACGGCGGCGTCGTACTGCGCCTGCTTGATCTTGCCCTGCGAGAGCATGGCCTTGAGGACCAGGTTGCGGCGGACCTTCGCGTTGTCCGGGTTGGTGATCGGATCGTAGAAGGACGGGCTGTTCACAACGCCGGCCAGGAGCGCGGCCTGCGGCAGCGTCAGATTCTTGGCCGAGGTGCTGAAGAACAGCCGGGAGGCCGCCTCGATGCCGTAGGCGTCGCGGTTGAAGAAGACGATGTTCAGGTAGCCCTCAAGGATCTGTTCCTTGGTGAACTTCTTCTCCAGCGCGATTGCCAGTTTCATCTCGCGGAGCTTGTCGCCGACGCCCTTGTTGACACCGTTCAGCAGGACCTGGTCGCCCTTGCCCTCGGACTCCAGGGAGGAGTTGATGACGTTGTTCACGTACTGCTGGGTGATGGTCGAGGCGCCCTGCTTGTTCCCGCGCGCGGTGGCGACGAGCGCGCGGAGAATACCGGTGGTGTCGACGCCACCGTGCTCGTAGAAGCGGCTGTCCTCGATGGCGATCACCGCGTCCTTGATGTACGGCGACATCTGGTCCAGCGACACGCGGGTGCGGTTCTCAAGATAGAGGTTGGCGATGACGCTGCCATCCGCGGCCAGGATCTTGGTCGACTGGCTCGGCGGGTCAACCTTCAGCTCGGCCGGCAGGGTCTCGAAGAACTTGATCGAACCGCTTGCTGCGTTGCCGGAGACGGCGGCCGCAGGGACCAGCAGGCCCGCCATCAGGACACCACAAATCGCGCTCACGCCCAGGAAAAGGATGAGCTTTCCGAGGGTGGTGGCCGTGTCGAATAAAGGGTTCTTACCAGTCGCCATGTTTTCCACTTTACCGGCAAGGACTAGGCTTTACTTCATGACCAAATGGGAGTACGCCACGATTCCGCTCATTATCCACGCGACAAAGCAGATCCTCGACCAGTGGGGAGACGACGGCTGGGAGCTCGTCCAGGTTGTTCCGGGCCCCGATGGAAACGGCCTGGTTGCCTACTTGAAGCGGGAGAAGAACTAGCCATGAGCATCCCCGAAACGGCGGCTCCGGCACAGGCCACGAGCCCCGCCAACACGGTCCAAAGTGACGCCGGCACCGGCGCGTCGTCCGCCGTCGAACAGCGCCTGGCCGAGCTCGGCCTGACCCTTCCCGAGGTTGCCGCCCCGGTGGCCGCCTACGTTCCGGCCGTCATCTCCGGCAACCACGTCTACACCTCCGGCCAGCTGCCTTTCATCAACGGCAAGCTTGAAGCCACCGGCAAGGTCTCCCCCGGGACCGAAGGGACCTCGGACGAGTCGACCGTGTCCCCGGAAGCGGCCAAGCGCTACGCCGAGGTCTGCGCCGTCAACGCGCTGGCCGCCGTGAAGAGCGTCATTGGCGACCTGGACCGGATCACCCGGATCGTCAAGGTGGTCGGCTTCGTCTCTTCCGATCCATCGTTCACCGGCCAGCCCGGCGTCATCAACGGCGCCTCCGAGCTCCTGGGCAAAGTCCTTGGCGACGCCGGCCAGCACGCACGTTCCGCCGTCGGCGTTTCAGTTCTGCCGCTCGACTCTCCGGTCGAAGTCGAACTGATCGCCGAATTCGCCTAGAGGGCCGGTCGCTTCCCTTGCCGCACTTAGCACGACGCCTGTTTAGCCTTCCCCCGGATCTTGAGGGGGCAGCCCGCAGCTGGCTTGAACACGGCGAGCGGACCCCCCGTGCCCCCCGCTACGCCTCCTCCGTGGTCCTGCTGCGGGATTCGCCCACCGGCCTGGAGACCTGGCTGGGCTACCGGCCCGGGTCCTCGCCGCTGGGCGTCCTCGCCTTTCCCGGCGGCTCGCTCGAGACGTCCGACGACGACGCCGTGGGCTGGCTTGGCCCCTCGCCGCAATGGTGGGCCGAGCAGATGGGCACGTCCGACGTCGGCCTGGCGCGACGCCACGTGGTGGGCGCCATCCGTGAGCTGTTCGAGGAAACCGGAGTCCTGCTGGCCGGTCCGGACCTGTCGACCACGGTGGAGGCGACGTCCACGGCCGAGTGGATGCGCGCCCGGGAGGCCGTCGCCGACCAGGAAAAGTCCTTCACCGACGTGCTCGCCAAGCGCGGGCTTTCGGTGCGGACCGATCTGCTCAAGCCGCTGGTGAACTGGCTCAGCCCCGACTTCGCCCACCGACGCTTCAACACCCGGTACTTTGCCGCGACCATCCCGATGAACCAGCAGCCCTCGCTGCTGGCCAGCAAGGGTGTCTGGGCGCGCTGGGTGTGCGTCCGCAAGGTCATTGCCGAGCGCGACACGACGGCGCTGGGCGATGAGGTGGGCCAGCCCAACACCGTGGGGCTGAAGCTCGGCCAGCTGCTGGTCCCGGGCTCGGAAATCATGCTGGAGAAGATGGCCGCCGCCAACGGCTGCATCGCCTACCTCAGCTACAAGCGCAAGGCCCACGCCTATCAGCCGGCCCTGGTGGAGGAAGACGGCCGGCTCATGCTGGAAGTCGAGGCCGCCAAGACCGTCGCCGGGGAACCGCAGCGGGAACGGTAGGGTCGGCCGCTTCGGCCCGACCATTGGACATGCCCATCGTTGGCGCTGGGCAATGGACATACCCGTTCGGACCTGAGCCGATGGCTGGACATGCCCATCGTTGGCGCCGGGCAATGGACATGCCCGTTGGGACCGGAGCCCACCGCGGGACATGCTCATCGGTCGCGTCGGGCAATGGGCATGCCCGCCCGGACCTGGGTCCATGGCTGGACATGCTCATAGTTGGCGCTGAGGAATGGGCATGTTGGGTATATGTCCATCCCTGGCGTGCAGGGATGAGCATGTCCGCCGGGCCTTCGCTCAAGGGCAGGACATGCCAGCTGGAGCCTCGCCTCGACCACCGGACATTTCTATTGCGCCAGTTGGGCATTGGACATAGTGGGTATGTGCCCACTCGTGGCATCCAAGAATGGACATGTCCCGCGGCAGCGTTGGCGAAGGATGGACATGTCCCGCCGGCCAGACCCAGATTCCGTAACGCCGGAAGAAGCCGAGAACAACACCTAAAACCGCAGAGGGCCGGCCCGGGAAAACGGGCCGGCCCTCTGTGTCTAAGGCTTGTGTTGCGGCGGCTGTGCCTAGCGGGAGCGCTGGCGGAGGCGCTGCATGTCGAGAATCACGACGGCGCGCGCCTCGAGGCGCAGCCAGCCGCGCTGGACGAACTCGGCCAGGGCCTTGTTGACGGTCTCGCGGGAGGCGCCGACCAGCTGGGCCAGTTCTTCCTGGGTGAGTTCGTGGGCCACCAGGACACCGTCCGTCGCCGGGCGGCCAAAGCGGTCGGCCAAGTCCAGCAGCGCCTTGGCCACGCGGCCCGGGACGTCCGAGAAGACAAGGTCAGAGAGCGAATCGTTGGTGCGGCGCAGGCGCCGTGCCAGGGCCTGGAGCAGCTGGGCCGAGACCTCGGGGCGGGTGCGCAGGAGGGCGTTGAGGCTCTCGTTCTTCAGCCCGGCCAGGCGGGTCTCGGAGACGGCGGTGGCCGTTGCGGTGCGCGGGCTCGGGTCGAACAGCGCCATTTCGCCGAACAATTCGCCCGGGCCGAGGATGGCGAGCAGCGACTCGCGGCCGTCGGGGGATGTGCGGCCGAGCTTCACTTTGCCGGAGACGATGAAGTAGAGCTGGTCACCCTGGTCGCCTTCCCGGAATACCGAGGCTCCGCGTGAGAGGTCCACCTCGGTGAGTTCGTCCGTCAGCAGACGGAACGCCTCGTCGTCGAGCGTGGCGAAAAGGGGTGCGCGGCGCAATACCTCGATATCCATGAAATCTCCTGACTTACTGTGTCGGCTGGGGCGCTTCAGCCATTGTTTCAGAATTTTGAGGCTTCTGTGACGTACTTGGCACCGAAACGCGTGAAACGCCGGGCGGGTGACGGTCCGGGCCGCCTTGGGCCCCCGGCAAACTGTCAGTCCGCGCCGGTAGAATGGGGTTCCTACCAGTCACTAAGGAGCCCCGGTGTTCGGCTTGACCATCTTGGACCTGGCGTTGATGCTGACGCTCTTGTCCTACCTGATCTATGGCCTGCGCAACGGCTTCCTAGTGACGCTGGGCGGAATCGCCGGGTTCGCGGCGGGCGCCGTGGCCGCCTTCCTGTCCGTCCCGATCGTCAGCGACCTCGTCGACGATCCCGGCTGGCGGCTCACCGCGATCATTGCCACGGCCGTGCTGCTGATGATGCTGGGGCACGGCCTCGGCACCATGATCGGGCGGCGCATCCGCAGCGTCGTAAAAATCAGTCCGCTCCGACTGGCCGACCGGGTGGTGGGCGGAGGGGTCAACCTCGCCGTGTCCGCCCTCGTGATGTCCATGTTGGCCTTCAGCATCAGCGCCCTCGGCGTTCCCTTTGTTTCCCAACAGTTGGCCGACTCCAAAGTGATCGGTTTCATCGACGGCGTCACCCCCACGCCGCTGAAGACGTCGATGGCGCAGTTGCGTTCGGCCGTGATCGGCGATGGCATCCCGACCCTGTTCGAGGGTGTCGGCGGACGGGCCGTGCCCGTGCCCGACGCCAGCACCGACACCCCTCCGCTGAACAAGGCCGCCGCCTCCGTGCTCAAGATTGCCGGGACGGCCTACCAGTGCGGCCAGAACCAGACCGGAACGGGCTTTGTGGTCTCGCCCGGCCGGGTCGTGACGAACGCCCACGTGGTGGCCGGCGTCCCGGAGCCCGTTGTCGAGGTCCCGGGCGGCGGAGCCCTCCCCGGCCGGGTCGTTTACTTCGACAGCCGGCATGACCTCGCCGTCCTGGCCGTGGACGGGCTGCGCGCCGCGCCGTTGTCGCTGGGCCGCGATCTTACGGCCGGCAGCCCGGCGGCGTTCGCGGGCTACCCGCACGGCGGTCCGTTCCAGTCCAAGCCGGCCACGGTGCGGGACATCACCACCGTCCTGGTCCCGGACATCTACGGCAACAACGCCGCTGCCGAGGATGTCTACCGGCTCGCGGGCGACGTGCAGCCGGGGAACTCCGGCGGTCCGTTGCTGACCACGGGCGGCCAGGTGGCCGGCGTCGTCTTCGCGAAATCCACCTCCGAGCCCTCGCTGGGCTTCGCCATCACCATGAACGACCTCGGCCCCGTGGCCGCAAAGGCCCCCGGGCTGGGCGACGCCGTCTCTCCGGGCCAGTGCATTAAGAAATAGTCGGCGGCAGGAAACCGGCGGGAACCGCCGGTTGGCGCCGTCAGGCCGGGGCCGCTTCGATCCACTCCAGGCTCTGGCCGTGCGGGCCGGCCATGGCCACGGGCAGGCCGTCCTCCAGCAGCAGGAAGCGGCCGCGGAGTCGGGATTCGTCCATTTCGGGAACCACGCTGGAGCCGTCCGCCTGCAGGATGACCGTGTGGCCCTCGTTCGAGATCCAGTGGCAGCCCCGGTCCGCGGCCAGCAGGGCGATGGTGTCGCGGAAACGTTCGCGGCCGGCGGCGTCGAGGTACGCCATGACGGCGCTGTGGAAGACCACCAGGGCGGTCTCCGGCGGCGCCTGCTGCGCCAATGACACAAGCTGTTCGTTGAGGTCCCCGGCCACCAGCAGCGGCGGATCCGTCCGTGCGACGGCGATCGCCTGGCGCAGCCGCTCGCGGCGGAAGTCCTGCTCCGGCCAGATCAGCGCCTCCAGCCAGGCGACGTCGTCGGGGTCCCGGATGTCCAAAGGGTTCAAATCGATGCCGGCGCGCCACACCACCGCGGGCAGCGCGGCCGGCAGCGGCACCGGGCCGGCCGTGGCGCACCGCAGCACGGGATAAGTCCCGGGCGCGGCACCGGCGGGGAGCAGCCGCGTCACGGCGCCGGAGCCGTCGTCGAACTCGTAGCCGTAGCGGTCCGGGTACAGCGTCAGTCCTGCCGAAGCGCCGACCTCGATGAGGGCCAGCGGGCGTCCCTCCGCGGCGGCGATCCGGGCCAGGGACGGGAGCAGGGCGGCGCAACGGCCGGCCTCGTTTGTCTGGGTGGACCGGGAGAGGACGATCCGGGAGACCCCGTCCCAGTGGGTATCCAGGAAGTCCCGGAACCCGGCGTAGGGGCCGATCCGGGCGCCGAGGAATCGGGCGGCGGCCAGCATCAGCAGCGGCTGGCGCTTGTTGTGCGGCCACTCGTCGATGCGCCGGATCAGCTCGGGGTCGTCCGCGATGGCCGTGGACCACTCCGCATAGCACGCGGAGTTGCCGGGCGCGTCAATGGTGCCGAAATGGCGGTACCAGTCGGCTGTCCCCGGGGGCTCCGGCGCGGGGGACATGATCAGCCCCGGCCCGCGTTCAGCTCGGCGAGGTACTCGACGGCGAAGCGGTACCCGAGGATGCCCGCGCCGGCGATCACGGCCTTGCTGATGTCCGAAAGATAGGAATGGTGCCGGAACGCTTCCCGGGCGTGCACGTTGGTGATGTGCACCTCGACGGCGGGCAGCTGCACGGCCGTTATTGCGTCCCGGATCGCCACCGAGGTGTGCGTGTAGGCGCCGGCGTTCAGGACGATGCCCACCGCCTTCCCGCGGGCGGCGTGGATGGCGTCCACGAGTGCGCCCTCATGGTTGGACTGGAAGCACTCGACGTCGAGCCCGTGCGCCGCTCCGGTGTCCTTGGCGAGCTGTTCGACGTCGGCCAGTGTGGCCGTGCCGTACTTTTCGGGCTCACGGGTGCCGAGCAGGTTCAGGTTGGGCCCGTTCAGGACCAGGATGGTGCCGCGACGGGCGTCCGAGGGGGTGGCTTCGCTCATGCCTGCCAATGTATCGCGTTGGGCCGGACCGTACCCTGCTGTTTCTTGCGGAGTTCATCAATCACGGTCAGGTCCGCGCCCGGCAGGGGTCCCCGGACCGGTTGCGAGCCGTTCTATCCGCCGCATTGCCAGGGCGCAGACCGGCAGGTAGGCCGGGGCCCACCAGGGCACGGTGAAGGTGAGCAGACAGCCGTCGTCCTGCGGGGTTACCCGGTGGCCGGTGGCCGGGATGCCCGCAACGGACCATGACCAGTACCGGCCGGCGTCAAACCCTGTCACGGTGTACGGGAGCGCTAGCCCCAGGACGGTGCGTACCTTTCCGCGGCTGCCGGGCGCGAGTCCCGGGACGGCACCCGCATCGGTGGCAGGTTCGACGCCGGTGATCGATGGCCCCCACGCCGGCCACTTCCCGGTGTCAGTGAGCAGCTTCCACACCACGCCGGCGGGCGCGGCAACCCGGCGCGAAACGGAGAATGTCACCCGGGCCGGCCCAGGACGGCCAGCGCGGCGCGGTGGCCGCTGACGAGCGCGCCCTGAATGGAAGCCGTCTCCCGGTGGTCGCCGCAGACGGTGATCCCGTCCGGGCCCTCCACGGGTTGCCGGGTCCGCAGCGGCGGTGGCTGGACGGGCAGGGCGTGCGCGATTTCGTGCCTTGCCACCAGTTCCCAGCCGGCCGTGGAGCAACCGAAAATGTCCCCGGCGTGCCGGAGGACGTCCGCGTCGCTGGGAACCGGCCGGCCTGCGCCGAACAGGGCAGAGGTCTGGATCAGGTGCCGGCCGCCGGGCGCGTAACTTGGTGCCGAGTTGGAGATGACGGCCGCGTTGAGCAGCGGTCCGCCGGGGCGGGTGCGGCCGTCGATGCAGAGCATGCGCGCGTCGGTGGGTGCCGAGTCGGCGGCGAACCAGTGTGTGAGCACTCCCTTCATGGCGGGCGCCTCGCTCCCGGCGAGCCTGGCCGCGTCGACCGGATCGGCGGCGAGAACGACGTGGCGGGCCCGGATGGCGGTCCCCGCGGCGGTGACCAGGGCCCCGTTCCCGTCCGGCGTGATCTTCTCCACCCGGGTGGAGGTGCGGACCGGGGCGGCCAGGGCATCCGCCAGCTGCCGCGGGAGGGCCTGCATGCCCTCCCGCGGCAGTCCGGGAACCCCGGCCGCGAAGACGCGTACCAGCTGCAAGGCAAAGTTGTTGGAGGTGCTGCCCTCGTCCTCCAGCAGTACGCCGGCGAGGAACCGCTCCACCACGGTGCGCAGTTCGCCCGAGCAGCCGGCCCGGTCGAGGGCGTCGCGCAACGCAACATCCTGGCCGCTCCGCCGAAGGGGCCCGGCGAAGGCCGGGACGGCCCAGCGCAGCAGCCCCACGACGGCGCGGGGGCTGAGAATTCCGCTGCGGAGGGTCTGCAGGATGAGCCCCGGCTCCCGCAGGGGGTGGGCCAGGACCGCCAGGTTGTCCGGCAGCCGGACCCGGAGGCCGGCACCGAAGGCCTGCAGCGCCAGGGCGTGCACGTCGACCCACTGCCGGACCGCCGGGTACGCGGGGTTCAGGACCTGAAAGCCGCGGTCCACGAGGAAACCGTCCACCCGGTCCGTCCGGATCCTGCCCCCGACGGCGTCGGAGGCCTCCCAAACCACGACCTCGCGCCCGGCGGCCTGCAGTTCCCGGGCGCACTGCAACCCGGCCAGGCCGGCCCCGACCACCAGCACCTCGCACGAATCCGTCATGGCCGCATGATTCCGTTCCGTGCAGCCCGGCCCGGGTCCGTGCTCACTTCTTGAGCGAGTGCGCGATCTGTGCCATCACGGTGTTGTCGGCCAGGGTGGTGGCATCGCCCACCTCGCGGCCCTCGGCCACGTCTTTCAGCAGCCGGCGCATGATCTTGCCGGAGCGGGTCTTGGGCAGTTCCGGCACCACGAGGATGGTCTTGGGCTTGGCGATCGGGCCGATCTCCTTGCTCACATGGTTGCGGAGCTCCTGGACGATCGCGTCGCCCGAGTTGACCGCGTCCCCGCGCAGGATCACGAACGCCACGACGGCCTGCCCGGTGGTCTCGTCCGCCGCGCCCACGACGGCGGCTTCCGCCACGGCCGGGTGGGACACGAGGGCGGATTCGATCTCGGCGGTGGAGAGCCGGTGGCCGGAGATGTTCATGACATCGTCCACCCGGCCGAGCAGCCAGATGTCGCCGTCGTCGTCCTTCTTGGCGCCGTCGCCGGCGAAGTACATCGTTTCGAAGCGGGACCAGTAGGTGTCCTTGAAGCGCTCCGGATCACCCCAGATGCCGCGCAGCATGGCCGGCCACGGCTCGCGGATGACGAGGTAGCCGCCGGCGCCGTTGGGCACCGACTCGCCGGCTTCGTCGACGACGTCCACGGCGATGCCGGGCAGCGGGACCTGGGCGGAGCCCGGCTTGGTCGCGGTAACTCCGGGAAGCGGCGCGATCATCTGCGCGCCGGTTTCGGTCTGCCACCAGGTGTCCACGATCGGGGCCGGGTTCTCCTTCTTCTCCCCGTTCTTCCCGGCGTTGGCGCCGATGACCTCCCGGTACCACATCCACGCCTCGGGGTTGATGGGTTCGCCCACCGAGCCCAGGACGCGGATCGAGGACAGGTCCGACTTCGCCGGGATTTCCTTGCCCCACTTCATGAAGGTGCGGATGGCGGTGGGGGCGGTGTAGAGAATGGAGACCTTGTACTTCTCCACGATCTCCCACCAGCGGCCCTGGTGCGGGGAGTCGGGGGTGCCCTCATACATCACCTGGGTGGCTCCGTTGATGAGCGGCGCGTAGGCGACGTAGGAGTGGCCGGTGATCCAGCCGACGTCGGCCGTGCACCAGTAGACATCCGTTTTCGGGTGCAGGTCGAAGACCGCCTTGTGCGTGTAGGCGCCCTGGGTGAGGTAGCCGCCGGTGGTGTGCAGGATGCCCTTGGGCTTGCCGGTGGTCCCGGAGGTGTAGAGGATGAACAGCGGGTGTTCGGCGTCGTGGCCGACGGCGGTGTGCTCGGCGGACGCGGCGCCGACCGTGTCGGACCACCAGTGGTCCCGGCCCTCGTGCCAGTCGACGTCCTGGCCGTTGCGCTTGACCACCACGACGTTCTGGACGGTGTGCCCGGAACCGTCGCCCTCGTGGGCCAGCGCCTCGTCGACGGCCGGCTTGAGGGCGCTGGGCTTGCCGCGGCGGTAGGTGCCGTCGGCGGTGACCACGAGCTTGGCCTCGGCGTCGTCGATCCGGGAGCGGAGCGCCTCGGCGGAGAAGCCGCCGAACACCACCGAGTGGATCGCGCCGATCCGGGCGCAGGCCAGCAGGGTGATGACGGCTTCGGGGATCATCGGCAGGTACACGGCCACGCGGTCACCCTTGGCCACGCCGAGGGATTCGAACGCGTTGGCGGCCTTCTTGACCTCTTCGGTGAGCTGCGCGTAGGTGTAGCTGCGGGTGTCGCCGGGCTCGCCCTCGAAGTAGATGGCAACCCGGTCCCCGTTGCCGGCCTCGACGTGCCGGTCCAGGGCGTTGTACGCGGCATTGATCTCGCCGCCGACGAACCACTTGGCGAACGGCGGGTCGGACCAGTCCAACGTCTGGGTGAAGTCCTTGCTCCAGCTCAGCAGCCCGCGGGCCTGCTTGGCCCAGAAGGCCGGCCGGTCCGCGTCGGCCTCGGCGTAGTCGGCGGCGGTGACCACGGCGTTGGCAGCGAATTCGGCCGAGGGGGCGAACCTGCGGTTCTCCTGCGACAGGTTTTCGAACGCATCGCCCTGCCTGGGCGTCTGAGTCGTGGTGGCGGAGCCGGGGGTCTGCTGGGACATGGTGAACCTCATCATTCATCGATCCGTGCTGCACGGAACGTCCGTGGCCGCCGCGGCGCCGGACCGCTTGCGCGGCATCGGGCATCGGCTGGTCACGGGCGTACCGCAAAGAGCTGTTCCGAAATACACACTAACGCCCGGGTGCGACAGAACGTGTGCCCCGTCACAAAGGGCGCCGTGAGCGGTGTTTATTAAGCGCCGAGTGGTCCGGGTGCGGGCACGGCCGGCCCGGATCGGCGTCGCACCCCGGTTTACGCGCAGGGCGAAAGGGGCCGCGCACTGGTGCTGGAGTGACGTCCGGGCAGTAGTGATCGGTCCTGCACTTGGCTAGGCTGAGATGGAGTTGTGACATCCGATGGGGGCAACAGGACCGCTGGCGGTCCTGTTTTTGCCTGCCGTTAGGCGGCACTGTCCAGAGTGCGGCCATGCTAAGGAGAACAGAATGAACGAGCAAAGCAACGGGCAGCTCCATGCGCCCTCCCGCACCGAAGGCCAGACAGGGCCGGCGCAGTCCAGCGGGCGGGGGGAACAGCCACGCTTTACGGTGGACAAGCCGAACCCGAAGAACAACGAGGCCGTCCTGGGGCCTTTCACGGTCCGCGACCTCACCGTCTTCGGCTCCACGCTGGTGCTCTTCATCGCCTCCCTGATTCCGATGTTCGCCGAGCGCTACAACCTGTGGAACCTGGGCAGCCTCTTCTTCCTCGGCCTCGGCGTGCTGCTGCCGGTGATTGTCGCTGCGCTTTTTGTGGCGCGACGGGTCAGCCCGGGCACGAAAATCCGAATCGGCTCCCTCTCGATTGACCAGTTCGCCTCCGTTGTGGCGTCCTTCAGCCTGGCCTTCTTTTTCCTGGCGACCGCCGGCGCGTTCGTGCCGAGCCTCCTGCTGGGCCTCGTCGGCGCTCTCGGCCTCTTCACCGCGACCGTACTGGCGCGGCTGATTCCCAGCCTCGGCGGTGATTTCCTGCACCGCGCCGAAGTCCCCGCCCACGTTGTGGCACGCGAAGCCGCGGAGCCGGTCCGCAAGCCGCGTGCCCCCAAGGCCCCCAAGGCTGCCAGCGACGCCAAGGCTCCCAAGGAGGGAGGCGGCGCGCTGGCCGGTTGGGCCAAGCGCATAGCCCCCGGCAAGCAGGCGGGCGAGGCCCAGGCCGCGCCGCAGGCCCACGAAGCCCACGGGGCATCGACGGGTGCCGCTGCCGGCACCGCGGCCGGTGCTGCTGCAGGTGCAGCCGGTGCCGCTGCCGCGTACGGCCGTCCCGCGGCTGCCGAGCCGGCCACCCAGGCGCACGGCGTCGTTCCTTCCGCGTCCCCGGAGCAGACCGCTTCCGCGTCCCCGGCGCCGACCGCTGCCGCCTCCCCGTCCCCGACGGCGGCGTACGCCCCGTCTGCCGCAGGAGAAGCGGTGCCTTCTGCCGCCGAGCAGACCCAGGCTGCCACGGCGCCCGCCGCGTCCGCTCCGGCAGAGTCCCCGGTCACCTCTCCGGTCACTTCTCCGGCACCCGCCGCGCAGGGCGCGGGTCTGGAAGCGACCCAGGCGGCCAGCATCCCGGCGGGGGCATCGGCCGCGGCACCTTCCGCCGCAAGCCATGAAGCCCCCACCGCCCTCACCCCGCAGGTCCGTTCGCAGGAACCGATCGGCGCCACCGTGGACCCCGCAAGCCGTCCCGAGAGCGAGGCGGCCCAGCCTGCCTACGAGGCCTTCTGGTTCGCCGTCGCCCAGCCCCGCACCGCGGTGGACGAGCGCAGCGGCGCCCCGGCGTTCGTCGTCGAACCCGGCGGCTGGGTCCTCGCCCTTGAGGACCGCGGCCACGAGTTCCTGGTCCAGCACACGGACGGCCGCGTCGGCGTGCTCCGGGACCTCAGCAACATCGAACGCGGCTAGCCGGACCGTGGCCACCGAACCCGGCAGCGCGAAACCCGGCAGGGCGAAAACCGGCACAGCCAAAACCGGCACAGCGAAGCCCCGTGCGCAGGCTGGTGGGGAGACGCTGCTGGGGCTCAAGCGCCGCGCCCGCCGGATCAACAAGGCACTGGCCGAGCAGTATCCCTATGCGCATGCTGAGCTGGATTTCCGCAGCCCGTTCGAACTGGTGGTGGCCACGGTGCTCTCGGCCCAGACCACGGACGTGCTGGTCAACCAGATCACGCCGCTGCTGTTCGCCCGGTACCCGGATGCCCGCAGCATGGCCGAGGCCGAGCCCGCCGACCTGGAAGCCATCATCAAACCCACCGGGTTCTTCCGGGCCAAGGCGCGGAACCTGATGGCGCTGGGCACCAAGCTTGTCGACGACTACGACGGCGAGGTGCCCGGCCGGCTGGAAGACCTGGTGAAGCTGCCCGGCGTCGGACGGAAGACCGCCAACGTCGTCCTGGGCAACGCGTTCGGGATCCCCGGCATCACGGTGGACACCCACTTCGGCCGGCTGGCCCGCCGCTTCGGCTGGACGGACTCGGACGATCCGGTCCGGATCGAATCCGACGTCGCCGGATTGTTCGAGCCGAAAGACTGGACCATGCTCTCGCACCGAGTCGTCTTCCACGGCCGGCGCGTCTGCCATTCCCGCAAACCGGCCTGCGGCGCCTGCGCCGTGGCGAACTGGTGCCCCAGCTACGGAGCCGGCGAGACCGATCCGGAGAAGGCCAGGAAGCTGCTGAAGTACGAACTGGCCCCGGGCCAGGAAGAACTGCTGGCGAAGCTGCTGGCCGAAACCCACCGGGCCGCGGAAATCCGGATGGAATCGCAGAGAAGGCCGCAATGACCGCCCGCCAGGACCTGATCGACCTTGTAGCCGCGGTGCAGGCCGGGACGGCCCCGTCGCCGGATCCGCGCTGGCGCGAACTGGCCGTTGAGCCGGGCGAACGGGTACGCCGTGCCGCCGTGCTGATGCTGTTCGGCTCGCTGGACGATGTCCCGGCGACGTCGGTGAAGCTGCTGGCGCCAGCGGACCTGGACGTGCTGCTGCTCCAGCGCGCGCAGACCCTCGACGACCACCCGGGACAGGTGGCGTTCCCCGGCGGCGGCATCGACCCCGGCGAAACCGTGATCGAGGCCGCCCTGCGCGAGGCCGAAGAGGAAACAGGACTGGATCCGCAGGGCGTTGAGGTCCTCGGCGTCATGCCCGAACTGGCGCTGCCCCGCGGGAACTTCCTGGTCACGCCCGTCCTTGGCTGGTGGGCGTCCCAGTCACCCGTCCGGGTAGTGGACTACGGCGAGTCATCACAGGTCTTCCGGGTGCCCGTCCGGGACCTGCTCGACCCCGACAACAGGGTGATGGCAACCGTCAGCCGGGCCGGCCAGACCTTTCAGAGCCCGGCCTTCACCGTCAACGGCGTGGTGGTCTGGGGTTTCACCGGCATGATCCTCAACCAGCTGTTCGACCAGCTGGGCTGGTCGGTCCCATGGGACCGGACGCGCCTGCACGGGATCGACGGGTAGCGGCGCGCCTTCGCTAGCGCGACGTCAGCAGCGGCGCAGGCCGCGAGGACGACGTCGCGGCGGGCTTGCTCGCGGACTGGGTGACGGCCTTCCGGGCGGAGCGGTCAACGACCAGCCCGGTTGCGGCGTTCTCGCGCACCGCCGTGATGCCGGCGGCCGCTCCCTTGATGGTGTTAAAAAGCGGTGAAACGGCAACTACTGTCCCGTCCGGTGCCGTCAGCTTGAAGAAATACGACTCGTCTCCGGCCGCTGCAATCTCGAATACGCCAGCCACTGTGCTGCCTCCCCGGTTCCCTGCCTCGTTGCATTTGCGCCGGCGGATCACTCGGGATCATCGCCGGCCTTTTCGACTGTAACGGGGCCCGCGGAGCAGGCGCAACGCTACCGGCGGGTACGTTACCCGGGGTGTCCGGCCCGGCGTCGGGCAGCGGTTGAGGGCAGCTATTTGGCGTTGTCGTAGGAGTCCACGACGGCGATGCTGACCGGAAATTCCACCGGGATCCTGCCGAACAGCAACTCCTTGGCGGCTGCCGCGGATTCCTCGATCGCCCGGATGCAGGCATCGACGGCGTCGGCAGGGCAATGGACCATGACCTCGTCGTGCAGGAAGAAGACCAGTTCCCCGGCCGGTGAGCCGTCGGCGCGCAGTCCCCGCAGCCGCCGTCGTAGTTCCGCCAGCCAGCAGGCCGCCCAGTCGGCCGCGGAACCCTGCACCACGAAGTTGCGCGTGAACCTTCCGCGAGAGCGCGCCAGCGACTCGGCCCGGCGTTGTTCCTCCGCGGTGGCGGACTGCTGGCTGTGCAGCCACCGCTCCGAAGGCGGCGGGCTGCTGCGGCCCAGCCGGGAGGTGACGGTCTTACCCGCCTCGCCCTCGCGGGCTGCCTGCTCCACGAAGCCGACGGCGCGCGGATAGGTCCGGGCCAGCTGCGGCATCAGCCGGCCGGATTCGCCGGTGGTGGCGCCGTAAATCGCGCCGAGCAGCGCGACCTTGGCCTTGGCCCGGTCGCCGCCGAAACCCTGAGCGGCGATGCCGGCGTAGAGGTCTTTGTCGCGGGCGGCTTCCGCCATCTTGGAATCCTGTGCCAGCGCCACCAGTACGCGGGGCTCGAGCTGCGAGGCATCCGCGACGATCAGTTTGTGGCCAGGGTCGGCGTGGACGGCGCCTCGGATCTGGCGGGGGATCTGCAGCGCCCCGCCGCCGCGGGAGGCCCAGCGTCCGGACACGACCCCGCCCACCACGTATTCGGGCTGGAAGCGGCCGTCCTTGACCCAGGCATCCAGCCACGCCCAGCCGTTCGCGGCGTGGAGCCGGGCGAGCTTCTTGTAGGCCAGCAGCGGCTCGATCGCCGGGTGGCTGGATTCCTTCAGCTCCCACTGGCGCGTGCTCTTCACCTCGATGCCGTTCCGGTGCAGGGCCCGCATCAGTTCCTGCGGGGAGTCGGGGTTCAGTGCCGGGGACTGCAGCAGCCGGCGGAGTTCGCTGTTGAGGGCCTCGAGCTTGGCCGGACGGTGGCCCTGCGGCGGACGCGGACCGAGGTAGTCGGCGAGGATCTGTTCGTGCAGCTCCTCGCGCCAGGGAACGCCGGTGTGCTGCATCTCGGCGGCGATCATGGCCCCGGCGGACTCGGCGGCCAGAAGGAGCTGGAGCCTTTGCTTTCGGCGGTCCCCGTCCAGAGCGACGCCCGCCAGTGCTTCCTGCTGCGCGGCGTACTCGGCGCGCAGCTCCTCGGGGGAGTGCCGCGGCGCAGCGCGCAGGCCCGGGTCCTCAAACAGGGCGCCCTGGTCCGCGGGCGGCGGAGGCGGCTGCAGGGCCCGTGGCGGCTGCTGGACGTCGTCATCCTGGGTGAGCTTCTCCGCGTTCCGGGCATACTCGGTGTGCGCAGTGAACTCCGAATGGGCCAGGATGGCGCCGCACAGCGTCAGGTCATGGCAGCGTTCCAGCTCGACCCCTGCGGCCAGCAGCGCCGGGTACCAGTCCTGCGTGCGGTGCCAGATCCAGCGCGGCCGCTGCAGCTCCAGCTGCCGCACGACGCCGGGCAGCTCGGCGGCGCTGACGATGCGTGGTTCCGGGGCGGCGGGATCGGGAGCGCCCGACGGCGTGAGTCGTTGTAGGGCTGCGCCGTCGGCGTGGGCGGCGAGCAGCAGATGCATAGGCTCAATTCTGCCCTGTCGTTGTGCTTCCGGCGGACCGGCTCGGGCGGGGGTCGTACCGGCCCGCCGGGACAAGCCGGGCGGGGCCGGGCCGCGCCCAAGTCGGGCCGGGCCGCGCCCAAGTCGGGCCGGGCAGCGCCGGGCCAAGCCGAAGGCGGCCCGGTTTTCCACATAGCCGAAGACGGCGGGCGGCTGCGGCGTCCGCAGCGCCGAAAGTGGAGGCATGAGCAGGCATCAATTACCCGAGCCAGTTACCAGTAAGGCGCCGTCCCGACAGCCCGTGTCCAGGGCCGGGCCCCCAGCGGTACCGGACCCGGGGCCAGACCCCGGTTCGTGGCTTCCCGACGGGGCGGCGGAGACGCTGCTGGTCACCGGGTCCGAGGTCCTGCGGGGGGAGGTGGAACGGATTGTGGCCGCGGCGGGCCGGCAGCTTAGCCTGGCGGGGGATGCCGCGGAAGCGGTCCCGTACTGGGACTCTGCTGGCGCAGTGCTCGTGGGCAGTGACGTCCGGGAACTCCCGATCCGGCGTCGTGCACCGGCCGTTCTTGTAGGACCGAGTGGTGAGGGCGACAGGCTTTGGCAGCTGGCCGCGGCCATGGGTGCCGAACGGGTGGCCGTCCTCCCCGAGGGCGGACCCTGGCTCGCCGAGTACCTCAGCCGATCGCACGCCCCGGATCCGGGCGGGCATGTCCTCGGCGTGGTTGGTGGCTGCGGCGGCGCCGGGGCAACCACCGCCGCGATCTGGCTGGCCCAGGCCGCCGCGGGGCTGGGAGCCAGAGTCCTTTTGATCGACGGAGACCCCTGGGGCGGCGGCCTCGAACTGGCCCTCGCCGCCGAAGAAGAACCCGGGCTCCGTTGGCCGGACCTCGCCGAGGCCAGCGGCAGCATCGATCCGGATCAGCTCCACGAGGCGCTGCCCGAAGCGGGCGGGTTCTCTTTCCTGTCCTGGCCGGGCAGCCGGGAACGGCCGCAGGCCATCGAAGCGGCCGCGGTCGCTGGGGTGCTCGACGCCGCGCGTCGCTGCTACGAGCTGGTGGTGCTGGACGTCGGCCGCGGACGCGAGGCACTGCGGACCTTCGGCTGGGAATGCGACCGGGTCGTCGTGGTGCTGCCCGCCCAGCTCCGGGCGGCGGTGGCATCCGCCCGTTTGGTGCCGGAGCTACCGCCTGTAGAGACCGCACTGGTGATCCGGACGAAACCCGGGGTCGCGTTCGACTACCAGCTGATTTCCCAAGCCGTGGGGCTCCCGGTGCAGGGCATTATGCCCGAGGTCCGGGGGACGGCCGCCGCCACCGAACTCGGGCGCCTGCTGGACGCCGGGGGACGGCGGAGCGTTCAACGCTTCACCGAAGGAGTTCTGGCCTTCAGCACGGAGGGGTTCCCGTGAGTTCGCATCTGGCCGCGGACCCGCCGGAGCCGGAGCGTCCACGGTTCCGCAGGCAACTGCGCGCGCCCCAGCGGCGGGTAGATGCGCGGCTGCTCGAGGCGGTCCGCGAATCGGTCATGGCCGACGCCGGCCCGGTCACCCCGTCAAGGGTGGCGGCGGCCGTGCAGGCCAGCGGCAAGCTCCTTGGCACAGCGGGTGCCTTGGCCGCCGTCGAAAGCATCAGCGCGGAACTGAATGGGCTGGGACCGCTGCAGCCGCTGGCGCGCGACCCGCTCGTGACGGACATCTTCGTCAACGGCCCGGACTCGGTATGGCTGGACCGTGGCCGAGGGCTTGAGCGCGCCCCGGTCGCCTTTGCCAACGAGACCCAGGTCCGAGCCCTCGCCGCCCGCCTGGTGGCCGCCGGCGGGCGGCGGCTGGATGACAGCTCGCCCTGCGTGGATGTCAGACTCGACGGCGGTTACCGGGTCCACGCCGTGCTGCCGCCGATCTCCACGGCCGGAACGCTGCTGAGCGTGAGGATCCGCCGCGAGTCCGTTTTCTCGCTGGACGAGCTCTCCCGGGGCGGTATGTTCGGCCCGCTTATCCAGGACGTCCTCAGGCGAATGGTGGCGCGCCGCCTGAGCTTTCTGGTGAGCGGCGCGACGGGCTCGGGGAAAACGACGCTGCTTGCCACGCTGCTCGGGCTCTGCGGACCGGGGGAGCGGCTGGTCCTGATCGAGGATGCTTCGGAGCTCAATCCGGTGCACCCGCACGTGGTGTCGCTCGAATCGCGCCACAGCAACCTGGAGGGCGGCGGCGCCGTTGATCTCGGCGAGCTGGTCCGGCAGGCCCTGCGGATGCGGCCCGACAGGCTCGTGGTGGGGGAGTGCCGTGGCGCCGAGGTCCGGGAGCTGCTCTCCGCGATGAACACCGGGCACACTGGAGCCGGCGGCACGATCCATGCCAACACCGCTGCCGCGGTGCCGGCCCGGCTGACGGCGCTCGGCGCGCTCGCTGGGATGGGGCCGGACGCCGTCCGCCTGCAGGCAGCCAGCGCCCTCGACGCCGTCGTCCATCTGGAACGTACACGTTTCGGCCGTCAGGTGGCGTCCGTGGGATTGGTCGAGGAAGACGCGTCAGGCCTGGCCGTAGCCGTGGCGCTGGAAACGGCGGGCGGTGCGGTACGCGCCGGGCCCGCGTGGCCCGAGCTGGCGGCCCGTCTGGGCCTGGACCCGGCTGCTGCCCCCGGGACCGGCGTGCCCAGCTCGGCGGCCGGCCCGCCATGACGGCCGTCCTGGCCGGAATTCTGGCCCTCGCGGCTTGGCTGGCATTCGCGCCGCCGGCGGCGTCCGGCCGGCGCCTCCGGCGGGCTCTGTCCGGTCGCTCCGTGGGCGCCGCCGGGGAACGGGCCGTCGGGCGGCGGGGACAAGGGCGGGGTGGCCGCTTAGCGCCGTGGCGCGGGAGGGGTGGAATCGCGTCGGAGGTCCCCATGACCGTGGTGGTGCAGCAGTTGGCCGCCTTGCTGAAGGGCGGCCGGACTCCTGCGCGGCTGTGGGAGGAACTCTGGCTTCTCTATGGTGAGCCGCGGGAGCCGGACCTTGCGAAGAGCGGGGGCGGGCGCCCGAACAGCGCCGCGCCCACTGATGGTCTGGGCGCGACGTCGCTTGAGATCCTGGCCGCAGCCCGGGCTGCGGCCCTGAGGGGTTCTCCGGTCGCCGCGGCCATCCGGAAGGGCGCCGGGACCGGCACCGGCCGTTCTGCACGCCGTGGCCCCGGCGGAAGGGAGCGCGCCATCTGGGTGGAACTCGCGGCGTGCTTCGACGTCGCCGAGGCCACCGGCTGTCCGCTTGCCGAGGTCCTGGCGCGGTTCGCCGCCCACCTGGAGGCCGAGGACGACGCCGAAGCCGCGCGGCAGACCGCACTGGCCGGGCCCAGGGCCACCGTCCGGATCCTGACCTGGTTGCCCTTCCTGGGGCTCGGCCTCGGTGTCCTGCTCGGCGTGGATCCCTCGACGATCCTGCTTGGCACCCCCTTCGGCATGGCGGCGCTCGTCGCTGGGCTCGCCCTCACCGCCGCGGGCCGGATCTGGTCCGCCCGTCTCGTCCGGGCCGCTGCCGGGCGGCAGTGGTGATCCCGCAGTCTGGCGGTCTAGCGGTGGCCGCCCTGCTGGCAGCCGCGGTGATCGTGGCGCTGGCAGACCAGCGGCGCGCGGGCCTGCGCTGGAGGCGGTTGGGCGGGCCTCCGCCTGGCGGGGCGCCCGAGGGTGCCGGGACCGGCGACGGCACAGGCGCAGCGGCGGATCACGTGGGCGGCCTCCGTGATCCGGCCATGATGTTGGAATTGATCGGTGCCATGCTGGACGCCGGATCCGGGCTGGGGCGCACGCTGGAGTTGATCGCCGTTCGCGCCGATCCCGCGATCGGACGTCCGCTGGCTCCGGTTGTCTCCGCCCTCGCGATCGGCGCCGACTGGGAGACTGCGTGGCGGAGTTCCCGCGCCATCCCCGCCCAGTTGCAGGCCCTCCGCGATGCCCTGGGTTTCGCCGCGCTGACCGGCGTGCCGTCCTCGGCCATCCTCTACGCGCAGGCCGCCCGGCTCCGCCGCGAGCAGTTCCGGACCGCCGAGCAGCGGGCCGCTGCGCTGGGCGTGAAGCTGGTCATCCCCCTGGGGCTGTGTTCACTGCCCGCCTTCGTATGCCTGGGCATTGTGCCGGTATTGCTCGCAATGGTGCCGCATGGCTCCTGACGGCTGTACCCGGCGCGTCGACTCGTCCTCCACAGCCGAAGTTGTCCACTTGGCCATGCATCGCCCTTACCGGCGACGGGCGCGGGCGCGACATTGGAATCAGCCGGCAACTGCGCCGGCATCGCCTGAGAGGAAAGCTCATGACACTCCACCGAAACGCCCCCGCCGGCTCCGACCGCGCGGACGCCGACACCGGAACCGCGGAGGTGCGGGAGATCTACCCCGGCGCCCGGCAGGCACCGCCGGTGCGGGACTCTTCCCGGCCGGCCCGCAGCTGGAAAAAGCTCCCCGGCTCCGAAGCGGGAATGGCCACGGCTGAATATGCCATTGCCACGCTGGCCGCCGTCGGCTTCGCCGGCTTGCTCGTGCTGATCATGCGCAGCGACGAGGTCCGGGGGTTCCTGCTGAACCTTATCCGCACGGCGCTGGCACTGCCGTGACCCTGGGATCCCCGAGTGCGCCGGCGGCCCCGGCCAAGGCGCCCGCACAACCGGGATGGTGCCTTCCGAAGCACCTGGACGCAGCGAAGCGGGGATCCCGTGCGGGCCAAGCCGCAGCAGCCGCCCGGGGCGCGGTAACGGCCGAGTTCGCCGTCGCGCTGCCAGCCGTTGTGCTGCTGCTGGGGTTGTTGCTGGCGGGTTCCGCCACGGGGTTGACGCAACTCCGGCTGGAGGAAGCCGCGCGAGCCGGTGCGAGGGCGCTCGCGCGCGGTGAGGACGCCGCCGCCGTCGGCGGAATCGTCCGGCGGTTGGCCGGTGATTCGGCGCTGGCCGCTGTGGCCTCCGACGGGGTCTGGCTCAGCGTCACGGTGTCCGGAACCGTCAGCGGTGCGATGGGTCCGCTGGTTCCGTGGACCCTTACCGCGAAAGCGTGGGCGAGGAGTGAATCCTCTGACGCGCCTGCCCTCTCCGCTCCCGCGACGGCGGATCTTGCCCTGGGCTGGCGCGCGTGATGCCGCCCGTGGTGCGGGACCCTGAACTGGGTGCGGGCAGCGCCGTGGCGTTGGGCCTGGGGATGGTGCTGCTGCTCGCTATGACCGCTGTCGTCTTGCTGGGCCAGGCGGCGGTGATGGCGTCGAAAGCCGCGGCTGCGGCGGATCTGGCGGCACTCGCAGCCGCGGATGCAGCCCGTGGACTCTCCGCCGGCGAGCCGTGTGCCGTCGCCGCCGACGTCGCCGGCCGCCATGATGCGCGGCTGGTGGGCTGTTTGGTCGAACCCGGCGACACCGTCCGGGTCCGCACGGAACTGCGATCCCGCACGGTGTTCGGTCCGGCCACCGGCCTGGCGAGGGCCGGACCTCCGCCGGCAGAGGACCCCGGACCGGCGTCCGGGATCCGGGATCCGGTAAGCGGGCGCCGGACTAACCCGGCTGGCTGATGACGTGCCCGGCGGCCGGGGCTGCCCCCTGCTCCTCGGCAGGGCCGCCCATAAGATCGGTGGCGTCGGTCAGCAGCATCTCAATCAGCGTGACGGCGGCGTCCTTGTCCAGCGGGTTGTTCTTATTGCCGCACTTGGGGGACTGCACGCAGGACGGGCAGCCGGACTCGCACTCGCAGGCCTTGATGGCGTCGCGCGTCGCGGAGAGCCACACCCTGGCCTTGTCGTAGCCGCGCTCGGCGAAGCCGGCCCCGCCGGGGTGGCCGTCGTACACGAAGATCGTAGGCACCCCGGTGTCGGCGTGGATGGCCGTGGACACTCCGCCGATGTCCCACCGGTCGCTGGACGCCACCAGCGGCAGCAGCCCGATGGCCGCGTGCTCGGCCGCGTGCAAAGCCCCCGGGAACTGCGCCTCGATCAGCCCCGCGCCCGTCAAGGAGCGGTTGTCCATCACGAACCACACCGCCTTGGTGAACAGGTCCCGGGCGCCCAGTTGCAGCGGTTCCTCGCCGAGGATCTCGTTCGAAATCAGCGCCTTGCGCTGGAAGGAGACCACCTGTGTCGTCACTTTCACGTCACCGAAGTGCACCGCGACGTCCCCCCACTGCGTGGTGCGGAGTGTCTCCAGGACCTCGATCTGCGTCACGTCGCGCGCTGTCGTGTAGTAGTCGGGGTTGGCCCGGCGCACCACGACGCAGTGCTCGCCTTCGTTCAAATCCTCGACGACGTAGCTCTCGCCCTGATGAACGTAGATGGCGCCGGTGTGCGCCTGATAGTGGGTCTGGGGTGAATCCATGGTGCCGAGCAGGGAGCCGGTGTCAGCGTCCACGATGCTCACCGGACCGCCGCCGTCGGCCCGCAGGTTCACCATGGCCGCGGCGCTCTGGGGGTGGGTCCAGAACCAGCCCGCGGGGCGTTTGCGCAGGTAGCCCTGGACCACCAGCTGGTCCAGCAGCTTCTCGGCTGTCGGGCCGAACAGCTCCAGCTCCGCATAGCCCAGCGGAAGTTCCGCCGCGGCGGCGCACAGGTGGGGGCCCAGAACGTACGGGTTGGAGGGGTCGAAGACCGTCGCTTCTACCGAGACGTCGAAGATCGCCTCCGGGTGGTTCACCAGATAGGTGTCGAGCGGATCGTCGCTCGCGACGAAGGCGGCAATGGCGTCCTGTCCGGCGCGGCCCGCCCGGCCGATCTGTTGGAACAGCGACGCCCGGGTTCCCGGCCAGCCGGCGACCAGAACCGCGTCGAGCCCCGAGATGTCGATGCCAAGTTCGAGCGCGGAGGTGCTCGATACACCCAGCAGCTCGCCGGAGCGCAACGCCTTTTCCAGTGCCCGCCGTTCCTCCGGCAGGTACCCGGAACGGTAGGCCGCCACCCGCTGCGGCAGGCTGGGGTCCACTTCGTCCAGGAGGCGCTTGGTGATGGAGGCGATCGTCTCGGCGCCGCGGCGCGATTTGATGAACGCGATGGTCCGGATCCGGGAGGAGACCAGGTTGGCCAGCAGGTCCGAGGTTTCGGCGACGGCGGTTCGGCGTTCCTTGGCGCCGTTTTCGCCGCGCAGCTCGGTCAGTGCGGGTTCCCAGAACGCCACGGTCGTGGCGCCATGCGGCGAACAGTCTTCGGACACCGCCCGGACCGGGGCGCCGATGAGCCGGCCGAAGGAGGTGCCGGGGTCGGATGCGGTGGCCGATGCGGCGATGAACACCGGTCCGGGGTGGGACGTGCCGGGGCTGTAGTAGGCACAGATCCGTCGCAGCCGTCGCATCAGGTTGGCCACGTGCGATCCGAACACGCCCCGGTAGCTGTGTGCCTCGTCCACGATCACGTAGCGGAGCCGGCGGAAGAACCGCGCCCACCAGGTGTGGTTCGGCAGGATCCCGAAATGCAACATGTCGGGGTTGGCCAAGATGACGTTGGCGTGGTCCCGGATCCAGCGGCGGGACGCCGGGTCGGTGTCGCCGTCGTAGGTTTCCGCGCGGACAGTGGGGAGCTTGAGCGAGCGGATGGCGGCCAGCTGGTCGGCGGCCAGGGCCTTGGTGGGGGAGAGGTAGAGGGTCACGGCGCCGTCGTCGTGGATCTTGCCCGGGTCGGCGAGGACGCGCAGCTCGGAGCGGTGGACCGCATCCAGCGCCGGCAGCTGGTAGGCGAGGGACTTGCCGGAGGCGGTGCCGGTGGCGATCACCACATGTTCGCCTGCGTGCGCCAGTTCGGCGGCCTGCACCTGATGACGGTAGGGCTCGTGGATGCCGAGAGAGCCGTAGGCCTGCACCAAGTCGGGGTGCACCCACTCCGGCCACGGTTCATTGACGGCCTTCCGGGCGGGAATCGTGCGCACATGCCGCAGCTGTTCCGGGTCCGGGCCGCGGCCCAGCAACGGGATCAGAGACTCATGTGGATTCACTCCAACATTGTTTCACCCGGGCTCAAATCGACCCGCGGGTTCACGGACCGACGACGCCGGGGCAGGGAACCCGCTCATCCCACGGAGAGGTCGGCGCCCTCGTCCGAGGCGGAAAGCATCAGCACATGGCACACCGTGGTCCAGCCGAGATGCGAGTACAGCTGCTGGCCGTCCAGGGAGGCCAGCAGGAGCCCGCCTTCGACGTCGTGTTCAAACGCCTGGGCGGCCAGTGCCCGCATGATGAAGCTGCCGAGTCCGCGCCGCTGGAACCCGGGCTCGGTGACGATCTTGTCGAAGACGGCGGTGTGGTCCGCGACGAACACCCGCCCGCTGGCGGCCACCTCTTCGCCGGCATAGACGACGGCATGGTGGACACCGCCCGTGGTCGACGGCACCCAGCGCAGATCGTCGTCCGGAAGCCAGGGGTCCTCGGCGTCCTGGGTTTCCATGTCCACGATCATCATGGTCTGCGACGCCGAGGTGACGTTCAGCCCGTTCTTCTCGGCCAGGGCGGAGTAGCGAGCCACGTCGTTGGTGAGGATCGTAAGGATCCGGGCCGGGACCTCGGCGGTCTTGGCGGCCAGCTCCTCGAACTCGGAATCCGAGGGGTCATGGGCGAAATATTCCCACTCGTGGGTCGTGTCCGCCCTCAGCGCGGCGGGAAAGCGGCCCTCCCTGCGGGTCTCATAACCCCGGCAACCGGCCCACCCGGCAACCCAGACCTCAAGGAGGTGGGTGGTGTCGTCAACCATGGCGTCAAGGCTCATGAGATGAGCGTATTCCAGCCCCGCCGCAAGCAACAGGGGCCGGGATCCGCGGGGCCGCTTGCTTACGCAATTGTGACAGTCGGGCCGGTCGCACGCCGCGGCGCCCGGGCGTATGGCGTCCGCGGCGGACCCCGGAGGGTGGGGCATCCGTGGCGCCTCCATCCCGCAACGCCCGGCGCCGGGTTTTGCCCCGCCCAGTACGCTTAAATACGTGGCTTTGAATCGAATTGTGCTCTTTTACGGCTTTACCCCGATCGCGGACCCGGACGCCGTCCGGCTCTGGCAGCGCGCCCTCTGCGAAAAGCTCGGGCTGACCGGCCGGATCATCATCTCCAAGGACGGCATCAACGCGACCGTCGGCGGCGAGATCGGCGCCGTCAAGCAGTACGTCAAGACGACCCGCGAATACAAGGGCTTCCGCGGCATCGACGTGAAGTGGTCCGACGGCGGTGCCGCGGACTTCCCCCGGCTGAGCGTCAAAGTACGTGACGAGATCGTCTCCTTCGGCGCCCCGGGGGAGCTCAAGGTGGACGAAAACGGCGTCGTCGGCGGCGGGACGCATCTTGCGCCCGAGGAACTGCACCGGCTCGTGGAAGCGAAGAAGCAGGCCGGGGACGAAGTGGTGTTCTTCGACGGACGCAACGGCTTCGAAGCCCAGATCGGAAAATTCAAGGACGCCGTCGTCCCCGACGTCGCGACGACCCACGATTTCATCAAGGAACTGGACTCCGGCAAGTACGACGCCCTCAAAGACAAGCCCGTGGTCACCTACTGCACCGGCGGCATCCGCTGCGAGGTCCTCTCGAGCCTGATGGTCAACCGCGGCTTCAAGGAGGTCTACCAGCTCGACGGCGGGATCGTCCGCTACGGGGAGGCGTTCAAGGACCAGGGGCTGTGGGAGGGCTCCCTCTACGTCTTCGATAAGCGGATGCACCTGGAGTTCAGCGAGGACGCAAAGACCATCGGCCAGTGCGTCCGCTGCGCGGCGCCCACCAGCAAGTTCGAGAACTGCTCCAACCCCAGCTGCCGCACCCTGACGCTGTACTGCATTGACTGCGCCTCGGACCCGGCGACGCTGCGCTGCCCGGACGGCTGCGCTGCCGCCTGAGGACGCGCTCCGCCGCCTGAGGTGGCCATCGGAGGGCCGGCTGGTCGCTGACCTAGATCCGGCTCACGCGGTAGGCGAAATTCGCCGGCGCCAGGGACCCGATCCGGACCCTCAGCACCGTGTCCGCGCCGAGCTGCACCACGTTGACCCGTGGCGTGCCGCACCGCAGGCTCAAGTCCACCAGAATGCTCGCCTTGTCCACGATGGTGAACGACACCCGCCGGGTACTTCGGCAGACCAGGGTCAGGGCATAGGTTCCGCTCGGCAGCTGCGTGGTGGTTTCATTGCGCGTCGCGCCGGCGTCCAGCAGCCCGTAGCCGGTATGGAAGACCTGGCCCTGGGTTTCCGGTAACACTTCCGTCACCCAGTGTTTGAGTTCCGGCCCGGTCACCGGCCGGTTCAGGCCGGGGTCCTGGGGGAGGGCGGCGTCGGTGAACGTGGTCGCCTGCGACGGCGCATCACGGGCGGAAAGCCCGTCGTCGTACTCATACTCGCAACCGGCCAGCCCGGTGGCGCAGGACAGCGCAACGGCCAGCACGACGGCGGTGAGCATGCCGCGCGACCGCAGCGGCAGGGTTGCCTGCGCGGTGGGCATACTCCGACTTTAAGCCCGGCCGCGGCGGCGGGCCAGAGCCCGGCGGTCCGGCGCGCTTGCTAAGCGGAAGGGCGGCGCTCGAGCCGGAACCCGACGGCGGCGCCTGGATCCGCCCCGGTTGAGCTCGGCTCGATTTGCACCGTGATCGGCCCCGATTCGAGCTTCACGGCTTTCTGGACACTGCGCCCGCAGGTGACGTTGAGCTGCAGTCTGGTTCCGGGCCGGCGGTCAGGCGGTGAAACGGTGAGGAGTACGTTTGGTGTTCCGGCGCAGGCCACTGTCACGGTATACGGGCCCTTGGCTGCGCCCGGCGCGGTCTGTCGGAAGCCGATCCCGCCTAAAGCCGACATCAGTTCGGTCTTGGGCGGGGCACCGAGGAGCCGCTGAACTTCCGTCAGGTTCTTGGCCGCTTCGGCGGCCAGCTCCGCGTCCTGCGTTGGCAGTGGCGGCCGCGGCGCAGCGGACCGGACCGATGGCCCGGCGTCGGTCGCCGGGAGCCCGACGTCGTCCGCGACTTCACAGCCGGCCAGCGCTACCGCCGCGCAGAGCGCCAGCGCGAACGTCGGCGCCCAAACACGGACCCCTTGACTACCCCCAGTAGCAACCATGCCCCGAGCCTAGCCACGCTTCCGGCCGGCGCAAGTCACATCAGGCTGCGGCCACCAGTTGGTAGGCAAAGATGAGCGGGGCGTCCACGCTCGAAGCGCTGATCTTCAGCGTGCCCGCCGCGGGCACCTTGATCCTGGCGGTCTCCCGGCTGCCGTTGCAGGCGGCCCCGGCTTCCGTGAGGTGGTTTCCGTCGAGGGTGACCTCGAAGAATTCCTTGCCGCCGCCGTCGCAACTCATCGTCAAGGTGTAGTTGCCGGCCGGGACGCTGGCGTCCTTGGCGACCGGATCGCGGTTAAGGATCTTGCCGGCGTCCGCCAGGACGATCCCGCTGGCCGACGGCAACGCGGTGGCCTTCCAAGCGTTCACGTCGGCGGATTCGATAGAGCCCCCGGCGGAGCACGCCGAGGCTCCCAGCACGACGGCGACGCCGGCCGCGGCGGCGAAGAGGCGCCCGAGAGCGCGAGGGCGGGAGGGTGAGGGCGGAGCGAAAAGCATGCCTCCAACTTACCCGCTGGGGCGTGCCGTCCCTGCCCCGCCGTCGTCCCGTGGCCGCTAGCCGGCAATCAGCTCCCGCACTCGTCCCCGGCACGGGCCAGGCGAGAAGAACCCTTGACCTTGACGCCGCGTCAACATTTAGGCTCGGGGTAGCGGCCGGATAGTCCGGGCGCTCCAGGGTTGAGGAGAACGACAGCCATGGACTGGTCCGTGCAGCAGATCGCGAAGATCGCGGGCACCACGAGCCGGACGCTGCGCCACTACGACGCCGTCGGGCTGCTCAAGCCCAGCCGCACCGGGGACAACGGTTACCGGTACTACGACCAGGCCGCACTGCTCCGGCTGCAGCGCATCCTGCTGCTGCGGGAACTGGGCCTCGGCCTGCCGGCAATCGCCGAGGCGCTCGCCCGCGAGGGGGAGACCGAATGCGCGCTGGCCGGCCACCTCAAGTGGCTGCGCCAGGAGCAGGACCGGCTGGCGCGGCAGATCGCCTCGGTCCAACACACACTCAGGGAAATCAAGGCAGGAAGGGAACCCATGGCAGAGAAAATGTTCGACGGCTTCGACCATACGCAGTACAAGGACGAGGTGGAGGGGCGCTGGGGCACGGCCGCCTATGCGCAGGGCGACGCCTGGTGGCGCGGCATGGGCGCCGCCGAAAAGGACGCCTGGAAACAGCGGTCCAAGCAGCTGGGCCGGGACTGGATTGCCGCGGCCGAATCGGGTGCCGCCCCGGACGGTCCGGAAGCGCAGGACCTCGCACGGCGCCAGGTCGAATGGCTCACCGGTATTCCGGGGACCCCGGCGGCCGGCGGAGGGAACGTGAGGGAATACGTGTCCGGTCTCGGCGACATGTACGTGGCAGATCCGCGTTTCGCCGCGAACTACGGTGGGGCCGCCGGCGCCGCGTTCGTGCGGGACGCGCTGCGGGCCTACGCGAGCAAGAACCTCTGACGCGGCAGCACCTCCGCTTCGGCGGGGGCCGGCGGGCCCGCACCTAAACCTGTGCCGCGCCTAAACTTGTCCGGTGACTCCTTCTACGCTTTTCACGGCCGGCAACACCCCCGACGCTCCCCGCAGCGACTTCCCGGACCTGCTCCAGGCGCTCGCCGCGGACCTGCGCGCCATCGGCTACACGGTTGACGGCGTGGCCGAACTCCTGGGCCCGGCCGCCCACGCGGCCCTGGGTCGGGACCAGCTCATCCCCGCCCTGATCGCCACCGAGGCCGCCGTCGGTGGCGGGACGACGACGTCGGCGCTCGCCGCCGTCGTCCGCCTGTGGCTGCTGGCCGAGCCGCAGCCGGCCGGGACCCTTGACGCCGCACTGCCCGGCATCCGCACGGCGGGCCTGGTGGAACTGGGCCTCGTGGAGCCGTCCCCGGAGGGCCTGGTCCAGGCGAAGGTGGATCTGCGGCCGTACGGCTGGGAGGGCGCCGCCGGTGAAGAGACAATCAGCAGCGGCGGGGCCGAGCTCTGGGTGGCCAGCGACCTGGCCGCCCACCAGCGCCCGGGCGTGCTGCGCCATGACCACGTGCTGGGGATCGGTCAGGCGTCCACCACCCTGGTGCAGGTCACCGCCCGCCGGCACGTGGCCCGCGCCTTGGACCTCGGCACCGGCTGCGGCATCCAGACCTTCCACCTCTTGCACCACGCCGAGCACGTCACTGCCACCGACATCTCGGAGCGGGCGCTGGCGTTCACCCGCTTCAACCTGATGCTGAACGCGGCGGCGCTGCACCTGGACCCCGCCGAGCCGGAAAGCCGGGTGAGCCTGCGGCTGGGCTCGCTGCTGGATCCGGTGGCGGGGCAGGAATTCGACCTGGTGGTCTCCAATCCGCCGTTCGTCATCACTCCGCGAGGGGCCGGGGAAACCGCCTCGGACCAGTTCACCTACCGCGACGGCGGCCTGCCGGGCGATGACATCGTCGCCGCGCTTGTCCGGGACCTCCCCTCGGTCCTCGCCCCCGGAGGGACAGCCCAGCTGCTGGGCAACTGGGAGATCCCGGCGGGCGCCGCATGGGCCGACCGGCCGCGAAGCTGGGCCAGCCCGGACGCAGACGTCTGGTTCATCCAGCGCGAGCAGGTCAGCCCTGAAGAGTACGCAGAGACCTGGCTGCGGGACGCCTCCGAGGCCCGCGACCGGCGGCTCTACCAGGACTCCTATGCCGCCTACCTGGACGACTTCGCGTCCCGAAACGTGGAGGCCATCGGCTTCGGGATGATCTGGCTGCGGCGACCCGCGGCCGGCGCCCGGCCGGTGATGTCCCGGTTTGAGGAGAATACCTACCCGATCGAACAGCCCGTTGGCCCGCACCTGGGCGCCGCCGTCGAGCGCGCCGACTGGCTGGCCGCGCACGAGCTGGAATCCGCGCACCTGCTGGTGGCCGACGATGTCACCGAGGAGCGGCACCAGCGTCCCGGCGCCGAACACCCCGGCGTGATCCTGCTGCGCCAAGGCGCGGGGCTGCGCCGCACCAACCTGCTCAGCACCGAGCTGGCCGGCTTTGTCTCAGCGTGCGACGGCGAGCTCTCCGTCGGGCAGATCATCGGCGCCCTTGACGCCCTGCTGGGCGGCTACGAGGGATATGACAGCGCGGCGTTCCGGCAGGGGCTCCTCGACGAGGTGGCCAACCTGGTGCGCGACGGCTTCCTGCTCCCCGCCTGAGACGGACGACGGCGGCACCGGCACCGGCACCGCGAGCGGCACCGCGCCTTCGCGGCCGAAGCGAGGCAGCACGTAGGCGGCGACGGCGAGGGCCACGAGCACGCCGCCCGCCCCTGTGATGAGGAAACTCAGCCGGACCGGCAGCAGTGCGCCGAGCAGGCCGCCGATGGCCAGGGCGGCAATGGAGACGGCGCGGGTCATGCCGCCGATGATCGCCATCGCCTGGCCCCGCCCGCTCTCCGGGATGCGCAGGATCGCGATCGCACCGAAGCAGGCGTTCAGGGCGCCGCAGGCCGTGCCCATCGCCGTGTAGGCCACGAACAGCAGCCCCACGCTGGGCACCAGCCCCATCACTGCCAGGAAAGCCGAGGTCAGGGCCATGCTGGCGAGCAGCACACGCAGCCGGGCCGGCGGCGTCTTGATCCGTCCGGCCAGCGCCGCGCCCACCGCCATGCCGAGCCCGAAGGCCGCAGCGAGCAGACCGTACTGGGTCTCGGTGGCGCCGAGCTCGCCCCGGGCCAGGAAGACTTCCAGCACGTTGGTGGCCTCGCCGACGACAATGAAGAACAGCGCGCCGAGCACCAGCGCCCACACCAGGCTGTCCCGGCGGATCAGCCGCAGGCCATCCAGCAGCGCCGGTGCGTCCCGGCCGGCCAGCTCGGCCGCGGTCCCGCGTCGGGTGCGGATCAGCAGCGCACCGGCGCCCATGGCCAGATAGCAGCCGCTCGCGACCGCAAACACCAGCCCCGAGCCGCCCCAGCCGCTGAGCAGGCCCCCCGCGGCCGGGCCCGCCATTCCAGCGATCATGATGGTGGCCTGCATGGTGCCCATCGCCCTCGGGGTGCGCTCCTCTCCGACGATCCGGGGCAGCAGCGCCTGCCAGGTCGGCCCCGCCACGGCCTGCGCGGCGTCCAGCAGGAACGTCATGGCGAACAGCACGGGGATGTGGTTGTCCAGGTACTGCAGGCTTACGCCCATGCCCGCCACGGCCACGGCGCTGACCACGGACGACGCCGTCGCAAGCGTGCGGGAATCACGCGTGTCGGCGAGCCGGCCCGCCCACGGCGCCAGCAGGACCAGCGGCAGCGCCGAGCACAGCAGGTAAGCCGCCACGAGCCATGGGCCGGCAGCCGGTGCCGCACCGTCCGCCGCGACGTTCTGCAGGTGCAGCATGACGCTGACGACGACGGCGCCCATGCCGGCGGTCGCCAGGAACCGGGAGCTGCTGGCGAGCAGGAAGTCGCGGTTGCGCCAAAGTGAAGGCTCGCCGGATGCGCCGCGCACTTTATGAAGTATGTGTTTCATAACCGCAAGGTATCCCGCGCCTGTCGGTAGTGTCAAGCATTTCTTTCATAGTTTGGCAGGCGTCGGTAGACTGAAAGCGTGAATGCAGAAACTCCCAAGTCGGTCGGCCCCGCCGAGACCGCCGCTCCGGCCGCCAAGCGCAGGCCGCGTCCGGAAAAGAAGGTCGAAATCACCGACCCGAAGGCGATCCGGGCGCTGGCCCACGCCGCCCGGCTCGAGGTCATTTCCGAGCTGTATTCCACCCAGGTGAGCCGGACCGCCACCGAACTTGCCGCCCAGACCGGCCTCACCCCGAGCGCCATGAGCTACCACCTGCGCGCTTTGCAGAAGTGGGGCATCGTGGTGCCCGCGGCCACCGCCGGCGATGCCCGCGAACGCCGCTGGAAAGCCGCCGGCACCGACTTCACCATCAATTCGGGCGGGGGAGTGGCCAGTCCGGAATTCGCCGTGCTGGACCTGGAGCTGGACGCCTACCGCCGGCGCGTCAACGCTTACGCCAGGACCCGGGACGAGCGGCGCCAGCGCGGCGAAGCCGTGGACGGCACCTCCTCCGTGGTGCTGGCCAGCAACCTGCTGTACCTGACCCCGGCCCAGGCCGGAGAGCTGAACGAGAGGCTCTTCGACCTGCTGAGGGACTACGAGCTCGAGGACCCGGACCGGGTGCCCGAGGGGGCTGTCCGGATGGCCACCATGTGGTCGATGATTCCGGACGACCGGGGCAAGGCCGCGCCGGCGTCCTAAGCGGCAGCGCGGCGCTCCCGAAGGCCGCAACTGTGGGTGCTTCGTTACGTTTGCAAGACGTGCCCGGGAGACTGACTTTTGCACCCGGATGCGCGGGAATCTGCAAAATATGGTGAACTAGGCGGGTATGGGCGCATCTGCCCGAGCAACCTTTTTCTGTAGGAGCACCGTGCCAAGCAAGGCCCCCACCGGCAAGAAACTCGTGATTGTGGAGTCTCCCGCCAAGAGCAAGACCATCGCCAAGTACCTGGGCGAAGGTTTCATCGTTGAGGCCTCCATCGGTCACATCCGCGACCTGCCGCAGCCTTCGGAGCTCCCCGCAGAGTTGAAGAAAACGCCGTTGGGCAAGTTCGCCGTCGACATTGAACACGACTTCAAGCCGTACTACGTGGTGTCTCCGGACAAGAAGAAAAAGGTCGCCGAACTCAAGGCCCAGCTCAAGGGCGCTGACGCCCTCTACCTCGCAACCGATGGGGACCGCGAGGGCGAGGCCATCGCGTGGCACCTGCTGGAAGTCCTCAAGCCCAAAGTCCCCGTGTACCGGATGACCTTCGGCGAAATCACCAAGGAAGCCATCCACCGCGCGATGGACAACCTGCGCGACGTGGACCAGGACCTCGTGGACGCGCAGGAAACCCGCCGCGTGCTGGACCGCCTCTACGGCTACGAAATCTCCCCGGTACTGTGGCGCAAGGTGGCCCGCGGCCTGTCCGCCGGCCGCGTGCAGTCCGTCGTCACCCGCATGGTGGTGGACCGGGAACGGGAGCGGATGGCGTTCAAGTCGGCGTCCTACTGGGACCTGACCGGCCAGTTCGGCGCGGAATCCGGCTCCTTCAAGGCCAAGCTGGCTGCTGTCGATGGCTCCAAGGTCGCCAGCGGACGGGACTTTAACGACGCCGGCGAGCTCACCTCGCGCGGCGTCGTGCACCTGAACGAGGAACTCGCCGGCGCCCTGGCCGCCGGCCTGCAGGAGGCGGACTTCCGCGTCCGCTCCGTCGACACCAAGCCCTACACCCGCCGTCCCGCGGCGCCGTTCACCACCTCCACGCTGCAGCAGGAGGCCGGCCGCAAACTGCGCTTCTCCTCCAAGAGCACCATGCAGGTGGCCCAGCGGCTCTACGAAAACGGCTACATCACGTATATGCGTACGGACTCGAATGCGCTGAGCAACGAGGCCATCACCGCCGCGCGGCGCCAGGCCTCCGAGCTGTACGGCCCCGAGTACGTCCCGGCCTCGCCCCGCGTCTACAGCGGCAAGGCAGCCAACGCGCAGGAAGCCCACGAGGCCATCCGCCCCGCCGGCGACTCCTTCCGCACCCCGGCACAGGTCGCCAAGCAGCTCTCCGGCGACGAGTTCCGCCTTTACGAGCTGATCTGGAAGCGCACCGTCGCCTCCCAGATGGCCGATGCGAAGGGCTCCACGGCGACCATCCGACTGGGCGCCGTCACCGTGGGTGGCGCGGCGGACGGCCGGGACGCCGAGTTCTCCGCCTCCGGCACCGTCATCACCTTCCCGGGCTTCCTCGCCGCTTATGAGGAAGGCAAGGACGAGAGCCGCGGAGACGAGGACTCCGAGGAAGCGCGCCGGCTGCCCAACGTGGCCAAGGGCGACGCGCTGACCGCTTCGGAGATCGTCGCCGTCGGGCATGAAACCTCGCCGCCGCCGCGCTTCACCGAAGCGTCCCTGACCGCGGAACTGGAAAAGAAAGGCATCGGCCGCCCGTCGACCTACGCCTCCACAATCTCCACCATCCAGGACCGCGGCTACGTCCGGAAGCAAGGCTCCGCGCTGGTCCCGAGCTGGATCGCGTTCTCCGTGATCCGGCTGCTCGAACAGCACTTCCACGACTACGTGGACTACGACTTCACTGCCGACATGGAAGCCGACCTGGACAAGATCGCCAACGGCCAGGAAGCCGGACCCGCCTGGCTCAAGCACTTCTACTTCGGTCAGGATTCCGAGCCCGGCCTGCTGAGCATCGTCAACAACCTTGGCGAGATCGACGCCCGCGAAATCAACTCCATCCCGATCACCGACGGCATCACGCTGCGCGTCGGCAAGTTCGGCCCGTACCTGGAGAGCTCCGTCCCCACCGTGGACCCGAAGACCGGCGAAGTCATCGAGTCCGCCCGCGCCAACGTCCCCGAGGACCTGGCTCCGGACGAGCTCACCGCCGCCAAGGCAGTCGAGCTGATGGAGACCGCCGCCCCGGAGGAGCGCGTGCTGGGCACGGACCCGCACACCGGGCACACCGTTGTGGCCAAGAACGGCCGCTACGGCGCCTACGTCACCGAGATCATCCCGGAGATGACCGAGGAGCAGCTCGCCAACCAGCCGGTGGAGTACTACAAGAACGGCAAGCCAAAGCCGCCGAAGAAGCCGGTCAAGGCCAAGCCGCGCACCGGCTCGCTGTTCGCCTCCATGAGCGTGGACACCGTGACCCTCGATGAGGCGCTGCAGCTGATGAGCCTGCCGCGGGTGCTCGGCCAGGACGCCGAGGGCAACCCCATCACGGTGCAGAACGGACGCTTCGGCCCGTACCTGAAGAAGGGCACGGACTCCCGTTCCATCGGCTCGGAGGAGGAAATCTTCACCATCACGCTGGAACAGGCACTGGAGATCTACTCGCAGCCCAAGCAGCGCGGCGCCCGCGCCGCCGTCCCGCCGCTGGCGGAGTTCGGCCCGGACCCGGTCTCGGAGAAGAACATCGTGGTGAAGGAAGGCCGCTTCGGCCCGTACATCACCGACGGCGTCACCAACATCACGGTGCCGCGCAGCACCGCCATCGAGGAACTGACCCGGGAACGCGCCGTCGAACTCCTCGCCGAGAAGCGGGCCAAGGGCCCGGTCAAGCGAACGACGACGGCCCGCAAGGCCCCCGCCCGCAAGGCCGCCGCCAAGAAGTAGGTGCACTTCGCCCCCGCTCGCGGGTTCCTTCCCAGCTCGACGTCAGAAGACGCCGACGGCGGACGGAACCCGCGAGTCGTTGTGCACATAGGTCCATCGCGGACTTTCGGAAGGGGAGCGGTGGCGGCAGGCTGGCGCCATGGAATACCCCGCCACCCAGCCTGAGGACCCCCTCGCTGTTGTATGGGCCGGTTCCGCTGAGTCGGCCCGTCCGTTGACGCCGGGCCCGGGACCTTCGGCAGCAGCCCTGGACCCAAAGCTTCCCGAAGCCGTCAACCTGTGGCGGACCGAGGAACTGCTGGACCGGGGCCTGTCCGCACGGAAAATTCGGCAGCTGGCTGCCGGCGGCGCCCTCCTCAAGCTGCGCCGCGGCTGCTATGTCCGCCGCTCCTTCTGGGCAGCACTCGATGCGAACGGTGCCTCGCGCTGCCGGATCGAGGCCTACGCCCACCGCTGCCTGACAAGCTCAACGGGCGCCTACGTGTTCAGCCACACCACGGCAGCCCGGCTCCACGGCCTCTTTCTGTGGCAAGTAGACGACACCATCCACCTCACGGTGCCGTTCCTCCCGTCGACCGGTGGCCACGCGGGCGACGTGCGGGCGCATACCCGTGCGCTGACTCCCGCCGACGTCGTGCACGTGGCCGGGCATCGCGTTACGTCGCTGGCCCGAACGGCCGCGGACAGCGGCCTCGTCCTGAACTATGCGCAGGGGCTGATTCTGATGGACCATGCCCTGCGACTCGGTGCCGGGCGGGAGGCGGTGGAGCTGGAGTGCGCCCGGCTCCGCGGGGCGCCGGGCGTCTCGACGTTGAAGAAGGTGCTCGCCCATGCGGATCCGCTGTCCGAGTCGCCGGGTGAAACGCTACTCCGCGATCTGGTCCGGCGGCTGAGGCTTCCTGCTCCGCAGCTCCAGTTCGAGGTCCGGACGCGGCTCGGTACGTACAGGCTGGATTGCGCATGGCCGGAGCGGCTGGTGGCGATGGAGTTTGATGGCCGCGGCAAATACTTCGACTATGACCCCACTGCCGAGGCCATTTTTGCCGAGCGGCGCCGCGAGAAGGCACTGATGGAGCTGGGCTGGAGGTTCATCCGGGTCGAATGGCGGGACCTGTTCCGCGAGCACGAGCTGAAGACGAGGCTGCTTCAGGTGCTCGGGCGCTGAGATTGCCGTCTGCTCGCGGCATTGAGCCGGGCTCGCGGTGTCAGTACCGCGAGCGTGGACGGAGACCGCGAACCGGCCGGGCGCCCAGGAAGGAATTGCGGACCGGGGCGTGACGTGATCGAGTAGGAACATGACTGAACAGCCAGAACCCATGGATCTCCAGCCGCTCAACGACCTCGAAGAGAAGCTCGCCCGGGGGGAGCAGCCGGACGCCAACCCGGTGGAGGTCATCCTGTCCTTCCTCAACAACGAGGTCTACATCGTCAGCTCCGACACGATCGACGGCCCGGACTCCCAGGTGGAGCCGCTGGTGCTCGCCAACGCTGCGGGAGAGCCCGTGCTGGCCGTCTTCTCGCACCCGAGCCGTGTGGCCGAACAGTTCCTCGCCGCCGCGCCGAACGTGCTCGGCACCCAGGGCTCGGCAATCATCGGCAACCTCGGCGACCAGCTGGGTATGGTCATCAACCCCGGCGCCGTCTACGGCTTCGAAATCGACCCGGAGGGCGTGGCGAACATCCGCCGGGACTTCAAGCCGTCCGAGCAGGAGCCGGACTCGGCCCAGGACGACAGCCGGGCCTAAGCGCCCGGGCCTAAACGGGACGGGCCACGGCGCGAGGTCTCGCCACTGCGCCCGGTTAGGGCACAGCCCCTCCGGGGAGAATAATGGCAGCATGCGGCTAGGCGTCCTCGATATCGGGTCCAACACTGTCCACCTCCTCCTTGTGGACGCCCACCCCGGCGCGCGCCCGGTCCCGTTCGCCTCGCACAAGCGCCCACTCTCCCTGGTGCAGTTCCTCGACGTGGACGGCAACATCAACGACGCCGGCCAGCATGAACTGATCGAGTTCGTCCTCGAAGCCTGGGAGTTCGCGGCTAAACACAAGGCCGAGGACCTGCTGGCGTTCTGCACCTCCGCGATCCGCGAGGCCACCAACGGGTCCGCCGTCCTGGCCCGGGTCAAGCATGAAACCACCGTGACGCTCCGGGAGCTGACCGGCAGCGAAGAGGCGTCGATGACGTTCTTCGCCGTCCGCCGCTGGTACGGCTGGGGCGCGGGTCCCGTGCTGAACCTGGACATCGGCGGCGGTTCCTTCGAAATGGCCTACGGGGAGGACGAGCTGCCCGAACTGGCGACGTCGGTCCCGCTCGGTGCGAGCCGGCTCACCCGTGACTGGCTGCAGGAGGACCCGCCCTCGGCCAAAAGCGTCAAGGAGCTTCGCCGTTATATCCGGACCACCCTGAAGCCCGTGGTGCGGGACTTCGCGAAGCTGGGCAAGGCCAACCACGTGGCCGGCACTTCCAAGACCTTCCGCTCGCTGGCCCGCATTGCCGGGGCCGCCCCCAGCGGGGCCGGGCCGTACGTCAAACGGGAACTGTTTGCCACGGACCTGGGCCTGTGGGCGCAGCGCATCTCGGCCATGGAGGTGGAGGACCGGTTGAATCTTCCCGGTGTCTCCGAAGCCCGCGCCCACCAGCTTCTGGCCGGCGCGCTGGTGGCGGAAGCGGCCCTCGAAATGTTTGAGTTTCCAAGCTTGGAGATCTGCCCCTGGGCCCTCCGCGAAGGTCTGATCCTCCGCCGGCTGGATCAGCTGGTCTTTGAGGGGCCGCTGCAGCCCGCGCCCCACGTAGCCCGGGCCGACGAGCCCGCCGAGCCGCAGTCACCGGACGCGGACGGGCCTGGCGCCACGTAACAAGCGCTCCGTAACAGGCGCCACGTGACAGGCGCAACGCAACATCGGTCGGCCGGTGACGGGTGGACGGTTTTCGCTCCGAACCGATAATTCCGGCAGCAAGGTGTCGAACCGGACGCACGCCGTTCGTCTACAAGGTGAGAGGCCGGTAAGGAACCGGCCCAATCGTCAAGGAGGACAGCACCATGGCCCAGTACCTGCTCAGCGTTTACCAGCCCGTCGGCCCGGCCCCCGCCCCGGAAGTCCTGGAACCCATCATGCGGGACCTGGAGGCCCTGAACCGCGAAATGAAGGCGGCCGGCGCCTGGGTTTTCGCCGCGGGGCTCCACCCCACCGACACCGCAAAGGTCGTGCGACCGGAGGGCACCGAGCTGCTCATCACTGACGGTCCATTCGTTGAAGCGAAGGAACACCTTGGCGGATTCACCGTTATTGAGGCACCGGACCTCGACGCCGCCCTCGGCTGGGCCGGGCGGCTGACCCGAGCCACCACCCTTCCCATCGAAGTGCGGCCTATCCAGCACTAGCCCAGCACCAGCCGGACCGGTGTGCTGCTTACGGGGCTGTTAAACGGCGAAGGCACCGGCGGTCTGGAACGGGAAAATGGGGGAAACCCGCTACAGCCCACCGGTGCCGGGCAGACATCCGCATGACTGCCTATCATCACTCGCACCCTCAATGAGGTAGTACCTACGCTAATCCCCGATTTTGTGAGCAAGCTGCGCCCAGGATGTGAGCTGGCTGTGAATCGGGCCGGACTGCAATGATGGGGGAATGAGCAACCGAATCGCATTCCTGGGCTGTGGGTCAATGAACGAGGCAATCATGGGCGGCATGATCGCGGGCGGCACGGACCCCGCGGACATTGTCGCCACGGTGCGCCGGGCTGGTCGGGCGGCCGAACTGGCTGAGCGGCACCACGGCATCACGGCCATCGCCGGCGAAGAAGAGCCGGAGAACAACACGCAGGCCGCCACCGGCGCCGCCGTCGTGGTGCTGGGCGTCAAGCCGGTGGGAATCGCCGCTTTGGCCCGGGAGATCAGCGGTTCGCTCTCGCCGGACGCCATCGTGGTCAGCGTTGCCGCTGCGGTGTCGCTGGAGCAGCTGGAAGCGGCGCTCCCGGCCGGACAGCCGGTGATCCGCGCCATGCCGAACACGCCCGCTCGGCTTGGCCGCGGCGTCGTCTCCGTCTCGGCCGGTAAGCACTGCTCGGCGGAGCAACTGCAGCAGGCAAAGGACATCTTCGCGGCCGTCGGCACCGTCGTCGAGATTCCCGAGGAACAGGTGGATGCGCTGTCCGCGATCAGCGGCTCCGGCCCGGCCTACGCCTTCTACTTGGCCGAGGCAATGGCGGCCGCCGGGGCAGAACTGGGACTGGACGCCGAGCTCTCGCTGCTGCTGGCACGCGAAACTGTAGCCGGCGCCGGGTTCATGCTGGCCGAGCCGGGCGCCGACCCCGCGGCGCTGCGCAAGGCAGTGACCAGCCCGAACGGCACCACGGAACGGGCGATCGCCACCTTCGACGAGCGCGGACTCCCGGCGATAATCGCCGACGGCGCCCGGGCCGCCGCCGAGCGGGCCGCCGAAATCACCAGGCAGCTCGGCTAGCCGGAACGCGGTCGCAACCCATGACTCAGCCCGGACCGGGTGGCAGGATAGGACCCATGGAACTGCACATCACAGGGGATCCCGCAGCGGACAAACTCCTCAGCGACGACGCGTTTGCCCTGCTCACCGGCATGCTGTTGGACCAGCAGGTGACCATGGAGTCGGCCTTTGCCGGCCCGGAAAAGATCCGGACGCGCCTCGGGTCCATGGACCCCGCCGCGATCGCCGGTTACGATCCGCAAGGGTTCGTCGAGTTGTTCAAGGAGCGCCCGGCCGTCCACCGGTTCCCCGGATCAATGGCCGGCCGCGTCCAGGCCCTTGCTGAGACGGTACAGACTGACTGGAACGGCGACGCCACGGCCATCTGGACGCAGGGCGGGCCCGACGGGCAGGAGGTGCTGCGCCGGCTCAAGGCGTTGCCGGGATTCGGCGAGCAGAAGGCGAAGATCTTCCTGGCGCTGCTGGGAAAGCAGTGCGGGCTCCAGGCCGAAGGCTGGCGCGAGGCCGCCGGCCACTATGGACAGGAGAACGCCTTCCTGTCCGTCGCTGACATCGTGGATCCGGAGTCGCTGAGCAAGGTGCGGGCCAGCAAGCAGGCAGCCAAGGCCGCCGCGAAGACTGCGAAGACCGCCGGGCCCTGACCCCGCGGTAGCTCAGCCAGCGACGCCGGGACGCGCCCGACGGCGGAGGGAACCTAGTGCGTGGAGGTCGGGACCGTGACTGAACAGGCGGCAGGACGGCTACTCTCCCTTTGGTCTGCCACCGGCGGAACCGCAACGTACGCGCCCCTCGACGCGTCCCTGGACGTGGACGCTGCAGTGGTTGGCGGCGGCATCGCAGGACTGACCACCGCGCTGGCCCTGAAACGGGCGGGCCAGTCGGTGGCCGTGCTCGAGGCGGCGCGGGTGGGCACCGGCGTCACCGGGAACACCACGGGCAAGGTCACCTCACTGCACCGGCTTGCCTACTCCGACCTTGCGGCCAGCCACGGCGATTCCACGGCTGGCATCTATGGGCAGGCCAACGAGGCGGCAATTGAACACGTCGCGGCCGTTGTGGCGGCGGAGGGAATCGACTGCGGCTTCCGGCGGGTGGCCAATTACACCTACGCCGAATCCGTGCAGGCCCTTGCGCTGGTCCGGGAGGAAGCGGCGCTGGCCGCTCGGCTGGGGCTGCCGGCCTCCTTCACGACAGAGGTGCCGCTGCCCTTCGCGGTCCGGGGCGCCGTCCGGTTCGACGGCCAGGCCCAGATCCATGCGCTCAGGTATGTGCAGGGTCTGGCCCGTGCCGTGGACGGGAACGGCAGCTTCGTCTTTGAGCAGTCGCCTGCTACGAGCTTCCGCGACGGCGCTCCGGCCGTGGTGGTTACGGAACGGGGATCAGTCCGGGCCAAGGAGATCATCGTGGCGACCAACCTGCCGTTCGGGGACGGCGGGCTCTACGCCGGGCGATGCTACGCGCACCGCTCGTATGTCGTCGCCGGCAAGAGCCCAGTTGCTCCGCTGGACGCAACCTTTGTCAGCGTTGATGAGCCGATGCGCTCGATCCTGACCGTCGACGTCGAAGGTACCAGTTACGTGCTGGCCGGCGGCGAAGGACACCCGGCCACCGAAAGCGTTGATTCCGCCGAACGATACCGGCGGCTGGCGGCGTTTGCCCGCGACCGCCTGGGCGCCGGGGAGATCGCGTTCCGCTGGTCCACCCAGGACGCCATGCCTGCCGACGGGCTGCCGTACGTGGGCCGCATGGCTCCGGAGTCCCGGCATGTCCACGTGATCACCGGACTGCGGAAATGGGGCCTCACCAACGGCACTGCCGCCGCCTTGATCCTCCGGGACACGCTGGGCGGCACCGCCAACCCGTGGGCCGCGGTGTTCGACAGCAACCGAAGCGGCGGAGCCGCGCAGGCGGGGCGGTCGAGCCCGGCGGAGGAGGTTTCCGGCGCCGACGCTGTTCCGGCGTCGGTGGCCCCGGGAGAGGGGAAGGTGGTGGACGTCCACGGCGCCAAAACTGCCGTGTACGTCAGTCCCACGGGGGGCATCCAGGCGGTCTCGGCCGTCTGCACGCACCTTGGCTGCACCGTGGAGTTCAATCGGACGGACGTGACGTGGGACTGCCCTTGTCACGGTTCCCGGTTCAGCACTGACGGCACCGTCACCCAGGGGCCGGCCACAAGGAACCTGGCCGCCGGCCCCGCCCCGGACGTCACTTCTTCCAGCCACCGAGGCCTCTAGGCCCGGCGACGGCCGCCGGCACGGGGGAGCGTTGCTACGGCCTTGCGGCGAACCGTTCCAGCAGGTCCACGTGACCGGAGACAATGAGCATGTCCCGCGCGGAAACCTTGGTCTCGGGCCGGGCGTAGGTGAAATCCTCGCCCGGGGATTTCACGCCCACTATCGTGACGCCGTACTTCGAGCGCACTTTCGATTCGTCGAGGGTGAAGCCCACGGTCTCGCGCGGCGGGTACATCTTCACGATCGCGAAGTCGTCGTCGAACTCGATGAAGTCCAGCATCCGGCCGGACACGAGGTGCGCGGCCCGGACCCCCGCGTCGGCCTCCGGGTAAATCACGTGGTTGGCGCCGATTCGGGTCAGGATCTTGCCGTGCGAGGGCGTGATCGCCTTGACCCAGAGGTGCTCGATGCCGAGGTCCACGAGGTTGACCGTGATCAGCACCGAGGACTCGATGGAGGTGCCCACGCCCACGACGGCGGAGCTGAACTCCTGCGCGCCGAGCTGGCGGAGGGCGTCAATGTTGGTCGCGTCGGCCTCCACCACGTGGGTCAGCACGCTGGCCCATTTCTGCACGAGGTTCCGGTCGCGTTCGATGGCCAGCACCTCGCGGCCCTGCTTCACCAGCTGTTCTGCGGTGGACGCGCCGAAGCGGCCAAGCCCGATGACCAGCACGGGCGCATTGTGGGCGGGACGGTTGACGGCGCCTGAGGAACTAGCCAATGATCGGTCTCTCTTCCGGGTAGTGGTACAACTGGCTGCGCTGGCGCAGGGCCAGCCCAGCGGCGAGGGTGACGGTGCCGACGCGGCCGGCAAACATCAGGACGGTGAGGACATAGACGCCGGCCGGGGGCAGCTCTGCGCTGAGGTTGGTGCTCAGACCCACGGTGGCGAACGCTGAAATGGTTTCGAACAACACCCGGTCCAGCGATGCGCCGCTGATCTGCAGCAGCAGCAGCGCCGAGACCGCCACCAGGGTGGCGCCGGCGACTATGACCGAGATGGCCACCCGCATGGTCCCCTCCGGGATGGTGCGGCCGTAGATCTTCACATCAGCGTCGCCGCGGGCCTCGGCGATGATGGCCAGGAACATCACCGCGATGGTGGTCACCTTGATGCCGCCGGCGGTCGAGGCCGAGCCGCCTCCGGCAAACATCAGCGCGTCGGTCAGCAGCATGGTGGTGGAGTCCATCTGGTTCTGGTCCACCAGGTTGAAGCCGCCCGAGCGGGTCATCACGGAGGCGAAAAGCGAGTGCGTGATCTTGTCGCCCAGGCTCATGCCGCCGATGGTGCGCAGGTTCTCCCACTCCATCAGCCCCCAGAGCACGGTGCCCGCGGCCAACAGGATCAGCGAGACCTGGATGGTCAGCTTGGTGTGCAGGTTCCATTTCTTCCAGTTCAGGCCGTTCTGCTGCAGCACCATGACGACCGGGAAGCCGAGGCTGCCAAGGAAGACGCCGATCATCAGCGGAATCAGGATCCACAGGTCGGTTTCGTACGGCACGATGCCGTCCGAATGGGGCGTGAAGCCGGCGTTGTTGAACGCCGAAATGGAGTAGAATACGCCGTGCCAGAATGACTGGCCGACGCTTTCGCCCAGTGCCAGGAACCTCGGAACCAGGGCAGCGGCCAGGGCCGCCTCAATGACCACGGAGGTGACGATGACGATCCGCAGCAGCGTGCCCACCTCGCCGAGGCGGCCCGCGTTGTTCATGGCCTCCTGCGCGATGAGCTTGCCGCGCACACCGAGTTTCTTGCTGACCATCAGTGCCAGCAGCGACGCCAGGGTCAGGGTCCCGAGGCCGCCGACGAAGATGCCGACCAGGATCACCAGCTGGCCGAAGAAGGACCAGTGCACCGCCGTGGACACAACGGTCAGCCCCGTCACGCATACCGCCGACACCGCCGTGAAGAGGGCTTGGTGCAGCGGGGTCACCTGCCCGGTCGCCGAGGACACGGGCAGGGTGAGCAGGACGGTAAAGATCAGGACGACCACGGCGAAGGCGGAGACGGCCAGGCGGGCCGGGGAGGTGTTGGCGATGTCGTCGACGAAGTCGCGCAGCCGGGTGAAGATCCACAGGCCCTCGCGCTCCGGCTGGCCGGGGTGCCAGCTGGCCGGGCTCGGTGACCTCGACTGGCTTTGCGTCATGTGCGGCTTGTCCTCGGTTGAAACGGCGTCCTTCAGTAGTAAACCACTATATTCCGCGCAACGACGGGGATCGGGGCGGTGCGCTCCGGTAGCCTGTGATTGATGACCTTCCTGCCCGGACTCGCCCAGACCGCCCTGCCGACGACGGTGGTGTGGGACTCCGCCATGACGGCGTACAACTTCGGCCACAGCCACCCGATGGCGCCCGAACGTATGGAGCTCACCGCGCGGCTGGCCCGGAGCCTTGGACTGTTGGACCTGGACCACGTCAGCGTGGCGGCACCCTCGGTGGCTACCGACGAGGAACTGGGTGCCGTGCACAGCGCGGAATATGTCGCCGCCGTCCGCCGCGTCAGTGCGGACCCGGACACCCCGGATCTGGAACGCGGCCTCGGCACCGAAGACGACCCGGCCTTCGCCGGCATGCATGAGGCCAGCGCGCGGCTGGCCGGCGGCTCCCTGCTGGCCGCCGCCGCCATCCTGGACGGCAGCGCGGTCCGGGCCGTGAACTTCGGCGGCGGCATGCACCACGCCTCCCGCGAGCGGGCCAGCGGCTTCTGTATCTACAACGACGCCGCCCTGGCCATCCAGCGGCTGCTCGATGGCGGCGTGCAACGGGTGGTGTATGTCGATGTCGACGCGCACCACGGAGACGGAACGCAGAGCATCTTCTGGGACGATCCCAGGGTGCTGACGATCTCGCTGCACGAGACCGGGCTGACGCTGTTCCCTGGCACCGGGTTCGCCAACGAGATCGGCGGCCCGAACGCCCAGGGCAGCGCCGTGAACGTGGCGCTCCCGGCCGGGACCGGAGATGCCGGCTGGCTGCGGGCCTTCCACGCGATCGTTCCGCAGTTGGTGGGAGCCTTTGAGCCGGAGGTCATCGTCAGCCAGCATGGCTGTGACTCGCACCGCCTGGATCCGCTGACGCACCTGAACATCAGCGTGGACGGCCAGCGGGAGGCCGCCACGGCGATCGGCAACCTCGCGGCCCGCTACTGCGAGAACCGCTGGATCTCCACCGGCGGCGGGGGCTACAACGTGATCACAGTGGTCCCGCGCTCCTGGACCCACCTGATCGCGATCGCCGCCGGGCGCCCGGTCCCGCTGCGGACCGCCGTCCCCGAGGACTGGCGGCAATATGTGCAAGAAAAATATGGAGCCAAGTACGGCGTCGAACCGCCTACGGTGATGGGCGACGACGTCGATCTCTGGTGGCGTTCCTGGGAGGTCGGGTTCGACCCCAACGACGAGGTGGACCGCACCGTGATGGCCACCCGCAAGGAAGTTTTCCCGCTCTACGGACTGGATCCCTGGTTCGACTAGGCGGCGGTTCCGGGCTGCCGGGCGAGGGCTGCGCAGGCGCCCGTAATTAGTGGATGCCATCCGGCGTATATGTCGCTAGGGTGGAGGGCATGGTGACAGACGACGTATTTGCCGTCATTGCTGAGGCAACCCGGCGTGACATTCTGGTGTCCCTCCGCAACGGGGACAAAGCGGTGGGGGAGCTGGTCCAGGAGCTCGAGGCGAGCCAGCCCACCATTTCCAAGCACCTTAAGGTCCTGCGCGAAGCCGACCTGGTCAGCATGCGCGCCCAAGGCCAGAAGCGATACTACGCGCTCAACCCCAAGCCGCTGGCCGGCGTCGCCAGTTGGCTCGAGACGTTCGACGTCGGCCGCGCTGCCGCTGCCGAGCCCTCGACGCCGCCCGCCACCCCGGCACCCGGCCCGGACAGTCTTGCCGCCGCCGTGACTACCCCGCCGACTGCAGCGGAACCGGCCGCAGCGGCGTTGGCCGAACGTACCGCGGGCAGCACGCTCAGCCCCGCCGTCGCCCTCCCCGTCGGCACCGCCGGGGAGGACAAACGGCCGCAGCAGATCGGCCGGACCGTTGGCCGCGCCGCCACCCGCGCCGCGGACCTGCTGGCGAACCTGCCAAAATTCGGCCGGAAAAAGTAGCAGGCCCCACTGCCGCGCCCAGATGGCAGTTCGCGGCAGTGTTCGGCACAAACACTGCCGCGAACTGCCCTCTCGCGGAACCGTGGGCTATCTGGCGAGGAGCCGGACGTGGTCCGGGGTGAGCTCGGAGATCCGGCTGACGCCCAGCAGCGCCATGGTGCGTCGCATGTCCGTCTCGAGGATCTGGATGGCCCTGTCCACCCCGGCCCGGCCGCCGGCCATCAGGCCGTAAAGGTAGGCGCGGCCGATCAGGGTGAAGTCCGCACCCAGCGCCAGTGCCGCGATGATGTCCGCGCCGCTCATGATGCCGGTGTCCAGGATGACTGCAGCGTCGCTGTTGTCCGCCTTGAGCGCCGCGGAGACCTCCGGGAGCAGGTGAAAGGGGATGGGGGCCCGGTCCAGCTGGCGGCCGCCGTGGTTGGAGAGCACGATGCCGTCCGCGCCGTGGTCCACGACCTTGCGCGCGTCGTCGACGGTCTGGATGCCCTTGACCACGAGCTTGCCTTTCCAGGTTTCACGCAGCCAGTCGAGGTCCGCGAAGGTCAGGGTGGGATCGAACATGGAGTTGATCAGGTCTGCCACGGTGCCGGTGTAGCGCGACAGCGAGGCGAAGGTCAGCGGCTCGTGCGTGAGGAAATTGAACCACCACGCGGGCCGGTAGGAAGCGTCCAGCACGGTCTTGAGCGTCAGCGCCGGAGGGATGGTCATGCCGTTGCGGACATCGCGCAGGCGGGCGCCCGCGACGGCGGTATCCACCGTCACCATGAGCGTGTCGTTGCCTGCCTGGGCGGCGCGTTCGATCAGTTCCAGCGAACGGTCCCTGTCCGTCCACAGATACAGCTGGAACCAGTTGCGGCCGTCCGGGGCCGCGGCGGCCACGTCCTCGATCGACGCGGTGCCCATGGTGGAGAGCGTGTACGGAATGCCGGCGGCCGCGGCGGCCCGGGAACCGGCGTACTCGCCCTCGGACTGCATCATCCGGGTGAAGCCGGTGGGCGCGATGCCGAAGGGCAGCCGGGCGGCCTTGCCCAGGATCTCGGTGCCGAGGTCCACGCTGGAGACGTCGCGCAGGATGCCGGGACGGAATTCGATGTCCAGGAAGGCCTGGCGGGCCCGGCGCAGGGTGATCTCGGCCTCGGCCGCCCCGTCCGTGTAGTCGAACGGCGCCTTCGGGGTGCGACGCTTGGCGATGTCCCGCAGATCCCAGATGGTGCTGGCCCGGCGCAGCTTCGCCTCGCGGCCGAAGTCCGGCTTCTGGAATTGCATCAGCGGTGCGAGGTCAGCGTACTTTGGCACCCGGCGCTTGAGGGCGGCAGGCAGTCCGCCCACGCGCGGCACCGGGCCCCTGCCGGCGGTGGGCGTCCCGTTGGCGGACGTCCCGCCGGTGTGATGGCTGGTGGCGGTGTCCTCCGCTGTCGTCGGGGCCTCGGGGTTGCCCATGATGGGGGGTTGCGTCATTGCTGCCTCCGGTGCGTCTCGTCACAGTCTGTGGTCCAACCACACTCTAAGGGACGCCGTCGGAATATTACGGCGCCGCTTTGCCCTCCGGCTGTTGACGGAGCTATGGTCGGTGGCATGACTAACCGTTGGTATGCGTATTTTTCGTTGGCTCTGGAGGGGCCCGCGTCTAACTGACACGCATCCAACACACCTTCAGAGCCAACAGGGCAGAGATCATCCTCTGCCCTTCGCCATTTCTCCGGCGGGTTCTGATCAGGGCCCGCTCCGCACCCGGAACAGGACCCACCATGAGCATCGAAGCAGCCCCTGACAGCCAGCAGACCACGTCCAACCTGCGCGTCAGCCAATTCACCGCGCTGCCCACCCCGCAGGAGATGATCGCGGAACTCCCGCTGGATGCCCGCGGCTCCGAGGTCGTCGGCCGCGGCCGGGACGAGGTCCGCGCGATCATGGACGGCGTCGACGACCGGCTCCTGGTGATCGTGGGCCCGTGCTCCATCCACGATCCCAAGGCCGGACTGGAATACGCCCGCCGGCTGGTCAGCCAGGCCGAGAAACACCGCGAAGACCTGCTGATCGTCATGCGCACCTACTTCGAGAAGCCGCGCACCACGGTCGGTTGGAAGGGCCTGATCAACGATCCGCGGCTCGACGGCAGCCACGACATTGCCGCGGGTCTGCGCGCCGCCCGCCAGTTCCTGCGCCAGGTCACTGCACTGGGACTGCCCACCGCCACGGAATTCCTCGAGCCCATCAGCCCGCAGTACATGGCGGACCTCGTCGCCTGGGGTGCCATCGGGGCGCGCACCACGGAAAGCCAGATCCACCGCCAGCTGGCGTCCGGGCTGTCCATGCCGATCGGCTTCAAGAACGGGACCGACGGCGGCCTGCAGGTAGCGCTTGACGCCTGCAGTGCTGCGGGTGCCGCCCAGGCCTTCCTGGGGATCGACGGCGACGGAAGGGCCGCGCTGGTCAGCACCGCCGGAAACCCGGACACCCACGTCATCCTGCGCGGCGGCAGCGACGGCCCGAACTTCTCCGCCGCCGACGTCGAAGCCGCCTCCGCCCGGCTCGCCGCCAGGCAGCTGAACCCGCGGCTGATCGTGGACGCGAGCCACGCCAATAGCGGCAAGAACCACCACCGGCAGGCCGAGGTCGCGCTGGAGATCGGTGCCCAGCTCGAGGACGGCGGGGCCTCCGCGTCCGCCATCGCCGGCGTCATGCTGGAGAGCTTCCTGGTGGGCGGGGCGCAGTCCCTTGACGTTGCCGAACACGCCGCGGGAACCGACCAGCTGCTGTACGGCCAGAGCGTCACGGATGCCTGCATGGACTGGGACGTGACGGCGTCGCTGCTCGGCCAGCTGGCGGCGTCGGCACGCACCCGGCGGGTCCGGGGTTGAACGCGGGGGCGCAGGAGGGGCCAAGCGGGAAAATCCTGCGGAAATCCTTCGCAGAATCCTGCGGAAACCTTTCACATTGGCACCATGAACCCCTAGAGTATCTAGCACATGGTTGTTTGATGGCTCAGCATCGGCACACCGCCATGTCGTTCAGACGGGGCAGCCGTTCGCTTGAGCAAAAGGAATAGGGAAATGTCTTCGGAGGCCAACTTCTCCAACGCGCGCTTTCTCACCGTGGCCGAGGTCGCGGATGTAATGCGGGTATCAAAGATGACCGTGTATCGCCTGGTGCACTCCGGCGAAATGCCGGCGGTGCGCTTTGGTCGCTCCTACCGGGTTCCGGAAAACGCCGTCGAACAGTATCTCAAGGGTGCTGTTGTTGACGGACGTACTGAGACGGCCTGAGTCTTCCGCTGTCGCACCGGGCCGCGGCAGACCCCTTCGCGGGGCCTGCGGTCGTGGTGTGCCCCGGATAGGCGGTACCCTGTTAAGGAACGTTTTACGTCATTGTAAGAACCTGTCAGTTGTTCAGTCTGCTTGCTTAGCCCGCGGACCCTTCCCAACGGGCAGGTACTGCATCTAGCCGGTAAGGAACTTTCGTGGGTTCAGTTATTAAGAAGCGTCGCAAGCGTATGGCCAAGAAGAAGCACCGCAAGCTGCTTCGCAAGACGCGCCACCAGCGTCGCAACAAGAAGTAGAGATACTTCGAACAGCGTCAATGCCCGTTGCCTTTTCGGCGGCGGGCATTTTCTTTTCGGCAACGCGCGGCGGATCCGGCAATACGCGGCGGATCCGGACAGGGGCACCCGGGATCCGGGGTGCGCCCGTCCGAACGCGTAGCGGGCTGGCCCCGGAGTGCGCTTAGGCCGTGGGGCCGCGGAAGCGGGAGAAGCCCCGCCAGAGACCGTAGATGGCCCCGCCGACGGTTGCGGCCTTCAGGCCCAGGGTCGCGGCGCGACGGCCGGACCGGAAGTCGTAGACCGGCCAGTTGTGTTCGCGGGCGTGGCGGCGCAGCCGGGCGTCGGGGTTGATGGCCACCGGGTGCCCGACCATGCTGAGTAGCGGAATGTCATTGTGGGAGTCGCTGTAGGCCCAGCAGCGGTTCAGGTCCAGGCCCTCCGCCTCGGCAATGCCGCGGACTGCGACGGCCTTGGCCGGGCCGTGCAGGATCTCGCCCACCAGCCGTCCGGTGTAGGAGCCGTCGTGGATCTCGCCCACGGTGCCGAGGGCGCCGGTGAGGCCCAGCCGGGTGGAAATGACGGTGGCCACCTCGATCGGCGTGGCCGTGACCAACCAGACCCGGCGGCCCACCCGCAGGTGCTGTTCGGCCAGGGCCTTGGTGCCGGGCCAGATCCGGGACTCGATCATCTCGTCGTAGACTTCCTCGCCGAGGGCTTCGATGTCCTGCACGGTGAAACCCGAGGCGAGGCTCAGGGCGGTGTCGCGGACGGCGTGGACGTCGTCCATGTTCTCGCCGCGGAACACGAACATCAGCTGCTTCCAGGCAAAGCCCGCCGCCTGGGGAATGGTGAACGCCCCGCGCTGATGCATTTTGCGGGCCACGTGGAAGAGACTGGCGCCCCTCATAAGGGTGTTGTCAACGTCGAAGAAGGCGGCTTCGCCGTGCTGCGGTGACGCAACAGGCCGCGTGGCCACAGCGACGATCTTCTCCTCGGGCATGCCACGAGTCTAGTCAATGGCGGGGGATCCCACGCGCAGAAGGGGCCCCGCCGCACCGGCCGCCCGGCTGGAACACCAGGTCGCGTCGACGCCGGGCCGGGCGCCGGGCTACCGTGGAACCATGGCCATACCCGCGCCCCTTCCCGATGTCGTACTCATCACCAAAGCTGACTGCCACCTGTGCGCGGACGCGCGCGACGCCGTCGGCCGGGTCACCGCTGCGCTGGGACTCGGCTGGTCCGAGCGGTCCATCGACGACGACGATGTCCTGCGCGAGCGCTACGCCGAGGAGATCCCGGTACTGCTGGTGGACGGGGTCCAGCGGGATTTCTGGCGGATCGACGAGGTTCGGCTGGCCCGAACCCTGCGCCGCGCCCTCGGCCAGTCAGCCTGAGTGCACCCCGGGCAAGCGGCTGCGGCGACGCGGTCCCCGGCTTTGTGGCCCGAACTGCGGGGGCTCTAGAGTGGAGTCACAACGCGACGCAATGGAGCAGATAGTGACTTCGCTGGATTCTTCACCCGACGCCCTGCCCGGGGCGGCCGGACCTGCTGCCAAGCAGATCCCGCCCGCGGCCGTGGCGCGGCTGACGATCTATTTGCGCGCCCTGACCACTTTGCTGGCCGAGGGGGTGGACCGGGTCTCCTCTGAATCGCTCGCCGAGGCTTCGGGCGTCAGTTCCTCCACCCTCCGCAAGGACCTCTCCTATGTGGGGTCCTATGGAACGCGGGGCGTGGGCTATGAGGTGCAGTACCTGAACCGGCACATTGCCGCGGCCCTGGGTTTGACCCATGACTGGAAAGTTGCGATCGTCGGCGCCGGCAACCTCGGCAAGGCCCTCGCCCGGTACGGCGGCTTCGAGTCCCGGGGCTTTGACATCGTGGCGATCTTCGACGCCGACCAGATGGTGGTGGGCAGCGAGGTTGGCTGGCTGCGGGTGAGCGACGCCGCAGATCTGGAAGCCGTGCTGCGCCGCACCGGGACCAACATGGTGGTCCTGGCGCTGCCCGCGGCCGTGGCGCAAAGCGTGTGCGACCGGGTAGTGGCCGCAGGCGTGCGCAGCATCCTGAGCTTCGCCCCGGTCATGCTGCAGGTCCCGCCGGGAGTCAATCTCCGCAAGGTGGATATGGCCACCGAACTGCAGATTCTCGCCTACCACGCACAAAGGGCGCAGGACCCGGAAGACGCCGACTGACTTCAGTCGGCCCATCCGGCTCCCGCGCCCTCTGCAGCGGTGCTTGGTTAGCGGCCGTAGGGGTTCTGCGCGTACGGGTTGGAGAACGGCTGCTGCTTCTGGAAGTAGGGGGAAACCGTCGGCAGGTACAGGATCACGATGCCGGCCACGCCCATCAGGATCACGATGATCTGCAGCACGCCGGAGAGTGCGCCGAAGGCGAATACGCCGCCGAACAGGCCAAACAGCGACAGGGCGGCAAAGACCGTTCCCAGGATGCGGGCCCAATTCTTGCCCTTGCGGACCGGGAATGCGACCAGCGCGTAGAGCCCGAAGGAGATGAGGCCGCCAATGATGCCGCTGATGGGGACGATTGCCCGCACCGCATTGAGTTCGTCCGCTGAGAGTCTCCTGCCCTGCTGGGCGCCGGCCTGCTGCATCGCGGTCTCAAAGTAGTCCGCCCCGGTAAAGGACACAACCAGGCTGCTGATGAGGGACAGGATGCCCGCACCGATGATGAGCCAGAAGGCGAGGTCGAGCTGCGGCGGCCTGGTCCCGGCTCCACCGGTGGGGAGTTCCGACGGATACTGCGCGTAAGGGGATTGGCCGTAGGGGCTCTGGCCGAACTGGCCCGGGGCCTGCCCGTAGGCCGGCGGCTGCTGGCCATAGCCGGGAGCCTGCTGCCCGTACTGGGGCCCGTTTTGCCCGTACTGCGGAGCCTGCTGCCCGTACTGGGGCGCCTGCGGGGCGTTCTGGCCATACTGCGGAGCCTGCTGGCCGTACTGGGGCGCCTGCGGGGCATTCTGCCCATACTGCGGAGCCGGCGGCTGCTGTCCGAACTGGGGAGCATTCTGGCCGTACTGCGGAGCCTGCTTGCCCGACTCGGGTCCGTCCGGGCTGGAAGGCTCGACTGGCGGGTTACTCATGGCGGTCCTTTGCATTTCGATGACGGGATGGGCTACCGGGACCAGTGTCTTCACCCTGCCCCCAGCATGGTTTAACTACACCGTACCCCGCGCTCGCGGCGGTTTGGGTCATTCCGCGGAGGTATTCTGAGGGGCATTTTTGGAGCCGCCGGCACGCGGGTATCCGCGTTTCCGGAGGCAAAGCCACCGAGGAGCAGCCTGGTGCCGAGGAAGGTCAGGAACGGCCCTTGAACGCGTCGAACCAGGCCTGCGACTTCGGCAGCCACATCAGCACGGTCGCCACCAGGCTGATGACGAAGCCGGGCCAGCTTCCGCCTCCCGCGACGCCGATGCTGGCCAGGGCGAGCACCAGGCTGACGCCGGCGGCGATGGTGAGGGCGAACCTGGCCCATTCCCAGCCCTCCTTCATCTTCATCGCCAGCGTGACCTGTGCCGCGGCCAGGGCCACCGCCACCAGCACCAGCAATAGCAGCAGGATGCCGGCCGGGGGCGAGACCACAAAGAGGACCAGGGTGCCGAAGAGCCCGATCACGCCTGCGAGCAGGCCGAGTAACCCGCCAATCACCCAGACCCAGTAGGAGATCTTCAGCTCCGTGGGCATGGCCGGGAGGTTGAGGATCCCGGAATAACCGCCCAGGGGGAGCGCGTCCCGGAAGTTCCGCGGCCGGTCGGCCGGCCACTCGATCCGGAACCCGCCGAACCGCCCGGGCTGACCCGGTCCGACCGGCGGAACGCTGCCCGGTTCCGGCGGAATGGCGCCTGGCTGATCGGGCTCGGGGACGTCGCCGGTATTGCTCATGGATTTCACTTTAGACCGCGGAACCGGTGGTTCCTAGCTGACTCCGGGGCGGGAGCGGAGGCCGCCCGGCGCGCTCGTGGAACGCGCCCAAGTCAGCCCCCGAAGCGGCCCCGGTTAAACCAAACACCCCGCGCCATCCGGGGATGGCGCGGGGTGTTGAAGAGGGCGTCGCGTGGACGGGCCCTGTCCGCCGCTCGGGGCGGCGCGGACTACGCTGCGGGGGCGATGAAGGCCAGTTCGAGGTTGATGGCAACCTTGTCGCTGACCAGCACGCCGCCAGCCTCGAGGACGGCGTTCCAGGTCAGGCCGAAGTCCTTGCGGCTGATTGTGGTCTCGGCGGTCAGGCCGGCGCGGGTGTTGCCGAACGGGTCAACGGCCACGCCGTTGAGCTCGGTTTCCAGCGCTACGGGACGGGTGACACCCTTGATCGTGAGGTCGCCCTGGAGCTCGTAGGCGTCGCCCTTGGGGACGATGGCGTTGGAGACGAAGGAGATCTCCGGGAACTTCTCGACGTCGAAGAAGTCTTCGCCGCGGACGTGGCCGTCGCGGTTGACGTCGCCGGAGTCGAAGCTCGCGGTCTTGATGGTGGCGTTCACCTTGGAGTCGGCGACGTTCTCGGCGAGGTCCAGGGTTGCGTCGGCTTCCTTGAACTGGCCGCGGACTTTGCTGATGCCCGCGTGGCGGACGGTGAAGCCGATTTCGCTGTGCGAGGAGTCGAGGGTCCAGGTGCCGGTGGTGAGGTTGGCGGGAAGTGCCATGGTGATTCTCCTTGAGTCGGGTGGGTCGTGCGGAAGTTCATCTGATCGTCGGTCTTCACTTCATTGGTTGAAGTCTCAACTAACTGCTTCACCCAGTATAAACATGCATTTGCATCTTTTATTCCACCCCCGGGGAACATTTCCCAAAAAGTTTCAGTTCTACCTCTTGTAGAAGATTTCGTCATTGCCCCTGCCCTTTGAGAAACTGGTACACATGCCCCAAGCCACTGTTCACTTGCTCCGCCACGGCGAGGTCCACAATCCCGAAGGCGTCCTGTACGGCAGGCTGCCCGAGTTCCACCTCTCCGAACTGGGTCAGCAGATGGCCCGGATGCTTGCCGAGCACTTCAGTGACCGCGCCGCGCAGGGGGCGAAGATCGTGCACCTCGCGGCGTCCCCGCTGACCCGTGCGCAGGAAACGGCGCAGCCGATCTCCGAGGCCCTCGGCCTTGAAATCGCCACCGAGGAGCGGATCATCGAGGCCGCCAACTACTTCCAGGGGATGCAGGTGTCCAAAGGCGAGATCTTCAAACCGAAGCACTGGCCGATGCTCCGCAACCCGCTCCGGCCGTCCTGGGGCGAGCCGTACAAAGAGCAGGCCGCGCGCGTGACCGCCGCGGTGCAGGACGCACGCCTGCGGGCCGTCGAGCTCGGCGGCGACGGCGCCGAGGCCATCCTGGTGAGCCACCAGCTGCCCATCTGGGCCACCCGGCTCAGCGCCGAGGGCAGGCCGTTGTGGCACGACCCACGCAAGCGCGAATGCACGCTCACCTCCGTGACCTCCCTCGTATTCAACGACGACGGGACGCTGCTTCGCGTCGACTACAGCGAGCCCGCCGCCGTCCTCCTGCCCGGTGCCTCCAGCACCCCGGGAGCCTGAGCATGTTCGACGACGACTCCCGTCTGTCCCGCCGCGGCGTCCTCACCGCCGGCGGTGCGGCCCTGGCCGCCATGCTGGGTCTGACCGGCTGCGCCCAGGAGGACGACCTCGCCAAGCAGGCCAAGGCGGGGGATAACAAGAACTACGTCGCCGGCGACGGCTCGGTGACCGAATTCGCCGCTGCCGACCGGAAAAAACCGGTGGAGATCAAGGGCACCCTGTTCGACGGCACCGAAGTCACGGCGTCGCAGTTTCAGGGCAAGGTGACGGTGCTCAACTTCTGGTTCGCCGCCTGCGCGCCGTGCCGGGTGGAGGCGCCGTCGCTGGAGGCCCTGCACCAGGAGTTCAAGAGCCAGGGCGTCCAGTTCTTCGGCGTCAACCTGAGGGACGAAAAACCAACGGCTGAAGCGTTCGACAAGACCTTCAACCTGACGTACCCGAGCTTCAACGACAAGGACGGCGCGGTTCTGCTGGCCGTCTCCGGGCTGGTTCCGCCCGGCGCGGTCCCCACCACGCTGGTGCTCGACAAGCAGGGCCGAGTCGCCTCCCGGGTGCTTGGCGAAATCCAGAAGGGCACCCTCAAGTCCCTCATCGCCGCCGCCGTGGCCGAGTAAGGCCGGCGCCGTGAACAGCCCCTTCGCCGAAGCCATCCTGAACGGTTCGCTGCTGCTCGCCATCCCGGTGGCGCTGCTGGCCGGACTCGTATCCTTCCTCTCGCCCTGCGTGCTGCCGTTGGTGCCCGGATACCTCGGGTACGTGACGGGCCTGACCGGCGTCGACCTGCAGAAGCAGAAGCGGGGCCGGATGCTGGCCGGGATCGGATTGTTCGTCCTCGGCTTCTCGGTGATCTTCGTGCTCCTCGGCGGGGCCTTCGGCCAGCTGGGAACGCTGATCACCGGCTCGCAGAACGCCTGGATTACGCAACTGCTCGGCGTGCTGGTGATCGTGATGGGCGTCGTGTTCATGGGCGGCTTCTCCTGGCTGCAGCGCGACGCGAAGATCCACGCCAAGCCGCCAGCCGGGCTTTGGGGTGCGCCGCTGCTGGGCATCACCTTCGGCCTCGGCTGGGCCCCGTGCATCGGCCCGACCTATTCGGCGGTGCAGCTGCTGAGCCTTTCCGGGGGATCGTCCGCGGCGAAGGGCGCCCTGCTGGCCTTCGTGTATAGCCTTGGGCTGGGCATTCCCTTCCTGCTGATCGCCCTGGCCGTCCGCCGCGGCGTCGGGGTGCTCTCCTTCTTCCGCAAACACCGGCTCGCCATCCAGCGCACCGGCGGCGGAATCCTGATTGTGCTGGGCGTGCTGATGGCCAGCGGGGTGTGGGGTGCCTGGGTGTCCGGGCTGCAGTACTGGTTCCAAACCGATGTGAAATTGCCGATCTGATGAGCGAGCGAGTGAACGTAGAGAAGAAATCCCCGTCCCCCGGCACGCCCGATCACGGAACCAGTCCCGTCGAAGCCGCGAAGGCAGGCGCTGTGCTGCCCTCGCTGGGGCCGGTGGGCATGCTCCGCTGGGCGTGGACGCAGCTGACCAGCATGCGCACCGCGCTGTTCCTGCTGCTGCTGCTCGCCGTCGCCGCGGTGCCCGGATCGCTCTTCCCGCAGCGGCCCGCTAACCCTGCGGTGGTCACCCAGTACATCAAGGACCACCCGGACTACGGCAAGATCCTGGACTCCCTGCAGCTCTACGATGTCTACTCCTCGGCGTGGTTCTCCGCGATTTACATCCTGCTGTTCATCTCGCTGATCGGCTGCGTCGTGCCCCGCGCCATCGTGCACTACAAAGCCATGCGCTCCCAGCCCCCGCGCACCCCGGCACGGCTGTCCCGGCTGCCCGAGTACGGCACCCTGGTGGTCCCCGCCGACGCCGGGATCCCGGCGTCGCGCGCCATTGACGACGCCGCCGCCCTGCTGAGGAAGCGCGGCTACCGCGTCGATGTGCGGGACCGCGACAGCGAACGGCCCTCGCTCGGCGCGGAACGCGGCTTCTTCCGGGAGGTCGGCAACCTTGTCTTCCACACCGCCCTGATCGGTGTCCTGGTGTCCGTCGCGGCCGGTGGCTTGTTCGGCTACAGCGGCCAACGGATCCTGGTCGAGGGGGACACCTTCGTGAACACCCTGGTGGGCTACGACCAGTTCACCCCGGGCACCAATTTCCAGAGCAGCCAGCTGGAGCCGTACTCCATCCAGCTGGACAAGTTCCACATCACCTTCGACCGCGAATCGAAGGGCAAGTTCGGCCAGCCCATCGACTTCAAGGCTGACGTCACCACCAAGGAGAACCCGGGCGCGCCTGCCAAGCAGGAGGTGCTGAAGGTCAATGACCCGCTCAGCCTGGGCGGCACCAGCGTCTACCTGACCGGCAACGGCTACGCCCCGGTGGTCACGGTGCGCGACGGCGCCGGCAACATCGCCATGCAGGGACCGGTGGTGGCCAAGCTGCAAGGCGACAACTACTACTCCTCCGTGGTCATCAAGGTCCCCGATGCCAAGCCGGAGCAGCTGGCCTTCGCGGGCTTCTTCCTGCCTACCGCGTTCATCACGAAGGAAGGAGTTTCCTTCAGCGGCGATCCTGAACTGTTCAACCCGCAGCTGACGCTGAACTCGTACTACGGCGACCTCGGACTGAACAGCGGCTCGCCGCAGAACGTGTTCGAGCTCGATGTGAAGAAACTGACGCCGCTAAACGCCCGCAACCTGCCCACCAAGGGCATCGTGCTGACCCCCGGGACCACCCACACCCTGCCCAACGGCAAGGGCACCATCAGCTTCGACGGCGTGAAGCGTTACATCGGCGTGGACATCCACCACAACCCCGGCCAGGGCTACGCCTTGTTCTTCGCCCTGCTCGCCGTCGCCGGCCTGGTCACGTCGCTGTACGTCAACCGCCGCCGCGTCTGGGTCCGCACCGGCACCCACGAGGACGGCCGCACCATGGTGGAGTACGGTCTCCTGGCCCGCGGCGAGGACCACCGCCTGGCCGGGGAAGCCGCCGCCATCCGGGCCCTGCTGTCGGCAGCCTGGCCGCTCGATGATGGGGCCGCGGACGATTCGGGGGAGGATTCCCAGCCTGTTCCCAGCGCGACAGCGGATAATGACCGGGCGGACACCGGCGCACGCGCCGACGCCGGCGCGCAGGCCTCCACGGACCAACCCGCAGCAGACTTCATCCAGTCCACAGTAGGCTCTCCTGAGTCAAAGAAGGATCAGTAATGTTCCCCATCAACGAAACCATGGGCCAGTACAGCGAGCTCTTTATGCTGCTCGCGGCCGGCACCTACACGGTGGCCTTCATCGCCTTCGCCTGGGACCTGGCCAAGAGCAGCAAGACCCTGCGCGCGGTGGACCTGAAGGCGGCAGAGCTGTCCGGAGCCGAGACGGTCCGTGTCCCGGTGGGCGCCGGCGTCGGTGGCTCCTCCGCCGCCGTTGACCGCGCCGCTTCCGACGTCAGCGGCCCTGTCGGACGGGCCGAGCGCCCGACGTCGTCGGTCTCGGGCAGCCGGGCAAGCGGAGCCGGCGTGACCGCCGACGGCGGCATGCGCTACGGCGCCGAACGCCGGGTTCCGGCCCGGGTCGCCGTCGCCCTCGCCGTGCTGGGCGCCGCCATCCACGCGGCCGGCGTCATCACCCGCGCGATCGGCGCGGGCCGGGTGCCGTGGGGCAACATGTACGAGTTCCTGACCACCGGCGCGTTCGTGGCGGTGGCGGTCTTCCTGCTGGTGCTGATCCGCCGCGACCTGCGGTTCCTGGGCACGTTCGTGATCGGCCTGGCCATCATCATGCTGGTCGCGGCCTCGGTCGCGTTCTGGACGCCCGTGGGCCACCTCGTGCCGGCGCTGCAGAGCTACTGGCTGATCATCCACGTCTCCATCGCGGTGATGTCCTCAGCCCTGTTCACCCTGACCTTCGCGATGTCCGCGCTGCAGCTGGTCCAGTCGCACCGGCAGAAGACCATTGCCGCGGGCGGGGCAGACAAGCTGGGCTTCATGCGCCTGGTCCCCAACGCCCTGAGCCTGGAAAACCTGTCCTACCGGATCAACGCGATCGCCTTCGTCGGCTGGACGTTCACGCTGATGTTCGGCGCCATCTGGGCCGAGAAGGCCTGGGGCCGCTTCTGGGGCTGGGACACCAAGGAAGTCTGGACCTTCGTGATCTGGGTGGTCTACGCCGGCTACCTCCACGCCCGCGCCACCCGCGGCTGGACCGGAACCCGCGCGGCCTGGCTCTCGATCGTCGGCTACCTGTGCGTGGTCTTCAACTTCACCATCGTGAACCAGTTCTTCAACGGACTGCACTCCTACTCGGGGCTGTAAGGCACCGGGAGTTCGCTTCGCCAGGGTTGGGCGCTTAGATTCCTCGTCCATTCGCCACAGATGGCCGCTAAGCCACCCTGCTTAGCGGCCATCTGTGTCAGATCGGCCAAACGGCGCCGCACCAACCAGGCCCGCACCCCGAACCGCCGCGATTCGCCACAGTGGCCGCTAACCCTCGGGCCTGAATCGTCGATTCGCCACAAATGGCCGCTAAGCCACCCCGCTTAGCGGCCATTCCTGTCAGATGGACGCCGTGGTGCGTGCGGAACGTCGCCTCCGGGCCGGGCCACGATCGGGCATCCAGCCCCGCTCCACGAGCGCCGCCCGTACCCTGGTGACCGCTGTTGGCTCCATGCCCGGGCCCAACGGGGTCAAGTCCCACTGGGTCAGCACGACTACCCGCCACCCGGCATCCCGCGCGTTTTCGTCCCGGAAAATATCGCTGCGCCGTTGCGCCGGAGTGGCGTGATGCCCGCCGTCGTATTGGATTGCGACCCGTTCCACTTCATAGGACAAATCAGGGTCCTGGATCCAGCGGCCGGTTTCGTCGAACATGGGCACGTTGACTGCGGGTTCGGGGAGGCCATGGCGGAGAAGAAGCAACCGGAGTTCGGTCTCCTTGGGGGAGTCCGTGCCTGAGCGCATCAGGATCCGAGCCCGCGCGGCCTTCTGGTAGCCCGGCTTTCCTTTTCGTCCTTGAAGGTAGGCGTCTAGCTCGTCGAGGGTGGACAAAGGGTTCCTTCGGCGGAGCAGGAAGTCTCCGGCAATCACAAGATCGTCGAGGCTAAGCATGCTGGCCAGGTCGAACCACGTCCGCAGCGGTGACGTGCAGTGGACCCTGGAGCCCGCCACGATCTCCTCGGGTTCAAACGACTGTTGATGGCCCACGACGTTCTTTCGACGCACAGCCCGATTGCCCGGCCGGCTGGTGAGATGAACGACGTCGACGTTTGCCACGGACGCCGGCAGGGGAAAGCCCCACAGCAGGGCAGCGGTTGCATGGCTCACCACCGCGCACGTCACAGCAACCAGGGCATGCATACGGTCAAGGAGGGTGCTCGGCGTCGTGGCGGCGGTGCGCACTCCGTGACAGGGGCTGACAAGATCCCGGCACCGGGTTCGACGCCGGCTCAATCCCGCCGCGCGGGCGTCCGCGAGCGTGAATGGTTTGTCGTGAAGCTGTGGGGGAAGCTCGCTGGGCTGGCGCATAAGAGCATTCTGCGCCCGCCTGGAGCGGGATTTGACGTTGTCCACAGCCCGGGCAGGGTGTGGGGGAAGAGCGGGCCAGTGGAGGCTGGTTTGCAGGTCCGGGTGCGCGGCGTCGATTTGCCGGCTATGGCCGCTACGAGGGTCCGGATTCAGGCCATTTCTGGCAAATGGGAAGGGGAACGCGCCGGCTGAGAGGGAGCGTCTACGCGCCAGGGGGCAGAGCGGCTACTTGACCTCGTCGGTGCCCTGCGTGGGGTCGCCGCTGCCGTGGGCTTCGCCGGATTCCGTGCCGCGGGCGTCTCCGGTGCCGCTGCCCAGCTCGCGCTCCTTGGCGTCCAGCTCGTCCTTCAGCTTCTTGAGCCGGTCAGCCTCCGCCTGGTTGCGGCGGCGCAGCTCCAGGTTGCGGAGGAAGTCGGGATCGTCGTCCGGGGCGGTGGGGTGGCGGTACGTGGCCGGAGCCGCCGCGGCCTCGCCGCGGGGCCGGCCGATGAGGAACCAGAGGATTGCGCCGACCACCGGGAGAACGATCTGCACCACGATCCAGGCCGGCTTGGAAATGCCCTTGGTCAGGCGTGCGTCAGTCCTGATGAGGTCGATCAGTCCGTAGACAAAGACGACCAGTACAACGATTGGTACCACGACACGGAGCATAGCTTCAGTTTAGCCTCCGCGCGAGCTTCCGGCGCCCGGCACCCGCACGGCAGCCGCCCGGAACCCCGCCGCCCGCCGCCCGCTACCCCGCGGCCCGGCGCCGGGCAGCCGCGCTGGTGCCCGCACTCAGCAGCAGACGGACCGCCGGGTCCCCGCCCCGGCCGGGACGGCTAAACTGGGAGCGTGGCTTTCCTGAAATACTCCCTGATCCGTCTGGCACTGTTTGTGCCGTTGTTCGCCCTGTTTGTCTATTTGCAGCTTGGCTGGCTGCTGGCCGCGCTCTGCGCCGGGATGATGGCCTTCGCCATCAGCTTCCTGTTCTTCCAGAAGCAGCGCGACGCGGCCACCGCCTCGATCCACCAGCGTTTCTCCGGCAAAGCCAAGCCGCTGCGCAGTGCCGGGGAGATCGACGACGCCCACGCCGAAGACCGCCTGGTGGACGAACACCCGGACGTCACCGTGCGCACCGACAGCCGGCCCAAGGACTCCTAGAGCCCGTCAGCACCCCCTGGAACCAGCCGGAACCCGCTGGAACCAGCGGAACCAGCCGGACCCCCGGAACCCGCCTTAGAAGCCGCGGCTCAGCACCAGGCCGAGCGAGAACAGCACGGCGTAGCCAAGGTTGATCAGCCCGGTCTGCTTCAGCACCGGGATCAGGCTCTTGCGGCGCCGGCCCGCGATCATCAGCCAGGACGGCATCAGGATGGCCGGGATGAGCAGCAGCACAATCAGCATCCAAGGCCGACCGGGCGCAAGCACAATCACCAGCAGGATCGCCACGGCGAGCATCAGCACGTAGCTTTCCCGGGCGTGCTTGTCGCCCAGCCGGACAGCCAGCGTCTTCTTCCCGGCCACGCGGTCGGTGGGAATGTCCCGGACGTTGTTGGCCATGAGCAGGGCGCAGGCGATGAGTCCCGTGCCGATCGCACCGATGATGGCCGCGAGGCTGAGCTGGCCGGCCTGCGTGTAGGTGGTGCCCAGCGTGGCCACCAGCCCGAAGAACACAAACACGAACAGGTCGCCCAGGCCCAGGTAGCCGTAGGGGTTCTTGCCGCCGGTGTAGCCCCACGCGGCAAGTACGCAGCCCACACCCACGAGGATCAGCCACCAGGCCTGCGTGATAATGACCAGGATCAGTCCGAACAGCATCGCCAGGCCGAACGCCGCGAACGCTGCCCGCTTGACGTGCTCCGGCTTCGCCACCCCGGAACCCACCAGCCGGAGCGGGCCCACCCGGTCCTCATCGGTGCCGCGGATGCCGTCGGAGTAGTCGTTGGCGAAGTTCACGCCGACCTGGAGCAGCAGGGCCACCATGGCGGCCAGCAGGGCGTTGACGGGCCGGAACGCGTTCATCTCATAGGCGGCTGCAGTCCCGATCAGGACCGGCGCGATTGCGGCCGGCAGGGTGCGCAGACGGGCGCCTTGGATCCATTGTGCCGCTGTGGCCACGTTCAGTACCTCGTTGGTTTGGGTGTTGATCTAGTGGAAAGGGTTGCTTGAAGCTTTTCTATTTTCCCTGATGACGGGTGTCCAGCCGAACGGTCATGCCCATTCGGTCCGGTTTTCCGTTCGGAAGCATCAGCAGTTCCGCGGCGGTGAGCACTGTTTTAGGAACCAAGGCCCCCGCCAACGCCCCCGCGCCGCCGGCGGTGAAACGCGCCGTGAAGGCCTCGGCTGCCTCCGGCGAATCGTCCGCCAGCACCACATAGGCCGCCAGCGCCTGGCCCCACTCGGCGGACGGGACACCCGCCACGAACGCCGCCCGCACGCCGTCGAGCTTCTCCAGTTCCGCCTGCACATGCGCGGCGGACACCTTGACGCCGCCGGTGATGACGACGTCGTCGGCCCGGCCCAGCACGGTCAGCGTGCCGTCCGCGGACAGCGCGCCGAGGTCGTTGGTGCGGTACCAGCGGATCCCGTCGTCCTCGACAAATGCCGAGGCCGTGAGCTCCGGCTCGTCGAGATAGCCGGCCGCAATGGTGGCGCCGCCGAGCAGGATCCGGCCGTCCGCGGCGAGTTTCAGCTCGACGCCGTCCAGCGGCACGCCGTCGTACACGCAGCCGCCGCAGGTCTCGGCGGAACCGTAGGTGGTCACCACCCGGACGCCGGCCTCACGGGCCGCGGCGAGCAACTCCGCCGAGGCGGGGGCGCCGCCCAGCAGAACCGCGTTGAAGCGCCGGAGCACGGCCAGCGTCTGTGCCGAGGGCCGCTCCAGGAGCCGCTGCAGCTGCGTGGGAACCAGGGAGGTGAAACGGATCTTGTCCGTGAGCTCAAGGGCTGCGGTGGTGAAGGCCTCCGGGGTGAACCCGCCGGAGAGGTCCATCGCCCAGGGCCGGGTGCCGGCGAAGAGCGACCGGACCAGGACCTGGACGCCGGCCACGAACTGCACCGGGAGCGCCAGCAGCCACTGGCCTTCGCCCTTAAGCGCCATCGCAGTTGCCATGGAGGAAGCCGCCAGGGCATCCACCGTCAGCACCGTGGCCTTGGGCACGCCGGTGGAGCCGGAGGTCCGCACCACGACGGCGGCGTCCTGGAAGCCGGGGGTTTCCACCAGCCCGACGACGGGGGAGCCGTCCGGGCCGGCGGACAGCTCGACGGCGGGACCCTCCCCGCGGAGGGCAGCTGCGAGGGCAGCGAGGGCGGGTTCGATGTTCACCGCTCCGGAAGTCATCGCGGCAGCCTTAGAAGTAGTACGGGAACTTGGACCAGTCCGGATCACGCTTCTCCAGGAAGGCCTCCTTGCCCTCCACCGCCTCGTCCGTCATGTAAGCCAGCCGCGTCGCTTCGCCGGCGAACACCTGCTGGCCGGCCAAGCCGTCGTCGGCGAGGTTGAAGGCAAACTTGAGCATCCGGATGGCCTGCGGGGATTGCCGGGCGATGTCCGCGGCGTACTCCAGCGCCACCTCCTCGAGCCGCTCGTGGTCCACGGCCTCGTTCACGGCACCCATCCGGACCATGTCCTCGGCGGAATATTCGCGGGCCAGGAAGAAGATCTCGCGGGCGGACTTTTGGCCGATCTGGCGGGCCAGCAGGGCCGAGCCGTAGCCGGCGTCGAAGCTGCCTACCGTCGCGTCGGTCTGCTTGAACTTGCCGTGCTGCCGGGAGGCGATGGTGAGGTCGGAGACGACATGCAGCGAGTGGCCGCCACCGGCCGCCCAGCCGTTCACGACGGCGATGACCACCTTGGGCATGGTCCGCATGAGCCGCTGGACCTCAAGGATGTGCAGCCGGCCGGCGCGGGCGGGGTCGATGGTCTCGGTGGTATCGCCCTCTGCATACCGATACCCGTCGCGGCCGCGGATCCGCTGGTCGCCGCCGGAGCAGAAGGAGTGGCCGCCGTCCTTGGCGGAGGGGCCGTTGCCGGTGAGCAGGACCGTGGCGACATCGGGGGTCATCCGGGCGTGGTCCATGGCCCGGTACAGCTCGTCCACGGTGCCGGGCCGGAACGCGTTGCGCACCTCCGGGCGGTTGAAGGCGATCCGGACGGTGGGAAGGTCCTGGACCACGGTGCCGTCCGCGGAGCGCTCCACCTGTCGGTGGTAGGTCATGTCCTGGAAATCGTCGAAGCCGGTCACGGTGCGCCAGCGGGTGGGGTCAAAGACGTCGGATACCTTGGCGGGGATTTCGTTGCTCACAGTCCGAGTCTAGTAATCGGCTCAGCTGATACAGAACTCGTTGCCTTCCGGGTCCGCCATGGTGTGCCAGGAATGCGGGCCCTCGTTGGCGGTCCACAGGTACGTCGCGCCGCGGGCCTCGAGCGCGGCCCGGACCTCGTCCTTGTCAGCGCCGGCCAGGTTCACATCCCAGTGGACGCGGTTCTTGACGGTCTTCGCCTCCGGCGCGGTCTGGAAAAGAATCCGGCGTGAGGCGGGCTTGACGCCCAGGTCCTCGGGCGGCCGGATGGCGGCGCCGTCCCGCCAGACAAGCTTTCCGTGGTGCCGCTTGGTCTCCGCGTCCGTCGCGAAACCCTGCTTGATCATGGAACGGATGAAGTCCTCGTCCTGCGGCTCCACGGCCCAGTCCAGGGTTTCGGCCCACCAGTCCGCGAGGGCGTGCGGGTCGACGCAGTCGACAGCGATTTGGATGTTCAGTGCCATGGGAAAAACCTACGACGACGGCGCCCGCGGCGCTAGGGTGCCGCCGGGGCAACTTTCGCTGTTGTTTTTCCGGGCGCTACTGCAGCTGCTCGAGGATTTCCGGCGGGATGGCGTAGATGAAGATGACGGCCAGCAGGTTCTTCGAGGCATGGACGAAGTAGGAGAACATCACATTCTTGCCCGTCCAGACGTAGACGAACACCAGGGTGGCGCCCATGGCGAGATAGGGCATCAGCACGGGCAGCGTCAGCGCCTCCTGGCCCACGACGTGCATGGCCGCGAACAGCACGACGGAGAGCGCGCAGCAGAGCCAGATGTTCAGCTTCCGGCTCAACTTGCCGATCAGCAGGTGCCGGAACATGTACTCCTCCACGAAGGGGCCCACAATCACCAGCAGCGGCACCATTAGCCAGGCCGGGACCTGCTGCATGAGTGCCTGCAGGCCGGCTTGGTTGGCGGAGGTTTGCGGGGTCCCTGCCACGGCCACCAGGATGGCGGTCAGGATCATCGCGGCCACCACGGCCAGCGGCACCGTCAGGAGGGTGAACCAGGGTCTCGTGGCCAGGACGCGGAGATCCCGGCGCGCGACTTGGCGTGCCGCGAACAGGGCGAGCAGGCCGATGACCGCATAGACCAGAAGGTTCACCGCGTAGGACGCCACCGCCGGATTGGGCGAGAGCTGCAGCACGAGCGGCGCCAGCAGGCCTGAGGCGGTGGCGAAGACCGCCCCCACTGCCACGTAAATCCCCGCCGTGATGAGGTCCAGCCGGGAGAATGCGTACAGTTCCGGACGCGGCGCAGGTGGTTGACGGAGAGCGGGACCCATGCCACCAGCCTAGCCCCGCCGCCGAGCGGACACGGCTAACGCCCGGGCCGAGGGCGCCGGGCGTTAGCCGTGTAGCTGCAGAGCCGGGAATCTATCGGAACAGCGCCCCGTAGGTCCCCATGATGATCCGGTCGCCCGGGGTGGACTTGCGGATGTAGTCCACCACCGCCCAGTCATCCAGGGAGATGCAGCCGGCCGTCGGGATCTTGTTCATGTGCAGGAAGATGGCGAAGCCCGCATCCTGGACAATGTTCGGCCGGTTGTAGTTGATGACCACGCCCTGGCGGTAGTAGCCCAGGCTGGCGAACCACCACATGTTCTCGTCCCAGCCAACCCAGGAGGAGGACTCGTGGTACTTGTTGTAGGTGGCCGTCCAGGGGTTGCCGCCCCAGCGTGAGCGCGGGTTGAGCGTGCGGTACGCAAGCTTCGTGCCGGGGTTGCCCAGGCCAAAGGCCTCGGTCACGGAGAACGATCCGGTGGGGGAGAACAGGTTCCGGGTGGGGCCGGACGGAACTCCCGGCGGCTTGAACCCGGACTTACCGACGTACCCGTCAGTCCGCCAGTCCGGCACGTACGTCCCGGCGATCTTCATGCAGTACAGGTTGGTCGCATGGTTCAGTCCGTAGCCCTGGGTCCACGTGAGGAGGACCCGGTTCGCGCCGTAGGTGGGGTACTTGGACTTGCCGTTGTTGAGGTTCTGGCACTCCGACATCCCGAAGACCCGGTATCCCGGCTTCACCGTCCAGCCGATGAACCCCCGCTGGAAGGCCTGGATGCACTGCCCCGGAACGCACTTTTCGTTGGCGAGCGGGTAGCCCAGGCTGCTCCGGGTGGCCCCCACCCGGACGTACCGGGCTCCGAGGCCGCCGCGGGAGATCCAGGACCCGGTTGCCGAGGACCAGTAGACGGTTCCGCCCTGGAACCGCTGCAGGCATCCGCCGGCAGCCTGGCCACAGGTCCTGGGGCCGGTGGGATAGCCCATGACGCCGGCTTGCGCGCCGGCCGCCTTCCACCTGGTGTAGATGGTCCCCTTGAGGACCTGCGCGGGGGTCCTCGGGGACCAGAACACCGCTCCATGGGCGAAGAACTGAGAACAGCCCCGCGCCGTCAGCCCGCAGACCTCGGCGGTGGTCGGCAGCCCGAGCCCGGCGGCCTCACCTTGGGCCCGCCACAGGGCGCCGATGGCGCCGCGTGACCAGATCTGCTGGATTCCCTTGGTGGTCCAGGTGAGGAACCGCCCACTGGAAAACTTCTGGATGGTTCCGCCCGTGACCGCGGTTTCGTCCGTGACCGGATAGCCGTAGAGCGCCAAGCCTCCCTGCGCGTGCCAGCGGGGGCCCGTGTGGCCGGCCGTCCGCAGCACCGGGTGCGCGCCGGTTGCAGCGGTCCAGAAGACGGATCCGCCTTCGAACGCCTGGCTGCAGACGTCGAGAGAGCAGGCCTGGTTGGCGGTCGGTGCGCCGAGGGCACCGGCTGCGCCCTTCAGCGCAGTCCATTTCGCCTGGATGGCGCCCAGGACAACGACGGACGGCGACGTCGGCTCCTCCGTCGGAGTCGGCGTCGGCGTCGGCGTTGGCTCCGCAACAGTGGAGGTCGGCTCCACGGTGGGCTCCGCCGTCGCTGTCGGGGACGTGCTAAGTTCCGGGGCCGGAATGGCGGGGGCCGACGCCGACTCGGTCGGCGCGGCCGTGTCGGTTGCCGTGGGGCTCGCTGTGTCCTGCGGCAGCGATGCGGTCTCGGCGAAGGCCGGTCCGACCGCCAGCGGTCCGGCCGCGAGCCCGAGCACCACCGCTGAGATGACAAGTAGTTTTTTCATGGCGCATCCTCTACGGAGACGACCGGTGTGCAGGTCCCGGCGCTGTCCTTGGTCTTGGCAAAGTTCGGTGCTGCAATCTCGGCCGACTTGCCGGCAGCGACGGTTTTGGTGATGATCGTGTGCCCTGCCACGGCAGGGCCGGCGGTGACCGCGATTGCCACGGTGAACACTTTGTTCTTGTCGCTGCTGTTGACCAGGGTCCCCGTGAAGGACCACGACCCGTCGGCCGTCGCGCGGCAGATGGGCTCGCGCAAGGCCTCGGGTGCGTTAAGCGAAGTGGAAACATCGGCCGGTTCGGACGCGCTCGGCGCCGGAGATCCTGATGATGATGATGATGATGATGATGATGGTGCCGGCGTTGCTGCGGTGCTGCTGCCGGTGCTGGGTGTGGCCGGACCGGAACCGCCGCTCGAACACCCTGCCAGTACGAGAAGCAGCACTGCGGGCAGTAGCGCTCTCTGTTTCATAGTCCCCCCTGACTCACGGCACTGCTGCCATGGCCTGCAGTGACGTTGCAGGCGAACCAGCGGGAACGTCCCCGCCGGTTCGCTCAGAGTAATGGAAACCTCGGCCTGACCAGCGCTTTTGCGCCAAAACGTTGTTTTAATTTCGTATTTTCGGCGGTTCCGGGTGTAGCCCGCGTCACGGTGCGGCGCCGAAAGCTAGTACTATGGACGTGCCGCGCGACGCTGCGACCCGTTGTGAGTTTCGGTCTAAAACCCTGCCCGTTTCCTGGGCTCAGGGCACAGGCCGGGTCCGTACTTCTGCTCCCGGAGCCGCCTTCCCGTCCCGGCAATACCCCGACCTACAAGGAACTGTTGTGCCACAAAGTACTTCCACAGACGTTAAGAGCGCGCCGGCGCAATCCGCCGTCGTCGACTCGACCCTCAGCGCCGAGGGCTACAAGAAGTCCCTGAACGGCCGCCAGGTCACCATGATCGCCATGGGCGGCGCAATCGGCGTCGGCCTCTTCATGGGCGCCGGCGGCCGCCTGGCTTCGACCGGCCCCGCGCTGATCTTCTCCTACGCCATTGCGGGCGTCATCGCCTACCTGCTGATGCGCGCCCTTGGCGAGCTCATCATGTACCGCCAGACCTCCGGCTCCTTCGTAAGCTACGCCGGTGAGATGTTCGGCAAGAAGGGTGCCTACCTGTCCGGCTGGATGTACTTCATCAACTGGGCCATGACCGGCATCGCCGAGCTGATCGCGATCGGGCTGTACTTCCAGTTCTTCTTCCCCAACGTGCCGGTGGAGCTGACCGCCATCGCGGCGCTGCTGCTCCTCGTCGGAGTGAATCTGCTGAGCGTCAAGGCGTTTGGCGAGTTCGAGTTCTGGGCCTCCGTCCTCAAGGTCGCGGCCATCCTGATCTTCCTGGCCGTCGGCACCTTCATGGTGGTCACCAACGCCAAGGTCGGCGACGGCCACGCCTCGGTGAACAACCTCTTCGCGGCGGACGGCGGCATGTTCCCCAAGGGCGCCCTCGTGATGATCCTCGTGCTGAACGCCGTGATCTTCGCCTACAACGCCATCGAGCTCGTCGGCATCACCGCCGGCGAGATGGAGGACCCGGCCAAGGAGGTCCCGAAGGCGATCCGCGCCGTCGTGATCCGGATCGTCGTGTTCTACGTCGGGTCGGTGACCCTCCTGGCGATGCTGCTGCCCTCGGACCAGTACAAGGCCGGCACCTCGCCGTTCGTCACCGTCTTCGGCCAGATGGGCCTGCCGTGGATGGGCGACGTTATGAACATGATCGTGATCACCGCCGCACTGTCGTCCTGCAACTCGGGCCTGTACTCGATTGGCCGGATATTCCGCACCATGGCCAACAACGGGCATGCCCCGCAGTGGCTGACCCGGATGTCCAAGAGCCACGTCCCCTACGCCGCGATCCTGGCGATCGGCTCGGTCTACCTGGTCGGCATCCTGCTCAACATCTGGCTCGGCGGCTCGCACGCCTTCGACCTCGCACTCAACACCGCCTCGATCGGCGTGATCTTCACGTGGGGCTCGATTTTCGCCAGCCAGATCGCGCTGCGCAAGACCAAGGGCAACGTGTCCTCCCTGCCCATGCCGGGCTCACCGTGGACAAGCTGGGCCGGACTGGTGGCCTTGCTGGCCATCACCGTGCTGATCGGCTTCGACACGATGACCAGCAAGACCGGGGAGGTCTTCCCGCTGGGCCTGTGGACCCTGGCGACCATCCCGTTCTTCGCGGTGGTCCTCTGGCTCGGCTGGCAGAAGGTCAAGAACAACGAACCGAAGAGCCAGCTCTTCAGCTAGGGCTCCGGTCCTGAATGACCAACGACGGCGGCGGCCACCCGAACAAGGTGGCCGCCGCCGTCGTTTGTTCCATCGACTGCTCCGTAACGGCCGTTCCGGGGCTGCAAAAGGCACCGTTGGGGCAGCCGATGCGGGATCTGGCGCCTAGTCCTTCAGGTGCCGGGCGAAATGGTCTTCGATCCTGCGCCAGGCCGCGGGTGCGGCCTGCGGATCGGGCCCGACGCCGAGGACGCGGAACAGCGGACGCAGCGGCCTGGGTTCCGTTTCCTCATCGTTCAGGAACGAGTGGCCGGCGGTCGCGAATTCCTTGATGTCGTGTTCAACGCCGAGGGACTCAAGCACGGAGGTCAGCCGTGCCGCCGCCCCGGAAAGGGAACGGTCCTTCGCGCCGAAGTTGGCCACGATCGGGCAGGCGCCCGCCAGCGCCGTTTCCGGGTCCTTGGGCAGCCTGCCGTAGTTCACCGCCGCGGCATCGAAGCCGTCATTGGCCAGCAGCAGGGCGAAGCCGCCGCCCATGCAGAACCCGATGACGCCGATTTTCCCGGTCGTGCGGCCGGAGTCCAACAGCCACTGCCGCGCCGTCGCCAGGTCCGTGAACGCGCGACCCTGCCCGGCAGCCAGGGAACGCATGGTCGAGACGAGGCAGCGGCGCGCCCCGCCGTCGCTGAACAGGTCCACAGCCAGGGTGAGATAGCCGGCGGCCGCCATCCGCTCTGCGTGCCGGACCGTGATGCCATCCAGGCCAAACGCCTCATGGATCATCAGCACGGCCGGGAAGGGACCGTCCCCTTCCGGTTCCGCCAGGTAGCCGCGGAGCCGCGGGGAGCCGCCGGCGGCGAGGCTGGCCCCGCTGAGGTCGACGTTATGCAGGGCCGGGTCCGGGTCTTCGCCCCGGTTGGCGGCATTCCTGGCCATGGGCACTCCTAGGTCGGGTCGTGCGGGAGTCGTGTTCGGACAGTCTTGCATCCGGGCACAAAAAACGGCGCCGGACATCCCCCAAAGGAATGTCCGACGCCGTCGATTTTTAGGACTAGTCGCGCTTGACGGCGTCCTTGACGTTTTCGCCGACCTTCTTCGCGTCGGCGACGACCTGGTCCTTCTGGCCTTCGGCCTTCAGGCGGTCGTTGTCCGTGGCGTTTCCGGTAGCTTCCTTGGCCTTGCCGCCGAGGTGCTCCGCCTCGTTCTGAATCTTGTCTCCGATACCCATGGTGTACTCCACCTTTCGTTTCCGGTTGAAATTCAACGCAGTTTCACCATAACACGAAGCATGCTTACTAATTCAAGCCCTTTCGCGAGATCATTCGATCCGGTCCGTGCCCAGGGTTTTCGATCCGCCCGGCTAGGCTCGAAACCATGGAGCCCACAACCACCCCTGTCCCAGCCAAGACCGCGGCCAAGGCGGAGTTACAGTGATGGCCAAGCCCTCCGGCGCAGCCAAAGTCACCGCCCCGCGCCTCACGCCGGTCCAGCTGGCGGACCTCGCGGAGGATCCTGCCCCCGATTTCCGCCGCGGGGAGCGCTACGACGGCGTCCGGTACACCCGCGCGGCCGCGGACGGGCTGGAGCTCAGCGGCACGGATTTCGCCGAGTGCGAGTTCTCCGGCGCCTCCTTTAATGAAACCCAGCTGCGCGGCGCGAGTTTCCGCGACTGCGTCCTGGCCGAGATCTACGCCCCGGTCTTCACGGCGGCGCGCTCAAGCCTGCGCGACGTCGAACTCCGCAACCCCCGCTGGGGGTCGGCGGAACTGTATGAAAGCGGCTGGCAGTCGGTGCGGATCGACGGCGGCAAGCTGGACTACGTCAACCTCCGCGGCTCCAAGCTGGTGGACGTGCAGATCAGCGATTGCATCATCAACGAACTGGACCTTGGCTCCTGCACGGCGACCCGGGTGGCGCTGAAGAACTGCACCATCGGCAGCCTGGACTTCAGTGGAGCGCGACTGAAGGACTTCGACCTGCGCGGCACGGAGTTCCGGTCCCTCAGCGGCCTCGGCAGCCTCGCCGGCATCGTGGTCGACGAGCACCAGCTCAGCCTGCTGGCCCCGCTGCTGGCCGGCCACCTGGGCATCACCGTGGCCTGAGTCGACGCCACGTCATCCGGGGCCGTCCGGTTGACCGCCTTGACCCGTTGTGTAATCTTTATAGAACGAACGGTCGGTAATTTACTCTGCTGCCGGCCCTGCTCCCTTGGTGAAGGATGTTCTCATGGTCGAGGCTTTTCTTGTTGGCGGTGCCCGCACTCCCGTGGGACGGTACGGCGGCGCCCTTTCCGCGGTCCGGCCCGATGACCTGGCGGCGCTGGTGGTCCGTGAAGCTGTCGCCCGTGCCGGGATCGACCCGGACGCCATCGACGAGGTCATCCTCGGCAACGCCAACGGAGCCGGCGAGGAGAACCGCAACGTCGCCCGGATGGCCACCATCCTGGCCGGACTACCGCTCCACATCCCCGGCATTACCGTTAATCGGCTCTGCGCCTCCGGCCTGAGCGCCATCATCATGGCCAGCCAGATGATCAAGTCCGGCGCCGCAGATATCGTCATCGCAGGCGGCGTCGAATCCATGAGCCGCGCCCCCTGGGTGCAGGAAAAGCCGCAGACCGCCTTCGCCAAGCCGGGCCAAATTTTCGATACCTCGATCGGCTGGCGCTTCGCCAACCCGCTGTTCCAGAAGGGCGAGCTCTCCCGCGACGGCAAGATGACCTACTCCATGCCGGAGACGGCCGAGGAAGTCGCCCGCGTGGACGGCATTTCCCGCGAGGACGCGGACGCGTTCGCCGTCCGCTCACACGAGCGTTCGCTCGCCGCGATTGCCGCCGGCCGCTTCGCGGACGAAATCGTTCCCGTGACCGTCAAGACGCGCAAGGGCGAGACGGTCGTGGACACCGATGAAGGCCCCCGCGCCGGCACCACCATGGACGTGTTGTCCGGGCTGCGCCCCGTCGTCGCGGGCGGCTCCGTGGTCACCGCCGGCAACTCCTCCACGCTCAACGACGGCGCCTCCGCGATCATCGTCGCCTCCGAGGCCGCGATCCAGAAGCTCGGGCTCACCCCGCGGGCCCGCATCATCGACGGCGCCTCGGCCGGCTGCGAGCCAGAGATCATGGGCATCGGCCCGGTCCCGGCCACCCGGAAGGTCCTCGCCCGAAGCGGGCTCGACGTCGGTGACCTCGGCGCCGTCGAACTCAACGAGGCCTTCGCCACCCAGTCGCTGGCCAGCATGCGCCGGCTCGGCCTCGATCCGGAGATTGTGAACCGCGACGGCGGCGCGATCTCCCTGGGCCATCCGCTCGGCTCGTCCGGGTCCCGGATTGCCATCACCCTGCTGGGCCGGATGGAGCGCGAAGACGCCAAAATCGGCCTCGCCACCATGTGCATCGGCGTCGGCCAGGGCACAGCCATGCTGCTGGAGCGCGTCTAATGGCGGCCCGGCCCGGCGGCCTGGACACCGCAGGCTTCGGCACGCTCCTGGTCGAGGAGCGCGAGGACCGGCTGGTGGTCCTGCTCAACCGCCCGGAGGTCCGCAACGCGATCGACCAGCAGATGGTCGATGAGCTCCACAGCGTCTGCGCGTACCTCGAGCAGACCCCCAAGGTGCTGATCCTTGCCGGCACGGAAGGCGTATTCGCCTCCGGCGCCGACATCGCGCAGCTGCGGGAACGCCGCCGCGACGACGCCCTGCAGGGCATCAACTCCACCATCTTCGTCCGGATCGCCAAGCTGCCGATGCCGGTCATCGCGGCCCTCGACGGCTTCTGCCTGGGCGGCGGCGCCGAATTGGCCTACGCCGCCGACTTCCGGATCGGCACCCCGGGGGTCCGGATCGGCAACCCCGAGACGGGCCTCGGCATCCTCGCCGCCGCCGGGGCCAGCTGGCGCCTCAAGGAGCTGGTGGGGGAGCCGGTGGCCAAGGACATCCTCCTGGCCGGCGCAGTACTCCGCGCCGACCGGGCGCTCGCGGTCGGGCTCATCACCGAGGTGCACGAACCCGCGGAGCTGATGGACGCCGCCCACGCGCTGGCGGACCGGATCGCGCAGCAGGACCCGCTCGCGGTGCGGATCACCAAGTCCGTGTTCCATGCCCCGGCTGAGGCGCACCCGCTGATCGACCAGCTGGCGCAGGGCATCCTCTTCGAATCGCAGGCGAAGTTCGACCGTATGCAGGCTTTCCTGGACAAGAAATCGGACAAGAAATCAGCCAAGAAATCAGCCCAAGAGTCAGCCGCGAAGTGAGCAACAAGCCAGCCGCCACGCCAGGCCCCAATCCAGACCGGAAGAAGTAGATATGAGCAACTCGGTACTCCCCGCCAACCTGCCTGCCACTGGCCTTCCCGACTTTGTCGGGGTGCTCGGCGGCGGCCGGATGGGCGCGGGCATCGCCCATGCCTTCCTGATCAACGGCGCCAACGTGCTCGTCGTCGAGCGTGACGAGGAGTCTGCCGAGGCGGCCCGCGAGCGCGTGGAGTCCGCGGCGGCCAAGAGTATCGAGCGCGGCGCCACCGACGGCAACCTCGACGAGATGGTCTCCCGCCTCTCCGTGACCGTGGACTACGACGACTTCAAGGACCGGCAGTTGGTCATCGAGGCCGTACCCGAGGACTGGGACCTGAAGGTGGCCTCGCTGCGCGGGATCGAGGAGCGGCTCGCCACGGACGCGTACCTCGCCTCCAACACCTCCTCGCTCTCCGTCAACGGCCTGGCCCGCGAGCTGAAGCGCCCGCAGAACTTCCTGGGCCTGCACTTTTTCAACCCGGTTCCCGCGTCCACCCTGATCGAGGTCGTCCTCGGCGAGCAGACAAGCGAGGCCCTCGCCCAGGCCGCCCGCGGCTGGGTCGAAGCGCTCGGCAAGACCGCCGTCGTCGTCAATGACGCCCCGGGCTTCGCCTCCTCGCGGCTGGGCGTCGCAATCGCCCTCGAGGCGATGCGCATGGTGGAGGAAGGCGTCGCCTCGGCCGAGGACATCGACAACGCCATGGTCCTGGGCTACAAACACCCGACCGGTCCGCTGCGCACCACCGACATCGTCGGCCTCGACGTCCGGCTCGGCATCGCCGAGTATCTGGCCTCCACCCTGGGCGAGCGCTTTGCGCCACCGCAGATCCTCCGGGACAAGGTGGCCCGCGGCGAACTCGGACGCAAGACCGGCCAGGGCTTCTTCGACTGGACCGCCTGAGCCGGTCCCGGACGGATGCTCATTGGGGGATCCGTCCGGGCGCCAGCGAGGGGCCGGCATGCCTAGGATGGTGCGGTGACTACCGCCCCGCCGCGCATTGAACCCATCACCCTCACCGGCCAGCACGTGGTGCTGGAACCGCTGAGCCATGCCCACCACGACGGCCTGGTGGAGGCAGTCCGGGACGGCGAGCTCTGGAAACTCTGGTACACGTCCGTCCCCGCCCCGGAGGCCATGGCGGCCGAGATCGATCGACGGCTGGCCCTGCAGCAGGCAGGCTCGATGCTGCCGTTCACCACCCGGCTGCTTGACCCGGCCACCGGCGGCCCCGGGAAAGTGATCGGCATGACCACCTACATGAACATCGACGCCGCCACACCCCGGGTGGAGATCGGTTCCACCTGGAACGCCGCCTCCGCGCAGGGCAGCGGCAGCAACCCGGACTCCAAGCTGTTGCTGCTCCGTCATGCCTTCGAGACGCTCGGCTGCCCCGCCGTCGAATTCCGCACGCACTGGCTCAACCACCAGTCCCGCGAGGCGATTGCCCGGCTGGGCGCCAAACAGGACGGCGTGCTGCGCAGCCACAGCCGCACGGCCGACGGCGTGCTGCGCGACACCGTGGTGTTTTCCATCCTCGAACATGAATGGCCGATGGTACGCAGCGGCCTGGAGTTCCGGCTGGGGAAGCGGCGGGACGAGTCCCGTGGCTAGCCGGCCGGAGGGCGGCGCCGTGAAGCCCATGAACTGGGACGGGGCCGTCAACAGCGACGGGTCTGTCACTTGGGACGGGGCCGTCAACGCCTGGCACGTTGCGGGCAGCGTGTACCGGATGGGCCGCCGCGAATGGCTCACCGAGACCGGCTGGCAGCAGGCATACGACGGCGGCATCCGGACCGTGATCGACCTCCGCAACCCGGATGAGATCCGCCGCCGCGACACCGATCCACGGGTGGGCGAGGCGACCCTGGCGGCGTTCGACGTCGTGCACGCCCCCACCGAGGATCCCGGCAACGCTGAATTCCGCGCGCTCTGCGTTCCTTACCTGAACAACCCGGCGTCCTATCCGGACAACGCCAGGATCTTCCCCGGCAAGCTCGCCGCAGTGTTCAGAGCCGTCGCGGCAGCCCCCGGCGGAGTCGTGATCCACTGTTCGGCCGGCCGGGACCGCAGCGGCATGATCGCCGCCATGCTCCAGGACCTCGCCGGAGCCGGGGAGGACGCCATCGCCCTGTCCTACGCACGCGCCATGCGGGGCATCAACGAGCACCACCGGCTGTCCGCAACCCCGCATCCGCATGAGCGGTACCTGCCCGAGGAGATCCTCGCGCCGCTGATCGAGGCGCGCCAGGAAAGCCTCCTGCGCTTTGTGCGGCAGCTGAAAACTGCCGAATTTTTGGGCCACAATGGGGTAACGGTTCCTGAGTTGACTGCCATCCGGGGCAAATTGGGGCACTAGAGTAACCGGGTGAAGACTCCCACGTACGCGCTGGTAATCCGGGCAGCGGCGGCTGTCGCCGTGGCGCTCGCGGGGTCGTCTGTGGCTGTCCCCGCCTTGGCAGAGGCCGGGTCCCCTAATCCCGCTACGGCGTCCCCTTCCCCTTCGCCCAGCCCCACTTCGGAGGCGGCCCTCGCGCCGACGGCGCCGGTTGAACCCGCTGCGTCCTCGCCAGAACCGGGCATCAGCGACGCCGGGCTCGCCGAGGCGATCCGACGGGACCTGGGCATGACCCTGGCGGAGTTCAACGCCGCCGGAGCGCAGGCCAAGCGGGCCGCCGAGGCTGCACCCTCCCTGCGCGGCCTGCCTGGCTATGTCGGGATTGTCCTGCGGGACGGAAAAATCGTGGTCGAAGGCTCCGGCGTGGAGCTCCAAGCCCGAATCGACGAACTGAACCAGGCCGGCCCGGCGGAATTCGCGCTCGAGGCGCCCGCGCTGAAGACCTCCGCGCTGGCCGCTCCCACGGGACCAGGCGCCACGCCGGCCGCAGCCGTGAAGCCGGAACTCGTCGCCGGCAGTGCCGAGCAGCTCTTCCAGGCGTATGTCCGTGAGGTCGGTCCTGCCGGGCTGCAGGCTGTGGCTTACGCCGACGGCCACTTCATCGTCCGCACCGGCGGCACCAACACAGCCGAGGCGTGGACCTCGGCGGCCCTGGCGCCCGGCAGCCTCGACCCGGCGCCGGCGCCCGCCCCCGGAAAGATCTCGGCCGCAGCTTTCGTGTCCCGCTACGCCAACGTGAAACTGGAAAAGGGCGCTCCGATCAAGACCGAAGACGACTACTTCGGCGGGCAGGGTTACGTGATCGACAAGATGACGATCTGCTCTGCCGGCTTCGGGGCTTTTGATCCCGCCGGCCTGCCGCTGGTGCTGACTGCCGGGCACTGCGCCGAAGATGGAACGGCGGCAAAGGCCGACGTCGAGCCGCCCACCGCGGCGCCGGCCGGCGGAGCGACCACCTCGCTGCCGGCCGTTCTCGAACCCCTGGGATCGTTCGGGTTCAGCCAGTTCGGCGGACCCGATAACTCGCCGATCACCGGTGCAGAGTCGAGTCCGGGCAACATCGGCACCGACATTGCCGTGATCAAGGATTTGCGGCCCGGGCTCAAGGTGCAGCCCTCCGCCACTACGTGGAAGACCCCGGCCAACCCGGGACAAACCTCCGTCAAGATCATTGGCACCGCAGCGCCGTACCAGGGCCAGGCTGTCTGCCGGTCCGGCCGCACCACCGGATGGTCCTGCGGCGAGGTAGCGGAAACCGGCGTCTACGTTGTGGGAGGACGCACCACCGCGGCAGGAGATTTGAGGGCCTTCAAGGGCTTCTTGTCCTATGACGTCCAATCCAGCGGTGGAGACTCCGGGGGGCCCTGGATCAGCGGAAACTTTGCCGTCGGCACACACTCCGCCGGGGAACCCCGGGGCGCGGCGCAGAACTTTGCGGTCGCGACAACGCTCGACGATGCGCTGGGCTCCATTCCTGGCCCCGTCCAGCTCCAGCTGTTCTTGAACAAGCCCGAACTTGCGGGGACACCGGACACCGGCACGGTGTTGCCGGGCAGCCTCATTCGGGGGCGCGTGCCTGCCGCCCCCGCCTCGGGCGTCGCCGCGAACTCCACGGTCCGCCTGCTTCGCCCGGACCAGGACGCCGTCGAAATCCCGGTGGACGCGGCGGGAAGCTGGTCCTTCAACGCGCCAGCGTCGGAAGGAACGTTCCAATTCACGGCTGAGACCGTCAACGGCCACAGCCGGTCAGGGGCCGCAGCGTTCAGCCTCAAGGTCTCCGGGTTGCTCGCGCCGGAGATCAGTGCCCCCGCCTCCGGATCCAGCCTCGCGGCGCTGGATCGCGTCGAAGGAACGGGCACCCCGGGCAACACCGTGGTCCTTTCGGGCCAGCTGACCGGTTCCGCGAAGGTTTCGCCGCAGGGCCGGTGGAGTGTTTCGGTGGGAAGCCAGCGGGTGTACGGCAAGCTCTCGGTCTCGGCGGTCCAGACGGCGCCCGGCCACGTGGACAGCCCGCCAGCCACGCTGGTGTTCACGGTGCCGCCGCCGGCGCCCGCTGTCGCCGGACAGTGGAACGGGGTCTCGTTCCGCCAGGACTTGCTGCCCGATGCGATTTCCGGGACGGGTGTCGACGGCGCAGCGGTCACCGTGCTGATTGACGGACAGCCGATCGGTGCCGTGCAGAAGGGCGGATCTGGCGTGGGGACGAAGTCGGTGTTCCCTTCGCTGGTCCCGCATGTCCTCGTGGCTGGCGGCCGCTGGAGTGTACGGTTCCCCGCCGGCCTGGCCGTGGGGCTGCACACACTGTCCGTAACCCAGTCCGTCGACGGGATCGCCTCGTCACCGCTTAGGGCCAGGTTCACGATCAGCCCGCCGGCGTCCGCAGCCATGGCAGGGAACATTCCTCCGACGGCGGCAGCGGGCGCCCGTGTCTCAACTCCGCAGCAGCCGGGCAGCCCCGCGATGCTCGCCAGCACCGGAGCCAACGGCGTGCTTCCTGCCGCAGCTTTGGCGGCGGCGGCCCTGCTGCTCGGCGGGGCCTGCATCGCACTAGGGCGACGCCGGACGGTGCGTTAGCTGCGCCGGTGCCGGCGGGCGGGGCCGGAAGGCTCCCGCCCGCAGGCGTCCTAACCGAAATCGGCGACGTAGCTGGGCACCCCCACGGCGTCTGTCGAGACGGCTGCGCCGGTGTCATTGACGACGTGGTCCAGGGTCCCGGCGCCGAGGTTGACCGTCAGCAGGCCATGCAGCTTCACGCCGGGCGTTACCGGCACTTCGAATCCGCGGGTGGCGTGGATGGTGGGGTCGACGTTGTTGTAGACGTAGCTGCCGCCGCCCCAGAGTTCGTGCGTCCGAACCGAGTCGGCGACCTTGTAACCAGCCCAGCCCAGTACGCCGTCGTGCTGCCAGGCGGCCTGGTTGGGCGCGTCGTAAGGCAGCTCGTTCTGGAAGAAAATGGTCTTCCCGCGTTCGCCGTTCCAGATCACGTTGTACTGCTGGTAGTGCTCGACGAACAGGCCGGTGGCGGTGACGTTGTCGCCGTTGATGATGACGCCGTTGTCTGCGGTGTTCGTAGTCCAGCCCACGCCGTTTCCGTGGTCGGCGCGCCAGGCCCAGATGTGGTCCAGGAGCACGTCGTCACTGTTGACCTCCAGGCTCAGCGAGGCCTTGCCGACGTGGGGCCCGCCGATCCGGAAGAAGACATCGTGGAGGGTGGTGGGGTTGGCGGGATCGCTCCAGCCGTTGTGGGCGCGGGCGTTGCCTTTTGCGGCACGCTGGGTGCCAACGCGAAGCAGTGCCGGTGAATTCTTCTCGCCGGCGTCCACGGTGACGGCGGCAATTTCGACGCCGGGGACATCCGCGACCGTCAGCGGCACGGAACCGTCGACGGCGGTGAGGGTGGCCATGCCGAGTCCGAGGACGACGGTGTTGGCACGCTTGACTTCGATGCTTCGATCAATGTCGTAGACACCCGGGGTCAGCAGCAGGTTCTTGCCGCGGGCCAGTTGGGAGTTGATGGTCTGGACGGAATCGGTAGGCCTGGCCACGAAGAAGTCGGACAGCGGGATGCTGCGGCCCGCCGTCGGGCCGTTTTCCCACGTGGTTCCTGCGGAATCCTTGCGCACCGAGGGAACAAAAACGTTGTACCCCCCGCCGGAATCCAGCACCAGGTACGGCTTCTCGCGGCTGACCGGGGTGCTGGCCAGGGTGGTGTACGGCGGGTTCGGGAAGGACTGGGCCGGAGCCCCGTTCACCCCGGAGAAGACCTGGTTCCAGACGCCGTTGGACCAGCTGCCAATGCTGCTGTCGCGGACCAGGTATTGCTGCTGCGAACCGTTGATGACCGTGCCGGCTTTTGAATCGGAAATGAAGCCGCCGCTGGCGTACTGCGGGCCGGCGGTGCAGTAGTCCATCAGGGAGAGGTTGCCGCCGGTGATGTTGACCCGCCGCATGGGCGATGCCTGCGAAGCCGCCCAGAAGTTCGCCGAGCTGCGGCAGCCCTCCAGACCGGTGACATTGATGGTGAGGTTGGAGACGGAGCGCCAGAAGTTGTTCAGGGCGATGCAGTTGTCCGCGGTCAGGCACCGGTTGTACGTGTCCACATGGCCGTTGATGGTGACGTCCGTGGGTGAGGCGCCCAGGCCGGCCACTTCGGTCGAATAGCCCACCTGGATGATCAGCGGCGTTTCCGGGCTGCCATAGGTGCCGGGCTTGAACAGCAGGGAATAACGGTTGGTGCCCATCTCGTCGTCGACCTGTTTGGCCGCTATGGCGTCCACCTCGGCCTGGATGGCGGCCACCGGCATGCCGGGATCGAAGATCCGCACGTTGGGGCCGAAGTCGGGGGCCGGCGCAGGCGTGGTCTTCGCCTGGTTCACTGCCGGGTTCATCGCCGGGGGCGGAGCGGCGTTGGCGGCGGGGGCGGCTGCGGCGCCCAGCACGCCAAGCATCACCGCTACCGCGCCGGCCAGCAGCCGTCTCTGGTGGTGCGTTGGCGCCCGGAACGACGTGGATTGGGCCGCGCGGTGGCGGCGGAGGTGGGCTAGCGGCATTGCTTGTCCTGCTCTCGTTGGGGTGCGGTTTTGCACGGGCTGTGGAGTGGAGCAAAAGGGAATCAGGCGCCCCGCTGCCGGGAAGGGCACGGTGTGGGAGCGCTCCCGCCGGGAAGCCTAACACCGGCCTCAAGGCCCGGCAAGGGCCCCGATTCCGCCAAGGGCGCCACCTTGACAATTCATTGTGATGTGCGACACCATGCTCGTGGGAGCGCTCCCATGCGAGTCACGGGAGCGCTCCCAGCTCTGGGCGCATCGCCCCGCACTCTTCGTGCCATACCCTGACAAAGGAGTCCCCGCGTGAAATTTTCCCGCAAGCTCGCCGCCCTGTCGGCGTCGGCTGCCTGCCTCACCCTTGCCCTGAGCGCCTGCGGAGCAGACGCCCCCAAAGCCGCGGCACCCACCGGCGAGACGGGGAAGGAGCCTGTAACCCTCACCCTCGCCACGTTCAACGAGTTCGGCTACGAGAGCTTGCTCAAGGAGTACGAATCACTCAACCCCAACGTCAAGATCCAGCACAAGAAAGCCGCCACCACCAACGAAGCGCGCGACAACCTGACCACCCGCCTGGCGGCGGGATCGGGCCTCTCGGACGTCGAAGCTATCGAGGTTGACTGGCTCTCCGAACTCAAGCAGTATCCGGACCAGTTCGTGGACCTGAAGGATCCCGCCGTCGAAGGCCGCTGGCTGGACTGGAAGACCGAGGCGGCGACCACGCAGGACGGCCGCCTGATCGGCTACGGCACAGACTCCGGTCCCGAGGCTGTCTGCTACAACTCGGCACTGCTCAAGGCGGCAGGACTGCCGACGGACCGCGAATCCGTCGCCAAGATGCTCGGCACCACCTGGGACAGCTACTTCGACGCCGGCAAGAAGTTTGTCGCCGCGAAGACCGGCGCGGCCTGGTTCGATTCCGCCGGAGCCATCTACCAGGGCATGAGCAACCAGCTGGAAAAGGCCTACGAAAACGAGGACGGCACTGTCATTGCCGCCGAGAACCCCGCCGTCAAGGACGTCTACACCAAGGTCCTCAACGCCTCGACGAAGGACAACCTCTCCGCGCACCTGGGCCAGTGGAGCAACGACTGGGTGGCCGGTTTCCAGTCCCAGAAGTTCGCCACCACCCTCTGCCCGGGCTGGATGCTCGGTGTGATCGAGGGCAACGCCACCGGCGTCAAGGGCTGGGACGTCGCCAACGTCTTCCCCGGCGGCGGCGGAAACTGGGGAGGTTCGTACCTGACCGTGCCGGCGCAGGGCAAGCACCAGGCCGAAGCCAAGAAGCTCGCCGCCTGGCTGACCGCCCCGGAGCAGCAGATCAAGGCCTTCACCGCCAAGGGCAACTTCCCGAGCCAGGTCAAGGCGCTCGACAGCGAGGCACTGCTGGGGCAGACCAACAAGTTCTTCAACAACGCCCCCACCGGAAAGATCTTCGCCGAGCGGGCCAAGGCCGTGGGCGCCACCCCGTTCAAGGGCCCGAAGTTCTTTGCCATCAACGACGCCATGCAGCAGGCCCTCACCCGCGTGGACGTGGACAAGAAGGACGACGCCGAGTCCTCCTGGGCGAAGTTCCTCACCGCTGTGAAGTCCCTGTAGGTCATGTCGGTAACGGACCGGGTCAGGCCCCAGAGCCAACTGGCTGACGAGGAGATACCCGGCAAGAGGAGCGTCCGGCGGCTCGCGTTCTCGCAACGGATGTCTCGGTGGGACGTCAAACTTTCGCCCTACCTCTACATCTCGCCGTTCTTCCTGCTGTTTGCCCTCACGGGACTCTTTCCGCTGCTCTACACAGCCTGGGTGTCCCTGCACAACTGGAACCTGATCGGCGGGCAGGGCAAGTTCGTCGGGACGGAGAACTTCGGCTTCGTCCTCGCGCAGCCGTACTTCTGGAACGCGGTAGGAAACACGCTGAGCATCTTCCTGCTTTCGTCCGTGCCGCAGGTGGTGCTGGCGCTGCTGATTGCGGCCGCGCTGGACGCCAACCTCCGGGCCAGAACGTTCTGGCGGATGGGCGTCCTGGTGCCCTTTGTCGTCGCCCCGGTGGCGGTCGGGCTGATCTTCAACAACCTGTTCGCCGACCAGTTTGGCCTCGTGAATGAGCTGTTGGCACTCGTCGGCCTTGACCCGGTCCGCTGGCACTCCGAGCAACTCGCCAGCCACATTGCCATCGCCACGATGGTGAATTTCCGCTGGATCGGCTACAACGCACTGATCTTCCTTGCCGCCATGCAGGCCATCCCCCGCGATGTCTTCGAAGCCGCCACCATCGACGGCGCCGGCCGGGTCAGGCAGTTCCTGTCCGTGACGGTTCCGATGCTCCGGCCCACCGTGATTTTCGTGGCCATCACGTCCACGATCGGCGGGCTGCAGATTTTCGACGAGCCGCGGGTGTTCGACCAATCCGGGCTCGGGGGCGCCGACCGGCAGTGGCAGACGCTGACCATGTACATCTGGGAACTGGGCTGGGGACAGCGCAATTTCGGCAGGGCATCTGCGGTCGCGTGGCTGCTGTTCCTGATGATTGTGCTGATTGCCCTCCTGAACTATCTACTCACACGGCGTATCGCCAGCCAGGGAGGCCGCAAATGAGCTCCATCCCCATGATCCGGCAAACCGCCGGCAAAGGTGCGGCCAAGGCGGCGGCCAAGCGGCCGAACCGCATAACCGGCCGGCCGCGCAACCGGGGCGGCGCAGGCGGTCAGCGCCGTCCCGGGGCGCTGACCTACAGTGTCCTCGGCACGGTCCTGCTGGCGTCGCTGTTCCCGCTGTATTGGTCGTTCCTGGTGGGCAGCCATGACAGCACGGTGCTCAGTCGCGGTGTCCCGGTCCTGCCGGGCGGGAACTTCGTGGCCAACGCCGCGAAAGTCTTCGACAGCATCCCGTTCTGGAAGGCCATGGGCAACAGCGTCCTGGTGTCCACGGTCACGGCCGCCTCGGTGGTGGTTTTCTCCACCCTGGCGGGCTTCGCGTTCGCGAAGTTGCGCTTCCGGGGCAGCAGGGGGCTTCTGGTCTTCGTGATCGCCACAATGGCGGTGCCCACCCAGCTGGGCGTGGTTCCGCTGTTCATTGTGATGGCCAAGCTGGGTTGGACCGGTTCCCTCTGGGCGGTGATCCTCCCCGGCGTGGTGACGGCCTTCGGGGTGTTCTGGATGACCCAGTATCTACGGGACGCCCTCCCGGACGAACTCATTGAGGCCGTCCGGGTGGACGGGGCCTCCATGATCCAGGCCTTTTGGTATGTCGGCTTCCCCGCGGCGCGACCGGCCGCGGCGATGCTGGCGCTTTTCACCTTCGTCGCGACCTGGACCAACTTCTTCTGGCCGTTCATTGTGCTGGACCCTTCCAACCCGACCCTCCCGGTGGCGCTGCAGCTGCTGCAGGCCGCACACTTTGTGGACTATTCGGTGGTGCTGGCAGGTGCCGTGCTGGCCACCGTCCCGTTGCTGCTGCTCTTCATCGCCGCCGGTCGCCAACTCGTTTCAGGAATTATGCAAGGAGCAGTCAAAGGATGAGCACCACCGAGCTAACTTTCCCCGACGGATTCCTCTGGGGCGCGGCCACGGCCGCCTACCAGATCGAAGGAGCCGCCCACACCGGAGGGCGGAAGGACTCGATCTGGGACACCTTCGCCCGGGTTCCGGGCGCCGTGGCAGACGGCCACAACGGTGACGTGGCGTGCGACCACTACCACCGCTCGGGCCAGGACGTGGAGTTGATGACGTCGCTGCACCTAAAGGCGTACCGTTTCTCGACGTCGTGGGCACGTTGCATGCCCGACGGCAGGACGCCGAACCCCGAGGGGATCGCGTTCTACTCCCGCTTGGTGGACGAACTCCTCGCCGCAGGCATCACACCCTGGCTGACGCTTTACCACTGGGACCTGCCGCAGGCCCTGGAGGATGAGGGAGGCTGGGCCAACCGCGAGACCGCCCGGCTGTTTGCGGACTACGCGGCCGTGATGCACGAGGCCCTCGGCGACCGGGTCCGCATCTGGACCACGCTCAACGAGCCGTGGTGTTCGGCGTTCCTCGGCTACGCCGCAGGCGTCCACGCCCCGGGACGGCAGGAACCGCGGGCAGCCCTCGCCGCTGCCCACCATCTCCTGCTCGGGCACGGGCTCGCCGTCAGGGAACTGCGCCGGCGTGATCCGGCAGCGAGCCTTGGCATCACCCTGAACCTCACTGTCGCCGATCCTGCCGACCCCGGCTCCGCGGAGGACCGGGATGCGGCCCGCCGGATCGACGGGCTGCACAACCGGATCTTCCTCGACCCGATCTTCCGTGGCCAGTACCCCGCGGACGTGCTGGACGACGTCGCCGGATTCGGCTTCGACACCGTGGTGCAGGACGGTGATTTGGCTGTCATCTCGGCGCCCGTGGATTTGCTGGGGGTCAACTATTACCAGGGCGAGGCGCTGACCAAGGCGGCGGCAGCCGAAGAACGGGTCCAACCGGACACCGTGACCACCACGGCGCAGGCCGCCCCGGCGTCGGCCGACAGGCGTGAGGCAACGCCGTTCGTTTCCGCGGAGGACGTGCACTCCGTGCCGCGCGGGCTGCCGGTGACGGGGATGGGCTGGGAGGTGCAACCCGAGGGGCTGTACCGGTTGCTGACCCGGCTGCAGCTTGAGTACACCGGCCCGGCCGGCATCCCGATCTACATGACGGAAAACGGCGCCGCGTACCCGGACGCTCCCGACACCGACGGCTTCGTCGATGACCAGGAGCGGTTGGCCTTTTTCGACGCGCACCTGCGCGCAGTGCGCTCCGCGATCGACGCCGGCGCCGACGTCCGCGGCTACCTCGCCTGGTCGCTGCTGGACAACTTCGAGTGGGCGTACGGCTATCACCAACGTTTCGGTCTGGTCCGGGTGGACTATGAAACCCAGCAGCGGATCCCGAAGGCCAGCGGACTCTGGTACTCGGGGGTGGCGGCGGCGAACGCCTTGCCGGCACGGTAGGGCCCGTCCCTGCGGAGACCGGGCATGTCGTATTCTCAAAGTGATGAGCGAACAGAAGCACGCGGGTCTCCGGGCCGGACCGGCGAGACTTAGCCCCACCCTTGAAGACCTCGCGACGGCGGCGGGAGTGTCACGCTCCACCGCCTCCCGGGCCATCAACGGCGGCTCCCGGGTCAGCCCGGAAGCTCAGGCCGCGGTGGACGCTGCGGTCATCTCGCTGGGCTACACCCCGAACCGGGCCGCGCGCAGCCTCGTCACCCGCCGGACTTCCTCGATCGCCCTGGTGATCAACGAACCCGATGCCCGGGTCATGATGGACCCGTTCTTCGCGGCCGTCATCACCGGGGTGACGGAGGCGTTGCGTGAGACCGAAATGCAGCTGGTCCTGCTGATGTCCCGGGCCGGCGGCGATCCCTCCCGGACGCTTCGGTACCTGCGTGGAGGCCACGTCGACGGTGCCATTGTCGTCTCGCACCATAAAGCAGACGGCTGGACCGAGGAGCTTGCCGCCGCGGGGCTGCCCACTGTCTTCATTGGAAGGCCGTGGGATACCGGGCTGGGGATCCACTACGTTGACGTGGACAGCTTCGAAGGCGGCCGCCTGGCCGCGCTTCACCTTGCGGCAGCCGGGCGCACCCGGCTGGCAACCATCACCGGACCGCTCGATATGACGGCAGCCGCGGACCGGCTGGAGGGATGGCAAGCGGGCCTCAGGGAAGCCGGGCTGCCGCCGGGGCCGGTCGCGCAGGGGGATTTCACCCCTGCCGGCGGCACCGAAGCGGCCGAACGGCTGCTGGCCGAGGACAGCAGTGTGGACGGCATTTTCGCTGCGTCCGACCTCATGGCCCGCGGTGCCATAACGGCCCTGCTGGCCGCCGGGCGCACGGTGCCCGGGGATGTCGCCGTCGTCGGCTTCGATGACCACCTGGCCGCGCCGGGCGAGCTGCCCCTGACCACGATCAACCAGCCCACGGTAGAAATGGCAGCCCAGGCGGGCCGCCTGCTTCTTGCGGACATCGAAGATCCGGGGACGGGCCGGGACCCGCTGATATTCCCGGCCCGCCTCGTCGTCAGGGAAAGCAGCACCCCCGGCTAGGCCGGGAATTTCCAGCGAGCAGGCAGGACCGGCCGCTTAGCGGCCGTGCCGGCCGTGATCCCGCCACTTGTCCGAGTCGACTACCTGGACCGCTACGCCGAGGTTGCCCTTCTTGAGGCTGCCCCAGGCGTAGACAATCGTGTTCTTGCCCGCGGCGACCGGAATGTCCGCCGGGCCAATCAGGGGCTTGGTGGTCCCGGCGGCCGCGACCGAGGCGGACACCTTCCCGGCCTTCAGCGTCAGCACTTCCTGGTCCGGGTTCGTCAGGTCCTCGATCACGGCAGTCTTGCCGGCAAGGACGTCGACGGCGGGCGCCGCGGCCACGTGCCTGACCGTCAGCTTCCCCTCACCCCGAGGGCTGGGCGAGGTGTCGTTCTTGAACAGGGTGGCGGTGGGATCCCCGTCCTCATCCAGGTGGGCCACGGCGGTGTAGTTCCGGCCCTCCCTGAGCTTGACCTCGACCGGGCCGATCACCGCGTCGTCGGCGCTCTTGGCGTTGGCGGCCGTGACAGCAATCTTGTAATTGCCGCCCTCGAGCTTCAGCGGGCCCGCGAGCTTGCCGGGCTTGAAGTCGTCCAAGGTGAGCTTGCCATTCACCCATACGTCCACGGTCAGGCCGGGGACTCCGTGCAAAACGGACAGGACGGCATCGTCGCCGTGGTGCCTGCCGCCGTCGTGCTTCCCGCCGGCCTGGGCCGGGGCGGCAAACGCGAGGGCGGCCGCCATCGACACGGCACCGGCGGCATAAACGGTTTTACGCATTTCAAACTCCTCATTGAGTTGCCCGGATCCGGGCGGTGATTTGCTTACACCGTTACTACCGGCCGGCGCCCCTCTTTGGATGCAGACGGTCGGACCTTTTGCCCCGGCCCGCTCAGCCCTTGCGGTCCAGCAGCAGGTTGGTGATCCGCAGCGTGCAGAGCCGCTCCCCGGCCTCGTTGGTGATCAGCACCTCGTGGGTGGTCACCGTGCTGCCGAGGTGGATCGGGGTGGCGGTTATCGTGACCAGCCCCTCGCGGGCGGACTTGTGGTGCGTGGCGGAAACGTCCACGCCCACGGCGGTCTTGCCCAGGGTGCTGGCGTGGATCACCGAGGCCCACGAACCCACGGCCTCGCCGACGGCCAGTGAGGCGCCGCCGTGCAGCAGGCCGAAGGACTGGCGGTTGCCTTCCACCGGCATGGTTGCCACGACGCGCTCCACGGACTGCTCAACGATCTTGACCCCCATCTTCTCGTCAAGTTCACCGAGGGTGATTTTCCACAGCTCGGTACCACTTTGAATGTTGCGGGGGTCGGGCGTCATTGCGTCTCCTCTGGGGCTCTGGCCTGTCATGGGCCGGTCGGGCCCGCCGCTACTAGTGTGCCGCAGGGCTCCTTCATGTACTGTAGACATATTACCGAACGGACGGTCAGTAATGCGCTGGCCGTGTCGATCTTGCCCCGCGTTGGAAGGACCCGTCAACGATGACCACCACTGCAACAGCTCCGGAACCCTCAGTGGGCACCGTCGAGATCGTCCCCAGCTTCATCCGCAACTCGTGGTGGACCCCCGACGCAGCCTCTGCCGCCGGAGCCGCCTCCGTCCTGGACGCCAGCACCGGCGAACTCCTGGCAAAGGTGAGCACCGAGGGCCTCGACCTCGCCGCCGTCGTCGACTATGGCCGCACCACCGGCCAAGCGGAACTGGGGAAGCTGACCTTCCACCAGCGCGCCCTCAAGCTCAAGGAACTGGCGCAGTACCTCAACGGCCGCCGCGACGAGTTCTACGCGCTCTCCGCGCAGACCGGCGCCACCAAGATCGACTCGATGATCGATATCGACGGCGGCATCGGCGTGCTCTTCACCTTCGGCTCCAAGGGCCGGCGCGAGCTGCCCAACGCCCAGGTGGTGGTGGACGGGCCCATGGAGGTGCTGTCCAAGGACGGTTCCTTCGCCGGCGAACACATCTACACCCGGATCCCCGGTGTCGCCGTGCAGATCAACGCCTTCAACTTCCCGGTCTGGGGCATGCTCGAGAAGCTCGCCCCCGCCTTCATCGCCGGCGTCCCCACCATCGTCAAGCCAGCCACCCCCACCGGCTACGTCGCCGCGGCCGTGGTGAAGGCGATCGATGAATCCGGCATCCTGCCCAAGGGCTCGCTGCAGCTGGTCTCCGGCTCGGTCCGCACCCTGTTGGACCACCTCGACTACCGCGACCTTGTCGCCTTCACCGGTTCGGTTTCCACCGCCAACACGCTCAAGTCCCACCCCAACGTGGTCAAGGGTGGCGTCCGCTTCACCTCCGAAACCGACTCCCTCAACGCCGCCATCCTGGGCCCGGACGCGGTCAAGGGGACCCCGGAATTCGACGCTTTCATCAAGTCCCTCGTCACCGAGATGACCGCCAAGGCTGGCCAGAAATGCACCTCGATCCGCCGCGCGATCGTGCCGCAGAACCTGGTGTCAGACGTCGTCGCCGCCGTGGGGGAGCGGATCACCGAACGCGTCGTGCTGGGAGACCCGCGCGCCGAGGGCGTCACGATGGGCGCCCTCGCCTCCCGTGAGCAGCTCGCCGACGTGCGGGCCGCCGTCCAGTCGATGCTCGACGCCGGGGGCGAGCTCGCCTATGGCACCCTCGACTCGCCGAAGGTCACCAGCGCGGACGGGAGCGTCGGCGTCGTCGACGGCGGAGCCTTCATGTCCCCGGTGCTGCTGAGCTGGGCCGACCCCGAAGCCGAGGAGGTCCACTCGCTCGAGGCCTTCGGCCCGGTCTCCTCCGTGATCGGCTACACGGACCTCGCCGACGCCGTCCGCCTCGCCGCGCGCGGTGGCGGCTCGCTGGTCGCCTCGGTCTGCACCAACGATCCGGCGGTGGCCCGCGAGCTCGTCACCGGCATTGCGGCCCACCACGGCCGCGTCCTCATGCTCAACCGGGAGGACGCCCGCAGCTCCACCGGCCACGGCTCCCCGGTCCCGCACCTGGTCCACGGCGGCCCGGGCCGTGCCGGCGGCGGCGAGGAACTGGGCGGCATCCGCTCGGTCATGCACCACATGCAGCGCACCGCCATCCAGGGCTCGCCCAACATGCTCACGGCCGTCACGGGCGTCTGGCACACCGGTGCGGACCGCAACTACACCCTCGAGACCGAGGGCCAGCACCCGTTCCGGAAGCACCTGAGCACGCTGCACATCGGCGACGCCATCCGCTCCGATTTGCGCGAGGTCTCGCTGGAGGAGATCACCAAGTTCGCGAACTCCACCGGCGACACCTTCTACGCCCACACGAACCAGGAAGCGGCGGCAGCCAACCCGTTCTTCCCGGGCATCGTGGCGCACGGCTACCTGCTCCTCGCCTGGGGTGCCGGCTTGTTCGTGGAGCCCGCGCCGGGTCCGGTCCTGGCCAACTACGGCCTGGAGAACCTGCGCTTCATCACGCCCGTCGCGGCCGGTGACTCCATCCGCGTCACCCTGACGGCCAAGAAGATCACCCCGCGCGAGACCGACGAGTACGGCGAGGTGGCCTGGGACGCCGTCCTGACCAACCAGAACGATGAAATCGTCGCCACCTACGACGTCCTGACCCTCGTCGAGAAGTAACCCCTCGCCCCGCCCGTTGCTCTATCACTTATGGCTGCCGCGACGTTCGAATGGCAACCACAGGTGATAGAGCAACCGCGGAGGGGCGGGTCTTTCCACTTTGCCCCGGCGTAAAATCGTGCTCGTAGGAGGTGGCGAAATGTCCCTAGTACTCAACAAAGCCACAACAGTCCTGCCAGTCGATGATGTAGCGCGTGCCCGGCATTTCTATGCGGACACCCTGGGGCTCCCGCACCGTGGCGTGGCAGACGACGGAAGCGAACTATTTGGTTCAGAAGGCGGCCCGATGCTGCAACTGATGCCAGTCAAGGATGGAAAGCATTCGGAGCACACCACCCTGAGTTTCGAAGTCAGCGAGATCGAACGCACCGTGAGGGAGATGGAAGCCAGGGGCGTCACGTTCCAGGACTACAACCTCCCTGATCTCAAGACCGAGAACCACATTTGCACAACGGATTCCGAGAAGTGCGCCTGGTTCATGGACTCCGAGCACAACATTCTCTGCGTGCACGAGAACATCACCACGGCAGCCGACTACCAGCTCTGAGCGGCGGCTCCGGGCTCCCGGCTGCGGGCTCCCGCTGCAGAACGGAATTGCGGAACGGAATTGCAGAACAGCGCCCCGGCCTGCCGGGGCGCTGTTCTGTGTCCCGGGCCGGGGCCGCGGCTAGGGCCGGTCGGTCCTGTCCCCGGGACGCACCCCGGGCGTAGCTTGAGACCAGATTCCCGGATGGCGGAGGCGAGGCGCGCAGACATGACTGAGTCGTCTTCCGGGCCGGTATCCGAAACCCTGATCCGTCGCGTCGTCTGGTTCCCCACCACCCGGGCCGGCAAGGTGGCCCTGACGCTGGCCTACCTCACGGTGCTCTCGCCCGTCTGGGTGCTCCTGGTGCTGGGGCAGGCCGTGTTCAGGGCGGGAGCCGCCGACGACGTGGTGGTAGCCATGCTGGTGGGTTCCGTCGCGGCGCTCTGGACTGCCCTGCTCCGGGCGAAGGAACGCTCCCTCCTGGTCGCGGCCTTTACCGTGCTGCTGTCGGCTGCGCTGATGTATTTCCTTGGCTGGCTCACTTCGACCCCGGGCGGGGCGGCCCCGTGACGGTGCCTTCCAAGGCGCGCGGCCGCAAGATTGCCTGGCTGCCACGCACCCGCATCGGCAATGTGGCTCTGGTCCTGGACCTCGCGATGGCTGCTTTCCCGGTCTGGGTCCTGCCGTCCTGGTACCTCGTGACGTTACTGGTGGGTGCCGGCGGCATGTTCGAGTCGCCCCGGGCGGTGGTCGCGAACAGCGTTTTCCAGGGCCTCGTGGTGGCCGGCACGCTGGTAGTCAACCTTGCAGCGTTGCTCCGCGCCAAGGACTACTCGATCCTGCTTGGGCTGGCAGTGCTTCCGCTGTCCGCCGTGTTGCTGTACATGGGCTGGTTCGTGGCCGTGAACGGGTTTCCCGGCCTTGCGGGGGCAGGTTGACACGGACCCGCCGGGCTTTGAGGGCGACACCGCCTGCCCGCGGCCGTTAACGGTGCCCCCGGAGGCGGCGTCAGGCTTTGCTGGGGACGTGGAGGCCGTGGAACGCCATGGCGACGACGTCGTCGGCCAGCTTCTCGGGGGAGAGGGACCCGCCGGGCTTGTACCACTCAACGATCGAGTTGATGGTGCCGAACAGCAGGCGGGTGACGGTGCGGGGGTCGATGTCCTGGCGCAGCGAGCCCTCGTCGCCGGCGGCCGAGATCAGGGCGGCCACCTTGTGGTCGAACGTGCGCCGGCGTTCCAGGGCGTCCCGCTCGATCTCGGTGTTGCCGCGCAGCCGCAGCAGCAGGGTGACGAAGGGCAGCCGTTCCACCAGGACGGAGATGGTCTCGCGGACCACGAATTCCAGCCGGGCGTCGGCCGAGCCGGTCCGCGCCTCAGGCCGGTCCAGGATGGCTTCGAGGCCGCCGAGGGCATGGTCGAGGGCGAGTTTGAGCAGATCGCCCTTGGACGGCACGTGGTGGTAGATCGCGGACTTGGAGATGCCCAGGTTCTCGGCGAGGATGCCCATCGAGGTGGCGTCATAGCCGTGGCGGTTGAAGACATCGACGGCGATCAGCAGCACCGACTGCTGGTCATAGCCGGGACGGCCGCGCTTGGTGGTGGTTGCTGTGCTGGGCATACTCGCTAGTTTCTCATGAACGGTCGGTCGGCCCGGCAGCGTGGCCTCGAAGGACACTCCTGCCGGGCCGGCCGGTGGCTGGACAAACGGGGCGGGTCAGGCCTTGGGGCGCATGTCGTAGATCCGGCGCAGCTTGCCGTTGGAGCGCTCCAGTGAACCGGGCTCGACGACGTCGACGGTGCAGGAGGAGCCGACGTGGATCTTGATCTGCTGCTGCAGCACCTTCGCCGCCGTCGCGCTGCCCTCGACCGTGACCGACTCGCGGCGTTCGATCTTGACGGTCAGCTGGTCCATCCGCTGCCCCTCCGGACGGGTGAGCTCCAGTTGGAAGTGCGGGCTGAGTTCGGGGATGCGGAGCGCGATTTCCTCGATCTGCGAGGGGAACAGGTTCACGCCGCGCAGGATGATCATGTCGTCGCTGCGGCCAGTGATGCGTCCCATCCGGCGGTGCGCCGGACGGGCGGTGCCGGGCAGCAGCCGGGTGAGGTCCTTGGTGCGGTACCGGATGATCGGCAGGGCTTCCTTGGTGAGCGAGGTGAAAACCAGTTCGCCGGGCTCGCCGTCGCCCAGGACCACGGACGGGTCGAAGGCGTCGATGATCTCGGGCCGGAAGTGGTCCTCCCAGATGTGGCTGCCGTCCTGGGTCTCCACGGCCTCGCCGGCGACGCCGGGGCCCATGACCTCAGAGAGGCCGTAAATGTCGCAGGCCTTGATGTTCATGGTGACTTCAAGCTCGTGCCGCATTTCTTCGGTCCACGGCTCGGCCCCGAGCACGGCGTACTTGAGCGAGGTGGAGGCGGGGTCGATGCCCTGCTTCATCATGGCGTCCGCGATGGTCAGCAGGTACGTCGGGGTGGCCAGGATGGCGTCCGGCTTGAAGTCCTGGATCAACGTGATCTGGCGCTCGGTCTGGCCGCCGGAGATCGGAATGACGGTGCAGCCCAGCGCTTCGGCGCCGGCGTGGGCGCCCATGCCGCCGGTGAACAGGCCGTAGCCGTAGGCGTTGTGGACCTTCATGCCGGGCCGGACGCCGGAGGCGCGCAGCGAGCGGGCCACCAGCTTGGCCCAGTCGGCGAGGTCCTTCTTGGTGTAGCCCACCACGGTGGCGCGGCCGGTGGTGCCGGAGCTGGCGTGGATCCGGGCCACCTCGTGCTGCGGCACGGCGAACATACCGAAGGGGTACTCGAGCCGGAGGTCTTCCTTGGTGGTGAAAGGGAACTTCCCCAGGTCCGAGAGTTCGCGCAGGTCGGTGGGGTGCACACCGGCCTCATCAAACTTCCGCTTGTACAGCGGGACCCGGTCGTAGGCGTACGCCACGGTGTGCTGCAGGCGGCTGAGCTGCAAGGCCTCGAGCTCGTCGCGGGAGATGGTTTCTTCGCGGTCCAGGACGGCGTCACTGGGGGCGAGGGCAGATTCGGCGGTGGGGGTGGTCATCTGTGTCCCTGTTTCTATTTCTTGGAGATGGTGCGGCTGCGGCCGCGGAACTCGGCGATGAGTTCGCCCGGTGCGATGTCGGAGGGTAGCCCGCCCGGGAGTGTGGTGGCCGGTGTGGAGCCGGCGGGGGAGCCTGCCGGGCCGGGGATGGCAGCGGGGTCGGCAGCGTAGATCTGGATGTCGTACAGCCCGCTGCGGCCGGTGCTGGCGCGGTGGTTGGCGACGGCGGTCAGGATCTGCCCGCGGAAGGCCGGCTTGATGAAGTTGATGTCGACGCCGGACGCCACGGTGATGGTGCCTTCCTCGGCCACGCCCGGCTTCACCGGGTTGCAGGCGAGGGCAAAGGCGGTGTCGCCGAAGGCGAAGATCATGCCGCCGTGGGCCATGCCGAAACCGTTGAGCATCTCCTGCCGGAGCGGCATCCGGATGGTGGCGTGGCCGTCGTCGAGCGCCAGGACTTCAATGCCCATCCATTCGGAGGCGTAGTCGTCTTTCAGGATGGGGTGGGTGTCACCGGAAATCGTCAGTTCAGCCATGCGTCATTGCCTCCAGCTTTATTTACCGAATGTTCATTAGGTAATCCCATCCGGGTGCCTGCTGTCAAGGGGTGTAAGTATGCTGGGACACATGGCCAAAGGAATATATGTCAGCGCGACGACGCCGGGATCCGGGAAGTCGCTCATTGCTCTGGGCCTGGCAGACACCCTGCACCGGCACGCGGACCGCATCGGCTTCTTCAAGCCCGTGGTCCACGGCCGCGCCGACGCGGACCCGATGGTTGCGCTGATGAAGTCCCGCTTCGACCTCGACGACGACCGCTGCCGCAGCGGTCTGACCTTCGCCGAGGTCCGGGGCCTGCTCGCGGAGGGAAACCGCGAGGAGATCGACTCGCGCTGCGTCGAGATCTTCGCGGAGATGTCCCGGCACTGCGACGTGGTGATCATCGAGGGCACGGACCTGACCGGCCAGGACGCCGCCGTCGAATTCGACCTCAACGCCCGGCTCGCCAACAACCTCGCGGCGCCGATGGTCGCCGTCGTCGGGGCGAAGGGCCGCACGGTGGCCGAAACCGCGGACGCCGTCGAGGTGGCCCGCAAGGAACTCCTGGCCGAGCGGTGCACCCTGCTGGCCATCATGGTCAACCGTGCCAATCCCGAGGACCTGGAGGCAATCGCCGCGGCGGTGCGCCCGGGCGCCTCCGGCCGGCCGGTATACGTCTTCCCCGAACTGGAGGACATCGCGCGGCCCACCACCGGCGAGGTGGCCGCCGCGCTGGGCATCGGCCAGGTGGCCGGCTTGCCGGACCTGGAACGCGATGTGCACTCGGTCAAGGTCGCGGCCATGAACGTGGCCAACTTCCTGCACGTGCTCGACGACGGCGCGCTGGTGATCGTTCCGGGCGACCGGGCGGACGTGCTGGTGGCCTGCCTGGCCTCCTCCTTCTCGCCGGAATTCCCGGTGCCGTCGGCGCTGATCCTGACCGGCGGACTGGCCCCGGACCCCACTATCTACTCGCTCCTGGCGCAGGCCCCGTTCCCGATCTTCGCCGCCCCGGACGACACCTACGTGACCGCCAAACGCGTCTCCGAGGTGCGCAGCGAAATCTGGTCCGGCCACCGCCGCAAGGTGGCGTCAGCGCTGGGCCTGTGGGCCAAACGCGTGGACGAGGCGGAACTGCTGGAGCGGCTGCATCTGCCGCGGCCGGAGCGGATGACGCCGCTGCGCTTCCTGCATGACCTGATCGAACGGGCCCGTTCGCAGCGCCGCCACATCGTCCTGCCGGAGGGCACGGACGTCCGGATCCTCCGGGCCGCGGAGATCCTGCACCGCCGGGACGTCTGCGAGCTCACCGTGCTGGGCCGGGAGGCGGACGTGCGCGAACTTGCCGCCACCCAGGGGATCGACCTCGCCGGAATCAACATCGTGGACCCGGCCACCTCCGAGCTGCGCCAGGGTTTCGCGCAGAAATACGCGGAGCTGCGCGCGCACAAGGGCGTGGACCTGGCGAAGGCACTCGAGGTGATGCAGGACGAAAGCTATTTCGGCACCATGATGGTCCAGCTCGGCGTGGTGGACGGCATGGTCTCCGGCGCCGCGCACACCACGGCACACACGATCCGTCCGGCGCTGGAGTTCGTGAAGACCCGCGAGGGCGTCAAGATCGTCTCCTCCGTGTTCCTGATGCTGATGCCGGACCGGGTGCTGGTCTACGGTGACTGCGCGGTCAACCCCGAGCCCAATGTGGAGCAGCTCGCGGACATCGCCCTGGCCTCGGCCGAAACCGCTGCCCAGTTCGGCGTCGAACCGCGCGTTGCCATGCTCTCCTACTCCACCGGCGGTTCCGGGGCAGGCGAAGCGGTCGACGCCGTCCGCCAGGCCACCGAACTCGTGCGCCAGCGGCGCCCGGACCTCGCGGTGGAGGGCCCCATCCAGTACGACGCCGCCGTCGACGCCGCCATCGCCGAGTCCAAGATGCCCGGCTCGTCCGTGGCCGGCCAGGCGACGGTCTTCATCTTCCCGGACCTGAACACCGGCAACAACACCTACAAGGCGGTCCAGCAGTCCTCCGGTGCGGTCGCCGTCGGGCCCGTGCTGCAGGGGCTCCGCAAACCGGTCAACGACCTGTCCCGCGGCTGCACGGTGGATGACATCCTGAACACCGTCGCCATCACCGCGATCCAGGCCCAGTCGGCCCAGCCGGCCACGGGACAGGCCGCCGCGCCGGCCGCCGGACACGCAACCGTACAGCCCGTCGAAGCCAAGGCTTAGGAGGCCCCATGCTCGTTCTCGTCATCAACTCCGGCTCATCCTCGCTCAAGTACCAGGTCCGCGACGTCGAAGCGGGCAGCGTCCTTGCCGAGGGGCTGGTCGAGAAGATCGGGATGGGCAACGGCGGTGACGGCGACGGCGAGATTGAGGGCCCCCGCGACCACGCGGAGGCGTTGGAACAAGTGGACGGGGCGATCCACGAGGCACTGGGTGACCGGCCGCTCGACGCCGTAGGCCACCGTGTGGTGCACGGCGGTGAGCGTTTCGCCGAGCCCGTGCTGGTCAATAACGAGATCACCCGCGCCATCGAACGGCTGAACCCGCTGGCGCCGCTGCACAACCCGGCCAACGTCCTCGGCATCCGCGCGATCGCGAAGAAGTGGCCGGAGCTGCCGCAGGTGGCCGTCTTCGATACCGCCTTCCACCGCACCCTGCCCGAACACGCCTGGCGCTACGCCGTGCCGGACGAGCTTTACACCAACCACGGCATCCGGCGCTACGGCTTCCACGGCACCTCGCACGAGTATGTGGCGCACCGGGCCGCGGCGCTGCTGGACCTGCCGGTGGACGAATTCGACGCCGTCATCGCGCACCTCGGCAACGGCGCCTCGGTCACTGCCATCCGCGGCGGCAAGTCCATCGACACCTCGATGGGCTTCACCCCGCTGGAGGGCCTTGTGATGGGCACCCGCTCCGGCGACCTGGACCCGTCGATCCTGGTGTTCCTGGGCCGGGCCGGCTGGTCCGCCGAGGACCTCGATTCCATGCTGAACCGCCAGTCCGGGCTCAAGGGCCTCGCGGGGAACAACGACATGCGCTCCGTCGTCGAGGCGGCCGAAGCCGGCGACGCCAAGTCCGCCATGGCCCTCGCGGTGGCCTCCTACCGGCTGGCCAAGTACATCGGCGGCTACCACGTGGCCGTCGGCGGCGCGAAGGCCCTGGTCTTCACCGCCGGGATCGGCGAAAACTCGCACCAGTTCCGGAGCCTGGTCGCGGAACGGCTGGGGGCTCTCGGCGTGGAGCTCGACGCCGGGCTGAACCGAGAGCGGTCCAAGGAACCCCGGGTGATTTCCACGCCCGAGTCGGCCCTGCCAGTGCTGGTGGTGCCCACCGACGAGGAACGCGCGATCGCGGAGGCGACCGCCGCCGTCGTCGCCCGCTCATCGGTTGCTCAGTAACCGCCCTTCTGGAGGCTCAAAACGGCACTGCTGGGCCCGCGCCGGCAGGGTTCCCTGACCGAGCTTGCGAGGGGAGGGGGGCCAGCGGGGAGCAACCGGCGGGGAACGGGTCCTAGGCTGGGGGCATGACCGAACCGAACCTTTCCTTCCGGCTGCCCCTCCGCACTCGGCGGTTGGTGCTGCGCCGCTTCGAGGCCGGGGACCTGGACGCCTTCCACGCCTACCACTCGCTGCCGGAAACCGCCCGCTTCCTCCCGCGGGAGGCCAAGAGCTACACGCAGTCGATGGAGTACGTGGGTAAGTACGCCAACTTCGTCTTCGAAAAGGAGGGCGACTGGGTGGCGCTGGCAATCGAGGCTGCCGACTCGCCGGGACTGCTGGGCGAGGTGGTGCTCAAGTGGCTCCCCGGCTGCGGCCAGGCCGAGGTCGGCTGGAGCCTGGCGCCGGAAGCCCGCGGAAAAGGCTACGCGGCCGAAGCTGCGCAGGCGATGCTGAAGCTGGGTTTTGAGGACCTTGGCTTCCACCGGATCGATGCCAAGCTGGATGCCTTAAACACCGCCTCCGCGGCCCTGTGTGAGCGCCTCGGCATGCGGCTGGAATCCACCCAAGTGGACAAGTGGCACTACAAGGGCCAGTGGGCCACCGAGGTGGTCTACGCGATGCTCGCCGAGGAGTGGCAGGCCCGCCAGCCTGGGTAGGTGCGCGGGCCCGTACAACCCGGCGATTGCTCCGGCCGACAGCTCCCGACGCTCCCGCCCAGTTGTTCCCGTACCCGCAGCCTCCGGACTCCGGCGGCCCCCGAGGTCCCGCGGCTCGTCTGATCCCGGCCAGGTTCATGCAGCCATGAACTGGGCTGGAGCGTCAACGACGGCGGCCGACAACTCCCGACGGCGGCCTACGGGGCCGGCGGAGCTGAGGTCGTGGTGGCGGGCGAGGCGGTCTCTTCGCCGGGACCCGGCGCGGGGGCCGGCTCGGTGGCGCCGTCCACAGGCTGGCTGGGCTCCGGGTCGAGCGTGGCGTCCGGTGCGGGCGGGACGGTTGCACCCGGGCCGGGCTGGTCCGTCGTGGTAGGCGACGGCGAGGGTGTGGACCCGGGGGTGGCGCCCGGCGAAGCCGTTGCCGGCGCCGTCGGCGTGCCGGCCCCGCCCGGGGTGGCGCTGGGGTCCGTCCGGACGATCTCCATGATCTGTTCCTTGAACCCGTTCAGCTTGCCCTGGATCTCCGAGAGCGGAACGTTCTGCAGGTTCCGCCCGTACTCCGCGATCTGCTGCCACAGCGCGGTGAGCCTGGACATGCCGTCCGGGCTCAGCGGCCCGTCCAGCGTGAGGACCAACTGGCTGGCCAGGGCGTAGGTGAGGCACCTGAGGCAGTTGTAGTTGGCGGCGGCGGAGAGATTCTCCGGCACGACCACATCCGCCTGGCCCACGATCAGCACCACCTGGAAACCGACTGCCACGGCGGCGCAGTCCTTGCAGCTGGCGAAGGCATACGCCTCGTTGGTGTTGCGGACGTCTTCGCCGTCGTCGGCCCACACCAATGCGAAGGCGACGTCGTACACGACCGAACCGTCTGTGGTGTTGACGGCCAGCGACTGGTTGCCGCCCTCTTCCGGTGCGGCCGGTTTGTCGAAGGGGAACACCCAGGACGGGGCCGCCGTCGTGGTGCCGGATCCGCCGGCTGGGGCAGACCCTTCCCGGGGTACCAACACCATGCTCAGCTGTGGGTCCTCGCGGGTGGGCTTCTTCGCGCCGGCCGGCCAGAGCGCCACGGTACGGCCGGCCTGGCCTTCCTTCATCGCCTTGGTCGAGGCGGCGGGGAACACGGCCGTGGTGATGTCGCTGAGGGTGCCGCGTTCGTAGGGCTGGACCGGGCGGTAGGTCTCGGCGCCGGGCCACCAGGCCCAGGCGAGGCCCGCTGTGACAGCTGCGATGGCGGCCATGGCGACGCCGCGCTGCAGTGCCTTGCCGCGGGTCCGCTGCCAGAGGCCGGTCACGAACTGCCGGCCCAGGCGCAGCAGGATATAGAAGATGCCCAGGACTGGCAGCGCAATGCAGATGATCGCAAGCCCCCGCACGGCAGCATCGGCAAAATCGCCCGAGGCGGCGCTGTGCGAGAGCATGGCCTGCTGCTTCCAACCGTTGTCCCAAGCGGTGCCGAGGATCCGCGGCAGGGTAAGCACCATGGTGACCAGGCTGAAGAGCAGCAAGGGCACGGTGACGAGCACCCAAACGGTGACCACGACCCGGGCCCAGGGCTTGAGGAGCCGGGCCTCGGGATCGGTTTTGCGCCAGGGAATTAACGCCAGCAGGGTCGGCTTGATCCGCTGGAAGAGGTCCGGGACTCCGGTGGCGTCAGCGAGGATGTGGTACCCGTCGAACCGGACCATCGGCATCAGCTGCCGGACCATTTGCAGGATCTGGGTGACCACCACCAGCAGCAGGGCGTCGAAACCGGTGGCCCACCAGACACCCATGATGGCCACAGCCACGATGGCGTTGAAGTACAGGCCGCCCAGGTCGGTGCGGATCCGGCCGGCGCGGCCCAGCCGGTACGAATCCGTGACGTCGGTGTAGAACGCCGGCCACATCAGGTACAGACCGGTGCCCATGGCGCCCGGCGTGGCCCCTCCGCGGCGGGCCGCGGCGGCATGCCCGAATTCGTGGAAGCCGGCCGACAGTACCGTGACCAGCAGGATCAGCAGCACCAGACTCGGATTGGCAAAGGCCTCATGGGTGGCCGAGGCGAGCCCCTTGACCATCAGCACCCACCAGCAGGTCGCCAGGAAGGCGGCGGTCACGGCCACGACGATCAGCGGGTTGAAGAGTGTGGCGAAGGGGGCGGTAAGTTTCCGCGTGCGTTCCGGGTCCGTCACGGAGTACCGGAAGCGCATGCCCAGGAGCGGGTTGGACTTCTTGACTTCGGGTTGCGAGCCGTCGGCCAGCCGCAGGAGGCCCAGGGGGAGCAGTTGGGAGTCGATCAGTGTCTGGACGTTCCCCGCATTGACTGGCTTGCCGTAGGCGCTGCCGGCGTGCTGCGCGATCTCCTCCAGGCTGCGGCGGCCGTCGATGGCCTCGAGCACCAAGTAGAGCAGGCGAGTCAGCTGGATCGTCTGGCCGTCGGCACGCCGGACCAACGACGGGGCCTGCTTGTAGCCGGAGCCCTTCGTCTCGCCGATCAGCTGGACGCCGTCGGCCAGGGCCGGAGGCGGCAGGGTGCCCGGGGCGGCAGAGACCGGCGGGCCGTCCTGCGCGGACGGCCCGCCATGCAAGGTAGTCATCTAGTTGCTACTGCTGGATGTTCGACTGCTGGTCAGCCGAGGCCGTTGCCTCGCCCTCGATGTTCTGGGTGATGATCGCATCCTGCTGCGACACGGCGAACGCGTTGCTGTCGATCGAGCCGATGTTGGCGGCGACGGCGGCATCGATCGGTGCCGCAACGTTGGCGTTGGCGGCCACCGCACCGTTGATCGGCGCGGTGATGCCGGCGTTGGCGTCGAGGTTGACGTCGACGTTCAGCAGGTTGCCGTTGAGTGCTCCGGTTGCTCCGCCCACGGCGCCGTCCACGGCGCCGCCCAGGTCGGGTGCCGTGCCGTCCGGAAGGACGCCCGTGGCGTCGCCAACAGCGCCGTCCACAGTTCCGTCCGGAAGCACCCCTCCGGCATCGACCGTCGCGGTGGTGCCGCCGTCGGCCGTGGGAGCGGCCGTACCGGCATCGCCGGCCGCGGTGGGTGCGGTGGAGTCGGCGGCCTGGTCGATGCCGCTGTCCTGGACGGAGGTGGCGTTGGCGTCGGCGGTGATGCCCTGGTCGATGATGACGCCCTGGTCGGAGAGGGCCTGCGCCTCCGAGCCAGCGGAGAGGATGTTCGCCGATGCGGCGGCGTCGATCGGGGCCGCGACGTTGGCGTTGGCAGCGACGGCGAGGTCGATCGGCGCGGCGGCCTCGATGCCCAGGTTGAGGTCGGCGTTCAGATCCAGGACCGAGGCAACTTCCTTGTCCGGCAGGGCGGTGGCGCCCTCGGCCATCAGTTCCTCGTCGGACAGCCCGCTCATAGCTTGTTCAGTGCTCACGAATGACTCCAGTTCCGGCACGGTCTCCTGCTGCCCCCAGTGAGCAGTGTCTCCAACTACGTGCCTAGTGCAGGTCAATAGTAAGCATGATGATCAAATTTGGGTACACGGGAGGCTGGATATTCCGTCGGTTGCTCCGTAACGGACCTTTTGAAGGCTCAAAACGGCGGTTACGGAGCGACCGACGGGGGAGAGGCGACGCCTACTTCAGCCCGGCGCCGGGCAGCAGTTCCGTGGCGCCGAGGGAGTCCGCGACGAAGGCGTAGTCCCAGGCGCGCTCTTTCCACTGCACGTAGCGGCCGGAGGCGCCGCCGTGGCCGCCCTCCATCTCGATCTTCATCACGATCGGCTCGCTGCCGGTGTTCACCTCGCGCAGCCGCTGCACCCACTTGGCCGGTTCCACGTAGAGCACCCGCGTGTCATTGAACGAAGTGACGGCCGCGATCTTGGGGTACGCCGCCGCCCGGACGTTCTCGTACGGCGTGTAGGACTTCATGTACGCGTACACGTCCGGGTCCGTGATCGGGTTGCCCCATTCCTCCCACTCCAGGGCGGAGAGCGGCAGTTCCGGGTCAAGGATGGTGGTCAGGGCATCCACGAACGGGACGGCTGCGACAATCGCCGCGTACTTTTCCGGCGCTAGGTTGGCCACGGCGCCCATCAGCAGGCCGCCGGCGGAGCCGCCCATCGCCGCAATCCGGGCCGGGTCCACCCAGCCGGATCCGGCGAGCCAGTCGGTGGCCGCAATGAAGTCGGTGAAGGTGTTCTTCTTGTGCAGCTTCTTGCCGTCGTCGTACCAGTGCCGGCCCAGCTCGCCGCCGCCGCGGACGTGCGCGATCACGAACACGATGCCGCGGTCCAGCAGCGAGAGCCGGGGAATGCCGAAGCCCGGGTCCATGCTCAGTTCGTAGGAGCCGTAGCCGTAGACCAGCCCGGCCGCGGTCGAATCCTGCCGCACCGAGGCGTGCCGGAGCACCGAGAGCGGGATGCGGGTCCCGTCGGACGCCACCGCCCATTCCCGGGTTGCGACGTAGTCGGCGGACGAGTAGCCGCCCAGCACCGGGCTCTCCTTGCGCAGCAGCAGCTCGCCGGCGGGCGCTTCCGCCGTCGGCAGCACAAAGTCGTAGACCCGCGAGGGCGTGAAGTAGGAGGTGTAGCCCATCCGGATGACGGGGGCCTCATAGTCGGAGCCGGCCACCCCGGCGGTGTACAGCTCCTCGTCAAAGGCCGGCTCCACGGGTGCGCCCTGGTCCGGGGTGCCGAGGCCCGCCAACGGAAGGACCTGCACCCGTTCGATCGTGTCCTTGCGGATGGACAGCACCAGATGGGTGGAGGTGACGCCGGCGCCGTTGACGCGCACCTGGTCGGAATGCGCGACGACGGTCCGCCAGTGCTGCTCGGCGGCGGGCTTGGCGAGTTCGGCCGGGTCCACGAGCGAGACCATCGAGTTGATGGCGTCCTTGTTGTGGGTCAGCAGGATGGTTTCGGACTTGTCGCCGTCCGGGCCGGTCAGCAGGAACGGTTCGGCCTCGTACAGGATGCGCTCGTCGCGGGAAATAACGGTTGTCAGCCCGGCATCGGGGTCATCGAAGCGCAGCAGGCGGGTTTCGCTGAACTCGGAGCAGCCGATGCCCAGGACCAGGTGCCGGCGGTCCGCGGAGAGCTCGAAGCCGAGCCACATGGCGACGTCGTCCTCCTGGTAGATCACGTCGTCCTCGCTGACGGGCGTGCCCAGGACGTGGGACTTCACCTGGTACGGGCGCCAGGACGCGTCCACCACGGTGTAGAAGATCCGGGTGCCGTCGGGGGAGAAGGAGATGCCGTAAAAGACGTTCTCGATCACGTCCGGGAGCAGTTCGCCGCTGCGGAGGTCCTTGATGCGCAGGGTGAACCGCTCGTCGCCGGCGTTGTCCACGGCGTAGGCATACAGGTTCCCGTCGATGGTGACCGCGGAGCCGCCGACGGCGAAGAACGGCTTGCCTTCGGCCTCAATGTTGCCGTCCAGGAGAACTTCCTCGCCCGGGATTTCGACGCCGACCTCGACGGCGGGGGGAGTCCAGTCCGCCACGCGGTCGCCGCTGTCCTGCGCGCGGACGCGGCACTGGATGCCGTATTCCTTGCCCTCGACCGAGCGGGTGTAATACCACCAACCGTCCTTGCGGTTCGGCACGGAGAGGTCGGTCTCCTGGGTGCGTCCCTTGATTTCCTGGAAGATGGCCTCGCGCAGCGGTTCCTGGTGGGCGGTCACGGCTTCCTGGTAGGCGTTTTCGGCCTTCAGGAGTTCCACGACCTCGGCGGATTCCTTGTCCCGCAGCCACTCGTAGTCGTCCTCGAACACGTCGCCGTGGTGGGTGCGGGGGGCGGGGACCTTCTTGGCGACGGGGGGCTGCGGGGAAGGCTGCACGGGAGTCTGCGTCATGGACCCAATCTACCCAACCCCCGCGCCGGTCAGTTGCCGTTTTGCAGTTTATGGGCGGCCACGTAGTTGCTGAGCTTGTTGGCGCGGAGGGCCGCAGCGATCTCCGCGGTGGCGGCGGGATCCTCGAGCACAATGGATTRCCCGTCCGCACTGGTTCCGACCCCCGCCGTCGGCAGCGTGAAGAACACGGCGCCGTTGGCCGGGGTGGTGTGGAAGCTGAACGCCAGGCGTGCCAGGGCGTCCAAGGTCAGTCCCGGGGTCACCGTGATGCGGGGCAGTGCAGTGGTCGCCAGTTTGCGGGCGGTGGCGCGGTCGGTTGCGCCCTGCTTGACGACCTTGGTCAGCACGGCCTTGAGGAAGGTCTGTTGATTGCGGACGCGCTGGTAGTCGCCGTCGGCGAACGCTTTGCGTTCGCGGACGAAGTCCAGGGCCCGGGCGCCGTTGAGCCGGTTCACTCCGGCCGGAAACCTGACCCCCGGGTCGATGGTCGACTCAAAGGGCAGCTTCACATTAACGTCGACGCCGCCGACTGCGTCCGTCAGGGCGGCGAAAGTCTGGAAATCGACCATGACGGTGTGGTTGACGTGCTGGCCCAGCAGGGACTCGACGGTCCGCGTCACCAGGGGGAGGCCGCCCAGCAGCAGGCTTGAGTTGATTTTGGCTTGGCCGTGGCCGGGGATGTCCACCCACAGGTCACGCATCAGGGAGATGCCGTACGCCTGCTTCCGGTTGGCGGGGATGTGCACGAACACGATGCTGTCCGCCAGTTGGGTCGACGGCTTGCCCGCAGCGGCCGCGGCCCGCTGGTTGACCCGGCTGTCGCTGCCGACCAGCAGGATGTTCAGCGCGGTGGGCGGAGGCTCCGGCGGCGGGGTGGGCTTAGGCTTCTTGGTCGCCGCTGGTGTGGCGCTCGGGGCCGGGGTCTGCGGCGGGGCCGCGTTCTCCGTCCGCGGTGCCATCAGGAAGGCCGCCGCGGCAATGCCGGCGGTCAGCAGCAGCCCCAGGGCGGCGAACAGGATCCGGCGGCGCCGCCGGCCCGTCGGTGGCGGGGGTGGTGCTGCTGGTGGTTCTGCTGCTTCCGGCGTTGCCATGACCGGACAATATCACCGGAGGCCATGGCTGGTCCGTCTCCTCCGGGCCGCCGGGCGCCCCGCGTGTCGGCTGCCGCGGCCAGCGCCGCGGTGCTTGACTCCCTTCCCGCCTTCCGCATATCCTGAACGAACGGTCGGTAATTATTTATCGGAAATGCATAGGAGCAACCATGGCATCGCAGACCCTGCAGTCAGTGCCCGCCGAGCCATCGCCGGCACGGCACGAAACGCGGCATGAAATGAGCCCGGAGGACGCGGCCCGCCGTGATGCCGAGGGGCAGGCCTACTTCGACAAAGTCATGGCGGAGGACTCCCGGATCGAACCCCGTGACTGGATGCCGCCGGCCTATCGCAAAACCCTGCTGCGCCAGATCTCGCAGCATGCGCACTCGGAGATCATCGGCATGCAGCCCGAGGCCAACTGGATCTCCCGCGCCCCGAGCCTCAAGCGCAAGGCCATCCTGATGGCCAAGGTCCAGGACGAGGCCGGTCACGGCCTCTATCTCTATTCCGCCGCCGAGACCCTTGGCCAGCCGCGCGACCAGATGATGCAGGACCTGATGAACGGCAAGGCCAAGTACTCCTCCATCTTCAACTACCCGGCCCGGACCTGGGCGGATATGGGTGCCATCGGATGGATGGTCGACGGCGCTGCGATTGCCAACCAGGTGCCGCTCTGCCGGGCCTCCTTCGGCCCCTATGGCCGCGCGATGGTCCGCGTCTGCAAGGAGGAGTCCTTCCACCAGCGGCAGGGCTTCGAAATCCTGCTCGAACTCTCGAACGGCACCCCCGAGCAGAAGCAGATGGCCCAGGACGCCGTGAACCGCTGGTACGCCCCGGCCCTGATGATGTTCGGCCCGCCGGATGACGATTCCCCCAACTCCAAGCAGTCCATGGCCTGGAACATCAAGCGCTTCAGCAACGACGAGCTCCGCAACCGTTTCGTCGGCATGATGATGGAGCAGGTCAAGGTCCTGGGACTCACCCTCCCGGACAAGGACATCCGTTTCAACGAAGAAACCAAGAAATGGGAGCATGGCCCGCTGGACTGGGATGAGTTCCACGAAGTCCTGGCCGGCCGCGGACCGTGCAACGCCCAGCGCCTGGAACGGCGCCGCGAAGCCCACGAGAACGGTGCCTGGGTGCGCGAAGCCGCCGCCGCCTACGCGGAAAAACAGGCCAAAAAGCACGCAGAGAAGGAATCCGCAGCATGACAACCCCCGAACCCCACGCAGGCAACGTCTGGCCCATCTGGGAAGTCTTCGTCCGCTCCAGCCGCGGCCTCTCCCACGTCCACGCCGGATCCCTGCATGCCCCGGACGCCGCGATGGCCCTGCGCAACGCGCGGGACCTGTACACCCGCCGCAATGAGGGCGTTTCCATCTGGGTAGTCCCCGCCGACGCCATCGCCTCAAGCGACCCGGATTCAAAGGGCTCCTTCTTCGAGTCGCCGCAGGGCAAGGATTACCGGCACGCGACGTACTACACCAAGAGCGAAGGCGTGAAGCACCTGTGAGCACCCCCGAAGCAACGACTGAAGCAAACGCCCACGACGCCGGCCACGGGGACATCTCCGTCGGCGTCACCGGGGCAGGAGCCGGCGGCGACGGCATGGCCAGCGCCACCCGGATCACCCCCGGAAATGCCCTCCGCCCGGAGGACATTGCCCTGGCCGTCAGCCGCGGCACCGCCAAGCCCAGCGAAGACGCCGCCGAATTCGCCCTCCGCCTGGGCGACGACGCCCTGGTCCTGGCCCAGCGCCTGGGCCACTGGATCTCCCGTGCGCCGGAGCTCGAAGAGGACATCGCCCTGGGCAACATCGCCCTGGACCAGCTGGGCCATGCCCGCTCCTTCCTCAGCTACGCCGGCGGATTTGACGGCCGCAGCGAGGACGATCTTGCGTACTTCCGCCGCGAGCCTGAGTTCCGGTCTGTCGAGATTTTCGAAATCCCGAACGGCGACTTCGCGGTCACGATCGCCCGGCAGTTCGTCGTGAGCTATTACCAGTTCGAGCTGTACCGCCGGCTGGTGGACTCCACCGACGCCACCCTGGCCGGCATTGCGGCGAAGGCCGTCAAGGAAGTGGACTACCACCGCGACCACAGCGCCCAGTGGGTGCTGCGCCTGGCCCTCGGCACGGACGAGTCCCGCCAGCGGATGATCCACGGCTTCAAGGTCATCTGGCCCTACGTCGACGAGCTGTTCCGCGACGATGAGCTTACCCACCGCCTCAGCGAGTCCGGTGCCGCCGTCGAGCCCTCCAGCCTGCGCGCCGACTTCGACCGCCTCACCGGCGCGGTGCTCGCGGAAGCGGAACTGGAAGTCCCGCAGGTCCAGCCCGCACCGGGCGGCGGCCGCCGCGGACTCCACTCGGAACACCTGGGCTACCTCCTCTCCGAAATGCAGGTCCTGGCACGCGAATTCCCCGGAGCGAGCTGGTAACCATGCCGGACATGTACGTCAGCCACCCCACGGCCGATTCCATGGCACCCGGGCAGCAGAAGACCGCAGACCAGAAGACTGCGGATCAGAAAGCCTGGGACGTCGCCGCCACGGTCTGCGACCCGGAAATCCCCGTCCTCACCATCGAGGACCTCGGGATCCTTCGCAACGTCCGGGTGACGAAGGAACCAAACGCAGACGACGGCGGCATGGTCCCGGCCGTGCACGTCACCATCACGCCCACCTACTCGGGCTGCCCTGCCATGGACGCCATTCGCGACGACCTCGTAACCGCCTTCAACCGGGAGGGCTATCCCAGCGTCAACGTTGAGCTGGTTCTTTCCCCGGCATGGACCACGGACTGGATGAGCGAGTCCGGCAAGGCCAAGCTGGAGCAGTACGGGATCGCCCCGCCTTCCGGCCACTCCAACGCCGTCCGGCACGCCGGGCCGATCCGCCTGTCCCTCGCCGTCAAATGCCCGCAGTGTTCATCTTTGAACACCAAGGAACTCACCCGCTTCGGTTCCACGTCCTGCAGGGCGCTGTACGTCTGCCAGGACTGCAAGGAACCGTTCGACTACTTCAAAGTTTTGTAAGGAACAGGTGCCTCCATGACTGTTGTCCGCCAGACCGCCGCCGAGTCGGCCGCAGCCACCGGCCGCCGTCGTGCGTCCTTCCACGCCCTGACGGTGGACGAAGTCCGCCGGCTCACCGATGACGCCATCGAGGTGACCTTCGGCGTTCCGGCTGAACTGGCCGGCCAGTTCGATTACCTCCCGGGCCAGTACGTCGCCTTGCGAACCACCCTTCCGGACGAGTCCGGCGAGCCGAAGGAAATCCGCCGCAGCTACTCGATCTGCGCGGAGCCGCGCAGCTTCGCGGACGGCAGCAGCGAGATCCGTGTGGCCATCAAGAAGGACCTCGGCGGCCTTTTCTCCACCTGGGCCAACTCCGAGCTCAAGGCCGGCGACGTCCTGGACGTGATGAGCCCGATGGGCGCCTTTGTGTCCAAGCACGGCCGCGACGGCAAGCCCGTGGAACAGAACGTCATGAACTCCATGAACCATCCGGAAGAGCTGGCGGGGGAGCCCGGATCGTTTGTCGCCATCGCCGCCGGATCCGGCATCACTCCCGTGATCGCGATCGCCCGGACGCTGCTCGCTGCCCACCCGGATACCCGCTTCGACTTGATCTACGCCAACAAGGCCGCCATGGACGTGATGTTCCTTGAGGAACTCGCGGACCTCAAGGACAAGTACCCGTCGCGCCTGGCGCTGCACCATGTGCTCTCGCGCGAACAGCGGATCGCGCCGCTGCTCAGCGGCCGGATCGACGCCGAAAAGCTCCAGGCGCTGCTGGGCACCGCGATCCACGCCGACGACGTCGACGAATGGTTCCTCTGCGGACCGTTCGAGCTCGTCCAGCTGTGCCGCGACACCCTTGCGGCCCGGGGCGTGGAGCCGGAACACGTCCGCTTCGAGCTGTTCAGCTCCGGCAAGCCGGACCGCCCCGAGGGCAACATCGGCCGGCCGGTGATCGCGGACGAGTCCAAAGAGACGTACAAGATCACCTTCAAGCTCGACGGACTGCAGGGCGAGGTCGCCAGCCCCACACACGCCCGCGAATCGATCCTCAACGCGGCCCTGCGGGTCCGGCCGGACGTCCCCTTCGCGTGCGCCGGCGGCGTCTGCGGCACCTGCCGCGCCAAGGTGGTCAGCGGCTCGGTCACGATGGACGAGAACTACGCGCTGGAGCAGGACGAACTGGACAAGGGCTACGTGCTGACCTGCCAGTCCCATCCCACCACCGCCGAAGTCACCGTCGACTTCGACGTCTAAGCCTTCACCCATCCAAGGAGCCGCATGATTTCCCTGACCATCGCCGACGGCATCGCCGAGGTTGTCCTGGACGCGCCGCAGAAGCTGAACTCGCTGGACGAGCAGGCGCTGCAGGATTTGGCACAGGCGTACGACGACGCCGCCGACGCCGCCGCGCGCGGGGAGGTGCGGGTGCTGCTGCTGCGCGGCGAGGGCCGTGCCTTTTGCGCGGGCAGGGACATCGCCGGCGTGACTCCGGAGAGCGACGACGCCCAGGCCTACCTGGGCGGACTCGTCCAGCCGCTGCTAAAGAAGATGAGCTCCTTCCCGGCACCCACCTTCGCCGCAGCGCAGGGCGCCTGCCTGGGGGTGGGGCTCGGGCTGCTGCTGGCCACGGACGTGGTCTACGTCGCGGACACGGCCAAGTTCGGTTCCCCTTTCGCCAAGCTCGGCGCCACGCTGGACTCCGGCGGGCACTGGTACTTCACCGAACGGCTTGGGATGCACCGCACCCTCGATTTGATCTACACCGCGGAGCTCATGAGCGGCGCCGAGGCGGTGGCGCAGGGACTGTTCAGCCGCGCCATGCCGGCGGAGGAGCTGCTGGAGAACACCCGTGCCATCGTCGCCAGGGTGGCCACCGGCGCCACCGGAGCGTTCAACGCCAGCAAGGAACTGGTGGCACATATCCGCGACCAGCGCCTTGGCCTCTGGGAGGCTATGGAGGAGGAGAACGCCGAGCAGGCCCGCCTCTGCAAGAGCGAGGACTACGCCGAGGGTTTCCTGGCCTTCCAGGAGAAGCGCGCCCCGGTTTTCAAGGGCAGATAGCCGCTCCTGCGCCTTACCAAGCCCTGGCTGCGCTAGTACTCGTCTTTGCTACGAAGCATTCTCATTTCCGGAACGCGCTTGTAATGTTCGGTTATGACTTTGGGGAAATCTGTAACTAAGGCTGTCATTCCTGCCGCTGGACTGGGCACCCGCTTCCTGCCGGCAACGAAGGCGATGCCTAAGGAAATGCTGCCTGTGGTGGACCAGCCGGCCATCCAGTACGTGGTCGAAGAGGCTGTCAGGGCCGGGCTCACGGACCTGCTGATGATTACGGGGCGGCAGAAGCGCGCGTTGGAGGACCACTTTGACCGGGCGCCCGGGCTCGAGCGGACGCTGGAGCTCAAGGGCGACACGGAGCGCCTGGCCGCGGTTCACGAGGCCTCCGCCCTCGGACCCATCCACTACGTCCGGCAGGGAGAGGCCAAGGGCCTGGGGCACGCTGTGCTGTGCGCCAGCCAGCATGTGGGCGACGAGCCGTTTGCCGTCCTCTTGGGCGATGACCTGATAGATGAAGCCGAGGACCTGCTCACCACCATGATGGAGGTGCAGCAGAAGACGGGTGGATCGGTGATTGCCCTGATCGAGGTGGATCCTTCGCAGATCAGCGCTTACGGATGCGCGGACATTACGGCCATCGAGGGCGAGGAGTTCGTCCGGGTGAACAGCCTGGTTGAGAAGCCGGCCGCCGGCGAGGCGCCCTCGAACCTTGCCGTGATCGGCCGCTACGTGCTGCACCCGTCTGTTTTCGGCGTCCTGGAGGACACCCCGCCGGGGCGCGGCGGCGAGATCCAGCTGACGGATGCGCTGCAGTCCCTGGCCGTCGGTGAGGGCGAAGGTTCCGGCGTCTACGGCGTGGTCTTCAAGGGCCGGCGCTATGACACCGGAGACAAGCTCAGCTACCTGAAGGCCGTCATCACCATCGCCTGCGAGCGCGTTGAGTTCGGCGAAGAACTCAAGATCTGGCTCAAGGGTTTCGTGAACTGACCGGAGCCCTGCGGCTCGGGACGGCTAGCGGGTATCCAGGTCCTCGAACACCAGGAACGTCTGCGTGTCCAGGACCCCGGGCATGGACTGCAGCTGGTCGAAGATCACCCGGCGCAGGTCCACGTTGTCCACGGCGCGGACCAGCAGAATGACGTCGAAGTCACCGCCCACCAGGGCGATGTGGTGCACCTCGGGAATCGCGCGGAGCAGTTCCCGAAGCTCCCGCCAGGAATGCTGGCGCACCTTCAGCGTCACGTAGGCGGATGACTTCAGCCCGGCCTTGATCGGATCCACGAGCGCCGTGAACTTGGTAAGGACCCCCTCGCCGGTCAGCCGGGCAATCCGGGTGTACGCGTGGGCGCGGGAAATGTGGACATTCTCGGCCACCTGGGTCACGGACATCCGGCCGTCACGGGTCAGTTCGGCGATGATGTTCCGGTCCACGTCGTCGAGCGGTACCGCCTGGTCCGCTTCCGCCTCTGCCATTTGTCCACAACCTCCGCCGGTAATCCAGCTCACATTTACGTTTTGTCTTTCAGGTTAGGGCAAAATCCGGGACTTCTCCATGATTCCGCCCGGGGGTGGATACGAAACGGTCCCCGGGACCATACTGGGAGCGAATAGTGGCTACAGAAAGACGGACCAATGACGATCTCCGCAGACCACCCTGCGCAGCAGCCTGTGGCCGCGCAGCAGCCGGCCCCCGGGCAAGCGGCCTCCGCCGCGACGGAAAATCCCGCCAGCGAGGCCGTGCGCAAGTTCGGCATCACGGTCGAGGACTACATGCTTCCCGCCCGGCACCCGATCCAGATCGTGGGACCCGACGGCGCGCCGAACGCGCACACGGAGCAGGGCGCCCAGCCCGGCCACGAATACGGCCTCCCGGGGGACGCGGAACTGATGGCCGCCTACGAGCAGCTAGTCGTCGGCCGCCGCGTCAACGACCAAAACTCCGCGCTGGTCCGCCAAGGCCGGATGGCCGTCTACCCCTCCAGCCACGGTCAGGAGGCCTGCCAGGTCGCGGCGGCGCTCTGCCTCTCCGACGGGGACTGGATGTTCCCCACCTACCGCGACTCGGTGGCCGTGATGGCCCGCGGCGTGGACCCGGTCCAGACCATGACGCTGTTCCGTGGCGACTGGCACGGCGGCTACGACCCCGCCAAGCACAAGGTCGGCATCCAGTGCACGCCGCTGACCACCCAACTGCTCCACGCCGTCGGCGTCGCCCACGCGGCCAAACTCCGCGGCGAGGACACCGTTGTCCTGGCCATGTGCGGCGACGGCGCCACCAGCGAGGGCGACTTCCACGAGGCGCTGAACTTTGCCGCCGTGTTCCACCTCCCGGTGGTCTTCTTCGTCCAGAACAACCAGTACGCCATCTCCGTGCCGCTCGCGCACCAGTCGGTCGCGCCGTCGCTCGCGCACAAGGCCGTCGGCTACGGCATGGCCGGCGAACGCGTGGACGGCAACGACATTGTTGCGCTCCTGGCCGTACTCGGCCGGGCCGTGAAACTGGCCCGCGACGGTTCCGGCCCGCTCCTGGTGGAAGCGCACACCTACCGGATGCAGGCCCACACCAACGCCGACGACGCCACCCGTTACCGGCAGGACAGCGAGGTGGCCGAATGGGTCGCCAAGGATCCGCTGAGCCGGATGAAGACCTACCTGACGGAGCGCGGACTGCTCGACGACGACGGCGCCGCCCGGATCGCGGAAAAGGCCGAAACCGTAGCCGCGCAGCTGCGCGAGGGCCTGGGCGAGGATGTCCCCGTAGATCCCCAGGACCTCTTCAAGTACGTCTTCTCCGCCCCGACCCCGCAGCTGAAGGAACAGTCCGCCATGCTCGCCGACGAACTGGCACGCGACGCCGCCTCCGCCACGACTTCCGAGGAGTCCGCACAATGAGCCCCACCGTCACCACCTCCTCCGAGGCGAACAACAACGTCAGTGCCGCCACGGCCCGGGCCGCAGCCAAGGCCGCCGTTGAAGCCGAAAAGACCGGCCCGCAGACCATCACCCTGGCCAAGGCGCTGAACACCGCCATGGCCGACGCCATGCACGCCGATGCCTCGGTCCTGGTCTTCGGCGAGGACGTCGGCATGCTTGGCGGCGTCTTCCGCATCACCGACGGGCTCACCAAGACCTTCGGGCAGAGCCGCTGCTTCGACACCCCGCTGGCCGAATCCGGCATTGTCGGCATGGCCGTGGGCATGGCCATGAACGGCATGCGCCCGGTCATCGAGATGCAGTTCGACGCCTTCGCCTACCCGGCGTTCGAACAGATCGTCAGCCACGTCGCCAAGATGCACAACCGCACCAAAGGCACCGTGAAGCTGCCGATCGTCATCCGCGTCCCGTACGCCGGCGGCATCGGAGGAGTGGAGCACCACTGCGACTCCTCCGAGGCCTACTACGCCCACACCGCTGGCCTCAAGGTCTTCACCCCGGCCACCGTGGCCGACGGCTACCGGATGCTCCGCGAAGCCATCGACTCGGACGACCCGGTGATGTTCATGGAGCCCAAGAAGCTGTATTGGTCCAAGGACCAGGTGGACCTGGACGCGCTGCGGGCCGAGCACGCCGCGAACGCCGAACGCGGGACCTCCTCCGAGGGCCGCGCCGCCGTCGCCCGTCCCGGCACCGACGCCACGCTGATCGCCTACGGCCCGTCCGTCCCGACGGCGCTCGCCGCCGCGGCCGCCGCCGCCGAGGAGGGCCGCTCACTTGAGGTGATCGACGTCCGCTCGATCGTGCCGTTCGACGACGAGACCGTCTGCGCCTCGGTCCGCAAAACCGGCCGCGCCGTTGTCATCGCCGAAGCCCACGGCTTCGCCTCGGTGGCCTCCGAGATCGTGGCCCGGGTCCAGGAACGCTGCTTCCACCACCTGGCCGCGCCGATCCGCCGCGTCACCGGCTTCGACGTGCCGTACCCGGCGCCGAAACTCGAGCACTACTACCTGCCCGGCGTGGACCGCATCCTCGACGCCGTTGACGACCTCCAGTGGGAAGACTGACCATGACCGAACCGAAAGTATTCCTCCTGCCGGACCTCGGCGAAGGCCTCACCGAAGCCGAGCTCGTCAGCTGGCTCGTAGCCGTGGGTGACGAGATCCGCGTCGACCAGCCGATCGCCGAGGTGGAGACGGCCAAGTCCATGGTCGAGGTCCCCTCGCCGTACGCCGGCACCGTCGCCGTGCTGCACGGCGAGCCCGGCCAGACGCTCGACGTCGGCAAGCCGCTGATTTCGGTGACTCCTGTTGGTGTCTCCGTGTCCGGCGGTGGGGCCCCCGGTACGGGTGCCCGGGAGGCCGGCGCGGATGATGCCGCCAGTGGCGCCGCCACAGGCAATGCCGCCCCCGCCCCTTCGCCGGACGGCATTGCTGCAAGCAGCATGCCGTCCGGCTCCGACAGGCCCGATGCCACTCCCGGGGCGGCATTGCCTGCGTCGGCCGGTAGCGCTGTCGACTCACCGGCCGTAGTTGCCGACTCGCCGGCCGCAGTAGCTGCCGAGGTGTACCGCGAGGAGGAGAAAGCCGGGTCCGGGAATGTGCTGATTGGGTATGGGACTCCGGGCGGGCACGGGGTTGCTCGGCGGACGCGGGCACCTAAGCGGGCCGTATTGGCCGAGCCTGTGGCTCAGGTGTCTGCGGCGGAGAAGGCTGCGGACGATCTCTTGCTGATGCGGACGCGGGTTCCGGGGAAGCTGGGGGCCGTCATTTCTCCGCTGGTCCGGCGGATGGCGCGGGACCATGGGGTTGATTTAGGGGAGCTGCAGGGTTCCGGGACGAGCGGGCTGATCATGCGCCGCGACGTCGAGGCCCTGATCAAGCCGGCTCCGGCAGCTGGGCGACCCGCGGCGCAGCCGGCGGAAACGGCGCTGCCCGCCGCCGGTGGCACCGATGCGCGGACCGGGCTGGGCATTTCCGGGCGCACCCCGGTCCGGGGCGTGCGCAAGGCCGTGGCCGCGAACATGAGCCGCAGCCGTTCCGAGATTCCCGAAGCCACCGTGTGGGTGGACGTGGACGCCACGGCGCTCGTGGAGCTTCGTGCCGCGTTGAAGAAGACGGATCCGCACCACGCCCCGGGGCTGCTGGCGTTCATTGCCCGGTTCGTCACCGCCGGGCTCAAGAAGTTCCCGGAGCTGAACACCCGGATCGTCACCACCGAGGACACCACGGGCGGGGCCAGCCAGGAAATCGTGGCCTTCGACGGCGTCAACCTGGGGTTTGCGGCGCAGACGGACCGGGGTCTGATGGTCCCCTCCGTGCGGAACGCGGACAAACTCAGCGCCCGGGAACTGGATGCGGAGATCCGGCGGCTCACCGCCGTCGTCCGCGACGGCAAAGCCACGCCGGCGGAGCTGGGCAGCGGCACTTTCACGCTGAACAACTACGGCGTCTTCGGCGTGGACGGTTCCGCGGCAATCATCAACCACCCCGAGGTGGGCATCCTCGGCGTCGGACGCATCATCGACAAGCCGTGGGTGGTCAACGGGGAGCTTGCCGTCCGCAAGGTCACCGAGCTGACGCTCACCTTCGACCACCGCGTGTGCGACGGCGGAACCGCCGGCGGTTTCCTGCGCTACGTCGCCGATGCGATCGAGAACCCGGGGGCCGTGCTGGCCGATCTCTGAGACTGCCGGCTAGTGCACGGTGCCGCGGCCCGGGACCTGGCCCGGCGGCACTTTGGACAGCAACGTCCGCGCTGCCATCTGGGCCATCTTCCGGGTCGCCGGCGACAAGTAGGCGCCCTCCCGCTGGATGAGGGCGATCGTGTCGAACAAGGGCTCGGCGAAAGGGACGGCATGGACGTTTTTCGGAAAACCGGGTCCTCTGACAATCGCCTGGGGGACAAAAGAGTCAGCCGCCCCTGCGGCGACCAGGCCCAGGGCGGTGTCGACATGTTCCACCTCGATGGCCGGATCGATTTTCAGCCCCTTGAGATGGGCGCGTTCCAGAATCTGCCGGCGGGTGGGGTCACGCCAGCCGGCGAAGGCGTCATAGAGGACCAGTTTCGACTCAGCGAGCTCCTCAATGGTGACCGGGCCGCGTGAAGGATGCCGGGTGGCCGACACGAAGAAGACTTCGTCCCGGAAGAGCGGCCGAACCTGAAGGCCCGTTTCCGCCACCGGCAGCACGATCAGCCCGGCCTCGATTTCGCCCGACGCCACGGACTCGGCCACGGTCACCGAGTTCAACCCGACGAGGCGCACCCTGACCTTGGGGTACCGGCGGTGGAAGCGCTGCACCAGGTCGGCGAGGTCGTAGTGGGCTCCGTACCGCAGCACTCCAAAAGTGCAGACGCCTCCCTCCAGCGCCGACATGGACCTCAGCGCCTCGACTCCGTTGTCGAACGAGGTGACCGATTGCAGCGCGTGGACCCGCAGTTCCACAGCCGCCGTGGTAGGAATGAGCCGCCGGCCGCCGCGGGTGAACAGGCTGTGCTGCAGCTCATGTTCGAGCCGGCTGATGAGTTCGGAGACAGAGGCCTGGCTTGTTTCCAGCTTTCGTGCCGCAGCGGTGAAGGAACCGAGTTCGTAGGCCGCTAAGAAGGCCCGGAGTTGCGCGAGTGTCATGGCTAACCCTGGCTCTCAGTAAGACATTCGGCAGGTTTGCAGACAATGGTGCGGGGTGGACCGCTCGGGTGGCGCGGGCAAAATCAGCTGGCTTAAGCATAGGGCCACCCTGTATGAGGCACATGTTTGGGTCCCGTTGTGCGATGGCACACGCGTCAGTAGCTTTAGGCCATGCACATCACCCAGCGTGACAAGGCTCACATTCCGGGAAACTTCACCACCCTCAAGGCGCCCGCCATCGAGGACGTGCCGGCGCAAAGGCTTCCCGAAGTGGTGGCAACGGTATCCGCGATGCTCGGCGAGATCGAGGCCCGCGGAATGGACGCGGTCACCGAGTACGCCCGGGACCTGGACGGGTGGCAGGGCACGAACCTGGAGATCAGCCAAAACGAGCTGGCAAAGACCGGTGAGTCGCTCTCCCCGGAGCTTCGGGAGGCCCTGCTGGCCAGCGCCGAACGGACCAGGCTGTTCGCGGTAGAGCAACGCGAACACCTCACCGATTTTGAAGTCGAGCTCATCCCGGGAGTCTTTACCGGACAAAAGTACGTGCCGGTGGCGCGCGTCGGCGCCTACCTCCCGGCAGGCCGGTTTCCGATCCTTGCCAGCGCCTTCATGACGGTGGGGGTCGCCAAGGCCGCCGGCGTTCCCAACGTCTTGGCCTGCACGCCGCCAACCGCCCAGGGCGGGGGCAACCCCGCAGTGCTGTACGCCGCGTACCTGGCCGGCGTGGACAGGGCGTTTGCCCTCGGCGGGGTGCAGGCCCTGGCCGCCATGGCCTTTGGGCTCCTGGGGGAGCAACCGGTCGACATTCTGGTCGGCGCCGGCAACGCGTACGTGACCGAGGCCAAGCGGCAGCTGTTCGGACGTGTCGGCATCGACCTGCTGGCGGGTCCGTCCGAGGTCGCCGTGATCGCCGACGAATCTGCCGATGCGGAGCTCGTGGCCGCTGATCTCCTCGGCCAGGCCGAACACGGCCCGCAGTCGCCGGCTTCCCTCGTAACCACCTCCCACGAGCTGGGAGAAGAGGTCATCAGGCACATCAGCAAGCAGCTGCGGACGCTGGCCACACGGGACATTGCAGGGCCGGCCTGGCGGGACTACGGCACCGTGTATGTGGCCGAGGACCGGGAAACGGCAGTGCGGATCATGGACCTGCTGGCACCGGAACATCTGGAAATCCAGACCTCGGACGACGTCTACTACCACCAGAACCTGCAGAACTACGGCTCCATCTTCCTGGGCCCGTGGTCCACGGTGGCCTACTCGGACAAGGGCTCCTCCGGCACGAACCATGTGCTTCCGACCGGAGGCGGCGCCCGGTCCTCCGCCGGGCTCTCCGTGTCCCGGTTCCTCAAACCCCTTACCTTCCAGCGGGTCGAAAAAAGTGCAACCCCGCGGCTGGCCAACTACGTCACCACGATCTCCGACACCGAGGGAATGGCAGCCCATAAGGCCACTGCCACTCTGCGGCTCGACCGCTTCAACCGGTAGAAATCCATCACTAGCAAAAGGCGCCTCATGATGAATACAAAAATCCTCCGCAAGCGTTTCGCTGCATTGGTGCCCATGGGCGTTGCTGTGGCCCTCGCCATGACCGCCTGTGGCTCCGGAGGCGGCGGGGGCGGGGCCAGCGGCGGCGGTGAGCAGAAGACCATCACCATCGCCACGTCCAACGACGCCCCCTTCTCCTTCACAGACCAAGCCTCCGGCGAGCTCAAGGGCATTGACGGGGAAATGATCAACGCCATCGCCCAGGCCAAGGGCTGGAAGATCAAAGTCTTCACCTCCGAATACGCGACCCTGATCGCCGCACTCAACGCCAAAAAAGCCGACGTGATCGTGGACGCCATGTATATCACCGACGACCGCAAGAAGCAGATCAACTTCACCGACCCCTGGTACACAGAAGGTGAAGCGATGGTGGTCCCGGCAGACTCAACGCTGGCCTCACGCGACGACGTGAAGGGCAAGGTTCTTGGCGCCCAGACGGGCACCGTGTTCAAGGACCTCGTTGACAGCCTTGGCGGCAGCCAGGTCAAGCTGTTCGACTCGCAGGCTTCACTGCTTGCGGCCGTGGAAAATAAGCAGGTTGATGCGGTCTTCACCGACAGCGCCGTGATCGGCTACAGCCTGGTCCAGAAGCCGAACCCCAAGCTGAAGCTCGTCTCACCCTATAAGCCGTTCTACCCGGGCATCATCGGGGCCGGCGTCCGCAAAGAGGATTCGCAGCTGCTGCAGGACCTGAACTCCGGGCTGGCTGACCTCAAGAAGACCCCCAAGTACCTGGAGATCCTCAAGAAATACGGGCTGACCGAAGCCAACGCCGTCAAATAAGTTCCAGCTTCATGCGGGGCCGGCGGGCGTGCGATCCGCAACCGCGGAGCACGCCGGCCCCGCCCGACCCTAACCTAGGGATTTTCAGTGGACTTTATTACCAACACCATGGCCGTGTTCCCGGCACTCCTGCAGGCCGTTCCCGTCGTCGTGCAACTGGCGCTTGGCGCCATGGCGCTGGCCCTCGTGCTGGGCCTCCTGATTGCCCTGGCCCGGATCTCCTCGATCAAAATCCTCCGCGGCATCGCCACGGTGTACCTGGAAGTGATCCGGGGGACCCCGCTGCTGGTGCAGCTGGTCTACATCTTCTTCGTCCTTCCCAGCATCGGCGTGAGCATCGAACCGGTCCCGGCCGGCATCCTGGGCCTGGGCCTCAACTACGCGGCCTACCTGTCCGAGGTCTTCCGCTCCGCGATCCTCTCCGTGGAGCATGGCCAGACCGAAGCCGCGCTGTCCCTGGGCTACACGCCCTCCAAGACGCTGTGGAAGGTGGTTATTCCGCAGTCCTTCGTGGTCTCCATGGGGCCGATTGGCAACTACTTCATTGCGATGATCAAGGACACCGCACTGACGTCGGTGATCGCCGTGACGGAGATCCTGAAGACCGCCAACATCCTCAACAGCCAGACATTCCAGACCACGGCCATCTATACCGCCGCGGCCATTCTTTATCTGATCATCAGCCTCCCACTCTCACGCGTCGTGGTGGTGCTTGAACGAAAGGCACGGGCCAATGGCTGACGAGACCATCATCGACGTCCGCGACGTCCACAAGACGTTCGTTTCCGAGACGAAACCGACCTTGTGGAGAAGGCTTTCCGGCAAACCGCACGTGCAGAAACGGGTGGAAGTCCTCAAAGGCGTGGACCTCGTGGTGCACCGCGGCGAAACCATCGCCATATTGGGCTCCAGCGGATCCGGCAAAAGCACCCTGCTGCGCTGCATCAACAAGCTTGAAACCATCGACGCGGGACGCATCTACGTGAACGGCCACCTGATCGGCTACGAGGAGCGCGGTGGCGAACTCATCGCCGAGAAGGCGTCCATCACCGCGCAGAAGCGAACGGACATCGGCTTCGTATTCCAGCACTTCAACCTGTTCCTGAACAAGACGGCGCTGGGGAATGTCATGGCGCCGTTACGCGACGTCAAGAAGCTTTCAGCGGCGGAAGCGAGGAAAGTGGCTGTCCCCAACCTCGAAATGGTGGGCCTGGGCGACAAGATGGACAACTACCCCAGCAAGCTCTCCGGAGGCCAGAAGCAGCGGGTGGCCATTGCCCGGGCCCTGGCCATGGAGCCGAGCGTCATGCTGTTCGACGAGCCGACCTCCGCCCTGGATCCGGAGCTGGTGGGCGAGGTTCTGTCCGTGATTAAGAAAATCGCCCAGCAGGGCACAACCATGGTGATCGTCACCCACGAGATGCAGTTCGCCCGGGACATAGCAGACCGGATCGTTGTCATGGATCAGGGAGTCATCGTGGAAGAGGGGCCGCCCAGCCGGATTTTTACCGCGCCGCAGCATCCGAAAACACGGGCGCTCCTCAGCCGCTCGGGCATCCTGCCGGCCTAGGCAGTTGGATCCCAGGGGGCAAGTTGCCGGACGCGGACGGGTGCCGCTTCCGGGCTTTCCGTTTGCCCCGCGGGTAGAATCGAGGCCAGAACATCGCACCAACCATGCCGGCGCACCGCCGGAATACGGAGATTTCATGTCACGATGGCTCGAGGTCGGTCAGGACAACTACGTACTGACCACCCAAGGATCCCTGCTCAACACCGGCCTGGTTGTGGGCACCGAACGAGCCATGGTGATCGACACCGGCGGCGGGCCCCGGCAGGGCCGGGAGATCCTCGATGCCGTGCGCGAAAAGACGCAGCTGCCGCTGGTGGTCGTCAACACGCATGCCCACTACGACCACTTCTTCGGCAACGCCATTTTCGCTGACGACGGCGTGACCGAGTTCTGGGGGCACGAAAACTGCGCGGCGGACATCGAAGAGAACGGCGACGCCCAGCGGCACTTCGTCGCGGCGGCGGAACCGGAAATGGCTGCCGGCGAGGGCAGCTCGGTGGAGCTGGTGGTGCCGAACGCGATCGTCAAGGACCAGCCCGTCCTGGTGGACTTGGGCGGCCAGACGGCAACACTGTTCTACCTGGGACGCGGGCACACCGACGGCGACCTGCTCGTGGGGACGGGCACCACGCTGTTCGCCGGTGACCTGGTGGAACAGGGCGCACACCCGTCCTTCGAGGATTCCTTCCCGGAGGAGTGGGCCGATGCCCTGCGGCACCTGTCCGCGTTGCGGCACCGCTACGAATTCCTGATCCCGGGCCACGGCGAACCGTGCAGCGACCAGTTCGTCAAAACCATGGCCAACACCATGAGCACCGCCGTGCGGCAGGCCACCCAGGCCACCCGCGAGACGCCGAACGACGCCACCAAAGCCGTACCGATCCTTCCGTACGGACCGGAGCAGTCCCGGTGGTTCATCCGGCGTCTGCAGGAGACCCGCGCCCACCACTGAGGCGGGCCCCAAGACGGGCCACGGATCCGGCCGAAGCTAAGCGTGCTGGCGACTGCGCCTAGACTGGCTCTTTGAAAGAAGTCACAACAAGCGCCGCAGCGTGCTCCGCTGTGAGTCCTGGGGGAGAAACCAAAAGATGCCCGAATCGGTGGAAGACAACTCAGCTGCCACTGCTGAAAACTCAGGACAGCCTGAACTTCGCCGTCGCCGCGACCTGCGTCGTGCCGATGGTGAGAATCCAGCTGTCCGGACAGGAACCATGCCGGTCGTCAACCCCCGCAGCATCCCCGCGGAGCCCTCGGAAGCCCCTGCCCGTCCGGCCCCGCCGCGCAGCAGCTCCTGGGCCCAGGCCGCCGAGGCCGCCGATGAACGCTTTGGAAACCCTGCTACCGGAGCCACTCCGGTGATCAGCCAGGTCCCGGCGGCGCCGCGGCCGCCCGTCGCCCCGCCGACGTCGGCGGCGCCGGCAGTGCCGCAGGAGCCGGAAGAGTTGGCCGTCCCCGACGCCGCAGCCGCCTCCGTGCCACCGCAACCCACCCGCGCCACCCGCTCGGCCAGCCGTGCCGCCGCCCTGGCCGACGCGCCGATGCCGGACTTCATCAGCTCGCCAGGCCTCTTTGTCCGCGAACAGAAGCCCCGTCCGGTCGGCGGCTTCCGCGGCGCCCTCTACAACCTCACGGGCGGCAGCCTGAACCTCGGACCGAGTGCCCGGCAACGCGAGGAGGACGAGCTCGCGCGCCGGATTTCCCGCCAGCTCCAGGGCAGCTACAACACCGCCGTGCTGAGCCTCAAGGGCGGTATCGGCAAGACCTCCACCACGGTGGGCGTCGGACTGACCCTGGCCGAATACCGCGGCGATCCGCCCTGCGCGATCGACGCCAACCCGGACTCGGGCGACCTCGTGGAGCGCGCCCTCGGCGAGGGGATCTACCAGCAGCAGGCCCCGCGGACCATCAGCGACCTGCTCCGCAACGTCGAATCCATCGACTCGCTGACGGCCCTGGCCCGCTACATGCACCATGCCGGCCGCCTGCACCTGATCGCCGGGGAACAGGATCCGGAGGTGTCCGATTCGCTCACCGCGGAGGAGTACCTGCGGATCCGCAAGCTCATCTCCGGCTACTACTCCGTGGCCCTGACCGACTGCGGCACCGGCGTCACGCACAACGCGATGAGCGGGATCCTGCAGTCCGCGGACAACCTGATCATCGCCGCTGGCTACGCCGTCAGCGGCGCCAAGCGCGCACGTAGCACCCTGCACTGGCTCGCCAGCCACGGCTACGAGGACCTTGCACGGAACGCCGTCGTGGTCATCACGGACAAGGACGAAGTCTCCTCGCGCGTGGACAAGGACGCCATCGAGGACCACCTCTCCGGCATCTGCCGCCAGCTGATCGCCGTCCCGCACGACCGAGGCGTGGCCGACGGCGACCTCGTCACGCTCGATTCCCTCCGGCCCGAGACCCGCCGGGCATACCGGGAGATTGCCGCCGCGATCGTCGACGGCTACGTTTAGCCGCTACATTTAGGCCATGAGCAAGTACGCCGGGAACGACGCCGCCATCCAGCTGCAGGACCTCATTGTGGGCACCGAGAACGTCGAGGACTTCCTCGACCGCCTCGCGGAATTTTCCGCGTCAACCCTGAGCCACTCGGTCGGGGCGGACATCGAATGCGGCGTGACGCTGCAGCGGCGGAAGAAAACCATGACCGTGGCCGGCAGCAGCAGCAACGCCGTCATGCTCGACCGGATCGAGCAAAGCCTGGGCGACGGCCCCTGCATCGAGGCGCTGCGGACCCGGGGCATCGTGCTCCTGGCCAATGTGGACACGGACCCGCGCTGGCCCGAATACCAGCAGCAGCTCGCCGCCCACGGCTGCCGCAGCACCCTCGGCGTACCCCTGGAAATCGGCGAGGACTCGGCGGCCGCGCTGAACTTCTTCGCATCCTCGACCGGAGTCTTCACCGCGGCAATCGTGGCCGAGGCCTCGGGGTTCGCGGACCTCGCCGGCCGGGCGCTGCGCCTGGCCGTCCGGATCGGCACCGCCCAGGCCCGAGCCGAGGACCTGCAGGCAGCCATGGAACACCGTACCTCCATCGATCTGGCCTGCGGCGTCGTGATGGCGCAGAACCGCTGCTCGCAGGACGAGGCGATGGCCATCCTCACCCGGGTTTCCAGCAACCGGAACCAGAAGCTGCGCGACGTCGCGGCGGATGTGCTGAAGAACGTCACGGGCGGCGAAATCCACACCCACTTCGACAGCTGAACCTCCGGGCGGCTGAACCTCCGGCCGGCTGGGTACAGCCGGACCTAGGATGGAAGGGATGACCACGACACGCCCCGCCGACTTCAGCCTCCGCAGCATCGCCGTCCCTGCCTTCGGCCCGGCACTGCTGTTCAGCATCGGCGAAGGCGCGATCCTGCCCGTGGTGGCCTTGTCCGCCCGGGACCTGGGCGCCTCGGTCGCGGTCGCGGCCCTGGTCGTCACGCTCATTGGACTCGGTTCGTGGTTCTTTAACCTGCCGGCGTCACTGATCACCCTGAAGTTCGGCGAGCGCTGGGCGATCGTCGGGGCGGCAGCCGCGAGCGCCGTCGCCCTCGCCGCCGCCGCTGTTTCCCCGCTGGTGCCGGCCGGGATCTGGCTGCTGGCCGCGGCGATGGTGGTGGTCGGCATGGCCGCCAGCGTCTTCAGCCTGGCCCGGCAGAAATACCTGACCGAAGCCGTTCCGGTCATCCTCCGCGCCCGGGCGCTTTCGACCCTCGGCGGGGTCAACCGGATCGGCATCTTCATTGGCCCCTTCATCGGCGCCGCGGTGATGCAGTTCGGCGGCATCACCGCCGCCTACTGGGCCGGCGTCGTGGCCATGGCCGCGGCGGCATGCCTGTCCGTCACCATCCCGGACCTCGTTGTGGCGGCCGGGCCGACGGCCGGCACCCCGGCCCCGCAACCCACGCTGCGCAGCGTTGCGGCCTCCCACGCCGGTGTGTTCCTGAGCGTCGGCGTCGGGGTCCTGCTGCTCAGCGCGTTGCGCGCGTCCCGCCAAGTGGTCATCCCGCTGTGGGCCGAACACCTGGGCATGGACGCCACCCAGGCCTCGCTGATTTATGGCATCTCCGGGGCCATCGACATGCTGGTCTTCTACCCTGCCGGAAAGCTGATGGACCGCAAGGGCCGCCAATGGGTGGCGGTGCCCTCCACGCTCATCATGGGCACGGCCATGCTGCTGATCCCACTCAGCACCGGATTCGTGGGCCTGCTGCTCGCCGCACTCCTGATCGGATTCGGCAACGGCATCAGCTCCGGGCTGAACATGACGCTCGGAGCCGACTTTTCGCCGGACAACGGCCGCGGGCAGTTCTTGGGTATCTGGCGGTTCATGGCCGACGCCGGCGCCACCGGCGGGCCGGTGCTGCTCTCCGGCGTCACGGCCGCGGCGTCGCTGGGCGCCGGCGTGGGCGCCACCGGCGTGCTCGGCTTCGCCGCGGCCGCCGTCTTCGCCATCACCATTCCGCGGCTCAAACACCGCCGCAACTACTGAGGTGTCAGGCACTCGCCGGGGACGCCGGCAGGGGGCCGGCGCCGCCTGCGCGCCGGAACGCGGCGGCAAAGAGCGGCAGGCTGCGCTCGATCATTTCCTCGCTCGCGGTGAGCGAGATCCGGAAGAACCCCGGCGTCTCGAACAGGGTGCCGGGCAGCACAAAAACCCCGTCCTCCGCGAGCGCGTCGGCGAATGCGTCGTCGTCGCCCCCGCCGGGGGTGCGCACGAAAAGGTAGAACGTGCCTTCGGGCGGCCGGAGCCGGTAGCCCATCGCGGTGAGCGCGTCCACAAACACGTCCCGCTTGCGCTGGAGCCGGCCGATGTCGATTGAAAACTGCTCAAGCCGCGGCAGGACGTACTGCATGACGGCGTTCGGAAAGACCCAGCCGCCGGCCATCTGCAAGGCCGCGATGGCCCCGCGCAAGGCGGCGCTGTCCGGCATGGCGGGGGACACCGCGAGGTAGCCGATCCGCTGCCCCGGGGCCAGATGGGTCTTGCCGTAGGTGTAGGCCAGCAGGGTGTGGGGATAGTATTCGGCCGGGCTGTGGAAGCGGGCTCCGTCGAAGATGATGCGGTTGTAAGCCTCGTCCGACACGAGGTAGATGCGGTGCCCGATGCGGGACGACTCGGCCTCCAGCAGCTCGGCCAGCTGCGCCAGGAGGGACGGCGGATAGATCCGTCCGGTGGGGTTGTTCGGGGAGTTCACGATCACCGCGCGGGTGCGCTCCGTGACGGCCGAGCGGATGGCCGCCAGGTCCAGGTCCAGGCTGTCCGCGTCGATCGGGACCTTCACCGGCACCAGCCCGGCCTCCACGGCGAGGGGTTCGTAGAAGAACCACGGCGGCAGGCTGAAGATCACCTCGTCACCGGGATCGCCGACGGCTTTCAGGGCCACGCTGATGGCGGAGAACCCGCCGGTGGTAAGGAAGATGTCTTCCGTTCCGAAGTCCACCCCCACATGCGTCCGCAGCGAGTCGGCCGCGGCGGCCCGGGCCGCGGTTTCGTTGGTTTTGTAGGCAAACCACTTCTCATTGCGCGGGGTGATGACCTCCCGGAGCGCGTCCACGTAGCTTTCATCGGGCATCTCGTGGGGGTTGCCGAAGGTGAAGTCGCAGACCCCCGGGTCGTCCTGGCGCCGGGCGTACACGGAGCCTGTGAGGTAGGCGTTGATCCGCAGTTGGGAGGGTACAGAGGCCAGCCGTGTGGCCCGCCGGGATGCCGGTGATGCATCACTGTCGCTCATGGCGCGTCCCCTTGGTCTGGGCAGGATGAAGGCAAGCAAAACCGAAAGGAGTCAGGGCGCTGCTGAGCCCGTGGAGACTCCGGAGGTGATCATTCTGGGCCTGCCCCGGACGGTTGTAAAGGGAACGACGGCGGCAGCACCGGGCCTGCCGGCCGGTACGGCCCCGGCGTGGGGCGGGCGCTCAGGCGCCGGAGGCCGCGCGTCGGCGTCGTGCGGCGTGGCCAAACAGCCACACACCGGCGACCGTGGCGAGGTAGCCGGTGATGACGATCAGCGAGGTGCCGGCCCAGAAGTAGTTCGTTGTGCTGCCCTCCTGCCCCGGTCCCGGGGCGATCTTCAGCAGCGAGTACGTGGCCACCGCTGCGGAGGTGAGCCCCGCCAGCACCGGGACGGCAACCCACAGCCGGGCGGAGGCCCAGTGACCGTTGTAGCCGTCCCACACGTTCCACCTGGGACCCTTGCGCATGATCAGCCAGCCAGCCGGCAGCATGAACGCCCCGACCACCAGGAAAGCGGCCACCACGTCGGCGGGCCGGTGCCACTGGTTGATGAGCGTGGAGACCCCGGTGGCGACGGCGAAGCTGCCGCCCAGGAAGCCGGCCAGCGGCCGCCAGCGCGGCGAGACCATCAGGAACACCGCGGCCGCGGCTGAGGCGGCCAGGGTGGTGTGTCCGGACGGAAGGGAATTGAATTCCAGTGTTTCGATCCCGCGGAACGGCCGCACCGGGACCAGGTCCTTCAGGACCTGGGTGGCGACGTTGGCGCCCGCAGCGGCGGCGATGGCGATGCCCGCGGCCGCCCAGCGGCGGCGTGCCACGGTCACGAAGATGACCACCACGGACGCGATCAGCGCCGAAAGCGCGGGCAGCCAGTCCAGGAGTTTGTTGCTCGCCTTCCCGGCCGCGCCGTGGATTTCCACGGCCTCCACCAGCGCGGATTCGTCGATGAACTGGCCGGTGGTGGTGCGCACGAAGAAGTAGTAGGTGGCGGCGAGGGCAGCCACGCAGCCAAGGGTGCCCAGCAGGAAGAGGAATCCGGTGGCCCTGCCCGGTCCGCGGGGCGCCGGGCCGGGCGCGGGATTCACGTCCGGTCCACCCGCTGACATGGGTTGAATGCTGCGTGTCTGCCGAAAACTCACCCCTACAGGTTCCCACAGAACGCTGCGAGGCTTCTGAGCGGAAGCTGGCGGTGTCGGGGAGGATTGACCGGCGCCGCGAACGGTACGAGAGTCATGCCATGAACAACCAGAAGCGCCGCGGACCCACCGCCGCGGAGGTTGCGGCACGCCATCCGGACGCTGCTTTTCCCCGCTTCCATCCGCGGCCGGCGCAGGGCTGGGTCGGCGGTCCCGCCGGCCTGTGTTTCCTCGACGGCCGGTACCACGTGTTCTTCCAGTTCAACCCGGACTCGGCGCTGCCCCGCCTGGTCTGCTGGGGGCACCTGAGTTCACCGGACCTGCTCCGCTGGGAAGAACACCCGGTCGCGCTCCGGCCCCGGCTCCCGGGAACGGACGACTGGCGGCAGGACGGGCAGAACGCGGCACCGGTGCCGCCGGATCCCCACGTCACCGCGGTGCGCGGTCCGTCCTTCTTCACCTTCCTGGGCCGGCGCTTTGCCCTGCAGGGGGCGGGCCTGGCCTCGGGGCACGCGGCCGTGCTGCTCTACCGCGCCGACGAGCTGCACGACTGGCGGTATGAGGGCATCTGGTTCACCACCGAGGACACCCTGGCCGCCAAGCACCTGCCGGCCGAAATCTGGGAGTGCCCGCAGCTGGTCCGCGTGCCGGACTCCTCCGGAGCCGAGACCTGGCTCCTGATGGCTTCGCTCCGGCCCGCCCCGGACGAACGCCACCATGCCGGCGGCGTGGGCTACCTGCTGGGATCGCTCGCCGAGGACACCGCCAGCGGATTGCCGGTCTTCACCCCGGCGCGGGGCGGCAAGGCGGACCTGGGGCCGGACTTCTACGCCCCGCAGATTCTGGCCCTGCCGGACCGTGCCCTGCTGTGGGGCTGGTCCGACGAGGTGTCGGGCCCGGACGGCCGCACGGGCCGCGGCCAGCCGGCCGCGGACGCCGCGGGCTGGGCCGGCCTGCTGACCTTCCCCCGGCAACTGGCGGTGCACGGGGACGCACTCGCCGTCGAACCGGCACCGGAGCTGCGCGGCTACCGGGGCCGCCAGCGCGCCAAGGGTGCCGCGGGAACCCTGCGACTGCCCGGCCAGACGGAAACCGCGGTCACCGGCGGGGAGGGCCGGATCCGGCTGGTCCTGGCCTCGACCGAGCAGGTCCGGGCAGTCTTCGCGGACACCGTGGCCGGCGGGGACGAACTGCGGATCTTCGTGGACGGATCGATCGTAGAGGTCTACCGTCACGGCTCGGTTCCGGCGACGGTGCGCGCCTACCCGGCGCCGGGTGAGGAATGGCGCCTGGAACTGCCGCACGGGGCGGCTGCCGATGTCTGGGACCTCGAGCAGCCCGGAACCGTCCGGCGCGAGGGCGGCAGCTGGAGCCGCGGGTAGAGTACAGCCATGCCCATCACTGCCGACCGCCCCACCCCTTCCGGCCTGAATCCCGGCGGCGTGGAGGAGCTCCTGGACCTGGCCCGGGTGGTGACCCTGCCGATGCGGGTGAAATTCCGGGGCATCATGGAGCGCGAGGCCCTGCTGCTCCCGGGCCCGCTCGGCTGGGGGGAGTTCTGCCCGTTCCCCGAGTACGGCGACGCCGAGGCCTCCCGCTGGCTTTACGCCGCCGTCGAGGCCGGCTGGCAGGGCTTCCCGGAACCCCTGCGGGACAGCATCCCGGTCAACGCCACCGTTCCCGCGGTCGCTGCCGACCGGGTGCCGGACATCCTGGCCCGCTTCGGCCGGGTGGACGCCGTCAAGGTCAAGGTCGCCGAGACCGGCCAGACGCTCGACGAAGACGCCGCCCGGGTGGCCGCCGTCCGCGCCGCGCTGCCGGACGCCGCGATCCGGGTCGACGCGAACGGGGGCTGGGACGTCCCCGCGGCCGTCGAGGCACTGACCCGGCTGGCCGCCGTCGGACTGGAATATGCCGAGCAGCCGGTGCCGGACATCGCCGGCCTCGCGGAGGTGCGCCGCCGGCTCAGGGCCGCCGGCGTTCCGGTGCTGATCGCCGCGGACGAGAGCGTGCGCAAGGAGGAAGACCCGCTCAAGGTGGCCCGCGCCGGCGCCGCGGACCTGGTTGTGGTGAAGGTGGCACCCCTGGGGGGAGTGCGGCGTGCCCTCGACATCGTGGCACGGGCCGGCCTGCCCGCCGTCGTCAGCTCCGCCCTGGACACCTCCGTGGGGATCCGCGCCGGGCTGGCGCTCGCCGCCGCCCTGCCTGAACTGCCCTACGCCTGCGGGCTGGGGACCGTGTCGCTGCTCGCCGCCGATGTCACCCGTGACTCCCTGGTCCCCGACGACGGCGCCATCCGCCTCCGCGACGTCGCCGTCGACCCGGGCCTGCTGTCGGAATACGCCGCAGCGCCGGAGCGGAGGGACTGGTGGCTGGACCGGCTCCGGCGCGTCTACGCCCTCCTGGCAACAACGACTGCTCCGTAACGGCCCTTATCGGCGCCGAAAAGGGCGTTTACGACGCAACCGGCGGGCTTCGCGGGAACCGAGAGCGTTCACCCGATTTTCACCTTGGGGACTGCTCCGCGTTGTCCGGCGCTGGCAGGGTGGGGGGACGCATCCCTCTGCCCTGGAAGGTCCCACCCATGTCTGTCTCCTCCGGACGCAAGTTCTCCCTGCTGCCCATGCTGGGCCACACCAAGGGCAAGCGCAGCCCCGTGACCTGTGCACTCAAGTGCGACAACGCCTGCTCCGGCGAGGTCTGCAACAGCAGCTCGAACGGCTACTTCCGCGACATTGCCTCCGCCACGATGTCCCGCCGCGCCGCCCTCGGCTTCGGCGCCGCCGGCGCGCTCGCCGTCGTCTTCGGCAACGCCGTGACCTCTGCGGAACCGGCCGCCGCCGGTGGCCCCGGCCTGGCCGCGGCCGCCAAGTCCGGCTTCGGCAAGTCCAAGCTGCAGTTCACCGCCATTGCCCCGGTGGACGCCGCCGTCGACGCGTTCACGGTGCCGGCAGGCTTCAGCTGGCAGCCGATCATCCGCTGGGGCGACCCGCTCTTTAACGACTCGCCCGCCTTCGACGTGGACCGCCAGAGCGCCGCCGCGCAGGTCCGCCAGTTCGGCTACAACAACGACTACACGGACATCCTGCCGCTCGACGCCAAGGGCCGCCGTGCCGTGCTTTTCACCAACCACGAGTACACCAACGAGAGCATCATGCTCCCGGCCGGCTTCGACGCCGCCGAGACCCGGGCCATCGGGCGCGCCGCCCACGGCCTCACCGTCGTCGAACTGGAGCGCAAGAACAAGAACCAGCCGTGGCGCTACGTCCAGGGCGCCCCGCTGAACCGCCGTTTCCTGAGTGACACCAGCTACGAACTCACCGGCCCCGCTGCCGGCACCGCGCTCGTCACCACCGTTGCCGACCCGGGCGGGCGGACCATCAAGGGCACCCTGGGCAACTGCTCCGGCGGCACCACTCCGTGGGGCACCATCCTCTCCGGCGAGGAGAACTTCAACGGCTACTTCGTCTCCGCCGGAACGTCCGCCGCGGACAAGCGCTACGGCCTGACCAGCAAGCCCACGGCCCGCCAGTGGGAGCTCGATGACCCCCGCTTTGATACCCGCAACCCCGGCTACGCCAACGAAAGCAACCGCTTCGGCTGGATCGTGGAGGTGGACCCGCAGGACCCGACGTCGACGCCGAAGAAGCACTCCGCGATGGGCCGCTTCAAGCACGAAGGCGCCAACGTGATCGTGGCCGCCTCCGGGCACGTCGTCGCCTACATGGGCGACGACGAGCGCTTCGACTACCTCTACAAGTTCGTCTCCAGGGACAAGTACCGTCCCGGGACGACCGCGGCCGACCGCCGGCACAACATGACCCTGCTCTCCGAGGGCGACCTCTTCGTCGCCAAATTCAGCGGCGACTCCCCGGCGGCCGAGATCGACGGCTCCGGCAAGCTGCCCGCGGACGGCGCCTTCGACGGTGCCGGGGAATGGCTCCCGCTGGTGGTGGGCGGCAAGTCCACGGTGTCCGGGATGTCGGTCGAGGAAGTCCTGGTCTACACCCGCCTCGCCGCGGACAAGGCCGGCCCCACCAAGATGGACCGCTGCGAGGACGTCCAGCCGAGCCTGCATACCGGCAAGGTCTACGTCGCGTGCACCAACAACACGGACCGCGGCAAGACCGGCAAGGAGGGCGCCACCGAGGTCAACCCGCGCACCTTGAACCGTGACGGCCACATCGTGGAAATCACCGAGGCCGGCGACCAGACGTCCACAAAGTTCAACTGGAACCTGCTGATGGTCTGCGGCGATCCGGCCAAGAACACGTCCGCGTACTTCGCCGGCTTCCCGGCCAGCCAGGTCTCGCCGATCTCCTGCCCGGACAACCTGGCCTTCGACTCGGTCGGCAACCTGTGGATTTCCACCGACGGCGCGCCCTCGACCACCGGCTACGCCGACGGTCTCTTCAAGGTCACCCTGGCCGGCCCGGAGCGCGGCCGCGTGGAGCAGTTCCTTGCCGTGCCGCGCGACGCCGAGACCTGCGGACCCATCATCCACGATGAGGAACGGCACGTCTTCGTCGCCGTGCAGCACCCGGGCGAGGACGGCAGCTTCGAGGCGCAGAACTCCCGCTTCCCGGACTACGTCGCCGCCGGTGCGACGCCGAAGCCCGGCCAGGCCCGGATCCCGCGTCCCTCAGTCGTCCAGGTCTTCCGCGCCGACGACTAGCCCCTCAAAGCAACGCGGGGTCACTTCGCGCCCATTCCGGGGGTCCTGATGGGCGCGAAGTGACCCCGCGTTGCTTCTGCGGGAGCGTCCGGGCATGGCGGGAACTGATAATTTGAACAGTGTGAATAATCCGGCCGAAATGGTTGTCCCCAGAGTCCAGGCAGCTATTGCCCACGCGTTCGGCGAGGAGTTCCGCCAGACGGACCCGGTGATCCGGCCCTCGCAGTTCGCGGACATCCAGATCAACGCCGCCATGGCCCTTGCCAAGAAAGTCGGCTTGCCGCCCCGCGACGCCGCGGCGAGGATCGTGGAGGCCCTGGACCTCGACGGCGTCTGCAGCCTGGTGGAGATCTCCGGGCCAGGCTTCATCAACCTCACCTTCGACGGCACCTGGATCGAGGAGCTGCTCAACGCTCCGGCCCCCACCGGCGGGGGTGCGCAGCCCGCGCCACTGCACCGCGTCGTCGTCGACTATTCCTCCCCGAACGTGGCCAAGGAAATGCACGTCGGGCACCTGCGCACCACCGTGGTGGGGGACAGCATCGTGCGCGTGCTCGAGGCGCTGGGGCACACCGTGATCCGGCAGAACCATATCGGCGACTGGGGCACCCCCTTCGGCATGTTGATCGAGCACTGGCTCGAGGCGGGCGAGGACTCGCCCGAGGCCGCCCTGCTGGTCGATGACCCGAGCGCCTTCTACCAGGCCGCGCGGGCGAAGTTCGACGCCTCCGCCACGGACCCGGACGGCTTCGCCACCCGCGCCCGGCTCCGTGTGGTGGCACTGCAAGGCGGGGACCCTGAGACGTTCGCGGTCTGGCAACGGCTCGTGGCCCAGTCGAAGCGCTACTTCAACGCGATCTACGCGATGCTCGGCATCAGCCTCACCGACGACCACATTGCCGGCGAAAGCTCCTACGACGCGCACCTGGCACAGCTGTGCCGGGAACTCGAGGAGCGCGGCATCGCCCGGATCAGCGAGGGCGCGCTCTGCACCTTCCCGGCCGGCTTCACCGGGCGGGACGGCGATCCGCTGCCGCTCATCATTCGCAAGTCCGACGGCGGCTACGGCTACGGCACCACCGACCTCGCCACGATCCGGTACCGGGTCCGCGAACTGGAGGCGGACCGGGTGCTGTACGTCGTGGGCGCGCCGCAGAACGTCCACCTGCGGATGGTCATGGCCACCGCGCGCGACGCCGGCTGGCTGCCGGACACGGTGGAAGCCACCCACGTCCAGATCGGCAACGTGCTCGGCGAGGACGGCAAAATCCTCAAGTCCCGCGCCGGCAACCCGGTCAAGCTGATGGCGCTGCTGCAGGAGGCCGTGGACCGGGCCCGCGCCGTCATCGACGCCAGCCGGCCCGAGCTCAGCGACGCCGAACGGGCGGTCACGGCGCGGCAGGTGGGCATCGGCGCCGTCAAGTACGCCGACCTCTCCACCGGGCACGACACCGAGTACGTTTTTGACTTCGACCGGATGCTCGCGCTGACCGGAAACACCGGCCCGTACGTCCAGTACGCGGCCGCCCGGATCCGCTCGATCCTGCGCAAGGCCGGGGCACTGGACCAGCACCTCGACGGCGCCGCCGCCGCGTCCGCGGCGCCCGCGGCGGCGATCGCCGTCGTCGAACCCGCCGAACGCGCCCTGGCCCTGCACCTGCTCGAATACGACGCGACGCTGCAGAAAGTCGGCGAACTGCTCGAACCGCACCGGCTGTGCGCCTACCTGTTCGAGCTCGCGCAGCTTTTCACCTCTTTCTACGACCAATGCCCCGTGCTCAAGGCCGACGAAACGGTCCGGGAATCGCGGCTGGCCCTGTGCGGACTGGTCCTGCGGCGGCTCTCCAGCGGCCTGGAGCTGCTGGGCATCGAGACGCCGGAGAACATGTGAGCCCGGCCGGGGAACCGGCCGTGCCTGCGGGCGGCGGGCTGGGGGCGGTCGAGGCTGCACGGGTGGCCGTCGCGGCCCTGATCGGCTCGGGGGTGCGCTACGTCGTGGTGGCCCCGGGGTCCCGGTCGGCGCCGATGGCCTATGCCCTGGCAGAGGCCGATGCCGCCGGCCGGGTGGAGCTGCTGGTCCGGATCGACGAACGCGACGCAGGCTTCACCGCGTTGGGCCTGGCCCTGTCCACCGGCGCCCCCGCGGCCGTGCTGACCACCTCCGGCACAGCGGTCGGGAACCTGCTGCCGGCCGTGATGGAGGCCAACCACGCCGCCGTGCCACTGGTGGTCCTTTCCGCCGACCGGCCCGAGGAACTCCGCGGCACCGGGGCCAACCAGACCACCGTCCAGCCGGACCTCTTCGGCGAGCATGTGCGCTTCGCCGCCGACGTGCCCGCGGGCGACAATCCGCTCCGCGCCGTCGAGACCGCGCTGAGCGCCGCCACCGGAGCCTTCGAGGACATCCCGCCCGGGCCGGTGCAGCTGAACCTGGCGTTCCGTGACCCGCTGGTCCCGGCCGCCGGCGACGGCCTGGGGGAAGCGTCCGGCCGCAGGATCCACCAGGCCGCGCGGCATCCGCTCGCCCTGGATTTCCCGGCCGCGTCCGCGGCGCTGCCCGAGCGGCTCACAGTGGTCCTGGCCGGGCACGACGCCGGCCCGGTCGCCGAGGCGTTCGCCCGCGCCCATGGCCTGCCGCTGCTCGCCGAGCCCTCCTCCAACGCCAGGTTTGGTCCGAACGCGGTGGGCCCCTACCGGCTGCTGCTGGAGCACTTCGGCCCGGAGTCCGCCCAGCCGATCGAACGGGTTGTACTGTTCGGCCGCCCCACGCTGTCCCGGCCGGTGTCGGCCCTGCTCGCCCGCGCCGACGTCCCGTCCGCTCTCTACCAGCCCGTTCCGGTGGCCTGGTACGAGCCCGGCCGCCGCACCGAACTGCCGCTGGAGACCCTCGCCGACCTGGCCGACTTCGCCGGCCGGGGCCCGGCGTCCTGGCTCGATGCCTGGCTGCTGGCCGGCGCCGCCGCCCAGCACACCCTGGACCTGGTGCTCACCGGTCCCGCCGCCACCGGCCCGGCGGTCGGCGCCCTGGTCTGGGAACACGTCCGCGGGCAGCTCGTGCTGGGCTCCTCCAACGGGATCCGCGACGTCGACCTCGCAGGCGCCCCGCCCCAGGAGCCCCAGGCCACGGTGTTCGCCAACCGGGGCCTGGCCGGAATTGACGGCACCCTCGCCACAGCCACCGGCATCGCCGTCGGCGGCCGGCAGGAAACCACCGTGCTGCTGGGCGATGTGACCTTCCTGCACGACGCCGGCGGGCTGCTGCTGGGCGCGGGGGAGACCGTGCCGGCGCTGCGGATCGTGGTCCTGAACGACGCCGGCGGGGCCATCTTCGGGCTCCTGGAGCACGGCGCCGTCGAACGGACCGGCCGCTACGGCACCGCCGTCGAGCGCCTTTTTGGCACCCCGCACACGGTTGACCTTGCCGCCCTCGCCGCCGCGTACGGTGTCGCGCACCGCGCGGTCAGTACGACGGCGGACCTTGCGGCGGCACTCGGGGAGCCCGTGGTGGGCCGCAGCATCATCGAAGTGCGGACGGACCGCCACGGCCTCCGCGAGCTGCACGGGCGCATCCGCACTGCCGTCTCCGCCGCCGTGGCCGGGGTCCTGGGCCGGTAGCACCCGGTTTTCGCTACGACTCGCCGTCGGCCCGGCGCGGCGCCCCGAGCCTGGCGACGCGCCCCGAGCCTGGCGACGCGCGAAATACCTTGCGAGGCCCGAATACCAGCAGCGCCAGCTGCTTTGCGCAGCGCGGAACGAGAAGCGCGTCGTGTTGTCCACATGCTGGCGCCGCGGGATGGTGCGGCCGCCGCAGGACTGGGACCGTCGATCCATGAATAAATTGCCCAGGCTGATCCTCACCCGCGATCACATCCAGCGGGGAATGGCTCCCAAGGAGTTGGCTAGCCGCTGCCGGTCGGGTGCGTTGGTCCGGGTGCGCCAGGGCGTCTACGTTGATGGGGGTGCCTGGCGGGCGTTGAGTCCCTGGGACCAATACCGGGTCCGGGTCAGTGCGGCCGCGGAGACGTTTATTGCGCCGACGATCTTTGCCCGGCATTCCGCCGCTTCAGTATGGAGGATTCCGACTATTGGACTCCGGCACCCCGTTCACGCCTTAACCCTGCAGAACGACGGCGGCCGCTCCCGGGCCGGCGTGCTGCGGCACTATGCGCCGCCGGCCGGATTGGAGTACGTCGAACGGGACGGGCTATTGGTGACCGGAAGGGTGCGCACAGTGCTGGACATTGCCGCCTTTACACCGTTTGCCGAGGCAGTGGTGCCGCTTGACCACGTGCTTAGGCCTGACGTCGAGCAGCGCCTGCCAGCCTTGACGAAGGAGCAGCTTTCGGCCGGAATCGAGGGAAATTACTCGGCCGCGGCACGGCGGCGGATCCTGACGGCACTGGATTTTGCGGATCCGAGATCCGGATCCGCAGGCGAATCATATAGCCGGGCGCTCATGCGGATAGCCGGGTTCCAGGCGCCGGAACTCCAGTATGCGATTCGCGATGGTGCGGGCCTCGTGGGCTACGCGGACTACTTCTGGGGCGGAGTCCGGGTTGCCGGCGAGTTCGACGGCGTCGAGAAGTACGTCAAGCCCGAGTTTCTGTTGGGCCGGACCCCGTCGCAGGCCGTCGTCGCCGAGAAAGACAGGGAGAACCGGATCCGGGCACAGGGAAACGGCGTGGTCCGGTGGGTCTGGTCGGACCTGATGGAGCCAGCCCGGCTGGAACGAAAGCTGGCAGCCGCCGGCGTGCCCCGCCGTCGTGCGCGCTCCGCATGCTGAAGGCGATGCGCAAACGATCCCACGACGCGCAAAAGCCCCTGCGCTACCGAATTCCGGTAGCGCAGGGGCTTTTGCGCGTCGCCCAGCGGATTCCGCCGCTTTACTCCGCGATGTCGATGTGCGTCGGGTCGAGCACGCGCCGGAGGAATTCCTTGGTGCGCGGCTGGGTGGGGGCACTGACGACCTGCTCGGCTGCGCCTTCCTCCACCACAACGCCGCCGTCCATGAAGACCACCCGGTCGGCGACTTCGCGGGCGAAGCCCATCTCGTGGGTCACCACCAGCATGGTCATGCCTTCCTTGGCCAGGTTCCGCATGACGGCGAGCACGTCGCCCACGGTCTCCGGGTCCAGGGCCGAGGTGGGCTCGTCGAACAGCATCAGTTCGGGGTCCATGCTCAGCGCCCGGGCAATGGCCACGCGCTGCTGCTGGCCGCCGGAAAGTTGGTCCGGGAACCGGTCCGCGAGGTGGTCCAGGCCTACGCGGGCCAGGTTCTTCCGGGCCACGTCGGAGGCGTCGGCCTGGCTGCGCTTGAGCACCTTGGTCTGCGCGATCGTGCAGTTCTGCAGCGCGCTCAGGTGCGGGAAGAGGTTGAACTGCTGGAACACCATGCCGACCTTGCGGCGCATCTTGTCGATGTCCACGTCCGGGTCGGTCGACTCGAATCCGCCGACGTGGATGGTGCCCACGTTGGGCTTCTCCAGCAGGTTGACACAGCGCAGCAGGGTGGACTTGCCGGAACCCGAAGGCCCGATGAGGCACACGACTTCGCCGGGAGCGACCTCGAGGTCGATGCCCTTCAGGACCTCGTTGGCGCCGTACGACTTGCGGAGGTCCTTGATGGAGACCCCGGCGGCCTGGATCTGCTTCGCGGCAGCCGATGACGTTGATTCAGTCATGGTCCTAGCCCTTCGTCTTGGCGGTGTGGGATTCAAAGCGGCGGGCCAGAATTCCGAGCGGAACGGTGATGATCAGGTAGCAGGCGCCGGCGATCACCAGCGGGGTCAGGCCGGCGTTGGGCTGCGTGATGCCGTCGCGGCCGAACTTGGTGAGTTCGTACTGCGACGCTGCCAGGCCCAGGAGGTAGACCAGGGAGGAGTCCTTGGTGAGCAGGATGACCTCGTTGGTCAGCGGCGGCAGGACGATCTTGAACGCCTGCGGGATGACAATCGAAACCATGGCGCGCCAGTGGGGCATGCCCAGCGAGCGGGCGGCCTCGAGCTGCCCCTTCGGCACGGCCTGCAGCCCGGCCCGCAGGGTTTCGGCGATGTACGCCGCGGCGACCATGCCCAGTGCGAGCATCACGGTGACGTAGATGTCGAAGCGGACGCCGAACGCCGTCGGAATGCCGAAGCCGAAGGCAATGAAGACCAGCAGGGCCGGGACGCCGCGGAAGAACTCGATGTACAGCGTGGCGATCCAGCGCCAAACGGCCACCGAGGAGAGCTTCATCAGCGCCAGCAGCAGGCCGCCGGAGAGACCCACCACAAAGCTCAAGGCGGTGTAGATCAGCGTGTTCTTCAGCGCCAGGGTGATGATCTCCGGGAACTGCTTGACCGCGGAATCCCAGTTGAAGAACGCCTTGCCGATGGAGGCCCAGTCGGCGAAGAGGATGAACAGGACGACGGCGAGTGCCAGCAGTCCGTACTGAACGGACCGGCTGACGCGGGCCCGTTGGCGAACAGTCATTGCCATGTGATTTGCCTTTTACATGTTGCGGGGCGGTTCCGGGCCAGGAGTCGGCCGGAGCCAACGACTGATCCGGAACCGCCCTGCTGTGGTCGGTCCGGGCGGGTGGGTTACTTGGCGGCTTCGCCGAACCAGGTGGTCTTGAGCTTGGTCATGGTGCCGTCGTCGGCAAGGCGCTTGAGCGTCTTGTCCACGGACTCGGTCATGGCCTTGTTGTCCTTCTTGATCGCGACGCCCAGCTTCTCGCCGGTCTTGTAGGTCTCTGCGAAGACCAGGCTGTTGTCGCCCTTGGCGGCGAAGCCCAGAACGGACTGGTTGTTGATGGCAGCGTCCACGCCGCCGGTCTTGATCGCCTGGATCAGGAGGCCGGTGTTCTCGTACTGGATGGTCTCCAGACCCTTGGACTTGGCGTATTCTTCGCCGGTGGTGCCCTGCTGGACGCCGACTTTCTTACCCTTGAGGTCGGCCAGGGTCTTGAGCCCGGACGCCTTGGTCACGAGCAGCGAGAGGTCGTCGTCGAGGTACGGGGTGGAGAAGTCCATGACGGTCTTGCGAGCATCGGTGATGGAGATGCCCGAGATGGCGACGTCGCACTGGTTGGTGTTCAAGGCCTGGCCCGACTGGATGCCCTCGAAGGCCACGGTCAGGACGTTCGGCTCAACCTTGAGATCCTTGGCGATCTCGGATGCCAGATCCATGTCGAAGCCGACGTTCTTGCCGTCCTTGACGAACTCGAACGGCTCGTAGGGGATGTCCGAGCAGACCGTGAGCTTGCCGGATTCAATCAGCTTGACGCCGGAATCGGTGGTCGTCGAGCCGCCGGAAGAGCTGCAGCCGGTCAGGGCAAGGGCGCCGACGGCCACGAGGGCAGCCGCCTTGGCCGCGGAGCCGGCCAGGAAGGAACGGGAGATCAGCATTTCTTTACCTTTTGTTGCAGGGGCATGCGAGTCCAAAACGACTTGTAGTCTATCGCCGAATAAGAGATGTGCATCACAGGAAACTTAGTTTCACTATTGGATAACTAATTGCCGCCAAATATCAAGGGGCCGCACCCGGCGGTTGTCTGTGATTACGGATTCCCGCGCGGGCCGGGGCGGCCCCGCCGAGGCGGCCCAAGCGGGCCAAGCGGCCCGTCGGGGCCCAGGGCCAGCTGCTGATGGCTAGCTGCTGATGCCGAGGGATTCCAGCATCGGCCGGAACTTGGCCCACGTCTCTGCCAGTTCGGCCTCGGGGACGGAGCCCTCGACGACGCCGCAGCCGGCATAGAGCCGGACGGTGTCCGGCCCCTCGATGACCGCGCCGCGCAGCGCGATGCCCCACTCGCCGTTGCCGGCGGCGTCGAGCCAGCCGACTGGGCCGGCGTACGGGCCGCGGTCCAGGTGCTCAAGTTTGCGGATGAGGGCTCCGGCCACGGTGGTGGGGGTGCCGCAGACCGCGGCCGTGGGGTGCAGGGCGTTGATCAGGGCCAGGCAGGTGGGCACATGGCCTTCCACCTCGGTCAGTTCGGCCTTCACGTCCGAGGCCAGATGCCAGACGTTCGGCAGTTCCAGGATGAACGGCTCGCTGTGCGCGTTCATGGCCTCGGAGAAGGGTGCCAGCTGCGTGGTGAGCGACTGGATGGCAATGTCGTGCTCATGCCGCTGCTTCTCGGACCCGGCCAGCACGCGCTCGGCAAACTCCATCGGCGAGCCGGCCATCCCCTCGGCGTCGCGCCGGTCTAGGGTCCCGGCCAGGACGCGCGCCTGAGCCGTGCGGCCCTCGACCTGGATCAGCATTTCGGGGGTGGATCCCACCAGCCCGTCCACGCCATAGGTCCAGCATTCGCGGTACCGGACCGCGAGCTGGCGCAGGATCTCGGCGGCGTCCACGCCGTCGGGCAGGGTGGCCACAATGTCCCTCGCCAGGACCAGCTTCTCCAGCGCCCCGGTGCGGATTTCGGCGACGCCCTCGGCAACGGCGGCCATCCAGTCGGCCTCGGTGAGGGACCCGGTGCTGAGCTTGGCTTCCCGCGACGGCGTCTGCCCCGGCGCCGCTGCGCCGTCCACGTCGAGCCAGCGCCGCAGGGCGGCGCGGGCGCCCGCCTCGGTGAGCTCGCCGTCGTCGAACGTGAGCTGGGTGAGCCAGGCTTTCCCGTCGCGCAGGCCCACCACGATTTCGGGGACGATCAGCCGGGAGGCGTGTTCGGAAACTTTGGAGAAGGCGAAGGAGCCGAAGGCGACCGGGCCGGTGCCGGGGCAGCCGACGGCGTCGGTGATGTCCGCCTCGAGGACCAGGTGCCGCCACCAGATGTCCGCCTCGAGGAACCGCTCGGGGCCGGTAGCGCTGAACCGGGCCACCTCGCCGAAGCCGACCAGGCCGGCCTCGCGTCGCGTCCAGCAGAGTACGTCGTCACGGACCAGAAACGACGGCAGCCCCCCGGGGAACGAATCGGCATCGAGGGGGACTGTCAGGGTCCTGATAATTCTGGTATGGAACGCGCTCGTCATGATGAGATAACACTACTCCCGCCTCGCGCCGCGCCCCGGCCCGGCCCGTGGTTAGGGGGTGCGTCGAAGATTTGAGACAATAACGGGGTGAACCGAGCATCCTTGGATAAGCGTCCGGACGAAGTAGCCACGATGTTTGACGACGTCGCCCCCAAATACGACGTCGTCAATGACGTCTTGTCCATGGGACAGACGCGCCGTTGGCGCAGGGTCGTCGTTGAAGCCATGGATGTGAAGCCCGGCCAGCGCGTGCTGGATCTGGCCGCCGGAACCGGTACGTCCAGCGAGCCGTACGCCGACGCCGGCATCGACGTGATCGCCTGCGATTTCTCCCTCGGCATGCTCAAGGTCGGCAAGCGCCGCCGCCCGGACATCGATTTCATCGCCGGTGACGCCACCCGACTGCCGTTCGCGGACAACACCTTCGACGCCAGCACCATCTCCTTTGGCCTGCGCAACGTCAACGAGCCCAAGAAGGCCCTTGCCGAGATGCTCCGGGTCACCAAGCCCGGCGGCCGCCTGGTCATCGCCGAGTTCTCCCAGCCGGTGGTGCCGCTCTGGCGGACCATGTACACCGAGTACCTGATGCGCGCGCTGCCCGCGATCGCCGTCAAGGTCTCCTCCAATCCGGACGCCTACGTCTACCTTGCCGAATCCATCCGCGCCTGGCCGGACCAGGACCACCTCGCCGCCTGGCTGCAGGAAGCCGGCTGGGAGTCCGTCACGTACCGCAACCTCAGTGGCGGCATCGTCGCCGTCCACCGCGCCCAGAAGCCCGCGGGCCCGGCTGCCGGACCCGCTGCGGGCGCCGCCGCGCTGGCCAACCACACCGGCCCCGTGGCCAAGCTGCGCCGCAACATCACCCGGCCCGAACGTTAGCCGACAGCTGCCGTGAAAGTACTGATCGTCGGCGCTGGTCCGGCAGGATCCACCGCCGCGTTCTACCTTGCCCAGGCCGGCCTCGACGTCACGGTGCTTGAGAAGACGAGCTTTCCGCGGGAAAAAGTCTGCGGCGACGGGCTGACCCCGCGCGCGGTCCGGGAGATCCAGAAGCTTGGCCTGCCGCACCCCGAAAGCGAGGGCTGGCGGCGGAACAAGGGCCTGCGGCTCATTGCCGGCGGCCGCACCATAGAACTTCCCTGGCCCGAGGTCTCCGACTTCCCGCAGTACGGCCTGATCCGCACCCGCCTCGGCTTCGACGAGGAGCTGGCCCGGCACGCGCAGTCGGCCGGCGCCGTCGTGCTGGAACGCCACAGCGTCACCGAGGCGCTGCGCTCCGAGGACGGCCGGGTCACCGGCGTCCGCGCCGCGCTGCTTGACGACGCTGGCCGCAAAACCGGCGAAACGCGGGACTATAATGCGGACGTCGTCCTCGCCGCGGACGGGAACTCGACCCGCACCGCCGTCTCGCTCGGCATCCACAAGCGCGATGACCGCCCCCTGGGTGTGGCCGTCCGCACCTACTTTACGAGCCCGCGGCACGACGACGACTGGATGGAAGGCTGGCTGGAGCTTCCGGGCCGCGACGGCAAGCTGCTGCCCGGCTACGGCTGGGTATTCGGCGTCGGCGACGGCACCTCCAACGTGGGCCTGGGCATCCTGAACTCGTCCAAGGAATTCGGCAAGCTGGACTACAAGCAGGTGCTGCGCGAGTGGACCGCCGCGATGCCCGCGGACTGGGGTTTCACGCCGGAGAACCAGGTGGGCGAGATCCGCGGCGCCGCGCTGCCGATGGGCTTCAACCGCACCCCGCACTATTCGCCGGGCCTGCTGCTGTTGGGCGACGCAGGCGGCATGGTCTCCCCGTTCAACGGCGAGGGCATCTCCTACGCCATGGAATCGGCCCGTTTCGCGGCCGAGTTCATCATCGACACCGCGGCGCGCTCCGCCTCGGCGGCCTGGAACGGGGCCGACGCCGACGCCCACCTCGCCGGCTACGCCGACTTCGTAAGGGATCAGTGGGGTTCTCACTTCACCCTGGGCCGGGCCTTTGCTGCCGTGATCGGCAGGCCGGCCGTGATGAAACTGGCGCTCCGGACGGGCATGCCCCTTCCGGTGCTGATGAAGTTCGTCGTCCGGCTGCTGGCCAACCTGACCGACCCCTCGGCCAAGGGGATCGAGGACCGGATGATCCGGGTCCTGGAAGCCCTGGTCCCGGCCACCTCCAATACCCGGCCCGTTCCAGACTCAAATCCGCGGATTCCGCAACAAAAAGTTAGGGTTAACCCGTGACCAACTCTGCAGACCAAAGCTGGACGCACGCCGGACACGGCCTGCCGGGCTCCGAACCCAGCCTCAACACCACCGCCATCGCCACCGGACTGCAGCTGCCGGCCGGTTTTGCGGCCATCGCCGGGGACCCGGAACTCGGCCCGGCCATCACCACGAACCTCGCGCGCGTGGAGAAGAAACTGCGCGAGGCCATCGCCAACTCGGATCCGCTGGCTGACGCAACGTCGCGCCACCTCGTGGAAGCCGGCGGCAAACGCATCCGGCCGCTGCTGACCCTGCTCTGCGCCCACCTGGGTGATGCCTCGCTGCCGGCCGTGGTGCAGGCCGCCGTCGTCGTCGAACTGACGCACCTGGCCACCCTGTACCACGACGACGTGATGGACTCCGCCCCGTTCCGCCGCGGCGCCCCCACCGCGCACGAGGTCTGGGGCAACTCCGTTGCCGTGCTGACCGGCGACCTCATCTTCGCCCGGGCCTCCATCCTGGTCTCCGAGCTCGGTTCGCGGGCGCTCGGCATCCAGGCCCGCACCTTCGAGCGGCTCTGCCTGGGCCAGTTGCACGAGACCGTGGGGCCGCGCCCGGACGAGGACCCGGTGGCGCACTACCTCTCGGTGATCGCGGACAAGACCGGTTCGCTGGTGGCGGCCTCCGGCCAGCTCGGTGCGATCTTCTCGGGAGCGGATGAATCCTACGAGGCGCTGCTGGTGGAGTACGGCGAAAAGGTCGGCGTCGCCTTCCAGCTCGCCGACGACGTCATCGACGTCACCGGCGTCAAGGTCAAGTCCGGCAAGTCCCCGGGCACCGACCTGCGCGAGGGCGTGCCGACGCTGCCTGTCCTGCTGCTGCGCAAGGCCGCGGCCGACGGCGACCAGTCCGCCGTGGAGCTGCTGCAGCTCATCGATGGCGACCTCAGCTCCGACGAGGCCCTCGCCGCCGCCGTCGCCGGGCTGCGCGAACACCCCGTCACCGCCGAGTCCTGGGTTGTGGCGCGGGCCTGGGCCGACGAGGCCATTGCCGCCCTCGCGCCGCTGCCCGCGGGCGTGGTAAAGGATTCGCTGACCAGCTTCGCGCACGCCGTGGTGGACCGCAGCAGCTAGCGGTATCCCGCCTGGGTCTTAAACCGGAATGGCCCCGGTTCCTCACAACGTTACGAGTCGTCCGTTGTGCGGAACCGGGGCCATTTCTCCGTTCGCATCAGATTCACCGGAGGCATTTGGTGACCCATGAACAACTTTATGACAGTCGTGTCATATTGTCTAGTGATTCTGTAAATTGCCTGTCACGGATTTGCTGGGTGGCCGGGGCGGGGGACTCTCCCCGGTTTTGGGCGCCGCGGACCTCGGATTACCGGCAAGTCGCGACGACCCGCCGTCGGGCGTCTCCGAAGTTGGGGAGAAGCAGCCCGCCAGTTGTCCACATAGCAGCCGGGCAGCCTCCCCGCTGTGGGTGTGGGCAGGTCTGCTGGACGCATGGATGTCACGACCTACATGAAATTTGCCGGCTCGGTCGCACGGACCGGAACGCTGCTTCAGGCTGGGTTCTCGGAACGGAGTATCCGCAACTTGCTTACCTCCGGGGAAATACTGCGGTTGCGCCATGGTGTCGTTGCGTTGCCGGGTGCGGCGCCGGACCTGGTGGCCGCAGTCTTGGCTAATGGCTTGCTGTCCTGTGTCTCGGCGGCGGGACACCACAGGATCTGGAGACTCCACGAACCGGCGCAGCTGCACCTTTTCTGCCGCCATGGTTCGGCCTTCGGGGTGGTTGTCCACCGGGGCAGTGTGGTCCCGCCGGAGTTCCCGCGGCCCGTGGCTGGGCTGACGGATACTCTGCTGCACGCCCTGCGATGTCGGCCGCCCATGGAATCCGTGGTCATGGTGGAAAGCGCCCTCCTGCAGGGTCGAACCACTCTCGAATATCTCAGAGGGCATCTTCCCGGCAACCGCAACGGTTCGGCCCGGGCGGCGCTGGAATTGGTGGACGGTTCGGCAGGATCCGCGATCGAAGTTGTAGCCAGGCTCCTGTTCCGGAGCGAAGGGATCTTCACGCAGACCCAGGTCGATCTCCCGGGGATCGGGATCGTTGACTTCCTGCTGGAAGGGTTCCTCATTGTGGAGATCGACGGCGGCACGCATTTGGAACCGGCGCAGGTCAAGAAAGACCGTCGGCGCAACAACGCCAGCACCCTTACCGGGTACGCGGTGTTGAGGTATGGCTACCGGGACGTCGTTTTCAACCCGGAGAAGATCGTCGCGGAAGTGTGGCAGGTGCTGCGCGGCAGGGTCGTCCACTAAATCTCCCCATGTTTGGTCAGCAAGGGCCGCAATGGACCGGCGGTTCTGCGCAACACGCCGGCCGGCCGGCTCAAACCTGGGGAAACTCGGCGCCCCGGGGCGTGGGCAGCCGGGAGGGGGCTCTAGTCCTCGTCCTCTTCGTTGAAGGCCCACTCGAACATGTCGAAGACAAACTCGGAGAAGGTGCCTTCCTCGCTCTTCCACTGGCCGCGGGCGTTGTTGCGGCGGTACACGATCGGGTCCGGGACGCTAAGATCGCCCACACGGAAGCCCCAGGTGAATTGTTCTTCCTCATCCTCGAGGAACATCAGGAAGCCCTCGTCGTCGACCTCAAGTTCCTCGGGGTCCCAGAAGTAGTGGTAGGCCTCCATCAGGTCCTCGCAGCCGCCGAGGGCCAGGTAGAACTCCCGGAGGACCAGCGGGACCTGGAACTGGTGCTCGGCCAGGGCCGCATCCAGCTCGTCTGCCGGCAGCCCGTCCTCTTCCTGCCATTCGTCTTCGAGATACTTCGGAACAAGCGCGCGGAACTTCTCGAGGAACATGTCAGTCATGCTCTTATCCTAGCTAATCCCGGGGTCCACTTTCGGCCGCGTCCAGGCCCAGGCGGTGCCAGCCGCGGACCGCCAGCGGCACGTACCAGTGGCGCCGCCAGGCGGTTACGCGGAAGGCGAAAACCACGGCCGCCACCGCACTCGCCGTCACCGCGGTGAACACCCCGGAGACGGACAACGCCACCGTCAGCGCGGCCCCCGCAAACGCCGGCAGGGCGTAGATGTCCTTGGGGTCGAAGAGCTGCGGCACTTCGTTGGCGGTGATGTCCCGCAGCAAGCCTCCGCCAACCGCCGTCGTGACCCCCAGGAGCACCGCCGCCACCGGGTGCATGCCCGCGGCGAGGGCCTTCAGGCTTCCGGTGATGCAGAACAGGGCCAGCCCGCCGGCGTCGAACAGGACCAGCAGCGAGGTGAAGCGCTGGACACTGGAGAACAGGAAATACACCAACACCGTGGCCAGCAGCGGGGGAGCGAGGTACGCGGGGTTGGTAAAGGCCGCCGGCGGCCCCGCGTTGATGATGATGTCGCGGATGACGCCGCCGCCCAGGCTCACCACGGAGGCCAGCAGCAGGGACCCGACAATGTCGAACTGCTTCCGCGCCGCGAGCAGCGAACCGGAGACCGCGAAGAAGAAAACGCCGGCCAGGTCCAGCCAGACCATAACGAGGCTAAAGGAGAAGGTCATGGGGCGTCCCGGTCGGTTGCAGGGGGCGGATGGGGCGGCTCCAAGGTTACGCTAACGGCTATGAATAGCCCCATCATGATCGCCTGCGCCCACGGCACCTCCAGCACCCAGGGGGCCGCGGAGGTCAATGCCCTGCGGGCCGGGATCGCCGCGCTGCGCCCCGGGCTCGACGTCCGCGAAGCCTACGTCGATGTTCAGGACCCCGAGCTGCCGGCCGTGGTGGCGGGGCTCCCGGCGGGGGAAGCCGCCGTCGTCGTGCCGCTGCTGCTGAGCGTGGGGTACCACGTCAAGGTGGACATCGCCCGGGCCGTGAAGAGCCGGCCGGGCACCCTCGCCGCGGCGCCGCTGGGCCCCGACCCGCGGCTCGCGGCGCTACTGGACCAGCGGCTGCGCGAGGCCGGAGTGACCGACAACGACGCCGTGATCCTCGCTGCCGCGGGATCTTCCGACGCCACCGCCGCGGAAAACGTCGAGGAACTCGCGGGCCAACTGCGCTCGCTCCGTTCCAACCGGATCGTGGCCGCATACGGCGCCTCGGCGACGCCGTCGGTGCCGGACGCCGTCGCCATGCTCCGCGAGGAGGCGGCGGGAGGCGCCGGCGCGGGGCTGTCCGCCGGAGCGGTGGACCTGGGCGGCCGCGTGGTCATCGCCTCCTACCTGCTCGCCCCGGGGTTCTTCCACGACCAGCTCGCCAAGGCCGGTGCCGACCTGATCACCGCACCGCTGCTGCCCTCCCCGGTGCTCGCCGAGATTGCTCTGGCGCGTTATGACGCGGCGGTCGCCGGCAGCGCTTCATGACGAAATGTTGCCCTAGGTGACCCCGCGTTTCTGACCCTTTGTGACGCCATTGCGGCCACCCCTACAGTCGATCCATGACTGATACAGCTCTAGCCGGAGCGTCCCCGGACCAGGCTGACGCAGGCCGCGCCAGACGACCCGCCCGCCCCGCGGCCAAGCCGCACGGGCAGTGGAAAGTGGACGGCACCGCCCCACTGAATGCCAACGAAACCTGGAAACAGGAAGACAACGGCCTCAACGTCCGCGAGCGTATCGAGTCCGTCTACGCCAAGCACGGCTTCGACTCGATCGACGGCACCGACCTGCACGGGCGCTTCCGCTGGTGGGGCCTCTACACCCAGCGCAAACCCGGGATCGACGGCGGCAAGACCGCCACGCTCGAGCCGCACGAGCTCGAGGACAAGTACTTCATGCTCCGCGTCAGGATCGACGGCGGCGCCCTCAGCACCGAACAGCTGCGCGTTATCGGCCAGATCTCCGTGGACTTCGCCCGCGGCTCGGCCGACCTCACCGACCGGCAGAACATCCAGCTGCACTGGATCCGGGTCGAGGACGTGCCGGAAATCTGGCGCCGCCTCGAATCCGTGGGTCTGTCCACCACGGAGGCCTGCGGTGACGTGCCCCGCGTCATCCTTGGCTCCCCGGTCGCCGGCATCGCCAAGGACGAGATCATCGACCCGACGCCGCTGATCCACGAGCTCGCCGAACGGTTCATTGGCGACCCGGAGCTCGCCAACCTGCCGCGCAAATTCAAAACCGCCATCACCGGCCACCCCAGCCAGGACGTCGTCCATGAGATCAACGACGTCGCCCTGGTGGGACTGGTCCACCCCGAGCTCGGTGCCGGCTACGACCTCTGGGTGGGCGGCGCCCTCTCCACCAATCCGATGCTGGGCAAGCGGCTCGGCGCCTTCGTCCGGCCGGACCAGGCCGCCGACGTCTGGCTCGGAGTCACCAGCATCTTCCGCGACTACGGGTACCGGCGGATGCGCACCAAGGCCCGGCTGAAGTTCCTGCTGGCCGACTGGGGGACGGAGAAGTTCCGCCGGGTCCTCGAAGACGAATACCTCGGCTACAAACTCTCCGACGGTCCCGCGGCGCCTAAGCCCGCCACCCCCGGCGACCACGTCGGTGTGCACGAGCAGAAGGACGGCAAGTTCTTCATCGGTGCCACCCCGGTGGCCGGCCGGCTCTCCGGCAGCCAGCTTGTGAGACTCGCCGACACCCTGGAGGCCCGCGGCTCGCAGCGGCTGCGCACCACGCCGCACCAGAAGCTCGTGGTCCTCGACGTGCCCAAGGACGAGGTGGAACCGCTCGTGGCCGAACTAGACGCCCTCGGCCTCTCCGCCCGGCCGTCGGTGTTCCGCCGTGGCACCATCGCCTGCACCGGCATCGAGTTCTGCAAGCTCGCCATCGTGGAAACCAAGGTCACCGCCGCCACCGCCGTGGCCGAGCTGGAACACCGCCTCGCCGACCTGGTTGAGACTAAGCAGCTTCCGCAGGCCCTGTCGCTCCACATCAACGGCTGCCCCAACTCCTGCGCCCGGATCCAGACCGCGGACATCGGCCTCAAGGGCATGATGCTTCCCACGCCCGACGGCGACCCCACCCCGGGTTTCCAGGTCCACCTGGGCGGCGGGCTGGCTTCGGACAGCCGCGAGGAAGCGGGTCTGGGACGCACGGTGCGCGGTCTCAAGGTCACAGCCGAAGAGCTGCCCGACTATGTGGAACGTGTGGTCCGCAAATTCGTGGCCGACCACGTCGAGGGCCAGACCTTCGCCGAGTGGGCCTTCGCCGCCGATGAAGGTGATCTGCAATGACGGCCGCCCTCCGTTCCCGCGACGAGCTCAAGGCCCTCGCCAAGACCGGCGCCGCCGAGCTCGGCTGGGACGCCCCGGCCGGCGAGGTCATCGCCTGGGTGGCCCGCAACTTCGAGCTGCCAGCTGTCGCCGTCGCCTGCTCCATGGCGGACGCGGTCCTCCCGGCGCTGGTCGCGGACCAGCTCCCCGGCGTCGACGTACTGTTCCTCGAAACCGGCTACCACTTCCCGGAAACCCACGCCACCCGCGACGAAGTGGCCGCGAGCCTGCGCGTCAACGTCGTCGACGTGCTGCCGGAGACCACCGTGGAGCAGCAGGACCGGCTCCTGGGCAAGGACCTCTTCGCCCGCGACCCCGCCCAGTGCTGCGCCCTGCGCAAGGTGGCGCCGCTGCGCCGCACCCTCGCCGGCTACGAGCTCTGGTTCACCGGAGTCCGCCGCGACGAGGCCCCCACCCGCACCAACACCCCGCTGGTCACCTGGGACGAAGCCAACGGCCTGGTCAAGGTCAACCCGGTGGCGGCCTGGAGCTTCGACCAGCTGGTGCAGTACTCCGATGACAATCTCCTGCCCGTCAACCCGCTGCTTACCCAGGGCTACCCGTCCATTGGCTGCCGGCCCTGCACCCGCAAGGTGGCGCCCGGCGAGGACCCCCGCGCCGGACGCTGGGCAGGAACCGACAAGACAGAATGCGGACTACACGTATGAGCACTCAAATCACCAACGAGGACCTGGAGCTGTCCGGGACGGACCATGACGCTACTGAGACGCCGATTGCCGCCCCGGGAGTGGCATCGGGCCTGTCGGAGCCGCGCGCTGGGCTGATCGAAGATCAGCCGCGCGGCGCAGGGGCGGGGGCGGCAATCGGCGTCGCAGCGCCGGCCCGCCTCTCGTCCCTGGACACGCTCGAGTCCGAGGCCATTCACATCATCCGCGAGGTGGTTGCCGAGTTTGAGAAGCCGGCGCTGCTTTTCTCCGGCGGCAAGGATTCTGTGGTGATGCTGCACCTGGCTACGAAGGCGTTTTGGCCCGGGAAGGTGCCGTTCCCGGTGCTGCATGTGGACACCGGGCATAACTTCCCGGAGGTGATCGCGTTCCGTGACCGGACGGTGGAACGGCTGGGCCTCAGGCTCGTCGTCGGCAGTGTCCAGGAGTTCATCGACTCGGGCGAGCTGGCCGAACGCGCGGACGGAACCCGCAACCCGCTGCAGACCGTGCCGCTGCTGGACGCGATCCAGCGCAACAAGTTCGACGCCGTCTTCGGCGGCGGCCGCCGGGACGAGGACAAGGCCCGGGCCAAGGAACGGATCCTGAGCCTGCGCGACGAGTTCGGCCAGTGGGACCCCCGCAACCAGCGCCCCGAGCTGTGGAACCTCTATAACGGCCGGCACACCGTGGGCCAGCACGTCCGCGCGTTCCCGATCAGCAACTGGACCGAACTGGATGTGTGGCGCTACATCGAGCGCGAGAACATCGAGCTGCCGGGCCTGTACTATGCCCACCAGCGCGAGGTCTTCGCCCGCGACGGCATGTGGCGCGCGGTCGGTGAGGTCTCCCGGCCGCGCGAGAATGAGCAAGTCATCACCAAGACGGTCCGCTACCGGACCGTCGGCGACATGTCCTGCACCGGCGCCGTGGAATCCGCGGCCGCCACCGTTCGCGACGTCGTCATTGAAGTCGCAGCCTCCACCATCACCGAACGTGGGGCCACCCGGGCCGATGACCGGATCTCCGAGGCCGCCATGGAAGACCGCAAGAAGGACGGCTATTTCTAATGAGCACCACCGCAACTGTGCCTGAATCCGCCGCAGCAAGCCTCGGGCTCTCATCCGCTTCACTGTTCAGGTTCGCGACTGCCGGCTCGGTCGACGACGGCAAGTCCACCCTGGTGGGCCGGCTGCTGCACGACTCGAAGGCGATCCTTTCCGACCAGCTCGACGCCGTTGCCCGCACCTCCGCGGACCGTGGCTTCGGCGGGGCCGGCGCAGCCGGTGTTCAAGCGATTGACCTCGCGCTCCTGACCGACGGCCTGCGTGCCGAACGGGAACAGGGCATCACCATCGACGTCGCCTACCGCTATTTCGCCACAGACCGGCGCAGCTTTATCCTCGCGGACTGCCCCGGGCACGTGCAGTACACCAAGAACACCGTCACGGGCGCGTCCACCGCGGACGCCGTCGTCGTGCTCATCGACGCCCGCAAGGGTGTCCTGGAGCAGACCCGGCGGCATCTGTCAGTGCTGCAACTGCTGCGTGTGGCCCACGTGGTCGTGGCCGTGAACAAGATCGACCTGGTGGATTTCAGCGAGGACGTGTTCCGCGGGATCGAGGCCGACGTGCAGATGGTCGGCCGCGAACTGGGGCTCGGCGCCGATGGCATCACCGACCTCCTGGTCATCCCCGTTTCCGCGCTCGACGGCGACAACGTCGTCGACCGCTCGGACCGCACCCCCTGGTACCGGGGCCCGGCGCTGCTGGAGGTCCTCGAGACGCTGCCCGCCGCCGACGAACTCGAAAGCCACCTGGAGAGCTTCCGTTTCCCGGTCCAGCTGGTCATTCGGCCGCAGGGTGCACTGGCGCCCGACGCCGTCGCCGGCGGACTCGACGTCGAGAATTACCGTGACTACCGGGCCTACGCCGGACAAATCACCGAAGGCTCGGTACAGGTGGGGGATCAGGTCAGTGTCCTGACCCCGGGCCAGGCGCCGCGCACCACCACCGTCACCGGGATCGACTTTGCGGGCCGCGGACTTACCGAGGCCGTGGCACCGCAGTCCGTAGCGCTCCGGCTCGCGGACGAGTTCGACGTCGCCCGCGGCGACACGATCGCGGCCGCGGGGCCCGCCGGGGGCGAAATACCGGGCTCCTCCGCCGACCTGTACGCGGCGCTGTGCTGGCTCTCGCCCAAGCCGCTCCGCGAGGGCGCGAAGGTCTTGGTGAAGCACGGCACCCGCACGGTCCAGGCCTTGGTCCGCAACGTGACGGGCAAGCTGGACCTCGCCAACTTCCAGCTTGAGCCCACCAGCACGCTCGAGCTCAATGACATCGGCCACGCCCAGCTCCGGCTCGCAGCGCCGCTGCCGCTGGAAAACTATCTGCACCACCGGCGGACCGGGGCCTTCCTGGTGATCGACCCGCAGGACGGCAACACGCTTGCCGCCGGCCTCGTCAAGGACCACCCGGGCGACCACGAGGACGAGCGCTACTCGATCTGAGGCGCGCACCGGTCCGGGACGCCGTCCTGCTGTCCTAGGCTTTGCGATAGCTCAAACCGGCGCCCTTGGATACCCTGCTGAGTAGAGGCGCTGCGCGTTGATCCGAGGGGGAGCGGTTGGAAGACCATGATTCCGTTGTTGCCAGGTCCCTGGAGCAATACAGTGTTCTGCTGCCCCGGCTGAATGCGGCTTCGGACGCGATCGGGGATGCCATCCGCGCCCGGCTCCGCGACGATGGTCTCAACCACCACACCGTGCAGGCCCGGGTCAAGGACCCAGGCTCGGTCAAGGAAAAGCTGGACCGCCTCACCGCCGACGGCAGATTCAAATACGAGCGCGGGCTCGAGCAGCTCGATGACCTCATCGGTGTCCGGATCATCATGTTCCTGGAACCCGACATCGCGGACGTTGCCACGGCGCTGAAGGGGCAATTCGACTGCCGCGAGGACGACGACAAGACCAGCTCCCAGCGGCGGAACGGCCAGATCGGTTACGCCGGCCGGCACCTCATCCTCGAAGTCCCTGCCGGCAACGTGCCGGTGGGCTGCCACACGTTCATCGGGGAGCGCTTCGAAGTCCAGATCCGGACGGTGCTGCAGCACGCCTGGGCGGCCTTCGAGCATGACATCCGGTACAAGGGACTCGCGGAGGCCAACGCGGAAGTGGACCGGGCGTTCACCATGGCGTCGACCCTGATCGAACTCGCCGACGCCCAGTTCTCGGCAATCAACGACATCGTCAAACGCCGCCAGGCCGAAAGCACGGCCGAGTTCGCCGCGAATCCCGCCACCGAGCTCACCGGGGACATCCTCCACGACATGCTTGCGCGGCTGCTCCCCGAACACCCCCGAAGCCAGGCCCGGCAGTACGGCTGGCTGGGGGACGTGCTGGCGGCCAATGGGGTGCGGACCGTGGCCGACGCCGAGGAGCTGTTCGGTGCCGCCGACTGGTCCGGCGTGGCGAAGCGGATGGACTATAAATTCCCCGCCGGCCACGTCCGGATTGCCGACGACTTCCTGCTCAAGACGTGGGGAACGGACTACATTGCGCGGACCAAGTCCCTGGGCGGCGACCCCAAACGGGAGGCGAAGCTGACGTACCGGCTGGAGCGGATGCAGGACTGAGCCTGCCGCACCCGAAACAATCAGGTGCCCGGCGGCCGGTACTTGATCTGCTCGGCCTTGGCCAGTGCTTCCATTGTTTCGTCGACCGTCAGGAGCACGGTCGTCTCGAAGGAGCTAAGTGCGCCGCCTCCGCTGATTGCGAGTGCAACGGCGGCCATGGATACGTTGTCCGGCGCCTCCCACAGGTTGTAGCCGTCGTGGGAGCCAAAGGCATACCAGAAGCCGTGGAGCTTCCCGCCCACCGATTCGATGTAGGCCTGGGCGGCCTTCCTGCGGTCCTCCGGTTTGCTGATCAGTCTCGCCCAAGTCTCGGGTGTGTAGCTGAACTTCGACAGATAGAGGGGCATCGTCTCGTCCTTTCCTGCGTGTCCCGGTTCAGTAAGAATGGCAGTCGGCTGTGTGGCCAGCAATGGCCGCGGGGCTCGTCAAAGCCGGCCAAGTCGCCGCAACGGTCGTCCCTTGCCACCCGGCCCCCGGCGGACCATCATCGTCGTGGGAGGGCAGAGCGTTGGAAGCCATCAACAGCCGTCTCTTCAGCTGGGCATCGATCCTGGACGACGAGACCCGCAGGCAGGCCCTCGCCACGGCCCAGTTGCCCATCATCTACCCGCACCTGGCGCTGATGCCGGACGCCCACCTGGGCAAGGGGGCCACCGTGGGCTCCGTCATCCCCACCGTGGGCGCGATCATCCCGGCCGCCGTGGGCGTGGACATCGGTTGCGGCATGATCGCCGTCCGCACCCAGTATGCGCACAAGGAGCTGCCCAGGGACCTGCAGCGGCTGCGCGAGGCAATCGAGCGCGCCATTCCCTTGTCCGCCGGCCACTTCAACCGCAGGATCTCCGCCACCGCCGGACCCCGGCTCGCCGAGTTGCGGCGGCTGGCGGCGAAAGCGGGCTTTGACCCGGCCAAGTACGCGGCGAACTGGGAGCTGCAGCTTGGCTCGCTGGGCTCGGGCAACCACTTCATCGAGGTGTGCGTGGATGAGAACGCCGCGGTGTGGCTGTTCCTGCATTCGGGCTCCCGCGGGGTGGGCAACAAGATCGCGCAGCGGCACATCGCCGAAGCCCGGAGCATGGCCCTGCGCCGGCACATCGCCCTGCCGGACCGGGACCTGGCCTACCTCGAGGAAGGCACCCCCGAGTTCGTCCGGTACCTCCGGGAACTGCGTTGGGCGCAGCACTTCGCCTTGCTGAACCGTGAGGAAATGATGGACCGGGTGGTCCAGCAATTCGAGTCCTGGGTCGGCGGCCCGGTCCGGGAACTCGAACGGATCAACTGCCACCACAACTTCACCGCGCAGGAAACGCATTACGGTAAGTCCGTCTGGGTCTCGCGCAAGGGCGCGATCAGAGCCCAGGCCGGGGATCCCGGGCTGATTCCCGGGTCCATGGGCACGGCGTCCTACATCGTCGTCGGGCGGGGGAACCAGGCGTCGCTGAACTCCGCACCGCACGGCGCCGGCCGGGAGTATTCCCGCACCGCCGCGCGGAAAGCGTTTTCGCTCGCGCAGCTGAAGACCGCCATGCAGGGCATCGAATTCCGGCCCCGCGAGGCCTTCATCGACGAGATCCCGGCCGCATACAAGCCCATCGACCTGGTGATGCGCGACTCTACTGACCTGGTCAGGGTGCGGCACAAGCTCCAGCAGCTCGTGAACATCAAAGGCGACTGAGCCCCGGCCGGGTGCGAATGCAGGCTCCGCATATGACGCTGCATGAACTTGCGTGACCCCGGGTTTCCGCACCATTGAACCCGGTTCGTGACCCTCCCTAGGGTGAGTCCATGACTACTCCGGAACGGTTCAACAGCCCCTTCCTCAGGGCACTCCAGGGGCGATGTCGCCGGCGCTGACCACCCGCCCGGCCCACCCGCACCCCACGAACAGGATCCTCCCATGTCATCCACGCCCAAGAACCCCACCCCCGGCACCACCCGGATCGTCGCCGGCGAATCGGCCAAGCCGAAACGCAGGCGCACCGTCGAAATCGGCGTCGCCGTCGGCCTCGCCCTGCTGATCGGCGCCGGCGCAGCCGTCGCCTCGACGGTGTCCCGCACCAACGACGCCGGTGCAGCACCGGCCGCCGGCACCGCCCCGGCGGCGGAACTGCGGCTCGGCTACTTCGGCAACATCACCCACGGCCCGGCCCTGATTGGCGTCACCAAGGGGTTCATCGCCAAGGAACTGGGCCAAACCAAACTCAGCACACAGGTCTTCAACGCCGGCCCCGCCGCGATCGAAGCGCTCAACGCCGGCGCGATCGACGCGACCTACATCGGCCCCAACCCGGCGATCAACTCCTACGTGAAGAGCAAAGGCGAATCCATCAGCATCATCGCCGGCGCCACGGCCGGCGGTGCGCAACTGGTGGTCAAACCCGGCATCAACTCGGCCGCCGACCTCAAAGGCAAGACGCTCGCCTCGCCGCAGCTCGGCGGCACCCAGGACGTGGCCCTGCGCGCCTGGCTCGGCCATCAGGGGTTCAAGACCTCCACAGACGGCAGCGGCGACGTCACGATCAACCCAACCGAGAACGCCCAGACCCTCAAACTCTTCCAGGACGGCAAGCTCGACGGCGCCTGGCTGCCGGAGCCGTGGGCGTCACGCCTGGTGCTCCAGGCCGGCGCGACGGTCCTGGTCGATGAGAAGGACCTGTGGGAGAAGGGCGAGTTCGTCACCACCGTCCTGATCGTCAACAAGACGTTCGCGGCCGAGCACCCGGCCACCGTGCAGGCGCTCCTCAAGGGCCATGTTGAATCCGTCGACTGGCTGAACGCGGCTCCCGCCGCCGAGAAAGCCACCGTCCTCAACGACGCACTCAAGGCAGCCGCCGGCAAGGCGCTGCCGGCCGACGTCATCGACCGGTCCCTGAAAAACATCGTCTTCACCACCGACCCGCTCGCCGGGACCTACAAGAAACTGCTCCAGGACGGCGTCGACGCCGGAACCACCAAGCAGGCTGACATTAACGGCATCTTCGACCTCACGTCGCTCAACAGTGTCCTGGGCGAGACTGCGGCCGGCAAAAAGATCTCCGCCGGAGGGCTAGGCAAGGACTAGCTCCCTAGCCTCCAGCCACCCGCCACAACAGTAAGGACCCGACCATGCCAGTCGTACTGGAAAACCTGGGCAAGCGCTTCGGCGACGGCGCCCCGGTACTGGACGACGTCAATGCCGCCATCGGGCAGGGCGAATTCGTCGCCCTGCTCGGTGCGTCCGGCTGCGGCAAGTCCACCCTGCTCAACATCATGGCGGGACTGGAAGCCCCGACGTCGGGCGCGCTCGAAGTGCCCAGCGACGGCGCGGCGTTCATGTTCCAGGACGCGGCACTCTTCCCGTGGCTGACCGCGCGGGAAAACATCGAGCTGGCCCTGAAGCTGCGAGGCATCGGGAAAGCCGAGCGCAGGATCCGGGCGGGGGAGCTGCTGGACCTGGTGCACCTGGGCGGCGCCGGCGGCAAACGGCCCCACGAACTCTCCGGCGGGATGCGCCAGCGGGTATCCCTGGCCCGTTCCCTGGCCCAGGACCGGCAACTGCTCCTCATGGACGAGCCCTTCGCGGCCCTGGACGCGATAACCCGCGACCTGCTCCACGACGAACTGGAACGGATCTGGAAGGAAACCGGCCGCACCATCGTCTTTGTCACGCACAACGTCCGGGAAGCCGTCCGCCTGGGCCAGCGCGTGCTGCTGCTCTCCTCCCGGCCCGGCCGCGTGGTGCGCGAATGGCAGGTCAGCGAGGAACACCGCACCGACGCCGGCCTGGCCGGCCAGCTCACCGGCGAAATTACCGCCCGGCTGCGAGAGGAAATCCGTCGCCATGCCAAATAGCCAACTTCCCGTGGCGGTAGCTCCGGCCGAGACCCGCAAGGTCACCGCCGCCCTGACCCGTTCCTCCAGCGGAAAGGAAGACCTGCGCGAGCTCGAAGCAGGCCTCGATTCCCTGCAGTCCGACGCCCTGCGCAGGGCCCGTATCGACTGGGGCCGGATCCTGCTGCCGGTGGCTGCGCTCGCGGTGCTGGTGATCCTCTGGCAGTTGTACGTATCCCTCGGTTTCAAGCGGCGCGACGTCGTGCCCGGGCCGCTGGATGTCATCGGCCAGGTCGGCACCCTCTGGAGCGAAGGCAAGCTGCAGGAGGCTGTCTGGACCTCGCTGCAGCGCGGCGTGCTGGGCTTCCTGATCAGCGTGGTCATTGCCACGCCGGTGGGGCTCGTGCTGGCGCAGGTGGCACCCTTGCGGCGCGCCTTCGGGCCGCTGATCTCGGGCCTGCAAGTCCTGCCGTCTGTGGCCTGGGTGCCGGCCGCCATTCTTTGGTTTGGGATCACTGATGCCACCGTGTATTTCGTGGTGTTCATGGGTGCCATCCCGTCGATCATCAACGGGCTGGTCTCGGGCGTCGACCAGATTCCACCGCAGTACCGCAGCGTCGGAAAAGTACTGGGCGCTTCCCGACTCCAGTTGGCCCTGCAGATCATCCTGCCGGCGGCCCTGCCGGGCTACCTCGGCGGCCTCAAACAGGGATGGGCGTTCTCCTGGCGCTCGCTCATGGCCGCGGAAATCATCGCCGTTGGCGGCACCATCGGCTTCGGCCTCGGCTCGATGCTGGACCAGGGCCGCGTCCTCTCCGACATGACCATCGTCATGTCCGCCATCCTGCTGATCCTCGGCGTCGGGATCCTGATCGAACTGCTGGTGTTCGCCCCGATCGAGAAGCGCCTGCTCCGCCGCCGCGGCCTCCTCGCCGGTAGCACCCGTTAGGTCTCTGGCGCCCCAGACTGAACAAGAAAGCCCGACGGCGAGTATCGCCGTCGGGCTTTCTGGTGTCCAGTGCCGCTGTTGTCTGCCTTACTCCGGAGGCCTACACTCACGGCTATAGGCCGGGCTGCCGGCCAAACCATCCCAATTCCAAGGAGGTAGCCGTGGCACCGAAATTTGGAGTGCTGGCACTGGTCGAAGCGAAAGCGGGGAAGGAACAGGAAGTCTGGGACTTCCTCAACGGCGGCAGGGAGATCGTGCTCACCGAGCCGGGCACAAGGACCTGGTACGCGTTCCGGGTCAACGAGAACACCTTCGGCATTTTCGACACTTTTGACACCGAGGAGGACCGGCAGGCCCACCTCAACGGGGCCATTCCTGCGGCCCTCGGCCAACACGGCCCGGAGCTGCTGGCCAAGGATCCGGACATCAAACTGGTGGATGTCATTGCGGTGAAGTAGAGGCGAGGGCTATTCAGAACTCGGCGCCTCACCCCAACATCGGCGGCCCCCCGCCAGCCGGAGGGGCCCCAGGTTACGCCCCGTTACCCTGCGTGAACGGGTGTTTCCGCACCGTTGTTCCGCTCTCGGACGCCGCCCTATCGTCGATGCATGGCAATTCAGGACATTTACCCCACCGCGCTGCGCCTGCTCGGCCGGCCCGTGCTGGTCGTAGGCGGCGGACCCGTCGCCGCACGCCGCGCCAGGGGACTGCTCGACGCCGGCGCCCGAGTCACCGTCGTGGCGCCGCTTGCCTGCCCGGCCCTGAACGACCTGGCCGACGCCGGGCTCCTCAGCTGGCAGCCCCGCCCTTACCGCAGCTCCGACGTCGACGGCGTCTGGTTCGTCCAGACCGCCACCGGTGACGCCGGCGTGGACGCGCAGGTCGCCGCCGACGCCGAGGCGCAGCGGATCTGGTGCGTCAACGCCTCCGACCACGAGGCCTCCGCCGCCTGGACGCCGGCCGTCGCCGTCGTGGATGACGTCAAGATCGCCGTCAACGCCGGGGGAGACCCGCGCCGGGCGATGGCCCTGCGCGACGCCGTCGCCACCGCCCTGGCGGCCGGAGACCTGCCGCTGCGCCGACACCGCGCTTCGGGCACGGGCCCAGGCGCCGGGGACGGTACGGTGGCGCTCGTGGGCGGCGGGCCGGGCGATACCGGACTCATCACCGTCCGCGGCCGGCGGCTCCTGGGCCAGGCCGACGTCGTCGTCGCCGACCGGCTCGGCCCGCGTGAGCTCCTGGGCGAACTGGCCCCCGACGTCCGCGTGATCGAAGTCGGCAAAACCCCCGGCCACCACCCGGTCCCGCAGTCCGAAATCAACCGGATCCTCGTCGACGAAGCCCTCGCCGGCCACCGGGTGGTTCGGCTAAAGGGCGGCGACCCCTACGTCCTCGGCCGCGGCGGCGAGGAAGCGGAATTCTGCCGGCAGCACGGCGTCGAGGTTGAAGTGGTGCCCGGCGTCACCTCGGCGATCTCCGTCCCCGCCGCCGCCGGGATCCCGGTCACGCACCGGGGCCTCGCCAAGGGCTTCAGCGTAGTCACCGGCCACGAGGAGCTTTCCGAGGTGCCCGCCCGCTCCGACCACACCGTGATTCTGCTCATGGGCGTGGCACAACTGCGCGATTCCGCGGCCTCGCTGGAACGCGCCGGTTTGCCAGCCGGGACGCCTGTTGGCATCGTAGAGAATGGATACCTGCCCAACCAGCGGGTGACCATCGGAACGCTCGAAACCATCGCGGACCAGGCGGAGGCAGCAGGCGTCGCGAATCCTGCCGTGATCGTGATCGGCGACGTGGTCCGCGTCAGCCCGTTCGCGCCGTCGCACTTTAAGACCGCGGACTACAGCACCACCTCCCCGAACGCCCCGCGCGTCGCCGCCCGCTAGTTTCACCCGCAGCACCCGGATCGAACCAAAGGAACACAGCCGTGTCAACGAACACCCCTGTAGGAACCGCCGCCCGCCCGCTGCGCGTCGCCGTCGTCGGCTCCGGCCCCGCCGGCGTCTACGCCGCGGACATCCTGACCAAAAGCGAGGCCGTCAAGAGCGGCGAGCTCACCGTCAGCATCGACCTCTTCGACCGCTACCCGGCGCCCTACGGGCTCATCCGCTACGGTGTGGCGCCGGACCACCCGCGGATCAAGGGGATCGTGAACGCCCTGCACAAGGTCCTGGACCGCGGCGACATCCGGTTCTTCGGCAACGTGGACTACGGCACGGACCTCACACTCGAGGACCTCCGGACCCACTACGACGCCGTCATCTTCGCCACCGGCGCCATCAAGGACGCGGACCTGAACATCCCGGGCATCGAGCTTGAGGGATCCTACGGCGGGGCCGACTTCGTCTCCTGGTACGACGGGCACCCGGACGTGTCCCGCGGCTGGCCGCTGGAGGCCAAGGAAATCGCCGTGATCGGCAACGGCAACGTGGCCCTGGACGTCGCCCGGATGCTCTCCAAGCACGCCGATGACCTGCTGGTCTCCGAGATCCCGGACAACGTCTACCGCGCGCTGAAGGACTCCCCGGTCACCGACGTGCACGTCTTCGGCCGCCGCGGCCCGGCGCAGGTGAAGTTCACCCCGCTGGAACTGCGCGAACTCTCCCACTCCAAGGACGTCGATATTGTCCTCTACCCGGAGGACTTCGAGTTCGACGCCGAATCTGACCGCCAGATCCAAAGCAACAACCAGACCAAGACCATGGTGGGCACGCTCACCAACTGGATCGCCGAGCAGCCGGAGGATCTCTCCGAGCTCACCGCGTCCCGCCGCCTGCACTTGCACTTCCTGCACAGCCCGGTCGAGATCTTCGACGACGCCGCCGCCCCCGGCCGCGTCGCCGGCATCAAGTTTGAGCGCACCGAACTGGACGGCACGGGCAACGCCCGCGGCACCGGCGAGTTCATCGACTACCCGGTCCAGGCCGTCTACCGCGCCATCGGCTACTTCGGTTCGGCCCTGCCCGAGGTCGAGTTCGACCACAGCAAGGGCGTTGTCCCGAACGACGGCGGCCGCGTGCTGGACGCCTCCGGAGCCCACGTGCCCGGCATCTACGCGACCGGCTGGATCAAGCGCGGCCCGGTGGGCCTGATCGGGCACACCAAGGGTGACGCCCTGGAAACCGTGACCTACCTGCTGGAGGACCGCGGCAGCCTGCCGCCGGCGGCGGCACCGGCGCCGGAGGCGATCGTCGGACTGCTGGAAGACCGGGGCGTGCAGTTCACCAGCTGGGAGGGCTGGCTGGCCCTGGACGCGCACGAGCGGTCCCTCGGCGAAAAGGCGAGCGCCGGCGCGGGCAGCGTCCAGCGCGAACGCATCAAGGTGGTCCCGCGCGAGGACATGGTGGAGATCTCCCGCGGCGGAGTCGCTGCGGAGGTCTAAGCGGCCGCCTCACAACTGCAACGCGGGGTCACATCGCGCCCAAAATCCCCTCCGGGACGGGCGCGAAGTGACCCCGCGTTGGTTGTTAACGGCGCATTCCCGGCGGGTAGTCAGTAGGCTTACCGTCATGGACACTGCCAGGCACCCAGGATCCGGCCGATGAGGCTCCGTCACAGCAACGCGTCCGGCCGCGGCTACCGCCGGGTTCCCGCCGGGAGCGGGTTCAGCTACAAGGACCTGGACGGGTCGACCCTTCCGGCCGGCCCGGTGCGGGAGCGGCTGGAAAGCATCGGGATACCGCCGGCCTGGACCGACGTCTGGATCGCGCCGTATGAGAACGGGCATATCCAGGCCACCGGGGTCGACGCCGTCGGCCGGCGCCAGTACATCTACCACCCAAGCTGGCGGGAGCGGAAGGACCGGCTGAAGTTCGACCGTTCGCTCCAACTCGCGGAAACCCTGCCGTCGGCCCGCCGCCTGGTGACCTTGGACCTGCGCTCCGAAGGCCTGACGCGGGAGCGCGTGCTCGCGGCCGCCTTCAGGATGCTGGACAGCGGATCGCTGCGCGTGGGCTCCGAGCGGTACACCAACGAGAACGGAAGCCACGGACTGGCCACCCTGCTCTGCGCCCACGTGAACGTGCGCAAAGACGAACTCCGGCTCAGCTTCCCGGCCAAGAGCGGCAAGACCTGGGAGTCCCGGATCGACGACGCCGACCTCGCCGCCGTCGTGCGCTCGCTCAAGCGCCGCGGCGGCAACGCCCGGCTGTTGGCCTACAAGAACGGCCGCAGCTGGCATCCGGTCACCAGCGCCGAGATCAACGAGTACGTCAAGGAACGAACCGGCGCGGACTTCACCGCGAAGGACTTCCGCACCCTGCGCGGCACCGTCGCGGCGGCCGTGAGCCTGGCGAAGAGCGGCCCGCAGGCCAAGGTCTCGGCCCGGAAGCGCGCCGTGAGCCGCGCCATGGTCGACGCCGCGGCGGTGCTGGGCAACACGCCGTCGATCGCCCGAAAGAGCTACGTCGATCCGCGCCTGCTGGACCACTTCGCGGCGGGGGAGACCATCGATCCGAAGCGGCTGGATTCGGCCGAATCGGAGATCCGGGCGCTGCTGTACCAGGAGGGTGCGGTCGTCCCGCTGCGCTGACCGGTGTGACGCTCAGGACCCGGCGCGTCAGAACTCGGCGTTGATGAATCCGATGATTATCGCCGTCCACCAGCACGCCTGCGAGATAACCAGGCAGACCAGCAGGTGGGTCCGCTGACCGGCGCTTAGGCCCCGGAACGGGGTTTCCGGAGGAAGATGAACCAGCCGCCGCATCAGCGGGATCAGCATGATGCCGTTCAGACTGAGAACCAGCACGGCGGCCAGTTTGACGTCTGTCATCGGGTTGGTCAGGTGCGGGTTCAGGAACACGCCGGTGGCCAGCAGGCCGGCGAGACCGGCCCAGATCAGCGGCGTGGCAGCGCCGTCGAGCCGGATGGTTTCAGCCAGTTTGCGGCGGCCGACAAGCCACAGGAAGCCGTGCCAGTCGACCAGGATGATGGCGCCGAAAGACACCACCAGGGACAGGACGTGCAGGACGACGGCCAGGTCGTGGGCGTAGCCGCCCACCCGGACCGCCGTGGACATCGTGACCGAAAGCAGCCACGCCACTGCCGCCGCCGCGGACAGGACGATCACCAGGCGCCGGGTGGACCGCTCGGACTCACGGTGGCGCCGGATGGTGCGCCTGCTGACTGGGACGTAGCTCATGGCCATACCTCGAAGAACCGACCACCGGGGGCGTGCGCGGCACTTGTCGGAAGAGAAGGGAACGCCGTGCCGGGTAGCTAAAACGATATCCCCGGCTCCGCTCGGCAACAAGGGAGGAAACCTGCGCTACATCCGGCCGAACCGGGCGCGGATCAGGGCGAAAACCCCGTAGGCCATAAACCCTGCGCCAATGGCCAGCAGCAAGTATGGCCCGAACGGGTGGTGCTGCAGCGCCTTGAGGCTTCCGTCCAGCCCGGTGGACGAGCCAGGGTCATTGGTGGCCGCGGCCATCACGAACAGCAGACCGGTCAGGACCAGCGCCAGGCCTTTGGCCACGTGGCCGGCCACGCCCAGGCCGCTGATGAGGTGGCCGCGGTGCGTGCCTTCGAAGTGGCGCAGCTCCTCCTTGAACTTCTTGCCCAGGCCCTTGACCACGAAGAAAACGCCGATCCCACCCACGGTCAGTCCCAGTCCGATCAGCAGTGGTGCGCCCAGCGGCCGGTTCATCAGGGCTTCGCTGAAGGCCGCGGTGGAATCCCCCGAGTCGCTGCGGAAACCCAGGGCGAAGCTGGCAAAGGTGAAGCCGACGCTGCCGTAGGCGATGGCCAGGAAGCCCGAGGAGACCAGCTTGCCCAGCCGTTCGCCGCGGGGCAGGTGCCTGGCCCGCAGGGTCGCCTCGCTCAGCTGCCACAAGGCGAGTCCGGCGCAGCCGGTGAAGCAGAGCCACAACACCGCCGGACCCCAGGGGTTGGCGGCGAGCTGCTCGATCGCTCCGGTGGGCTCGGCTTGGCCCGGCGCCCCCAGGACCAGCGCGACGGCGATCACGCCGATGACAATGTGGAGCAACGCCATCACAGCGAACCCCCACCGCGCGACGACGTCGAGCACCCTGCTGTTTGAGGCGGCCTCTGCGGCATCGGCGGCTTCGCCGATGCCAGCCGCGTGGCGCGGCACGGCCTGCCCTTGCGGGAGCTCCCTGCTGATTTCTTCCATTGCTTCGAGCTTACGCGTAACGGATCGGCTGCCTGGAAGCTCCGTCCGGCGGTCGGCGGCCCGAAACCGGGACTACCAACTTGTTGGTAAGTGTGCTTACTATGTCCGGGGTGCGGCGTCGCATGTGGCCGCACCATTCCGGATTCGAATTCACACGATAGGAAGCTCACCATGGCAGGTAATCTTGTTGCCCGATCCATCCACGACCTGACCGCCGGCGCGTGGTTTGGCGGTTCGCTGATGGGCGCCATCGGGCTGAACGGCGCGACGGCGGAGGCCAAGGATCCCGCCGAGCGCACCCGTCTGTCCAGCCTGGGCTGGAAGAAGTGGGCCCCGTACCAGACGGCCGCATTCGGCGCGCACTTCCTTTCCGGCCTCGCCATCATGTGGGAGAACAAGGGCCGGATGACCAAGCAGGACGGCGTGACCCGGCTGAGCATCTACAAGTCGATCGTCACCCTGGCCGGTGCAGCCGTGACCCTGTACGCCGGACTGCAGGGCGCGAAGGTGGACAAGCTCGCCGCCGAGGGTGCCGAGGGCGCCACCGAGCCCAAGCCGGGCGCCTCGGAGGAACTTCGCTCTGCCCAGCAGCAGCTGAAGATCCTGCAGTGGGCCATCCCGGTCTTCGCAGGCTGGGTGATCGTCCTGGGCGCCAAGCACGGCGAAATGCAGCGGCCGAAGAACGTCTTCAAGGGCCTCTCCCGCTAGCCGCGCTGGTTCCACTCCGACGCGGGGTCAGAACGTTCCCACGGCAGTTGCCGGATGGGCGCGGTCTGACCCCGCGTTGTTGGTGGCGGGTGCGTCAGCGCGGCTGCCGGGCGCTGAGCCGCTGCACGGCCAGCGCCAGCCAGAGCTGGACCCGGTCCGCGGTCTGCGCCGGGTCGTAGCCGGTCAATTCGGTGATTTGCGCCAGCCGGTAGCGGACCGTGTTGCGGTGCAGGGTGAGCTCCTCGGCGACGGCGGCGACCGAACCGTTGTTGCTCAGGTAACTCTCCAGTGTGGTCATCAGTTCGGCGCCGTGCGCGGCGTCGAAGTTCCGGAGCGGGTTCAGCGACTCGTTCGCCATGTCCGCCAGCGGAACGTCCTCGCTGGCCAGCAGCAGCGAGGTCAGGCTCAGCCGCTCCGGCTCGTTGACCGGCAGTCCGTGGCTGGCGGCGTCGCGGGCCTCGAAGTAGCTCCAGCGCAGGCCGTTCGGCTTCGTGTACGCCCCGCCGATGCCGATCGTGGCGTGGATGCCCGCCTCGGCGAGGTGGTCGCTGAGGCTCCGGGCCAGGGCGCCGGCGCCGCTGCCGTCGTCGTGCACCAGCACCACTAGGTCCTTGCCGACGACGGCGGTCACCGCCGCCGCCAGCGGCTGAGGCAGCGAGGAGCTGCCCAGCTGCTTGGCGTGGGCGGCCGATTCCGCCAGCAGGACCACGTTCTTGCGGGTGCTGTTGACGCCGATGCCGGCGAGCCGGCGGGTGGCTTCGGTGGCATCGAGGGTCCCGTGGATCACGTCCTCAAGCACTTGCCCGGCCAGGGCGCGCTGCGACTGGCGTTGCTTGACCATGTTGTTGAGCTCGACGCTGATCAGGTTCTGCGCATAGCCGATGATTCCGGAGTCTTCGAACGGGTGCCTGACCCACAGTGTGCAGGCGTCGCGGCGGCCGGTCGGGATCGGGTACGAGGCCCAGCCGTCCGCCGTGGGGGAGGGGTTGCCGGCGGCGCTGTTGTAGAGCTGCGCGGTGAACTGGGTCAGGACGATCTCGGTGCGCAGCATGGAGCCGAGGTGCCTGAGCAGCTCGGCGAGGCCGCCGCCGGTCAGCAGGGCGCGGGCCAAGACCTGGTGCCCCGCGATCAGGCGCTCCAGCTTGGCGTAGTGGTCCGCGGACTGGGCGTCGGCCACGAGCTTGCCGATGGCGATGAAGGGTGTCTCGTAGGGCACTTCCACCACCGGAAGGCCCCAGCGGTTGGCCTCGGCGATCAGGGCCGGCGGCACCGCGTCGTGTGTCAGCCCGATCCCGAAACCGATGCCCACGGCGCCGGCGCGTTGGACCTGGCGGACGAAGCGGCGCTGCTCCGGGGCGGTCCTGAGCCGCATCCCGGTGGTGAGGACCAGTTCCCCGCCGTTGAGGAAGCGGTGCGGGTCTTCCTGCTCCGTCACCGCGACCCAGTGGATGTCCTGGTGCCAGGTGGTCTCCGCGAGGCCCGATTTCGTCAGCTTGAGGGACGGAACCCCCAGCAGGGCCGCGAGTGAAATTGCCATGGAATCAGGATAGCCGGGGGCTGGTCAACCGCACTAAAGTCGCGCTGCTTCGGTGTGCAGCTGCCTATTCCCTGCCTTGCGTGCCTGGCATAGGCTCGGAGCAGTCGCAGATCCCCTCATACCTGCCTTTCCGAGGCCAGCACGAAAGAGGTTGTACACCGTGGTTCAAACCTTGCAGAACTTCATCAACGGCGAGTTCGTCACCCCCGCCGGGACGGCCCTGCTGGACATTGTCAATCCCACCAACGGGGAGGTGGTGGCCAAGTCGCCGGTCTCGGTGCAGGCCGACGTCGACGCCGCCATGACCGCCGCGAAGGACGCCTTCGCCAGCTGGAAGCACGTCACCCCCGGCCAGCGCCAGCTCATGCTCCTCAAGCTCGCCGACGCCGTCGAAGCCAACAGTGACGAACTCGTCGAGGCCCAGCACCGCAACACCGGCCAGGTCCGCTCCCTGATCGCCGCCGAGGAGGTTGCCGCGGGGGCAGACCAGCTGCGCTTCTTCGCCGGTGCCGCCCGGATCCTGGAGGGCAAGTCCGCCGGTGAATACCTCGAGGGCCACACCTCCTACGTGCGCCGCGAACCGATCGGCGTCGTAGCGCAGGTTGCCCCCTGGAACTACCCGTTCCTGATGGCGATCTGGAAGATCGGCCCCGCACTGGCCGCCGGCAACACCGTGGTGCTCAAGCCTTCCGACACCACGCCGGAATCCACCCTGGTCCTGGCCCGCCTCGCCGGCGAGATCCTCCCCGCCGGCGTGCTCAACGTCGTCCTCGGCACCGGCGAGACCGGCGCCATGATGGTGGAGCACAAGGTCCCGGGCCTGGTCTCAATCACCGGTTCCGTCCGGGCCGGCATTGCTGTCGCCACCGGCGCCGCCAAAGGGCTCAAGCGCGCGCACCTGGAGCTCGGCGGCAAGGCACCGGCGATCGTGTTCAAGGACGCGGACATCAAGAAGAGCGCCGCGGCCATCGCCGAGTTCGCCTTCTTCAACGCCGGCCAGGACTGCACGGCAATCACCCGGGTCCTGGTCGAGGATTCCGTGCACGACGACGTCGTCGCCGCCATGGTAGAACACACCAAGACCCTGCACACCGGCTCGCAGAACGACGAAGACAACTACTTCGGCCCGCTGAACAACGTCAACCACTTCAACGCGGTCACCGACGTTGTGGAGCACCTGCCGGCGAACTGCAAGATTGAGACCGGCGGCCACCGGGCGGGGGAGAAGGGCTTCTTCTTCGAGCCCACCATTGTCACCGGCGCCAAGCAGACCGACGACATTGTCCAGAAGGAGACGTTCGGCCCGGTCATCACGGTGCAGAAGTTCAGCACCGAGGCCGAAGCGATCGAGCTGGCCAACGACGTCGAATACGCCCTCGCCTCCAGCGTCTGGACCACGGACCACGGCACCGCCATGCGGGTCAGCCGCGACCTGGACTTCGGTGCCGTCTGGATCAACACCCACATCCTGCTCACCGCCGAGATGCCGCACGGCGGCTTCAAGCAGTCCGGCTACGGCAAGGACCTCTCGATGTACGGCGTCGAGGACTACACCCGCATCAAGCACGTCATGAGTGCGCTCGATGCCTGACGCGGCTGCCTAACGCTCCCGCCAGACCCGGCCCCGCCGACCCTTACACGTTTAGAAAGGCCTTCCCCATGACCACCACAGCAAACGACCTCACCTACCGTCTGGAGCAGAAGCGCCGCGTCCAGGCCGACTTCCCCGGCCCCAAGTCCGTGGCCCTGACCGAGCGCCGCAAGGCGGTCGTCGCGTCCGGCGTCGCCTCCAGCGTCCCGGTCTACGTCGCCGACGCCGACGGCGGCATCATCCAGGACGTCGACGGCAACTCTTTCATCGACCTCGGCTCCGGCATCGCCGTGACCAGCGTCGGCGCCTCGGATCCCGCCGTCGTCGGCGCGGTGAAGGAAGCCGTGGAGCACTTCACCCACACCTGCTTCATGGTGACGCCCTACGAGGGCTACGTCGCCGTCGCCGAGCAGCTGAACCGGCTCACCCCGGGCGACCACGAGAAGCGGACCGTGCTGTTCAACTCAGGCGCCGAAGCCGTGGAGAACGCCGTCAAGGTGGCCCGCCTCGCCACCGGCCGGGACGCCGTCGTCGCCTTCGACCACGCCTACCACGGCCGGACCAACCTCACCATGGCGCTGACCGCCAAGGCGATGCCGTACAAGACCAACTTCGGCCCGTTCGCGCCCGAGGTCTACCGGATGCCGATGAGCTACCCGTACCGCGAGGAAAACCCGGAGATCACCGGCGCCGAGGCCGCCAAGCGTGCCATCACCATGATCGAGAAGCAGATCGGTGGCGAGTCGGTGGCCGCGATCATCATCGAACCCATCCAGGGTGAGGGCGGCTTCATCGTCCCGGCCGAGGGCTTCCTGCCGGCCCTTGCGGCCTGGGCCAAGGAGAAGGGCATCGTCTTCATTGCCGACGAGGTCCAGTCCGGGTTCTGCCGCACCGGCGAATGGTTCGCCGTGAACCACGAGGGTGTCATCCCGGACATCGTCACCATGGCCAAGGGAATCGCCGGCGGCATGCCGCTCTCCGCCATCACCGGCCGCGCCGACTTGCTCGACGCCGTCCACCCGGGCGGCCTCGGCGGCACCTACGGCGGCAACCCGGTGGCCTGTGCCGCGGCGCTGGCCTCCATCGGCTCGATGGAGCAGTACGACCTGAACGCCCGGGCCCGCCACATCGAGGAACTCGCCCTGGGCAAGCTGCGGGAGCGCGCGTCCGAGCTCACCGTGGTCGGTGACATCCGTGGCCGCGGCGCCATGCTCGCGATCGAACTGGTCCAGGCCGGCTCCAAGGAACCGAACCCGGAACTGACCAAGGCCGTTGCCGCTGCCTGCCTCAAAGAGGGTGTCATCATCCTCACCTGCGGCACCTACGGCAACGTGATCCGGCTGCTGCCGCCGCTGGTGATCAGCGACGAGCTGCTGCTGGACGGACTCGAGGTGCTGGCCGCGGCGGTCCGCGCCAACGCCTAAGCGCCGGCGGGAACCCCCAGCGGGACAACCCCAGCGGGACACCCCCAGCGGGACACCACCGGCGGGACACCCCCAGCGGGACACCACCGAGCAACATGAACGAGCCGCGGACCGAGAAGTCCGCGGCTCGTTCGCGTCCGGGCCTACTTCCAGGAGCTGGCGTCGAGCTGGATCGCGACGACGTACAGGTGCCGGCCCTGCTCGATCTTCTCCACCTCGTAGACCCGCACCTTGGTCTGCTGCACGGCGGTACCCGGGCGGCCGACGCCGATCCCATAACTAAGGACCCCTTCGAAGTCCCCGGCCGGGGCGTAGCGGGTGAGTGCCCGGTAGCCGATCGACGGGGCAGGGATGCTCTTGACGGTGCTGCCCTTCCCGTCTGCGGTGTGCGCCTGGGCGCCGTGGAAGACAACTTTCAGGATGGCGCCCGTCCCGGGCATCGGCACGGGCAGGCCGCTGCCGTCGGCGATCAGTTCGGGGACGAACGAGATGTCGTAACTGGGAAAGGCGCCGTTGAACCGGAAGCTCAGCTGGTCATAGGGCGGGGTGTCCGAGGGGTGCTGGCCGGCGCCAATGGCGTACAGCGTGGGCAGGGGCTCCGCCGGCGGCGGGGCCAACGGTACGGGATTGCTGTGCGTGGTCTTGAACGGCGACTTCGCTCCAGGCCAGGCCCAGTCATGGGTAATGGTCGAGGAGATCACGCGGTCGCCGTCCTGCGGGGCTTTGGTCTCGTCGGAATCCGGAGACGGCGTCGCGGAGGCCGACGGCGTCGCCGAGGCGGTGGATGAGGGCGTCGCAGCGCCGGAAGGTGTGGAGGTCGACGTCGCCGATGCCGTCGCTGATTCCGTCGCCGACGCGGGGCTGCTCCCGGAGGGTTGGGGCGAAGAAGGGGTGCAGCCGGTCAGCGCGAACAGGAAGATCAGCGCTCCCAGCCCGCTCGTTTTTGCCGCGAACCCGGTGTTCCTGGTCAGACTCATGGTGAGCTCCCCTCCACGGCTTCAGCGTAGTCGCGGAAATTTGCGTGCCGCAGGGCCAAAAGTCACCCACTATTCCCCGCAACGCTGGGCTAGAGTCGTTCCTACCACTGCAGGAACGCAGACCGGCCGACGTCGCCCGGAACCCCGGAGCCAAGCTGGATTCTGCCCCAGACCCATAAGGGGTTCTTACATGCGATACGTAGTTGGCTACACACCCAACGACCGCGGCGCCGACGCCGTCGCCCTGGCTTCCGCCATGGCCCGCGCCCAGGGCGCGCACCTGGACCTGGTTCATGTGGTGGACCGGAACACACCCTATGTCGCGCTGAACCCGCAGGGAAACCGCGTCAGTGCCGCGGAGCAGTCCGTGCTGACGGCGGAGCGGCAGGGCCTGTCCCTGGTTCCGGAGGGCCTGGAGGCCAGGTTCCACGTGCGCCAGGCTGATTCCTTCGCCGCGGGACTGATCGACGCCGCCAAGGAATACCGCGCCGGCCTGATCGTCGTGGGTGCCGCGAACAGCGGCCTGTTCAAGCGGTACAGCGTTGGCAGCGTGGCCAACGCCCTGCTGCATGCCTCACCGGTGCCGGTTGCGCTGGCGCCCCGCGGCTACCGCAACACCGACCCCATCACCCGGCTGACCCTCGCCGTCGGCCAGCGTACCGGCGCGGAGGCGGCGATCGACGTCGCGATTGAGTCGGCCGAGCGCCGCGGCGTGCCGCTGCGGCTGGTCTCGCTCGTCGAACTGGACGCCGAGGGCGACGGCGGCGAAAACGTCAACGCCGCGCATGTCCACGCGAACACCGTCCTGAAGGCCGCGGCCGAGCGCCTGCCGGCGGGACACCACGTCACCGTGGAGGTCGCGCACGGCCGGACCATTGAGGAAGCCATCGATGACCTCGACTGGGACGACGCGGAGATTATGATTGTCGGTTCGTCCCGCCTGGCGGAGAAGAACAAGCTCTTCATCGGCAGCACGGCCAACAAGGTGCTCCGCGCCCTGCCGGTCCCCATGGTCGTAGTGCCGCGCGACTACGTGCGCATCGACACCAGCCCGGACGACTAAGCCGGCGCCGCCGCCTGGGCTGGTCTGCCCTAGGCGGCGGCGCGGGCCAGCCTGCGGGTGACGGAGTTCTTCCGGGCCGTCCGCAGCATGTCCGCCGTGAGCAGCAACAGCGCGAGCCAGACGACGCTGAAGCCGATCCAGCGCTCCGGGGTCATGGCCTCCTTGAACACCACCAGCGCCACGATGAACTGCAGTACCGGGGCGAAGTACTGCAGCAGCCCGATCGTGGTCATCGGCAGCCGCCGCGCGGAGGCGCCGAAGAACAGCAGCGGGACAGCGGTGATGACGCCGGACGCGGCAAGCAGCCAGAAGTGTCCGGCGCCGTTGGTGGTGAGCGAGGCGGCGCCGGTCAGGGCCAGGACGATCATGGTCACGCCGGCGATCGGCGCCAGCACGATGGTTTCCACCGACAGGCTGGTGATCGCGTCCGCCCGCGGACCCACACGTTTCTTGACGAAGCCGTAGAGGCCGAAACTGAACGCCAGGGTCAGGGCGATCCACGGGAGCTTGCCGTAGGAATATGTCAGTACGCCCACCGCGATGAAACCGACGACGACGGCGGCCCACTGCAGCGGCCGCAGTTTTTCCTTCAGGACAAAGACGCCCAGCAGCACGGACACGAGCGGGTTGATGAAGTAGCCCAGCGATGTTTCGACGGCCTGGCCGGTGGTCACGCCGTAGGTGTAGGTCAGCCAGTTGATCGCGATCAGGACGGCCGCGAGGGCCAGCGGACCGATCACGGTACGGTTCCGGAACGCGGCGCCGATCACCCGCCAGGCGCGGGTGACGGTGATCAGCAGGACGCAGAAGAGCAGGGACCAGACCACGCGGTTGGCCACGATCTCGACGGCGCTGGCCGGGTGCAGCACGAAGAAGTACAGCGGGAGCAGGCCCCATAAGCCGTAGGCGCCGATGCCGAACAGGATCCCCGCCGTCGTGTCCTTGTCCACTGCCTTGAGTCCAGGTGCCGCAGCGGGGCCAGCGGCGTCACCGGCGGCTCCGGTAGCGGGGGCAACGCCGCCCGGGGAAGTCAGGGATGCGGGAGCGGGGGATCCGTCGGAGATAGGCACAAGACCCATAACACCACCCCCGGCGCGGCTATTCCTGCCGCGGAGCCCGGCAGGGCGGCCGCGGCGTCTGCGATGTCCGTCACCTGCGTTCTCCCTCACCCGGGGACCACCCCACCGCGGGGGCATTTAGAATAGGGGACTGTGCGCTGTATCTGCCGGCGCACCCGCCAAGACTCAGAAGGGCTCCCGGTGTCCAACTCGGCCGAAACCTCGCCTGAAAGAACGACCAAACGTCCCCTCCGCGTTGCGATTGTCGGCGCCGGACCGGCCGGTGTCTACGCCGCGGACATCCTGACCAAGTCCAACGAGGTCAAGGACGGCGACTTCGAGGTCAGCATCGACCTGTTCGAGGCCTACCCGGCGCCCTACGGGCTCATCCGCTACGGCGTGGCGCCGGACCACCCGCGGATCAAGGGGATCGTGAACGCCCTGCACAAGGTGCTGGACCGCGGCGATATCCGCTTCCTCGGCAACGTCAGCTACGGCCGGGACCTGACCCTGCACGACTTCCGCGCTTTCTACGACGCCGTGATCTTCGCTACCGGCGCCATCAAGGACGCGGACCTGGACATTCCGGGAGTCGGGCTCGAAGGCTCGTTCGGCGGGGCCGACTTCGTCTCCTGGTACGACGGGCACCCGGACGTTCCCCGCGACTGGCCGCTGGAGGCCAAAGAAATCGCGGTGATCGGCAACGGCAACGTGGCCCTGGACGTCGCCCGGATGCTGGTCAAGCACGCAGATGACCTGCTGGTTACCGAGATTCCGGACAACGTCTACCAGGGGCTCAAGAATTCGCCGGTGACGGACGTGCACGTCTTTGGCCGCCGTGGACCGGCGCAGGTGAAGTTCACGCCGCTGGAGCTGCGCGAGCTCAGCCACGCGAAGGATGTGGACATCGTGCTCTACCCGGAGGACTTCGAATTCGACGAAGCCTCCGACGAGGCCATCCGCACGAACAACCAGATCAAGACCATGGTGAGCACCCTTGGCAACTGGCTCGTCGAGGAGCACGCCGAGGCCGAGGAACCGTCCTCCCGCCGGCTGCACCTGCACTTCCTGCACAATCCGGTCGAGATCCTCGGCGAAAAAACAGGCGACGCTGCGCATCCCGGCAAGGTGACGGGCATCAAGTTCGAGCGCATGCGGCTGGACGGCACGGGCAACGTCAAGGGCACCGGCGAGTTCGTCGATTACCCGGTCCAGGCCGTCTACCGCGCCATCGGGTACCACGGCTCCCAGCTCGACGAGCTGGAGTACGACGCGCGGCGCGGCGTCATCCCCAACGAAGGCGGCCGCGTGCTCGGCGCCGACGGCAAGCCCGTGCCCGGCATTTACGCCACGGGTTGGATCAAGCGCGGCCCGGTCGGCCTGATCGGCCACACCAAGGGAGATGCGCTGGAGACCATCGGCTTCCTGCTCGAGGACCGGCTGACCCTTCCGCCGGCCCAGAACCCGGATCCGCAGGCCATCATCGACCTGCTCGAAGAGCGCGGCATCCAGTACACCACCTGGGAAGGCTGGAACAAGCTGGACGCCCACGAGCTGGCCCTCGGCGCGGCGTGGACCGCTTCCCATCCGGACGACGGCGTGGTGCGCGAACGCATCAAGGTCGTGCCGCGGGAAGAGATGATCCGGATTTCCCGGGACTGAACCGCCGAACCGCAGTAGGCGTTGACCTGTTCCTGCGCTGCGCCCGGACGTAGAATTCACCCGCGGGGACTGCAACGGCTCGCTCATAGCCCCGGGTCCCCCTCCGGGAGGCAGCCGTGGATGACGAACTTCGGTGGATGGACGGGACAGGGCAGTCCGATCTGGTCCGCTCCGGCCAGGTTAGTGCGGCAGAACTCCTCGCCGAGGCGAGGGAACGGATCAGGGTACTGAACCCAGCCCTGAATGCCGTGATTGTCGAGCTGGACGGGGACGCTCCCAACACCGGCAGCGCCCAGCCCGGTGACGTCTTCTCCGATGCTCTTCCTTTCCCCGGCGTGCCGTTCCTCGTCAAGGATCTGGCGCTGGAAATTGCCGGAACGCCCTTCTCCGAAGGCTCCCGCTGGCTTGCGGGGAACGTCTCCCGCCACGACCAGGAGCTCGCAGGCCGCTTCCGCCGCGCCGGACTGGCCGTCATCGGCAAGACCAACACCTGTGAGTTCGGCCTGAGCCCGCACTGCGAACCGCTCCTGCACGGGGCTACACGCAACCCGTGGGACTTGTCCTTGTCCACGAGCGGATCGAGCGGCGGGTCGGCAGCGGCAGTCGCGGCGGGGATCGTTCCGATGGCCCACGGCAACGACCTCGGCGGGTCGCTGCGCTATCCGGCGGCATGGTGCGGAGTGTTCGGTCTCAAACCGACCCGCAGCCGTGTGCCGCTGGGGCCGGAATACGGCGACGTTGTTGGCGGCCTCGCTGCCGAATTCGCCTTGACCCGCACGGTCCGCGACGCGGCGGCGCTGCTCGACGCCGTCGCGGGTGCGGCTCCGGGGGACCCCTACCGGGCCCCGCCGCAGCTCCGTCCCTATGTGGCCGAAACCGCGACACCACCGGGACGGCTGAGGATCGCGGCCACTGCTACCCCCAACCGCGGCCAGCCGGTTCATCCTGACTATCTACGGGTCTTCGACGCGACCGTGGACTTGCTGAGCGACCTCGGTCACGAGCTCGAGGAAGGGCGCCCGGCGCCGCTGGACCGGGCCGGACGCCGGGCCCTCCGCGACGTGTACGCTGCTGCAGCGGCCTGGATCGAGGGGTACTGGACTCGGCGACTGGGGCGGGGGCCCGAACCGGGCGAGCTGGAGCTCTACACCGAAGTCCTGTTCGGGCGCGGCCGGAACGTCAGCGCGGGGGACTACCTGCAGGGCGTGGAGGAACTGCAGCGTTTCAGCCGCCGCGTTGCCGGCTTCTTCGAGCTGTACGATCTCTGGCTGACGCCGACGGTCGGCTGGCCGCCGCTTCCGCTGGGCACGCTCACGGCGACTCCGGAGAACCCCCTCCGCGGGGAGCAGGAGGCCGGCCGTTTCCTGATGTTCGACGGAGAGTACGCAAACGTCACAGGCAACCCGGCCATGTCCATTCCGCTGGGCACGGATTCCGCCGGGCTGCCCGTCGGGATGTCTTTCCTCGCGGGTTTCGGCGCCGAAGCAAGTCTCTTCAGGCTTGCTGCCCAGCTTGAACAGGCCAGACCCTGGGCCGGGCGACGGCCCGCAACCACTGCGCGGTGAGCCTCCGCGAGGACCGCGCCGGAGAAACCAAACACCGCAATCAATGCAAAGGAGACAGGCAATGTATCTGGGAATGTACAGCTTCCGCGGGAACCCGGCGGAGCTCCTTGCAGCACACGACCGGATGCTGGCGCTCTTGCCCGCCGGCCAACTGGAATTCCATCTTTGCGTGCAGACCGATGAAGGCATCGTTGTCCTGGATACCTGCCCTAGCAGGGAGGTTTTTGACGGCTTCAGCAGCAGCGCGGAATTCCGGAAACTTACTGCCGACGCCGGCCTGCCCAGCCCCGAGATCCGGGCTCTTGGCGAGATTCAAAGCTACGTTCTTCCGTCGGGCGCCACTGGCTGAGGCCCGGGCGGGTGCATTCCCAATCTCCCGGCACGGAACTAGACTGGGCCGGACGACGCTGCCTCCGGCATGCGGTCGCGCGCTGAAGAGTGTGCCAGCCAGGTGGGAGTTCAATGAGGAATCCGGTCGAGCAGACGGCCCCGCGCGGCTCCGGCCACGGCCTGAGCCCGGAGTTGCGCCAGCAGTATGCCTACGCGGGGCACGAGCAACTGGACTCCATAGGCCTGGGCGGTGAGCAGCCGCCCGGGCTCCGCAGCCTGATCCGGGAATCCTGGCAGCGCTCCGCGCAACTGCACGCCAACCCGGACAACCCCGAAGCCCCGCTGGCCATGGACCGCGAGGAACTCGAGGAATACCGCCGGCAGCACCCGCTGGCCGCGATCATGCCCGTGATCCACAAACTGCTGGTCCTGCCCAGCCACGACAGCGGCATGCTGGTGGCCGTCGGGGACGAGGTGGGCCGGCTGCTCTGGGTCGAAGGGGACCCCGCCATGCAGCGCCGCGCCGAGGGGATGATGTTCGTCCCCGGCGCAGACTGGTCCGAGGCCACCGTGGGCACCAGCGCCCCCGGCACCGCGCTCGCCCTTGGCCGCGGCATCCAGATCGCCGGCGCCGAACACTACAAACGCTCCGTCCACCCCTGGAGCTGCACGGCCGTGCCGTTCCACGACCCGGATTCCGGGGCCCTGCTGGGCGTCGTCGACATCACCGGCACCGAATCCGCCGTCGCGCCGCACACCCTGTCCCTCGTCGAGGCGACCGTAGCCGCCGCGCAGGCGCACCTGCGGGTGGAGCGCCTCCAGCTTGCCGCCGCCCGGCAGGCCGCCCCGGTTCGACGCCGGCAGACCGCCGCCGCGTCTCGCGCCGGGTCCGACGCCGCGTCCGGCGGAGCGCGACCCGCCCGGGCGGGCTCCAGGGCGCCCGGCAGCCTGTACCGCAACAGCCTGCAGCTGCTCGGCCGCGACCAGGCCGTATTGAGCATCGACGGCCGCACCGTCACGCTTTCGGCCCGGCACAGCGAAATCCTCACCCTGCTGAGCACGCATCCGGAAGGCCTCAACGCCGAGGAGCTGAGCTCGCTGCTCTACCCGCGCGACGGCTCCACCATGACGTTGCGCGCCGAGATGGTGCGGCTGCGCAAGGTCCTGCAGCAGCTCAATCCGGACGCCGTCCCGGAGTCCAGGCCGTACCGCCTCCCGGTGGACCTCGTGCCGGACTCCGGCCAGATCCTCAGCTGCCTGCAGCGCGGCGCGCACCGGATCGCGCTGGAAATCTACCGCGGCGCGGTCCTGCCGCGCTCCGAGGCGCCGGGGATCACCGAGCTCCGCAGCCGCGTCTCGTCCCTGCTGCGCGAGGCCGTACTGACCGACGGCAGCGCCGAATCGCTGCTGAAATATGCCGAACTGCCGGAAGCGCGGGACGACGTCGAGGTCCGCACTGCCGCGCTGAAGCTGCTGCCGCCGCGCTCGCCCAGGCGCGCCGCCGTCGTCGCGGACCTGGAGCGGCTCGAAGCCGAATTCGGCGCCTGAGCAGGACGCGCTCTCGGCGCTGCATGGCGCACAAAGAAGTCCCCGCCGGCGTCGTCTGCGCCGGCGGGGACTTCTTTGCCGAGTATCGCTAGTTGGTGCGCCCGGCCCAGAGGTCGTCGAAGCTGACGGTCAACGGGGTCGGCGTTCCGGTGGTGCTGAGGTAGCTGTAGATGCCGATTCCACCGGCGCTCTGCAGCGTGGCCGTGCTGTCGGTTGTGCTCAGTTGCCAGTTCGCCGGTTCCGCGGTGCCCCACCACCCGTGCACCGTAGGTATCCGCACCCACCCGGCGGCCGATCAGGCCGGTGTAGATGCTGCTGGCGGTCGGCCGGTTGAAGCCGATCGTTGCCCGCACCTCCGTGTCGGTGGAGGAGACACCGTCAAGGTAGGCGTAGCGGTTGGCGGCAGCGGGGCTGGCAATCGTGGCCGCACTGCCGTTGACGGCGAAGTTCGAGGCTGTCCCGGACAATGTCCAGGGCCCGCCCGTTTCCGCCGTCCCCAGACCGCCGGTGACCGTGCGGGTRAACGTGTCCTGAGCCAGGACACTGCCCGCCGGCGGCGCGGCAACRCTTACCGAATGGCTGACCGTACCCTTGGCGCCGCCGTTATCCGTCACGGTCAGGGTGACCGTATACGTCCCCTCGGCAGCGTAGGTGTGGCTCGCCGTCACCCCGGTCCTGGTCCCGCCGTCACCGAAGTCCCAGGCGTACGAGGCGATCGTGCCGTCCGAGTCCGTTGAACCGGCCCCGTTCACGTTCGCCGTCAACCCGCTCACCCCACTCGTGAACGCCGCAACAGGCGCCACATTCGACGGCGGAGTCCCCTTCGTGTTTGCCAGTCCCGGTGTGCCGCCGGTGGTGGACACCGCGGTCCAGTTCGACGCAACGGAGTTGTCCGCCGTCGGCGAGGTCAGCTCCAGCGAAGGGCCGGTGCCGTCTGCCGCAGTCGGCCACGGCGCCGCGTTCGAGTAGGTGACGGAGTCCACCACCCGGCTGCCGTCGCGCAGCACTATGGCTTCGCCGGCGTCGTCGAGAGTGCCCGTGAACGTGCCGCCCACAAAGCGGTTCGCCCCGGTGTAGGCGAGGCGGAACGCCTTGTCATTCGCCACGAACACCACGCGTCCGCCGGCCGGGATCACCGTGCCGGGCTGGATCTTCAGGCCGACCGCATCGATCGTCCAGCCCGAGATATCCACGGCCGTGCTGCCGGGGTTCGCCAGCTCGATGTACTCCCCACCGCTTCCGGCCGGGTGGTACTGGATCTCATTGACCACCACATTCGCGTCGGCCGCTTGTGTGGTGGGCACCGGCAGTCCCGGGCCCGTGTTGCCGTTGATCGTGTTGCGGCGATCCGCCAGGCCGGCCAGGAACGCGGTCCGCGCCGACGCCGGCGTGTACCCGCCCCACTTAGCGCGGTCCAGGTTCCAGTCCGGCGTGGTCTGGGCCGATATCGCGTCCCACTTCGCCTCGTACTGCCCGGCCGGAAGGAACTGGTCGGCCAGGGTACGCAGCCGCCGGTAGAACATTTCCTTGATCTCCGGGTAGCTCAGCATGGCCTGCGTGAAATTGTTGGAGGTGTCCGGGGTCAGGAAGAGGCCCTTGCCGTCCGAGGAGGGAGTGGTGAAGATCCAGTTCAGGTCCCACTGCCACATCTCCCACCGGCCGGTCCCGTCGGTGTCGCGGGCCAGCCACCAGTTGTACCAGCCGCTGTCCTGGTGCCGGATGATCGAGTTGATCGCCATATAGTTGACCAGCTCCGGCATGTTCACATTCTGGTAGATCCAGGCCTGCTGCGCCGCTGAGGGCGAGGCGTCGACCGAGTTGGACAGGGTCCAGACGTCGGAGAAGTCCTCATCCTTGCGGGTCTTCTTGTCCAGCCAGCTCGAGGCCTGGAGCGCGGCCGGAGACGACGTGGCGCCCACGCTGCCGCCGTCGCCCTTGTAGATCGCCCAGTTGGACACGCCCTGGTCATCCCGCCAGCGGCCGTCCTCGGTCTCCATGATCCGGCCCAGGCTCCAGAAGGTGCCATTGCGCTGCGTACGGACCGGGACGATGTTCAGGGCCCGGTCGCCACCGGCCTTCACGGTCGCCCAGCCGACGTCGGCGAAGTTGTCCGCGTAGTTCTGGAGCGCAAATTCGTCCAGCGGATAGGGCAGCTTGCCGCCAAGATCGAAGATGTAACCCTTGGGCAGCTCGACCTTCCAGCTCACCTTCGCATTGCTCCGGGAGGTGTTGCCGCGCACGTTCATCAGGGCGCCGTCGATGACCTGGCCGTTGTAGGCCCAGACCGCCGCGCCCTGGTAGTCGTCGTAGCGGTGGTTGGCCAGAATGTCGTTGTACACGGCGTCATCCATGAACCACTCGATGACAGGAAGCGAGCTGCTGACCGCGGAGTTCAGGACCACCACGCCGCGGTAGCGCACCGAGTCACCGGCCGCAGGTTCCGAATAGCCGGTACCGCCCGCGGAGGCATCGACCCGGTAGCGGATCAGGTTGCCCGCGCTCTGACCCGGGATGGTTCCGGAATACACGCCGTCGCCTGCCCCGCCGGGGCTGGCCGCATCATCTATGAACGGAACCACGACGTCGGCGCCGAACATCACCTTGTAGGTGAGCTGAGCTGTGGAGCCGGTCCGGAGCCGGGCCGTAACGGCCACCGGCTGACCGGCGGCCGGCCGCGCCGGGGTCGCCTTCAGCTCAGCGACGACCGGCGCCGGCCCGGTCCCGTCGAGCGAGTTCTTGGCCCCGGGGGTGCCGCCCGCAGCCAGGCTCGCGCCCCAGCTGTCGGGCTGTGTGTTGTCCAAGGTCAGGTCGCGCAGTTCGAGGGTGGGGCCCGTCCCGTCAGGCGTCGATGGCCAGGGCGCGACGTCCGCGTAAGTGACGGTGTCCACGACGTTCAGCGCCGCATCGACCAGCGTGACCGCTTCGCCGCCGTTGCTGAGGTTTCCGCCGTAGACGGCGTTCGGGGCGAACCCGTATGTGGTCTGGAACTGGGCGGCATCCTTCGCCACCACAAAGTAGCCGTTGGCGGGAACCACGGTGCCCGCAGCGAAGACGGCCGTGACGCCGGCGGTGAAGGACCATCCCGAGATGTCCAGCGGAGCGCCTGATGTGTTGGTCAGTTCCAGGAAGTCGTCGGTATCCAGATCCGATCCGGAATGGTAGTTGAGTTCTGAGATCACCATCCCGCCCGACGTCGCCGCACTCGCCGGGACAGCCTGCGAGACCACGAAGGTGCTGGCCATCGCCGAAGCCAATGCAATGGCCGACGCCATCCGCCAGCCTCTTCCTCCTGCTTTTGTTGCCGTTTTTACCACCATGCCAAGAGCCCCCTCAATGAAGGTGTGAGCGCCGTTGGTGAGCAGCTGGACGCCCACGCCGCAACAGCCTGCGGCGTCACGCTGAGTATCGGAGGGGGCTCCGGCGGTGTCCATAGGTATTGCGGGGTGGAGGTAAGTACCAGAACACGGGCCCTATTGCCTGGATGGTGGCCGCGTTCCTGAACGAGCCCAGCGCAATGAGAGTCCGCGTGATCCGGCTCACATGGTTGCAACCTGCTCGCAACCTCCCGGCTCCTAGGCTGGTGCCAGCGGCGGCCGCAGAGATCCTGGCCGCTTCCGCCACCAATCTTGCACAGCAAAGGAGCTAGCAATGACTGTCTACGCACAGCCCGGTACCGAGGGCTCGAAGGTCACCTTCAAGGACCGCTACGAGAACTGGATCGGCGGCGAATGGGTTGCCCCGGTCAAGGGCCAGTACTTCGAGAACATCACCCCGGTGACAGGCAAGGCCTTCTGCGAGGTCGCCCGCGGCACCGCCGAGGACATCGAGCTGGCCCTGGACGCCGCGCACAAGGTCGCCCCGTCGTGGGGGAAGACCTCCGTCGCCGAGCGCGCGGCCATCCTGAACAAGATTGCCGACCGGATCGACGAGAACACCGAGATGCTCGCCGTCGCCGAGTCCTGGGACAACGGCAAGCCGATCCGCGAAACCCTCAACGCCGACATCCCGCTCGCCGCGGACCACTTCCGCTACTTCGCCTCCGCCGTCCGCGCCCAGGAGGGCCGGCTGTCCCAGCTCGACGACGACACCACCGCCTACCACTACCACGAGCCGCTCGGCGTCGTCGGCCAGATCATCCCGTGGAACTTCCCGATCCTGATGGCCGTCTGGAAGCTGGCCCCCGCACTCGCCGCCGGCAACGCCGTCGTCCTCAAGCCGGCCGAGCAGACCCCGTCCTCGATCCTGGTGCTGATGGAGCTGATCAGCGACCTGCTGCCGGCGGGCGTCATCAACGTCGTCAACGGCTTCGGCGTCGAAGCCGGCAAGCCGCTCGCCTCCAGCCCGCGAATCCGCAAGATCGCCTTCACCGGCGAGACCACCACCGGCCGCCTGATCAGCCAGTACGCGTCCCAGAACCTGATCCCGGTCACCCTGGAGCTCGGCGGCAAGAGCCCCAACATCTTCTTCAACGACGTCGCGGATAACAACGACGCCTTCTACGACAAGGCTCTTGAGGGCTTCACGCTCTTCGCCTTCAACCAGGGCGAGGTCTGCACCTGCCCCTCCCGCGCCCTGGTCCAGGAAGGCATCTACGACTCCTTCATGGCCGACGCGCTGGCCCGCACCCAGAAGATAATCCAGGGCAACCCGCTGGACACCGACACGCAGCTCGGCGCGCAGGCCTCCAACGACCAGCTCGAGAAGATCCTCTCCTACATCGACATCGGAAAGCAGGAGGGCGCCAAAGCGCTTACCGGCGGCGCCCGCGCCGAACTGTCCGGCGACCTCGCCGGCGGCTACTACGTCCAGCCCACCATCTTCGAGGGACACAACAAGATGCGGATCTTCCAGGAGGAGATCTTCGGGCCGGTGGTTTCGGTGACCCGCTTCAGCGACTACAACGACGCCATGGGCATCGCCAACGACACCCTTTACGGCCTGGGCGCCGGCGTCTGGTCCCGCAACGGCAACGTCGCTTACCGCGCCGGCCGCGAAATCCAGGCGGGCCGGGTGTGGGTCAACAACTACCACGCCTACCCGGCCGGCGCCGCGTTCGGCGGGTACAAGTCCTCCGGCATCGGCCGCGAGAACCACGCCATGATGCTGGACCACTACCAGCAGACCAAGAACCTGCTGGTCAGCTACAACGAGAACAAGCTCGGCTTCTTCTAAGCCGTTGCGGCGGGGCGGACCGGACCGGTCCGCCCCGCCTTCCCGTCCCGCCCGTGACAGCCGCCCCTACTTGCAGGAGAAGCTCCGATGACCCAGACCAGGCTCGACGCCGCCGTGACACAGGCCGGCGAGGACTTTTCCCGCGTGGCGCTCACCCCCGAAGCCGTTGAGCTGCTGCGCAAGCTCTGGCTCCAGCACGGCCCGCTCATGTTCCACCAGTCCGGCGGCTGCTGCGACGGCTCCTCGCCCATGTGCTACCCGGCGGGGGAGTTCCTCACCGGAGACTCCGATGTGCTGCTGGGCCTGTTCGACATCTCGGACGGCCTGCAGCCGCAGCCGCTGGAATTCTGGATGTCCAAGGAGCAGTTCAACTACTGGAGCCACACCCACTTGACGGTCGACGTCGTCCCCGGCCGCGGCAGCGGCTTCTCCGTCGAGGCTCCCGAGGGCAAGCGCTTCCTGATCCGCTCGACGCTGATGGACTGGCCCGCCTGAGCCACTGAAGCCCTGGGCGCGAACGTTCACTTGGGGGCCCCGCGGCCGGGGCCCCCAAGGGTATGTTCGCGCTCTTTTGCGTCTCACGATGTGGGATAAAAGCGGCCGTCCAGTGGATGGACACTACTATTAATAGGTCTGTTTCCAACCAGCTACCGAGATTTTGGACTTTCCTATGAACCTTTTCCGGACCAAATCCATCGAGCAGTCGATCGCCGACGCCGATGAGCCCGGACGCAAGCTGAAACGCTCGCTCAGCACCTGGGACCTGATGATCATGGGCGTCGCCGTTGCGGTCGGCGCAGGCATTTTCTCGGTCGGGGCCAAGGCTGCCGCCAACTTCGCCGGCCCCGCCGTCACCATCTCGTTCGCCATCGCAGCCGTCACCTGCGCCCTGGCGATCATGTGCTATGCCGAATTCGCCACCGCCATCCCGGTGGCCGGCTCAGCCTATGTCTTCACCTACGCCACCATGGGGGAGGTGCTCGCCTGGATCATCGGTTGGAACCTCATCCTCGAGCTCTTCACCGCCGCCGCCGTGATCGCCAAATACTGGGGCATCTACCTCAGCAAAGTGTTCGCGCTGATGGGACTGGACGTCCCGCCGTCGATCTCCGTGGCCGGCGTCGACCTCTTCTGGGGCGCCTTCCTGATTGTTGCCGTGTTCACCGTGCTGCTGGTGCTGGGGACAAAGCTGTCCGCCCGTGTCGGCAACGTGTTCACGCTGATCAAGATCGCCGTCGTGCTTTTCGTCATCGTCGTCGGCTTCAGCTACGTGAAGTTTGAGAACTACGCCCCGTTCGTCCCTGCCTCCGAACCCACCGGCGGTACCGGCGCCACGGACGTGCTCAAGCAGTCCTTCTTCGGCTTCCTCACCGGCGCGGCCCCGGCCCAGTACGGCACGCTCGGCATCTTCGCCGGCGCCGCCCTGGTGTTCTTCGCCTTCATTGGTTTCGACGTCGTCGCCACCTCCGCCGAGGAGGTCAAGAACCCGCAGAAGACGCTGCCCCGCGGCATCTTCGGCGGCCTGGCGATCGTCACCGTGCTCTACATCCTGGTCTCGCTGGCCCTGACCGGCATGGTGTCCTACACCAAGCTGGCCGAGGCGAAGAACCCGACGCTGACCACTGCCTTCGAGGCCGTGGGGAACACCGACGCCGCAAAGGTCATCGCCTTCGGCTCCCTCGTGGGCCTCACCACGGTGATCATGGTGCTGCTGATGGGCCTCTCGCGTGTGGTCCTGGCCATGAGCCGCGACGGCCTGCTGCCGCGCTCGCTCTCCAAGACCGGCACCATCCGGGCGACCCCCGCACGCCTGCAGATCATCTGCGGCACGGCCGTGGCGGTCGTGGCCGGACTGACCAACGTGGACCTGCTCGAGGAAATGATCAACATCGGCACGCTCTCCGCGTTCGTGATGGTCAGCCTCGGCATCCTGGTGCTGCGCCGGAAGCGGCCGGACCTTAAGCCGGCCTTCCGCGTGCCGTTCGGCAAGGTGCTCCCGGTCGTCTCGGCCGTCCTGTGCCTGTACCTGATGACGAACCTGGCGGTGGAGACCTGGATCTTCTTCGCGATCTGGCTGGTCATCGGCATCGCGATCTACTTCGCCTACGGCCAGCGCCACTCCCGGCTCAACGAGAAGTTCGCCGAGGCAAGGGCCGCCGTCAACGGCCCGGCCGCCGATCCGGTTGCGGACGAGGATGCGGAGTCGCTCACCCGCTCGTAGCTGCAACGCTGCACTTCCACGCGGTTAGTCAACGCGGGGTCACTACGGCCCGTCCGGCCTGTCCGGACGGGCGTAGGGGCCCCGCGTTGCTGCGTTGCGGGAGGTATTGCCGCGGCCTCTTCCGCGCTCGTCTCGGAGCTGTAACAATGCGCCTAATGTGGTTGACCTCACAGTAGCCTTAGGTCAGACTTGATTTTGAACGCTTGTTCGGAGAGCGAACTTTGGGGCTTGGGAGCTTGTCACGCCCACGCCAATGCGCACATAGGAGTGAACATGAAACGTCGTATTATCGCCGTGCTGGCGGCCGCATCGGTCCTGGCCCTCTCGGCCTGCGGCAGCGGATCGCCGAGTTCCACCGGCGGGGGCAGCGCATCCGGCGGTGCAACGGGCGGCGGAAATCTGACCAAGGTCAGCGTCGGCGTCATCCCGATCGTCGACTGCGCCCCCATCTACCTGGGCAACAAGCTCGGATTCTTCAAAGACGAAGGCCTTCAGCTGGACATCCAGACGGCCACCGGCGGTGCGGCGATCGTCCCCGGCGTGGTGAGCGGCAGCTTCGACTTCGCCTTCTCCAACCTGATCTCCGTCATGGTGGCGAAGGACAAGGGCCTTGACCTGAAATTCGTCGCCAACGGCGCCTCAACCACGGGCGAGAAGGGCAAGGACATCGGCGGCGTCGTCGTCCCGGCCGGGTCCAGCATCCAGTCCCCGAAGGACCTTGCGGGCAAGACCGTCTCGGTGAACAACCTCTCCAATATCGGGGACACCACCATCAAGTCGGTCGTCGAAAAGGCCGGTGGCGACCCCTCGAGCGTGAAGTTCGTGGAGGTGGCCTTCCCGGACGCCCCCGCCGCGCTGGCCAACAAGCAGGTGGACGCGGCCTGGATTTTGGAGCCCTTCCTGTCCAAGGCCGTCGCAGAGGGCGGCAAGATCATTTCCTCCAACTTCGTGGACATGAGCCCTGAGCTGGACATCGCCGGCTACTTCACCAAGGCGGACACCATCAAGGGCAAGGCCGAGCTGACCCAGAAGTTCACCCGGGCCATGAACAAGTCGCTCGAATATGCCCAGGCGCACCCGCAGGAAGTCCGCGACATCGTGGGCACCTACACCAAGATCGACGAAGCCACCCGGGCCAAGATTGTCCTGCCCCGCTACCGTGTGGAGTTCAACAAGGACGCCTTCAAGACCCTCGGTGATGCTGCCGCCAAGTACGGGACGCTGTCCAAGGCCCCGAACGCAGGCGACCTCCTCCCGTGAGTTCCGTAAGTTCCATGAGTTCCGACGCTGTGGCGTCCGGCGGTTCCGCCTCCGGCGGGAGGCGGAACCGCCGGTCCGGCCACAAACTTCCGGTGAAGCAGTTGCTCGGGGTGGTCGGGATAATTGGGTTCCTGGGAACCTGGGAGCTCATTCCGCGTCTGGGAATTATCGACGAACGTTACCTTCCGCCCGCCAGCGAGGTCATTTCCGCCCTGGCCCTCGACTTCGGCCTGACGGCGTTTTGGGTCTCGGTCGGTGAAACCATGAAGGCCTGGTTCCTGGGCCTCATCATCGCGGTTGCCCTCGCCGTGCTGCTGGGCTTCATCATCGGATCCAGCAGCTTCCTGCGCAAAGCCACCAACTCCACCGTCGAGTTCCTGCGCCCGATTCCGTCCGTGGCCCTCATCCCGCTGGCCGTGCTGCTCTTCGGCGTGAAGATCGAGTCGTCACTGATGCTGATCACCTATGCCGCCTTCTGGCAGGTCCTCATTCAGGTCCTCTACGGGGTGGCCGACGTCGACATGGTCGCCAACAACACCGCCAAGACCTACGGGCTGGGGTGGATGGCGCGGATCCGCTACGTGGTGTTCCCCACCGCGTTGCCCTACCTGATGACCGGTGTCCGGCTCGCAGCCACGGTGGCGCTGGTCCTGGCCATCACGGCGGAACTCGTGATCGGCTCGCCGGGGCTAGGCCGTGAAATCGCGCTCGCGCAATCCGGCGGCGCCATCTCGGGCATGTACGCCCTGGTGCTCGCCACCGGCCTGATCGGCGTGCTGATCAACGTCCTGATGCGCTTCATCGAAAAGAAGACCCTGTCCTGGCATTCCTCGGTCCGTTCTGAGGTGATCGTATGAAAGCACTGAAAACGGCGGCCTACCTGCTCGCGCTGCCAGTTCTGCTCGTCCTGGCCTGGTGGGCCTCGACCCTCGGAACGGTCAATTTCTTCGTCCCCACCCCGGCCGCCCTGGTCAACAAGTTCGGCGAGGTCTGGTTCGGCCCCCGCTTCTTCTCGGATGTGCTGCCCAGCATCGCCCGGCTCCTGATCGGCGTGGTCGCGGCGATCGTGATCGGCGTCGTGGGCGGGGTGCTGATCGGCTCGGTCAAATGGCTCCGGGCGTTGCTGGAACCGACGCTCGAATTCTTCCGCGCCATCCCGCCGCCCGTGCTGGTCCCGGTCCTGATCCTGCTGATGGGCATCACCGACTCGATGAAGATCGCGGTCATCATCTCCGGCTGTGTCTGGCCGGTGCTGCTGAACACCATTGAGGGCGTCCGCGCCGTGGACGGGGTCCTCTCGGATTCGGCCCACACCTACGGCATCGACGGCTGGGCCCGTGTGCGTTACCTGGTGCTGCCCTCGGCCAGCCCGCAGATCCTCGCCGGCGTGCGCCAGTCGCTGTCCCTGGGGCTGATCCTGATGGTCATCTCCGAAATGTTCGCCTCGTCCTCCGGGCTGGGCTTCACGATTGTCCAGTTCCAGCGGTCCTTCGCCATCCCCGAAATGTGGTCCGGCATCGTGGTGCTCGGTCTGCTGGGCGTGGCCATGTCATTCATCTTCCAGTGGGCCGAGCGGAACATCCTGCGCTGGTACCACGGCCAGAAAGAGGTAGAAAATGCAGCCTAGTGCAGCGCAAGCGGCCCCGGAGGCGATGCTCTCCGTCCGCGGACTGAAGAAGGTCTACCAGACCGACGGCGGCGACGTCGAAGCGGTGCGGAACCTCACCTTCGATCTCCGCGCCGGTGAACTGGCCTGCCTCGTGGGCCCTTCGGGGTCCGGCAAGACCACCCTGCTCAAGTGCATCTCGGGCCTGATGACCCCCACCGAGGGGGAAGTGCTCCTGGACGGCAAGCGGGTGTCCGGGCCGCCGAAGAAGATGGCGGTGGTTTTCCAGGAATACGGACGCTCGCTGTTCCCCTGGATGCGGGTCAGGGACAACGTGGAACTGCCGCTGAAGAACCAGGGCGTGCCCAAGGCCGAACGCGACCGGCTCGTCGACGAGGCCCTGGAGGCCGTGGGCCTGGCCCACGTGCCGCGCTCCTACCCTTGGCAGCTTTCCGGCGGCATGCAGCAGCGCGTGGCGATCGCCCGTGCCATCGCATACCAGCCCGAGGTCCTGCTGATGGACGAGCCGTTTGCCGCCGTCGACGCGCAGACCCGCGCGGACCTCGAGGACTTGATCCGGGTGGTCTGGAAGAAGCTCGGCGTGACCGTGCTTTTCGTGACCCACGACATCGACGAGTCGGTCTACCTCGGTGAACGGGTCATCATCCTCTCGAGCTCCCCGACCGTGGTGCAGGAGGACATCGTGATCGACCTTCCGGCCGAGCGGGACCAGCTGGAGACCCGTTCCCTGCCCCGGTTCACCGAGCTCCGCCACCACGTCTACGAGCAGATCCAGCTCGCCAAGAGGGGCCACCGCCCCGCAGCGGCGGGCGCGCCGGCAGCAGCTACCGCGGCAGCGTCGGCGCCGGCGGCGGACCCCGGCGCCAGCGGCGCCTAGCTGTCCCGCCGGTCCGGGCGCCGGACGAAAAGAACACCCCGCCGCGGTTCTCCGCGGCGGGGTGTTCCTTCATTGCTGGGAAAGGCTAGCCGATCTTGTTGGCAGCCTCTGCGTCCGAGGTGGCAGCACCGGCGGCGGCACCCAGGTTGGCCCGAAGCTTCGCGCCGAGCTCGGCGTCGACGTTGGTCCAGTACTGGATGGCGCGCTCCTTGATGCCAGCGTCCTTGACGCCGCCCACCGCACCGGTGAGGGTGTCCAGCAGGCGGGCCTTGGCGCCGTCGTCGAACACCTCGCGGTACAGCGTGCCGGCCTGGCCGAAGTCGCCGTCCTCAGCGTGCAGGGAGTGCGCGGAGAGCGTCAGCTCGCCGTCGTTCTCCCAGCCGCCGGCCGGGTTCTGCGGTTCCACGGCGGCGGGACCGCCGAAGGAGTTCGGCGCGTACACCGGGACGGAGGGGGCGTTGAAGTGGTACCGCGCCGCGCCGTCCTGGCTGTAGTTGTTGACCTGGCTCTTGGGCAGGTTCACCGGGAGCTGGGCGTGGTTGGTGCCCACGCGGTAGCGGTGCGCGTCGGCGTAGGAGAAGATGCGGGCCTGCAGCATCTTGTCCGGGGAGGCGGCGATCCCCGGCACGAAGTTCGACGGCGCGAAGGTGGCCTGCTCGATCTGCGCGAAGTAGTTATCCGGGTTCTTGTTCAGCTCCATGGTGCCGACCTTGACCAGCGGGTAGTCGCCGTGCGGCCATACCTTGGTGACGTCGAACGGGTTGAAGCGGTACGTCTTGGCGTCCTCGTACGGCATCACCTGGACGTGCAGGTCCCAGGAGGGGAAGTTGCCGGCGTCGATGTTCTCCTGCAGGTCGCGGATGTAGAAGTCCGCGTCCGCGCCGGCCAGCTCTTCCGCTTCGTCGCCCGTCAGGGACTTGACGCCCTGGTTGGACTTGAAGTGGTACTTGACCCAGAAGCGCTCGCCCGCTGCATTGATCCACTGGTAGGTGTGCGAGCCGTAGCCCTGCATTTCACGCCAGGAGGCCGGCAGGCCGCGGTCGCCCATGAGCCAGGTGACCTGGTGGGCGGACTCGGGGGAGAGGGTCCAGAAGTCCCACTGCATGTCGGCGTCGCGCAGGTGGGTGCCCGGGAGGCGCTTCTGCGAGTGGATGAAGTCCGGGAACTTGATGCCGTCGCGGATGAAGAACACCGGGGTGTTGTTGCCGACGAGGTCGTAGTTGCCCTCGGTGGTGTAGAACTTCACGGCGAAGCCGCGCGGGTCGCGGAGTGTGTCGGCGGAGCCTGCCTCGCCGGCGACGGAGGAGAAACGGATGAGCATGTCCGTCTCGGCGCCCGGCTGGAACAGCGCGGCCTTGGTGTACTGGGAGACATCCCCCGTGGTCGTGAACGTGCCGAAGGCGCCGCCGCCCTTGGCGTGCACGACACGCTCCGGCACGCGCTCGCGGTTGAACTGGGCGAGCTTCTCCACCAGGTAGTGGTCGGTCAGGATGATCGCGCCGTCAGCACCGACGGACTGCGAGTGGGCGTCGGAAGTGACGGGGGCACCGGACTGTGTCGTGGACACTGCGGGCGCAGAGATGTTCTGAGTCATCATTCTCCTATTTCTGTTTCTAACTTAGTTACGGTCGGCGGGGAGTTTTTGGGTGCGCTGGCAGTCCTCGCAGATGCCCTGGTACAGGACGTCCGCGATCTGGATGGTCATGGGCTTGGAGCCCGAGTCCCAGTGCGGGGTGAGGCACGGCGCGTGGCCGACGGCGCATTCAACGTCCTCCACGCGGCCGCAGCTGATGCAGACGGCGTGGTGGTGGTTGTCCCCCACACGCGTCTCATACAGCGCGGGCGAGTGCGGGGGTTCGAAGCGGCGCAGCATCTGCAGCTCGGTCAGGTCGCCGAGGACCACGTAGACGGACTGCGCCGTAAGTTCGGGCAGCTCCTCGCGGGCTGCGGCAAGGATGCTCTCCGCCGGCGAATGCGGGTGGCGTTCGACGGCGGCCAGCACGGCCAGCCGCTGCTTAGTGACCCGGCGGCCGTGGGCATGCAGGGCGGCGGTCCATGCCTCGCTGCCGCCCACCGAATCCGTCATGGCCCCATTCAAGCACTTATTTTGAGCTGGTCACAATAAGGTTCGGCTTATTTCCTTTGTGGCCCACTAAAGTTGCCGGGTGGGGAAATTCCTGGCGGACATCACGCCGTTACGCGAAAGCCCGGCCTTCCGCCGTCTGTGGCTGGGATCCGCCGCCTCGGCGTTGGGCAGCCAACTCACCCTCGTGGCCGTGAGCCTCGAGGTCTACCGGCTCACCCAGGACAGCCTGTACGTGGGGCTGCTGAGCATTTTTGCCCTGGTCCCGCTGGTGTTCGGCGGCCTCCTCGGCGGCTCCATCGCGGATGCCCACGACCGCCGCAAGGTCGCGCTGCTCGCCTCCGCGGTGCTGTGGCTGACTACGGTCGGCCTGGCGCTGCAGGCGTGGCTGCACTTGGGCAACGTCTGGCTGCTGTACCTGCTCGTCGCGGTGCAGAGCGGCGCGCAGGCCATCAACCAGCCGGCCCGCAGCGCCATCATCCCGGTCCTGGTCCGGAAAGAGCTCCTGCCCGCGGCGAATGCCCTGAGCATGATGATCTTCGGCCTGACCATGACCGCCGGTCCGCTGCTGGCCGGCGTGCTGGTGGCCACGGTCGGCTTCGCCTGGACCTACACGATCGATGTGGCCAGCTTCGCGTTTGTCGTCTGGGCCCTGCTGAAGCTGCCGCCCATGCCGCCAGGGCATGAGTCGCACCGGGCCGGCCTGCGCTCCGTCGTCGAGGGCTTCCGCTTCCTCGGCACGCGGCCGAACCTGCGTATGACCTTCGTGATCGACCTCGTGGCCATGATCCTGGCGCAACCGCGGGCGCTGCTGCCGGCCATCGCCGCACTCATGATCGGTGGCGGCGAAGCCACGGTCGGCGTGCTGCTAGCCTCAACTGCCGTCGGCGCGTTCCTGGCCGGGCTCTTCTCCGGCCCGCTCGGTGCGGTCCGGGCGCAGGGCACGGCGGTGGTCTGGTCTGTCATGGGCTGGGGTGCCTCCATCGCGGGGCTGGGCCTCGTCGTCGTGCTCGCCGGCCGGTCCGGCGCCGCGGGCGTGACCCCCTGGCTGGTGCCTGCCGCCGTGTGCTGCGCGCTCGCCGGTATCGCCGACTCCGTCAGCGCGGTCTTCCGCACCACCATCCTGCAATCGGCCACCCCGGACCACCTGCGCGGCCGGCTGCAGGGCGTCTTCGTGGTCGTCGTCGCGGGCGGCCCCCGGGTGGGGGACATGCTGGCCGGCGGCGCGACTAAGCTGCTCAGTGAAGGCTGGGTTCTGCTCGCCGGCGGGGTGCTGTGCGCGGTGGTGGCCTGGCTCGTGGCGCGCTGGCAGTCCGGGTTCCTGAAGTACGACGCGCGGAACCCGGTTCCCTAGCGGTTCGTTTCTTAGATGGGTGACCCGTGGGACACCCGATCGACGGCATGGCTTGGGAGGATCAGTGCATAACCATCACAACGGCTTGAAGACGGCAGCCCTGTTCGGCGTGCTCTGGGCGGTGCTGCTTGGCCTGGGCGCGGTGATTGGATCCGGGATGCGGAGTTCGGCGCCCATCTGGATCATGGCCCTGATCGGCGTCGGCACCACCGCCTACGGGTACTGGAACAGCGACAAGATCGCGATCCGGTCCATGCAGGCCTATCCGGTGACCGAGGCCGAGGCGCCGGAGCTGCACCAGATCGTCCGGGAGCTCTCCGCCCGCGCCAACCAGCCGATGCCGCGGATCTACATCTCACCGACCATGGCACCCAACGCCTTCGCCACCGGCCGGAATCCGCAAAACGCCGCGGTCTGCTGCACGCAGGGCATCCTGCAGCTGCTCGACGCCCGCGAACTCCGCGGCGTGCTCGGCCACGAGCTGATGCACGTCTACAACCGGGACATTCTCACCTCGTCGGTGGCCGCCGCCGTCGCGGGCGTGATCACCTCGGTGGGCCAGATGCTGCTGTTCTTCGGCGGGGGCGGAGACCGCCGCAACGGCAATCCCCTCGCCCTCCTCGCGATGGCCCTGCTGGCGCCGTTTGCCGCGTCGCTGATCCAGATGGCCATCTCCAGGACCCGCGAGTACGACGCCGACGAGGACGGTTCGGCGCTCACCGGCGACCCGCTGGCGCTGGCCTCGGCCCTGCGCAAGATCGAGCAGGGCGTCCAGCTCGCGCCGCTGCCGCAGGACCAGCGGCTGGTCAACGCCTCGCACCTGATGATCGCCAACCCGTTCCGCGGCGGCGGCATGGCGCGGATGTTCTCCACGCACCCGCCGATGAGCGAACGGATCGGCCGGCTTGAGCGGATGGCGGGGCGTCAGCTGGGCTAGGCCCGCTGGCCTGACGACGCGCACCTAGTTCCATGACGCACAAAGGGCTGGCGCTGCCGGAATACCGGTGGCGCCAGCCCTTTTGTGCGTCGCAGGGGAGTGCCCGACGCGGAGCGCAGCTAGCTGCGGAAGTTCACGAACTGGAGATCGGCCTCGTCGAAGCCTTTCAGCAGGTTCATGGTTTCCTGGAGGTCGTCGCGGGACTTGGACGTCACGCGCAGCTCGTCGCCCTGGATCTGGGACTTGACCGACTTGGGGCCCTCGTCGCGGATCAACTTGTTGATCTTCTTCGCGAGGTCCTGGGCAATTCCTTCCTTGATGGTGGCCTCGAGGCGGAATTCCTTGCCGGAAGGGTAGGGCTCGCCCGTGTCGAGGGACTTCAGCGAGATGCCGCGGCGGATCAGCTTGGACTGCAGCACGTCGAGGACGGCCAGCACCCGCTCCTCGGAATTGGCCTTCATCAGGATCTTCTCGCCGCTGAAGTCGACCTCGGCGCCGACGCCCTTGAAGTCGTACCGCTGCGCCAGTTCCTTCTGCGCCTGGTTCAGCGCGTTGGCGACTTCCTGCTTGTCGACCTTGCTGACGACGTCGAATGTGGATTCGCCTGCCATGACTGTCCTCCTGATGTTGTCCGGACGCCCTGCTGGAGGGCGGTGTTTTCTGCATTCCAGCCTAGTACGGATGCTCCGGATGTGAAGGTGCCGCGGGGCGGCCGGTCTTCACAGTTGGCTCAAAGCTGAACCCCGGGGGGAACGAAGCTTGGCCCGGGAGAGTTGGGACCGTTGGAAGAGCCGCTTGAAAGGCAGGGCACATGAACCGCAGGGCCATCCGTAACGTCAGCAGCACCACCGCCGCAGCCGCGGGTTCCATCACGACGGCGGTGACGTCGGTGGCAGCCGCGGCCCTGGCGGCCTCCATCATCCTCAGCCCGGCCGCAGACGCTTCCGCCCGCCTCGGTGGCGTGCAGGCGGACCTGGCCCGGGCGGTGCAGCTGAACCAGGTCACCGCCGAGCAGGCGGCGAAGTTCGAGGCCAAACTCGCCGGCCGCATCCTCGGAGAAGCCTGATATTCCGGGCCTCCCGGGGCCACGCGGCGCCGATTCGATTCTTCGGCGGAAGTTCTGTAAAGTTGTCTTGCCCGCGGTTGCTGGAAGCGGAACGGACTGGAAACAGGCGTTCGGCAGATGGAAGCCGCGAGTGATCTTCTTTTGAAGTTCGGCAGATTACCCGAGCGGCCAAAGGGGGCTGACTGTAAATCAGCTGGCAACGCCTACGGGGGTTCGAATCCCTCATCTGCCACCCTCGAGAAAGCCTCCGGAACCAAACGGTTCCGGAGGCTTTTTTGTTTTATTGCGCTACTGCTCCGTAGGTGCCGTTATGGGACGTGAAAACGGCAGTTATGGAGCAATCGGCGTTCGGTCCACGGCGGCGACGATGGCAGCACCCAGTTCCGCGGGCCTGGTGAACTGCGGCCAATGCCCGGTCGGCAGGTCCAGGTATTCGACGTCGCGGATCCGTGCCAGCTCCGCGACATACGGCTGCTCCGCGGCAATCCATTCGAGCAGCACCGACGTCGGAAATTCGCAGGCGATGACAGTTGCCGGAACGTCGTAGCGGCGGTCATCGTGGAGCCTCTGCTGGTCGTAGGCAACGCCCTTGGGTTCCGGGACGGCGCGGGCCCGGAAGGCGGACCGGAGCTCCTCGTCCAGGTCAACGAGGTCCTCGTCCTCGAAGAATTCCCATGGCGGCAGCGGCACCTCGTCGCCGTCGGCCGGCAGCTGGTCGTTGACGACGCCGCCGTCCCCCAGCGGGCCGCTGTCCACGTAGATGGCGCGGGCAACGCGGTCCGGTCGCGCATCCACGGCGCCATGGATGATCGCCCCGCCGCCGGAGTGGCCCACCAGGACCACCGGGGTATCCACCCTGTCTACGGCGGCCACGACGGCGTCGATGTGGGTGCGCAAGCCGATGCCGGCGCGCGGTGCGTCAGCCGACTCCAGCCCGGGCAGCGTGAGCGGGTGGACCCGATGCCCCGCGGCGACCAGCGGCGGCGTGACCTCCGACCACGACGACGCGTCCAACCAGAAACCGGGAACCAGGATGATGTCCATGACGGCACCCTACGCGGTCCGGCCGCTGGCGAAGGCGCGCAACGCAGGGGGTTTCCGCCGTCGAACGTCATTTTCCGGTCGAAAACGTGCCCGGCGTCACATCTTGGCCCGCTGAGGCGCTACTCTGTCGCAGGAGGGGGAATCACATGGAGATAGTCCTGGCAGCTGGCAAGGGGACGCTCAACCTGGATGAGAGCGGAATTCTTCGGCTGGCCTGGGCCTCCGGGTCCATGCTCGATACGGCGGACGCCGTCGATTCCGTCGTTGCCATTTCAAAAATCAGCGCCGGGCGGATGCTGCCCTTGCTGATCGACATCAGCGACGTCAAGCTGACCGCCGGAGCCCGCAACCATTACCTGGAGAGCCGCTTCGTTTCCTCCGTGGCACTCGTCGGCGAATCGAACGTGGACCGGGTTGTCGCCGCGTGGATGCGCCGCGGAAACGACTGCCCGCAACGCTACTTCACCTCCCGCGCCGACGCCCTGGAGTGGTTGGGTGAGCTGGCCGCCAGCGACGAACCGCAGAGCGTCGCCGGCTGATCCTTCCGCGGCACCGGAGGCTCCGGCGACACCCGGGCGGATAATCGGCCGATCCGGCATTACTGCGGAGTAGGGTTAGGCGCGTTGATCGAATGAGCCTGAGGAGTTGACATGAAATCGTTTGCATGTGGTGACGTTGTTCCCGGTTGTGAAGCCCGCTGGGTCTGCAGCACCGATGACGAAATCCTGGTCCAGGTCGGCGCCCATGCCGCGTCCGTGCACGGCCTGACCGAGCTTCCCGCCGAGCTCGTCGACTCGGTGCACAAAGCAATCCACCCGGTTAGTTGATTCCTGCGGCGGGCGGTCCACCTTCCGGGTCCGGCGCCACTGCACCGCCGGACTGGGATGGGCTGCTGGCCTCGGCCTGCCGCGGCGAAGGCCTGGCGGCTGCCTACCAGCCCATCGTTGATACCGCGCGGGGAGCGGTGGTGGGCTATGAAGCCCTCGCCAGGTTTCCCGGCTATGCCGAGAAGAACCCCGAAGTCTGGTTCGCCGCTGCGCGTCAACACGGGAAAGCCGCTGAACTCGAAGCGGCCGCGCTGCGCACCGCGCTCAAGGCCCGCGCCGCCCTGCCGGCCAACTGCTTCCTGACCCTCAACGTCTCACCGGAGCTGCTGACCACGGAATGCATCCGCAGCGTCTGGCGCGACGAGGGCAAACTGGGCGGCCTGATCGTCGAACTGACAGAGCAAACACCGATCGACTCGTACGTGGAGCTGGAACCGGACCTCAACCAGTTGCGCGCCGCCGGTGCCCTGATCGCCGTCGACGACGCCGGAGCCGGCTACGCGGGACTGCGCCACCTGCTGGCCCTGCGCCCCGCCCTGATCAAGATCGACCGGGACCTGATCCAGGACGTCGACCGTGATGAGGCGAAGCGTGCCCTCATCGGGATGCTCGGCGCGTTTGCGAGTCAGGTCGACGCCTGGATCCTGGCCGAGGGCGTCGAACGGGCGGAGGAGCTCGAGGCACTGGTCTCGCTGGGCGTCCCGCTCGTGCAGGGCTACTACCTCGCCCGGCCCGCCCCGCCCTGGGCCGGCATTGATCTTGACCTGGCCCACCGCCTCGCCAGCGCCCGTCCGGTGGCACACAAGACGGTCATCCGCGACGTCGTCGAACCGGCGACGACGGCCGGCAGCGTCACCCAGGCCGCTGACGCCTTCGCGGCCAACCCGGCGCTGGAGGCCGTCGTGCTGCTCGGCGAGCACCTGCGGCCGGTCGCGGTGCTGGACGCCGGAGCGTCCGCACTGGGCGTGGTCAGCCCCGGGATGCGCGTGAACCTCGATACCCCGCTCAGCCAGGCCCTGGCCCGGGCCATGACGAGGCCCAAGAACCAGAGGTTCGACTCGCTCCTGGTGACGGACAACGCGGGGCGTTTCGCCGGCGTTGCCAGGATGGAGCGGATGATCATTGCGCTCACCGGGACGGCAGGGGCACGTGACGACTGACGCCCCAAGCGCGCTGGCGGGAGAGCTGCCCGGCGGTGTCCGCATCAGGCTGCTTCGCGGTTCCGACGCCGAACGGCTGGGGGCCGCGTACCGGCGGAACCGGGATCATCTTGCGCCTTGGGAACCGACCCGGAGCGCCGAGTTCTTCACCACGGAGGGGCAGAGCGCCAACATCGGCGGCAAACTCGCCATGTTCGGCGCCGGAACCGGCGTTCCGTGGGTCCTGCTGGCCGGCGGGGAGGCCGTGGGGACGATGACGCTGAGCGGCATCGTGCGCGGGCCTTTCCTCAGCGCCAACCTCGGGTACTGGGTGGATCAGGACTTCAACGGGCGGGGCATCGGATCGGCCGCCGTCGCTCATGTTGTCGGAGCCGCCAGCACCGCGCTGGGCCTGCACCGGATCCAGGCGGCCACGCTGCCGCACAATGCCGCTTCCCAGCGGGTGCTGCAGCGGGCCGGTTTCCAACAGATCGGACATGCCCCGGAGTACCTGCAGATTGCGGGCGCCTGGCAGGACCATCTCCTGTTCCAGCGCGTCCTGCACTGAGGCACGTGCGAGACTCACACAGTGACTGACGAATCCTTCGGCGCCCTGCACCACGTCGAGCTCTGGGTGCCGGACCTTGCGCGGGCCCGGGACGAATGGGGCTGGCTGCTGACCAGGCTCGGCTATGGGCAGTTCCAGGACTGGCCCCGCGGGCGGAGCTGGCGGCGCGGCGCCACGTACATCGTCGTCGAGGAGTCACCCGACCTGGACGGCCGGAACCACCACCGCACCGCGCCCGGGCTGAACCATCTGGCGTTCCGGGGCGGAACGCCGGAGCAGGTGGACGCGCTGGCCGCGGACGGCCCCGGCAACGGCTGGACCGAGCTGTTTCCGGAAAAATATCCGCACGCCGGCGGCCCCGGACACTACGCTGCCTACCTGGTGAACTCGGACGGCTTCGAAGTCGAGCTGGTCGCCACCGGCTGACCCGGCGGCCGGGCGGGTACCGTGATACCCATGAGCATCATCCTGGTGGGCGGGGGCCCCGATACCGTCACCACCCCGGTTATCTTTGACCGCTTCGTCAAGGATGTCCGGAACCGCGGCGGGGGAAGCCCGCCTCCCCGGATCGCCGTCGTGCTGTTCGACCGCGAAGGCAGCTCGGAGTATTTCCTCCCCGCGTACCTGGAGCCGCTGCAGAGTCGCACGTCCTGCCAGCTGACACCGGTCCTGCTGCGCTCCAATGAGCCGGCGGACCCGGAAGCGTTCGACGACGTCGACGGGATCGTCGTCGGAGGCGGCCCTACCCCGGACTACCTGGCCGGCCTGCATGGCTCGGCGGCGGCGATCCGGCAGGCGGTCGCTGCCGGCGTGCCCTATCTGGGGTTCTCCGCGGGGGCGATGATCGCGCCGCAACGGGCGCTTGTGGGCGGCTACCGGATCCGGGGCATCGAGGTGTGCTCGGAAGAATGCTCCGAAGGCCTTGACGAAATCGACGTCCGCGACGGCCTGGGCCTGGTGCCGTTCGCCGTCGACGTCCATACCGCGCAGGCCGGGACCCTGAGCCGCGCGGTCGCGGCGGTGGCGGAGGGCCTGGTGGACCGGGCCGTGGCCCTGGACGAGAACACCGCGCTGGTGCTGCGCCACGCGGGCCTCGAGGACCTTGAGGTGCTCGGCACCGGGAACTGCTGGACCATCCGCGGCTCCGGCCGCAAGGCCACGGTGGCGGTGCTGTCCGCCGGCTGAGCGGCCGACCCTTCTTGGCACCTTTGTTACCCGCGGGTAACATAGTCCCATGCACCTGCTGCTCCGCACCCTCCTCCTGCTCATCAAGTCCGCCCGGCGCTCGCCGCTGAGCATCTGGGACACGTCCTCGCTGCCGCTCCGCGTGCTCCCGACAGACATCGACATCGCAATGCATGTCAATAACGGCATGTACCTCTCGCTGATGGACCTGGGCCGGTTCGACCTGATGGCACGCAGCGGGACCTGGAAGGCCATGCGCCGGCGCGGCTGGACGCCAGTGGTGGCGGGGGAGACCATCGCTTTCCGCCGCTCCCTGCAGCTCTGGCAGCAGTACACCATCGAGTCCAAGGTCATCGGCCTGGATGAGAAGGCCATCTACTTTGAGCAGCGCATGGTGGTCGACGGCGAAATCTACGCCCGCGCCCACATCGCCACCCGGCTGGTCAGTAAGGGCAAGCCGGTCAGCCAGGAAGAGATCATCCGCGAGTTCGGGGCGCCGCCGGCGGACCTGGAGCTGCCCGAATGGATCCACGAGTGGCGGGAAACGAACGCGCTGCCGGGCGCCCGCCGCCCCGCCCCGCACGTCTGGGCGTGACCTCCGCGCCGTGCCCGCCGGGATGTGCCATCAGCGAAACGCAGGGGACTTTCGCGGGCGGCTCGCGTACCGTTGACGCATGGCTACCGTAGACATTACAGGTGAACAGTTCGCATCGACCGTCGAGGACAACGACATTGTCCTCGTAGACTTCTGGGCCGAATGGTGCGGCCCGTGCAAGCAGTTTGGCCCCACGTACTCGGCCGTTTCAGAGAAGCACCCGGACGTGGTCTTCTCCAAGGTGGACACCGAAGCGGAGCAGCAGCTTGCCGCCGAGGCCGGTATCACCTCGATCCCCACGCTGATGGCCTTCCGCGAAAAGGTACTGGTGTTCTCCCAGCCCGGTGCGCTGAACGCCCAGCAGCTGGAGCAGGTGGTCGACGCCGTCAAGGCCCTCGACATGGAGGAGGTCCACGCGCACGTGGCCCGTTCCCAGGCCGAGGCCGCAACAACCCAGCAGGACGGTAGCCAGATTCCGGATATCTAAGCCGGACTGCCGCAACACCCGGACTGCCGCAACAAACAACAACGCGGGGTCACTTCGCGCCCATCCCTTGAGGGATTACCGGCGCGAGGTGACCCCGCGTTTGTGTTCGGAGGCGGGGCGGGCTTAGAGCTTTTCCAGCTTGACCGGCTCGGCCAGCAAAGCGCTCAGGGACTCGTTCAGGTCCTGGACCGCGGTGCCCTTGGAGTGCTTGTCCAAGTCTGCCTGGGAAGCCCACTGCTCGGTCAGAACCAGCTTGTCCTCGCTCGCCTCGGTCAGCTCATAGCGGATGCAGCCGGGTTCGTTGACGACCTCGTCGATCGCGATTTCGAGGGCAAGCTTCACGCGGAAGAATTCGCCCTCGTTGGGAATGAAAGTGGCCTGCAGGTCAATGGGTGCGCTCATGGGTTTTACCCTACCGGGCGGCCGACCCGGCGTCGGAAGATGTCCTGAAGATTTCCTAGGACTTCCACGCTTTGCCCTTCTCTTGCCGGCGGCCTGTTGGTAGCGTCACACCATGCTTGCGTACACAGCCGGGGACACTGACGTCCCGCTGATCGATGAAACCATCGGCGACCACTTTGAGCGGATCGTCGCCCGGTTCCCGTACCACGACGCGCTGATCGAGGCCGCGGCGGTTCCCGGCGGGGAGGCCCGGCGGTGGAGCTACACCAAGATGAACGACGACGTCGACCGGCTGGCCCGCTCGCTGCTGGCGCTCGGCGTCGCCAAGGGAGACCGGATCGGAATCTGGAGCCCGAACTGCGCCGAATGGACCATTCTGCAGTACGCCACAGCGAAGATCGGGGCGATCCTGGTCAACGTCAATCCGGCGTACCGCAGCCACGAGCTGGAGTTTGTCGTCAAGCAGAACGGCATGCGGATGCTGGTGGCGGCGCCGTCGGACCGGAACAGCGACTACACGGTGATGGCCCGGCAGGCGCTGGCGGAATGTCCCGAGTTGCGCGAAGTCGTGTTCCTGCCCGATTCCGGCCAGCCCGGCCTCACCGCCGGGGTCCCGGAAAGTGAGGCGGAGCGGACATTCGCCGAGCTGCTGAGGCGGGCCGACGACGTCGCGCACTCCGGCCTGAAGGCGCGGATGGCCGAACTGGACCCGCACGACGCGATCAACCTGCAGTACACCTCCGGCACCACCGGTTTTCCCAAGGGCGCCACCCTGACTCACCACAACCTGCTCAACAATGGCTTCGCCATCGGCGAGCTGCTGGCTTACACCGAGCACGACCGGGTGGTGCTGCCGGTGCCGTTCTACCACTGCTTCGGAATGGTGATCGGCAACCTGGGCGCCTTCAGCCACGGCGCCGCCACCATCATTCCGGGCCGCGGGTTCACGCCGGCCGCCGCGCTGGAGGCAGTGCAGGACTTCGGCGGAACGTCGCTCTATGGCGTGCCGACCATGTTCATCGCCGAACTCGCGCTGCCGGACTTCGCCTCTTACGACCTCTCGACGCTGCGCACCGGCGTCATGGCCGGTTCGCTGTGCCCCATCGAGGTCATGAACCGGGTGATCTCGGAAATGAACATGCGCGACGTGGCCATTTGCTACGGCATGACCGAGACCTCGCCGGTCTCCACCATGACCCGCGACGGGGACACCATGGCCCAGCGCACGCAGACCGTCGGCCGCACCATGCCGCAGCTGGAGAACCGGATCGTGGACCCCGTGACCGGGGAGGTGCTGCAGCGCGGCGAGATCGGCGAGTTGTGCACCCGCGGGTACTCCGTGATGCAGGGCTACTGGAACCAGCCGGACAAGACGGCCGAGGCGATCGACGCCGAAGGCTGGATGCATACCGGCGACCTGGCGCGCATGGATGAGGACGGCTACCTGGTGATCGAGGGCCGGATCAAGGACATGGTGATCCGCGGCGGCGAGAACGTCTACCCGCGCGAGATCGAGGAGTTTCTCTACACGCACCCGGATATCCAGGACGTTCAGGTGATCGGTGTCCCTGACGCCACGTACGGTGAGGAACTGATGGCGTGCGTGATCCTCAAGCCCGGAGCCGGCAGGCTGGACGCCGCGGGGCTGGCGGAATTCTGCCGGGGCAAGCTGGCGCACTACAAGATCCCGCGCTACGTGGACGTCCGGGAAAGTTTCCCGATGACCGTGTCCGGCAAGATCCGCAAGGTGGACATGCGCCAGGAAGCCGTGGCCAGGCTGCATCTTTGACCGCAACGCGGGGTCACTTACGGCCCATCGCGGGGCCGTGGATGGGCCGTAAGTGACCCTGCGATGCTTCGAATTGGGCAGGCCTGTGGATAACTCAGGCAGCGAGCCTAATCCGCGGCCACAATGGTGCCCATGGTCCGCATTGTGCCGCTCCCCGAAAGTCTCTTCCAGACGCCGTTCACGGTCTACGAATCCCGTGCGGTCGGCGTTACGTCCAAGCGGCTCCGGGCGAAGGACCTGTCCGACGGCGGCCGTCTCATCTATCTGCCGGCCGGCAGGCACCTGGAGATCTTCGAACGTGCCCGGGTACTCAGCGCAGCCACGCCCGGCGCCTGGGTGTCCCACGAGACCGCCGCCGTGCTCACCCGGCTCGGACTGCCGCCGTGGCTGGGCGGGTGTTCCACCATCCATCTCAGCAAGCCGCACGAACTGCCTCGCGTCCGCCGGGCCGGGGTTACGGGACACCGCGTGCGGTGTATCCCCGGCGAGCTGACCGACGTCGACGGCGTCCCTGTGACGGCACCGCCGCGGACCTGGCTGGATCTCGCCTCGGGCCTGCCTCTCAACTACCTCATCGCCCTGGGCGACCAGATCATTCGGATACCCCGGCCTGGACTGGAACAGCGCTCAGAGCCCTACGCGTACAAGGACGGACTGCGGCTACTCATCCGCCAGCATCCCAACATGAAGGGCGTCGAGAAAGCCCGGCTGGCCCTGGACGAGATGCGGGTGGGGGCGGATTCGTTCCCGGAGACCTTTCTGCGGCTGGCGCTGATGGACGCGCGATTACCGGAGCCGGAGCTTCAGATCAGGCTGGACCCTGACGACCGGCGCTCGCCGGCCGCAGACCTGGGCTACCGGAGGTACCGCATCGCCATCCAGTACGAGGGCGCCCACCACCTCACCCGGGAACAACAATCCAGGGACATCCGGCGGGACGAAGCGTTCCGCGGCGCTGGCTGGGCGTACTTCAAGGCCAACGCCGATGACCTCGCCGATGGCTTCGAAGCCCTCGTTGGCCGGATCAAGAAGACCCGGCTCCGCTCGGTCTAACGCAACGCGGGGTCAGATCGCGCCTATAAAGGCGCCCCGGATGGGCCGGATGTGACCCCGCGTTGCTTCAGCGGCGCCGGTCAGTGGCCGCGGTGGTCCTGGATGGTCATCCGCGGCCCGAAAACCGGCTTGCGGAACCCGCTGAGGCCGATCATGCGCACCACCCGCTGGCGGTGCCCGGCCCAGGGCGCCAGCAGCCTCAACATCCCGGCGTCGTCGGTCCGCCGCCCGGTCAGGGCCGCGCCGACGTAGGCCGCGAGGTGGTAGTCGCCCACCGCGATCGAGTCCGGACAGCCGTGCGTGCGCTGCACCACCTCGGCCGCCGTCCAGACGCCGATCCCGGGAAGGGTCTGCAGCTTCGCGGCCGCTTCGGCCGCCGGCAGCGCCGCCAGCCGTTCCAGCGCGGCCGCGGAACGCAGCGCCCGCATGACGGTGTCCGATCGTTGCGGGCCGACTCCGGCCTTGTGCCATTCCCAGGACGGGATGCGCAGCCACTGCTCGGGCGTGGGCTGGACCAGGAGGTTGGCGGGGGCCACGGTGCCGGCGCCGGGCGCCGCTGTCCCGAAGCGGTACATCAGGTAGCGGTAGCCGCGGCGTGCCTCGATCACCGTGACCTTCTGCTCGAGCACCGTAGGCACCAGGGAATCGATCATCCGCCCGGTGGCCGGCAGCCGGAGGGCGGGGTTGCGGCGTCGTGCGTCGACAACCATCCGGGGGAGCGTGGCGTGGAAGCCGGGTTCGTCGAAGGCCGTCCAGTCGTCGTCGCGTCCCAGCATTCGCGGAACGGCCTCGATCGCCGCGGCTGCCCCGGGCCCCCAGGCGCGCGCCTCGATCCAGGGCGCGGCCGCCGGACCCGCGGACGCCAGGCGCAGCGTGGCCGGACCGGCCGCCGTCGTGAACGCCATCCAGAAGCCGTCCGCAGTGACCCGGATGGACGGATCGCCGTGGCCCCGGCGGAGCGTGCCGAGGGTCTGCAGGAGATCGAACGGGCCGCCCGGGTGCCACCGCAGCGAGGCGTCCGCCGCGGCGGGCACGCCGGCGGGGAGCTCTGCGGTGGTCACTCGAATATGTTCCCACGCCCGGCCGACGGCGGGCACATCCGGGCTGTTGGGCGGAGGGATGCGCGCAACCGGACGGCCCTTATCCGCGGCCCCGGACGGGACTAGACTCCGGCTGTGGCCCGGACTTCCCGCGCCCGCCCCGGGATCGGATCCCTTGATGGTCAGGAGAGTGTGATGGCTGGTGGAGTGGTGCACTTCGAGCTTCCCGCGGACGACGAGAACCGTGCGCGTGAGTTTTACAGTTCGGTGTTCGGCTGGGGTTTCCAGGTCATGCCGGAGATGGAATACAGCCTGGCGCTGACCACCCCGATGGACGAGGAGGGCCGGCCCGCGGTCTCCGGGTCGATCAACGGCGGCCTGTTCCGCCGCGGCGAGCTCACCGCCCCGGTGGTGACCGTCGACGTCGACGACATCGACGCCGCCTTGGAGCAGATCGTGGCCCGGGGCGGTTCGGTGCAGCGGGCAAAGATGGAGGTGCCGGGGTCCGGTTGGAACGCGTATTTCACGGACACCGAGGGCAACGTAGTGGGGCTGTGGCAGAACGCCGCGCCCGCGGCACCGGCTCCGGCCGGCGGCAGCGGCGAAACCGCCGGAAACGACATCGGGGCCTGACCCGCGCCTAGTGCATGCCGCTGGCCAGCCAGAGGGCCACGACCGCGAGGGGAACCGTGAGGACGACGGCGGCGAGGCCGGCCAGCGCGAAGCCGCCCCAGCGGATCTCGACGTTGAGGGCCCGCAGGCGCTCGTGCCAGAGCAGGGTCGCCAGGGACGCCCAGGGGCTCACCAGCGGGCCAAGGTTCACGCCGATCAGGAGGGCCGCGAGCCTCACCGGCGAGCCGCCCGCCGGTTCCAGCGCGAGGTAGGCCGGCAGGTTGTTGACGGTGTTCGCGGCTCCCACGCCGAGCCCCGCCAGTTGGAGCAGCGCGGGAAGGCTCTCCCCGGACCCGGCGACGCCCGCCAGGACCTTGGTCAGGCCGTTGGCGTGCAACGCCTCGACCACCATGAACAGGCCGACGGTGAGCATAAGCGGCCGCCACGGGATCATGGCCCAGCGGAGGGCCGAGCGGCGCCGCCACAGGAACAGCCCCAGGAGGACCGCGGCCGCGGCAGCGGCGGGAATCTGTACCGGCACTCCGGACACCAGGGCCGGGAGCAGGAGCAGCATCACGCCAGCCGAGGCGTACAGCAGCACCTTGTCACGCACCCGGTGGACCGGCTGGGGGCCGTAGCGGCCCCGCAGATCCTTCCGGAAGGCCAGCCAGAGCAGAGCCAGGGGGAGCAGGATCCCAACCAGCGCGGGGGCCCAGACCAGCGAGGCGAAGGCGGCCGGGCTGAGACCCAGCCGGGACTGGGCCAGCAGGTTGGTCAGGTTGGACACCGGCAGCAGCAGCGAGGCCGTGTTCGCGAGCCAGATGGTAGTCAGCGCGAAGGGCAGCGGCGGGATCCGGGCGTGGACGGCCAGAAGTACGACGACGGGCGTGACCAGCACCGCCGTCGTATCCAGCGACAGGAACACGGTGGAGACCGTTGCCAGCGCGATCACCAGCAGCCAGAGCAGCAGCACGCTGCCCCGGCCCAGTGCGGCCAGTCGGTCCGTGACGGCCCGGAACAGCCCGGCGTCATCCACCAGTTCCGTCACCAGGGACATGGCCACCACGAAGCCCAGTACGGGCACCGTGCGGCCGGTGAGCTCCTCGAATGCGGGCCAGGGCAACAGCCCGGTGCCCAGCACCGCCACCCCGGCGAGGAGCATCCCGCCGGGGACGAGGTAGCTCCTCAGCGTCTTCAACCAGGTCCTTCGCTTCACTGCCTTATCGTCGCACCCGGACCGCGGCGCCGGCGACGCGACGTGCCCGCCGTCCCGGAGACGGTAACTTTGTACCTATGAAGTACGCCCAGTCCGTCCTGGACCTCATCGGCAACACGCCGCTCGTCAAACTCAATCACGTGACCGACGGCATCGCCGCCACGGTCCTGGTGAAGCTGGAATACCTGAACCCCGGCGGTTCGATCAAGGACCGCATCGCCGCCAAGATGGTCGAAGAGGCCGAACGCAGCGGCAAGCTCCAGCCCGGCGGGACCATCGTGGAGCCCACGTCCGGCAACACGGGTGTGGGCCTGGCGCTCGTGGCGCAGCAGAAGGGCTACCGCTGCATCTTCGTGGTCCCGGACAAGGTCGGCGAAGACAAGCGCGCCGTGCTGCAGGCCTACGGCGCCGAAGTGGTGGTTACCCCCACCGCCGTCGCGCCGGACAGCCCGCAGAGCTACTACGGCGTCTCGGACCGCCTGGTCACTGAAATCCCGGGCGCCTACAAGCCGGACCAGTTCTCCAACCCGGCCGCGCCGGCCAGCCACTACGAGTCGACCGGCCCGGAGATCTGGAAGGACACGGACGGCAAAGTCACGCACTGCGTGATCGGCGCCGGCACCGGCGGCACCATCACCGGCACCGGCCGCTACCTCAAGGAAGTCTCCGCGGACCGGCCCGAGGCCGACGGCGGCGTGGTCAAGATCATCGGGGCCGACCCGGCCGGTTCGGTCTACTCCGGCGGCACCGGCCGGCCGTACTTCGTCGAGGGCGTCGGCGAGGACATGTGGCCCGCCAACTACGACAAGGCCGTTCCGGATGAGGTCATAGCCGTCAGCGACGCCGAGTCCTTCGCCATGACCCGCCGCCTGGCCCGGGAAGAGGGCCTGCTGGTGGGCGGTTCCTCCGGCATGGCCGTCGTCGCCGCGCTGCAGGCCGCCAAGGACCTGCCCGCCGACGCCGTCGTCGTGGTGATCCTGCCCGATTCGGGCCGGGGCTACCTGGCGAAGATCTTCAACGACCAGTGGATGCGCTCCTATGGCTTCCTCGCCGGCGGCGACGAAGCCTCGGTGGGAGAAGTGCTCAAGTCCAAGACCGGCGAGCTGCCGGACCTGGTGCATATCCACCCGAACGAGAGCGTGCGGGACGTCATCAACATCATGAACGAGTACGGCGTCTCCCACATCCCGGTGCTGTCCCAGGAACCGCCGGTCGTGATGGGCGAGGTGCTCGGAGCCGTCGACGAGCGCACCCTGACCGCCAAGCTCTTCCGCGGCGAGGCGAACCTCACCGACAAGATCTCCGAACACATGGAGGCACGGCTGCCCGTGATCGGTTCGCTCGAATCGATCTCGACGGCCCGCGAACTCCTCTCCGACACCGACACCCTGATGGTGACGTTCGTCGGCGCTCCGGTGGGGATCCTGACCCGCCACGACCTCCTCGCCTACCTCAGCAACTGACCAGTTCAAGGAGTCCCATGTCCCAGCCAGAAAGCTCTTCCACGGCCAACGCCGGCTTCAACACCCGGGCCGTGCACGCCGGCCAGGCCTTCGAGCCGCGCACCGGCGCCGTGGTGCCCCCGGTGCACTTCTCCTCCACCTATGCGCAGGACGGGATCGGCGGCCTCCGGGCAGGCTACGAATACGGCCGCGGCACCAATCCCACCCGCGACGCCCTGCAGGAGCAGCTCGCCGCGCTGGAGGGCGGCGCAGCGGCGTTCTCCTTCAGCTCCGGCCTGGCCGCCGAGGATTCCATGATCCGCGCCCTCACCCGGCCCGGAGACCACATCGTGCTCGGCAACGACGCCTACGGCGGGACGTACCGGCTGATCAGCCGCGTCCTGGGCGAGTGGGGGATCGGCAACACCCCGGTGGACATGTCCGATCTTGACGCCGTCGCGAAGGCCGTCGCCGCAGGCGGATCGAACGGCGGCGCGGCCGGCGGCAAGACCCGGCTGGTCTGGGTGGAGACGCCGTCGAACCCGATGATGAAGATCACCGACATCGAGGCGCTCGCCAAGGTGGCGCACGACGCCGGCGCCCTCCTCGTGGTGGACAACACCTTCGCCTCGCCGTACCTGCAGAACCCGCTGGCCCTCGGCGCCGACGTCGTGGTGCACTCCACCACCAAGTACATCGGCGGGCACTCCGACGTCGTCGGCGGCGCGATCATCGTCAACGACCCCGAACTGGCCGAGAAGATCGGCTTCGTGCAGTTCGCCGTCGGCGCCGTGTCCGGGCCGATGGACGCGTTCCTCACCACCCGAGGGCTCAAGACGCTCGGCGTGCGGATGGACCGGCACAGCGACAACGCCCAGGCCGTGGCCGAATGGCTGCTGCAGCGCCCCGAGGTGGAGGCCGTGCTGTACCCGGGCCTGCCCTCCCACCCGGGCCACGAACTGGCAAAGAAGCAGATGAAGAAGTTCGGCGGGATGATCTCCGTGCAGTTCAAGGGCGGCGAGGCCGCGGCACGCAAGGTGGCCGAATCCACCTCCGTGTTCACGCTGGCGGAATCCCTGGGCGGCATCGAATCGCTGATGAACTACCCCTCCGAGATGACCCACGCTTCGGTCAAGGGCACCGAACTGGCAGTCCCGGAGAACCTGATCCGGCTCTCCTGCGGCATCGAGGACGTCGAGGACCTGATTGCGGACCTCGAGCAGGCTTTCGCGCGCATTGAGACGGGCAGCTAGCCTCCGGTGACCAGCACTTCCAGGGCAGCCAGCTCCACCATCCGCGGCTGGATCGCGACGGCGGCCGGCGCGGCCGCCGTCGTCGTCGCCCTGGTGGTGCTGTACTCGGCCTACATCCCGCTGCTGAACGACTTCGAGGTCTATTTCTACGGCGGAAACCGGGTGCTGCAGACCGGCGAAGCCGGCGTGAACGAGCTCTACGCCCCGCGCGACGGGCTTCCGTTCACCTACCCGCCGTTCGCCGCGCTGATCTTCGCCGCCCTCGCCACCCTGGGCCAAAGCGCCGGCGGCTTTGTCTTCACTGCCACCGCGCTGCTCGGCGCAGCCGTCGTGTCCGCGTGGCTGACCCGGCACTACTTCGGGCTGGGCCGCTGGCGCGACGCCGTCGCGGACTGGCGGTTCCGCGCCGTGGGCCTGGCCGGCACCGCGGCGATCCTGCTGATGGGGCCGTGGCGGGATACCTTCGACTTCGGCCAGATCAACATCATCCTGATGGGCCTGATCCTGGCCGACTTCGCACTCTACGGAAAATCCCGGGCCGGCGAGTTCCGCTGGCCGGCTGGCCTGCTGATCGGGATCGCGGCCGGGATCAAGCTGACCCCGCTCGCCTTCGGCCTGTACTTCCTGGTCCGCCGCGACTTCAAGGCCCTGGGCTGGATGGCCGCGGGGTTCTTCGGCTCGATCGCGCTGGCCTGGGCCATGCTGCCCACCGCTTCGGTGACGTTCTGGACCAAGATCCTGCCGGACACCGGACGGATCGGTGGGCCGGCCTACGTGGACAACCTCTCGGTCAAGGGCCTGCTGCTGCACTTGGGGATGCCGGATTCGTCCCTGACCTCCGTGGTCTGGCTGGTGCTCGCGCTGGGCCTCGCCGCCGTCGCCGCGCTGGTGATCAAGGGGGCGGTTGACGCGGAGGAGAACTTCGTGGCTGTGTCCGCCACCGCGCTGCTGATGCTGCTGATCAGCCCGGTGTCCTGGTCCCACCACTGGGTCTGGATGGCCGTGGCGCTGCCGTGCATGGGGTTCGCCATCCACCGAGTCCCCTCGCGCGACGGCAAAATGCGGCTGGCCGGCTGGATCATCGTCGCCGCCTCCGCCGTCGCCTTCTACCTCACCCCCAAGTACCTCGCGGTGATGGCCGGGGCACACGAGTGGGGCAAGGATCCCACTACGCAGTGGCAGCTCACGGTCGCCAGCCTCGGCGTGGTCTGCGGGATGGCGATGCTGGTGTACTGGGCGCTGGCCTACCGGCCGTCCCGCGCCGGGCTCCGGCCGTACCTCTAGGTCCCGGCAGCTGCGGCCTCTAGCTATCTTGAAGAAAGCCAGCTAATCTGCCGGTATGGCACTTCGATCCGACTGGTCCCGGCGCAACTGCAGCATGGCCCGCGGCCTGGACATCCTCGGCGACCCGTGGGGCATGCTGGTCCTGCGCGAAGTCTTCTTCGGCAACGGACGCTTCGACGCCATGAAGGCCCGGCTGGGCGCTGCTGACTCGGTCCTCACCCGGCGGCTGGCAGCACTCGTCGACGCCGGCCTGCTCACCCGCCGCCCCTACGACGACGGCGGCGGCCGCCGCCGCCAGGAGTACGTGCTCACCGCCAAAGGCGAGGACGCCCTGCCGGTGCTCAATGCCGTCGTGATCTGGTCCGAGAAGCACCTGGCCGCGCCGTCCGAACAGGCGCACATGTTTGTGGTCCACAGCGGCTGCGGGCAGCGCACCTCCTCTGCGGACAGCTGCACGGCCTGCGGCGAACGGCTCACGGCCGAAAACACCAGCTGGCACAGCCTCACCCGGACCGCCGACCCGGTCCCCCTCGCCACCGCTCCGGCGACACGGAAGAACGGAACCGCAGCATGAGTGAGCCCCGCACCTCCACCCGGCGCCGCATCCATCCGGCTTGGATCGTCGCCGTCGTCGCGTTCCTGGCACTGGTCGGCGCTGCCGGTTTCCGGGCCGCCCCGGGCGTGCTCATGGTGCCCCTGCAGACCGAGTTCGGCTGGTCCACCACGGTCCTCTCGGCCGCGGTCAGCATCAACCTGGTGCTGTTCGGCCTCACGGCACCGTTCGCCGCGGCCCTGATGGAGCGCTTCGGCATCCGCGCCGTGACCGCCGTGGCGCTGGTGCTGATCGGGGCAGGCAGCGCCCTGACCGTCCTGGTCAACCAGTCGTGGCAGATCCTGCTGACCTGGGGGCTGCTGATCGGACTCGGCACCGGATCGATGGCGCTGGTGTTCGCCGCCACGGTCGCCAACACCTGGTTCGTGAAGAGCCGCGGGCTGGTGATCGGCATCCTCACCGCGGGCAGCGCGGCCGGGCAACTGGTGTTCCTGCCCTTCATCGCCGCCCTCGCGCAGAGCCCCGGCTGGCGGCAGGCCTCGCTGCTGATCGCCGCCGGTGCCCTGGCGGTGGTGCCGCTGGTGCTGAAGTTCTTGAAGAACTCACCGGCCGACGTCGGTGCGCTGCCGTATGGCGCCGAGACCGAGTCCGCGGAGGGTGGGGCTACAGCCGGCGGGACCGCAACGCCGGGGGAGCCGGCCGTCCCGGCCGGGCCCCGCCGGAATGCCGCCGTCCGGGCGCTTCAGGTGCTCAAGCGGGCCAGCAGGGTCCGGACGTTCTGGGCACTCGTGGCCGGCTTCGCCATCTGCGGAGCCACAACCAACGGACTGATCGGCACCCACTTCATCCCCTCCGCCCACGACCACGGCATGGCCGAAACCACGGCCGCCGGCCTGCTCGCCGTCGTCGGCATCTTCGACATTCTCGGCACCATCGCCTCGGGCTGGCTGACGGACCGCTTCAATCCACGGATCCTGCTCGCCGTCTACTACCAGTTCCGGGGCATCGGGCTGCTGGTGCTGCCGCTGCTGCTCAGCGCCGAGATCCAGCCCAGCATGATCGTTTTCGTGATCATCTACGGCCTGGACTGGGTAGCCACCGTCCCGCCGACGGCCGCGATCTGCCGCCAGGTGTTCGGCGCGGACGGCAGTGTCGTGTTCGGCTGGGTCTTCGCCGCGCACCAGCTCGGCGCCGCCGCGGCAGCGCTGGCGGCCGGTGCCGTCCGGGACGCCACCGGCCAGTACACGTACGCCTGGTTCGCCGCCGCGGCGATGTGCACCATCGCCGCCGTCATCAGCGCGACCATCCGCAAGGACACCGGAAAGCAGGCGGCCGTCCCGGTCCCGGCCTAGGCCGGACGTTAGGCTGGGCACCATGGTTTCCACCCCGCCCAGGCCAGATAACCCGGACACGCCGGCCGCCGATGCCCCGCCGGTGCAGCGCAAGACGGCCCTGGTTACCGGCGTCGGAAGGCTCGCCGGCATCGGTGCAGGCATTGCGCGGCGGCTCGCAGCGGACGGTTGGGACCTGGTGCTCACCTACTGGCAGGACTACGACACCCGGATGCCCTGGGGCGTGCAGCCGGACGACGTCGAACGCCTCACCGCCGAGCTGCAGGCGACCGGCGCCGCCGTGCTGGCCGTGCCCGCCGACTTCGAGGATCCGCAGGCCGTGGACCGGCTGATGGCCGCAGTGGCGGAAGAGGCTGGCACCCTGCAGGGTCTGGTGCTGAGCCACGCCGAATCCGTGGACTCGGGCATCCTGGACACGTCCCTGGAGAGCTTTGAGCGCCACTTCGCCGTCAACACCCGCGCCAGCTGGCAGCTGATCGCCGCATTTGCCCGGCAGGCGCCGGCTGAAGGCGGTGCAGTCGTGGCGCTGACCAGCGACCACACCGCGTTCAACCTGCCGTACGGGGCGTCCAAGGGCGCGTTGGACCGGATCGTGATCGCGGCCGCGAGGGAGTTGGGCCCGCAGGGCATCAGCGCCAACGTGCTCAACCCGGGGCCGGTGGACACCGGCTGGATGGACCCGCAACTGCGCGAGGACCTGGCCCGCCGGCATCCCGGCGGCCGGCTCGGCACCCCCGCGGACGTGGCCGGGACGGTGGCGTTCCTGCTCTCACCCGAGGGCCGCTGGGTGTCCGGGCAGCTGGTCAAGGCAGACGGAGGCTTCTCCGCCTGAGGCCGCGCCATCGCCGCCGTCGAGATGACATTTCACGGCAGTGTGGTGCGGCAACACTGCCGCGAACTGTCATTTCACCCCGCGCCGCTAGCGGAAGGCGGCCAGCCCGGTGATGTGCTGGCCCAGGACCAGGGTGTGCACCTCGTCGGTGCCCTCATAGGTGCGCACCGACTCGAGGTTGGCGGCGTGCCGCAGCGGTGAATAGTCCAGCGTGATCCCGTTCCCGCCCAGGATGGTGCGGGCCTCGCGGGCAATCGCGATTGCCTCCCGCACGTTGTTCAGTTTGCCCAACGAAATTTGCTCCGGCCTCAGCTTCCCGGCGTCCTTGAGCCGGCCCAGCTGCAGCGCCAGCAGGGTGCCTTTCTGGATTTCCAGCAGCATGTTCACCAGTTTCTCCTGGGTGAGCTGGTACCCGGCCAGCGGCTTGCCGAACTGCAGCCGCTCCTGCGAGTACCGCAGCGCAGCCTCGTAGGAGTCCCGGGCGGCGCCCATCGCGCCCCAGGCGATCCCGTAGCGTGCCTCGTTCAGGCAGCTGAACGGTCCGCGCAGCCCGCGGGCGGCGGGCAGCTGCGCCTCGGGGCCCAGCCGGACCCCGTCGAGGCCCACATCACACTGGATCGAGGCGCGCATCGAAAGCTTCTGCCCGATCGGCGTGGCAGTCACCCCCGGCGTGCCGGCAGGCACCAGGAAGCCGCGCACGCCGTCGTCGGTCATTGCCCACACCACCAGCACGTCCGCGACGGAGGCGAGCCCGATCCAGCGCTTCGCCCCGTCCAGGATCCAGCCGGCGTCATCGCCCGTACCGTCCCGCCGGGCGAAGGTCTGCATCGCCGCCGGGTCCGACCCGGCGGTGGGCTCGGTCAAAGCGAAGCAGCCGATGGCTTCGCCCGCGGCCATCCGGGGCAGCCACTCCTGCTTCTGCTCCTCCGAGCCCCACAGATGGATGGCGGTCATGGCGAGGGAACCCTGCACCGAGACGAAGGTGCGGATGCCGGAATCGCCGGCCTCGAGCTCCATCGCGGCCAGGCCGTACTCGACGGCGGAGCGGCCCGGGCAGCCGTAGCCCTCCAGCTGCATCCCGAGCACGCCCAGCTCGCCCAGTTCCGCTGCCAGTTCGAGCGGGAAGACGCCGTCGTCATACCAGGCCGCGATCCCGGGCCGGATCCGCTGGCTGGTGAAATCGCGGACCTTTCCCCGAACAGCCAGCTCTTCGGCGCTCAGCAGGGAATCGATCGCCAGGACATCGGACACGTCTGTTGCTCCAACACTGCTCATGGGAGCATCCTACTTTCCGCCGTCTGGACGCGGCCCCAGGCCTACACTGGTGCCATGAACACCGCTTCTGTGCTTGCCGTCTGCCGGGTGCACCAGCTGCTCAGCGACGAGGGACGACTGGGCGTGACCGCCATCGACAAGCGTCCCGTGGACGGACCCGTGAAAGTCCACCGGCTGGGCCTCCGAGGTGACATCCAGGCCGACCGGATCGACCACGGTGGCGAAGACCAGGCGCTGTACGCCTATTCCCAGGCCGACGCCGACTACTGGGCCGCGGAACTTGGACGGGACATCCCGCCCGGATACTTTGGCGAGAACCTCCGGGTTGCCGGCATCGACGCCACCAACGCGGTGATCGGCGAACGCTGGAAGATCGGGCTCGACGTCGAAGTGGAAGTCACCTCGCCCCGCCGGCCGTGCAGCACCTTCCAGCGGCGGGTGAACGAACCCCACTGGGTCAAGCGGTTCACCGAGGCCGGACTTGTAGGCACCTATCTGCGCGTGGTGCGCACCGGCAGCATCCAGGCGGGGGACCACATCCACCGGCTCTACGTCCCGGCGCACGGCGTGACGATCGGCAAGTGGTTCTCCGACCCCACGGTCCAGGACATGGAGGCGCTGCGGGATGCCGACGCCGATGGCCTGATCCGGCTGCAGCCGGAGTACCACCAGGAGTTTGCGAAGCTGCAGCCGGCGGACTAGCGCGTCCGCCGAAGCGCGGTCCGGGGCCCGCACAGGCCCGGGCGGTGCGGCATGTGCGCAAGCTCACCGCCGCCGTCGGCCCCTGCGTTACCATCTGCAGGTGTGCATGCCTTACACTTGAAATATCCCCCACTCCGGAAATCCCTTATTCCTGCCCAATTTTTGAGGCAGGACTGGCAAGTGTTGGGGCCCGCTACTGTGATGCGGGCATTTTCATAGGGAGAGCCGGCTAAAGAAAACGCTGTACAGACTGCTGGGATAGCAGCCAAGAGTTGCAGCGGGAAGTCCTGCCACGGGATTGCGAAAGCGCCGGGCTTCTATGTGACCGGCCGGTCAACGTATGCCCGGCAATTACGGCACGTGTACTGCGGCTCCGCTCACCTCGGGTTGTGCCGCCTGGCCCCTATGGATGAGGAAGATTCCCCTATGCCCGAAAATCAGGACAACTCCGTCGACACTGAAAACACCCAGGCCGACGTCGAGATCACCGAGACCCCTGCCGCCGAAGCAGCCACCACGCCGGTGGAAACCGCGGCCGAAAACACCCCGAACGATGCCGGTGACGACGAAACCGGTCTCCGCTTCGTCGACCTCGGCATTGATGCCCGCGTCCTTGCCGCCCTGCAGGACGTCGGCTACGAGAAGCCGTCCCCGATCCAGGCAGCGACCATCCCGGTGCTGCTTGAAGGCCGCGACGTTGTGGGCCTGGCCCAGACCGGTACCGGTAAGACTGCAGCATTCGCAGTACCGGCACTGTCCCGGCTGGCCGAACTCCACGACCTGAACGGCCCCTCCCGCAAGACGCAGGCCCTGGTCCTGGCTCCGACCCGCGAGCTTGCGCTCCAGGTCGCGGAGGCCTTCACCTCCTACGCAAAGCACATCGACGACTTCACCGTCCTGCCGGTCTACGGCGGCTCCGCCTACGGACCCCAGCTGGCCGGCCTGCGCCGCGGCGCCCAGGTCGTCGTCGGTACCCCCGGCCGTGTGATCGACCACATCGCCAAGGGTTCCCTGGACCTGTCCGAACTCCAGTACCTTGTGCTGGACGAGGCTGACGAGATGCTGCGGATGGGCTTCGCCGATGACGTGGAGCAGATCTTCCAGCAGACCCCCGAGGGCCGCCAGGTTGCACTGTTCTCTGCCACCATGCCGAGCCAGATCCGTCGCCTCTCCAAGCAGTACCTGAACAACCCGGCCGAGATCCAGGTCAAGTCCAAGACCACCACCGGCGCCAACACGCGTCAGCGGTACCTGCAGGTCATGGGCCCGCACAAGCTCGACGCACTGACCCGCATCCTCGAGGTCGAAGAGTTCGACGGCGTCATCGCCTTCGTCCGCACCAAGATGGCCACCGAGGACCTGGCCGACAAGCTGCGCTCGCGTGGCTTCCAGGCCGCAGCCATCAACGGCGACATCCCGCAGCAGCAGCGTGAGCGCACGGTCGAGGCCCTGAAGGAGGGCCGGATCGACATCCTCGTCGCCACCGACGTTGCGGCCCGCGGCCTGGACGTCGAGCGCATCAGCCACGTGATCAACTACGACATCCCGCACGACACCGAGTCCTACGTGCACCGCATTGGCCGCACCGGCCGCGCGGGCCGTTCCGGCGACGCCGTGCTGTTCATGACCCCGCGGGAGAAGTACCTGCTGCGTTCCATTGAGAAGGCCACCCGCCAGCCGGTGGAGCAGATGCACCTGCCTACCGCGGAAACGGTCAACACCCTGCGGCTGGGCAAGTTCGCCGAGAAGATCACCGAAACCCTCGAATCTGAGGACGTCTCGGCGTTCCGCGACCTGATCGCTTCCTACGAGGAAGAGCACAACGTTCCGGCCGCCGAGATTGCCGCCGCACTGGCCGTCATGGCGCAGGGCGGACAGCCGCTCCTGGTCAAGGAACTGCCCGCCGCGCCGGAATTCCAGAAGCGCGAGCGCTCCAAGGACGGGTTCGGCTCCCGTGGCCCGACCCGCACCCTGACCGAGGGCAACGCCACCTACCGGATCGCCGTCGGACGCCGCCAGCGCGTCATGCCGGGTTCCATCGTGGGCGCCATTGCCAACGAAGGCGGCATCTCCTCGGCCCAGATCGGCGGCATCGACATCCGCTCGGACCACTCCCTCGTGGAGCTCCCGGCGGACCTGAGCCCGGATCAGCTGAAGGCACTGTCCCGCACCCGGATCGGCGGCGAGCTGATCCACCTCGAGCTGGACAACGGCCGCAAGCCCTCCGGCGACCGGGGCGCCTACCAGGGCAACCGTGGCGGCGAGCGCGGCGGTTACTCCGGTGGCAGCGGCAACTTCAAGGGCAATGGCGGCTTCAAGCGCGAGTTCCGCAAGAACGACGGCGAGCGTTCCTCGGCTGACCGCGGCGGCCGCTCCTTCAGCGATCGCAACGAGCGCAGCGTCGGCACCGACACCCGCAAGCCCCGCACCGAAGGCGGCTTCAAGCCCCGCAACAAGTGGTAACCCCTAGTTACTAGGCAGTGCCAGGACGGGCCGGCTCTCTTTGAGCCGGCCCGTCCTGCTTTAAGGTCCGGAGCGTGCGCAGTTCCTGGCACGCTCCGGACCCGTGAGTCGCCTTCGTCACATCCGGGGTGCGGACCGGCCGGAATGGGCCCGCGGGGGATGCCCGAAGGCCCGGGATACCCCCGAAATCGCGCGGATTTTGGCACCGCCGGCAGGGGAGGCCGGCCGATTTGTTGGGAGCCGAATCTTCCGGTAGAGTATTTACTCGTTGCCCCCCTAGCTCAGTGGTAGAGCGCGTTCTTGGTAAGAACGAGGTCACCGGATCGATTCCGGTGGGGGGCTCTGAATGAGGGCCTGCGTCAAGGCGGTTTTTGACCGGCTTGGCGCAGGTTTTTCTCATTCGTGGCGGCGTAGCTCAGTTGGTTAGAGCGCACGACTCATAATCGTGAGGTCGGGAGATCGAGCCTCCCCGCCGCTACAGAGATAAACCCCCGGAATCCGCGAGATTCCGGGGGTTTTCTGTTTGCAAGCCTCTTCCCAGTGAGCCAGAACATTCTCCTGTTTTCCCTCGAAATCCCGCTCTGTCTCCGCGGGGTGGATACAGAATGGATACGACCCGGGTCCTGGGAGGGTCCGGATGGAGTTGGATGTAGCCTCAGTCCATGGAAGTTTGGGGAAAAGAAGGCGTGTGGCCCACCGGTCTGGGCGGGACGGACGCTCTCGCCAATCATTTACGCGAAACAGGAATCGTCTACGCTCGGCGGGCGCTAGAGCAGTACTGTTCTTGGGACTCCATTCAACTTCTTGACGCGGCAGTGGCTATCGGCTCATCTGTCGAGTTGCTCGCGAAGGCGATGCTGGCAGATGTATCTCCTGTGTTGCTACAGGAGCGATCAGACGACTGGCGGTCAGCATTGCTTTTTGCCGGGGTGGCGCACCCGCGGGGGAAAAAGATGGATTCACTCCTAGTACGTTCCCTATCTGCCTCTCAGGCAACGAAGCGGCTGAAGGCCCTCGGGCTGATCAACGCATGGTCTGACGCCGACGATGCGGTGTTCACTGTCCGAAACGCAGCTTCCCATATGGGGCTCGTAGATGCAGAGACGCTCCAAGATGCAGTTGTGATCATGGTTCGGTTCTGCGATGCCGCGCGGGAGTACTTCAAGAGGGATGTTGAGAGCTGGTGGGGAGTAGAGAACGCGGAACTCGCCGTGCGACTGCTAACCGATGCTGAGGAGCGGCTCGCGATTCTCGTTGGAGCGCTGTTCAGCACCGCTCGGCAAGTTCTCGCACGACGGCAGCAGGGGGTGCCGCGAGAGCTACAAGAGGCGCTGTTCAGCTCGCTGGCAGACGCGCGGCCCTCCATAAGCTCGGACCCCTCGGACGTTACTGCTCGCCTCCTGTGCCCTGTCTGCGGGTTGGAGGGCTGGGCTGTTGGTTTTCCCGGGCTCCGGTTCCCTGGTGATCAGGCTGAGCTCGCAATGGCTCGGCAGGAAGTTATGGAAGTGGAGAGCTTCCAGTGTCACGTTTGTGGGTTGCTCCTCGCTGGGGAGGAAGTCGCTGAAGGCGGGCTACCGGGGCGACTGCGCTTTGATTTGCGTGATCCCTCCTGAGGCTTGCGGCACCAGGACACAAAAATGCCCCCCGCTTATAACGGGGGGCATTGTGGTGTTTGCAGTTATTTCGCGAGGTACCGGTAGAGCGTGGCGACGGAGACGCCCACAGCGTCCGCGATTTCCTGGGGGATCATGACACCAGCGGCGTGCAGTTGCTTCGCCCTGTTGACCTTCGCGCTGTCCAGCAGTTTGGGCCGGCCTCCGTTGCGGCCGCGTGCACGCGCCGCCGCGAGTCCGATGTTGGTGCGCTCTCGGAGTAGGTCACGTTCGTATTCAGCGAACGCCCCGTAGATACCCAGCATGAGCTTCGCCTGGGCGCTGTTCCCTTCCGTGCTGAGCATGGGGTTATCCAGCACACGGACCCCCACACCTTGCTCCGCCAGCTCCTGGAACAACTGGACCAGATTCCCAAGGGACCTCCCCAGACGGTCCAGCTTGGCGACTACCAGCGTGTCGCCCTCCCGCAGGGACTCCAAGCATTTGGTGAGGCCGGGGCGCTCCGCCTTCGCACCACTGATGCCGTGATCCTGGAACAGATGGCGGGGGTCCGCTTTGACCCCCGCCGCTACCAGCGCGTCCAGCTGGCCGTCAGTGTTCTGATCCGCAGTGCTGACTCGCATGTATCCAACCAGTGCCATTCCCATTCCCCATTCTCATTTACTCAACTCTAAGGCTTGTTATGGGAATTAGTTTATGAGAAGAGTAATGATAAAGCAACTTCCCTTAATTTCCGGGGTCAGCCGCCCACGGCTGGCCGTCATTCTCACACTCATCAAACGATCGTTTTTAAGAATCGGAATTGGTAGCCCCGGGCGTAGGCTGGGGCCATGCACAGTGTCCGAGCTGACTCGAATGATCCCGTCGGGGGTGGTGATTCACCTCCAGCGTACCGAGTGCGCATTTACACGCCGCCCCCTGCACCAAGATTTGCATGGCTCGTTGATGAGTGGGATGTCACCGACGCCGACCAAGTAACGGACGTCATCGAATGGGGCACGAAGAAAGCTGCAGGAAATCCGTTCGAGGTTTTCCTGCGCTGGGAGGACCACCACTTAACGAGAGACGGGCGGCCGGAGCCATACTCGCGCTATGCGCTGATCTACGGCCGGCCGGCCGACGAAGTAACGACGACTGAAACCGTCTTATTTGAGCCGCAGTAGATGCGGACACGCTTGGAGGAGATCTAACTAACCTCCCCTCATGTTCCCATCGTCTTTAAGAATCGGAATCGACGTCGGCGCGCGCTGGCAAACCTGCCGACTCTGGCATGTCTGGTGCATTCGTGGTGTCATTACTCCACGTCATCGCTGGTACGGCAAGGAGTGATCATGGACAACACGGCAAGTGGTGCCTTCCTTTCCTTCCGTGATCCCGCAGTGCGGGGTTCGGTAGCTGTGATCGCAGAGTATGCCGCGGCTCTTACCTGGGCGTTCTCGCTGTTGGCTTACGTCAGCGCGGGCGCATTCATGAGTCCCGGCGCTGCCGTGTTTCTGATACCCGCTGTTGCGATGACGGCGGCGGCGATGGCCATCCGTCGGCGAAGTAAGCTTCCGCCTAGGCACCGGTCGGGCGCCGCGCATACTCGGCGATAAGGGGAGGGGGAGGGACCCTAAACCCCGCCGCCGCCACCCCGGTGGTGATAGCGCCTCCCCCTGCGGACGGGTTAGAAAGCTTTCCGGTGGGTTGGGAGGGCCGTGACCCCTCTGGAGGGGGAGGTGTTAACCTCCCACCTCAGATGGGTTAGCAGATTGCTTCTAGGGCTAAGCCAGCGGAGAGCTGGCGTCCGTAGCGGCGGCTGAAGCTGCGCCACTCTCCCGGCTCATTGGTGGGGAAACCCAGGATTATTGGGAGGCATGCCGCGCACGGCGGTTTCACGGCGGCGAATCCGTCCTGATGTCCGTATGCGGCCTGGGGGGCGCAGGTAGTGCAGAGCCCCAAACTGCGGTATCGGTTGTTCATTACGTCAAATTCCTTGGCGTGTGCGAGCTCGGCGGGTGTTGGGCGGGGCATGATGGGTCCTTCGGGTTGGGGGTTTGAGCGTGGCCGGGCGGCGACGCTTGGCGATGTGTGCGCTTGTGGGCGGGAGTGGTACCGGTAGGCCGTGCTCCCTGGCGAATTGGGAGACGCGGGGATTCCTCACCGCGTCGGGGTTGGTCCAGTCCCATTCGGGACTATTCCGCTTGCGCTTCTGATTGACGCTCTTCGTGACTGGCTCCAGGTGGAAGGGGTTCACGCAGTTGGGTCGTTTACACGTCCGGTGGTCAAGTTCTAGGCCGGGCTCATGCCCGCCCATCAGGAGACCCCATGCCACCCGGTGCGCGTACCACTTGGCTGTGTTCGCGCCCTCGGGGACAAATAGGCCATAACCGCCGTCATTAGTTGGCCCGCTCCATAGCCAGCAGCCATTGGCATCTGGTGTGATCAAGCAGCCTAGACGTTCGCCGTTTAGAACTTGCGCTTGTGGGGTGATCCTCAGGTGTTCGTGTTCATGGCGGCGGCAGTAAAAGACGCCGTTCATCCGTCGGCCGCCGTCGTCCTGGTGCACCCTGCAACCGGGCCAATGACACCGAAGGTGCCCGTACTTGCGTTCCCACTGTCTGTAGTGGGTCCAACACCTGTTCCTGCTGGCGGCATCCTTGTCGCATCCCTTGACTTTGCACTTGCTCTGAGTCTTCGGCCTGCCCCGTTTGGCATTCGAATTCCGTTCAACAAATGTGTTCAAGAAACTACGGCCCCCTGGGGCTGGCAATGTAGCCGGTTTCCCCGTGTCGGCGGGGGATTGGCACCTAGCGTCAGCGGCCCTGGGGGCGGTTGCATAATTAGGACAACCGGCGGGGGTAGTTCCTCCTGTGGGACTCGTAGCCCTAGCGGAGAGGCCCCGCTCATCGGCGCACTTCCTGCTGGCGCATCCAGTCCTCAATGTCGGACACGCGGTAAACGATCTTGGACCCAAGGCGTAAGCGCAAGGGGCCGTCGTGTAGATGGGTCGCTAGGAACTTTTCACTGACGCACATGTACAGCGCCGCGTTGCGGCGGCTCAGGTAGACGGACGACGTGATCTCTCGGGCCTGTTCGGGGGAGATGGCGGTGCTAATCGGGGACAACAAGAACTCCGGATGAGAAGGGACCGATGCCATTTAGGCATGCGGCAGTGCTGGAAGGCGACCGGGACGGGGGCGCGGGGGTGACTGACAGGAGCTTCTATGCCTGCGAGGATCGCGCCGAATCATGGGGGCTGCGAGTCAAACTTGCGAGGGTGAAGCCGTAGTCGGTGGTGGCTGACAGGGCAGGGGCGCTGGGTCAATTTCCCAAGCGCTCTCGCTGGCTCCGTGTCAAGCTCTACGATGCTACATGTAGTGCAAGAGCCCCACGGGGGAGCTCGGGTGACGTATGACAATCATGTCATTTAACCTCCCTTTAATCCACAGCCGCGTAGCCTTGCTATGCGCCATAGTCCGCGGATTCTAGGGGAAAAGCGGGTGGCTTTTCCGTTGTTCGCGACAGCAAAGCTCTCGGCGCGGCCGGGAAGTTCGGTGCAAAGAACCGGGGGTGTACGGCGTGTCGGAAGATGCCCACCGGGACTGTGAGTCCACGAAATCGCGAGCCTACGATTTTGTGGATATGATCGTTCGATGGCGATCAAGAAGCTCCCCAACGGGAAGTGGCGGCACGACTACCGCGTGGGCGGGAAGCGGCTGTACCCGACGTTTCGGACAAAGGCAGAGGCCCAAGCGCACGAGCTGAAGATCAACTCCGCGAAGGCTGGTGGCACCCTCGTAGATACGAGGGCGGGCGGCAAGATGAGGTTTCATGACCTCTACCTGGAATGGATCGACCGTATTGAGCGGGTGGGGGCCAAAGGTGCCCGCCCGACATCGCCGGTTACTGTGGCCGGTTACAAGCGCATCTACGAGAAGCATCTGAGGCCCCATCTGGAGCACCGCACCCTTGCGACGGTAACGCTGACCGTAATCAACGACTGGCTGACAACGTTGGTGACCGACGATGCGCGCCAGCGGGCGTATCGCCAGCTCGGCAGGATGCTTCAGTACGCCGTGGATGCGGGATACCTGTCTTCGAACCCTGCCCGCAATGCCACGATCAACCATGTTCCCAGTCCGGCCCCGGTCAGGGATCATGCGGCCTTGACCGCCCGGCAACTCATGGTGCTCGCAGAGCAGGCCGCTGCGGGCGGACGGTATGAAGAAGCGTCGCATGATGCTTACGGGGTGTTGACGATGTTCGCGGGAACCACCGGCCTCCGATGGTCGGAGATCGCAGGTCTCCGCGTCGATGCCTTGACGTTCGGCGAACGGCCGGAGGTCATTGTCCGATCCACGCTGGTGCCAGTCGATGGACGCTTGCAGTTCCGTGAAACCACGAAGGGGCGTAGGCCGAGAACTGTGCCCATCCCCCCATCGGTTGCTGTTCTCCTGGAACGGCATGTAGAGGGCATTGCGCCGGGCTCGCTTGTGTTCACGTCGCCCACCGGGGCTGCGTTGCGGTCCTCCAACTTTGGTCGTCGCGTGTTCCGCCCGGCTGTGGACCGCTGTAGGGCGGCGGACCCGCACTTCCCGGAGATCATTTTTCATGACCTGCGGAGGACTGCGGTCACGTTGGCTGTGAGTGCCCGGGCGAACGTGAAACTCGTCCAACAGATCGCAGGTCACAGCTCTGCGAAGACGACCTTGGACGTGTATGCCCAACTCTTTGCCGAGGATGCGCATTCGTCCGCCCAAGCGGTGGATGCGCTTTTCAAGTCAGATGTGACCTAGGGATTCCTGGGGCGGATTATCAGCGTTGGATACAGCGTGGATACAAAGAGCCCAGAGTTCCAGATACTAACAGGCGCTTAGCGTACGACTCATAATCGTGAGGTCGGGAGATCGAGCCTCCCCGCCGCTACAGAAAGACCCCGCAGGCCCGGCCTGCGGGGTCGTTTTGTCTTAACCGCCACGAAGAAGCAGCTCGTGGGGATCCTGCTAGCTGCGTTTCATATCCGCGGAACCAGGTGAGCGCCGAGGGCGGCAGCCGCTACTTGCGTACGGGTCGCACTAGTCACGGGTTTTGATACTCGTGTGCACAATGGCACACGGGTCTAGGCTGCGGGCCATGAAAGCAAGCCTGCGTCTTCTGATCAGCATCACCTGGCCATTGCTCCTGGCCGCGGGCATCTTCGCCGCCCCGGCGCAGGCCGCACTGCAACCGGCGCCGTGTGGGTCCGGTGTTCGCGACTTCACCTGCGACGGCCGTCCGGACCTGCTCGCGCAGGACAGCCACGGCACACTCTGGCTTTACCCCAACGACGGGGACGGCCATCTGAAACCGCGTATTAGGTCCGGCACGGGGTGGCACTACACCGCCATTCTGGAAGGGGTGGTGCCCGGTCCGGCCCAATATACGGGCGTCTTCGCCCGGGACCGCGAAGGAACCCTCTGGGCGATCCCGAGCAACGGCCACGGCGGCTGGCTCAAACGGATACGCACCGGCGGCGGCTGGAACCAGATGACCAGCATCATCCCCGCCTCACACGAACCCGCGCTCCTGGCAATCGACCGCTCCGGCACGCTGTGGCGGTATCCGTATGAGGTCCGATCGCACAGCATCCACTGGCTGACCCGCCAGCGGCTCGGCGCCGGATGGGCCGGACACATGCTGGTCGCCTCGCGCGGGTACAACGACTCGGACTTCCTGGCCCGGGACACGCACGGCACGCTCTGGCCCTACTACTTCACCTACGACAGCCACTACGGGCCGCACGTCCACCGGTCGCCGTTCAACTACGGTTCCGGCTGGGGCAAGTACAGGAGCATAGTCGAGGACGGTGACTTCGTGAACGTGGACGGGTACATCGACTTCGTCGCCACGGACACCCACGGCGGGCTGTGGCTCTACGCGAGTGAACGCGGACTCAAGCACCGCGTGCAGATCGGCCACGGCTTCAACGGCTACACCATCGGGTAACTACTACGGGACCTGCCAGGTTCGGCGGTCCGGGTTCCGCCGTTTGCTCTGTCACTTATGGCTGTTCTGCCGCGCCCATGACGGCCCGAAGTGATAGCGCAACGCGCGCTCGAATGGCCACGTACCGGGTGCGGGGACGGGGCTCGGTGGGACAGAATGGGACGATGACGCGAATCGCAATCATCGGCGGCCACGGAAAAGTGGCTATGGAACTGTCCGGCATCCTCTCGAAGGACGGGGCCGAGGTGACCTCCATCATCCGCAACCCGGACCATCGCGACGACGTCGCCGCCACCGGCGCCACCCCGTTGGTGCTCGACGTGGAGAAATCGACGACGGCGGAAATCGCCGAAGCGTTGAAGGGCCACGACGCCGTGGTGTGGTCCGCCGGCGCGGGCGGCGGCAGCCCGGAACGCACCTACGCCGTGGACCGGGACGCGGCCATCCGGTCGATCGACGCCGCGGGCGACGCCGGCGTCCGGCGCTACGTTATGGTCTCCTACCTCGGGGCCGGGCCGGACCATGGCGTCCCCGCGGACAACAGCTTCCACGCCTACGCCGAGGCCAAAGCTGCCGCGGACGCCCACCTGCGTGGCAGCGGCCTGGAGTGGACCATCCTGGGCCCGGGAGCCTTGACCGACGGCCCCGGCAACGGTCTGCTGGACGTCAACCCCACCGATACCTCTGACGGAACCGGCACCTCGCGCTCCAACGTGGCGCTCGTCGCCGCTGCGGTGCTGGGCCTGCCGCAGACCGCAGGGCGGACAATCGAGTTCCGCGACGGAACCCTGCCGCTCGCCGCGGCCCTCGGTCCCGTGAGCTAAACCGGCGAACTGGACCCGTGAGGTAGTCGGCCGGGCCGGCCCCGGCGAACCAGTGCCCCGATAGGGTGGTGGGGGCGGCTGGCGCGTCGATGGCCGGGGACTGGTCGCCGTCACCCCGGGGAAAGAGTGCACATGGACCAGCTGGCCCTCATCATCGGACTTCTTCTGGCCACCGTGGTGGCGGTGGGCCTGGGCGACCGGCTCCGCCTGCCATACCCGGTCCTGATGCTGATCCTCGCCGCGTCGCTGACGTTTATCCCGGGCTTTCCGGAGGTGGACATTCCGGCGGAACTGATCCTGCCCATCTTCCTGCCGCCGCTGCTCTTCGCGACCGCGCAGCGCAGTTCCTGGGCCGTCTTCCGGGTGCGCTGGCGGACGCTGCTGATGCTCGCCGTAGCGCTTGTGGTGGTTTCCACCGCCGTCGTGGCAGGCGCCGCCTGGCTCATGATCCCGGGTATCGGCATCCCGGCCGCGATCGCCCTGGGCGCCATGGTGGCCCCGCCCGATCCCGTGGCGGTGGACTCCATCGCAGGCAGGGTCCACATGCCGCGCCGGCTCATCACGGTCCTGCAGAGCGAGGGCCTGTTCAACGACGCGGCCGCCATCGTCATTTTCCAGGCGGCCGTGGCGGCCTCCGTTGCCGGCAGCAGGGTGGGGCCCGACGTCGTTCTCCAGTTCGCCGTCGGGGCGGCCCTTGCCGTCGGCGTCGGGATCGGGATGGGCTGGCTCACGCGCCTCATCACGCGTCTGGTGCACTCGATGGTGGCCCGCAGCGCGGTCACGCTAGTGGTCCCGTTTGCCGCCTACATCCTCGCTGAGGAGGTGCACGCCTCCGGCGTGATCGCCGTCGTCGTCACGGCCTTGGAGATCCAGCGGCATTCACGGCCGCAGGAGGCCGCCGAACGGGTCACCCGCACGGCGTTCTGGGATGTGGTGGAGCTGCTCGCCACGGGCCTCGCCTTCGGGCTGGTGGGCCTGGAGATCCGCCAGGTCATCCACGACGAGGGCACCGCGGTGATCGGAATGGCCGGAACAGCCGCCGTGGTCTGCGTGCTGGTTTTCGCCGTGCGGTTCGGCTGGCTGGCGATGATGTCGGGCCTGGCGCGGAGCAAGAAAAACACGCTGCGTCCCACCTCCGCGAAAGAGGTCTTGATCCTGACTTGGTGCGGCATGCGCGGCTTGGCCACCCTGGCGCTGGCGCTGGCCCTCCCGGCCACGCTGGCCGACGGGACCCCGTTCCCGGCCCGCAGCGAGCTGCTGGTGATTGCGTGCGCCGTGCTGCTGGCCACGCTCGTGCTGCCGGGTCTGACATTGCCGTGGCTGATGCGGGTCCTGAAGGCCTCGGAGGACGGGTCCGTGGAGCGCGACGCCGCCCGGCTGCTGGCCTCCCGCGCGCAGCAGGCGGCCATTGCGGCGCTGAAGGACCACGAGCTTATGAAGGAGCTGCCGCAGGAAAAGGTGGCCCTGGTCAAGGAGAAGATGACCCGGCTGCACGCCGAACTCCTGGACGGCAGCCTGCGGAACGAGAGCGTCACCGAAAAACGCAAGCGCGGCCGCGAGCTGGCCATTGCCGTCCAGACCATCGCCCTCGACGCCGCGCGTCAGGAGGTTGTGGCGGCCCGGAACGAACCCGACATGGACCCCGAGGTCGCGGACCGGGTGCTGCGGCAGCTGGATTTGCGCACCATGATCATGCCGGAGTGACGCACCGCCCCACCGTTAAGTCCGTTACTTACGGACGACCTTGACTCCCGTCGAGCTGTAGATCATGGAGCCGCCCTGGAACGGCACCGTCCGGTAGCCGTTGTAGGCCACAGCTGCGCCGAGCGGGTAGCCCAGTCCGCCGGACTGCCAGCCAGCCAGCCGCCAGGCTTCCCGGTAGGGCTGGCCGATCATGTTCGCGCCGGTCGCGGCGGTGTAATAGCTGTTGCCGGTCTGGAAGGGCTGGTAGCAGCCGCCACCCCACAATCCGCACTTTTCCGGGCCCGTGGGGTACCCCACGCCCTTCTGCCATCCGGCCGCACGCCAGGAGTTGAAGTACCGGCTGGTGACGGCGTGGGCGCCGGACGCTGCGGAGTAGTAGATGTTGGACTTTTCGAAAGGCTGGTAGCAGCCGCCGCCGTAGAGCCCGCAGCTGGGAGCTCCGATGGGGTAGCCGATGCCGGGCTGGAGTCCGGCCGCCGTCCAGGCTGTGGCGTAGACGCCGCTCACGGCGTGGGCACCGGTGGTGGGCGTGTAGTAGACGTTGCCCTTTTGGAACGGCTGGGAGCAACCGCCGCCGGCGAGCCCGCAGGCGGGTTCGCCCGTGGGGTAGCCGATGCCGGGCTGCCAGCCGGCTTCCCGCCAGGCGTTCCAGTAGGCGCCGGTGACCGCGTGGGCGCCGGATGCGGTGGAGTAGTAGATATTCCCCTTCTGGAAGGGCTGGTAGCAGCCGCCGCCGTACAGCCCGCACGCCGGTGCGCCGGTCGGGTAGCCGATGCCCGGCTGGAGTCCGGCCGCCGTCCAGGCTGTGGCGTAGACGCTGCTCACGGCGTGGGCGCCGGTGGTGGGCGTGTAGTAGACGTTGCCTTTTTGGAACGACTGGGAGCAGCCGCTGCCGGCGAGCCCGCAGACGGGTTCGCCCGTCGGGTAGCCGATGCCGGGCTGCCAGCCGGCTTCCCGCCAGGCGTTCCAGTAGGCGCCGATGACCGCGTGGGCGCCGGACGCGGTGGAGTAGTAGATGTTCCCCTTCTCGAAGGGCTGGAAGCATCCGCCGCCGTAAAGTCCGCAGCTGGGTGCCCCGGTGGGGTAGCCGATGCCGGGCTGCCAGCCGGAGTCCCGCCAGGCGTTCCAATAGACGCCGACGACGGCGTGGGCGCCCGACGCTGTGGAGTAGTAGATGTTGCCCTTTTGGAAGGGCTGGTAGCAGCCTCCGCCGTACAGGCCGCAGCTCGCGGTCCCGGTGGGGTAGCCGATGCCCTGCTGCCAGCCGGCGTCCTTCCACCCGGACATATAGGTGTTCGAGACGGCATAGGTGCCCACGCCCGGGGTGCTGTAGACCACGCCGCGCTGGAAAGTCTGGTGGCAAGTGGTGGTGGCCGCCGCGCCGTACGGGCAGGTCACGTCGCTGGTGCTGTAGCCCAGGCTGGTTTCCCCGCCGGCCTGCAGCCAGGCGTCCCGGAACACTCCGGTCACGGCGTTGGCGGCGGTGATGGTGATGGCCGCGGCGGTAGCCGAGATGGAATCAATCTTCACCCGGGTGCCGGCATGGGTGCTGAAGGTCTGGCCGGCCTGCCAGGTTTGGCTGGGGTTGTAGTACCCGGAGAAGGGTCGTGAGTCGGGCAGCAGGATCAGCGAGCCCGCCCCCAGTTGCTGGACAATCTTGACGCCGCTGTTGAGGTTCACGGCCTTCGCGGTGTCGTAGCTGACCGGCAGGCGCAACTCGAGGAAATAGACTTCGCCGCTCACCGGGTCGGTGAACTTCACGGCGCGTCTGGCATCGGTGCCGGCCCAGGCCTTCAAGGTGAATTTCTTGACGTCCTTGAGGATCCCGGCGTCGAGAACCTCGTCCCCGCGGCCGAATCCTCCATAGGTCCAGAGGGTCGAGCTGATGGCGGGCTGGGTGGTCTGGGAGACGCCCATCAGGTCCAGGCTGTCGCCGTATTCACGGATGCTGCAGGTGGAGTCGGCGAACGTTCCGTCCGACTTGGTGGCGACGTCCTGCGCGCCGCTGCCGCACTGCAAGCTGTTGGCGTGCATCAGGCCCAGCACGTGCCCGAATTCGTGTGTCAGCACGCTGTTGGTCAGGGTGGCCGGGAGCGGCATGATGACCCGCCCGCTCGTGCCGCTGTAACTCCAGCCTGCGCCGTACGCCCCGTCGGAGAGCGTGGGCGTGGACACGAAGACGACGAGTGCGGTGTAGGGATTCGGCGTCCACTTGAGCTCGGTGGCGATGGTGTTCATCATGTCCGGGTAGCGCTGCGTCGAGGTGGCCTTGCTGGTGCGGCTCTCCACCGTCGCCACGCTCATCGACAGGCGGCCGTTGGACATGGTCTTCCAGTAATTGCTGCTGGTGGTGATGGAGGCCTTAGCCGCTGTCTGCGAGATGGTGGCCTTCTTGTCGGCCAACTGGACCAGGACGAGGCGAACCTTGATGTCACCCTGGCGGGCAAGCGAATAGGACTCCGTGGACAGCATGCCCGCGCTGGCCGTGGCCGGTGCCCCCTTCACGCCGGCCGGGGGCGGATTCTCAAAGGTGTGTGCCACAAAGGGCTCGCCCGAGTTTTCCGGGGGCAGCGATTCGACCGTCGTGAGGGACGGGCTGGTGCCGGCAGTAGCGGAGGGGGTCGGCGCCGGCTGGACGGCGTCCGCGCCCGGAGCCGGGGCTTCCGCGGTGGGCGCCGCCGTCGGCGTCTGTGTTGCCGTCTGGGTGGCGGTCGCCGTCTGCGTTGCCGCGGCCGGAGCGCTAGGAGTCGGTGTTGCCGTGGCGGTCGCGACAGGTGCCGGCGTCAGCTCAGCGTGTGCAGGTGCCGTGCCGGTTGTTGGGACCGACGCCAGGGCAAGGACAAGCGCGGCAAAGAACGCGGCCTTCATCCGTAAAGAGTTCACGTTTATCTTTCATGAGACCGCCGCCCGGCCGACGGGTCAGCTGGACGGCCGCAAGTGACCAGAGTGACGCCAGTCTACGGATGAGAGAGAAGAATAAAAGGAAACCTGCGTCAAACTTTCGACTTGGGTATCCAATCGTTGCCGAATCTTGAGATTCGGTTCCTTGGAAAAGTGGCCTGCTTGGGCGGCCGTCAGCCGGCCAGTTCCACTTCCAGGGCGTTGGCCTCGACGAAATCCAGGGCGTGCCGGATGGCTCCCACCGTAACGATCTTGTCGCCCAGCGGCGAGACCGTGACACGCGGGGGAGTGGCGGTGAAACGCGGCAGCGCGGCGGTGATGCCGGGCACCAGTGCGCCGGCCGAATCCGCGACGGCGCCGCCGATCACCACCTGCTCCGGGTTGATCAAGCTTGCGATGGCGGCGATGACCCGGGCCATCCGCTCCGAGAGCCGGCCCAGGATCGCGAGGGCCGCGGCGTCCCCCGCGGCGGCGTCCTCAAACACGCGCCGGGCGCTCGCTTCGCCGCCGTCGGCCGGGCCGCCGCCCGCTGACTGCCACTGCCGGGCCAGGCTCGCGATGCCGTCGCTGGAGCCGACGCCCTCAACCATGTCCAGGAAGCCCATTTCACCGGCGCCGCCGCCGCGGCCGTGCAACAGCCGTCCGGACTCCAGCACGCCCGCGCCGAGCCGCTCGCCGGCCAGGAGCACCACGAGGTCATCCACGCCGGCGCCGGATCCACGCCAGCGTTCACCGAGTGCTGCCAGGTTGGCATCGTTCTCCAGCAGCACGGTCCAGCCGTGGAGGTCTTGCAGGGCCGAGCGGAGCCCGACGTCGAACAGGCTCCAGAAGTGCTGGGCGGCCAGCACATTGCCGCCGCGGTCCACCGGAGCGGCAATGCCGGCACCCACAGCCAGAACCTTGCCCGGGGCCTCGCCGGCGGCCTCCAGCGCCTCTCGGCAGGCCCGGTCGACGACGCCGATCCGCTCCGCGGCGGGGATGTCCGCGGCACGGAAACTCCCGCTGGCGCGGCCCAGGACTGTGCCCCGGAGGTCCGCGACGGCCGCGGTGGTGGTGGCGGCGCCGATGTCGATGCCGAGTACGACGCCGGCCCTCGCCCGGAGCTCGAAACGCCGGGCAGGCCGTCCCTTCTGCGGGTGTCCGGCGGCGGGAGCGTCCTTCCGCGGGGCGTCCAGTTCGCGGATCCAGCCGCGCCGGATCAGGTCCTCGCAGACGGCAATCACCGAAGCCCGGGTGAGTCCGGTTCCCGCCATCAGTTCCGTGCCGGTGGCCACCTCGGTGCCCCGGATAGCGGCAAGCACCGCCTGGGCGTTGACGCGGCGCAGCAGTTGGGGGGTGGCGGCTGCCTGCGGCTTCGGAATCTTGACCTCCCTGTAAGTGCGGACCCATAATTGAACCTGCAATAGATTTAGCTTGTATCTAAATTATCAGACCCGCTTTTGTCAGACACCGCTCCCCAGCCCCGAAGGATTCACCTTGTCGAACACCGCCACGCTGGCAACCCTGTCCGGTTCCGACCTCGCCGCAGACCCCAACTGGTGGCGCCAGGCCTCCGTGTACCAGATCTACCCGCGCAGCTTCGCCGACTCCAACGGTGACGGCCTGGGCGACATCAAGGGCATCACCGCCAAGGTCCCGTACCTCAAGGAACTCGGCATCGACGCCGTCTGGCTCTCCCCGTTCTACCCTTCGGCCCTCGCCGACGGCGGCTATGACGTCGACGACTACCGCGATGTCGACCCCAAGCTCGGCACCCTGGAAGACTTCGACGAGATGTCCGCCGCGCTGCATGCCGCAGGCATCAAGTTGATCGCTGACATCGTCCCGAACCACTCCTCCAACCGGCACGAATGGTTCAAGGAAGCCCTCGCCTCCCCGCGCGGCTCGGCTGCCCGCGAGCGTTACATCTTCCGCGACGGCAAGGGCGAAAACGGAGAGATCCCGCCGTCGGACTGGGAGTCCGTCTTCGGCGGCCCGGCCTGGGAGCGCATCACCGAGCCGGACGGCACCCCCGGCCAGTGGTACATGCACATCTTCGCCAAGGAACAGCCGGACCTGAACTGGTCCAACCGCGAGATCCGCGACGACTTCCTCAAGACCCTGCGCTTCTGGTCGGACCGCGGGGTGGACGGCTTCCGCGTCGACGTCGCGCACGCCCTGACCAAGGACCTCACCGAGCCGCTGTTGTCCAAGGTCGAGCTGAGCGAGGCCAACTCCGGCACCGACGGCTTCGACGACGGCTCGCACCCGTTCTGGGACCGCGACGAGGTGCACGAGATCTACGTCGAATGGCGCGAGGTCTTCAACGAGTACAACCCGCCGCGCACCGCCGTCGCCGAGGCCTGGGTGCACGCGTCCCGCCGCGCCCGCTACGCCAGCCCGGAGGGGCTCGGCCAGGCTTTCAACTTCGACCTGCTGCAGGCCGACTTCGACGCCGACGAGTTCCGCGAAATCATCACCCGCAACCTCGCCGAGGCCACCGAGTCCGGCGCCTCCTCCACCTGGGTCTTCTCCAACCACGACGTCGTCCGGCACGCCACCCGCTACGGCCTGCCCAAGGGCGGCGGACGGCACGCCAAGGGCCAGGACGGCAAGGGCTGGCTGCTGGCCGGCGCCCCGGCCGAGGAACTCGACGTCGAACTGGGCCTGCGCCGCGCCCGTGCCGCGACCCTGCTGATGCTGGCCCTCCCCGGTTCCGCGTACCTCTACCAGGGCGAGGAGCTGGGCCTGCAGGAGGTCGCTGAGATCCCCGACGCCGAACGCCAGGACCCCACCTTCTTCCGCAACAAGGGTGTCGAGATCGGCCGCGACGGGTGCCGGGTGCCGCTGCCCTGGGCCCCGGAAGGCTCCTCCTTTGGCTTCGGCGACGGCGGCGCCCACCTGCCTCAGCCGGCATGGTTCAGCCGCTACGCCGTTGCAGCCCAGGACGGGACCGAAGGCTCGACGCTGGAGTTCTACCGCAAGGCCCTGAAGCTGCGCCGCGAGCTGCAGACCTCGGAGGAACTGGAGTGGCTGGAGACCGGCCGCGCCGACGTGCTGCACTTCCGCCGCCACGGCGGCTGGCAGTCCGTCACCAACTTCGGGGACGACGCCGTCGAACTGCCCACCGGCGAGGTGCTGGTCAGCAGCGGCCCGCTGGACGGCCAGCTGCTCCCGGGCAACACCACCGTCTGGCTTCGGTGAGTTCCGCGCCCCCTAAGCCCGGAGGGTTCCCCACCCAGGAACTGATTTATGGCTGCATGGGCCTGGGCGGCAGCTGGTCGTCGGAACCGTACTCGTCCGCGCACGTGGACGAGGCGGCCGCGGCCGTCGACGCCGCCCTGGACGCCGGCATCACCCTGTTCGACCACGCCGACATTTACCGCAACGGCAAGTCCGAGGCGGTCTTCGGCGAGGTGCTGGCGCAGACGCCCGGCTTGCGGGAACGGGTCCGGCTGCAGACCAAATGCGGCATCCGGCTGGGCGAACAGGGCCTCGATGCGTTCTACGACCTGAGCCGGGACGGCATTCTGGACCGGGTCAACGACAGCCTGGACCGGCTGCGGACGGACTACGTGGACGTGCTGATGCTGCACCGCCCGGACCCGCTGCTGGACCCTGCCGAGGTGGCGTCCGCCGTCGGGCAGCTCATGGCCGAGGGCAAGGTCCGCGCGGTGGGGGTCTCCAACATGTCGGCCCCGCAGATCGAGCTGCTGCAGGACCGGCTCGAGGTGCCTGTGGTGGCCAACCAGCTGGAAATGAGTCTCTCCGCGCGGGCCTGGCTGGAGAGCACCGTGCTGGTCAACCACGCCGAGGGCACGGACTACAGCTTCCCGCACGGCACCGTGGAGCACTGCGTCCGGCACGGCATCACCCTGCAGGCTTACGGCGCGCTCTCCCGCGGGCTCTACACCGGGGCGCCGGCGGCGAGCCCGAGTGCCGCGGAGGAGGCCGCCGCGGCACTCGTCGCGGAGCTGGCCGCGGAGAAGGGCACCACGGGCGAGGCTGTGCTGCTGGGCTGGCTGATGAAGCACCCGGCCGGAATCGCCCCCGTGATCGGCACCGCCAAGCCGGACCGGATCCGGGCCTGCGCCGGCGCCGCCAAGGTGGCCTCGGCCATGACGCGCACCGAGTGGTACCGGCTCTGGATCACGGCCCGGGGCAGCAACATCCCCTAGGCACGCACCGGCCGCGCCGGCCGTCGTGCCCGCCCAACTGGCTCGCAGTTGTTGTCGTTATGAGCGCTTCAAACGACAACAACTGCGAGCCAGTTTCGCGCGCCGGGGTGATTTTGGTCGTATTGGTCGCCCTAAACAGGGGTATTACTTGGCGGCGGGCGGCCCCGGGCGGCTAGCGTAGAGGCATGACCTCTACCACCACCGCCGGGATCGTCCGGCCCCAGCGCAATGTCCCGGCCGAAATCGCCCGCTCCTGGCTGCTGGTCAACGCCATGAAGCCGGAACTCTTCGGCCAGTCGGCGGAGTCCCGCGCGGACGCCATCATCCTGGACATCGAAGACGCGGTGGATCCCTCGCAGAAGGATGCCGCCCGCGAGCACGTTGTGGACTGGCTGACCGCCGGCGGCAGCGCCTGGGTCCGGATCAACGACGCCACGAGCCCCTTCTGGGCCGATGACCTCGCCGGCCTGCGCGGCACTCCGGGACTGCTGGGCGTGATGCTCGCCAAGACCGAGTCCGCGGACCAGGTCACCGAGAGCTACCACCGCATGGACGGCAAGACCCCGGTCATCCCGCTGGTCGAGTCCGCCGTCGGCATCGAGGAAGCCAACCACATCGCCAAGGCCCAGGGCGCGTTCCGGCTGGCCTTCGGCTCCGGTGACTTCCGCCGCGACACCGGCATGGCCGCCACCCCGGAGGCCATGGCCTACCCGCGCGCCAAGCTCGTCGTCGCCAGTCGCGTCGGCAACCTGCCCGGGCCGATCGACGGCCCCACCGTCGGCACCAACCACCCGATCCTGCGCGAGCAGACCGGCATCACCGTGATGATGGGCATGACCGGCAAGCTCTGCCTCGCGATCGACCAGACCAGCGTCATCAATGAGGTCATCAGCCCGACGCCGTCCGACGTCGCCTGGGCCACCGACTTCATGGCCGACTTCGAGGCCAACGGCCGCGTCATCCGGGACGGCTCCGACCTGCCGCGCCTGGGCCGAGCCGAAAAGATCATGAAGCTCGCTGTAGCCTTTGGGGTGCAGCCGGCACTGTAGCCGGTTCCCGGCCCCAGCAAGGAGACCCCGTGACCGATACCCGCTATCTGGTCCACGGGGTCTTTTGGGATGGTCTGCAGCCGGCCTCGCCGGTTCCCGGCCAGCCCGACGCCGGCCGTGCCGTCCTGCGGTTGCAGGACCCCGCGGGTGCGTTCACCGAACTGGTGCTCGACGCCGGTACGCGCCTCGGTTTCCGGCTCGCCTCGCGGGGGAAGCACTGCCTGGGCCACCACAAAGTGCACGGACCCGCGGACCGGGACCACATGGTCTGCCCGGACCGTGCCCCGGCCGCCCGAGGAAAGCAGTGCGGGCCGTGCTTCGCCGTCGACGATTCGCGGCTGATCCATGACTTCCACCGCGGCGGCCGGGTCCCGCCGGGGCTGCGCGCCTACCTGATGCAGCCGCACTGGCTTTATGTCGCGACTTTCGCCAATGGCGCCAGCAAGGTGGGCACCGCCTCGAACCTGCGCAAGTGGCACCGGCTTGCCGAGCAGGGTGCCGTCGTGGCCCGCTACGTCGCCCGCGCCGACGACGGGCGGGTGGTCAGGGTGCTGGAGGATCTGGTCACGCGCGACGCCGGGCTGCCGCAGCAGGTCCGCTCGGCGGCGAAGGCCGCCGGGCTCACCGCGCCGCCGCCCGCCGCAGCACTGGAGGCCCTCAACAGCCGGCTCGCAGCCGGAGTCCGGAACCTGCTGGGCGGTGCCAATACGGACGGCTTTGAGGTCGTGGACGAACGGTGGCTGCGTCCCGCGCTGGCCGACGCGGCCTGCACCCCGGGCGCCCGGCACGCCTACCCCCACGACCTCGGCTCGGACGCCCACGGCTTCCGGCTCGCGTCGCTGAGCGGCAGCGTCGCGCTGGCCAGGCTCGACGGCGCCGACCTTGAATTCGTCGTCAACCTCGGCGAGCTGAAAGCGCGGACCATCGAGCTTGGCGACCACGGCTCCGAGGTCCCCGCTGTCCAGGAGGCATTGTTCTGAGCCCGGGTCCGCCCACGACGGCGGGTGCAGGGGTCCCCGGTAGACTGGCACGGTGCTGAACGAATTCTGGGCCACCGCGTCAACCACCTACAAGGTGCTCGTCTTCAGCGCCATGGGCCTGATCGCCACAGGCATCATCCTCAATCTGGTCGGCAACAACACGGGCAACCAAGGCCTGGCCCTGGCCTCGCTGGCCGTCATCGGCGTCGGTCTCATCCTGCACATCGCCGGGATCGTGGTCCGCGGCCAGACAATCCGGAAAAACCTCAAGCGCTAGCGGCGGCGTTCCGCACCACGTGGCTGCGGGCGTGCTCCACGGCGTCCGGCAGGCTGGCGAACAAATGCTTGTGGTGCCGCAGCGAGCGGATCACGCCGACATTGGTCACCAGGTCCAGATGCTGAGGCTGGACGCCCTTGAGCAGCACCGTGACTCCGCGCAGCTCCAGCGCCGAGATGACGTCCACCAGCGTGTGGGCCCCGGTCGCGTCGAGCATCCGCACCTGCGAGAGCCGGATGATCGCGACCTGGATGTCCTTGACCTGGCTGATCTCCTGCAGGACCCGTTCCGCAGCCCCGAAGAACATGGCGCCGTCGAGCCGGAAGATGGCGATGTGCCTGTCACCGGGTACAGCCGGGCCCGGGATGTCTTCGCGCTGCACCCCGCTGAGCGAGGCGAACTTGCGCAGCGTGAACACCGCCGCCGCGACCAGCCCGATCTCGATCGCCACGATCAGGTCGAACGCGACGGTGATCAGTGCTGTCAGGACAAAGACGAAGGCATCGGCCCGGGTGGAGCGCATCACCGCCGCCACGGTTTGCCGTGAGACCATGCGGGTGGCCGTGACCATCAGGATCCCGGCCAAGACCGCCAGCGGGATCCTGCCCACCAGGCCCGCCGCCAGGTAGATGATGGCCAGCAGCACGAGGGCGTGGACGATCGCCGCGAGCCGGGTCTTCGCCCCGGAGCGGACGTTAACGGCGGTCCGGGCGATCGCGCCCGTGGCCGGCATGCCGCCGAAGAAACCCGCCGCTACCGACGCCAGGCCCTGGCCGGTGAGTTCGCGGTCCGGGCTGTAGGTCCCGGTGGGCCGGCCGTCGGGGCCGACCATGCCGGCGGCCACCCGCGCGGACAGCAGCGATTCGATGGCCGCGAGCGTGGCGATGGAGACGGCGGGCATGAGCAGGCCACCCAGCACCGACGGGTCCAGTGCCGGCATGGACGGTGCGGCGAGGGAATGCGGCAGTGAGCCGATCCGCGGGATCTGCAGGTCCAGGAGTTCGGCGGCCACGGTGGCCAGCAACACGGCGGCCAGGCTGGCGGGGATGGCCTTGTTCAGCCGGGGCAGCAGGAACATCACCGCGGCGACGCCCGCCACGATAGCCAGGGTCTGCAGCACCGTGGGGGCCGTCGCCGTGGCGGCGCTCTCGACGGCGGCCAGCACGGTGTTGTGGCCCGGTACTCCCTCAGTGCCGGTGGCCATCGGCACCTGCTGCAGGAAGATGATGGCGGCAATGCCCAGGGTGAAGCCCTCCACGACGGGCCACGGGATGAACGCGACCGCCCGGCCCAGGCCGCTGACGCCGAGGATGATGACCAGCAGCCCGGCCATCACGGAGACCAGGGCGATGCTGCCGGCGCCGTGCGCGGCGACCACCGGGGCCAGGACCACCACCATCGCGCCCGTGGGCCCGGAAACCTGGACGTGGGAGCCGCCCATGACGGCGGCAACCAGTCCCGCGACCACTGCCGTGATGAGCCCCGCCTCGGCACCCACCCCGGAACTCACCCCGAAGGCGAGGGCCAGCGGCAGGGCCACGATGCCCACCGTGATGCCGGAGAGCAAGTCCGTCCGCCACGACCCGCGCAGCCCGTCGTAGTCGCGGCGGGAGGGCAGGAAGCGGGCGAGGTAGCCCCGGACGCCGCGGGCCGCCGTCGTTGCCGTCGCGGCGGTCACGAGGCGGACCCCTGGAGGTGCGCGACCGGCAGTTCCTGCGCGAGCCGGAGCTGTTCGCCCGAATCCGCCAGGCTGTCCAGCAGGAAGATCCGGGCAATGGCGAGCAGCTCGGCAATCTTCGGGTGGGCCAGCCGGTAGGTCACGGCGTTGGCGGTCCGGACCGAGGTCACCACCCGGTGCCGGCGCAGCGTGGCCAGGTGCTGGGACAGGTGCGAGGCCTCCAGGCCGGTCTCGGCCAGCAGGTAGCTGACCGGAGCCGAGCCGTCCGGGGCCGCCGCCAGCAGTTCCAGCACCCGGATCCGCGCCGGGTGGGCGAGGGCCTTGAACAGGTTGGCCTTGATTTCGTACAAGGGGGTCTGCGCTGCGGAAATCATGGCGGTCCTGCGCTCTCTTGGCCTGCGGACGGGCACCGCCCACACCGTGGATTTATGAATTGATGTTTCCATCATATCGTTCGGGTGCAAGCGCCGCGGGGCGGTGTAACGGGGAAAGCCATCCGAAGGCAGGGCGCTAGGCTGGAACCATGACTATCAATCCGGATCTGCAGGGCCGCAGTTACCCTGCCGCAGAGGTGTACGACGTCGGCCGCGAGAAGATCCGCGAGTTCGCGCGCGCGGTCAAAGCCACCCACCCCGCCCACTTCGACGTGGACGCCGCCAGGGCCCTGGGCCACGGCGACCTCGTGGCCCCGCCCACCTTCGCGATCATCGTCGCGCAGCGCGCCGACGCGCAGCTGATCGAGGACCCGGATTCCGGCATCGACTTCTCCCGCGTGGTCCACGCCGACCAGCGCTTCGTCCACCACCGCCCGATCGTCGCCGGGGACCGGCTCGTGGCCGAACTGCACGTCGACGGCGTCCGCGCCATGGGGGGAGGCGCCATGATCACCACCCGCTCCGAGATCTTCGCCCTCGCCGGCAGCGATGCGGCCGCCCCGCGTGAAGCCGTCGCCACCACCACCTCGTCCATCCTGGTCCGCGGAGAGGGACAGTAAGCCATGGCCCCCACATTTTCAGAACTCACGGTCGGCCAGGACCTCGGCAGCCGAAGCATCGAGGTCACACGCACAGACCTCGTCAAGTACGCCGGCGCCTCCGGTGACTTCAACCCGATCCACTGGAACGAGGCCTTCGCCACCGGCGTCGGCCTCCCCGGCGTGATCGCCCACGGCATGTTCACGATGGGCGCCGCCGTCCAGCTCGTGACCGACTGGGCCGGTGACCCGGCCGCCGTCGTCGACTTCCAGACCCGCTTCAGCAAGCCGGTCCCGGTGGCCGACACCACCGGTACCCCGGACGCCGGCGCGGTGATCGAGGTCAGCGGCGCCATTGGGGCGCTCGACGCCGACGCGGGCACCGCCCGCGTGGACCTCACCGTCGTCGCAGGCGGGCAGAAGGTCCTCATGAAGGCCCAGGCCGTCGTCAGGCTGGCCTGACCGAATGATCCAGCCGTGAGGGTCCGTGTGGCCCAGTCCGCCGAGGTGACCCGGTGGCGCAACGCCGTCGTGGTGGCCTATGCCTTCAGCGGGATAGCCTTCGCCAGCTGGGTGTCCCGGCTTCCGGCCATCCGTGACGGACTCGACCTCACGCCCGGGAACGTCGGCCTGCTGCTGCTCTGCATGACGCTGGGCTCCTTCGTCTCGGTCTCCGCGTCCGGGCTGATCGTGCTGCGTTTCGGCTCCAAGCAGACCATCCGGATCGGCAGCATCATGGTGGGCGCCGGGCTGGTCCTCGCCGGGTTCGGGACGTCGGTCCTGGTCAACCCGCTGGCGGTGGCGGCTGGGCTCGTGGTGGTTGGCCTCGGCACGGCCAGCTGGAACACGGCGTCCAACGTGGAAGGCGCCGCCGTCGAGCGCGCGGTGCGCCGGCACATCATGCCGCGGCTGCATGGCGCGTTCAGCCTGGGCACCGTCGCGGGCGCGGGCGCGGGGGCCTGGGCTGCCGGCGCCGGCGTGCCGGTCTTCTGGCACCTGGCCGCCGTGGGACTGCTCGTCGCCGGTTCCGTGGCCACGGCCGCCAGCTGGTTCCGCGCCGACATCACCCCGGTCGAGGCCGAGAAGGATTTCACCCCGTCCGGGCCGGACACCTTTGAGGATCCCTCCACCGGTCCGCTGCCCATCATCAGCCAGGCCACACAGGGCCCGGAAGAACCGCTGGATAACAAACGGCAGATCGCGCAGGCCTGGCGGGACCGCCGGACCCTGCTGCTCGGCGTCCTGGTGCTCGGGCTCGCCCTGGCCGAGGGCGCGGCGGGGGACTGGGTGGCGCTGGCGCTCGCCGACGGGCACGGCCAGTCCGACGCCGCCGGAGCCGCCGGCTACGGCCTCTTCGTCACTTTCATGACCGTGGGCCGTTTCGCCGGCACCCTGGTGCTGGACCGTTACGGCCGGGTCCCGGTGATGCGCTGGTGCGCGGCGCTGGCCGTGGCGGGACTGGGCCTGTTCGTCTTCGCGCCGGTTCCCTGGCTGGCCTACGTCGCCCTGGCCGTCTGGGGGCTGGGCGCCTCGCTGGGCTTCCCGGTCGGCATGTCCGCCGCCGCGGACGACCCCGTCAAGGCCGCCGCGCGCGTCTCGGTGGTCTCCACCATCGGCTACGGGGCGTTCCTCTGCGGACCGCCACTGCTGGGCCTACTGGCCGAGCACGTCGGCATCCTGCACTCGCTGCTCGCCGTCATGGTGATGCTCGTCGTCAGCTTCCTGCTTTCCCCGGTGGCGCGCAAGGCCGCCTAGGCCCGGCCCTGCCGCCTTTCCGGGCATACGCCGAACCCGGCTAGGCTGGTGGGGTGACCCAGACACTGCTTTCCGCCCTGACCACGGCCGGCGTCGGCGGCCCCGCCGCCAACTACGTCGAAGCCCGCACCGAAGCGGAGATCATCGACGCTGTCCGCACGGCCGACGCCGCCGGCGAGCCGCTGCTGATCATCGGCGGGGGCTCCAACCTGCTTGTCGGCGACGAAGGCTTCCCCGGAACCGTCGTGAAAATCGCGTCGGAAGGATTCACCGTCAATGCTGAGGCTTCCTGCGGCGGAGTCGCCGTCGTGGTCCAGGCCGGGCACAACTGGGACGCCCTCGTGGAGCATGCCGTCAAGCATGCCTGGTCGGGCGTAGAGGCCCTGTCCGGGATCCCCGGCGCCACCGGCGCGACGCCGGTGCAGAACGTCGGAGCCTACGGCTCCGACGTCTCGCAAACCATCGCCGCGGTGCGCACCTGGGACCGGGAACGCAATGCCGTCCAGACGTTCACCAATTCGGAGCTCAAGTTCGGCTACCGGGACTCCGTGCTGAAACAGACCACCACCAACGGCTCTCCGCGGTACGTGGTGCTCACGGTCGAATTCCAGCTGCCGCTGGGCCGGATGAGCGCTCCGATCCGCTACGCCGAACTGGCCCGGGCTCTCGGCGTCGAGACCGGCCAGCGGGCCTACTCCAACGACGTCCGGCGCGAGGTGCTCCGGCTCCGGGCCTCCAAGGGCATGGTGCTGGATGCGGCGGACCGGGATACGTACTCCACCGGATCCTTCTTCACGAACCCGATCGTGCCCGTCGAGGTTGCCGCGGGGCTGCCCGAGGATGCCCCCCGCTACCCGGGCGGCGCCGAGGGCCTGACCAAGCTCTCCGCGGCCTGGCTGATCGACCATGCCGGCTACGGAAAGGGCTTCGGGCTTGAGCCGGGCAGCGTCTCCGGCGGCCGGGCCTCGCTGTCGACCAAGCACACCCTGGCCATCACCAACCGGGGAGGCGCCAGCGCGGCAGATCTCCTGGCGGTTGCCCGCGAGGTGCGCCGCGGCGTCGTCGAACGCTTCGGTATTGAGCTGCACCCCGAGCCGCTGCTGATCGGCGTCGAGCTCTAAGTCAGGGGCCGGCGCCGGGCCTAGTTCCTGCCGCGGCGGGGGACCACCTTGCTGAAGAGCATGAAGGTGAAGCCGGACGCTGCAGCGCCCAGCAGGAAGACCTGGCAGAACGCCACGGACTGGGCGCTGGGCCCGCTCCGCAGCAGAAGCCCGGCGCAGGCGAAAGCCACCGCCCCGGCCAGCAGTGCCAGCGAACCGAGGAGGAAACTGTGCACTGTGGCGGGAAACTCCGCGCCGGGATCCGGGTCGGCTTCCCTGCGGTCGGCGTTCTGCAACGCCGGAGACCGCGGCTGGATCATCGCAGCCGTGACAAAGCTGACCACGGCTACCGCCATGGACGCGGCGGACACCGTCTGGAACGTTGTCATCATGGGGGAGAGACGGGTGCCGCTGGCGATGGCGACGGCCAGTCCGGCGGCCATACCGGCCGCGCTGGAGGCCCAGCCCAACAGGGCCAGCCTCCTGCACAGGGGCCGCAGGAGAGGCCACACATCACCCAAAGTCATGCATCCACGGTAATGAAGCCGGCTGGACGCAGGCTGGGAGAGGACCGGGCGGTGGCCGCGCACCGGCCGGATTCCGCCGGGGCGGCTGAGCCCGGCCTAGGATGTTGTCATGGCAGCAGTGGTGCGCACGCGTCTGAGCCGGAGCGTCATGGGCCGGCTCCGCCTGGTCTCCCAAGGGCTTGCCGGCCCGGCTTTCGAGTCTGTTCCCGGCGCCGTCCGGGGCATGACCGCCATGCAGGCGCAGGACCTCCAGGCTGCGCTGTGGGCCGTAGGGCAGCGCGTGCCGGGCTCCCGCGCGGCCGATGTCCGCGCTTCGCTGGACCGCGGCGAAATCGTCCGGTCCTGGCCGATGCGCGGCACGCTGCACCTGTTGGCGCCCGAGGACTTGAAATGGGTCCTGGACATCACCTCCGCCCGCCTCATCAAAGGCCTGGCGGGGCGGCACCGGGAACTGGGCATCTCCGCCGCGGACGTCGACGCCGCCGCGGATGCCGCCCTGCAGCGGGTCGCCGGCGGGGCAGCAGCCAGCCGGGCGGAGCTGTTCCAGGCCTTCGAACAAGCCGGCCAGTCCACGGCAGGCCAGCGCGGCATCCATCTCCTGGGGACCCTGTGCCAGCGCGGCCTGCTGGTGCTGGGCCCGCTCGCCGGCAACCAGCAGCTGGTGGTGGCGTTTGACGACTGGATCAAGGACTCGCGGCGGCTGGGCCGCGAGGAAGGGATCGCCGAGTGGCTGCTGCGCTACCTCTACAGCCACGGCCCTGCCACCGAACGTGACTTCGCCTGGTGGTCCGGCGTCCCGCTGACCGAGGTCCGGGCTGCGCTGGCAGACGTGCGCGACCGGCTGGCGGAGCTGGAATTTGACGGAAAAACCTACTGGCTCTCCCCGCAGACGGCGGCCCTGCTCGACGGCGCCGTCCCCGGCCAGCGCACCGTGCTGGCGCTGCCCGGATTCGACGAGTTCCTCCTCGGCTACACCGACCGGTCCATCGCGCTGCACGCGCAGCACGCGGACAAGATCGTCCCCGGCGGCAACGGCGTGTTCAAGAAGACCCTCGTGGCCGGGGGCGCCGTGGTCGGGACCTGGGCGGCGCCCGGCAACGGCCGGTCCGGCGCCATCGCGCCCGAACCGTTCGACGACGTTAACGGGCTGCGGCCTGCGGCTCGGAAATCCTTTGAGCTGCAGGCCGCGAAGTACCGCCGGTTCCTCGGCCTCGACCGAACCTGACCGGACCCGCAGGGGCTAGAGGGTCCCGGTGGCGATCTTAAGCATGCGCCGCAGCGGCTCCGCGGCGCCCCAGAGGAGCTGGTCGCCGACGGTGAACGCGCTGATGTACTCCGGGCCCATTTCGAGCTTGCGGATGCGGCCCACCGGGATGTCCAGGGTGCCGGACGCCGCCACCGGGGTCAGGTCCGCCATCGAGGCTTCCTTGGTGTTGGGCACCACGGTGGCCCATTCGTTGTCCGCGTCCAGGAGCTTCTCGATCTCGGGGACGGAGAGGTCTTCGCGGAGCTTGAGCGTGAGCGCCTGGGAGTGGGAGCGCATGGCGCCGATCCGGACGCACAGGCCGTCCATGATGACGCGGTCCGCGCCGGTGGTGCCCAGGATCTTGTTGGTTTCCACCCCGGCCTTCCACTCTTCCTTCGACTGGCCGTTGCCGAGGTCCGCGTCGATCCAGGGGATCAGCGAGCCCGCCAGCGGCACACCGAACTGGGTGGCGTCGATGTCGGTGCGCTGGTGGGCCAGGACCTTGCGGTCGATCTCCAGGATCGCCGACGCCGGGTCGTCCAGTTCGCTGCTGACCTCGGCGTTCAGCGTGCCGAACTGGCTCAGCAGTTCACGCATGTGCCGGGCACCACCTCCGGACGCGGCCTGGTAGGTCATCGAGGTGCCCCATTCGACGAGGCCGTTCTTGAACAGGCCGCCGAGGCCCATCAGCATGCAGGAGACCGTGCAGTTGCCGCCGATGTAGTCCTTCACGCCGCCGGAGAGGCCGGCGTCGATGACGTCGCGGTTGATCGGGTCCAGCACGATGATCGAGTCGTCGTTCATGCGGAGGGTGGAAGCGGCGTCGATCCACAGGCCGTCCCAGCCGCGGCTGCGCAGCTCGCCGTGCACCCGCTTGGTGTAGTCGCCGCCCTGGGCGGTCACAATGATCGGCAGCTTCGCCAGCGTCTCGACGTCGAACGCGTCCTCGAGCTTGCCGGCAGCGCCTGCCGCCGCACCGGCGATGGCCGGGGCGGCACCTCCGGCGTTCGAGGTGGAGAAGAAGACCGGGTTGATGTTGGCGAAGTCGCCCTCGTCCTGCATACGCTGCATCAGGACGGAGCCGACCATGCCACGCCAACCGACCAGTCCGACGGACGGGGTAGCTGCTGTAGTCATTGGGCCAGTTTAGACTTTGCGGTGCCTGGCCCGCAGCCGGTTACGTCACGTGGGTACGTCGGCCCTCCCGCAGGGCTCGGCAACGTCCCGTATCAGTTCAGCTGGCGCGGGCTGGGCTCCGGAAGGCCGCGCTCGCGGCGGATGCGCCTGGCCTTGAATTCGGAGACGGCGAGCCGAACAGCGTAGAGCACACCCGAGGCGCCGACCACGGTCAGCACGAGAGCGCCCCACAGCGGGCTTTCGCCCCGCGAGGTAGGGGCGGCGACGAGGAAAATCGAGAACACGGTCACCGCGGCGAACACGGCCGCCAGAAGGACCATCCCGGACGCCGTGGCGACGATCGGGCCGGACCCGGCGCGGGCAAAGCCGATCTCGTCCGCGGCGTAGGAGTGCAGTCGCCCGTGGTCCATGGTCCTGGTCAGGAACCGTTTCTCCCCGGCAGCCACTGCCCGTTCATGGCGGGCCCGGATCTCTTCGTCGTGCTGGTGGTTGTCAGTGTCTGTAGGCACGTGGTTCTACCTTCTGGATGGTGTGGATGACGCATTCGCAGTCGGGTACGTTATGCGAGCGAGCGATGCCCGGCCCTGCGAACTACTGCGAGATGTGCCCGGCTCCAGGCTCGGGCGCCTGCCGCTCCGTCCGTAGCTTTTTGGCCCGGTACTCGTCACTTGCCATGCCGAAGGTATACCAGGCTCCGAAACCGCCGAATGCCGTCAGGAACAGTGCTCCCCAGAAAGGCTGCTCACCGCGGCCCACAGGGGCCAGCAGGATCACCCCGGAAAGAATGACTAAGAGCCCCATGACGGCGGCAAGGATTCCCATGCCCCACCAGGACCGGACCTGCACCTGGCCGCGGCCGGGGGAAAACCCGATTTCGTCCGCGGGGTAACTGTGCAGTTCGCCTGTGTCGGTCTTTCGCAGCACGCGCTTCTCGCCCCGCGCGAGCGCCTCCTTGTGCTCGGCATAGACGTCGTCGTTGCGGCGTTCACGCTCGCGATCGAAGCTCACAGTTCGTCCTGACTAACGGTGCGGATCTGCTCGGGAAGACGGTTGCCAGCGGCCCTTCAGAGGACGCCGTCGCGCCCACCGGGCCACGGAACTTTTTACCTGCGGAGAAGCTACTTGACCGGCCTCGGCAGGTTGCGGGCCTTACGCAGCTTCTCGGCTTTGCGTTCCTTGAAGTAGCCGGCCCAGCCGGCGAACAGTGGATAGAGTACCAGCACGTACATCCACCAGATCTCGCCCATGATGTGCCACTGGTCGGTGACGGCCATCTGGACCACGCCGTAGAGCATCAGTCCGAAGAAGGCGGTTATCAACAGGGCCAGGAACAGCAGGCCGCCGGAGGCGTTCAACGGCTTGATGATGCCCAGCCCGTCGTCTTTGCGTACGCCGTATTCCTTGTCGGTATAGCTGACAATTTCGCCATTTTCGGCCATCCGGTGCTTCACGGGCGCCTCCGGGGCCGGCGGCGGTGTGTAACCGCGTTCCTGGGGCACGTCCCGGCTACGCCTCGCCACGGGACCCTCGCGGCTTCAGGAGATTACCTCCGGTGCCGTAGGCCTGCGCAGCATTCGACGAGATCGTCGGACCCTCGGCGACGTCGGGAAAATTCAGCATGCTCCGCGACTGAAAGGGGAGCGGCGGTGCCTCCGTCACGCTACTCGACCGGCCGCGGCAGGTTGCCGGCCTTGCGGAGCTTTTCGGCCTTGCGTTCCTTGAAGTAGTTGAACCAGGCAGCGGCGAAGGGGAAGATGCAGGCGGGAAAGACCCACCAGACCTCGCCGGCGATGTGCCAGGCGTCCTGCCTGATGATCTGGACGACGAAGTAGACCAGCCCTCCCATTCCGATCGTCAGCAGGATAGCCAGGAAGAGAATGCCGTTGGCGCTATTGACGGGTTTGATCACGCCGAGGCCTTCATCCTTGCGGACCCCGTACTCTTCGGCGCTGTAAGCGACAAGATCCCCGTTGTCCGCCCTGCGGCGGATCGGGCGCTCTGGCCCGGCTCCCCGCTCAGGCTCTCCTTGCGCGCCGTCGCGGGCGGGATCCTGGGGGGTGTTCTGATTATGCCTGTCCACGGGACTCCTCAATCGCCCGCAGCAGCGCGGCGTCGTCCAGGCCTGCGGTTTCCACGACCTCATCCGTCTCGAAGTCGGGCACGCCGGTCGTCCACGTTTCGCCTTCCCGGCGCACCAGCAGACGGGTCTCGGCAGTGAGGGATTTGAACACGAAATAGGCAGAGCCGCCGGGGGTTTCTGCGGCGTGCTGCTTGACCAGCCGCAGCGTAGCCTCGGCCGAGCTGATGGCGGGGTCCTGCGCGAACACGAACCAGGTGCCCAGCAGCCGGGGCTGCAGCATCAGCGCGACGTCGGGGGCTTCGATGAGCAACACGTTGTCCATCGACTCGGGTGCCAGGAGGGACACCTCCGTCCAGTGGGTTGCGTGGCCGAAAGCGGACGCGACGGCGGCGGCGACACCGGTCACGCCGAGCTCTCCCTCCTCGTTGACCGTGGCCAAGTCCCGTGCAAGGAGCGAGGAGGCGCCGGCGGTCGCCAGAGTGACGTCGTCCACCATCTCTTCAGCCCGGAAGACGCTGACGGAACGGTCACGGGCCGGTCCCTCGAAAACATCAAGCAGGTACGCGATTTCCCCGATGCCGAAGCCGATGACATCGACGCCGAGCCGGGGCTCGTAGGCAGTTTCATCCTGAACTGTCATGTGATTCTCCTAATCTAGAAGCCGAAGAAGTGTGCCACGGATTCGCCGGCATCCTTGACGCTGTCAGCGGCATCGCTGACGAACTTGCCCGGATCCTTGACGGCGTCGACGATGCCTTCCCCGACGTTCTTGCCGACGCTGCTGATGGTGTCCCAGTTCTCGTAAACGGCTACGCCCACGCTCGCCACCTGGCAGATGGTCCCGGCAGGCGGCGGCATGAAGCATCCGACGCCGAGCATCGTTTTGCCAAGGCTGGCGGCGCCACCCTTGAGGTCGCCGTCCGCGAAGCTCTTTACTGTGTCCACGGCGTTGAATCCGACTCCGGCCCAGCCGAGAGTGCGGGACAGTCCGGACTTCCCGAGCCAGTCCCAGCTCTTGTTGGCCCCGAAGAGCTGCCGCTCTTCGAGCAGCGGCGCCAGACGTGACAGCCCGGGTATGTGCTTGTTGAGGTCCTTGAGCGACGCGATGTCCGAGGCCTTGTCGATCAGGCCGAGGGCCCTGCTGGACTTCGTCGATGCCGTGAGCAGCTCTTTGAGCGGGTCGCTGCGCAAGAGGTTGCTTGCGGTGAATCCGGGTCCCCCCAACCGGTGGCGGCCGGTGGTGAAGAACGCCTTGGACAGTGCATCCCGCTCGTTCTTCAAGACCCAGCCGTACTGTCCGAGGTGCTTGGCCAGGGTGAGCGGGGTCTTGAAGTTCTTCTGGATCCCCATGAACATTTTGAGGCGGGCGGCTCCGCCGGCGAGGATGCCGCCGGCCACGGCCCAGGCCCCGGGGCCGGCGCCGTGGCCGAGGGGGCCCAGCGGGCCGCCGCCGGAGCCCGGGGCGGCGTTGCTGGCCTTCTCCTGCTCGTCGGCCTGGGTCAGGAGTACCTTGGACTGCTGCTTCAGCGCCCGGGCGGTCTGCTGGATCAAGGCACGGTGGGTGTCGTTCCAGTCGGACTTGAAGCGCGCGCCGTCGGCGCCCTTCCACGAGGTGTTGTTGTTGATCGTGGACGTGAGGACCGAGGACTGCTGCAGTAGCGTTTCCGACGTCTTGCCGAAGTGCTGCGCGAGCGACCGAAGCTGGGCGACATCGGCGCCCCACACGTTACCTGCCATGATGGCATCCCCCCTTACGGGCAACAGCCTAACGGGCCACTGCCAAGACCAAGTGCATTCCAGCTCATTACAGCCAGACCAAAGAATCTGACCGGCCCCAATCTAGCCGTGCCGCCGGGATCGCGCGATGGGGTGGTCTCCCCATCCGCCGGCACCGGCGGGAGCCGCGGCCGGTGCCGCTACTCGCCGTCGGGCTCCGCCAGCAGTGCGCTCTTGCGCCGGCGCAGGGCGAACATGGCGCCGAAAGCGAACAGCTGCGTGACGACGACGAGCACGATCGCGCCCGCGATCTTGTTGCCGCCGAGGATCATGGTCAGTCCCACGATCGCGGACAGCAGCGCCAGCAGGGGCAGCAGCATGTAGCCGAGGACAAAGAGGATTTCCGGTTTACGCAGCACTATTTGGCCTCCGTCCGCCGCCACAGGGTGATGCGGTACCGCGTGCCGTTCGCCGCAGTCAGCCAGCCGTCGGGCGGGAGGCTGGCCTCCGCGGTCCAGTCGTAGCCGAGTTCCGGGGCGAAGGTGTCGCCCTCCGTCGCGGTGTCGATGGTCGTCACGACGGCGACGTCGGCGAGGTCGAGGGACTGCGTGAAGATCTCGCCGCCGCCGATGATCCAGACCATCTCGGGGCCGGACGCGAACTGCGACTCCAGCAAGGCGTCGTCGAGGGATTTGACCGCCAAGGCGCCGTCGGCCTCCGGCGTCCCGCCCCAGCCTTCCTGCCGGGTGATGACAATGTTCGTCCGGCCGGGCAGCGGCCGGTACTTGTCCGGGAAGGAATCCCAGGTCTTGCGCCCCATGATGACGGGGTGCCCGGCCGTGAGCCGGCTGAAGTGCTTCATATCCTCTGGAAGGTGCCACGGCATGGTCCCGGCCTGGCCGATCACTCCCGTGCTGGTCTGCGCCCACACCAGGCCGAGGCCGGTGACGGTGCCGCGGAGCTGCTCGGTGAAATCGACGGGATCCGTGGGGTTGCTGGTCTCGTTGCTCATACGGCTATCGGGGCCTTAATCGTTGGATGGTGCTGGTATCCGACGACCTCGAAGTCCTCGAGGGTGTAGTCGAAGATGGACTCCGGCTTGCGGGTGATCCTCAGCTGCGGATATTCGTAGGGCTCCCGGCCCAGCTGCGTGAGGACCTGGTCCAGGTGGTTCTCGTAGATGTGGACATCGCCGCCGGTCCAGACGAACTCACCCGGTTCCAGCCCGGTCTGCTGGGCCAGCATGCAGGTCAGCAGGGCGTAGGAGGCGATGTTGAAGGGCACACCCAGGAAAGTGTCCGCGGAGCGCTGGTACAGCTGGCAGGAGAGTTTGCCGTCGGCGACGTAGAACTGGAAGAAGGCGTGGCAGGGGGGCAGGGCCATGTTCTTGAGCTCTGCCACGTTCCAGGCCGAGACGATGTGGCGGCGTGAATCGGGGTTGCTTTTGAGGTTCTCCACCAGTTCCGCGATCTGGTCGATGTGCCCGCCGTCGGGCGTGGGCCAGGAGCGCCACTGGACGCCGTAGACCGGGCCGAGTTCGCCGTCGGCGTCGGCCCATTCGTTCCAGATGGTGACGCCCTGGTCCTGCATCCACTTCACGTTGCTGTCCCCGCGCAGGAACCACAAGAGTTCCACGGCGACGGACTTGAAGTGCACGCGCTTGGTGGTGATGAGCGGGAAGCTCTTGCCCAGGTCGAAGCGGAGTTGCCGGCCGAACACGCTGCGGGTGCCCGTCCCGGTGCGGTCCGATTTGTGGGTGCCGTGCTCGAAGACATCGCGCAGCAGGTCTTCGTAGGGCGTTGGGATGCTCACGCTCCCAGTCTACTGAGAAGAGTCTTGCTCGCCGTATTCATGGCTTTGGCCGAGCCGGGCGCGCATCACGGCGAGCAACGCGCCGTCGTCGAGGCCGGCCGCGCGGCCTGCGGCAATGCAGCGGTCGACGGCGGCGATCACCGCGGCGTTCGGTCCGGCCGCCGGCCGCGCCGGGACAGCATCACCGAGGGCGCCACCCGGGCCGTCCCCGCCGACCGGGCCGGCGACGACGGTTCCGTTGCGGCGCCCGGTCTGGATCAGCCCGGCTTGTTCGAGCTCCTTGTAGGCACGTGCGACGGTTCCGGCCGCAATGCCGAGGTCTGCGGCGAGGCGCCGGACGGTCGGCAACCGGGTTCCCGGCGGCAGCGCCCCGATGACGATCAGCGAGGCGATCTGCGCCCGAATCTGCTCGTACGGCGGTGTGGCCGAGCGGAGGTCGATGGAGATTCCCGCGGTCACGCGGCGGGCTCCTTGTCCCGCCGCGGCACGGGTCCGGCCGGGCTGCGCGCGGGGCCGGCGACGGGGATAACGGCGATGATGGTGGCAAGGGTGCCGAGGACCGCTCCGGCCAGGGTCGCCGGCCACCACGTGTTGGCGTCGGGATTGAATGGTCCCCCGAAGGATTCGGCTGCAAACAAGGCAGCCCACGCGGGCCCCTGGGTCAGCAGCAACACGGCGGCCTGGGCGGTGAACAGGGCCGCGAGGGTCCGCACGGTCCGGTGGATCGCGACGGCGCGCAGCGCGGCGTCCATGCCGGCGGCAAGACCGGGGACCCCCTGCCGGTGCCTGGCGGCGAGGAAAGCCGGCACCGAGGCAAGCGCGCCGCCGGCCGCGAGGAGGGCCGGCGGAACCCAGTCCGGCTCGCCATAGAGCCGTTCCTGACCGACCGCCGTGACTGCCAGGGCCAGCAGGAACGACAGCAGGGCCAGGACGGCGGTGGTCAGCATTGCCGGGCTAACCGGCTGCCGCGGCCAGTTGCGCGGCGCTCCCGGGTCGCCGTAGTTGCGCTGCAGGAGCAGTTCGCCGGCCGCAATGACCGCCAGCACCGCGGCCGCCATCAGGGTAGCGAAGCCCGCCATTCCGAAGCCCGCCGCGGCGGCGGTCAATCCGGGGACGATGAAGACCCCCGCCAGCAGGGGCACCGCCGCCGCGAGTCCCAGCAGCGGACCCAGCGACGAGACCAGCCGGGCCGCGGGGTGCTGGCCGCCGGCCTGCAGTCCTGCAGGCGGCCGGTTGCGCGCGCCCAGCCCGGCGGCCGCGAGCCGCGGCGGCCCCCAAAACCACATCATCAAGAGGACACCCATGCCCGCCAGGCCGGCCGCATTCGTCCAGGACGAGACGCCGGTTGACGGGTCCGGCCGCGCTGCGAAGTTGCCTGCGATCACGCCCAGCCCCGCAGCCACTATGGAAGCGGTCCGCAGCAGGCGGTTCATGGCGATGGTGCGCAGCACCGCATTGTCGCCGGCGTCGAGGGCCTCCAGTTGGCGGCGGCTGGCAATCAGCCACAGCACCAGCATCGTCCCGGCGGCCAGGACGGCCAGGGCTCCGCCCAGCCAGGCGGCTAGCTCAACCCCGGGAATACGGCCGTCAACGCCCAGCGTCTGCCGGGTGTACGGGCCGTCCGCCACGGTTGTGGGCGGCACGGGTGCGAACCCCGGCAGCGTGGCGGTCCACGCGATGAGCGCGCCGGCGGCGGCAAAGACGGCCGCCGTGACCGCGGCCAGCCGGTGCGGCAGGAAGTCGCGGATCCGCCGGACCGACAGGACGGTCTGCCGCCGCATTCGCCGCGGCCCCGGATAGCTGACCTGGCCGAGCGCGTGTACGCCCAGGCAGCCCAGGATCGGCCAGGTAAGGGCAGGCAGGATCGTCGCGGGGGTCGTCATGGCGCCGCCGGCGGAAGGGTCGGCCGGAATGATGCCCAGATTCATGGCGCCCTGCAGCGAGCTCGCCAGCCAGCCGATGACCCCCACCCACAATGCGTGTTCCGACACCGATGCCGGGGAGGTGCCTGTATCCGGCGCCCAGATTACCCAGCGCAGCACGGCGTAGACCAGCACGGCGGCGATGATCGGGCCGAACAGCAGCATCGATGGAAAGTAGAACTCGCCCGGCATGAAATCCCCCAAAGATCCCGCAGTTATGTACCAAGTACTTGATACAAACTAGGGCCGGGGGACGCCGGGGTCAAGGACCCTAGTCGTCGAAGGGCCGGAACTGCTCCACGGCCACGACCTTGCCCTTGCTGTGCGAGACATGGCAGACGATGATTTCCCCGGGCGAGAGGAATGGATCGTTTGAGGGCAGCAGGGCCCGCAGCCGGGAGTTCATGTGCTTGCCCAGTTGCGCAAAGACCGTGGGCAGTGCGGGGCGGTGCGTGCACAGTGCCACCGGGCGCCCCTTGTCGAACAGGGATTCGACGACGTTGGCGGTCTTGTGCGGGCTCCGGCCGTGCAGGTGCTCGGTCAGTGATTCATGCAGCTTCACCTTGGCGTCGACGGCCTTGGCATAGGGCGCGACTGTGGCTACGCAGCGTAGCCAGGGACTCGTCACCACCCGCGACGGGCTCCACGCCTGGAGCAGCCGGCCCACGGCCTGGGCCTGGCGTGTTCCGGTGGCAGCCAGCGGACGGTCGCCCTCGGCCTTTGACCAGGACGAGCGCGGCTTGGCTTTGGCATGACGCAACACCAGCAGCGGCCAGGTGTCCAGTTCGCCGCGGGAGTGTGCCGCCGCGAGGTGCTCCAGCGGGGCCCGGTCGCTGGGGTTGCTGAGCAGGCCGGCGGCCTTCTCCGGCGAACACCACATGACGCTGTCCACCTCTTTGCCATCCGGGCGGAGCGGGGCACCGTCGACGTCGACCGCCCAATAGTGCACCACCTTCAGGCCTGCTGCCACGTGGTAATGGATGGGCGGGAGCGGGATGCCCAGGGGAGCCTTGAGGCCGATTTCCTCTTCCACCTCGCGGGCGGCGCACTCGGGAACGGTCTCGCCCGGATCAAGCTTGCCCTTGGGCCAGGACCAGTCGTCGTAGCGGGGGCGGTGGATCAGCAGGACCTCAAGCTTGTCTTTGTTGACGCGCCACGGCAGGGCGCCGGCCGCGACGACGGCTATGGCCTCGCCGGGATGGTCGGTCTGGTCCGCGACCAGTGAATCGCTGCTCACAACCGGAGGCCCTAGCGCAGGCTCGCCGAGCGCTGCCGCGAACGCGATGCGAGCAGCCATGACTGGACGTCCTGCAGGGCGGTGCCGTCCTCCGCGAGGTGGTGGCGGACCCATTCGCCGCTGTTGTCCAGATGCCAGCTGGCGGTACCCGGATCCATGTAGCGGCGGAGCATGTCCAGGACATACGAGGTGTCGTCCCCGCTGCTGAGCTGCACCAGGGCCTCCACCCGTCGGTCCAGGTTGCGGTGCATCATGTCCGCCGAGCCGATGTAGACCACCGGGTCTCCGGCGTTGGCGAAGGCGAAGACGCGGGAGTGTTCCAGGAATCGGCCCAGGACGGAGCGCACAGTGATGTTCTCGCTGAGTCCGGGGACGCCGGGACGCAGGGAGCAGATGCCGCGGACAATGACGTCCACCTGCACCCCGGCCTGCGAGGCACGGTAGAGGGAATCGATGATGGCTTCGTCCACCATCGAGTTCACCTTGATCTGGACGCGGGCGGCGATTCCCGCCCGGGCGTTCCGGATTTCCGTTTCAATCCGGTCAATCAGCCCGGAGCGCACCGACCTTGGAGCAACCAGCAGCCGCTTGAAGGTGGACTTGGGTGCATAGCCGGAAAGCTGGTTGAACAGCTTCGACAGATCTTCGCCCACCTGCTCGTTGGCCGTCAGCAGGCCGAGATCCTCGTAATAGCGCGCGGTGCGCGGGTGGTAGTTCCCGGTGCCGATGTGGCAGTAGCGGCGCAGCCCGTCGACTTCCTGGCGGACCACGAGCGAGAGCTTGCAGTGGGTCTTGAGGCCCACGATGCCGTAGACCACGTGCACCCCTGCCTGCTCCAGCTTCCGGGCCCAGGAGATGTTGGCCTGCTCATCGAAGCGGGCCTTGATCTCCACAAGGGCGAGCACCTGCTTGCCGGCCTCCGCGGCATCGATCAGGGCGTCGACGATGGGCGAGTCGCCGGAGGTGCGGTACAGGGTCTGTTTGATGGCCTGCACCTTGGGGTCCGCGGCGGCCTGCTCGAGGAAGGCCTGCACGGAGGTGGAGAAGGAATCGTAGGGGTGGTGCAGGAGGATGTCCCGGCGCCGCATGGCCGCGAAGACGTTCGCTGCCTTGGAGGTCTCCGACTCGTTGAGGTACCGGGACGTGTGCGGCACATGCTTGGGGTAGTGCAGGTCCGCGCGGTCGATCCCCGCGATCACGGAGAGCCCGCGCAGGTCCAGCGGGGCCGGGACGGAGTAGACCTCGGATTCCTCCACGCCGAGCTCGCGGATCAGCAGCGCCCGGATGTTGGGGTTGATGTCGTTGGTGACCTCGAGCCGGACCGGCGGGCCGAAGCGGCGGCGCAGCAGTTCCTTCTCCAGGGCCTGCAGCAGGTTCTCGGCATCGTCCTCTTCGACCTCGACGTCCTCGTTGCGGGTAACGCGGAAGGTGTGGTGTTCCAGCACCTCCATTCCGGCGAAGAGCTGGTCCAGGTGGACGGCAATGACTTCCTCAAGCGCGATGAATCGGGCCACCCGCCCGGGCACGGAGCCGGCGCGCGGGCCGTCAATGGAGATCAGCCGCGGCAGCTGGTCCGGGACCTTGACGCGGGCGAAGAGCTCCTTGTCGCTGACCGGGTTGCGGACCACGACGGCGAGGTTCAGCGAGAGCCCGGAGATGTACGGGAACGGGTGGGCCGGATCCACGGCCAGCGGCGTCAGGATTGGGAAGACCTTTTCCGCGAACATGGCGCTGAGCTGGTCCTTGGCCTGGTCGTCGAGTTCTTCCCAGTGCATCAGGTGGATGTGCTCGTAGGCCAGCGCGGGGCGGATCTGTTCCGCGTAGACCCTGGCGTGGCGCTGCTGGAGCCGGTGGGCGGCGTCGCCGATCTGTTCCAGGACCTGCATGGGGCTCAGTCCGGCGGGGGAGGGCACCGCCAGGCCGGTGGCGATGCGGCGCTTGAGGCCGGCGACGCGGACCATGAAGAACTCGTCCAGGTTGGAGGCAAAGATGGAGAGGAAACTGACGCGTTCCAGCAGGTAAAGGTTGGGGTCTTCGGCGAGTTCCAGGACGCGTGAGTTAAACGCGAGCCAGCTCAGCTCCCGGTCCAGGAAGCGGTCCGGGCTGATGTCGCCTTCCGGTTCCAGGTTGGGGGCGAACTCGGGGATGTCGATCCGGTCCTGGGTGGCGCGGGAGGCGGGCACTTCGGAGGAACCGAACCGCGCCCGCACGGGACGCGCAGCCTTGTCCGGCGTAGCGGCTTCAGACGTGGCTGTCCGGGCAGATTCCCGTTGCATGGTCTCTCCTAATGCTGGCGCGATTTAGCTTCAACCTTACAAGGAATCAGATCCGGATGAGCCCAGGTTTCGACCCCGGCCGGGTGCCCGGCCGCCGGCCCGGCTACTGCCCTTCCAGCGGGGCATACATGACGTCCACATCCCAGCGTGAAAAGCCCAGACGCCGGTACAGTGCGACGGCGGGAATGTTGTCGGCGTCGACGTAGAGCATCACGGCGTGCAGGCCATGCTGCTGCAGGTGCTTGATGCCGGCCACGGTCAGGGCCTTGCCCAGGCCGGTGCCCTGCGCCTCGGGGGCGACGCCGACCACGTAGACCTCGCCGATTGCCGGGTGCTCGCCGTGACGGGGGTGCACCTTGGTCCAGTGGAAGCCGAGGATCCGGCCGTCGGCGTCGACCGCGAGCAGGAAACCGGCCGGGTCGAACCACGGCTCGGCCATACGGGCGTCCAGGTCCGCGCGGCTCATGTTTCCCTGTTCCGGGTGGTGGGCGAAGGCGGCCCGGTTGACCGCCAGCCAGGCCTCCTCATCCCGGCCGGGCACGAAACTGCGCAGCGACACGCCGTCGGGCAGGGCGACGTCGGGCAGTTCCGAGGCCGCGGTGGCGAGCCGCATCTTCCACAGCTCGCGCACCGGGGCGTAGCCGTAGCGGGCGGCCAGGTCAGCGGCGGCCTCATGGTTGCCGTGTGACCACGCCTTCAGGCCCGCGAAGCCGCGCACCTTCCGGAGTTCCCCGACCAGCCGGTCTGCGACGCCCTGGTTGCGGTAGCTCGGATGGACGGCCACCTCCAGCACCCCGGTGCCGTCCGCCTCCTCGACGACGACGGCGAAGCCCGCCAAGTCGTTGCCCCGGCCCGGGTGTGGTGATCCGGCGTGGCCGGGGGCAGCGGCATCCACGCCGGAGTCCTCGCGGGAATAGTCGGGGGAGTAGAGGGCCAAGGCCAGCACGGAATGCGGGCCCGCGCCCGCGGCGCGGAGCGTCACGAGGGTCTGCTCGGACAGCGGCGGGTTGCCGTCGGACTCCTCGGCGGCCGCCACGAGCGTCTTGACGTCCCGCAGCAGCCGTTCGTCCACAGCTCCCTGCAGGGTGAGTACGGGCCAGTTTTCCGGATGCGCAGGACTCATGGTGCAAGGCTATACGTCCGCTGCCCGCCGGCGGGTGGGGGCCGCGTCGATTTGATGCATCCGTTCGGGGCACGTATAGTCGTTATCTCATCCGGCTCAACGGTTCGAAACGTTGAATGGATGCGAGGGGGATCCACCACTGGGGTGGCCTCGATACGTTCGACCCGTATGTCCTCCACTGCAGCGCCAAGCGGCGTAAGGAAGCCCCGGACTGTTGAGTCCGGGGCTTTTCTGTGTTCGAAACGGGCCAGCGCGGTGGGCGGAACCGCTCAGGCCTCGGTGAGTTCCTCATCCGGCTGCCGGACCAGCGTCAGGCGGTATCCGACATTGCGGACGGTGCTGATCAGGTTCTCGTGGTCGGCGCCAAGCTTTGCCCGCAGCCTCCGGACGTGGACGTCCACGGTGCGGGTGCCGCCGTAGTAGTCGTAGCCCCAGACCTCGGTCAGGAGCTGCTGCCGGGTGAAGACGCGGCCGGGGTGCTGGGCGAGGTACTTGAGCAGTTCAAATTCCTTGAACGTCAGGTTGAGCGCCGCCCCGTTGACCCGGGCCGTGTAGCTGGCTTCATCGATGACGACGCCGGCCGCCCGGATCTCCGTGGGGGTGTCGTCCTGGTCCGGCAGGGCACGCGCGACGCCGAGGCGGATGCGGGCTTCGACTTCCGCGGGCCCGGCCGACTCCAGCAGGATGTCGTCCACGGCCCAGGCCGAGGAGACCGCTGCCATGCCGCCTTCGGTCAGGATCAGCATGAGTGGTGCGCTCAGCCCGGTCGCCTTGAGCAACTGGGTGAGGGAGCGGGCGCCGACCAGGTCCTTGCGGGCGTCGAGGAGCACGATGTCGCACGGGTCGGTCTCGAGCAGGGCCGTGGGCTCAGCGGGAAGAATGTGGACGCGGTGATTAAGCAGTTCCAGCGCAGGCAGGACATCCACCGATGACCCGGTGCTGTTCGTCAGTAGCAGGATGTGCGACATGGTTCCTCCAAGGGGTGTCCGCGCATCATTGGGCGTCTGAGCCGGGCTCTCACCGGCCGGTACTGAGCTTCCGGACGGTGACCTGCCTGCGGCTGCCGGAGGAAGCGTAGCTGAGCTTTGAGTATACCCAAACGGCCCCCGACAGGCACTGTTCCGCCGCTCCAGCTTGGCCCTTTTGCGACACAAAACGTTCACATAGGGCAGGATTGATCCGTCAGGGCCTCCAGCCCGGCGAGTCGAGCAGGCCCAACGGGTCCGCAGTGAGCGAAGGTACCGGTTGATCGTGGCTAAGTTGATCGTGGGGGACCGCGTTCCGGGTGCCCTGCTGGGGAGGGCTTTGAGACAGACGTTGGAGGGGGAACTGTGAAGTCCTGGAGTGTCGGCGTCATCGGCCTGGCCGGACTCGCCGCGATCATTGCCGGGGCTTACTCCGCGCCTGAGGTCCTGCTGGCCGTCGCAGTGCTCACCGCGGCCTGCGTCGGCATTGGCTGGCCGCACTTCCTCGGCATCCCGGCCAAGAAGACCCTCGCCGCCCTGATCGGCCTCCCCGGAATCGGCTCCGCTGTGGCCGCCACCTACCTGCCCGCGCCGGGGTTCCTGAACTGGACGCCAGCATTCGTGGCGGCCGGGGTGATGGCCATCTTCGTCATGCAGCTGATCCGCGGCACGGGCCAGGCCCAGCGGCTGGAGTCCACCCTGGGGTCCAGCGCCGGCGTGCTGCTGTCCTGCCTCGGCGCCGGCTGGATCGCCTGCTCGCGTTTCAACGGGGTCAGGGAAATGCTGCTCGTTGCCGCCATCAGCGCGGCGATCGCCCTGATGGCGGGCCTGATCCGCTGGCCGGACCGGATCGTCGCTCCGCTCGGCATCGTCGGGGCAGGGCTTGCCGGCCCGCTGGCCGGCCTCGTGCTCTCCGACATCGCCGTGCTGCCGGCCGCCCTCGTCGGGATCGTGGTCGGGGCCGTCCTGGTCAGCTTCCGCCGGCTGGTGATCATCCGGGGCGCTACATTGAACCTGCCGGCCGTGCTGAGCATGGGCCTGGCGCCCGTCTCCGCGGTCGGTTCGCTGGCTTACTTCATAGACAAACTACTCCTCCACTAACGCGTTAGGATGGCATCATGTCCGTACTTGCATTTGAGATCTTCTTCCTTGTCCTGCTTGCCGTCGCCGGCCTTTCCATGGCCTGGTTTGCCGGCTTCGTGGTGTACCGGCTCTTCAAGGGCCAGAAGTAAAAAGCCGCTAAGCGTCCAGAACCCGTAGTTTCCAGAGGTAGCTGCTGTGCCGATTGAAATTCCTACAGATCTGACCCCCGAACTTGTTCCGCTGTCCTGGCTCATTGGTGAGTGGGAGGGCCGCGGCCGGCTCGGCGCCGGGGAAGAGGACTCGGAGCACTTCCTCCAGCACGTCTCCTTCACCCACAACGGCCTGCCGTACCTGCAGTACCGGGCCGAATCGTGGCTGACGGACGACGAGGGAACCAAACTCCGGCCGCTGACCGTGGAGACCGGTTTCTGGGCCCTTGAGCGCAAGCAGCGCGAGGAGGACGGCGGCCCCGGGCTCATTCCGGCCGACATCGTCCCGGTGCTCAAGAGCGCCGACGAGGTCGAGGAACTGCGCAACAGCGAGGGCGGTTTCGACATTTCCGTTTCCATCTCGCATCCGGGCGGGATCTCCGAGCTCTACTACGGCCAGATCAAGGGACCGCAGATCCAGCTCAGCACCGACATGGTGATGCGCGGCAGCCACTCCAAGGAGTACACCGCGGCAACACGGATTTTCGGCCTGGTCGACGGCAAGCTGCTCTGGCGCTGGGACGTCGCCGCCGGCAAGGGCTCGACGCCGGGCGGCGGCCTGGAAGCGCACGCCTCCGCCATCCTCAGCAAGGTCGGCTGAACCGCACGTCCGGCCGAAGCCGGGGTCTCACTGGATTTCCGTTGTCCGCAGCGAACGCAGGGAGCACCACAGTGAACGACACAGCAAGTGGCACCGCAAATGAAACCGGCACTGACGCGGCGAGACCCGGCACGTACGGCGACCTCAAGGCAGTCTTCTTCAACGGCACCCTGAAGAAATCCCCGGAGACGTCCAACACGCAGGGCCTGATCGAGATCAGCCGCAGGATCATGGAGAAGCAGGGCGTCGCCACCAGCGTCATCCGGACGGTGGACCACGACATTGCCAGCGGCGTCTACCCGGACATGCGCGAGCACGGCTGGGCGAGCGACGAGTGGCCCGCGCTGTACCCGGCGGTGCAGGAATCGGACATTGTGGTGGTGGCGGGCCCGATCTGGCTGGGGGACAACTCGTCCCAGACCAAAAAACTGATCGAGCGTCTCTACGCGCACTCCGGCGAGCTGAATTCCAAGGGCCAGTGGGCGTTCTATCCGAAGGTGGGCGGCTGCCTCATCACCGGCAACGAGGACGGCATCAAGCACTGCGCCATGAACGTGCTCTACAGCCTCCAGCACATCGGCTTCACCATCCCGCCGCAGGCTGATGCGGGCTGGATCGGTGCGGTGGGACCGGGGCCGAGCTACCTTGACGAAGGCTCCGGCGGCCCGGAAAGTGACTTCACCAACCGCAACACCACCTTCATGACGTGGAACCTGTTGCACCTGGCCCGGATGCTCAAGGATGCCGGCGGCATCCCCGCGTACGGCAACCTGCCCGAAGGCTGGAAAGCCGGCACCCGATTCGACTTCGAAAATCCGGAATACCGCTGAGCGCTGAGGACTTCTACTTCATATGACTACCAAGAGCCCCCTGCTGTCGCGCCCGGGCGCCGTCGAAGCGGCCGGTGCCGACGCCGGCGTCGCCGCCCATTACGGCGAACCGCTGCGCGAGCAGCGCGCCCTGGCTGCCGGCACCGCCGTCGTCGATCTGTCCCAGCGCGGCGTGGTCACGGTGAGCGGGCCGGACCGGTTGAGCTGGCTCAACACCCTGTCCTCGCAGCAGCTCACGGCCCTGGCCCCCGGCCAGTCCACCGAACTGCTGCTGCTCAGCGTGCAGGGCCGGATCGAGTTCGACGCGCGGGTGCTGGACGACGGCGAGACCACCTGGCTGATCGTGGAGGCGGCCGAGGCCGCGCCGCTGGCCGAATGGCTGACCAGGATGAAGTTCATGCTCCGGGTCGAGGTCGCCGACGTCTCGGCGGACTGGGCTGTGCTGGGCGCCACCCGGCCGGTTCCGGAGTGGTCCGGTCTCCGTGTTTGGGAAGATCCCTGGCCGCACGTCGGCGCCGGCGGGTACTCCTACGCCGTGGTGGGCGAGGACACCCACCCTGGCCTGGAACGGCCGTGGTTCGAATACCTCGTGCCGGCTGCAGAGCTTGAGGCCACCGTGGCGGAACGCCCGCTGGCCGGTGTCCTGGCGGCCGAGGCGCTGCGCATCGCCGCGTGGCGCCCCCGCTGGGGGTCGGAGACCGACGACAAGACCATCCCGCACGAACTGGACCTGCTGCGCACGGCAGTGCACTTGGCGAAAGGCTGCTACAAGGGACAGGAAACAGTCGCCAGGGTGCACAACCTAGGTCATCCCCCGCGGCGGCTGGTGTTCCTCCAGTTGGACGGGTCCCAGCACACGCTGCCCGCCGTCGGCAGCGAAGTCCGGGCCGGCGAGCGGAAGGTCGGCACGCTGACTTCCGTGGCGCAGCACTACGAAATGGGTCCGGTGGCCCTGGCCGTCATCAAGCGCTCCGTCGCCCCGGACGAGGTGCTCACCGTGATGGACGGCGACGAAGCGTACACCGCCGCCCAGGAACTCATTGTGGCGCCCGACGCCGGTCAGGTCGTGGGACGCCAGACCGGCTTCCTCCGGGGGACCCGGTGAGCGGCGGGCCGGAAGCGGCCGCTTCCGAGCCGGCCGCCCCCGACGAGGAGACCCTCGCCCTCGCCCACGCGCTGTTCGACGCCGCCCGCGACGGCAACTCCGCCCTGCTCGGCAGCTACCTCGCCGCCGGGGCGCCCGCCACGCTGACCACCGCGGCCGGCGATACCCTGCTGATGCTTGCCGCCTACCATGGCCACGCGGACACCGTCCGGCTCATCCTGGCGCACGGCGGCGACGCCAACACAGCCAACGACCGCGGCCAGACACCGCTGGCCGGGGCCGTGTTCAAGGGCTACCCGGACGTGGTCCAGGTCCTCGTGGACGCGGGCGCCGACCCCGACGCCGGAAGTCCCTCCGCCCGGGCAGCCGCCCAAATGTTTGCCCGGAACGATATTCTGGCGCTCCTCGCCTGAACCGGCCACCCACGCACCCTAAGGAACCTAATGGAAAACGTAGCGAGGCCGTGGGCCGCCCTCTGGTCTTTGGTGATCGGATTCTTCATGATCCTGATCGACACCACCATCGTCTCGGTGGCCAACCCCCGGATCATGGAGGGCTTGAACGCTGACATCAACTCGGTGATCTGGGTAACCAGTGCCTACCTGCTGGCCTATGCCGTCCCGCTGCTGATCACGGGCAGGCTGGGCGACCGCTTCGGTCCGAAGAAGCTGTACCTGTCCGGACTGGTGGTCTTCACCCTTGCCTCGCTGTGGTGCGGGCTCTCCGGCGACGTGCACACCCTGATCGAGGCCCGGGTGCTGCAGGGCCTCGGGGCCGCGATGATGACACCGCAGACCATGGCCGTCATCACGCGGATCTTCCCGCCGGACCGCCGCGGCGCCGCCATGGGCATCTGGGGTGCCACGGCCGGGGTTGCCACCCTGGTGGGGCCGATCCTGGGCGGAGTCCTGGTGGACGGCCTGGGCTGGGAGTGGATCTTCTTCATCAACATTCCGGTCGGCATCACCGGCTTTATCCTGGCCCTGCGCTTCGTTCCGGCCCTGAGCACGCACCCGCACAAGTTCGACATCCCCGGCGTGCTGCTCAGCGCCGTCGGACTGTTCCTGCTGGTGTTCGGGATCCAGGAAGGCGAAACCTACAACTGGGGCACCATCACCGGCCCCATCACCGTCTGGGGCCTGATCATAGGCGGCGTCGTTGTCCTCGTCGCCTTCGTGGCCTGGCAGCGGTTCAACAAGGGCGAACCGCTGCTGCCCCTCGGCCTGTTCAAGGACCGCAACTTCTCGCTGGCCAACGTGGGCATCACCACGGTTGGCTTCACCGTGACCGCCTTCAGCCTGCCGCTGATTTTCTACTACCAGGTGGTCCGGGGCCTCACCCCGACGCAGTCCGCGCTCATGATGGTTCCGATGGCCGTGATCTCCGGCGGCCTGGCACCGGTCGTGGGCAAGATCATCGACCGGGTCAACCCGAAGTTCATCACGGCCGGCGGCCTGGTCCTGATGTCAGTGGCGCTGTTTTGGAACGCCTCGCTGATGCACCCGGACACCCCCATCTGGCTCTTCCTGCTGCCCAGCGCCGTGCTGGGATTCGCGAACGCCGGCATCTGGGCGCCGCTGAGCTCCACCGCCACCCGGAACCTGCCGCCGCGCCAGGCCGGGGCCGGCTCCGGCGTCTACAACACCACCCGCCAGATCGGCGCGGTCCTGGGCAGCGCTGCCATCGCCGTGCTGATCCAGGCCCGCCTTGCCGCGGAACTCCCGGCAGCCCCGGGTGCGTCGGGGGAGTCGAACCCGATGGCGTTCGGCGGCAGGCTGCCCGAGGCGCTGCACGAGGGATTCTCGACGGCGATGGGCCAGTCCATCCTGTTGCCCGCGGCGGTGATCCTGCTCGGCGCTGCCGTGGCGCTGTTCTTCGCCAAGCCGCAGCCGCACGAGGGTTGGGGAACCCCCGGCACGGTTCCGGCGGCAGTAACCGGCGGGGCCACCGTCACGGAGGACGCCGACGCCCAGCGGGGCTAGGGCAACGCGGCCGGGCGCAACCGGACCCGGCCCGACTAGCCCAGCAGCACGCTGGTCTGGATGCCGCCGGCGGTGAAGCCCAGGCTCCGGGCCAGGGCCAGCGAGCCCTTGTTGCTGACATCGGAGCGCCACTGCAGCGTCAACCCCGAGGCCAGCGCCTCATGGGCCGCAATCGAGGCGGCCAGGGTGCCGACGCCGCGGCGCCGCCACTCGGGGGCCACCAGCACGCCAAGCTGTGCCAAGATGCCTTCCCATTCGGTGTAGGCGCCGCAGGCCACGGGCGTCCGCCGGCCGTCTTCGACGTGCATGATCGTGAAGCGGTGTTCGAGGTCCGCGAGGCCGACCTCGTTGACGTCGTCCGGCGGGCACAGTGCTTCGAGTTCGATCGCTTCCGGGTTCCCTTGCGAGACGGTCAGCTCCTCGGCCGGCTGCTGCAGCGGCAGGTCGTCGGCGAAGAAGAGTGCGGCGGCGCCCAGGCCGTGGCCGCCGTGCCCGCGCGTGATGGTCAGCAGCGTGACGTGCTGCGCCAGCTCCTCCTCGGAGTACCCGGCCGCGGCGTCGATGGCCCATCCCGGCCCCACCAGGGCGGAGCTGCCGAACAGGCGGACGAACTGCAGGGAACGGGCCGCGTCGTCCACCCGGGTGAGGCGGCGACCCGCGGCGGTGGCAAAAGCGCCGTCGTCGAGCCCCAGCCGGCGGGCCCACGCGAGCTGGATGATTTCAGCGGAACCGGGCGCAAGAGTCATGCCTCAACCCTACCCAGCGGCAACGCCCAGCCGGGAAAGCCCAGCCCGGGGACGCCTCAGCCGAAGAGAACGGCCGCTTCCTCGTAGCGGTGCTGCGGCACGCTCTTGAGGTTGCCCAAGGCGGCGTCGAAGCCGACATGGACGATGTCGGTGCCGTTCAGCGACACCATGGTTCCCCAGCGCTGCTCCACCACCGAATCGATCGCCGCCATGCCGAGGCGGGTCGCCAGCACCCGGTCGAAAGCCGTGGGGACACCGCCGCGCTGGATGTGCCCCAGCACCGTGGCCCGGGTCTCGATGCCGGTGCGGGCCTCCAGTTCGGGGGCCAGCAGTTCGGCGATGCCGCCGAGGCGCGGCCGGCCGAAGGTGTCCAGTCCGCGCTCGGAGTGCGGGGACTCCTGACCCTCGGGGACGAAGCCCTCCGCGACGACGACCAGCGGCGCGCGGCCACGGTCGCGGGCCGAGATGACCCATTCGGTGATCTGTTCCATGGAGGCCTTCTGCTCCGGGATCAGGATGGCGTGGGCGCCGGAGGCCATGCCGGCGTGCAGGGCGATCCAGCCGACGTGGCGGCCCATGACCTCGGCGATCATGGTCCGGTGGTGGGATTCCCCGGTGGTGCGCAGGCGGTCGATGGCCTCGGTGGCGATCTCGACGGCGGTGTCGAATCCGAAGGTGTAGTCGGTGGCGTCGAGGTCGTTGTCGACGGTCTTGGGCACGCCGACAATCTTCAGCCCGGCGTCGGTCAGGCGCTTCGCGGCGGCGAGGGTGCCTTCGCCGCCGATGGCGATGATGGCGTCGATGCCGAGGCGGTCCATGTTCGCCTTGATGACCTCGGGGCCGCCGTTGTTCTCGAACGGGTTGGTCCGGGAGGTGCCGAGGATGGTCCCGCCCTGCTTGGCGATGCCGCGGACCAGCGCGCGCGGGATGTCGATGATGTCGCCTTCGACCACGCCGCGCCAGCCGTCCAGGAACCCCACGAATTCGTGGCCGTGGACGGCGATGCCTTTCAGGACGGCACCGCGGATCACGGCGTTCAGTCCGGGGCAGTCTCCGCCGCTGGTGAGGATTCCAATTTTCATGTCTCGGCTCAAATCCTGGTTCGAAGGGGTACAGGCAGAGCGCCACGCTGAGCTCACCTAGAAGTGTAATCGCGGATGTGGGGCAGCACACAAACGGTGACCCACGCGCAGTGCCCCCGCCGGAGTCGGCGGGGGCACTGCGCGTTCGTGGTGGGGCAGGCGGCTGCCGCCGCGGCTCAGGGCCGGCTCAGGGCCGACCGGCGCGCCTCTCCAGGAAGGACTCGAGGATGATCGCGTTCCGCTGGTCCGGCAGGATCAGCCAGGCTGCCAGGTAGAACACGAAGGCGGGGCCGGGGATGAGGGCGAAAAGCAGGTATCCGATCCGGACGTACGCGACGTCGACGTTCAGCTTGGCGGCGATCCCGCCGCACACGCCGCCCAGCCAGCGCTGCGGGCCGCGTTTCAGGCCTAGGCCCCGGACGATGCTGAAGAACTTATCCATGGTTCAAGACTTCCCTGTCGTAGTGTCTTTGTCACGTCTGCGGGCGGACAGTAATCCGCCGACCACCAGCGCGGCGCCGGCCCCGATCATCAGGCCGATCAGCACATAGGTTCCGTTCAGGGCGACGAGGCCCAGCCGGGAGATGATGATCAGCGCGGCCAGCGCCAGCACGATCAGCCCCCAAACCACGGTTCCCACGCGGGCCCGCGGACCGCCGTCGGTCGAGGGCCCCGCCGGCGTGTCCGCCGGGTCGTAGCTGCTCATGTCAGTTCCCTTCCTTCACGGTGACGTTGCTCAGGGTCCCCGAGATCTTGACGATCAGGCGGCTGCCGGGCTTGTCCGTGTTGTAGTCGTTCTGCTGGGTGGTCATGCCGCCGTGGTTGCCGCGGCTGTCGCTGAGGTTTCCCATCGTCATGTCCGCTTGGACCTGGACCGGGACGCTGGTGGGGATGGCCACCGTGACATTGCTCGCCGTGGCATCCAGCCGGACCACGACGTCGGAACCCAGCGGCGGGTTCAGGTTGAGCTTGGTCAGGTCCACCGTGCCGGTCCCGCCCGTGATGTCGAAGCCGTCCCGGGCCTGCTCGATGCTCGCCGGGGCCCAGTCGATGTTCTGGAAGCGGGCCCGGTCGGCGTTGGGCACCAGGTTGAAGATCCCGCCGATGATCAGTGCCACGACGGCGAAGAACCCCAGGATGCCCGCCGTCCGGCCCCGGAGCCCGGAGACCAGGATCCCCAGACCCAGCACCGCCGCGGCGCTGGCCCATACGACGGCGTTGCCCGCGGTGCCGAGGTTGATCGCGTGGGCGGCGTCGAGGGCCTTGATGCCGCCGCCGACCAGGAGCGCGATGCCGGCGGTTACCGCCACGGCAGAAGCGCCGGGGCCCAGGTTGCGGGGCTTGGGGGCCGGCACCGGCGCGGCCGGCGGCACGGGTCCGTAACCGCCGCCGTAGGGCGGGGTGAGGCCGGCGGCGGGCGGTACCGCCCAGCCGGGGGCAGCTCCGGAATGGTCCTCCCAATTCCGCGCCGGGAGTCCTTCCAGCGGGAGGGTCTGGTTGGTGCCGGTGGGGTTCGGTCCGGTGCCGCCGTAGGTGCTCTCGTAGGTGCTCTCGTAGGTGCCGTCGAGGGCGCTGTCGCCGGGTGTGGCGGGGTTGCCCGGGCCGGTGCCGGTGCCGGTGCCGGACATGGTGCCGTAGGTGCCGGCGCCCGCCGCGCTCCAGCCGGCACCTCCCGTCCCCGGCCTTGGGGACGCGGGGGGTCCGCCGGCCCGGGCCTTGTTGCGCTGCGTCAGGTAGTAGATGACGTAGATGGCGCCGCCCACCCAGAACACGGTCCAGACAAAGGCGCCGAAGCCGTAGCGGTCCCAGCCCCAGACGCCGCTGCCCAGGCTGGGGAACCCGATGATGGTGGTGATCAGGGCGCCGGTCATGCCCGAGCTCCAGCGGCCGGCGGCCGCCTCCTGGACGTGGATCCGGCCGTCCGGCTCCGGCAGCAGCGCCCAGGCCAGGCCGTAGAACAGGACGCCGACGCCGGCGAACACGGTCAGAACGATCAGGATGCCGCGCACGATCAAGGGGTCGACGCCGAGCCGCTGGGCAATGCCGCTGGCGACGCCGCCGACCCAGCGCTGACGGCCGCGGTAGATCCCGTGGCTGCGGATCCAGTCAAAGAAGTTCTGCGGCGGCACGCCCGGGGCCGGCGGGGCGCCGGTGTACGGGGGAGGGGTGGCCCCGGGGCCGGACGGGTACGGGCCGCCCGGCGGGTAAAGCGGCGGAGCCTCCTGCGCTGGTTCGCCGGCCGCCGCAGTGGTGTCGGCGGGGCCGCCGGAAGTGGCGTCCGGAGTGCTATCCGGACGGCCCGAAGCGTTCGGGTCCTCATCTGGGTGCGGAGTGTGCGGGTTCATACCTCGATCCTCCCGCCCAGGGGGCCCGGCGCTCTACTGGGGAAGACCCTGAACGGCCCCTGAGCGGTCCCCGGTTCCGTCCGAAAACGGCTCCGGGAAACCCCGGTCCGTGTTTGGATTGACCCATGACGACAGCCGTTTCCCGCCCGCCGCTGGTCCGCAGCAGCGACCGCGTGATCGCCGGCGTCTGCGCGGGCCTGGCCCATCATCTGGGCTGGCCGGTGCGGATGGTCCGGATCGGCATGGTGGTGGCGGCGCTCGCGGGCGGCGCCGGGGTCGCGTTCTATGCCTGGCTTTGGATCATGGTGCCCACCGCGGACGAGAACTCTAAGCGCAACGCCCGTCAGCCGGCGTCGCCGATCGCTCCCGCGGTGAGCGCGCCCGCGGTAGGCGGTCCCGCGGTAGGCGGGGGGAGCGGCGTCGGCGTGGATGCCGGCGCCGGCGTCCCGGCAGGGGCCTGGCGGACGCGGTTCCCGGGCATGCCGTACGGCAAGGAAATCCTGCTCGGCGCCGGGCTGCTGCTGGCGGCCGGCATCCTGATCGCCCGGCTCTTTGGCCTGGACGTGCCGCTAGGCACACTTATCCCGGTTGCCGCGATCCTGGGCGGCGCGGCCATCGCCTGGATGCAGCTGGATGAAACGCGGCGGGCCGGCCTCGTGGACAAGACCAAGGCCGACCAAGCCGGGGGCTGGGCAAGGCTCGCGGCCGGGCTCGCCCTGGTGGTGGCCGGGGTGCTGCTGATGGTGTCCGGCTCGGGCTCCTGGGAGCAGACCTGGCTCGCGCTGCTGGCCTCCGTGGCCGTCCTGGGCGGCGTGGCGCTGGTGCTGCTGCCCTGGGGCCTGAAGTTCTGGCGTGATCTGGAGGCCGAGCGCGCCGGCCGGGTGCGTGCCACCGAACGGGCCGAGATCGCCGCCCACCTGCACGACTCCGTGCTCCAAACGCTGGCGCTGATCCAGCGTCGCGCCGCCAACGAGCACGACGTCGTCCGCCTCGCCCGCGCCCAGGAACGGGAGCTGCGGGGCTGGCTCTACCGCGACCCCGGGCCGGACTCGGGCCAGCTCTCCGCCGGGCTCAAGGCTGCCGCCGCGGACGTCGAGGACTCCCTGGGGCACGCCGTGGAAGTCGTGACCGTGGGGGACTGCGCCATGACAGAACGCCTCGAGGCCCTCGTCCAGGCAGCCCGCGAGGCCATGCTCAACGCGGCCCGCCACGGCGGCGGCGCCGTCTCGGTGTACCTGGAAGTCACCGATGACGCCGCCGAGGTCTTCGTCAAGGACCGGGGGCCGGGGTTCGATCCGGGCGCGATCCCCGCCGACCGCCTGGGCGTCCGGGAATCCATCATCGGCCGGATGCGGCGCCACGGAGGCACCGCCGCCATCGCCAGCGGCCCCGACGGTACCGAGGTGCGGCTCAGGCTGCCGCTCGCTGCCACCACCAACAACACAGCCGCCGGCAACGGCACCAGAACCAACGGAGAGGACCAACCATGAGCACCCAGCCCTTGGCCAGCAGCGGGGCCGGGACCCCTCCCGTGGCCACGCGCGTGGTGATCGTCGATGACCACGCCATCTTCCGCTCCGGGTTGAAGGCCGACCTGGATCCCGGCATCCTCGTGGTCGGCGAGGCGGGCACCGTAGAAGAAGCCGTCGCCGTCATCGCCGAGGCGCGTCCCGACGTCGTGCTGCTGGACGTCCATCTTCCCGGCGGACTGGGCGGCGGCGGACGCGAGGTCCTGGCCGGCTCCGCGGCGCTGCTGGGCAGCACCAGGTTCCTTGCGCTGAGCGTTTCGGATGCCGCCGAGGACGTCGTCTCCGTAATCCGCGCCGGAGCGCGGGGCTACGTCACCAAGAGCATTTCAGGGGCCGGGATCAGCGACGCGGTGCGCCGCGTGGCGGGCGGCGACGCCGTCTTCTCACCACGGCTGGCGGGCTTTGTCCTCGACGCCTTCGGCACCGCCCCGGCGGACATCGCCGACGACGAACTGGACCGGCTGTCGGCCCGCGAACTTGAGGTGATGCGGCTGATCGCGCGGGGCTACAGCTACAAGGAAGTGGCCAAGGAGCTGTTCATCTCGATCAAGACAGTAGAAACCCACGTCTCGGCGGTACTGCGCAAGCTCCAGCTCTCCAGCCGGCACGAGCTGACCCGCTGGGCCGCGGAGCGCCGCCTCCTCTAACCCCAAGATGCTCCATCACGTAGGGTCCCCAAGCCGGCGGCTTAGGGACCCTATGTGAGGGAGCATCAGAGGTTCGGGCCGCTACTTGGCCTTGCCGAGGAAGTCCTGGAGGCGGCCGACGCCGGTGGCGAGGTCCTCGTCGCCCAGTGCGTAGGACAAGCGCAGGTAACCGGAGGGGCCAAAGGCCTCGCCCGGCACCACAGCGACTTCCACCTCGTCGAGGATCAGCGCGGCGAGTTCGGCCGACGTCGAGGGCCGGACCGGGCCGTTCGCGGTGGGGAACTCCTTGCCCAGCAGCGCCCGGACGTCGGCGTAGACGTAGAAGGCGCCCTTGGGCGTGGGGCAGTCCACGCCCTCGATCGCGTTGAGCCCGGCCACGATGGCCTTCCGGCGGCGGTCAAAGGCCACCTTCATCTCATCGACCGCCGTGAGCGGGCCGGAAACTGCCGCGAGGGCAGCGATCTGCATGATGTTGGAAACGTTGGAGGTGGCATGCGACTGCAGGTTGGTGGCGGCCTTGATGACGTCGGCCGGGCCGATCATCCAGCCCACCCGCCAGCCGGTCATGGCGTAGGTCTTGGCGACGCCGTTGAGGATGACCACCTTGTCGCCGAGCTCGGGGACGGCCGTGGCGATCGAGGTGAAGGGCACGCCGTCGTACGTCAGGTGCTCGTAGATCTCGTCGGTGACCACCCAGAGGCCCTTGGCGGCCGCCCACTGGCCGATCTCGCGGACCTGCTCCGGGGAGTAGACAGCGCCGGTGGGGTTGGACGGGGAGACGAAGAGCAGGATCTTGGTGCGGTCCGTGACGGCCGCTTCCAGCTGCTCCACCGTGACCAGATAGCCCTGTTCCGGGCCGGCGAAGACCTCCACCGGAACGCCGCCGGCCAGCCGGATCGCCTCCGGGTAAGTGGTCCAGAACGGCGCAGGGACGATCACTTCGTCGCCCGGATCCAGCAGCGTGGCGAAGGTGTTGTAGACAGCCTGCTTGCCGCCGTTGGTGACGAGCACCTGGGATGCCTCGGCCTTGTAGCCGGAATCCCGGAAGGTCTTGTCCGCGATGGCCTGCTTCAGCTCGGGCAGCCCGCCGGCGGGGGAGTACCGGTGGTACTTCGGCTGGCCCGCGGCCTCGATGGCTGCCTGGACGATGTAGCCGGGAGTCGGGAAATCGGGTTCGCCGGCGCCGAAGCCGATCACCGGCCGGCCGGCCGCCTTCAACGCCTTCGCCTTGGCATCGACAGCCAGTGTGGCGGATTCGGCTATGGCGGAAATGCGCTGGGAAATGCGGGCGGCAGGCATTGCGGGTCCGTTCTTCGCGTTCAGCTCGTGGCTGGATGAGGGGATTCGACGAAATCTACTCTATGCTGTTCAGCGGATCCTCCGGGGTGCCGGGTATGAATGTGACCCAGAGCGGGAAAGCGGCTTTCGGGTCCGCCGTTTCCGCAGGCAGCCAGGGGTCCGGACGGAGCCGGTTCGACGTGGACGCAGTTGTTGCGTAGACTGGTTCTCCGGTGTTGAAAACACGATGATGGCGTGCGCCTCAGGGAAGCCTGCGGAAATGCGCGGTCTGACCGGTTTTCGATCCATAGGGTAGTGGCGCAATTGGTAGCGCAGCGGTCTCCAAAACCGCAGGTTGCAGGTTCGAGTCCTGTCTGCCCTGCGCAAGCTGTTCCGGGGTTTACCGGAACCAGCGCAGCAACCATGGTTCAGTCCAGAGCCGGGTATCCGACATCGCGAGGATGAGTGAGGATCAGGTGACCGAAACAGCTGCCAGCAGCTCCAAAGGCCGCCCCGCCAAGAATGCCCCTAAGGCAGGATTCTTCGCTCGGATTGCACTCTTCGTCCGCCAGGTCATCGGTGAACTGAAGAAAGTCGTTGCACCCACCCGCAAGGAACTGATCAACTACACGCTCGTGGTGCTGGTGTTCGTGGTCATCATGATGGTGATCGTCACCCTGCTGGACCTGGCCTTCGGGACCGGAGTGAGCTGGGTATTCGGCGGAACAGGCGCCACGGACCGCTAAGGCGACCGGTCCGCAGACTGCGTGGACCTCCGGGAAACCGGAGCTTCCGCGGGGTGTGCGGAATTGAGTCATTTAAATAGGCATGTTAGGCAATGAGGAAGCAGGAGACCAAGTGTCTGAGCAGGAGCTCGAGGTAACTGAGACTGAGCTGGATAAGAGCCAGGACGCCGCGGCGGAAGCCACGGAAGAGTCCGAGGCTGTGTCTGCTGCGCCCGAATCCGACGCCGCCGACGAGACTGCTGACGAGGCCGTAGCTGCCGAGGAAACCGGAACCGGCGAGGAAGGCGACGCCCTCGCGGCCGCCGCCGCCGCGGCCGAGGTCGACCCCGCCGACGAATTCAAGGCCAAGCTGCGCCGCCAGGAGGGTGACTGGTACGTCATCCACTCCTACGCCGGCTACGAAAACCGCGTCAAGGCAAACCTTGAGACCCGCATCCAGACCCTGGACATGGAAGATTACATCTTCGAAATCCAGGTCCCGATGGAGGAAGTCGTTGAGATCAAGAACGCTCAGCGCAAGGTCATCAACCGCGTCCGCATCCCCGGCTACGTACTGGTCCGCATGGACCTGACCGACGCCTCGTGGGGCGCCGTCCGCCACACCCCCGGCGTCACCGGCTTCGTGGGCAACGCCCACAACCCCGTGCCGCTGCGCCTCGACGAGGTCTTCTCCATGCTCGCCCCGGTCTTCGAAGAAGAGCAGGCCGAGAAGGGCAAGCCGGTCAAGCACGCAGCCGCCGCGGTCGACGTCGACTTCGAGGTCGGCGAATCCGTTATCGTCAAGGAAGGTCCCTTCGAGACCCTCCCCGCCACGATCTCCGAGATCAAGGTGGATTCGCAGACCCTCGTGGTGCTGGTCTCCATCTTCGAGCGCGAGACCCCGGTCACGCTGGCGTTCAACCAGGTCAGCAAGATCTAGCAACACCGACAGAATTCGCCCCGGGCTGCCCGCTTAGCAGCCTTGGAGCGGCAGGCCGCCTCGCCATGGCGGCCAACAACCTGAGGCACGCTCCTGTGTCCCAGGACGTAATTGAGAGAAGGACCCTACATTGGCTCCCAAGAAGAAGGTCACCGGCCTCATCAAGCTGCAGATCCAGGCAGGTGCCGCTAACCCGGCCCCGCCGATCGGTCCTGCGCTTGGCCAGCACGGTGTCAACATCATGGAATTCTGCAAGGCGTACAACGCTGCGACGGAAGCCCAGCGCGGCAACGTTATTCCGGTTGAAATCACCGTCTACGAAGACCGTTCATTCACGTTCATCACCAAGACCCCGCCGGCTGCAGAGCTCATCAAGAAGGCTGCAGGCGTCGCCAAGGGTTCGGCTACCCCGCACACCGTCAAGGTTGCGAAGCTGACCCAGGCCCAGGTCAACGAGATCGCCTCCACCAAGATGGAAGACCTCAACGCCACCAGCCTGGAAGGCGCCGCGAAGATCATCGCCGGCACCGCCCGTTCCATGGGTATCACCGTCGAGGGTTAATTCCCCCACCGCTGATGCGGCGCCGGGTCCGGGAAACCGAAACCGACGACGGACAGCACCGCCGGGCGACCGGCACCACCTAAACATTGAAATGTCGGGAACCAGGAACGGATCAACCGTTCGGCATCCGACTGTGGCAGGGCCCAGCGCGGTCCGCAGACCACAACTGCACAAGGAGAATAAGCAGCATGGCAAAGCGCAGCAAAGCATATGAGGCAGCCGCCGCCAAGATCGACGCGGAGAAGTTCTACGCGCCGTTCGAGGCAGTGACCCTCGCCAAGGACACCAACCCGTCCAAGTTCGACGCCACCGTTGAGGTCGCGTTCCGCCTCGGTGTCGACCCCCGTAAGGCCGACCAGATGGTCCGCGGCACCGTCAACCTGCCGCACGGCACCGGCAAGGTCGCCCGCGTCCTCGTCTTCGCCACGGGCGACAAGGCTGAGGCCGCAATCGCTGCCGGCGCCGACTTCGTCGGTTCCGACGACCTGATCGAGAAGATCTCCGGCGGCTGGACGGACTTCGACGCCGCCGTCGCCACCCCTGACCTCATGGGCAAGGTTGGCCGCCTCGGTAAGGTCCTCGGCCCGCGCAACCTGATGCCGAACCCGAAGACCGGCACCGTGACCGCTGACGTCGCCAAGGCTGTCAACGACATCAAGGGCGGCAAGATCGACTTCCGCGTCGACAAGCACTCGAACCTGCACTTCATCATCGGCAAGGTTTCCTTCGACGCCATCAAGCTGGCCGAGAACTACGCAGCCGCTCTGGAAGAGGTCCTTCGCCTCAAGCCGTCCGCTTCCAAGGGCCGCTACATCCAGAAGGCCACCGTCGCCACCACGTTCGGCCCGGGCATCTCGGTTGACCCCAACGTCACCAAGGTCCTGACCGAGGTCTAATCCCCTCCCGGATTGCCGTAGTAAGCAGCGAAAAGACCGTCCCGCGTCCGCGGGGCGGTCTTTTCTGCATTCCGGACCCCGGTTAGGCTGCCCCGGTGACTCCAGCGACGTACCTCATCGAACCCCTGACCCTCCCGGAAACCATCGACGCCCCGGACGCCGCGGACTTCCACGAATTCGGTCGCCTCTGTGACGCGCTGACCCTCGAAACCTGGGGAAGCCTGGACCGGGCGACGGCGCCCCCGGCGCGGCTGCGCTTTTGGCGCGACAACGCCTACACCCGGATGCGGATCTTCTTTGTCCGCGTTGACGGCCGGATGGCGGCGAAGTCCTGGATCCGCTTCGAGCAGCAGGAGAACCTTGGCCGGGCACTCCTGCACGTCGCCGTGCTCAGGGCGTATGCCGGCCGCGGGATCGGCCGGGCGCTGCTGCAGCGCGCTGAGGAGCTGGCCGCCGCTGACGGCCGCAGCGTCCTGATGAGTTTCACGGAACACCCGGCGGACTTCGACGCCGACGGCCCGGACGTGATCGCCCCGCTGACCGGGACCGGCGCCCTGCCGGCGGCGGCCCGCGGCGTTCGTTTCGCCGCGGCGGCAGGCTACCAGCTCGAGCAGGTGGAGCGGTTCAGCAGCCTGGATCTCGCTGCCGCGGCGCCGGCGCTGGACGGCCTGGAGCGGGACGCGCGGACCAGGGCCGCCGGGTACGAGCTGCTGACCTGGACGGACCGCTGCCCGGACGAACACGTGGAGCAGCTTGCCGTGCTGATGTCACGGATGAGCACGGACGCGCCCACGGGAGGCCTCAGCTTTGACGAGGAAACCTGGGACGCCGCACGCGTCCGGCATGTGGAGGACACTTGGAAACAGGCCGGCAACGTCTCGCTCGTGGCTGCGGCCCGGCACCGGGAGAGCGGCGCACTGGCCGCCTACTCCGTCCTCGAGCTGGCGCCCAGCAAGCCGTGGCTTGCCGAGCAGGATGACACCTTGGTGGCCGCCAACCACCGCGGCCACCGCCTGGGCATGCTGGTCAAGATCGCCAACCTCCGCCGTCTGGCGGACTACCCCCGCGTCGAACGCGTCACCACCTTCAACGCCGCCGAAAACGACCACATGTTGGCCATTAACGTGGCCCTCGGCTTCCGTCCGGCCGGCTGGGATGGGGAATGGCAACGCTCCGTCACGTCCGGGACAGCAGCGTCGTCCCAGTGACCCCGCCTGCATCGAGGCTGCCCGCAAACATCCCGGTGCCGGCCATGGAATGCGGACCCAAACGGGCATATGCTGACGCTTGAAAGCCCGGCGCGGGCCGGGCAACGCATGGGGCGGTAGAGCATTGGGCGGCAGGATGGCTGGGAACATGCCCGCTAAGGCATACGAGGTACGGGTCGAGCAGCTCTGGATCCCGGATTCGCTGGACGGACCGGATGCAGCAGATTTCCTTGCCGCCGTCGAAGTAGGGCGGAAGGTCCGGATGCAGACGTGGGGGAGCGATGACCTGGCCTACGCGCCGCTGGAGAAGCTGCTGGAATTGGCGGACCCCTATGAACGCCAGGTGATCCTGGTGGCCAAGGTCGACAACCAGATCGTCGGAACCGTGGATATTGCCCTGCCGCTCGCGGACAACCTGGACCTGGCCGAATTCACCCTCGACATCCTGCCGGAGTTCCAGGGCCGCGGCGTGGGGCGGCAGTTGCTGGAAGCCGCGGAGCACCTGGCCCGGGAGGAGGGCAGGCGCATCATCCTGATCGACACGAACCACCCCGGCGCGACGCTCGCCGACAGCAAGGCAGGGCAGCTGATTCCCGGTACCGGGATGGGGTTCGTGCCATTGAACAGCCGGGAGGTGGAATTCGCGCAGCACACCGGCTACACCCTGCAGCACATCGAACAGTTCAGCTCCTGCACCCTTCCGCTGGACAGCAAGCTGGTCGCCGAGCTGCAGGCCGAGGCGGAAGAAGCCAACGCCGGACGTTACCGGCTGCACCACTGGACGGACCGCTGCCCGGAGCAGTGGCTCGAGGCTGTCGCCGCGCTGGAGAACCAGGCCGGAGAGGATGGTATCCCCGGCGCCGACGACGGGGCTCTGGTGTTCGACGGCGGCATCCTCCGTGAGGCGGAGGACGTCGCCATCGCGCAGGGACGCCGGACGGTGGTCACCGCCGTCGAGCACATCGCCAGCGGAACGCTCGTGGGGTTGACCACCATCAGCGTCCTGGCCCTGCGCCCCGACGTCGTCTTCCAGGACGACACCGTTGTGCTGCGCGAGCACCGCGGCAACAAGCTTGGCCTGCTGATCAAGGTGGCGAACATGGAAAGGCTGACCGAACAGTTCCCGGACGCGCGTGTGCTCTATACCTGGAACGCTCCGGAAAACCGCTACCTCCTCACCGTCAACCAGCAGCTCGGGTTCACCACCGCGGGCGTGACGGGCATCTGGCAAAAGGAGCTGCCGGACTTCCGGCCCAGTGTCAGCTGAGCCGATTTGGAGCACACGGTGCCCTTCCCGTAAGCTGATGGGACCAAAGACCGTCGGTTGTTGGAAATCCACTCTCCCAAGCAAGGCTCAATTCTGCAGCTGCGCCGGGAGGGCCAGTGGATCTCCAGACGAAGGACCCTGACATAGGGCGGCCGGCGCAGGTGAACGAAGCAAAGCTCCGCGGCATGATCGCGTTGAGCCAAGCCCCGTGCATCTGCGCGGGGCGTTTTTAGTTTTAGCTCATCCGAGCGGGGACCCGGACAAACCGGCACTATCCCCGGAAGGAGGGTTATGGCAACGCCTAGCAAGGTTTCAGCAGTAGCTGAGATCACTAACGATTTCAAGGAATCGAACGCCGCTGTCCTGACCGAATACCGTGGGCTCACCGTTGCACAGCTCAAGCAGCTGCGTGTTTCTCTCGGCCAGGAAACCAAGTTCTCGGTCGTCAAGAACACCCTGACCGCAATTGCAGCCAAGGAAGCTGGTGTCGAAGCATTCGACGGTCAGCTCGCCGGCCCCACTGCAATCGCGTTCATCAAGGGTGACGCAGTTGCCGCTGCCAAGAGCCTGACGGATTTTGCCAAGGCCAACAAGCAGCTGGTTATCAAGACCGGTTACTTCGAAGGCAAGGCACTGAACGCCAGCGAAGTTGCTGCCCTGGCAGCACTCGAGTCCCGTGAGCTGCAGCTCGCCAAGGTTGCAGGCGTCCTCAAGGCTCCTGCTGCCGCTGCTGTACGCATCATCGACGCACTGCGCCTCAAGCTTGAAGAAGAGAACGGTGCACCGGCAGCTGCCGAAGCGCCCGCCGCTGAAGAAGCAGAAGCCCCCGCAGCCGAGGCTAACGCCGAAGCCGCAGCTCCGGCCGAAGCCGCAGCTGCCGAAGAGAACTAACTCTCTTTCAAACCAGACTCCGGTGCGAAGGCACGGCCCCGGCCGCCAAGCACCACTATAGGAAGGACGCCAACCATGGCGAAGCTCACCAACGAAGAGCTCATTGAAGCTTTCAAGGAACTGACCATCATCGAGCTCTCCGAGTTCGTCAAGCTCTTCGAAGAGACCTTCGAAGTTACCGCTGCTGCGGTTGCTGTTGCTGGCCCCGCCGGCGGCGCCGCTGAAGAGGTTGAAGAGAAGACCGACTTCGACGTCATCCTCGAAGCTGCTGGCGACAAGAAGATCGCAGTGATCAAGGAAGTTCGCGCCATCACCTCCCTCGGCCTCAAGGAAGCCAAGGACCTGGTCGACGGTGCACCGAAGGCTGTCCTCGAAGGCGCCACCAAGGAAGCTGCAGAGAAGGCCAAGGAGCAGCTCGAGGCTGCCGGCGCCACCGTTACCCTCAAGTAACACTCTCAGCTCCGGAAGGCATTCAGCTTTCCAGCTTCGGGAAACCCCGTCCACTCCGGTGGGCGGGGTTTCCTGCGTTCCGGGTCGGATACGGCCCAGGTGAACCTTTTGTAAATGATTGGGGGCTCTCCTTTTCAGGAGCGTGCGCGGCCCCTAGACTTTGGCTCTGTGCCGACCGGCCGCCAAACCCTGAGGAGTCCACCCAATGACCGATCCGAATCCTTCGTTCTCCCGCCGCGCCATGCTCACCGCGGCCTTCGTCGGCGGCAGCGCTGCCGCTGCCGCCCTCTCCGGCGCCCCGGCGGCCCAGGCCGCGCCGGCCAACGGGAAGAAGCAGTTCCAGCTGACCGTGCTCGGCACCACCGACCTGCACAACAACGTCTTCAACTGGGACTACTTCAAGGACGTGCCTTATTCGGACAACGCAGGAAACAAGATCGGCATCGCGCAGGCCGCCACCCTGATCAAGGCGGTCCGGGCAGAACGCGGCGCCGGCAACACCCTCACCATCGACTCCGGGGACACGATCCAGGGCACGCCGCTGGCCTACTACTTCGCCAAGGTCAACCCCATCTCCGACACCGTCAAGCACCCCATGGCACTGGCGATGAACGCCGTGGGCTACGACGCCGTCGCGCTCGGCAACCACGAATTCAACTACGGCATCCCGTTGCTGCGGACCTGGGAAAAGCAGCTGGATTTCCCGCTGCTCGGCGCGAACGTGCACGACGCCGTCACCGGCCAGCGCGCTTTCACCCCGTACATCCTCAAGCGCGTCAAGACCGGGAACGGCTGGCTGACCGTGGGGCTCGTCGGCTTCGTGACCCCCGGCTGCGCGCTCTGGGACCGCGACAACGTCCAGGGCAAGCTCGACTTCAACGGGATCGTCGAGGAGGCCAAGACCGTCATCCCGCAGATGAAGGCGGCCGGAGCCGACGTCGTCATCGTCTCCAGCCACTCCGGTGCGACGCCGGGCTCTTCCTACGGCGATGCGCTGCCGTTCCCCGAGAACGCCTCCACCCAGCTCGCCGAGGAGGTCCCCGGGATCGATGCGATCCTCGTCGGGCACGCCCACCTGGAGATTCCGGAACGCTTCGTCACCAACAAGGCCACCGGCCGGCAGGTGCTCCTGACCGAACCCCTCAAGTGGGGGATGCGCGTCGCCGTGATCGACCTGCAGCTCGCCAAGGACCGGGGGCAGTGGAGCGTCGTCTCGGCGCACTCCCACCTCCTCGACGCCAAGACCGTCGATGCCGACGCCGCCGTCGTCAGCGCCGTGCAGGCCGGCCACCAGGCGACCGTGAAGTACGTGAACCAGGTGATCGGCACGTCCACCGCGCCGCTGAGCACGGCGACCGCCTGCTGGGGCGACTCGGCCGCGATCGACGCGATCAACTATGTCCAGGCGAGCACCATCAAGGCGGAGCTGGCCAACGGGCCGGCAGCCGGGCTCCCGGTGCTCTCCATCGCGGCGGCGTTCTCGCGGGCGGTGGACGTGAAGGCGGGCCCGCTGACCATCCGCGACGTGGCCGGGCTGTACATCTTCGACAACACGCTGTTGTCCATCAAGGTCACCGGCGCCCAGGTCAAGGCCTACCTCGAATGGTCCGCGCAGTACTTCAAGCCGGTCTCCGGCACAACGGCCAGCGCCCAGGACGTCACGAACGCGGCCACCGCGATGGCGCCGAACGGCACCCCGGACTACAACTACGACGTCGTCTACGGCCTGGACGCCCCGCTGGACTACGAGATCGACCTCGCCCGCCCGGTGGGGGACCGGATCATGAACCTGACGTACGGCGGGGCGCCCGTCCCGGCCGGCCAGGAATTCGCGATGGCGATCAACAACTACCGGCAGAGCGGCGGAGGGAACTTCCCGGCCGTGAAGACCGCGCCGGTGCTCTCCAACAGCCAGCAGGAAATCCGGCAGCGCATCATTGACTACGTCGTGGACCGCGGCACCCTGGACGCGGCCGTATTCAGCCAAAGCAACTGGCGGCTCACAGTCAACGGGGCGCCGCTGACCGTCACCGCCTGATTCCTACGGACCCTTCCGCCGGAAACAGCAACGCGGGGTCACCTCTCGCCCATCCTTTGGCCTCGGATGGGCTGGAAGTGACCCCGCGTTGGTTTTAACCCGGGTGTATTAGACGGCCGGCATCGGCTCGGTGATGTCCGCGACGACGGCGCCAAGCGCCGCGGTGAGCGCGTCGGCGTCGACGAACGCGCTGTAGCCGTGTTCGCCGGCGCCCATCGAGATCCGCCGGCCGGTGATGGTGCTGTCCGCATAGACCGGCCACGGGGAGGTGCTGCCGAGCGGGGTGATCGTGCCGCGCTCGTAGCCGGTCGCCGCGAGGGCGACGTCGGCGCCAGGCAGCGAGAGCTTGTTGACGCCGACCAGCTGGCGGAGCTTGGGCCAGGAGATCTGGCGGTCGCCGGGAACGAGGGCGAAGAGGAAGCTGCCGTCCTTGTGTTTGACCACGAGTGACTTCACGATGTCGCCGGGGGCGATCCCGAGGATACCGGCGGCCTCCTCCAGGCTGCTGGCGGCCAGCCGCTCAACCAGCTCCACCTCCAGTCCGCGCGCGGCGGCGTCGGCGAGGAAACGCTTCCTGCCGGCACCGCCGCCACGGTCCTGGCCCGAGACGAGCTCGCTCATCAGTCGCGGTACAGCAGCAGGGCTTCGCCCTGGCCGCCGCCGCCGCAGAGCGACACGGCGGCCTTGCCGGTGCCGCGCCGCTTCAGCTCGTGGGCCGCGTGCAGGGCCAGCCGGGCCCCCGAGGCGCCGATCGGGTGGCCCAGGGCGATGGCGCCGCCGTGGATATTGCACTGTTCCAGCGGGTAGTCCAGGTCCTTGAGCGACTGCACGGCCACGGAACCGAAGGCCTCGTTGATCTCGATGAAGTCCAGGTCCCCGGTGGACCAGCCGGCCTTGTCCAGCGCGTTCTTGATCGCACTGGAGGCCTGGGAGTGCAGCGAATTGTCCGGTCCGGCGACCTGCCCGGGCTTGCCGACGACGGCCAGGTAGTCCAGGCCGTGGTCCTCGGCGAACTTCCGCGAGGTGAGGACCAGGGCCGCGGCGCCGTCGGAGAGCGGGGAGGAGTTGCCGGCGGTGATCGTGCCGTCCGTGGCGAAGGCGGCGCGCAGGCCCGCCAAGGATGTGACGGAGGTGTCCGGGCGGATCCCCTCGTCGGTGCCGACCACGAGCGGGTCGCCCTTGCGCTGCTTGACGCTGATCGGGGCGATTTCGCCGTCGAACACCCCGTCCTTCGCTGCCGTGGCGGCGCGCTGGTGCGATGCCGCCGCCACTTCGTCCTGGGAGGTGCGGTCGATGCCGAGCGTGACGTTCTTGCTCTCGGTGGACAGGCCCATCGACTGCCCGTCGAAGGCGTCGGTGAGGCCGTCGTGGGCGGCGGCGTCGAGTGCCTGGACCGAGCCGTAGGTCCAGCCCTGCCGCGAGCCGGGCAGCAGGTGCGGCGCCCGGCTCATGGATTCCTGGCCGCCGGCGACGACGACCGTGGCGTCGCCGCTGCGGATCATCCGGGCCGCGTCGATCACGGCGGTGAGGCCGGAGAGGCAGACCTTGTTGATGGTGACGGTGGGGACGTTCCAGCCGATGCCGGCGCCGATGGCGCTCTGCCGGGCGGGGTTCTGGCCCGCGCCGGCCTGCAGGACCTGGCCCATGACCACCGAGTCGACCTGGTCCGGCTTCACTCCGCTGGCGGCCAGGGCCGCCCGGATCGCGTGGGCGCCGAGTTCGACGGCGGTGAAGCTGGCCAGCTGCCCGTTGAGCCGCCCCTGCGGGGTGCGGGCGGCGGCGAGGATGACAACATCATTGTTGTCCGCGGAGTTGCTCATGGTTATCTCTTCCGATCTCTAACGATGTCCTCCAAGGCTATCGTGAGCCCCATCACGGAGCCATTCCGGGGAATCGTCCCGGCTGTGGGCGGGCCCGCGGCGAGGCCGTGGGGGAGCGGGGGGCGTGCTTGCATTCACGCCGCAAGTGGGGTAGACAAGTAGGTTGCTTTGCCGTATCGTAGATATTTGCGTCTTCCCTGTTTACCTTCAGCCTTCATATAGCGGTGGGCTTAGCCTGACAGCTGCTCCATCAATGTGCCGTCTACAACGCGCACCAGCATGGGCAGCCGGGTCCCGGGTCATATAGCGGAACCGGACTGGTAGCACTGCGGAGTCACTTCGCAGGGTGCATAACGGGGGAGATCTGAAAACGCCTGAAGGTCTGTGGAAGGATCCCTCTTGGTCGCCTCGAGCACCTCTAATGTAAACAACGCTACCGCTATCAATGCCGACAGCACCGACGGTGCAACCCGCCGGCTCTCCTTCGCAAAGATTCACGAACCGCTTGACGTTCCGAATCTGCTTGCCCTGCAAACCGACAGCTTCGACTGGCTGGTCGGAAACGAACGCTGGCAGGCACGCGTTGCGAAGGCCGTCGAAGAAGGCGACCTCAGCGTCGCCACCACTTCGGGCCTGTCTGACATCTTCGAAGAGATCTCCCCGATCGAGGACTTCCAGGGCACCATGTCCCTGAGCTTCTCCGAGCCGGAGTTCGCTGATCCGAAGTACACCATGGCCGAGTGCAAGGACCGGGACGCTACCTACTCGGCTCCGCTGTACGTCAAGGCCGAATTCATGAACAACAACACGGGCGAAATCAAGCAGCAGACCGTGTTCATGGGTGACTTCCCGCTGATGACCGAGAAGGGCACCTTCGTCGTCAACGGCACCGAGCGTGTCGTCGTGTCCCAGCTGGTCCGTTCCCCGGGCGCCTACTTCGAGCGCACCGCGGACAAGACCAGCGACAAGGACATCTTCACCGCGAAGATCATCCCGTCCCGCGGCGCCTGGTTCGAACTCGAAATCGACAAGCGCGACCAGGTCGGCGTTCGCCTCGACCGCAAGCGCAAGCAGTCCGTCACGGTGCTGCTGAAGGCCCTCGGCTGGACCGAAGGCCAGATCCTCGAAGAGTTCGGCCAGTACGACTCCATGCGCGCAACGCTGGAGAAGGACGCCACCGAAACCCGCGAAGACGCCTTGCTGGACATCTACCGGAAGCTGCGACCGGGCGAGCCGCCCACCGTTGAGGCTGCCCAGTCCCTGCTGGACAACCTGTACTTCAACTCCAAGCGCTACGATCTGGCCAAGGTTGGCCGTTACAAGATCAACCGCAAGCTCGGCATCGACCGCTCCCTTGGCGACAAGGAAGCATCCGTGCTGCACGTTGAAGACATCGTTGCCATGATCAAGTTCCTGGTAGCCCTGCACGCCGGTGAGAAGACCCTCATGGGCAAGCGCGACGGCCAGGACCACGAGCTGCGCGTCGAGATCGACGACATCGACCACTTCGGCAACCGCCGCATCCGCGCCGTCGGCGAGCTCATCGAGAACCAGGTCCGCACCGGCCTGTCCCGCATGGAGCGCGTTGTCCGCGAGCGTATGACGACCCAGGACGTCGAGGCCATCACGCCGCAGACCCTGATCAACATCCGCCCCGTCGTGGCAGCCATCAAGGAGTTCTTCGGAACTTCCCAGCTGTCACAGTTCATGGACCAGAACAACCCGCTCTCGGGCCTCACCCACAAGCGCCGCCTGTCCGCGCTTGGTCCGGGTGGTCTGTCCCGTGACCGTGCCGGCATGGAAGTTCGTGACGTGCACCCGTCCCACTACGGACGTATGTGCCCCATCGAAACTCCTGAAGGCCCGAACATCGGTCTGATCGGTTCGCTGGCTTCCTACGGACGCATCAACCCGTTCGGTTTCATCGAGACCCCGTACCGTCTGGTCTCCGAGGGTGTCGTGTCCGATGAGGTCCAGTACCTCACCGCCGACGACGAGGCCGAGGTGCTGATCGCACAGGCCAACGCCCCGCTGGACGAGAACAAGCGTTTCGCCGAAGAGACCGTGCTGGTCCGTGCCCGCGGTGGTGGAGGCGAGCCCGTGCTGGTTCCCGCCGCCGACGTCGAGTTCATGGACGTTTCCCCGCGCCAGATGGTGTCCGTGGCTACCGCCCTGATCCCGTTCCTCGAGCATGACGATGCCAACCGTGCACTCATGGGTGCCAACATGCAGCGCCAGGCTGTCCCGCTGGTCCGCTCCGAGGCGCCGTTCGTCGGCACCGGCATGGAGCGCGCCGCCGCCGTCGACGCCGGTGACGTAGTCATCGCGAAGAAGGCCGGTGTGGTCACCGAGGTTTCCGCCGAGCTCGTCATCATGCTCAACGACGACGGCACGGAGACCAACTACCGGATCAACAAGTTCGCCCGCTCCAACCAGGGCAACTGCTACAACCACCGTGTCCTGGTGAACGAAGGCCAGCGCCTGGAGGTCGGCGGCATCATCGCTGACGGCCCGGCAACGGACCAGGGCGAGCTCGCCCTCGGTAAGAACCTGCTCGTGGCATTCATGTCATGGGAAGGCCACAACTTCGAGGATGCCATCATCCTGTCCCAGCGGATCGTGGCCGAGGACGTCCTGTCCTCGATCCACATCGAGGAGCACGAGATCGACGCCCGCGACACCAAGCTTGGTGCCGAGGAAATCACCCGTGACATCCCGAACGTGTCCGAGGAAGTCCTGGCAGGCCTGGACGAGCGCGGCATCATCCACATCGGTGCCGAGGTCGAAGCCGGCGACATCCTGGTAGGTAAGGTCACCCCCAAGGGCGAGACCGAGCTGACCCCGGAAGAGCGCCTGCTGCGCGCCATCTTCGGTGAGAAGTCCCGCGAAGTGCGCGACACCTCGCTGAAGGTTCCGCACGGCGAGTCCGGCACCGTGATCGGTGTCCGCGTCTTCGACCGCGACAACGACGACGAGCTGCCCCCGGGCGTCAACCAGCTGGTGCGCGTCTACGTGGCCGCCAAGCGCAAAATCACCGACGGCGACAAGCTCGCCGGCCGTCACGGCAACAAGGGTGTTATCTCCAAGATCCTTCCGATCGAGGACATGCCCTTCCTTGCCGACGGCACCCCCGTTGATATTGTCCTGAACCCGCTGGGTGTTCCGGGCCGTATGAACGTCGGCCAGGTGCTCGAAACGCACCTCGGCTGGGTTGCCAAGACCGGTTGGAAGATCGAGGGCGAGCCCGAGTGGGTCAAGCAGCTGCCGAACCTGCCGCGTGAGAGTGGCCAGACCACTGTCGCAACGCCGGTCTTCGACGGTGCTCGTGAAGAGGAAATCACGGGCCTGCTCGACTCCACCAACGTCACCCGCGACGGCGACCGCCTGATCAACTCTTCGGGCAAGACCCGCCTGTTTGACGGCCGCTCCGGCGAGCCGTTCCCGGATCCGATCTCGGTCGGCTACATGTACATCCTGAAGCTCCACCACCTGGTGGACGACAAGATCCACGCGCGCTCCACCGGCCCGTACTCCATGATCACGCAGCAGCCGCTGGGTGGTAAGGCACAGTTCGGTGGCCAGCGCTTCGGTGAAATGGAAGTGTGGGCGCTCGAAGCCTATGGCGCCGCCTACACGCTCCAGGAGCTCCTCACGATCAAGTCGGATGATATCCACGGTCGTGTGAAGGTCTACGAAGCCATCGTCAAGGGCGAGAACATCCCGGAGCCGGGCGTTCCTGAGTCCTTCAAGGTCTTGATCAAGGAAATGCAGTCGCTGTGCCTGAACGTGGAAGTTCTTTCCACGGACGGAACCACAATTGAAATGCGTGACTCTGATGACGCAGTCTTCACGGCTGCGGAAGAACTGGGCATCGATCTGTCTCGTGCAGAGCCCAGTTCCGTAGAAGAGGTTTAGCAGGCGGGGTCCGGGGAAAAGCAAGCGGCCCCGCCGCGCTGTCTTTTCCCCGGCGCCACCTCCCTCTTCCCGTAACCCAAGACTTCAGAATTTAGAGAACAAGAGAGAACAGGGACCATATGTCCAGCGAATCCTCCTTCGGCCTCATGCAGATCGGCCTCGCCACCGCGGAAGACATCCGTGGCTGGTCTTACGGCGAGGTTAAGAAGCCGGAAACCATCAACTACCGCACGCTCAAGCCCGAGAAGGACGGCCTCTTCTGCGAGAAGATCTTCGGCCCGTCCCGCGACTGGGAATGCTACTGCGGTAAGTACAAGCGCGTGCGCTTCAAGGGCATCATCTGCGAGCGGTGTGGCGTTGAGGTCACCCGTGCCAAGGTGCGCCGTGAGCGCATGGGCCACATCGAGCTGGCCGCCCCGGTCACGCACATCTGGTACTTCAAGGGTGTCCCGTCCCGCCTGGGCTACCTCCTTGACCTGGCGCCGAAGGACCTCGAAAAGGTCATCTACTTCGCCGCCTACATGATCACCAGCGTCGACGCTTATGCCCGTCACGAGGAACTGCCCAACCTCCAGGTTGAGCACGACATCGAGAAGAAGCAGCTGATCGACAACCGCGACTCCGACATCGCCACGATCGCCCGCGACCTCGAAAACGAGATCGCGCGGCTCGAGGGTGAAGGTGCCAAGGCCGCCGACAAGAAGAAGGCCCGCGACTCCGCCGACCGCCAGATGGCCAACGTCCGCAAGCGCGCGGATGCTGAGATCGAGCGCCTCGAGCAGGTCTGGGACCGCTTCAAGAACCTCAAGGTCGCCGACCTCGAAGGTGACGAGGGCCTGTACCGCGAACTGCGTGACCGCTACGGCATGTTCTTCGAAGGCTCCATGGGTGCCGAGGCCATCAAGAAGCGTCTTGAGAGCTTCGACATGCAGGCCGAGTCGGACCTGCTGCGCGACATCATCGCCAACGGCAAGGGCCAGCGCAAGACCCGCGCCCTGAAGCGGCTCAAGGTGGTCAACGCGTTCCTGACCACCAACAACAGCCCGCTCGGCATGGTGCTGGACGCCGTCCCGGTGATCCCGCCGGAACTGCGTCCGATGGTCCAGCTGGACGGTGGCCGCTTCGCGACCTCCGACCTCAACGACCTGTACCGCCGCGTGATCAACCGCAACAACCGCCTCAAGCGCCTGCTTGACCTCGGTGCCCCGGAGATCATCGTCAACAACGAGAAGCGCATGCTTCAGGAAGCTGTTGACAGCCTCTTCGACAACGGTCGCCGCGGCCGTCCGGTCACCGGACCGGGCAACCGCCCGCTGAAGTCCCTGAGCGACATGCTCAAGGGCAAGCAGGGTCGTTTCCGCCAGAACCTCCTGGGTAAGCGCGTCGACTACTCGGGCCGTTCCGTGATCGTCGTCGGCCCGCAGCTTAAGCTGCACCAGTGTGGCCTGCCGAAGCAGATGGCACTGGAGCTCTTCAAGCCGTTCGTGATGAAGCGCCTGGTTGACCTCAACCACGCACAGAACATCAAGTCGGCCAAGCGCATGGTCGAGCGCTACCGCCCGCAGGTCTGGGACGTGCTCGAAGAGATCATCACCGAGCACCCCGTGCTGCTGAACCGTGCACCTACCCTGCACCGTCTCGGCATCCAGGCGTTCGAGCCGCAGCTTGTTGAAGGCAAGGCAATCCAGCTCCACCCGCTGGTTTGTGGCGCCTTCAACGCCGACTTCGACGGCGACCAGATGGCAGTCCACCTGCCGCTGAGCCCCGAAGCCCAGGCCGAAGCCCGGATCCTGATGCTGTCCTCGAACAACATCCTGAAGCCGTCCGACGGCCGCCCGGTGACCCTGCCCTCGCAGGATATGATCATCGGTCTCTACCACCTGACCACCAAGCGTGTCGGTTCAGCTGGCGAAGGCCGGATCTTCTCCTCCGTTTCGGAAGCCATCATGGCGTTCGACCTGCACGAGCTGCACCTGAACTCCAAGGTCAAGATCCGGCTCGAGGACTTCGTTCCTTACGCCGGCTGGGAAGCTCCCGAAGGCTGGGAGCCGGGTCAGACCGCACTGGTCGAAACCTCCCTCGGCCAGGTCATCTTCAACCAGACGCTGCCCGCGGACTACCCGTGGGTTGAGGCTGTTGCCGACAAGGGCGAGCTGTCCCGGATCGTCAACGACCTCGCCGAGCGCTACCCGAAGGTCGTCACGGCGGCAACGCTGGACAACCTGAAGGACGCCGGTTTCTACTGGGCAACCCGCTCGGGCGTCACGGTCGCCATCTCGGACATCGAGGTGCCCACGGACAAGCCGCAGATCCTCGCCGGTTACGAGACCATGGCCGCCAAGATCCAGGGCCAGTACGACAAGGGCCTGATCGACGACGACGAGCGTCGCCAGGAACTGATCGAGATCTGGAACAAGGCAACGAACGAGATCGCCCAGGCGATGCGTGACAGCCTGTCCCCGATGAACACCATCAACCGCATGGTGTCCTCCGGTGCCCGTGGTAACTGGATGCAGGTCCGTCAGATCGCGGGTATCCGTGGCCTGGTGGCCAACCCGAAGGGCGAGATCATCCCGCGTCCGATCAAGTCCTCCTACCGCGAGGGCCTGTCGGTGCTGGAATACTTCATCGCCACGCACGGTGCCCGTAAGGGTCTGGCCGATACCGCACTGCGTACCGCCAACTCGGGTTACCTGACCCGTCGTCTGGTGGATGTTTCGCAGGACGTCATCGTCCGTGAAGAGGACTGCGGCACCGAACGCGGCCTCGTTACCCCGATCGCGGTGGCTGACGCCAACGGCGAGCTGGTCCTGGACGAAAACGTCGAGAACAGCGCGTACGCCCGCACCCTGGCCGTGGACGTCGTTGACGCCAAGGGCAAGGTCCTGGCGGCGGCCGGCACTGACTGCGGCGACGTCGTCATTGCCGAACTGTTCGCAGCCGGCATTACCGAGGTCAAGGTCCGCTCCGTACTCACCTGTGAGTCCAGCGTCGGCACCTGCGCCCTGTGCTACGGCCGTTCGCTGGCCACCGGCAAGACCGTGGACATCGGCGAGGCCGTGGGCATCATCGCCGCACAGTCCATCGGTGAGCCGGGTACCCAGCTGACCATGCGTACCTTCCACACCGGTGGTGCTGTCTCCGCCGGCGGTGGCGACGACATCACCCAGGGTCTGCCCCGTATCCAGGAGCTCTTCGAAGCCCGTACTCCGAAGGGTGTCGCACCGATTGCTGAAGCAGCCGGCCGCATCACCATCGAAGAGTCCGAGCGCCAGATGCGCCTGGTCATCACCCCGGATGACGGGTCCGAAGAGATCGCCTACCCGGTGCTGCGCCGTTCACGTCTTCTCATCGAAGACGGCGAGCACGTCAGTGTCGGACAGAAGCTCATCAACGGTCCGGTCGACCCCAAGCAGGTTCTGCGCATCATGGGCCCCCGTGCCGCGCAGAAGTTCCTGGTTGACGAAGTCCAGGGCGTGTACCGCAGCCAGGGCATCGGTATCCACGACAAGCACGTCGAGGTTATCGTCCGCCAGATGCTGCGCCGCGTCACGGTCATCGAGTCCGGTGAATCGGATCTGCTGCCCGGCGAGCTCGCCGAGCGCAGCCGCTTCGAGGATGCCAACCGCCGCGTGGTCTCCGAGGGCAAGACGCCGGCCTCCGGCCGTCCCGAGCTCATGGGTATCACCAAGGCGTCCCTGGCGACCGAGTCCTGGCTGTCCGCAGCTTCCTTCCAGGAGACCACCCGCGTCCTGACGCAGGCGGCCATGGAAGGCAAGAGCGATCCGCTGCTCGGCCTCAAGGAAAATGTCATCATCGGTAAGCTCATCCCGGCCGGCACGGGTCTCCCGCGCTACACCGAGGTCACGGTGGAGCCGACTGAAGAAGCGAAGGCCAATCTGTTCACCGGCCCGAGCGCGTTCAGCGACTTCTCCTACGACTCCCTGGGCGGCGACGGAGCTCCTGAGTTCCACGCCATCCCGCTGGATGACTACGATCTGGGCAGCGACTTCCGCTAACCGCCACGGCGGCCCCTCCGGGCCGTCGTAGCTCTGCCAGGGATGGTCCCGCACCGCAAGGTGCGGGACCATCCCCGTTTAACCCGCAGCCTGCCGCGTCCCCGGTGCCAGCGCCTCCGGCCCTTGGTCAGTCGGTTGCTCCGATGCCGCCCTTTTCGGGCTCCGGAACGGCCGTATCTCAGCACTCGACGGCGGGAGGCGGCCGGCGGCGGATGGGCCCGAAAGCCCGCCGATTAAGGGCTGGGGGCCGTCCGTGTTAGACTTGAGACTAATTGTTATTGTGGCAGTGGATGAGTGCGCCGGTTGCAGCCGAAAGGTTCAATCAGGACGACGTTTCCGGTTTGCAGGGTTCTTGTGCAACGTATGCCACATTTTCGCATGCCTAGGGGCAGTCCAGGATGAGAGTCCGGAGGCCCGGTATGCGGTCCGACTATTAAGGCTTCGCCTCAGCTGCTCTGGAGAGAACTTCAAAGCTCGAGCGGCGAGGCGAAGCGACAAGAGAGCGGCCGTCAACGACCGCTCCGGATAAAACGGAGAACACGAGAGTGCCTACGATTAACCAGCTGGTCCGCAAGGGCCGCACGCCTAAGGTCAAGAAGACCAAGGCTCCCGCGCTTAACGGCAGCCCCATGCGCCGCGGTGTCTGCACCCGCGTTTACACGACGACCCCGAAGAAGCCGAACTCGGCTCTCCGTAAGGTTGCCCGCGTGCGCCTCAACGGCGGCGTTGAAGTCACCGCCTACATTCCCGGTGTTGGCCACAACCTGCAGGAGCACTCCATTGTGCTCGTCCGTGGCGGCCGTGTTAAGGACCTTCCGGGTGTCCGTTACAAGATCGTCCGTGGCGCCCTCGATACCCAGGGTGTGAAGAACCGTAAGCAGGCCCGCAGCCGCTACGGCGCAAAGATGGAGAAGAAGTAATATGCCTCGCAAGGGTCCGGCCCCCAAGCGGCCGCTAGTACTAGATCCCGTTTACGGCTCCCCGCTGGTCACTCAGCTGATCAACAAGGTGCTGGTTGACGGCAAGAAGTCCACCGCAGAGCGCATCGTCTACGGTGCACTCGAAGGCGCGCGCGCCAAGTCCGGCGGCGACCCGGTTGCAGCCCTCAAGAAGGCCATGGACAACGTCAAGCCTTCCCTCGAGGTCCGCTCCCGCCGCGTCGGTGGCGCCACCTACCAGGTTCCCGTCGAGGTCAAGCCGGGCCGTTCCACGGCCCTCGCCCTCCGCTGGCTGGTTGGCTACTCCAAGGCCCGCCGCGAAAAGACGATGACCGAGCGCCTCCAGAACGAAATCCTGGATGCCTCGAACGGTCTCGGAGCCGCTGTGAAGCGTCGCGAAGACACCCACAAGATGGCCGAGTCCAACAAGGCCTTCGCACACTACCGCTGGTAATACTTCCCGGACGCCGCCGGCTCAACCGAGTCGGCGGCGAACGTGCAGTCCATCCGAAAGGGAGACACCGTGGCACAGGACGTGCTTACCGACCTTAGCAAGGTCCGCAATATCGGCATCATGGCCCACATTGATGCCGGCAAGACCACTACTACCGAGCGCATCCTGTTCTACACGGGTGTGAACCACAAGATCGGCGAAACGCACGACGGCGCGTCGACCACCGACTGGATGGAACAGGAGAAGGAACGCGGCATCACCATCACGTCTGCCGCCGTGACCTGCTTCTGGGAAAACAACCAGATCAACATCATTGACACCCCCGGCCACGTTGACTTCACGGTTGAGGTTGAGCGCTCCCTGCGCGTCCTCGACGGTGCAGTCGCCGTGTTCGACGGCAAGGAAGGTGTGGAGCCGCAGTCCGAGACTGTTTGGCGCCAGGCCGACAAGTACAACGTCCCGCGCATCTGCTTCGTCAACAAGATGGACAAGCTCGGCGCTGACTTCTACTTCACCGTCGACACCATCGTCAGCCGCCTCGGTGCCAAGCCGCTCGTCATGCAGCTGCCGATCGGCGCCGAGAACGACTTCATCGGCGTCGTCGACCTGCTGTACATGCGTGCACTGGTCTGGCCCGGCGACTCCAAGGGTGACGTCACCATGGGTGCCAAGTACGAGATCCAGGAGATCCCGGCTGACCTCAAGGAAAAGGCCGAAGAGTACCGCGCAACGCTCGTTGAGACCGTTGCAGAGTCCTCCGAAGAGCTCATGGAGAAGTACCTCGAGGGCGAAGAGATTTCGATCGACGAGCTCAAGGCCGGCATCCGCAAGATGACGATCAACTCCGAGCTCTACCCGGTCTTCTGTGGTTCCGCGTTCAAGAACCGCGGCGTCCAGCCGATGCTCGACGCCGTCGTGGACTACCTGCCGAACCCGCTCGACGTCCCCCCGATGATCGGTCACGATCCTCGCGACGAAGAGAAGGAACTGACCCGTAAGCCTTCCGCTGACGAGCCGTTCTCCGCACTGGCGTTCAAGATCGCCGCGCACCCCTTCTTCGGCCAGCTCACCTTCATCCGCGTGTACTCCGGTCACGTGGAAGCAGGCGCACAGGTGGTCAACTCCACCAAGGGCAAGAAGGAGCGCATCGGCAAGCTGTTCCAGATGCACGCCAACAAGGAAATGCCGGTTGACGGCGCTACCGCTGGCCACATCTACGCAGCGATCGGCCTGAAGGACACCACCACGGGCGACACCCTGTGCGATTCTTCGAACCAGATCGTCCTCGAGTCCATGAGCTTCCCGGAGCCCGTGATCTCGGTCGCGATCGAGCCGAACACCAAGGGCGACCAGGAGAAGCTCTCCACGGCCATCCAGAAGCTCTCCGCTGAGGACCCGACCTTCCAGGTCTCCCTCAACGAAGACACCGGCCAGACCATCATCGCCGGCATGGGCGAGCTCCACCTGGACATCCTGGTGGACCGCATGCGCCGCGAATTCAAGGTCGAGGCAAACGTGGGCAAGCCCCAGGTTGCCTACCGCGAAACCATCAAGCGTGCTGTAGAGCGTCACGACTACACGCACAAGAAGCAGACCGGTGGTTCGGGCCAGTTCGCAAAGATCCAGATCGCCATCGAGCCGCTGGACACGTCCGAAGGCGAGATGTACCAGTTCGAGAACAAGGTCACCGGTGGCCGCGTTCCGCGCGAATACATCCCGTCCGTTGACGCTGGTATCCAGGATGCGCTGAACGACGGCGTCCTGGCCGGATACCCGGTTGTCGGCATCAAGGCGACGCTGATTGACGGCGCTTACCACGATGTTGACTCCTCGGAAATGGCGTTCAAGATCGCCGGCCGTATGGCTTTCAAGGAAGCCGCACGCAAGGCGAACCCCGTCCTGCTTGAACCGCTGATGGATGTCGAGGTCCGCACCCCTGAGGAATACATGGGTGAAGTTATCGGTGACCTCAACTCCCGCCGTGGCCAGATGCAGTCCATGGAAGATGCCCAGGGCGTCAAGGTCATTCGCGCGCACGTCCCGCTGTCCGGCATGTTCGGCTACATCGGTGACCTGCGTTCGAAGACCCAGGGCCGCGCTGTGTACTCCATGACGTTCAACAGCTACGCCGAGGTCCCGAAGGCAGTTGCCGACGAGATCATCCAGAAGAGCCGCGGCGAGTAGTCCGCAAGGACTTCCCGCAGCAGCGAAAACACTCGGGTGCGTTTCCTCAATAGGAGATTCACCTGGTGCTGGCGGCCGGCCCCGGTCGGACGCAGTCCAGCCGGGCACCGGCCGCCAGCACGAACAGGCTCGAGGGACTAGTATTAGTTCCTGAATCTGCAATTTCACCAATCCAAAGCCCCCCAAGTAGACTTACTGGAGTTTCAGCCGCGACAAGCGCGGTCGAAGGGTAAGTCATTTGAAAACGTTCTAGGAGGAACCTGTGGCAAAGGCAAAGTTCGAGCGGACTAAGCCGCACGTTAACATCGGTACCATTGGTCACGTTGACCACGGTAAGACGACGCTGACGGCCGCCATTTCCAAGGTGCTGTACGACAAGTACCCGACTCTCAACGAGAAGCGTGACTTCGCGTCGATTGACTCTGCACCCGAAGAGCGTCAGCGCGGCATTACCATCAACATCTCCCACGTTGAGTACCAGACCGAGAAGCGCCACTACGCACACGTAGACGCTCCGGGTCACGCTGACTACATCAAGAACATGATCACCGGCGCTGCTCAGATGGACGGTGCAATCCTCGTGGTTGCCGCCACTGACGGCCCGATGGCCCAGACCCGCGAGCACGTTCTGCTCGCCCGCCAGGTTGGTGTTCCCTACCTGCTGGTGGCACTGAACAAGGCTGACATGGTCGATGACGAGGAACTCCTCGACCTCGTCGAAATGGAAGTTCGTGAGCTCCTGAGCTCGCAGGGCTTCGATGGCGACGAAGCACCGGTTGTCCGCGTTTCGGGCCTGAAGGCTCTGGAAGGCGACCCGGAGTGGGTCAAGTCCGTTGAGGACCTGATGGCTGCTGTCGACGAGTCCGTTCCGGACCCGGTACGTGACCGTGACAAGCCGTTCCTGATGCCGATCGAAGACGTCTTCACGATCACCGGCCGTGGCACCGTTGTTACGGGCCGCGCCGAGCGTGGAACCCTCGCGATCAACTCTGAGGTCGAGATCGTCGGCATCCGCCCGGTCCAGAAGACCACGGTTACCGGTATCGAGATGTTCCACAAGCAGCTCGACGAAGCATGGGCCGGCGAGAACTGTGGCCTCCTGCTCCGCGGTCTGAAGCGCGACGATGTCGAGCGTGGCCAGGTTGTCGTCAAGCCGGGTTCCATCACCCCGCACACCGACTTCGAGGCTAACGTCTACATCCTCTCCAAGGACGAAGGCGGACGTCACAACCCGTTCTACTCCAACTACCGCCCGCAGTTCTACTTCCGCACCACGGACGTAACCGGCGTTATCACCCTGCCGGAAGGCACGGAAATGGTTATGCCCGGCGACAACACTGAGATGACCGTTGCGCTCATCCAGCCGATCGCAATGGAAGAGGGCCTCGGCTTCGCAATCCGCGAAGGCGGCCGCACCGTTGGTTCGGGACGCGTCACCAAGATCATCAAGTAGTCCTTGCTGATCCGAGCTTGAACTCCTGATCGGCGGCCGCCTGGCGGCCTCCGTGACGAAAAGGAACAGCCCCGCTGCACTGCAGCGGGGCTGTTCCTTTTAAGTTCCTGCTACGGTTGCAGGTGAAGAGAGGAGACCGGCATGGAATGGATCATTTTCCTGGTGGTAATTGCCGCCGGCGTCGGTGGCGGGCTGTGGGCCAAGAAATACTTCCGGCACGAGATCGAGCGTGCAAAACGCATCGACCGCGCCAACAAGAACAAGTAGCGGGGCAGTGATCTAGCGCGCGGACTGGTCCTGCCTGGCCCTGCTGAGGGCCTGGTACCAATAGAAGGACTCCTTGGGGGTCCGCGCCTGGGTGTCGAAGTCGACGTGGACCAGGCCGAAGCGCTGGGAGTAGCCGGCCGCCCATTCGAAGTTGTCCATCAGCGTCCACACGTAGTAGCCCAGGAGTTCGACGTCGTCGGCGATGCCGCCGGGGGCCGTCGCGGCGAGTGCGTGGCCCAGATGGTCGGCGAGGTAGCTGATCCGGCCCGCGTCAGCGATCGGCCCGTCCACATGGTCCGGTTCCGGGAAGCTCGCTCCGCTCTCGGTGATGTAGAGCGGGGGGAGGGCCTCGCCGTACCGGTCCTTCATTTCCCGAAGCAGCGGACCCAGGTGGTCCGGCGCCACCGGCCAGCCGAAGCCGGTGGTTTCATACTCCGGGAATGCGGCAAAGTGGAACGGCAGTTTCACCATCGCCTCCGCTGAGCCGACCGGGCTGTCCGCGGGGCCGCGGCCGGTGGCCACCTTCACCGGGTAGTAGTAGTTCACCCCGTAGAAATCCAGCGGCTGGTGGATATTGCGCAGGTCCGCGTCGGAGATCCTGGCGAGGGCACGGAACCAGGGCCTGGCCAGCAGCGGCGGTTTCGGATAGGTCCCCAACAGGATCGGATCGGCGTAGATCCGGTTCAGTGCCAGATCGAAGACCTTCGCCAGCAGCTTGTCCGTGACGGACCCGGTGGCCGGCCGGACGGGGGAGTGCAGGTTGGTGACGCCGACCGCCCCGGTAACGCCCTCGGCCCGCAGGGCCTGGACCGCGAGTCCGTGGGCCAGGAGCTGGTGGTGCACCGACGGCAGGGCGTCGAAGAGCAGGTCGTGGCCGGGCGCATGCACGCCGAGGGCATAGCCGTTGAGGGTGACGGAGGCCGGTTCGTTCAACGTCACCCACTGGGTCACCCGGTCCCCGAACCGGGCGCCGGCGGCGGCGCTGTAGTCGGCGAAGCGTTCCGCCGTCGTCCGGTTCATCCAGCCTCCGCGGTGCTCCAACGGAAGCGGGGTGTCCCAGTGGTACAGCGTGGCCATCGGCGAGATTCCGGCCTCGAGGAGCCGGTCGATCAGCCGGTCGTAGAAGTCGAGGCCCTCGGCGTTGAACGGGCCCGTGCCGTCCGGCTGGATCCGCGGCCAGGAAATCGAGAACCGGTAGGAATCGATGCCCAGCTCGCGCATCAACCGGACGTCCTCGTCCGTACGGTTGTAGTGATCGCAGGCGACGGCGGGGGAGTGCCCGTCCTGGATGCTGCCGGGCTTCTCGGCAAAGGCGTCCCAGCCTGAGGGTCCTCGCCCCCCGGCTGCGAGGGCACCTTCGATTTGGAAGGCGGCGGAGGCCACCCCCAGCATGAAGCCCGGCCGCAGCTTGGCAGCGAGGGCCTGGACGGCGGGGGAATCCTGCACGGTCATGCCCCTATCTTCGTATCGACCGTTGCTGAAGGCAATGACCGGGCGCCGGCAGGACCAAGAGTCGAGAGGAGCGGGGAGCCAGGGGCAGGTCCTGTCGGCGCTGATTCGCTTCTGCCGATTAATTCCGGCATACTAGATGAGTTGTTCAAGCGCTCTTTCGCGTCCCGATCCGGATAATGCCGGGTGCCAGGGTCCAAGTAAGAGCCCAAACATAACCCACTTCCCAAGGAACTGCGGACGAGTACGCGTGCAAAGCGCGACACGCCCGACCGCGGGGGTCGGTTGCGCCGGCAGGTTGAGGAACCCGGATTCATCCGGATTCAGCTTGTGCGGCGGGTGGTAGTTACGACTTCAAATGCTTCGGCAGCCACACAACGAGTAAGTAAACAGGGCAGCCCTAAACAGGGGAAGCACAGACTGAAAGAGAGTCAGGCGACATGGCGGGACAAAAAATCCGCATCCGGCTGAAGTCATATGACCACGAGGTCATTGACGTTTCAGCACGGAAGATCGTTGAGACGGTCACGCGCGCAGGCGCAACTGTAGTTGGCCCCGTGCCGCTGCCGACGGAGAAGAACATCTACTGCGTAATCCGCTCTCCGCACAAGTACAAGGACAGCCGCGAGCACTTTGAAATGCGCACGCACAAGCGTCTTATCGACATCATCGATCCCACGCCCAAGGCTGTTGATTCGCTCATGCGTCTCGACCTGCCGGCCGACGTGAACATCGAAATCAAGCTGTAGGGAGGTGCTGAGAGACTATGACCGCAACCCGTAACGTAAAGGGCCTGCTGGGCACGAAGCTCGGCATGACCCAGGTCTGGGACGAGAACAACAAGCTCATCCCCGTCACTGTGGTCCAGGCTGACTCGAACGTCATCACGCAGCTGCGCAATGCAGAGACTGATGGCTACGTCGCCGTTCAGATCGGCTACGGCCAGATCGACCCCCGCAAGGTCACCAAGCCGCTGGCTGGTCACTTTGAAAAGGCAGGCGTCACGCCTCGCCGCCACGTCGTAGAACTGCGCACTGCAGATGCTGACTCTTACGAGCTGGGCCAGGAGCTCTCCGTAGAGCTCTTCGAAGCCGGCCAGAAGATCGACGTCGTTGGCACCACCAAGGGTAAGGGCTTCGCCGGTGTTATGAAGCGTCACGGCTTCCACGGCGTTGGAGCTTCCCACGGTGCCCACAAGAACCACCGTAAGCCCGGTTCTATCGGTGGCGCATCCACCCCGAGCCGCGTCTTCAAGGGCATGAAAATGGCCGGCCGCATGGGCGCCGTTCGTCACACCACGCTGAACCTCACGGTCCACGCGGTTGACGTCGAGAAGTCGCTGCTCCTGATCAAGGGTGCCGTCCCCGGCGCCCGCGGCCAGGTCGTACTCGTACGCACCGCCGTGAAGGGAGCCTAGTTCAATGACTAGCACTGTCAAGGTTGACCTGCCTGCAGAGATCTTCGACGTACAGACCAACGTGCCGCTGCTGCACCAGGTCGTCGTTGCACAGCTCGCTGCTGCTCGCCAGGGTACCCACAAGACCAAGACCCGCGCCGAAGTTTCCGGCGCCGGTCGCAAGCCGTTCAAGCAGAAGGGCACCGGCCGCGCCCGTCAGGGTTCAATCCGTGCTCCTCACATGACCGGTGGTGGCATCGTCCACGGCCCCACGCCGCGTGACTACAGCCAGCGCACCCCCAAGAAGATGATTGCTGCTGCACTGCGCGGCGCTCTCTCTGACCGCGCCCGTAACGGCCGCATCCACGTCGTTGCTGATCTGGTCGAAGGCACCAAGCCGTCTTCCCGTGACGCACTGGCAACGCTGCGTGGCGTCTCCGAGCGCAAGAACCTGCTCGTTGTCATCGACCGCGCCAACGATGTTGCTGCACTCTCCGTGCGCAACCTCCAGGATGTTCACGTTCTGTACGCAGACCAGCTGAACACCTACGACGTGCTCGTTTCTGACGACGTAGTCTTCACCAAGGCTGCCTACGAAGCATTCGTTGCTGACAAGGCTGCAAAGAACGAGGAGGATGCCAAGTGAGCGCAGCCACCATCAAAGACCCGCGCGACGTCGTGCTTGCACCCGTCGTTTCGGAAAAGAGCTACGGCCTGATCGACGAGGGCAAGTACACCTTCCTGGTGGACCCCCGCTCGAACAAGACCGAGATCAAGCTGGCCGTGGAGAAGATTTTCTCCGTCAAGGTCGAATCGATCAACACCATCAACCGTGCCGGTAAGCGCAAGCGCACCAAATTCGGATGGGGTACCCGCAAGAACACCAAGCGTGCCATTGTGAGCCTCAAAGAAGGCACTATCGACATCTTCGGCGGTCCGCTCTCGTAGCGGAGACCACTTTAACGAGGAAATAAATTATGGGAATCCGTAAGTACAAGCCGACTACCCCGGGCCGTCGTGGCTCGAGCGTAGCGGACTTCACCGAAATCACGCGGTCGACGCCGGAAAAGTCGTTGGTACGTCCCCTCCCGAAAAAGGGTGGCCGTAACAACACCGGTAAGATCACGACCCGTCACAAGGGTGGTGGCCACAAGCGCCAGTACCGTCTGATCGACTTCCGTCGTCACGACAAGGACGGCGTCAACGCCCGCGTTGCCGAAATCGAGTACGATCCGAACCGCACGGCTCGCATCGCCCTCCTGCACTACGTTGATGGCACCAAGCGTTACATCATCGCCCCGAACAAGCTGGCCCAGGGTGACACCGTGGAAGCAGGTGCCGACGCTGACATCAAGCCCGGCAACAACCTGCCGCTGCGCAACATCCCGGTCGGCACCGTAATCCACGCAGTTGAACTGCGCCCGGGTGGCGGCGCCAAGATGGGCCGCTCCGCCGGCGCATCGATCCAGCTCGTTGCAAAGGAAGGCCGTTTCGCCCAGCTGCGTCTGCCTTCCGGCGAAATCCGCAACGTTGACGTGCGCTGCCGCGCAACCGTCGGCGAGGTCGGCAACGCCGAGCAGTCGAACATCAACTGGGGTAAGGCCGGCCGTATGCGCTGGAAGGGCGTCCGCCCGACCGTCCGTGGTGTCGCCATGAACCCGGTCGACCACCCGCACGGTGGTGGCGAGGGTAAGACGTCCGGTGGACGTCACCCCGTCAACCCGAACGGTAAGCGCGAAGGCCGCACCCGCCGTCCCAACAAAGAGAGCGACAAGCTTATTGTTCGTCGCCGTCGTACTGGCAAGAACAAGCGATAGGAGCCTGGACACATGCCACGCAGCCTGAAAAAAGGTCCTTTCGTTGACCAGCACCTCTTTGTGAAGGTAGCCAGGGAAAACGAAAAGGGCACCAAGAACGTCATCAAGACCTGGTCCCGCCGTTCGATGATCGTCCCCGACATGCTCGGCCACACGATCGCCGTGCACGACGGACGCAAGCACATCCCGGTGTTTGTCACTGAGTCGATGGTCGGGCACAAGCTCGGCGAATTCGCTCCCACGCGGACATTCCGCGGCCATGTCAAGGACGACCGTAAGGGCAAGCGCCGCTAGGCGCCTGCACTTACGTCAAAGACGAGAGAAGGAAAGCAATGGAAGCCAAGGCAATTGCGCGTCACATCCGCGTAACGCCTATGAAGGCCCGGCGCGTCGTCAACCTTGTTCGTGGTAAGCAAGCGAACGAGGCTCTGGCAATTCTGAAGTTTGCCCCGCAGGCAGCTTCTGAGCCGGTATTCAAGGTAGTTCAGTCGGCAATCTCCAACGCCCGGGTCCTCGCGGACCGCGACGGCGTGGCGTTTGACGAAGGTGACCTCATCATCAGCGAAGCGTTTGTTGATGAAGGCCCGACCATGAAGCGGTTCCAGCCGCGTGCCCAGGGTCGTGCATTTCAGATCAAGAAGCGCACGAGCCACATCACCGTGGTAGTCGCTACCCCGGAGAAAGAGGAGGCTCGCTAAGTGGGACAGAAAGTTAACCCGCACGGGTTCCGACTCGGTATCACCACCGATCACGTATCGCACTGGTTCGCCGACAGCACCAAGGCCGGCCAGCGGTACAAGGACTTCGTTCGCGAAGACATCCGTATCCGCCAGCTCATGTCCACGGGCATGGAGCGCGCCGGCATCGCCAAGGTTGAGATCGAGCGCACCCGCGACCGTGTCCGCGTGGATATCCACACGGCACGTCCGGGTATCGTGATCGGCCGCCGCGGCGCCGAGGCAGACCGCATCCGCGGCGAGCTCGAAAAGCTCACCGGCAAGCAGGTCCAGCTGAACATCCTCGAGGTCAAGAACCCCGAGATGGAAGCCCAGCTTGTTGCCCAGGGCGTTGCAGAGCAGCTGACTTCCCGCGTGGCCTTCCGCCGTGCGATGAAGAAGGCAATGCAGTCCGCGCAGCGCGCTGGTGCCAAGGGCATCCGTATCGCTTGCTCGGGTCGACTGGGTGGCGCAGAAATGTCCCGCTCGGAGTTCTACCGCGAAGGCCGTGTGCCCCTGCACACCCTCCGCGCGAACATCGACTACGGCTTCTACGAGGCCAAGACCACCTTCGGCCGCATCGGCGTGAAGGTCTGGATCTACAAGGGTGACGTCACCGCCAAGGAACTGGCTCAGCAGGCAGCTGCTGCTCCGTCCCGCGGCCGTGGTGCCAGCGATCGTCCGGGCCGCCCGGGTGGCGCTGACCGTGGTGACCGCCGTCGTCGTAACGACCGCCCGGCCGAGGCTGCACCCGCTGCTGCCGACGCTCCGGCTGTCGAAGCAGCTGCACCGGCAGTAGAAGGAGGACAGGCTTAAATGCTTATCCCGCGTCGAGTAAAGCACCGTAAGCAGCACCACCCGGGTCGTTCCGGCGCTGCCACGGGCGGCACCGAGGTCTCGTTCGGTGAGTGGGGTATCCAGGCTCTGAGCCCGGCCTACGTCACGAACCGTCAGATCGAATCTGCCCGTATCGCGATGACCCGCCACATCAAGCGTGGCGGAAAGGTCTGGATCAACATCTACCCGGACCGTCCGCTGACGAAGAAGCCGGCCGAAACCCGCATGGGTTCCGGTAAGGGTTCTCCGGAATGGTGGGTCTCAAACGTCAAGCCGGGCCGGGTTCTCTTCGAACTCTCCGGTGTCAGTGAAGAGGTAGCTCGCGAGGCCCTGCGCCTGGCAATCCACAAGCTGCCGTTGAAGGCACGCATTGTGCGTCGCGAAGGTGGTGAGTAGAAATGGCAGTAGGATCCAAGGAACTTGCATCCGCACAGCTGGACGGTTTCGACAACGAGCGTCTCGTTGAAGAACTCCGCAAGGCCAAGGAAGAGCTGTTCAACCTGCGTTTCCAGTCCGCCACCGGACAGCTGGAGAACCACGGTCGTCTGCGCGCGGTAAAGAAGGACATCGCACGCATCTACACCGTTCTCCGTGAGCGCGAGCTGGGCATTCGTGCCGAGGTTGCCGCACCGGTTGTGGAAGCCAAGGAAGAAAAGAAGTCCAAGAAGGCTGCAACCAAGAAGGCTGACAAGGCTGAAACGGTTGAGACCGAGGAGGACGCCAAGTGAGTGAAAAGGACGAGAACGTGACGGAAACTGTTTCCGACGCAGCCAAGGCTGACGAGCGCGGTTACCGTAAGACGAAGCGCGGCTATGTCGTCTCGGACAAGATGGAAAAGACCATCGTTGTCCAGGTCGAAGACCGCGTGAAGCACGCCCTCTACGGCAAGGTTATGCGCCGCAACACGAAGATCAAGGCTCACGACGAAGAGAACTCCGCCGGCATCGGCGACCTCGTTCTCCTCGCCGAGACCCGCCCGCTGTCCGCTACCAAGCGGTGGCGCCTGGTGGAGATCCTCGAGAAGGCCAAGTAACACCTGCAGCTTCCCCGCCCGGGGATCTGCGCCGAAACCCCCGTTCCCTTCTGGGAGCGGGGGTTTCCTCGTTTCCGGCGGGGGCCTGTGGCGTCGCCGGCATCTCACGCCGCGCAGAGTTTCAGCGGGTGTCCGACGCCGGCCGGCTCAGTTCGCGGGGGAGGGGGCGGAAGGCGGGCCAAAAGACTGCCGTGAGCGACGACGTCGGCCGCTGAGGGCCGGCCGCACCCCGCCCGCGCCCACTAAGTGTCCCTTCGCGCGCCGTGGGCAGGGGGCCGGCAGCTGTGATATGGGGATGCGCCGGAAACGTGCTAGGATTTTGAGTTTGTATGGCGCCTTTCGTGCGTCATCATCAACCTCGTAAACAATCGTGCCACGGCATAGTGCCCCCTCGCGCCTCGCGCTCCCGGGAAGCAACTGTTTTTGGCACGGGCGTTTAGGCCTGGTCTGGCAAAATCCAGGCAGGTCAAGAGACACCCCGATCAACCGTTCCGCAAGGCTCATTCCGTAGGAAGATTTTCGGTCTGAGAACCGGCGCGACGCAAGGAGTAAATAGTGATTCAGCAGGAGTCGCGACTCAAGGTCGCCGACAACACGGGTGCTAAGGAAATCCTTACCATTCGCGTTCTCGGTGGATCTGGCCGTCGCTACGCAGGCATTGGCGACGTGATCGTCGCTACCGTCAAGGACGCAATTCCGGGCGGCAACGTAAAGAAGGGCGACGTCGTCAAGGCTGTCATCGTCCGTACCAAGAAGGAACGCCGCCGTGCGGATGGTTCCTACATCAAGTTTGACGAGAACGCAGCTGTGATCCTGAAGAACGACGGTGACCCCCGCGGTACCCGTATCTTCGGACCGGTTGGTCGTGAACTTCGCGACAAGAAGTTCATGAAGATCGTTTCTCTGGCTCCGGAGGTGCTCTAGTCCATGGCTAAGATCAAAAAGGGTGACCTGGTTCAGGTCATCACTGGCGCCAAGGCTGAGCGCGGCGGCGACCGTGGCAAGCAGGGCAAGGTTCTGCGCGTATTCCCGGAGACCAACCGCGTGTTGGTTGAAGGCATTAACCGCGTAACCAAGCACACCAAGGTCGGTCAGTCGCAGCGCGGCACCAAGACCGGTGGCATCGAGGTCGTTGAGGCTTCAATCCACATCTCCAACGTGGCTCTGGTTGACCCCTCCACCAAGAAGCCCACCCGCGTCGGTTTCCGCACCGAGACCGTTGAGCGCGATGGCGTGAAGCGTGAAGTGCGTGTCCGCGTGGCCAAGAGCTCAGGGAAGGACATCTAATGACTGAGACTCTCGAGACTCCGGCAAGCAAGATCGTTCCTCGTCTGAAGACCAAGTACGCGGATTCCATCAAGAGCTCGCTCGTTGAGGAATTCAAGTACGAGAACGTCAACCAGGTTCCCCGTCTGGTGAAGGTCGTTGTGAACATGGGTGTTGGAGATGCCGCTAAGGACTCCAAGCTGATCGACGGCGCTGTCCGCGATCTGACCCTGATCACCGGCCAGAAGCCGCAGGTAACCAAGGCCCGCAAGTCGATCGCACAGTTCAAGCTGCGCGAAGGCATGCCGATCGGTGCGCACGCAACTCTGCGTGGCGACCGCATGTGGGAATTCCTGGACCGTCTGGTCACGCTGGCACTGCCGCGTATCCGCGACTTCCGGGGCCTCAGCGGCAAGCAGTTCGACGGCAACGGCAACTACACCTTCGGTCTGACCGAGCAGGTTATGTTCCACGAGATCGACCAGGATTCCATTGACCGCGTTCGCGGCATGGACATCACCGTCGTGACCACTGCCAAGACCGACGACGAAGGCCGCGCGCTGCTCAAGGCGCTTGGCTTCCCGTTCAAGACCGAAGATTAATCTAGCTACGTAAAAGGTCCGGCTGCCTGGCTTTGTTTCCAGGACAGCGGAAACCGTTATGAGGAAGGGCAAGAGCCCACATGACTATGACAGATCCTGTCGCAGATATGCTTACGCGTCTGCGCAATGCAAACTCGGCATACCACGATTCCGTGTCTATGCCTTACAGCAAGCTCAAGGCACGCGTTGCTGACATCCTGAAGGCAGAAGGCTTCATCGCCTCCTGGAAGGAAGAAGACGCGGAGGTTGGCAAGAAGCTGACCCTCGAGCTCAAGTTCGGTCCGAACCGCGAGCGTTCCATCGCTGGCGTTCGTCGTATTTCCAAGCCGGGACTGCGCGTTTACGCAAAGTCCACCAACCTGCCGCACGTGCTGGGTGGCCTGGGTATCGCAATCCTGTCCACCTCTTCCGGCCTCCTGACTGACAAGCAGGCCGGCAAGAAGGGCGTGGGCGGCGAAGTCCTCGCTTACGTCTGGTAACGGGAAAGGAAGAGAATAATGTCACGTATTGGACGTCTCCCCATCACCGTTCCTGCCGGCGTTGAGGTCAAGGTTGACGGCTCTGTCGTCAGCGTCAAGGGTTCCAAGGGCGAGCTGAGCCACACTGTGGCCAGCCCGATCGAGGTCACCCTGGAAGATGGCACCCTGACTGTCGCCCGCCCGAACGACGAGCGCGCCTCCCGTTCGCTGCACGGCCTGACCCGCACCCTGATCGCCAACATGATCCAGGGCGTTACCGCAGGCTACGAGAAGAAGCTTGAGATTGTCGGTACCGGTTACCGCGTCCAGGCCAAGGGTTCTGACCTTGAGTTCGCTCTGGGCTACAGCCACCCGGTCAACGTCTCGGCTCCGAACGGCATCACCTTTGCAGTTGAGACCCCGACCAAGCTCTCTGTTTCAGGTATATCCAAGCAGCAGGTCGGCGAGGTTGCTGCCAACATTCGCAAGCTGCGGAAGCCGGACCCCTATAAGGGCAAGGGCATCCGCTACGCCGGCGAAGTCATCCGCCGCAAGGTCGGAAAGGCTGGTAAGTAACCATGGCCATCGCAATTAACAAGAAGCGTACGAACAAGAGCAAGTCTGCCCAGCGCAGCCGCCGCCAGCTTCGTATCCGCAAGCGCATCTCCGGTACGGCTGTACGTCCGCGTCTGGTCGTCAACCGTTCCGCACGCCACGTATTCGTCCAGGTTGTCGATGACACCAAGGGCCTGACCGTAGCGAGCGCGTCCACTCTGGAAGCCGACCTTCGTGCGTTCGACGGTGACAAGACCGCCAAGGCCAAGCGCGTTGGCGAGCTCGTCGCCGAGCGCGCCAAGGCTGCCGGTATCGAAGCTGTTGTCTTCGACCGCGGTGGTAACAAGTACCACGGCCGGATCGCCGCCGTCGCTGACGGCGCACGTGAAGGTGGGCTGGCACTGTGACCGAAAATAACGAAAAGGACATTCAGGTGACTGAAGCTGTAGCTGCTCCGGCAACTGAGACCGCTGCGCCTGCTACCACTGACGACCGCCGTGGTGGCGCCCGTCGTGGCGAGCGTGGCGACCGCGGCCAGGGCCGTGGCGACCGTGGTGGCCGTGGTGGCCGCGACGGCGGCCGCGAAGCCGAGAAGAGCCAGTTCGTAGAGCGCGTCGTAACCATCAACCGCGTTTCCAAGGTCGTCAAGGGTGGTCGTCGCTTCAGCTTCACCGCCCTCGTCGTCGTCGGTGACGGCAACGGTATGGTCGGCGTCGGCTACGGCAAGGCTAAGGAAGTTCCCGCCGCCATCGCGAAGGGCGTTGAAGAGGCCAAGAAGTCCTTCTTCCGCGTTCCCCGCATCGGCAGCACCATCCCGCACCGCGTGCAGGGCGAAGCCGCTGCAGGCGTTGTCATGCTGCGTCCGGCTTCCGCCGGTACCGGTGTTATCGCCGGCGGTCCGGTCCGTGCAGTACTGGAGTGCGTGGGCATCCACGACATCCTCTCCAAGTCGCTCGGTTCCTCCAACGCCATCAACATCGTTCACGCGACCGTTGATGCGCTGAAGCGCCTCGAAGAGCCGGCAGCAGTGGCAGCACGCCGCGGCCTCCCGCTCGACGAGGTCGCTCCGCCGGCAATGGTGAAGGCGCTCCTGAACCAGAAGGCAGGTGTCTGAGTCATGGCTAAGAACCTGATTCCCTCCGACGCTCAGTTGGAGATCACTCAGATCAAGTCCGCCATTGGCGGCAAGCAGAACCAGCGCGACACCCTTCGCTCCCTCGGCCTGAAGCGGATCGGACACACCGTTGTCCGCACCGCCGACGCCGTGACCGTCGGGATGCTCAACACGGTTCCGCACCTGGTAAAGGTAGAGGAGGCGAAGTAAATGGCAGAGAAGAACACCGCCGAGAAGGCACAGGGCGCCGCTGCTGAGAAGCAGAACGCACTGAAGGTTCACCACCTGCGTCCCGCCCCGGGTGCCAAGACCGCCAAGACCCGCGTTGGTCGTGGTGAAGGTTCCAAGGGTAAGACCGCTGGTCGCGGTACCAAGGGTACGAAGGCCCGCTACCAGATCAAGGCTGGCTTTGCCGGCGGCCAGCTGCCGCTGCACATGCGCCTGCCGAAGCTGCGCGGCTTCAAGAACCCGTTCCGGGTTGAGTACCAGGTTGTAAACCTGGACAAGCTCAACGAGCTGTTCCCGGAAGGTGGCGCAGTCACCGTGGAGAACCTGGTCGAAAAGGGTGCCGTTCGCAAGAACCAGCCCGTCAAGGTGCTGGGCACCGGCGACATCACCGTCAAGGTTGACGTCACCGTCCACGCATTCTCGGCCAGCGCCGCAGAAAAGATTGCCGCAGCAGGCGGAAGCACCACCGCCCTCTAAAGAGGCGGCGGGGCAGTTGCCCGTTGTTCAAACTCCCGGCACCATGGGGCTCAGGCCCCCGGTGCCGGGAGTTTTTTCTGTTTCCCGGCCATGCCGATTGTTCGCCGGGCGCATCCACCCGTTAGACTCGGTTGTTGGGTTTATTTGACCTATCTCACACGACTTTACTTATTACTCAGGAGGACGCTTGCTTAGCGCATTTGGCCGGGCCTTTCGCACGCCTGATCTGCGACGCAAGTTGTTGTTCACGCTGGGAATCATCACAATCTTCCGCTTGGGTGCCTTCATCCCCTCGCCTGGTGTGAACTACCAGAATGTCCAGCAATGCTTGCAGAACGGTCAGACCTCGGGCGGGATCTACCAGCTCGTCAACCTGTTCAGCGGCGGTGCATTGCTGCAGGTCTCAATTTTCGCGCTCGGGATCATGCCGTACATCACGGCAAGCATCATCGTCCAGCTGCTCCGCGTGGTCATTCCCCGGTTCCAGCAGCTCTACGAAGAGGGCGCCTCGGGCCAGTCCAAGCTGACCCAGTACACCCGGTACCTGACGATCGCCCTGGGCCTCCTGAACGCCACGACGCTGGTGTCGCTGGCGCGCTCCGGCCAACTGCTGCCGAACTGCCAGCTGCCGATCATTCCGGACGCGAGCATCATCACCACGATCCTGATCATCATCACGCTGACGGCCGGCACCGGCCTGATCATGTGGATGGGCGAGCTCGTCACCGAGAAGGGTGTGGGCAACGGCATGTCGCTGCTCATCTTCACCTCGATCGCTGCCGGCTTCCCGACGTCCCTCGGCGCCATCTGGAAGGCGCAGGGCCCGGGCACCTTCTTTATGGTCCTCGTCATCGGCCTGCTGACCGTGGCCCTGGTCGTCTTCGTTGAGCAGTCCCAGCGCCGGATCCCGGTGCAGTACGCCAAGCGCATGATCGGCCGCCGCACCGTGGGCGGAACCAGCACCTACATCCCCATCAAGGTGAACATGGCCGGCGTCGTGCCCGTCATCTTCGCGTCCTCGATGCTGTACCTGCCGGGCCTGATCTCCCAGTTCAACCGGCCTGCGCCGGGCGAGCCCGTCGCGCCGTGGGTTGAGTGGATCAACAACAACCTCACCCGCGGTGACCACCCCATCTACATGGCCCTGTACTTCGCCATGATTGTGTTCTTCACTTACTTCTATGTTGCGATCACTTTCAACCCTGAGGAAGTTTCTGACAACATGAAGAAGTACGGCGGCTTCATTCCGGGTATCCGTGCCGGCAAGCCGACCGCGGATTACCTGCAGTATGTGCTTTCCAGGATCACCCTGCCCGGCGCGATCTACCTGGGCTTTGTGGCCCTGATCCCGCTGATTGCCTTGGTCCTGATCAACGCCAACCAGAACTTCCCGTTCGGCGGCACCTCGATCCTGATCATGGTGGGCGTAGGTTTGGAGACCGTCAAGCAGATTGATGCTCAGCTACAGCAGCGTCACTACGAAGGGCTTTTGCGATGACGAGAATGTTGATTATCGGACCTCCCGGTTCCGGCAAGGGAACGCAGGCGGAACGCATTTCGGAGCGACTCGGCGTCGTTGCGATCTCCACCGGCGACATCTTCCGTGCCAACGTCAAGGGTGAGACGCCGCTCGGCATCGAAGCCAAGAAGTACATGGACGCGGGCGACTTCGTCCCGGACAGCGTGACCAACAAGATGGTCCGGGACCGCCTCACGGAGGACGACGTCGAAGCCGGCTTCCTGCTGGACGGCTACCCGCGCACCACCGCGCAGGTGGACTACCTCGACGCGATCCTCGCCGACGCCGACCAGAAGCTCGACGTCGTCCTGCAGCTCACGGCCGACGACGAGGAACTCGTCAAGCGCCTCCTGGGCCGCGCCAAGGACACCGGCCGCAGCGACGACAACGAAGCCGTGATCCGCCACCGCCTGGACCTCTACCACGGCCAGACGGAAGCCGTGGTGGCCAAGTATGCCGACCGCGGCATCCTCACCCAGGTCGACGGCATCGGCGGCATCGACGAGGTCACCGACCGCGTCATGCAGGCCATCAAAGCGGCGCAGTCCGCCTGATCCGGCCCGTGACTATTGAGGCTCCTCCCGCAGTGCCGGGAGGAGCCTCAGCCATTTGTCCGCACACCCCCTGCAGGGCGGCTGCGGCACCACCGAAAGGACGCTGAGCATGGCATTCGGCCAGACCCGCATTGAATACAAGACCAACGCCCAGATGCGGACCATGCACGAGGCCGGGCTGGTGCTGAGCCGCGCGCTCGACGCCGCCGTGGCGGCAGCCGTCCCCGGAGTGACCACCCGCGACCTCGACGCCGTCTTTGCCGGCGTGCTCCAGGACGCCGGAGCGAAGTCCAACTTCCTCGGCTACCACGGCTTCCCGGCCACCATCTGCACCTCGGTCAACGAGGAAGTAGTGCACGGCATCCCCGGCGACCGTGTCCTGCAGGACGGGGACATCATCTCGATCGACGGCGGCGCCATCGTGGACGGCTGGCACTCCGACTCGGCCCGTACCGTGATCGTCGGGACGGCGGACCCCGAAGACCAGCGGCTCTCCGACGTCACCGAGGCGGCCATGTGGCACGGCATCGCGGCGCTGGCCACCGGCAAGTTCGTCGGCGACATCGGCAACGCTGTGGACGACTATGTTTCCTCCGTGCCCGGGAAGCCGCTGGGCATCCTGGAGGACTACGTGGGCCACGGGATCGGCTCCGAGATGCACATGGCCCCGGACGTGCTGAACTACCGTACGGGCCACCGCGGCCCCAAGATCCGGCCCGGACTGTGTCTGGCGATCGAACCCATGCTGGTCCGCGGCAGCATCGAAACCGCCACCCTCGACGACGACTGGACCGTGGTCACCACCGACGGGAAGCGCTCCTGCCAGTGGGAGCACTCCGTGGCGGTGCACGAGAAGGGCATCTGGGTGCTTTCGGCGCCCGACGGCGGAGCCGCGAAACTGGCGCCGCTCGGCGTCGTCCCCGTCCCGATTCCCTAAGCGTTTCTTTCGCGGCTCCCTAGCGATGCGCTTGGCGGCTTGTGATACGACGAATCCCTGGCGGCGCTGGTATTCCAGCGTCGCCAGGGATTCGTCGTATCCTCAGGCAGTGAGCGCAGCGTCAGCTCTTGAGCTTCGGCTTCACGTCCTTCGTGTAGATGCCCTCGAGGGTGGTCTTGAGCTCGGTCATGGTGGCCTTGACGTCGCCCTGCTGGGTGAGGATCTTCGCGGCGGCTTTGGCCATTTCCTGGTCCGCGCCCGGCAGGAACACCCGGGCGTTGTCCTGGACGTGGGTAACCGCGAGCTGGTCGATGGCCGTCTTGATCTGAGGCGTCTTGGCGAGCACCGCGGTCATGTCGGCGGACGTCCGGGTCGGCATGTAGCCGGTCGCGGCGGAGAACGCGGCGGTGTTCTCCGGCTCGGTCATGAACTTCAGGAATGTCGCGGCAGCGAGCTGGACTTCCTTGCTGACACCGCTGGGGATGCCGAGCCCGGCGCCGCCGGTGGGGCAGACACCGCTTTCCTTCTTCGGGCCGCCCGGGAGGAAGCCGACGCCCACGTTGAACTTGGCGGAGCTCAGCACGCCCAGCAGGGAGCCGGTGGAGGCGATCGTGGCGGAGGTGATGCCGGCCGCGAAGTCGTCCGCGGCCTCCTTGGAGGAGACACCCGCCCACTTGTCCTTGTAGATCGAATCCTGGGCCCACTGGAGCGCTTCCACCGACTCGGCGGAATCACAGTTGATGGTCCATTCGTTGGACCAGCTGCCGCCCCAGCCCCAGAGGTTGTTCTGCAGGGTCCAGCCGGCGTATCCGGCCAGTGCGGGATAGATGTAGGCGTACTGGGCGCCGGAGCTGGCCTTCAGTTTCGGGGCCCACTCGGCGAACTCCTGCCAGGTCTTGGGCGCCCGGTCCGGCAAGCCGGCGGCCTTGAAGTGGTCCTTGTTGTAGTAGAACAGCGGGGTGGAGCGGCCGTAGGGGAGGGCCCACTGCTTGTCGGCGTACTGGTAGTCGGCGACGAGTGACTTCTGGAAGTCATCAACCTTGATGTCCAACTGCTTGATCAGGTTGTCGAGCGGGATGATGTTGCCGTTGGTGTAGTACCGGAACCACCAGACGTCCGAGAGCACCACAAGGCCGGGCAGGGCCGACTTCGCTGCCTGGGAGGTCTGGAACTTCTGCGCGATTTCCTCGTAATTGGCGCCGGCGGTGATCAGGTTGACCTTGATGTCCGGGAACTTGGCCTGGAACTTCTCGATGATCGCCTTTTCCACGTCCTGGGACTTGCCCGGGTGGTTGGTCCAGAAATCGATCGACGAGGCCGGCTTCACGCCGCTGAAGTCGATGTCCGCCGCGCCGGAGGCCCCGGTGCCGCCTCCCGTGGACGGGCCGCCGCAGGCCGCCAGGGCCGCGGCCCCTGCGCCCGCGCCGGCCAGGCCAAGGAAGTGTCTGCGGCCAAGATTCGTTGCCATGGTGGATCCTCTCAAAAGTGTTGACTTGTTGTGATGGTGGGGTGCATTCGGAGGCGGCGTCACCCGGTGACGCTGCCCTGGGTGAGGCCGGCCACGATGTAGCGTTGCAGCGCCGCAAAGACCAGCAGGATCGGAACAATCACCAGGACCGCGCCGGCCATCAGGATGCCCCAGCCGGAGCCGTTGCCTTCAGAGTTCTGCAACAGGGTCAGGCCCACGGGCAGCGTCATGGTTTCCGGCCGGTCGGTGATGATGAGCGGCCAGATGTAGTCGTTCCATTCGCTCACGACGGTGACCAGGGCGACGGTGGCGATTGACGGGCCGGAGACCGGGACGACGACCTGCCACAGCCGGCGCCAGTGCCCCGCACCGTCGATCTCGGCAGCTTCCAGGATGGAGCCGGGCAGCGTCATGAAGTGCTGGCGGAGCAGGAAGGTGCCGAAGGCGGTGCCCAGCCCGGGCAGGATGATGCCCCAGAGGGTGTTCTTGCCACCCAGGCCCGCGATCAGGATGTAGTTGGGCAGGATGGACACCTGCGGCGGCACCATCAGCGCGACCAGGATGAGGATGAAGATGACGTTCTTGAACGGAAAGCGGACAAAGACCAGGGCGTAGGCCGTCAGGATGGCCAGGATCACCTTCACAGTGGCGCCCACCGTGGTGACGATCAGGCTGTTCAGGAAGAACCTGGCGAAGGGCACCGTCGTCATCGCTACGTGGTAGTTGTCCAGGTTCACGCTTTCCGGCAGGATCATCAGGTCCGTCGTGACGATCTCGCCCGGCTGCTTGAAGGAGCTCAGCACCATCCAGAGCAGCGGCAGCACCACCACGAGGGTGGCGAGGATGAGCGGGACGTAGCCGGCGGCGATTGTCTGGACCAGGTTTGCGCGGGAAAACGGTCGCTGCCGTTGCGGTGGAACCTCGGGGCCGGCGGCGGGTCCGGCGTTGGCAGCGGGATCGGGGTTCACGGGAGAGAGTGTGCTCACGAGTAGTGCACCTTCCGTTCTACGAACCGCACCTGCAGCACGGTGATGATCAGGAGGATGGCGAAGAGCACCACGGAAATGGACGCCGAGTAGCCGGCCCGGTTGAAGGCCCCGAAGGCCTGCAGGTACGCCTCGTAGATCAGGGTGGACGTCCCGTTGCCGAGCGGGGTCATGATCCGGATCAGGTCGAAAGCCTGCAGCGAACTGAGCATCGTGGTGATCAGCAGGAAGAACGTGGTGGGGGAGAGCAGCGGGACCGACATGCTGACGAAGCGGCGGAACCCGTTGGCGCCGTCCAGCGACGCCGCTTCCATGACGTCCTGGGGCAGCGACTGGAGGCCGGCGAGGTAGACGACGGCGCAGTAGCCGAGGTTCTTCCAGATGTAGACCGTGATCACCATGACCAGGGAGAGCTGCGGATCGTTGATCCATTGCGGGCTCTGCTGGCCGATCCCGCGCAGCAGCCAGGACAGCACCCCGTAGCCGGGGTCGAAGATGAACAGCCAGACCAGTCCGACGCCGACCCCGCTGAGCACGTAGGGGGCGAAAACGGCGGACCGGGCGAAGGTGGTGCCGCGGACCTTGGAGTTCAAGGCGAGGGCCACCAGCAGTCCGAGGACCATGGACCCGCCGACCGTTATGACGGTGAAGATGGCCGTGGTGCCCAGCACCTTGGGGGCGTCAGCGCTGGTGAAGAAGTTGATGTAGTTGTCGAAGCCGACGACCGTGGCGGAGGCGGAGCCCAGCGTCCAGTCCAGCGTGGAGTAGTAGATGTTGTTGATGAGCGGGAGGTAGGTGAACACCGCTATCAGTGCCAGGTTCGGCAGGGCCAGCGCCAGGAACACGATGAAGTCCCTGCGCGTCCGGGCAGACCAGCGTCCCCGGCGCTGGTCCCGCGTGACGGTCCCGGCGGTAGCCACGGGACTGTCCGTCAATTGTCTAGTCATAGGGCGTCTCTAACGGATCCGGGCCTGCCGAGGGCAGGCAGTTGGGCGGGGGATCAAGAACACTTCACCACACGCTGGGTGGGCGGAACCCCGCACAAGGCCTCGTCAGAGCTTTGTTATGTCAGGCTTCCTTGCCCGTTTACCTATTGTTGGTTGCAGTATTCCACAACGTTCGTTTGCGGGCGGGGAGATCGCGGCGCCTGGTTTCCCGGCGGCGGGGCGCACAATGGAGCCATGACGGCGATTACGGATGTGCCCGGAATCCGCGTGGGCCATGCCGCCCGGACCGGGGAGGGCTGGCAGAGCGGTGTCACGGTGGTCCTGCCGCCCCCGGGGACGGCAGGCTCGGTGGACGTCAGGGGCGGCGGTCCCGGTACGCACGAGACCGACGCGCTCGACCCCACCACGCTGAGCACCGCCGTCGACGCCGTGGTCCTGACCGGGGGCAGCGCCTTCGGGCTGGCGGCTGCCCACGGCGCCCAGCGCTGGTGTGAGGAGCAGGGGAGGGGCTTCCCCGTGCCCGGCGGCGTGGTGCCGATTGTCCCCGCGGCGGCCATCTTCGACCTGGGCCGCGGCGGCGACTTCGCCGCCCGCCCGGACGAGGCCATGGGCTATGCCGCCGCCGCCGATGCCGCCGCACACCAGGAGGGGCACGACGTCGAACGAGGCAACGTGGGAGCCGGCACCGGCGCAGCTATCGGCCGGGGCCAATTCAAGGGCGGAGTAGGCACGGCCTCGATCACCCTGGAAAACGGCGTCGTCGTCGGGGCGCTTGCTGTAGTCAACGCGCTGGGACTCCCATTTGTGGTGCCTACGGGAAATCCCGAACCCTCCGCGCGCTCGGTCGTTCCTCCCTTAGACGCGCGCTTCCGGGTTCCCGATTCCACGTCGGCGAATGCCGCGCCGCCCCTCAACACAACCCTCGTCGTCGTCGCGACCAACGCCGTATTGGACAAGGCCGAGTGCAAGCGGACAGCATCGGCAGCCCACGCCGGCCTCGCCCGGGCGCTGAATCCAAGCCATACGCTGGCCGACGGCGACACGGTGTTCGCGCTCTCCACTGGCGCCGTCGCGCTGGACCGCAGTACCGACGCCGCACGGCAGTTGAGCCTGATAAACCTGCAGAGCGCGGCAGCCGACGTCGTCCGGCTGGCCATCCTGGACGGGATCGCCGCGGCGGCGGAGGTGGAGACCCCGGCGGGGCGCTTTCGTGCATACGGGGACGGAGTGCGCTAGCATGGCTGGATTTAACATTCGGCCCGCAATGCCGTAGTGTTGACTGTTGGTTGTCTGCCCTGTTGTGCCCTTTTGTGGCCTGGTGGCAGCAGGCAAGCTAGCAAAACAAGCAATTAAAATCGTCCGCAGTGATCGTCGGTGCAAGCCGGAGGGGCTGTGGCAACAACAGTTAGCGGAGGGTATGGCCAAGAAGGACGGGGTCATTGAGATCGAGGGCGTTGTGACCGAGGCGCTGCCTAACGCGATGTTTCGCGTTGAGCTCACCAACAAGCACATCGTTCTGGCACACATCTCTGGAAAGATGCGCCAGCACTACATCAGGATTCTCCCTGAGGACCGGGTAGTGGTGGAGCTGAGCCCGTACGACCTGACACGTGGTCGTATCGTCTACCGCTACAAGTAAACACTGGCCGGCCAGGGCATTAGCCAAAGGCCGGTCCAGCTGACCAACTGCAACACGCAAAGGAACGCCATGAAGGTCAAGCCGAGCGTCAAGCAGATCTGCGAAAAGTGCAAAGTGATCCGCCGTAATGGCCGGGTCATGGTGATCTGCGAGAACCCGCGCCACAAGCAGCGCCAGGGCTAATTTCCTTCACCGGAAACCCTGGGTTGCTAACCCACGCAAGTAAATAAAAAGGCAGCACAAGCTGATCTGGGACACTGAGCAATAACGAGTCCGGACAGCTAACCCCCGGTCGGAGGCTGGGGCCGTACGGACTGTACGGGTGTACTGCCTACGACCTCCGGTTTATTCAAGGAGCACTGCCACTATGGCTCGTCTCGCTGGCGTAGACATTCCCCGCGAAAAGCGGTTGGAAATTGCGCTTACTTACATCTACGGCGTGGGCAAGACCCGTGCACACGAAACCCTGGCTGCCACCGGCATCAGCGCGGACGTTCGGGTCAAGGACCTGTCCGACGCCGAGCTCGTCCAGCTGCGTGATTACATTGAAGGCAACTACAAGGTTGAGGGTGACCTTCGCCGCGAAGTAGCAGCAGATATCCGCCGCAAGGTTGAAATCGGCAGCTACGAAGGTATTCGCCACCGTAAGGGCCTGCCAGTGCGCGGACAGCGTACGAAGACGAACGCGCGCACCCGCAAGGGCCCGAAGCGCACCGTCGCAGGCAAGAAGAAGACCCGCTAGATCCCTCGGGATTAGCTCGTCTTCCCCCCGATAACTTTCTGTAGGAGAAATAATGCCCCCGAAGACTCGTGGCGCGGTTCGCAAGCCGCGTAAGAAGGACAAGAAGAATATCGCGCTGGGCCAGGCGCACATCAAGAGCACCTTTAACAACACCATCGTTTCCATCACGGATCCGAACGGTGCTGTCATCTCCTGGGCTTCGTCCGGTGAGGTTGGCTTCAAGGGCTCACGTAAGTCCACCCCGTTCGCAGCCCAGATGGCCGCCGAAGCCGCCGCAAAGCGCGCTCAGGAGCACGGCATGCGCAAGGTTGACGTATTCGTCAAGGGACCGGGATCCGGACGCGAGACCGCAATCCGTTCACTGCAGGCCGCTGGCCTCGAGGTTGGATCCATCCAGGATGTAACCCCCAGCGCGCACAACGGCTGCCGCCCGCCGAAGCGCCGCCGCGTCTAAGTCTTAGCCGGAGCTTGCCCGGACCCTCGCCGGTCCGGGCAAGCCCAGCCGCGTTAAGTCTTCAGACCGATCTTTCCACCACCTGTGTTGCGTCATATAGCGGATGCTCGCCGAAAGGAAACCTAAGTGCTCATTGCACAGCGCCCCACCCTCTCCGAAGAGGTCGTCTCCGATAACCGCTCCCGTTTCATCATTGAACCGCTGGAGCCGGGCTTCGGTTACACCCTCGGAAACTCCCTCCGCCGTACCCTGCTCTCCTCCATCCCCGGTGCCTCTGTAACGAGCATCCGGATCGATGGCGTGCTGCACGAGTTCACCACGGTTCCGGGTGTCAAGGAAGATGTCACCGAGATCATCCTGAACATCAAGAACCTGTCGGTCTCCTCCGAGCACGACGAGCCGGTTGTTGCTTACCTGCGCAAGCAGGGCCCGGGAGTCGTCACCGCCGCGGACATCGCTCCTCCGGCCGGCGTCGAATTCCACAACCCGGATCTGCACATTGCCACGCTGAACTCGAAGGGCAAGTTCGAACTCGAACTGACCATCGAGCGCGGCCGCGGCTACGTTTCGGCAGCTCAGAACAAGTCCGGCGACTCCGAGATCGGCCGCATCCCGGTCGACTCGATCTACTCGCCGGTCCTGAAGGTTACTTTCCGCGTGGAAGCTACCCGTGTTGAGCAGCGCACTGACTTCGACAAGCTGATTGTCGACGTTGAGACCAAGCAGGCCATCGCCCCGCGCGATGCGGTTGCTTCGGCCGGTACCACCCTGGTGGAACTGTTCGGTCTGGCCCGCGAGCTGAACACCGCAGCTGAAGGTATCGAGATTGGCCCGTCGCCGACGGATGCTGCCCTGGCAGCAGACATGGCTCTGCCGATCGAGGATCTGGACCTCACCGTCCGTTCCTACAACTGCCTCAAGCGTGAGGGCATCCACACCGTGGGTGAACTCGTTGCCCGCTCCGAGGCTGACCTGATGGACATCCGTAACTTCGGTGCGAAGTCCATTGATGAGGTCAAGGCGAAGCTCGTTGAACTGGGTCTGTCCCTCAAGGACTCCCCTCCCGGTTTCGACCTCGCAGCCCGCGCCGCAGCCATCGAAGAGGACGACGCCGCTTTCAGCGACGACGAGCTCTAAAACAGATCTTGGCCAGCAGGCTGGACGCACCGCAGCGTGCGCAGCCCGCCGGCTTCCATATGAGGAGAAACTATAATGCCTACCCCCGCTAAGGGTCCGCGCCTCGGAGGCGGAGCGGCTCACGAGCGTCTTATGCTCGCGAACCTGTCCGCCGCACTGTTCGAGCACAAGCGGATCACCACCACGGTGACCAAGGCCAAGCGCCTGAAGCCGTACGCCGAGCGCCTGGTGACTTTCGCCAAGCGCGGTGACCTCGCTTCCCGCCGTCGTGTACTCGGCCTGATCAGCAACAAGGGCATCGTCCACGAGCTGTTCACCGACATTGCACAGGCAGTGGAGAACCGCGACGGCGGCTACACCCGTATCACCAAGATCGGCAACCGCAAGGGCGACAACGCTCCCATGGCTGTCATCGAACTGGTTCTCGAGCCGGTTTCCGCCAAGCAGGCCGTGGTAGCCGAGGCTACTTCCGCTGCGAAGCGCGATGCCGACAAGAAGGACGCTGACAAGGCTGAAGCCGCTCCGGTCGCCGAGACTGAAGCTGCCGAGACCGAAGAGGCTCCCGAAGCTGAGGTCGCCGAGACCGAAGAGGCTCCGGCCGCCGAGGAAGCTGCTGCAGAGTCCGAGAAGGACGCGAAGTAATTCGCTAGAACCTTCTTATAGACTTAAGTCTATGAACGAGCTCAAACCCGCTGCCCCCGTTATGGGGGGCGGCGGGTTTTTGCGTATCCGGCTGGATCTTTCGTACGACGGCGGCCCGTTCAGCGGCTGGGCCCTGCAGCCCGGCCGCCGTACCGTGCAGGGCGTCCTGGAAGAGGCCCTCGCCCTGCTGATCCGCCGGCCGGTCCGCGTCACCGTCGCCGGTCGCACCGACGCCGGCGTGCACGCGCGCGGACAGGTGGTGCACGTGGACCTGAGTGAAGCGGAATGGCAGGGGCTGAACCGCGGGGCCGAACTCGACCCTGCTGCGGCCCTGCTCCGGCGGCTGCGCGGCGCGCTGAGCCGCGGGCTGGGCGAGCTCAGCGGCGCGATCGAAGTGCACCGGGTTGCCCTGGCGCCGGAAGGCTTCGATGCCCGGTTCTCCGCGCTGTGGCGGCGCTACAGCTACCGGATCGCGGACGGGGCGGCCCTGTGGGATCCGCTCGGCCGGTACTCGACGCTCTGGCACAAGGAGCAGCTGGACACCGCGTTGCTGAACGAAGGCGCCTCCCAGCTGCTGGGGCTGCAGGACTTCCGTTCCTACTGCAAGCCCCGCGAAGGCGCCACGACCATCCGGGAACTGCAGCGTTTCGAGTTCACCCGGGGCGCTGACGGCGTCATCGTCGCCACGGTCCAGGCTGACGCCTTCTGCCACAACATGGTCCGTTCGCTCGTGGGATCGGCGCTCTACGTCGGAGCCGGCGTCGAGCAGCCCGGGTGGCTCTACGAGCGGCTGATCGCCCGCCAGCGGGATGCCCGGTCCGTCCTTGCCGCCCCGCACCCGCTGGTCCTTGAAGAGGTGGCGTACCCCTCCGCTAGCGGGCTGCTGGCACGGGCCGAGCTGACGCGCGCCCTTCGCAAATAGCCCGCGGCCGAGTTTCCCCGTCTTTGACGGCACCAAAGCCGGCAAGGACGGCGGGTCGGCGCAACACGCCGGGCCACGGCGCCGAAGTTGGGGAGTTCCGACCGGCGACTGACCCGAGGGACTAGAAAGCGGCAGGGTGGCCGTCTGCCGGCAGGTCCACGGTAAAGGTGCTCCCGCAGCCGGGGAGGGTGCTGCAGGTGATGGAGCCACCGTGGCCCTCCACGATCGCCTTGGTGATGGACAAGCCCAGCCCGGCCCCGGGGATTGCGCCGTCCCGTACGGCCGGACTCCGGAAGAAGCGGGTGAAGACCCTTTCGGCGTCGGCAGCGGTCATGCCGATGCCGCTGTCCTCCACCTGCAGCAGCACACGGCCGTCGTCGGCCCAGGCCGAGACAGTCACCGCGCCGCCATCCGGCGAGTATTTGATGGCATTGGAGACCAGGTTGTCCAGCGCCTGGCTGATCCGCAGCGGGTCCACATTCGCCCACAGCGGCGCCGGCACGTGCATCGCCAGGGACACCCGCGAGGACTGGGCATGCGCCTGGGCCGAGCCGAGGCTCGCCTCCACCAGGCCGGCCAGGTCGGTTTTCCTTGGGTGGACCTGAACCGCTGAGCTGGCGGACATCAGCAGGTCGGAGACGAGCGCCAGCAGCCGCTCGGCGTTGCGCTGCGCCACCTCGATCCGGCGCAGCACCGGCAGGGGCAGTTCATCGCCCAGGACCAGGTCCAGGTTGCCGATGATCGACGTCAGCGGTGTCCGGAACTCGTGCGAGACGGTCGCGACCACGTCTTCCTTGGCAGCAAGGGCATTGACCAGCCCGGTGACCTCGTTGTACACGACGACGGCGCCGCCGAAGCCGCCGTCGTCGTTTTTCAGCGGCCTCGCCCCGGTGGACACAACCCGGCTGCCCGGCGCTTCCCCGAAACAGACAAGGTGGTCCGCGAAGGACTCGCCCTCCAGCGCCCGGCGGAGCGGGCGCCGGGCAGGCGGGAGCAGCGTGGTCTGGTCCCGCCCGGTTAGCAGCAGTTGGTCTTCCCAGCCCGGATCCGCGGGCCCGGCAGGCCCGGGAATCGCCGCGGCCGCCTCGAGCCGTGCCTGCCAGCTGTTGGTGAGCAGTCGGCGGCCGTTCGCGCCGATCGCGACGATGCCGACGTCGACCGTGTCCAGGATGGTATTCAGCAGCCGTTCACGCTCCCGGCTTTCCGCGAGGAGGGCCTGCAACTCCGCCTCCTTGGCTTCGACCTTGCGCTGCTGGCGCCACAGCTGCGCCCTGGCGAACTGCATGGCCAGGGCGACTGCCAGGGTCATCAGTGCCAGGAGCACGACGGTGGCGCCGCGCCCCGGGCTGTCCCCGGCGCCGGCGGCAAAATACCAGGGCAGACCTGCCAGCAGCGGCCCCAGGAAGCTGACGGCCGCGATGACGGCGGGGGAGAGCTGCGAGGCGGCGATCCAGACGACGGGAAGCACTGACAGCACTCCGAGGCCCGGTAGTTCCTCGGCGGCCGCCACCCGGCTGAGTCCGATCGCGGCGAGGTCCAGGACCGGAATCGCCAGGGGCGCCAGCGGCCCGAACCGTTGCCACGGCACGAGGAGGCAGGCCAGGAGAAGTGCGGCATGAAGGGCGAGGGAGATCTGGCCCCAGCCGTTGGCCAAGTGGAGGCTCCAAGCGGCCGGCGCGGCCGTCAGGCCGGCGCCGAACAACAGGGTGAGTGGTAGCTGGCTGAGCAGCACACGGGCGCGCGGGTGCAGGGCGCCCAGGCGGCGGTCCACGCCCGCGCCACGAAACAGCCGCTGTTCACCCAATGACAAGCGCCCCTTCCTCGCAACTGGAGTTTACATTGCTGTCACACCTACTTGACACTAAACATATTATTGTTGCCCGTGTTACTGCGCCGGAGACCGAAATTGGGGCCCTTGGTAGGTATGGTGGCAGGACATGTGTAGGCCGTGTCCCTTGGGCACGGCGTGGGCATCGGGGCATGAGGCCCGGATTTACAGCGGCGGCGTATGCACGGTCATCGCCGGCCGGCAGAGCAGCATCGGATGTGAGGGTGGCATGACTGACCTTGGGGTGGCCGTCGTTGTTGAGGACGATGCGGATGTGCGCAACCTCGTGGAGGCAGTGCTCCGGCAGGCCGGCTATGAGGTGCATTCAGCGGCCGGGGGCCGGGAGGGCGTCGAGGTTGTCCGGCGCCGGGAGGCCAGCGTCGTAACACTGGACGTGGGTCTTCCCGACATTGACGGCTATGAGGTGCTGCGCCGGATCCGCCAGTTCAGTGACGCCTACATCGTCATGCTGACCGCACGGACGGACGAGCTCGACACGCTGACTGCGCTCCACACCGGCGCCGACGATTTCCTGACCAAACCGTTCCGGCCCCGAGAGCTACGGGCCCGGGTGGCCGCGATGATGCGCCGGCCCCGGCATGACGGCCAGGGCGCGTTGACTGCGGCGTCGGCACGGCCGGCCGGCGACGCTGCCGTGCCGGACAATGTTTTGCGCCACAACGGGCTGGCACTGAATCCCGACATGCGCTCGGTGACGGTCGAGGGCGAACCGCTCGCCCTGACCCGCAGTGAGTTCGACCTCCTGCATGCGCTCCTCCGCGGCGCCGGCGCGGTGAAGTCCAAGACCGAGCTGGTCCGTGTGGTGCGGGGAGAGTATTACCGCGCCGACGCCTACATCAGCGAGTCCGATGAACGGGCCGTTGAGGTCCACATCGGCAACCTGCGCCGGAAGCTCCGGGAGGATTCGGTGCAACCGCGCTGGCTTCAGACGGTGCGCGGAGTGGGCTACCGGCTGGCGCCTGAGCGCTCCCAGTACGCTGAACGTTCCTAGCGCTCCCAGAGGATGTAGCTGAACTGCAGCTCGTCCACGGTTTCGCTGCCGCGGGCGGCGACATCGTCCAGCAGGGAAGCGGCCCTTCCGAGGTCCCCGCCCCGGATCGATTCCTCGAGTTCGCCGGCGAGTTCGGCCAGGCGCAGGCCGCCGACCATCGACGAGGACGTCTTGAGGCTCAGCACGGCGTCCAGCGCGGCTGCCTGGTCTCGGCGTTCCAGGGCCCCGGCCAGCGAGTCATAGCGCTGGTCCCACATCTCTGCGTAGTCCCGGGCGAAGCCCTTGGCGACGGCGGCGCTGTTCAGCTGCTCGCCCAGGTCCTGGAGGGCCGCGGGGTCCACGAGCGGGGCCGCGCCGGAGGACGGCGCCGTCAGTCCGGCCCCGCCTGCGGGGGCATCGGCGGCGAGCAAGGACCCCGCGTTTGCGTCGTCGGGGCAGGCAGCTAAGAGAGACATGGCTCTACGGTACTAGCTGTCCGGACCGGCGCCGGAGGCGGCGGAGTATCCTGCGGAAACCTTGCGGCTATCCTTGTCCGGCACTTTTATGGGCCAACTAGCGGCGTCCGTGCAGGCCGTTCGCCGCAAACTTATGGGCCGATTAGTGTCCACTGAAGGTCTCTATGGCATTGATCACGGCGGGCCCCAGGATGGCGATAAAGAGCACCGGAAAGATGAAGAACAGCAGGGGGAACAGGATGGTGACCGGCAGCTTCATGGCCTTCTCCTCGGCTCGCTGGCGCCGCTTGACGCGCATCACCTTGGCCTGGATTCGGAGCACGCGGCTGATGGCAATGCCGTAGGTGTCGGCCTGCACCACGGCCTGGACAAAGCTGCGCAGCTCGGGGATGTTGGTTCGTGCCGCCAGCGCCTGGTACGACTCGCGCCGGCTGCGTCCCACCTGCATATCCTGCAGGGTTCGGACCAGTTCCTCGGCGAGCGGTCCCTTGCCGTTTTCACCGGCCCGCGCCATGGCCCCCTCGAATCCCAATCCGGCCTCGACCGAGATCAGCATCTGGTCCAGCGTGTTGGCCAGTTCCAGCTGCATGATCTTCTGGCGTTCCTGGCCCTTGCTGTAGAGCAGCAGGTCCGGGATGAAGTAGCCCAGGAGCATCACGAACAAGCCCACCAGCTTCAGGAGCGGGGCCGGCGTGCCGGCGAGCCAGAGACCCAGGAGGGCGCCCAGCAGTCCCAGCAGCGGTTTGGCGGCCAGAACCCGACCCAGCGGGAGCGAGGCGGGACGTCCGGCCAAGGACAGCAGCCGGTCGAGTTTCCGGACATAGGCGGGAGGCGTCAGGCGGTGGCCGATCCGCTCGAGCAGGGCCGTCTCCTTGGGCCCGGCGGACTCGGCGGGTCCGGTGCCCAGGGAAAGCATCTCCCGGATGGCGCGTTGGGATTTCCGGTCGACGGAGAGGACGGACCACGTCAGGTACGCCGAGGGGAGGCTGACCAGCAGGAGGGAGCACAGGATCAGGGGGTTCATCCGGGCCTCAGAACTTCAGGTCGATGATCTTGCGCATCCACAGACCACCGATCGTCATCAGGATCACGGAGGCCGCCATCATGGCCCAGCCCAGCGGGTTGGTGAACATCACGTTCATGTAGCCGGGGTTGACCAGCATCAGCATGACCACGATGCCGATGGGCATGGCCATCAGGATGTAGGCGGAGAACTTGCCTTCGGCCGCGAGGGACTTGATGTGGCCCTTGATCTCGCTGCGCTCGCGGATGGTCTCGTTCACCTGGTCCAGCACTTCGGCGAGGTTGCCGCCCACCTCGCGGTTGATCTGGATGGCCTGGGCGATCCAGACGAAGTCCTCGTTGCGCATCCGTTCGGCGGTGTCGCTGAGCGAGGCCAGCAGGTCGCGGCCGAGGGACGTTTCGGTGATGACGCGGCGCATTTCCTCCGCGGTGGGGCTCTGCGATTCGCTCCCGGCGGCGTCGATGGCGCGCAGGATGCTGTGCCCGGCCCGCAGGCCGCCGGAAAGCAGTTGCAGGGTGTCGCCCAGCTGGTCGTCGAACTTGGCACGACGCTTTCCGGCCAGGACCGTGAGGGCCAGGTGACCGGCCACCGGGGCGAGCAGGACCAGCAGAAGGGCAAGCAGGACGCCGCCGACGACGAAGCCGGCCAGGGCCCCCACAAAGGCGCCGACCGCCAGCAGCACGTAGAAGTCGCCCTGGCCCATGCGCAGTCCCGCTTGTTCCAAAGCCTCCCGGTTGAAGAGCCGGACCTTCCGTTGTGCGAAGAAGCCGTCCGCCAGGTTGACCGCGGATCCCGCGAACCGGCTGAGCGAGGAGTCCGGTGCGGCCTGGACCGGCCGCCGTCGGTCAAGTGGAACGCGGGCGGTCCCCGGCAAGAGGACCGCGACGGCGAGCAGGAGGAGGGCGGTGGCCAGGAAGGCGGCGCCGATAGTCAGTGTCATGGCCGGCTCACGCCTTGCCGGCCGGTGCCAGCGGCGCCGCGAAGACGTTGGGGGAAACGTAGATGCCCATGTCCTCGAAGCGGTCGATGAATCGGGGCCGGATCCCGGTGGCCACCGGTTTGCCGAGGAACCTCCCGTGGGCGTCCACCCCGGCCGAGTAGTCGAAGATGAAGGCATCCTGGAGGGTGACAATGTCCCCCTCCATGCCCTGCACCTCGGTCACGTGGGTGATCCGGCGGGTTCCGTCCCGCAGACGGGAGATCTGCACGATCAAGTTCACCGCCGAAGCAATCTGTTCCCGGATGGCGCGCAGCGGAAGATCCATTCCGGCCATCAGCACCAGGGTCTCGAGCCGGGCAACGGCGTCGCGCGGCGAGTTCGAGTGGACGGTCGAGAGGGAGCCGTCGTGGCCGGTGTTCATGGCCTGGAGCATGTCGAGGGACTCGCCGCCGCGGACCTCGCCCACCACGATCCGGTCCGGCCGCATGCGCAGGGAGTTGCGCAGCAGGTCGCGGATGGTGACCTCGCCCTTGCCTTCGGTGTTCGGCGGCCGGCTTTCAAGCCGCACCACGTGCTCCTGCTGGATCTGGAGTTCCACCGCGTCTTCGATGGTGACAATGCGCTCGTCGTGCGGCAGGAAGGAGGAGAGGACGTTCAGCAGGGTGGTTTTGCCGGTGCCGGTGCCGCCGGAGACGATGATGTTTAGCTTGGCCCGGACACAGGCGTTCAGCAGTTCGGCCATTTCCGGTGTCAGCGTGCCGAAATCGATCAGGTTGCGCACGGTGAGCGGGACCTTGCTGAACTTTCGGATGGTCAGCGAGGAGCCGCCGACTGCCAGCGGGGGGATGACGGCGTTGACGCGGGAGCCGTCCTCGAGCCGGGCGTCCACGAGCGGGGATGACTCGTCGATCCGGCGGCCCACCTTGGAGACGATGCGTTCGATCACCTTGCGCAGGTGGTCCTCCGAGCTGAAGCGCGACTCGGTCAGGGTGAGCTGGCCTTTTCGTTCCACGTAGATCTGGTCCATCCGGTTGACCATGATCTCGGTAACCGCGGGGTCATCCAGCAGCCGCTGGAGCGGACCGTACCCCAGCACGTCGTCCGCGACGTCGCGGACCAGCCGGGTGCGCTCCTCGGTGGACAGCGGCACCTGTTCGGCGTCGATGATGCGGGTCAATTCGTCGCGCGCGGTGGCACGCAGCTCTTCTTCCTTGACCGCCGAATCGTTGAAGCGGGTGCCCATCCGCTCAAACAGGGCGGTGGCTGCCCGCTCTTTGAGCGCGGCAAAGGCATCCACCGGTTGCTGCCCCTTGGCGCGGGCCGTGTCGGGGTGTTCTGCGAACGACGGCGCGGCCGCCGCGGCGAGGCGCGACGGCTCGGAGCGCGCTGCTTCGAGGTGGGGGGAGAGCCGGGGTGGCCGGGCCGACGGGGCGGTCGCCGTCGTTAGCGGGGCCGACGACGGCGGTGCCGGCTGCGTTTGGGGGCCGGCTTCCGCTGCGGAGAGACGTTCGGAGAGTTTCACTTAGACCACCACCCGTCGGTGCAGTTTCTTCTGCGCTGTGGCCCGCCAGGCCGGATCAAAGCGCGTCACCAGCTGCCGCAGGCCCTTCACTGCGGGATCCTTGCGGCCGTCCTGCAGGACCGGGATCCCGCGGTTGGTGGAGTACGCCACCGCCTGGGAGCGCGGAATGCTCACGTCCACTGGCGCGCCGATAGTGGCCTCGACGTCCTGGACGCTGAGCCCGGATTTGGAGTCCGCCATGTTCAGGACCACATGGCGGGTTTCCGGAAGCAGGTCGAGCCGGCGGAGGATTTCCAGCCCCGAACGGAGGCCGCGGATGCTGGGCACGTCCATGGCGCTGACCCAGACGACGTCGGTGCACTGTTCCATGGCGGCCAGGCCCACCTCGGGCAGGCCGGGGGCGGTGTCCACGACGACGTACTGGAACTGCTCCGCGAGTTGTTCGATCAGCCGGCTGACCTGCTGGGGCGTGATGTCGTCCGCTTCCACCGGGGTCCGGGGCGCGCAGAGGGCGTAGATGCTGCTGGGGTGCACGGTGAGGAACGCCTTGAGGACCAGCGAGTCCTGGCTGGCCGACGCCGAGACGGCGTCGGTGACGGTGTGTTCCGGATTCAGGTACAGGCCGGAGGCCACGTCGCCGAACTGCAGGTCCAGGTCCACGATGACGACGCCCATCGGTGCAACCTGGCCCAGACCGATGGCGATGTTCGTGGCAATGGTCGTCTTGCCGACTCCTCCCTTTGGGGAGAAGACTCCGATCACCAGGCCTTTGGGATTGTTATCCGGCTGCTGGACGGCGGTGGCCCGGGTCCGGCTGGCGTAGGACTGGCAGGCCCGCTCCAGGAGCACCCGGATCTGGGCCGGGTCAGATGCGGGGCTGAGGATGTCGCGGATCCCGGCACGCATCGCCAGCAGCACAAACTCCGGTTCGGGCTCGCCCACCAGGATCACGCTTAACTCTGGCAGCTGCACGTCGAACACCGTGGCGAGCCGCAGGGCGTCCTCAATCGGAACGTCGGGTCCGAGGATCAGCACCTCGGGACGCTCCTGGTTGAGGTTGGCGAAAAGTTCACCGGGATTGGCGGGATTGATGAAGGCAAAGGTCTGGACGCCGCCGGGCAACCCGCCCGCGACCGCCTGGCGGACGCGCGCATCGAAGTCGGCGTTGGGAGTGATGAGGACGAAGCGGCTCACTTGTAGACCTCCGGTCGGGTAATAATTCCGGGGCGGCCGCTGTCCTTTGCGTCGAGCGGTTCCCGGCTCAGCCAGATGCTCGCCACGTCCGTAAAGTTCGAGGCGTAGACAATCTTCGTGGCGGCCACGTCGTTGACGGCAACGGTCACAATCATCGAGCCGACGGGGAGCGAGGTGTCCTCGGCGGGAGCGGCGGAGCCGCTCGCCGAGGGCTGCGGAGTGGGGGTGGTAACGGGTGCGCGCTGCACCGCCGTCACGAGGGCCTTGTGGACGGTCAGTTGCGTGGTTTGCTGGTCAGGCTTTCCCTCGATGCCGCCCTCCTTGAGGTTGATGAAGATACCCACATGGTCCCCGGCCGTGATGCGACCGCCGACGACGCGCTGGGGTTCAAGCTGGAAAGACACCTCCTGCAGCCCCTTTGGAACTTCCACGGATCCGCTCGTCTTCAGCTCCTCCGGCTCGACCAGCCGCTCGGCGACGAGCTGCTCACCCGGCAACAGGTCGACGGCGGTGACCTTGCCGGCCAAGCCGTCAAGATTCTTCAGCGCAGTCTTGGACACGGCTTTGCCGGGGAGTTCCTGGGCGGTGACGAAGGCTGTTAGCTGCGCTACCGGGGTGCCGGCGGGGATGGCCGTTTGCACCACCATGACGCTGACGGGGTTGAGGTTCTGGACTGCACGGGTATCGGCGCCCTGTGCATAGCTGACGACGAGGACGGCGCCGACGATGGCCAGCACGACTGCGGCCAGTCCTGCCAATAGGCGTGACTTCATTACTAGGGGGCTCCAATGGTGAGGCGGACGACTGACGCGCCGTAATCGGCTGTACTTCCGAGTTCGAGGGCTTGTGACAGGGACACGAACTTCACGAAGTATCCGCGGATGGACTTGTTGGCCAGCCCGCTGGAATTCCAGGTGTCACTCGAAAAGCGGTAGCCGGTGACGTGAAAGGCTGCGAAACCCTTGATGTAGTACTTGCCGCCTGACCCGGTGCCCGTGGCCACGGCGTAGAGCGGTAGGAGAACGGTCTGATCGTTCAAAGCGCTGATGTCCCCGGGCGTACAGACCGAGGGTCTGGAGGCGCCGGTGTCGCTGCTGAACCAGATGCCCGGATCATTCGAGGCGCCGGCGCTGATCACAACGCTGCACGCAGAATCGGCCGCATTGGGGTCCGTGATCCATCCAAAACCTCCGGGGATCCCTGCGCATCCGCCCGCACTCATATTGAGGACCTGCACGAAGGAGGGGTCGGGGGAGAATTTGCACTCGGCGATGGCCAAAGGGACGATGACGGTGCCCTTGGACGGCGTCCCCCACTGAACATTCGAAGTTGTCGCGACCTCAGAGTTCGAAAAGCCCAGTGCGCGGGCAAAAAGGTCGGGTACGGAGTTGAGGGCGCCCCCACTGTCCTTGGCGCTCGTGGTGACCGTGGCTTTGCGGTTCGCCTTATCCAAGACGATGCTCTTGACATTGCTCTGACCGTCAACGGCGTTCGCATTGGCAAGCGTCCTGGCGAGAATCACTGGCGAAGTCATGGTGTCCGAGCAGTCCACATCATTCGGATTCTTGGCACATTTCTGGCCCAGCATGAGGGCCACCGCATCGGCCCCGTTCTGCAATTGGCCACGCTCGGAATAGAGTCGAGCAACGTCGATGGAGATGGCCGCGAACCCAAGTAGAACCAGCATAAGGAGGGCGACCATGACAGCGATCCCGCCACGTTCCGTGTCGCCCGAAACTGCTATCCGCCGCATTGCATCGTACCTACGCCCTTCATCGCAAATGGTCCGGCAATTCCGGTCATAGTGGACAGGGTGTAGTTGATTGTCACGGTAACTTGGACATTCGCGGCGCAGGCCGTTGGCGCGGGCGTCGAGGCGGGTGTCGTCTGATATGTCAAGACAATCTTGTCGTTTGTCAGACTCGGCTGTAGGACGCTCGCGGCGCTCACAGCAGCGGCTTTGGCGGTCGTCGCGGCTGCTGGCGCCGCGTAGTTGACGGCCATCACTCTTGCGCCTTCACGGGCAGCGTTGGAGAGCGAAATCTGCACGTTGTAGGCGCGGCCGAACTCCATGATCCCCAGCAGCATCATGACCAGGACCGGGGCCAGCAGGGCGAACTCCACCGCGACGGCGCCCCGTTCGCTTGTCTTGGACATGGGGGACCGCCTTCCTGGCTGGGTACATCCGGAGATGGCAGTGTGGCGGCGGCTAAAGCCGCCGCCACACGTATCGCGCTATGCGCGGTGAATGCGTTCTATTTCGGCGTGCACTTGGCGGCGGTTCCTGCAGCCCCGTCGACGCCGGCCACGGCGGGAGAGAAGCTGCCGTTGCTGACCGAGCACTGCACCTGGGTGAAGGTGTCCTTCAAGGTGCCTCCGAGCAGCGTAACGGCGACGATGATGACAACGGCGATGAGGGAGACCATGATGCCGTATTCGACGGCGGTCGCGCCGCGCTGGTCGCGGCGAAGGCGGGTTGCGATGTTGGAGAGGTAGGAACGCATTGGTGACTCCTGAGCGAGTTGGGCGGCTGGCCCTGCACCAGCACTGAGAGGAACTTAGCAAGCGCCGACACGCCGTCAATCGGAGTTTGGAACATCCTGTGCCAAGACTTCCCAAACTGCCCTATTCCTGTACTTTCCCTGCGCGGATCCTGCGCTGGGGGCTGCGGAACTGGCCGTAGGCCCTGGGAGTGGGCCCCGGGCACAAAGGAGGACCCCCTTGGCTCTGGGTACCAAGGGGGTCCGGTCTATGGGCGGCCCTGACGCGGGCCGCGTGGCTATTTGTTGGCAAAAACCTCCATGATGCTCATAACCGTGGGGCCCAGCACCACGATGAACAACGTGGGGAGGATCGAGAAGATCAACGGAAAGAGCATCTTGACGGGCATCTTCATGGCGTGTTCCTCCGCCCGCTGGCGGCGCTTCACGCGCATGTCCTTCGCCTGGGCGTTCAATACCTGCGCGATGGCGATGCCGTAAGCGTCCGCTTGGACCACGGCCCGGACAAAGGACCGCAGGTCCGGCACATCCACGCGCTGGGACATGGCCAGGTACGCGTCCTTTCGGGACCGGCCGACCTGGATATCCTGCAGGGTCCTGATCAGTTCCTCGGCGAGCGGCCCTTTGCCGTTTTGGCCAGCCCGGGCCATGGCGGTTTCGAAGCCGAGCCCGGCCTGGACCGAGATGAGCATCTGGTCCAGCGCGTCAGGCAGCTCCAGTTTGATTGCTTCGCGGCGCTTCTGGGCGTGGTTCCGGAGCAGAATGTCCGGGACGAAGTAAGCCAGCGCGGTCATGCCCACCATCAGGAGGACCGTGGTCGCCGTGGGGCTCCCGGCAACCATGAAGATTCCCGTCATGGCTCCCGCGAGGGCCAGCAGGGGCTTGACCATAAGGACGCGTCCCAGGGGCCAGTCCTTGGGCCGGCCGGCACCGGCGAGCTGCTTGTCCAGCCACGCCGTGTAGCCCTTCGGCGTGCCCTTCCGGCTTAGTGCCGCGAATTGGCCGGTGGCCGAGAGCGCGGATCCGTTGCTCTGCGGACCCCGCCCGAGGTTGGCTTGCACGTTGCGAAGGCCGGCCCGGTCTCCGGTGAAGGCAAGCCAGGTCATGATCGAGAGCGGTGCGACGACCCCCAGGATCGCTGCGTAGGCAATTGTTTGCACGGTTCTCTCCCTTCTCAGAACTTCGGCTTGACGAGTCGGCTGAGCCAGAAGCCGCCCACAGTCAGCAGGACTATGGCAGCGACGATCATCAGGAACCCCGGAAAAGTGGTCAGGAAGACCTTGGAGTACAGAGGGTTGAAGAGTGTCAGCCCGATGAACATCACCACCGGGAGTGACATCAGGACTATGGCGGACATCCGGCCCTCCGCGCTGAGGGCCCTGACCTGGCCCCGGATCTGGTTGCGGTCCCGGATGGTCTCGCCCACGTGGTCCAGGACCTGGGCGAGGTCGCCGCCGACTTCGCGGTGGATATCGATGGCCCTGGTGATCGAGGCAAAGTCCTCGTTGTCGGTCCGCCTGGCGACCTCCGCGAGGGATTCGCCAAGGTCCCTTCCGATGCGTGTCTCGTTCACCACCCGATTGAGCTCCTCCTTCATTGGCGCCTCGTTCTCCTCCGCGGCGGCGTCCACCGAGCGGAGCAGGCTGTGGCCGGCCCGGAGGCCGCCCGCGAGCATCTGCAGTGCGTCCGGCACCTGCTCGTCGAACTTCTTGCGCCGCCGCGAGACCAGGACGTTGAGAAACAAGAGCAGGACCACTGGTGTCAGCAGCGTCAACAAAACGGCCAGGACCGGTCCGCCGAGGAGGAAGCCAAGGACCGCGGCCACGAAAGTGAAGGCACAGCCCATCAGCACGTAGTCGCCGGGTTGTTTCTTCAGACCGGCGTTCTCGAGTTTCGTGCGGCTGAGCAGTCCCGAGTCACGGCTCCGCAGGCCCCTGTTGAGGGTGTGCACGGCTTGATCGGTGAGCCTGCTGAGGTTTGACGAGTGGACGGCCGCCTCGTCGGGCCGGCGCCGGGACAGCGGCACCGCGTTTGACTTGAAGAGGACGGCAACAATCGTCGCCAAGGCTGCGTACGCCAGGACGAGGCCGGCTACAAAGACAAGGGGAGACATATCCTGCACTGTTACCGCCCCCTAGCAGGCGCTGCGCCAAAGACCGCCGGCGAAATCGGGATTCCCAATTCGGCGAAGCGATCAGTGAAGCGCGGACGAACACCGGTAGGCATGGGCTTGCCGAGGAACCGGCCGCCGGCGTCGATACCGGCGGAGTAGTCGAACACGAAGGCATCCTGGAGCGTGACGACGTCGCCTTCCATGCCCTGGACCTCCGTAATGTGCGTGACCCGCCGCGAACCGTCACGGAGCCGGGAAATATGCACGATCAGGTTCACCGCCGAAGCCACTTGCTCGCGGACGGCCCGCAGCGGCAGATCCATGCCGGCCATCAGCACCAAGGTTTCCAGCCGGGCGATCGCGTCCCGGGGGGAGTTCGCATGCACGGTGGAAATGGAGCCGTCGTGGCCGGTGTTCATGGCCTGCAGCATGTCGAGGCACTCGCCGCCGCGGACTTCACCGACCACAATCCGGTCCGGCCGCATACGCAGCGAGTTGCGGACCAGGTCGCGGATGGAAATTTCGCCCTTTCCCTCGATGTTCCGCGGGCGGCTCTCCAACCGGACCACATGGTCCTGCTGCAACTGGAGTTCCACCGCGTCCTCGATCGTGACGATCCTGTCCGAGCTCGGAATGAACGAGGAGAGCACGTTCAGCAGGGTCGTCTTGCCGGTGCCGGTGCCGCCCGAAACAATGATGTTCAATCTGGCCAGCACGCAGGCCTGCAACAGCTCCGCCATTTCCGGTGAAAGACTGCCCATCGAAATGAGGTCATGCACGGTCAGTGGATCCCGGCCGAACTTCCGGATGGTCAGGGCCGGTCCATTGACGGCCAGCGGCGGGATGATGGCGTTGACGCGGGAACCGTCCGACAACCGGGCATCCACGAGCGGCGATGACTCGTCAATCCGGCGTCCCACGTTGGAGACAATCCTTTCGATGACCCGCCGCAGGGCGTCGTCGGAGGTGAACTTCGAGTCCGTCAGCTGGAGTTGCCCCTGGCGTTCCACGTAGATCTGGTCGAAACGGTTGACCATGACCTCTGTCACCGTGGGATCATCCAGGTACCGCTGGATGGGGCCATGGCCGAGAACGTCGTCGATGATCTCCCGGATCAGGCGCTGGCGTTCGACCGCGGTGAGGGGGATCTGCTCCTCGTCTACGACGGCCTTCAACTCGTCCTTGACCGACTGGTGAAGTTCCGTCTCATCGATAGAGGAATCGGTGATGCGGGATCCGAGCCGTTCGAAGAGCGCCTGGCTGGCGCGTTCCTTGAGCGCGTTCAGCGCCTCGCTGGCCACGGACGCGGTCTGCTGCAGCTCGGTGAATCCGGGGTGCGATTCTGCTGCCGTCTTCGCTTCCAGGATCCGCCCCAGCGTCGCCGGTGGCGTATGAGAGGCGAAGACGTCGACGGCGGCCGGCTTTTCCTCGGGCGCGGCGGGCGGAAGTCCGCCGCGTAGTTGCTGGAATCGGTCGGTGAGGCTCACTGGACTACCGCCCTTCTGTGCAGTTGCTTGTGCGGTCTGGCTTCCCAATCCGGCTTAAAACGGTCAGCCAGCTGGCGGAGCCCCTTGAGGGCAGCGTCCCGGCCGCCGTCCTGAAGGACGGGAACGCCTTTGTTGGTGGAGAAGGGAAGGGTCCGGGAACGCGGCAGCACGACGTCCACGGGGGCCCCGATGGTGGCTTCGACGTCCTTGAGCGATAGTCCCGCCCGGCGGTCGGCCATGTTGAGGACGATGTGGCGTTGGGCCGGTACCAGGTTCAGTTCTTCGAGGATCTGGAACCCGGTCCGCATACCGCGGATGCTCGGAACGTCCATGCCGCAGATCCACACGGCGTCGGTCGCCTGTTCGAGCGTGGCCAGGACGTGTTCGCCCAGTCCCGGGGCCGTGTCCACCACGATGTAGCGGAACTCCTGCCGCAACTGTTCCAACAGGTGGGAGACATGGGCCGCACTGATACGGTCCATCTCCACGGGCGTCCTGGGGGCGCAGAGCGCGTAGATGCCTGCAGGATGGACTGTGAGATACGTCTTGAGCACCATTGAGTCCTGGCTTGCGGCCCCCATTACGGCGTCCGTGATCGTGAACTCCGGTTCAAGGAGGAGTCCGCTGGCCACGTCGCCGAACTGCAGGTCAAGATCCACGATCACAACCCCCATCGGCGCGGTCTTTCCCAGCCCGACCGCGAGGTTGGTGGCGACCGTTGTCTTGCCAACGCCGCCCTTGGGGGACATCACGGCGATGACACGTCCTGAGCCGTGGTCGGCATGCTCGGTCGTCTGCGGACCGAGACCCCGACGCCGGCCCGCTGCGGCCAGGCTGGCACGCTCCAGCATGACCCGGATGGTGTCGGGGTCGGCTCCGGGATCGAGCAGGTCCCGGACGCCGGCGCGCATTGCCTGGACCACGGTTTCCGGGCTGGCATTAACGGCCAGGACCACGCTGATCTCCGGATACTGGAGGTCGACCACTGCGGCCAGCTTCAGTGAGTCGGCCACAGGCACGCCGGGACCAAGGATGAGGACCTCGGGCGGGTCGCCGACCATTTGGCGCAGGATGTCGGCGGGGCCCTCTGGCAGGTAGTCGGCTTTGAAGACGTGGAGGTCCCCATGCATTCCGCCGACAGCCAGCCGGACCAGCCGTTCGAAATCGGCGTTGGGCGTGATCAGGACGAAGCGGCTCATCGGAACAGTCCTGCCGCATCGACTGTGCCCTTGCCCGATTCGACAGCATTGCCCGGTTCCTTCGACAGGTAGACCTTGCCGAACTCCGTGGCAAACACGATCCGCTCCGCATCAGCGGAATTCCTGGCCAGGGTAATGAGGTAGCTGCCGTCACCCTGTGCCTTGGTGGAGGAGGTTGACGAGACCTGGCTGGCCCCGGACGCGGTGTCGGAGGTCCCAGTCTGCGTGGCCGCCCCATCGCTGAACTGCGCCGCGGTCACCAGGACCTTGTGGAAAGTTTGCTGCGTCCTGCTGACCTTGGCACCGGCCTTGCCGCCGGCGTCTTCCAGCGAGAGGAAAACCCCCACCGTGTCGCCGGCCTTCAAAATGCCGCCGGCGACGCGCTCGATCGGAAGCTTGAGCGTGATCTCCTGGAAGCCCGCAGGTACCTGGACCCGGGACGGGCCGAGGAAAGCACTCTCTTCCACCAGCCGGGTGGACAGCAGCTGCTCACCCGGCATGAGGGTAACGGCGGTGACCTTGGTGCCCAGTGAGGCGAGATCCGTGACGCTGCTGTCAGCCAGCGCCAGCTTGGGAACTTCCTTCTTTGTCACCATTGCCGCAATCTTGTCCGCGGCGGTTCCGGCCGGAATGGCCTTTTGCACAATGTAGATTGATTCTGTTTCCGTGCCGGCTAACGCTCGTTTATCAGCGTTCTGAACATATGAGACCAGCAATACGGTTCCGATAATTGCCACAAGTAATGCGGCGATGCCTCCCAGTAGGCGTGTTTTCATCGTAACTCCTTAGAAATTACCTATTTGATGAGTTTGATATCGACGGTTCCCAAGTCGGCGCCGCCACCAGGTCCGGTCGAGTTAATAGTTTCGAATTTCACGAATTGGCCGATGATGCACCGGTTGTTGCCGCCGCTGCAGGCCAGGGCGCTCGTCATGTTCGGGTCGCCGGCTGTGTTCCGGAATTCGTAGTTGTGGTTGTTGCCGAATTTCCAGCCCCACATCTTGAAGGTGGCGTAACCGATCACGTGGAAGTAGCCGTTCTGCCCCTGGTTGCTCGCGTCGTCGAAGACGGGAAAAGCGACTTTCACCTCTCCGCCGGCGAGGATGGTGGCGATCCAGCCGCCCAGCACGGTGTCGCAGTCGGTCGGCGGGTTGTTGCCTGGGTCGGACCCCACCCGGTTGTTTCCGGTGGCCGTCACGGCAACGCATGGTGAGTTCCGGTCGAGCCATCCCCAGCCGCCCGGGATTTGCGTTCCGGAAGGACCGGTGCAGGTTCCGCCCGGCTTGTAGGAGATCTTTTGTACCTCTCCGGTGGCCACGGCAGTGGAAAGGTTGAAGCAGCTGTTGGAGATCGCAAGCGGAAATCCGGAGCCGCTGCTCAACGGTGCCCAGGCCGCGGTGGCGCCGGCGCGGACTGTTGCGGGTGGGGCGTTCAGCGCATTGGCAAAGATTTTGGTCAGGAAGCCCGCCTCGTTGCTGCCCAGGGTGGACGTGACCACCTTGACCTGGCCGCGGGAAAGGTCCACGTTTACTGAATCGACGGCAGAGGCTCCGTCGTTGGAGTTGGGACCGGCAAGTTCGCGGGCCCAGCCCAGAGCCTGGGGAACTGTGCAGGTTCCGGCCGCGTGGCACCTCTGTGCTGCCGCCAATGCGCCTGCGTCCGCTGCATTCTGCAGTTGGGCCCGTTCGGCGTAGATTTGGCCGGCATCAACGGCCAGGGCGCCGGCTCCTATGAGCACCAGCATCATCACTGCTACAAGCACGCCGGTGGCGCCCCGCTCCCGCCCTAGGCCGCACTGGTCTTGGATCGAAGTCCTCAACCGTGGCATCGCATGGCTCCGGTTCCGTGGACGGTGACGGAACCACCGAAAATCCCGGTCAGTGAATTTGCGGTGTAACCAACGGCCACTTTGGCGTTGCCCGTGCCGCCGGCGGGGCATGCGCCCGTGAAGGTGTAGGTGAAGCCTGCCGCATTCAACCCGGGCGCACCTGAGACAGCGGCAGCCTGGGCGCGGGCCGGATCGTTGAAGATGGCCATAGTCCGGGCAGCCTCGCGGGCGGCCTGGGTCACCGAGATCTGCAAATTGTAGATGTAAGAGAATTCGATGATCCCGCCCACCAAGGCGAGGAGTATAGGTGCAACGAGGGCGAACTCGACTGCGGCCGCCCCCTGCTCGCGTCCCTCAGCCCCAAACCAGGGCGAAAAATTGCTGCGCTTCATTGGATCCCCCCAGGGATAGATGCAGTCGACGAAATAAGAACTGTGCCGCGCCCGCGATACACGGACGCGGCACAATCGGTGTTACTGAGACCTGTGGCGGAACTAGTTGCCTAGTTGGACCAAGCGCGGACGTTGTTGCCCAGCTCGGTGAACCAGGCGCTCAACTGGTTGCCGAAGACGGTTGCGCCGCCAATAACAGCGAAGGCGATGAACGCCACCAGCAGCGAGTATTCCGTCGCGGTTGCTCCCTTTTCGGATTCGAGCTTGTTCTTGACGCCGGCAACAAAAGCGAGCATTGAGACCATGAGACCAGTCATTTTGAAAGTCCTTCTCCAGAGATTTGAATAGTTTGACGGAATTCCAGCAAGTCCCCTTTGCTACCTGCTGGAGCTCCGTTGGGACAACATTTGCACGCCGATTAACGGCCCGGCAATGCATGCGACTACCCGACTTTTTGGGTGGAAAAGGAGCGTTTACTTGCCGCTCTGAGGGACGTGTACTCAGTACTTTCGGGCGCTACGGAGCCGACTACTTGTTTTGATAAGTCGGCTTACTGGTTCACCCAACAAGCGGCGCAGGAGAGGGCGCTACGCGGAGAGCAGGACGGTGAGCAGGGCGGCGGCCAGCATCGAGGGCCCGAAGGCCACTTCCTTCGGCTTGTTTCCGCGGTTCTTTAGGAGGAGGACCAAGGAAACCAGGCCGCCGGCGACAAACCCCAGGGCTCCGCCATAGAACAGTTGGGTCCAGCCCAAGTGGCCTAAGTACAGGCCGAGTGGCGCAGCGAGCTTAACGTCGCCCATTCCGAGGCCTGTGGGGCTGATGAGGGCCAAGATGAAGTAGAAAAAGAAGAGAATTACCGCCCCGGCCAGGGCCCGGGCCAGCTGCCCCCAGCCTCCGAGGGCTATCGAAGGCACTGCGAGCAGCACAACGCCGGCTCCCAGGAGTGGCAGGACCAGCCGGTTAGGCAGCAAATGATGAATAACGTCAATTCGGGCCAGTTGGACGCCAATAACCGCCAAAACCATAAATGCCGGCAATTCCGGAGAGGCGCCGAACCGCCAGGCCAGGAGGGCGCAAAGCACCGCGGCGGCAACCGCCGTCGCCGTCCGCTGCGCAGGCGTGGGGCCGGGTCCCAGCTCCGGCAGGGCGCGCCTGACGAAGACGTCTGCCAGCAGCCCGAGGCACAGTCCGGCGGCGGCGACTCCCGCGAGGAACAGCAGCGATGCGGAACCTGCAACGGCGGGATCGGGCACGGGACCTCCAGGAACACGGCGTACCGGAACTGAACGGCACGCAGGGCTGCGTGCCACCGGAAACCCCATTTTGACCCACGACCCCGGCTTCCGCTATTCTTGGTAGTCGTTGTGCGTGTCCTATCTCGATGATGCGTGCCCGCTTGAGAATCCGGTTGCAGGATAGCTACTCAACGTGCACATTCGAGACCACAGGATGACTGGTTACATGGAGCCCTCACCTCTGTTCCGGTAGCGCATAGATAGTAGGTGCACCTTTTGCGTGACGCCTAAAACAAGAACGCCAGAACAAGAACGAGGCAAACACCGTGCGTACGTACACCCCGAAGCCCGGCGATATCAACCGCCAGTGGCACGTCATTGACGCCACCGACGTTGTCCTTGGTCGTCTCGCCAGCCAGACCGCAATCCTGCTGCGCGGCAAGCACAAGGCCACCTTTGCGTCCCACATGGACATGGGCGACTTCGTCATCATCATCAACGCTGAAAAGGTCGCCCTCACCGGTGCCAAGCTGGAGCAGAAGCGCGCATACCGCCACTCCGGTTACCCGGGCGGCCTGACCTCCGTCAACTACGCGGAGCTGCTGGAGTCCAACCCGGTCCGCGCCGTGGAGAAGGCCATCAAGGGCATGCTCCCGAAGAACTCCCTCGCTGCACAGCAGCTGGGCAAGCTGAAGGTCTACCGCGGTGCCGAGCACCCGCACGCCGCCCAGCAGCCCAAGACTTTCGAAATCACCCAGGTCGCCCAGTAGTCCTGGCCACCAACCAACTTTTTATCAAGGAGAATCGTGGCTCAGAACGAAGAACTGACCACCGAAGCCGTTGAGGCTGAGGAAAACCTGACCAGCTACACCTCGGAGAGCGGTGCTGCTGACGCAGCGGCGCCGAAGAAGGAACGTCCGGCACTGACCGTCGCCGGCGCTGCAGTTGGCCGTCGCAAGGAAGCCGTTGCACGCGTTCGCGTCGTGCCCGGTTCCGGCAAGTGGACCATCAATGGTCGCGAGCTGGCGAACTACTTCCCGAACAAGCTGCACCAGCAGGACGTCAACGAGCCCTTCAAGATCCTTGACCTTGAAGGCGCCTACGACGTTATTGCCCGCATCCACGGTGGCGGCATCTCCGGCCAGGCCGGTGCCCTGCGCCTCGGCATCGCCCGTTCACTGAACGAGATCGACACCGAGAACAACCGCGCCACCCTGAAGAAGGCCGGCTACCTGCGCCGCGACGCTCGCATCATCGAGCGTAAGAAGGCTGGTCTCAAGAAGGCACGCAAGGCTCAGCAGTACTCCAAGCGCTAAACAGCGCCTTCCCAACCGGCGCCGCTGGTTGGAACTGGAAGCCCGTCCCGCATTCTGCGGGGCGGGTTTCCGGCGTTTAACGGGTATCCAATGGTCGGAAACCGGACCCGGGCCCGCGATCGACTAAACTTGGGCTCGATGTCTAGATTATTTGGAACAGATGGTGTCCGGGGCCTGGCGAACGGCCTACTGACCGCAGAGTTGGCGTTGCAGCTGGCGCAGGCCGCCGCCGTCGTGCTCGGCCACGACCGCAACACCAACGGCAACAGGCCGCGCGCCGTCGTCGCCCGCGATCCGCGGGCCAGCGGCGAGTTCCTCGCGGCCGCCGTGGAGGCCGGGCTCTCCAGCTCCGGCATCGACGTCTACGACGCCGGCGTGCTGCCAACGCCGGCCGCCGCGTACCTCGTCGCCGACCTCGACGCCGACTTCGGCGTGATGATCTCCGCCTCCCACAACCCGGCCCCGGACAACGGGATCAAGTTCTTTGCCCGCGGCGGCCAGAAGCTCCCCGACGACGTCGAGGACGCGATCGAGGAACAGCTGAGCAAGGAGCCGTACCGCCCGGTCGGTGGCGAAGTTGGCCGCATCCAGCGCTTCTCCGACGCGGAAGACCGCTACATCGTGCACCTCCTGGGCACGCTCCCGCACCGCCTGGACGGTCTAAAGGTGGTCCTGGACTGCGCGCACGGCGCCGCCAGCGGTTGCTCACCCCAGGTCTTCAAGACGGCCGGCGCCGAGGTGATACTGATCGGCGCCGATCCGGACGGCCTCAACATCAACGACGGGGTGGGTTCAACGCACCTCGGCCCATTGAGGCAGGCGGTCCTGGACAACGGGGCTGACCTGGGCATTGCCCACGACGGCGACGCCGACCGTTGCCTGGCCGTGGACCACGAGGGCAACGAGGTGGACGGCGACGAGATCATGGCCATTCTTGCCGTGGCCCTCAAGGAATCCGGCAAGCTCAAGGACGACGTCCTGGTTGCCACCGTGATGAGCAACCTCGGACTCAAGATCGCCCTGCGCGAGGCAGGCATCAGCCTCCGTGAGACCGGGGTAGGCGACCGCTACGTGCTGGAAGGCATGCGCGAAGGTGGCTTCAACCTCGGCGGCGAGCAGTCCGGCCACGTTATTTTCGCCGACTACGCCACCACCGGCGACGGCGTCCTGACGGGCCTGCAGCTTGCCGCCCAGGTCGCGCTGACCGGCCGTCCGCTCAAGGAACTGGCCACGGTCATGACCAAGCTCCCGCAGGTGCTGATCAACGTCAAGGGCGTCGACCGCACCCGGGTCAAGGGTGACGAGGCCGTGGCCGAAGCCGTGGCCCGGGCCGAGGCACGGCTGGGCGATACCGGACGAGTGCTGTTGCGTCCTTCCGGGACCGAACCCGTTGTCCGGGTGATGGTGGAAGCCGCGGACCAGGACACCGCCCAGGAAGTCGCCGAAGGCCTGGCCCAGGTGGTCCGGACCGAGCTTGCCCTGGCGCTCATCGCCGACTGACTCCAAGAACGCAAGAAGGTGGCCCGTTTCCGTGAGGAAGCGGGCCACCTTTTGTTGGTCCGGAAGCTAGCGGGCGGTGCGGGTCAGGGCGTCGCGGATCTCGGTGAGCAGGGCGATCTGAGGGTCCTCGGCCGATTCCTCCTTGACGTCCGGGTTGATGCCCAGCCGGCGGTTGCGGCGTTCAATCATGTGGTTCATCGGCAGGATCACCACGAAGTAGATGGCAGCTGCAATCAGCACGAACGAGATGATGCTGGAGATGACGGAGCCGTACTTGAACCCCTCCCAGGCCATTTCCTCGATGCCTTTGGCGTTGAAAAGCAAGCCGATGAGTGGCGTGAGGAGTCCTTCCACGATGGAGGTCACGACGGCGCCGAAGGCGGCCCCCATGACGACGGCGACGGCAAGGTCAACGACGTTGCCCTTCATGATGAAATTCTTGAATCCAGTCAGCATGAACCCACGGTAGCCCGGGCCCGGCAGGCTCAGCGGTAGGCTGGCGCGGCTTCCAGGCCGAAATACTCTTCGAGGGTGGCGACGCCGCGCTTGTGCATGTCGCCCGCGGCCTCGGTACCGATGTAGCGCAGGTGCCACGGCTCGTAGAAGTAGCCGGTGACCGGGTGGGCCATCCAGGGGTAGCGGACCACGAAGCCGAAGCGGTGCGCATTGGCCTTGGCCCACACGGCGGCCGGCTGTTCCGCGAAGCAGGGCTGGAAGCTGCAGGCCCCTCCGCCGTCGCCGATGTCAAAGGACCAGCCCGTCTGGTGCTCGGAGTAACCGGGCCGCGCGGAAGCCGTGTCCGCCTCGGCGCGCCCCCGGGCGTTCGCGTAGCCGTTGTAGGTGGCCGTCTGGGTCGCGTAGGAACGGTAGCCGCTCGCCAGGGTCAGGATCACGCCGTCCGCCGCGGCGGCTGCAAACATCCGCTCGGCGGCCGCCGCCGTCGTGCTGTTCAGCTGCGCGGCCTCGCCGGAAACCGCCAGCCTGACGGCCGGCTGCACGAGGTCGGGCGGAACGAACGTGGCGGGGGAGAGCGGCCGGTGCTTGTTCACCACCACCCACGGGCTCGCAGGATCGGTCAGGGAATGCTTCCGGGCCGGCCCGGACGCGGCCGGCCCGGACGCGGCCGGTCCGGAAGCCGCAGGCGCGGAGGCTGACGGCGCTGCGTCGGCCGGGGGTGTGGTGGCGGTGGCCATGCCCGCGGAGGTGGTCGTCGCCGTAGGCGAGCCGGAGGCGGAAACCGCGGCGGAGGAACGCTCAGTTGGCACAGCCGTGCTGGAGGATGGCTCCGGGCTGCTGCCCGGGCTACAGCCGGCCACGGCGGCAAGGACAGCCAGTGCCGTTCCCGCCGCGAGCAGGCGCCCGAGCGTCCGCCGGCTCGGGGTTGCCGAGCCCGGGGAAGTGCCGGCGCTGTCGTGGCACACCTGTGCTAAACCTTGCGCAGCAACATGCGTCGGATGGAGTGGTCGGCGTCCTTGGTCAGCACCAGCTGGGCCCGGCCGCGGGTGGGGAGGACATTTTCTTCCAGGTTCGGCTCGTTGATGCGCTTCCAGATGTCCCGGGCGGTCTGCTCGGCCTCCGAATCGGAGAGCGTCGCATAGCGGTGGAAGTAGGACTCGGGCTGTGCGAAGGCGGTAGTACGCAGCTTGCGGAACCGGTCCACATACCACTCCTCGATATACGAGGTCTTCGCGTCCACGTAGATGGAAAAGTCGAAGAAGTCGCTCAACGCCAGGCCCTGCCGGCCGTCATGCCGCGGGCGTGCCGGCGCCAGGACGTTCAGGCCCTCGACAATCAGCACGTCCGGCCGGCGGACCACAACTTCCTTGCCCGGAACGATGTCGTAGGTGACGTGCGAGTACCAGGGGGCCCGCACTTCCTCGGCCCCGCTTTTGACCTCGCTCACGAAGCGCAGCAGTGCGCGGCGGTCGTAGGACTCCGGAAACCCCTTGCGCTCCAGGAGTTGACGGCGCTTGAGTTCGGCGAGGGGGTAGAGGAACCCGTCGGTGGTGATCAGCTCGACGTTCGGGGTGCCGGGCCAGCGCCGCAGCATTTCACGCAGTACGCGGGCGATGGTCGATTTGCCCACCGCCACGGAGCCGGCCACGCCGATCACGAAGGGGGTGCGCTGGGTCTTCTCGCCCAGGAAGGTCGTGGTGGCCGCGTGGAGCTGGTTGGCGGCCTCGACGTAGAGGTGCAGCAGCCGGGACAGCGGGAGGTAGACCTCGCGGACCTCCTTCATGTCCAGGGGGTCGCCCAGGCCGCGGAGGCGGAGCACATCCTCTTCGTTGAGGGGCTGCTCCATCTGGGCAGCGAGCCGGGACCAGGTCTGCCGGTCCAGCTCAACGAACGGGGAGACGCCCTCGCCGTTCGCTTCGTTGCGTTGCAAAGTCACCTTAGAGATTCTGCCCTTGACAACGCCCAGAGCGAAATGGACACCCCGCCAGCCGCCAGCGGCGGGCCCGGACCGGCACATCCTACGTCGGACGACCGGGAAACCGGTTAGGCTTATGTCCATGTGCGGAATCGTTGGATATGTAGGCCGCTCGGCTGGCCGGGTAAATACTGAACACAAAGCCTTGGACGTTGTCCTGGAGGGATTGCGGCGCCTTGAGTACCGCGGCTATGACTCCGCCGGGATCGCGGTCGTGGCGGACGGTGCCATTTCTTCCCGCAAGAAGTCGGGGAAACTGAGCAACCTGATCACCGAACTGGAGGCCCACCCGCTGCCGGACGCCCTCACCGGCATCGGGCATACCCGCTGGGCAACCCACGGCGGCCCCACGGACCTGAACGCGCACCCGCACCTGTCCGACGGCGGCAAGCTGGCGCTCATCCACAACGGCATCATCGAAAACTTCGCGGAGCTGAAGCAGGAACTCGTGGGCGAAGGCGTGACCTTCCTCTCCGAGACCGACACCGAGGTGGCCGCAGCGCTGATCGGTGACATCTACCGCAACCAGCTGGGCGGCGACAACGCCAACGGCGGCCTGACCAAGGCCATGGAACTTGCCTGCCAGCGCCTCGAGGGCGCCTTCACGCTGCTCGCCGTGCACGCCGACCAGCCCGACGTCGTCGTGGCCGCCCGCCGCAACTCCCCGCTCGTGGTGGGCCTGGGCGAGGGCGAGAACTTCCTCGGTTCCGACGTCTCCGGCTTCATCGACTACACCCGCCGCGCCGTGGAACTGGGCCAGGACCAGATCGTCACCATCACCGCCGATACCGTCGCGATCACCGACTTCTACGGTGCCCCGGCCGAGGGCAAGGAATACTACGTCAACTGGGATCCCGCTTCCGCGGAGAAGGGCGGCTTCCCGTCCTTCATGGAAAAGGAAATCCACGACCAGCCGGACGCCGTGCTGCAGACCCTGCTGGGCCGGTCGGACGTCGACGGCAAGCTGACCCTCGACGAGCTCCGGATCGACACGGAACTGCTGAAGAGCGTGGACAAAATCATCGTCCTGGCCTGCGGCACGTCCGCTTACGCCGGCCAGGTCGCGAAGTACGCGATCGAACGCTGGTGCCGGATCCCCACCGAGGTCGAGCTCTCGCACGAGTTCCGCTACCGCGATCCGATCGTGGACGCCAACACCCTGATCGTTTCCATCTCGCAGTCCGGCGAGACCATGGACACGCTGATGGCTGTCCGGTACGCCAAGGAACAGGGCGCCAAGACGGTGTCCATTTGCAACACCAACGGCTCCACCATCCCGCGCGAGTCCGACGCCGTGCTGTACACGCACGCCGGTCCGGAAATCGCGGTGGCCTCCACCAAGGCGTTCCTCGCCCAGATTGCGGCCGCCTACCTGCTGGGCCTGTACCTGGCACAGCTGCGCGGCAACAAGTTCCAGGGCGAGATCAAGGACATCCTCGCCGACCTGGGCAAGATCCCGGCCAAGATCCAGCAGATTCTGGACAATGCCGACGCGATCAAGAAACTCGGCCACGACATGGTGGACGCCAAGTCCGTGCTGTTCCTGGGCCGCCACGTAGGCTTCCCGGTTGCCATGGAGGGTGCGCTCAAGCTCAAGGAGCTCGCCTACATCCACGCCGAAGGCTTCGCCGCCGGCGAGCTCAAGCACGGCCCGATCGCCCTGATCGAGGAAGGCCAGCCGGTCTTCGTCGTCGTCCCGTCGCCCCGGGGCCGCGACTCGCTGCACGCCAAGGTCGTCTCGAACATCCAGGAAGTCCGTGCCCGCGGCGCCAAGACGATCGTGATCGCCGAGGAGGGTGACGAAGCGGTGAAGGCCTACGCCGAGCACGTCATCTACATCCCGGAGACCCCGACCCTCCTGGCCCCGCTGCTGTCCACCGTGCCCCTGCAGATCTTTGCGCTGGCACTCGCCAGCGCCAAGGGCTACGACGTGGACCAGCCGCGGAACCTGGCCAAGAGCGTGACCGTAGAATAGCCGCATGATTGTTGGCATTGGCGTAGACGTCGTAGACATTGAGCGGTTCGGCCGGCAGCTTGAGCGCACCCCCGGGTTGCGCGACAGGTTGTTTGTCCCGGCCGAGCGGGAACTGAACACCCGGTCCCTGGCCGCGCGGTTCGCGGCCAAGGAGGCCGTGGCCAAGGTGCTCGGCGCGCCCGCCGGAATGAACTGGCAGGACTGCTGGATCGGCCTGGACCAGAACGGACCCACCGTCCAGGTCAAGGACACGGTACTGGCCGTGGCCGAGTCGAAAGGCGTCAAGCGCTGGCACCTCTCGATCAGCCACGACGGCGGCATCGCCACCGCCACGGTGATCGCCGAAGGCTAAGCACATGATCAGCGCCTATACAGGTACCCACATTCGAGGCCTCGAGAAGCAACTCCTTGAGGCGAGTGCGGACCCTGGTATGGGCGCTGTTCTCATGCAGCGGGCCGCCTACGGGCTCGCCAACGCGGTCATCCGGGAACTCCAACGCCGCGGACTGCGGCCCTACGGCTCCAGCGTCACCGTGCTTGCCGGCAAGGGCAACAACGGAGGCGACGGCCTCTACGCCGCGGCGCTGCTGGCCCGCCGGGGCCTGCGGACGACGGCGGTGCTCACCGCCGGCGACGCCCATCCAAGCGGGCTGGCGGCCTTCCGCGCCGCCGGCGGCCGGGACACCGCCCTCACCGACGGCAACGCCAGGGACCTGGCTGCTGACGCCGCCCGCGCCGACGTCGTCATTGACGCGGTCCTGGGAACCGGCGCGCAGGGTGGGCTGCGCGGCGCGGCCGGCACGCTGATCGAAGAGCTGCAGCGCAGCCGCCACGGGCTGGTTGTTGCCTGCGACATCCCCAGCGGCGTCGACGCCGACACCGGCGAAGCGCACGCCCCTGTCCTGGCCGCGGACGTCACCGTGAGCTTCGGGGCCGCGAAGGCCGGCCTGCTCGCCGACCCGGGCGCGGACTTCACCGGCCGGCTCCGGACCATCCCGATCGGCATCGAGGACGCGCTGGTGCATCCGGAGCTGCGGCGCCTCCAGGCCGCGGACCTGGCCGCGCTGCTCCCGCAGCCCGGCCGCCGCTCGCACAAATACTCCCGGGGCGTGCTCGGCGTCGTGGCCGGATCCGCCCGCTACCCGGGGGCGGCCGTCCTCGCCTGCCGCGGCGCCCTGGCCGCGGGTGCCGGCATGGTCCGCTACGTGGGCCCGCCGGAGGTCGCGGACCTGGTCCGCCAGGCCTGCCCCGAAGTGGTGTGCGGCACGTCCGTCGCCGACGCGCACGTCCAGGCCTGGCTGCTCGGATCCGGACTCGACGCCGGCGCCCACGAGCAGCTGGAGCGGGTCCGCGAGGCGGCAGCCGCCGGACTTCCCACCGTGGCCGACGCCGGTGCGCTGCCGGCCCTGCCCCGCGAACTGTCCCCGCACACCGTGCTGACCCCGCATGCCGGCGAGCTGGCCGCCCTGCTGGAACGTTACGGCGCCGGCCCGGCCCGGACCTCCGTCGAGGACGCAACGCTCGCCGCCGTCCGGCAGGCCAGCGGGCTCACCGGAGCGACCGTGCTGCTCAAGGGCGCCACCACCCTGGTGGCTGCCCCCTCGGGGGCGGTCTTCAGCCAGGCCGAAGCCAGCCCGTGGATGGCCACCGCCGGCAGCGGCGACGTCCTGGCCGGGGTGCTCGGCGCCCTGCTGGCACAACTCCCGGAGGGCTCCGGTGCCTTCAGCGCCTTGGGGCTCGAGGGGCCGGACCGGTGGGCCGCCGTCGCCGCGATGGCGGCCAGCCTGCACGGCCGTGCCGGAACAGCTGCCTCGAACGGCGGGCCGCTGACGGCGTCGGACATTGCCGAAGCCCTGCCGGAGGTTATCGCGAAGCTGTAACAAAAGCGCGCGCCTCGCGCCTCCGGTAAATTAGTAACCTTACTTACAAGTAGTCTGTCTAGAGATTGTCCGCATCGCACGAGGAGTACACATGGAAGTCTGGCCCGGAACGGCTTACCCGCTGGGAGCCACTTTTGACGGCACCGGCACCAATTTTGCCCTGTTCAGCGAGCAAGCGGAGCGGGTTGAGCTCTGCCTCCTGGCCGACGACCTGAGCGAGACGCGGATCGAACTGACCGAGGTGGACGGCTACGTCTGGCACTGCTACCTGCCGCAGATCCAGCCCGGACAGAAGTACGGCTACCGGGTGCACGGCCCGTACGACCCGGCGAGCGGAAACCGCTTCAACGCCAACAAGCTGCTGATGGACCCGTACGCCAAGGCAATCCAGGGCCAGATCGACTGGGACCCGGCGCTCTTCTCCTACGAATTCGGCGACCCCGATTCGCGCAACGACGCCGATTCGGCACCGCACACCATGCACGGCGTCGTCATCAACCCGTACTTCGAGTGGGACGGTGACCGCCAGCTGCGCGTCCCCTACCACGAGTCGGTCATTTACGAGGCCCACGTTAAAGGCCTGACCGAGCTGCACCCGGAAATCCCCGAAGAGCAGCGCGGCACTTACGCCGGTGTGGCCCACCCGGCCGTCATTGAGCACCTGAAGAAGCTCGGCGTCACGGCGATCGAGCTCATGCCGGTCCACCAGTTCGTCAACGACGGCACCCTGGTGGAGAAGGGCCTCAACAACTACTGGGGCTACAACACCATCGGCTTCTTCGCCCCGCAGAACACCTACAGCTCCTCCGGCGACGTCGGACACCAGGTCCAGGAATTCAAAGCCATGGTCCGCGAGCTGCACCGGGCCGGCATCGAGGTCATCCTCGACGTCGTCTACAACCACACCGCCGAAGGCAACCACCTCGGCCCCACCCTTTCCTTCAAGGGCATCGACAACCAGGCGTACTACCGCCTGGTCGACGGGGACCTGAAGCACTACATGGACTACACCGGCACCGGCAACTCGCTCAATGTCCGCCACCCGCACTCGCTGCAGCTGCTGATGGACTCGCTGCGCTACTGGGTGACGGAAATGCACGTCGACGGGTTCCGCTTCGACCTCGCCTCCACGCTGGCCCGCGAGTTCTACGACGTCGACAAGCTCTCCACCTTCTTCGAACTGATCCAGCAGGATCCGATCGTCTCCCAGGTCAAGCTGATCGCCGAGCCGTGGGACGTCGGCCCCGGCGGTTACCAGGTGGGCAACTTCCCGCCGCAGTGGACCGAATGGAACGGCAAGTACCGCGACACCGTCCGGGACTTCTGGCGCGGCGAACCGTCCACCCTGGGCGAATTCGCCTCCCGCCTGACCGGCTCCGCGGACCTGTACGAGAGTTCGGCTCGGCGCCCGGTGGCCTCGATCAACTTCGTCACCGCGCACGACGGCTTCACCATGCGCGACCTGGTCTCCTACAACGAGAAGCACAATGAGGCCAATGGCGAGGGCAACAACGACGGCGAATCGCACAACCGCTCCTGGAACTGCGGCGAAGAGGGCGACTCCGACAACGACACGGTGTTGACCCTCCGCGCCCGCCAGCAGCGGAACTTCATTGCGACGCTGCTGCTCTCCCAGGGCGTGCCGATGCTGCTGCACGGCGACGAACTGGGCCGCACCCAGCAGGGCAACAACAACACCTACTGCCAGGACTCCGAACTGAGCTGGGTGCACTGGGAAGCCATGGACCAGCCCCTCGTGGAGTTCACCGCGTTCGTCAACAAGATCCGCCACGACCACCCGACGTTCCGCCGCAGCCGCTTCTTCGACGGCCGCCCGGTCGTTCGTGGTGAGGGCGAGAAACTGCCGGACATCGTTTGGCTGAAGACCGACGGCACCGGAATGCTGCCGGAGGACTGGGACAGCGGCTTCGGCCGGACCATCGGCGTGTTCTACAACGGCCACGGCATCCAGGAACAGGACTCCCGGGGCCGCCGGATCACCGACGACAGCTTCCTGATGGCCTTCAACGCCCACGACGACAGCGTGGACTTCGTGCTGCCTAACGACGAGTACTCGCCCTTCTGGGAGATCCTCGTGGACACCGCGGACCAGGCCGATACGGACGAGCCGCTCAAGGCAGGGTCGACCCTGACGCTGGCGGCCAAGTCGATGGCCGTGCTGCGCGCCTACTCGGGCCCCGAGATCGAGGTCGACCACTCCGCAGCCGCCTCCCTGGCCTCCATGGCCGAGCACGAGGACGCCCAGGAGGAGATGGCGGAAGCCCAGACGAAGGCCGCCGAAGCCAGCGAAGCGAAGGCCACTGCTTCATGAGGACCCCCGTCTCGACCTACCGGCTCCAGATCCGGCCGGGCTTCACCCTGCAGGACGCCGCCGACACCGTGCCCTACCTGAAGTCCCTTGGGGTCGACTGGATCTACCTGTCTCCGATCCTGACGGCCGAGCAGGGCTCGGACCACGGCTACGACGTCACCAACCCCGCCGCGATCGACCCGGACCGCGGCGGCCCCGAAGGGCTGGCGGCGGTGTCCCGCGCGGCGCGGGAGGCCGGCATGGGTGTGTTGGTGGACATCGTGCCCAACCACGTCGGCGTCGCCACCCCGGTCCAGAACCCGTGGTGGTGGTCGCTGCTCAAGGAAGGTCAGCAGTCGCGCTACGCCCAGGCGTTCGACGTCGACTGGGACTTCGGCGGCGGCCGGATCCGGATCCCGGTGCTGGGCGAGGAGGCGGACGTGGACGCGCTCGAAATCCGTGACGGCGAACTGCGCTACTACGACCACCGTTTCCCGCTGGCCGAGGGCAGTTATACCGCAGGTGACTCCACTGCCGACGACCCGCGCGCGGTCCATGACCGGCAGCACTACGAGCTGGTGGGCTGGCGCCGTGCGGACACCGATCTGAACTACCGCCGGTTCTTCGCGGTCAACACCCTCGCCGGGATCAAGGTTGAGGTCCCGGAGGTCTTCGATGAGGCGCACGAGGAGATTGTCCGCTGGTTCCGGGAGGGCCTCGTTGACGGCTTGCGCATCGACCACCCGGACGGCCTCGCGGATCCGGCAGGCTACCTCCGCCGGTTGCGCGAAGTGACCGGCGGGGCCTACCTGCTGATCGAGAAAATCCTGGAGCCCGGTGAAGAGCTTCCGGCCGGCTTCGAGTGCGAGGGGACCACCGGGTACGACGCCCTCGCGGACGTGGACCGGCTCTTCGTCGACCCCGCCGGCCAGGCGGGCCTCGACGCCCTGGACACCTCGCTGCGCGGCGGCACCCCCGCCGACTATGAGGACATGATCCGCGGCACCAAGCGCCGGATCACCGACGGCATCCTGCACTCGGAGATGCGGCGGCTCGCCCGGCTGGTACCGGCGTCCGCCGGCCTCAGCCCGGAGGCCGCCGTCGATGCGCTGTCCGAGATCACCGCGGCCTTCCCGGTCTACCGCAGCTACCTGCCCGAGGGCGAGGGCGTGCTGCGCGAGGCATGCGAACTCGCCGCCCGGCGGCGTCCCGAGCTCGAACCCGTGGTGCAGGCGCTGCTCCCGCTGCTGCTGCAGGCCGGCCCCGGGCCCGACGCCGAGCTGGGCCGCCGCTTCCAGCAGACCTCCGGCATGGTGATGGCTAAGGGTGTGGAGGACACCGCGTTCTTCCGCTACACCCGGCTCGGCACCCTCACCGAGGTCGGCGCGGACCCCACCGAGTTCGCGCTGTCCGCCGACGAGTTCCACGCCCGGATGGCACGCCGCCAGGCGGGCCAGCCGCTGTCGATGACCACGCTCAGCACCCACGACACAAAGCGCAGCGAGGACACCCGGGCCCGGATCTCCGTGCTTGCGGAGCTGGCCCCGGAATGGACGGCCTCGCTGCGCCGGCTGCAGGAGTTGGCGCCCCTGCCCGACGGCCCGCTGGCCAACCTGCTGTGGCAGGCCGTGGCCGGGGTGTGGCCCGCGGACCGGGAACGCCTCCAGTCCTACGCCCAGAAGGCGGCCCGAGAGGCCGGCAATTCGACGAACTGGCTGGACCCGGACCCGGACTTCGAAGCGAAACTTGCAGCCGCCGTTGACGCTGCGTTCGACAACGCTCAGGTGCGCGCCGAACTCGATTCGCTGGTGGACCTGCTGGAACCCTACGGCTCCGCCAACGCGCTCTCCGCCAAACTGGTCCAGCTCACCATGCCGGGCGTGCCGGACGTCTACCAGGGCACCGAGTTCTGGGACCGGTCGCTGACCGACCCCGATAACCGGCGGCCGTTCGACTTCGGGGCGCGGCGCGCCGCCCTCAAAGCGATCGACGCCGGTGAGCGGCCGGCATCGTACCGGGAGGACGCGGCGAAGCTGCTCGTGACCTCGCGGGCGCTGCGGCTGCGCCGGGACCGGCCGGAGCTGTTCGCCGGCTACGCCCCGGTTGCTGCCACCGGAGCCGCCGCCGAACACCTGGTCGCCTTCGACCGCGGCGCCGGCACGCCCGGGGCCCTCACCCTGGCCACAAGGCTGCCCCGCGGCCTCGAACAACGCGGAGGCTGGCAGGACACCGCCATCGGCCTCACCGTCGCCATGACGGACCAGCTCAGCGGCAGGTCCTTCGGGCCGGGCACGACGGACGTGGCGGAGATCCTCCGCGACTACCCGGTGGCCCTGCTGGTGCCGGGCGCCTGAACGCACGAACTGACGAACCAACTTAGGGGAACGGCAATGACTCTGCCCGCACACGGAACCGCACGCTTCGACCTCTGGGCACCGGAAGCGCAGGACGTCACGCTGCTCGCCGACGGCCGGCACTACCCGATGGTCCGGTCCGGGTCCGCCGGCTGGTGGAGCGCGCCGGAGGCACCGGCCTCCGGCGACGTCGACTACGGCTACCTGCTCGACGGGGATTCCACCCCGCTGCCGGATCCGCGCTCACGCCGCCAGCCCGGGGGAGTGCATGCACTCTCGCGGACCTTCGACGCCGGCAGCCACGAATGGGCAGACGGGCAGTGGAAGGGCCGCGGCCTGCAGGGCGGCGTGATCTACGAGCTGCACCTGGGCACGTTCACGCCCGAGGGGACGCTGGACGCCGCGATCGGCAAGCTCGGCTATCTCGCCGACCTCGGCATCGACTTCGTCGAACTGCTGCCGGTCAACGGGTTCAACGGCACCCACAACTGGGGCTACGACGGGGTCCTCTGGTACGCCGTGCACGAGGGCTACGGCGGCCCGGCCGCCTACCAGCGCTTCGTCGACGCCGCCCACGCCGCCGGCCTGGGCGTCATCCAGGACGTCGTCTACAACCACCTCGGCCCCAGCGGCAACTACCTGCCCCGGTTCGGGCCGTACCTCAAGTCCGGGGAGGGCAACACCTGGGGCGACTCGGTCAACCTGGACGGCCCCGGCTCCGACGTCGTCCGCCGCTACATCCTCGACAACGCAGCCATGTGGCTGCGCGACTACCACGTGGACGGCTTGCGGCTCGATGCCGTGCACGCCTTCAAGGACGAGCGGGCGGTCCACCTGCTGGAGGAATTCGGGGCGCTCGCCGATGAGGTCTCCGCCGAAACCGGACGCCCTGCGACGATGATCGCCGAGTCGGACCTGAACAACCCGCGGCTGCTCTACCCGCGGGAGGTAAACGGCTACGGCCTGGCTGGGCAGTGGAGCGATGACTTCCACCACGCGGTCCACGTCAACGTCAGCGGCGAGACCACCGGCTACTACAGCGACTTCGATTCGCTCGCGGCCCTCGCCAAGGTCCTGGTGGACGGGTTCTTCCACGACGGCAGTTACTCCAGCTTCCGGGAGCGGCACCACGGCCGGCCCATCAACACCGCCCTCGTGCACCCGGCCGCCCTCGTGGTCTGCAGCCAGAACCACGACCAGATCGGCAACCGGGCTACCGGCGACCGGCTCTCCCAGAGCCTCGGCTACGGGCAGCTGGCGCTCGCAGCGGTCGCGACCCTGGCCTCGCCCTTCACCCCGATGCTGTTCATGGGTGAGGAATACGGCGCCACGACGCCCTGGCAGTTCTTCACCTCGCACCCGGAGCCCGAGCTGGGCAAGGCCACGGCGGAGGGCCGGATCAAGGAGTTCGAACGGATGGGCTGGGACCCCGCCGTCGTGCCCGACCCGCAGGACCCGGCCACGTTCACCCGCTCCAAGCTGGACTGGTCCGAAGCCGAGTCCGGGGAGCACGCGCGGCTGCTGGAGCTGTACCGGAAACTTATCGCGCTGCGCCGTGCGACCCCGGAGCTGGCCGGGCTCGGGTTCGAGGACACCGCAGTGGCGTTCAGCGAGGACGAGGGCTGGCTGCGCCTGCGCCGCGGCAGCGTGGAGGTCGCGATGAACTTCTCCATCGAACCCCGCCAGGTAGCCGTGGACGGCGGCTCGCTGCTGCTGGCCACCGAGGACGGCGTCGCGCTGTCCGCCGGCCGCGTGGAACTGCCCGGCCACAGTGCCGCCGTCGTCTCAAACTAGGACAGGATAATAGTCATGACATATGTTGCAGCAGAGAACCGATACGAGACGATGCCCTACCGCCGGGTGGGACGCAGCGGACTGAAACTGCCGGCCATTTCCCTGGGCCTCTGGCACAACTTCGGCGATGACAAGCCCTTCGAAGTGCAGCGGGCCATCCTGCGCCGCGCCTTCGACCTGGGTGTCACCCACTTCGACCTCGCCAACAACTACGGCCCGCCCTACGGCAGCGCCGAGACTAACTTCGGCCGCCACTTCAAGGACTACTTCAAGCCGTACCGCGACGAACTCATCATCTCCAGCAAGGCCGGCTACGACATGTGGCCGGGGCCCTACGGCAACTGGGGCTCCCGGAAGTACCTGCTGGCCAGCCTGGACCAGTCGCTGGGCCGGATGGGCCTGGATTACGTGGATATCTTCTACAGCCACCGCCCGGACCCCGAGACGCCGCTGGAAGAGACCATGGGCGCCCTGGACCAGGCCGTGCGCTCCGGCAAGGCGCTCTACGCCGGCATTTCGTCCTACACTCCGGAGCAGACGCTCGAGGCGGCCCGGATCCTGAAGGAACTCGGCACCCCGCTGCTGATCCACCAGCCCAGCTACTCGATGCTCAACCGCTGGACCGAGAACGGCAGCCCCAGCCTCTACGAGGCGCTGGAGCAGGTGGGTGCAGGGGCCATCGCTTTCTCGCCGCTGGCGCAGGGCATGCTTACCGACCGCTACCTCAACGGCGTCCCCAAGGATTCCCGTGCGGCGCAGGACAAGTCCCTGGACGAGGCGATGATCACCGGGGAGAAGCTGTACCGCGTGCGCGGGCTCAACCGGATTGCCGAGGGCCGGGGCCAGACCCTCGCGCAGCTGGCGATCGCCTGGATCCTGCGCGAGCAGGGCAAGGGCACCTCGGTGACGTCCGCCCTGGTCGGCGCATCCAGCGTCCGGCAGCTGGAGGACACCCTGGCCGCGATCAACAACCTGGACTTCACGGCCGACGAGCTGGACGCGATCGACGAGTTCGCCGTCGAGTCCGACATCAACCTCTGGGCCCAGAAATAAGCCCCGGCGGCGCCGTTCCGCGGCGCCGCCGGCTGACGTAACAGATTCGGTGCCGTGGCCGGGAACAACTTGAGTCCCGGCGCCGTTGACTAGAATGCAAGAGTGCCGCATGGCGTTGTGCCCGTTTGCCGCCGTCGTACATCAGAGTATGGCCGCGCCGGGCACGTGAAGTTTGTTCTCAAAGGGAGTTTCGTGTCTTCAAATCCGATTCGTGTTGCAATCGTCGGCGTGGGTAACTGTGCCACTTCGCTGGTCCAAGGTGTCCAGTACTACAAGGATGCCGACCCCCAGGCCACGATTCCGGGTCTGATGCACGTGCAGTTCGGCAAGTACCACGTCAACGACGTGCAGTTCGTCGCAGCATTCGATGTCGACGGCAAGAAGGTGGGCCAGGACCTCTCCGCCGCCATCCTCGCCAGCGAAAACAACACCATCAAGATCGCCGACGTCCCGCCGACCGGCGTCACCGTTCAGCGCGGCCCGACCCTCGACGGCCTGGGCAAGTACTACCTCGAGACCATTGAGCAGTCCCCGGAGGAGCCGGTCGACGTCGTCCAGGCCCTCAAGGACGCCAAGGTCGACGTGATGGTCTGCTACCTGCCGGTCGGATCCCAGGAAGCCGCCGAGTACTACGCCCAGTGCGCGATCGACGCCGGCGTGGCCTTCGTCAACGCGCTGCCGGTGTTCATCGCCGGGACCAAGGAGTGGGCGGACAAGTTCACCGCCGCCGGCGTGCCGATCGTGGGCGACGACATCAAGAGCCAGATCGGTGCCACCATCACGCACCGCGTTATGGCCAAGCTCTTCGAAGACCGCGGCGTCACCCTGGACCGCACGTACCAGCTGAACGTCGGCGGCAACATGGACTTCAAGAACATGCTGGAGCGCGACCGCCTCGAGTCCAAGAAGATCTCCAAGACCCAGGCCGTCACGTCCAACGTGGAAGCCGAGCTCGCCGCCAAGGACGTGCACATCGGCCCGTCGGACTACGTCCAGTGGCTCGATGACCGCAAGTGGGCCTTCGTACGCCTCGAGGGCCGCAACTTCGGTGACGCCCCGGTCTCGCTCGAATACAAGCTGGAGGTCTGGGACTCGCCCAACTCCGCCGGCGTGATCATCGATGCCGTCCGCGCCGCCAAGATCGGCCTGGACCGCGGCATCGGCGGCCCGCTGCTCTCGGCGTCGAGCTACTTCATGAAGTCCCCGCCGGAGCAGTTCAACGACGACCTCGCCCGCGAAAAGGTCGAGGCCTTCATCCGCGGCAACCTGGAGCGTTAAGCCCCGCACCGTACACCGCAACGCGGGGTCACTTACAGCCCATCATCCCCCTTGGGATGGGCCGTAAGTGACCCCGCGTTGCTGTTTAAAACAGGCCGACGGGGTTGCCGTTGGCGTCCACGTCCATCCGCATGGCCGCCGGGACCTTGGGCAGTCCGGGCATGGTCATCACCGCACCCGTGAGCGCCACGATGAAGCCCGCACCGGTCTTGGGGATCAGGTCCCGGACGTGGACGGTGAAGCCCTTCGGGGCGCCGAGCTTGGTGGCGTCGTCGCTGAAGGAGTACTGCGTCTTCGCCATGCAGACCGGCATCCCGGACCAGCCGTTCTTCTCGATCTCCGCGAGCCGCTTGAGCGCCGGGACGGAGAAGTCGACGCCGTCGGCCCCGTAGATTTCCTGCACGATGGTGCGGATCTTGTCCTCCACCGACATCGCGAGCGGGTACAGGTGGCGGAAGCCGTGCGGGGCGTCGATGGCGGCGGCAACCTTCGCGGCAAGCTCGTCGCCGCCGTCGCCCCCTCCGCCGCGGCCCCAGACGTCGGCCACGGCCGCCTGAACACCCTCCGCGGCGCACCAGTCCAGCAGCCAGTCGAGCTCCTCCTGGCTGTCGGTGCCGAACTTGTTGATCGCCACCACCGGGGTGATGCCGAACTTCTCCACGTTGCGCACGTGCCGCTGCAGGTTGGCGACGCCGGCGGCCAGCGCCTCGACGTTGGGCTCCTTGAGCTGGTCCTTGGCGACGCCGCCGTGCATCTTGAGCGCGCGGATGGTGGCCACCACCACGACGGCGGACGGGGCGACGTCGGCCATCCTCGCCTTGATGTCCATGTACTTCTCGGCACCCAGGTCGGCGCCGAAGCCGGCCTCGGTGATGACGACGTCGGCCAGGGAACGCGCCGTCTGGGTGGCGATCAGCGAGTTGCAGCCGTGCGCGATGTTGGCGAAGGGCCCGCCGTGCACCAGGGCCGGGGTGCCCGCGATGGTCTGCACCAGGTTCGGTTTGATCGCGTCCTTGAGCAGCATGGTCAGGGCACCCTGGACGCCGAGGTCCGCGACCGTGACCGGCTCGCGGTCGTAGGTGTAGCCGAAGGTGATCCGGCCCAGCCGGGCGCGCAGGTCGTCCAGGTCCGTGGCCAGGCAGAACACGGCCATGATCTCCGAGGCGACCGTGATGTCGAAGCCGTCCTGTCGCGGCACGCCCTGGGTGGGACCGCCCAGGCCGATCACGACCTCGCGCAGCGCCCGGTCGTTCATGTCCAGCACCCGCTTGAACGTCATCCGGCGCGGATCGATGTTCAGCGCGTTGCCTTGGTAGATGTGGTTGTCCACCAGAGCCATCAGGGCGTTGTTCGCCGAGGTGATCGCGTGGAAGTCGCCGGTGAAGTGCAGGTTGATCTCGTCCATCGGCAGGACCTGGGAGTAGCCGCCGCCGGTCGCGCCGCCCTTCATGCCCAGGATCGGACCCAGCGAAGGCTCGCGCAGGGCGATCATCACCCGGTGCCCGGCGCGAGCCAGGGAGTCGGCGAGGCCCACGGTGGTGGTGGATTTCCCCTCGCCGGCCGGCGTGGGGGACATCGCCGAAACCAGCACCACCTTGCCCGGCGCGTGCGCACCGTCCCGGGCCAGCTTGGCCGGATCGATCTTCGCCTTGTAGCGGCCGTAGAATTCCAGCGCCTCCGGGTTGATCCCGGCCGCGGCAGCCACGTCCTCGATCGGCCGCATGGTGGCCCGCTGCGCAATCTCCAGGTCGCTCAGGACCGGCGCTGCGGCCGGCGTACCCGGTGCCGCCGTCCCGGCCGGCGCTTCGGTAGCTGCTGCGGTTTCCGTGGTGTTCTCAGACATCGTTGCCCTTCAGCTCGTGGCTTCGGGTCGCTCCGGCCGGCGGTTCCGGCCAGGCGCCCGGTGTGGTTCCCTCAGGGCGTGTGGCCCACCGGGATGCTCCGTGTTCCAAAATACTGGAGCAATGCGGACTGGTAGCTCTCCAGCGTAATCGCGGCGGTGCGCTGCCAGCCGAAGCCCTGGGCGTGCACCGACGCCGCGCGGCCCATGTCCTCCCGGGTGGCCGGGTCGTCGTGCAGTGCCTCCAGGGCATCGGCCCAGTCCGCGGCTTTGTGCCCTTCCACCAGCAGCCCGGTCCGGCCGTCGAAGATCGCCCGCGACAGCCCGCCCACCTTCGTGGCGACCACGGGCGTTCCGCAGGCCTGGGCCTCCAGCGCGACGAGGCCGAACGACTCGCTGTAAGAAGGCATCACCACGACGTCGGCCGAACGGTACCAGCCTGCCAGCTTGGGCGCGCTGACCGGCGGATGGTGCGTGACGACGTCATCCATCCCGGCGGCGGTGATCAGGGCCTTGAGGTCGAAGTCCTTCGCACCGCTCACCGCACCGAGGATGGTCAGCTGCAGGTCGATGTCCGGGCGGCGCGCACGCAGCAGCGCGGCCGCCTTGATCAGGATCTGCGGGCCTTTGAGCCGCTGGATCCGCCCGGCGAAGAGCAGGTGGAAGCGGCCCGGCGGGACCCCGTGCTGGCTGCGGGCGCGGCTCCGGAAGGCAGGCGTGAAGACGGAAAGGTCCACGCCCGGGGGCGCCACGTCGATCCGGTCGGGGTCGGCGTCGTAGTGCGAGACCAGCTCGGCGGCCTCGGCGCCGGTGTTGGCGATCAGCCGGGTGGCGCCCTCGACGATCCGGTGTTCACCATCCTCGCGCCGGCGCGGCTCGGGCTGCTCGCCGGATTCCAGCAGCAGGTTCTTGACCTTGGCCATGGTGTGCATGGTGTGCACCAGCGGCACCCCCCACAGCTCCGAGAGTTCGAGGCCCGCGACGCCGGAAACCCAGTAGTGCGAATGGATGACGTCGTAGCGGCCATGCGGCTGCAGCTGCTTGATCCGGTCGATTTCGGCCACCATGCTGTGCAGCAGCGCCGGCAGTTCCTCCTTGGGAAGTTTCCGCGGCGGCCCGGCGAGCACGTTGTGCACGCAGACTCCCGGGGTGGGGTGTTCGACAGCGGCCTGGCCGGCCGCGTTGGACCGCGTGAAAATCTCCACCTCGACGCCGGTCTCCGCGAGGGCGGCGGCGAGGGCCCGGATGTACACGTTCATGCCGCCGGCGTCCCCGGACCCGGGCTGCTCCATCGGCGAGGTGTGCAGGGAGAGGAAAGCGACACGGCGGACCAGCGGCATCTTCTTCCTTCCCTTCGCGTGACGTGGATTCGGTAAAACATTACTCCTGAACGCCGGGCCGGTTCGCGGGCGGCTGCCTGCTGCTAGCGTGGCGGCTGTGAGCGCAAACGCAAAAGACCGGCCGGCCACGGCGTCGTGGGAGATCCGCGAGGCCACCGCGCAGGACTGGGCCGCCATCTGGGAGATCCTGGAGCCTGTGATCCGTGCCGGGGAGACGTTTACCTGGGACCGCGACACCACGGAGGACCAGGCCCGCGCCAAGTGGTTCAAAACCGTCCCGGGCAGGACCTTCGTCGCCGTCGGAACTGGCCGGTTCGACGGCGTCGTACTGGGCACCGGCGAGCTGCACGCGAACCAGGGCGGCGGCGGCAGCCACGTCGCCAACGCCGGCTACATGGTCCGCGCCGGTTACGGCGGCCAGGGAGTGGCCCGGGCGTTGTGCGCCTACTCGCTGGACGCCGCCCGCGCCGCGGGCTTCCGCGCCATGCAGTTCAACGCCGTGGTGGAAAGCAACGTCCGGGCCGTCGCCGCCTGGCAAGCCATGGGCTTCGAGATCCTCGCCACCATCCCGGAAGCCTTCCGGCACCCGCAGCTGGGCTACGTGGGACTGCACGTGATGTACCGCAAGCTATAGCTGCCTTCGCCGGATTCAACCCAAGACATTTTCTGCCGGCCCGAATAGGCTGGCCCTCTGGGGGCCGAGCGAGGGAGGCCTGAATGCCCGGAAGTGGCGATCCGCAACTGCCGCACCAGGAACGGCGCAGTCCTGAACGGGGTGCACGACGGCGCCGCTTGCCTGGGTGGGTTCCGGCCGTCCTGCTGCTGGTGGTTCCGTTGCTGGTCATGGCCGGGTGCACGCTGGCCCGGAACAACGACAGAAGCTCCTCGGCGGAGAATTCGCCGGGCTTCGTCACCGCCTCGGGCCGCGGCCTCGTCCTCAACGGCGAGCCCACCCGGCTGAAAGCGGTGAATTTCTCCAACTTCTACCATCGAAACCTGAACGGGGCCGAGCTTCCTAATTCGCAGCACCATGCGGGGGACGACTTTGCCCGGGCGAAAGAAATTGGCTTCAACAGCATCCGCTTCGCCTTCGACGGGGACTGGTATGTCGACTCCCCGCAGGTCTTCTGGCAGTGGCTGGACCAAAACGTGGCCTGGGCGCGGGAACACGGGATGCGCCTGATCCTGGATCTGCACACCCCGATCGGCGGATTCTGGCTGGACCCCACCAGCGACGCCGTCAGTTTCGACATCTGGTCCAACCCCCGACTGCAGCAGCAGAACGCGGACCTGTGGCGCGATATCGCAGCCCGTTACAAGGATGAACCAGCCATCGCAGCCTACGACCTGCTCAATGAGCCGGTGACGACTGACGCGACCGGGGAACAATGGAAAGTGCTGGCCGGGCAGTTGGTCGCCGCAGTCCGGTCCGAGGACCAGAACCACCTTCTGGTTGTGGGCGGGATCTATGGGGTCAACGGCAGCTACGGCTTCTCCGGGGTCGACCAGCATTTCCTTGTTGATGACGACAACGTGGTTTACGACTTCCACTTCTACGAGCCCATCAAATACACCCACCAGTATGCGTCCTGGGTCGAGGGCCCGGTTCAGGACGGCGGGCGCTATCCCGACCCCGACACCATTCTCCCGACCGGTCAGCGGGTCCTGCTGCCGGAAAGCCGCATCGCAACCAAGTCCTTGCCGCCCGGCACCTCAGGCTGGGCGGCGTATGACAGCGGCATCGTAACTATCGAGGACAGCAGCGCGGTGGCGGCTGCACCCATGGTCACTGCGCAGGGCGGCATGCGCGGAACGGCCGGTTTCGATGCAATCAGGGTGACCGAATACGGCCCCGACGGGACCGAACTCCGGCAAGTCATCAACGATCCCCTGGACCGCGACTCGACGTTGGACTGGCATCAATGGCAGTACGGGGACACGGCGGCGCCGCCGAAGTTCGCGCGGGAGAAGACCGGGCACCAGGACAGCGGCAGCCTCTCCATCAGCAATGCCGTCGACGCCACGGCAATCGCAGGGTGGAGCAACGACGCCCACCTGTTCAAGGTCGTGCCGGGTAACAAGTACCGCATCCAGGGCCACATGCGGGGGCAGAACATTGCGGCCTCGGCCGGTTCGGCACCCCGGATCGGGCTCCAGCTCGACGTCTACGCACAGTCGCCCGGAACACCCGGAAACGGCTTCCTGGCACGCGACAAAGGCTATTTGGCACATGAGTTGGGGAAGCGACTCAAGTTCGGCATCGATAACAACGTGCCGATGTCGGTCATGGAGTTCGGACTGGTCCGGCAAGCATTTGAGATGGAGGGCAAGGGCGGCAGCCAGTGGGTCACCGACATGCTTGATCTCCTGGCGGAGAACGAGCTCAGCTTCGCGTACTGGGAATACCACGGGACCCAGATGGGGCTCTACCTCAGCGGCACCGGCCAGCCGGGCGAACCCAACAAGGCGCTACAGGAGACCCTCGCCCGCGGACTGCGTTGAGCGGACTGCGCTGAGTGGCCCGCGTTGAGCGGCCCGCGTTGAGCGGCGGACTCGGCTAGGAGTCACCGGAACTGCGGACGTCGCTGCGCCAGAGCTGCAACAGGCCCGGGAACGCTGCCTCGTAACCGGCGAGCAGCTTCGCCGCGAGCTCGTCCGAGTCGACCAGCGGATGCCGGGCGAACGCGGCGAGGGCGGCCCCGCGCCGCAGGCTGCCGGGACCCGGCCCGGTGGCCTGGACCACGAGCCGTTCCACCTCCTTGATCCGCAGCATCAGCGCGAGCTGCGCTTCCGACGGGCGGTCCTGTGGGAGCGGCACCACTCCGTCGGCGTCCACCCGGCAGGGGACCTCCACGACGGCGTCCGCCGGCAGCCCCGGGATCGCGGCAGTCCGTGCACCGTCCGGGCCGGGTAGCGCGTTGGGGGTATTCAGCACCAGTTCGGCCCCGCCGCCACCGGAGAGGGCGCGCATCACCGCCAGCGCGACGCGCTCATAGCCGCCGCCGGCCAGGTCCTCCTCGTCCCGGTGCTCGCCAGCGGTTCGGGCCTCGGCCAGGTAGCCCTCCTCGCGGGACCGGCGGGCGGCATCCCAGAGCCCGTAGGCCTCCGCACCGGCGGACGCGAGCCGCGGATACAGCTCGGACTGCTGCCGGTGGATGGACTCGCCGCGGGTCTGGGCAGCGGCCCGCATGGCGGCCAGGGCGCGGGCGGTCTCGTAGTAGTAGAACAGGTACTCGTTCGGCAGGCAGCCGAGGCCGGCCAGAAAGGGTTGGGGGAAGAGCCGGCCCTCCTCGAAACCTGCCAGGGTCCCGGCGTCGGCGAGCAGGGCGGGGAGGACATCCCTGCCGCCGGACTCCAGCCGGTACAGCCAGCCCAGGTGGTTGAGCCCGTAGTAGCCGACGCCGTCGAGCCTGCCCTCGGGCAGCACGACGCCGGCGGCCCGCGCCGCGCGGTGCACCAGTCCGCCGGCCGAATCGCAGATACCCACCACCCGGCGGCCCAGCACCGGGACCAGGGCCTCGGTCACCATGCCAGCCGGATTCGTGAAGTTGACCAGCCACGCCCCGGGGCAGAAACGTTTCATCGCCTGCGCCAGGGCCAACATCGGCGGGATGGTGCGCAGGGCGTAGGAGATGCCGCCGGCGCCGGTGGTCTCCTGGCCCAACACGCCCAGCTCCTGCGCCACGCGCTCGTCGGCCGTGCGGCCGGCCGTGCCGCCGGGCCGGATGGCGGCGAAAACCATGTCCGTGCCGGACAGGGCCTCGGCCAGCGACGTGGTGGTGCGGACCGGCGGCCCGCCGCCTTGTTCCCTGCCCGGCAGGGAGGCCAGCACCGCTTCGATGGCGGCCAGCCGGCCGGCGTCGACGTCGTACAGCACCAGCTCCCGGACCAGCCCGGCAAAGGGACCGGCGGAGAGCGCCCGGTAGACCAGCGGCACCCGGAATCCGCCGCCGCCAGCAATCATGAGCCGCATGGCTGCAGTCTATTCCGCGCCGCGCTGATGGGCCCGGAACGTCGTCTTTCGCCGGCTACCTGGACGGCGTAGTGTGCCGTGTATGGACGCGATTCCAGCGCCGCGCTTCGACCCGCTCGCCGCCGTCCGTACCCCGGCGGCGGGAAGCTTCGACGTGCTCCTGACCGGCACCGTGTTCCAGGACATCATCTTCACCGGGCTGCCGCACGCACCCCGGCCCGGCACGGAAATCTGGAGCGACGGGATGGGCAGCTGTCCCGGCGGGGTGGCGAACCAGGCCATCGCCGCGGCACGGCTGGGGCTGAGGACCGGGCTGGCCGCCGCGTTTGGCGACGACGGCTACGGCGACTACAACTGGAAGATCCTCGACCGGCAGGAACACGTGGACCTGTCGCTGTCGCGGCGCGTTCCCGGCTGGCACTCGCCGGTCACCGTGTCGCTGAGTGTCGAGAAGGACCGGTCCATGGTGACCCACGGCCACCCGGCGCCGGTAACCTCAAGCGAACTGATCGGCTGCCCGCCGCCCGCGCTCGCCGCCGTCGCCGAGCTAGGCGAGGAGCTGGAACCGTGGGCCGTCGACGCGCACCGGGCCGGTGTGCGTCTCTTCGGCGACGTCGGCTGGGATCCCACCGGGACGTGGGCGCAGGCGCGACTGGACAACCTGAAATACTTCCACGCCTTCATGCCGAACCAGCAGGAGGCCATGGCGTTCACCGGCAAGGACAACCCGTGGGCCGCGCTCTACGCGCTCGCGGACAGGGTCCCAGTGGCCGTGGTGACCCTGGGGCCGCAGGGATCCATGGCGGTGGACTCCGAGACCGGTGAGGAGGAGTGGGTGCCGTCGCTGCCCGTGGCGGCCTTCGACCCCACCGGGGCCGGGGACTGCTTCGGGGCCGCGTTCATCGTCGGCTGCCTGGCCGGCTGGCCGCTGGGGGACCGGCTCCGGTTCGCCAACCTGTGCGCGGCCCTGGCCGTGCAGCAGGTGGGCGGCTCGCTGGCCGCTCCCGGCTGGGGCGACCTCGCCGACTGGTGGCAGCGGGCCAATGCCCGCAAGGAGCGGCAGGGCAGTCAATGGCTGCGCCGCTACCGTTTCCTGGAAGAAATCGTCCGCGACGTGCCGCCGGAGGCGCAGCGGCGGGCGACGGCGACGATTGCGCACCTCTCCGACGCGTAGCCCTTGGGGTGGCGGGCGGCTGGGGAGCGGGTGCGGGCTGCGGGCCGAGGACTGCAGGCCGAGGGACATGCCCTGCGCGCGGGCTGTGGACTGGACATATTCCGCATATGCCCACTCGTGGCTGCGAGGGGTGGGCATGTCCCGAAGCCAGGAATGGACCCGTGCATGGTTTGGGGGCGCCGCGGGGTGCAGGCCGAGGGACATGCCCTGCGCCCGGGCTGTGCACTGGACATATTCCGCATATGCCCACTCGTGGCTGCGAGGGGTGGGCATGTCCCGAAGCCAGGAATGGACCCGTGCATGGTTTGGGACGCCGCGGGGTGCGGGACATGGGACATGCCCTGCGCCCGGGCTGTGGACTGGACATAGTCCGCATATGCCCACTCGTGGCTGCGAGGGGTGGGCATGTCCCGAAGCCAGGAATGGACCCGTGCATGGTTTGGGACGCCGCGGGGTGCGGGCCGAGGGACATGCCCCGCGCCCGGGCCGTGGACTGGACATATTCCGCATATGCCCACTCGTAGCTGCGAGGGGTGGGCATGTCCCGACGCCAGGAATGGATCCGTGAATGGTTTGGGATGCCGCGGGGTGCGGGCGAGGGACATGCCCTGCGCCCGGGCCGTGGACTGGACATAGTCCGCATATGCCCAGTCGCGGCTGCGAGGGATGGGCATGTCCCGAAGCCAAGGATGGGCATGTCCCAAAGTGCGGGGCGCCAGCGGAATTCAGCAGGATCTGCGGCCACCCGTAGAATCGTAAAGTGATATACCCAGCAGCAACAGGTGATTTCCGGCCGGTGGCGGAAGCAGGTCCGGACCACGTCGAGGAGCGCTCGGCCGTCATCGACCTCGAGGCGATACGGCACAACGTCCGGCGGCTGGCCAAGGTGGCTTCGCCGGCGAAGGTGATGGCCGTCGTCAAGGCCGACGCCTACGGCCACGGGGCCATCCCGGTGGCCCGCGCCGCGCTCAGCGCCGGGGCCAGTTGGCTAGGCGTCGCACATATCTCCGAGGCGCTTGCCCTGCGCGCCGCCGGGATCGAGGCCCCCCTGCTGGCTTGGCTGCACACCCCCGAGAGCAACTTTGCCGCCGCCGTCGCTGCCGGGATCGACATCGGCTGCTCCGGCTGGGAGCTGGGCCGGATCGTAGCCGCAGCCCGCGAGCAGGAACGCCCAGCCAGGATTCACCTGAAGGTGGACACCGGGCTCGGCCGCAACGGCGCCACCCTGGAGTCCTGGGACACCCTGCTCGGCGAAGCGCTGGACTACCAGGACCAGGGCCTGCTGCGGGTGGTGGGCATTTTCTCCCACCTTGCCGTGGCCGACGAACCCGAGCGCCCCGAAACCGACGAGCAACTTGCCGCCTTCCGCGATGTCCTGGCGATGGCCCAGGACGCCGGCGTCGATCCCGAGGTCCGCCACCTCGCGAACACCCCGGCGACGCTGTCCCGCCCGGACACGCACTTCGACCTCGTCCGGGTGGGCCTTGGCATCTACGGGCTCTCACCGTTCGAGGGCCAGACTTCCGCGGAGATCGGGCTGCGCCCGGCAATGACAGTCCGCACCGTCGTCTCGCACTGCAAGGACGTGCCCGCCGGCCAGGGTGTCTCCTACGGACTGAACTACCGCACCGGGGGCGCCAGCACGCTGGGCCTCGTCCCGCTGGGATACGCCGACGGCGTTCCGCGCGTCGCCACCGGAGGTCCGATCCGGGTGGCCGGAATCAGCTACCCCGTGGTGGGCCGCATCGCGATGGACCAGATGGTGATCGACCTCGGCCCGCTCCACGTCTCCGCCGGCGGTCCCAGCCTGCTGGGTGCCGAAGCCGTGATGTTCGGAAACGGTGCCGACGGCGGTCCCACCGCCGAGGACTGGGCCAGGGCAGCCGGCACCAACAACTACGAGATCGTCACCCGCATCAGCCCGCGGGTGCCGCGCCGCTACATCAACGAAGAGCCCGCACCGGGCGACGGGGCCGCGCAGTGAGCCACCCGGCCTGGCAGCGGACCCTGGAAGTGGGGACCGCGGAGCAGACACATGCCCTCGCGGCCGGCCTTGGCGCCGAGTTGCAGGCGGGCGACCTGCTAGTGCTCAGCGGCGAGCTTGGCGCCGGGAAGACCACCTTCACGCAGGGGCTCGGCGAGGGCCTTGGCGTCCGCGCCGGAATCATCTCTCCCACGTTCGTGCTGGTGCGGATCCACCCTAACCTTCCGGACGGACCCCGTCCCGGCGGCCCGGACCTGGTCCACGTCGACGCGTACCGGCTCGCCTCTGCTTCCGAAATCGACGACATCGACCTGGAAAACACCATGGACAGTGCAGTGACCGTCGTGGAGTGGGGCCGCGGCCGGGTGGAGCACCTGAGCGAGAGCCGGCTGGAGGTGGAGCTGCAACGCCGGCTGGGTAGCGCCCAGCCCAGCGGCACAGCCCCGTCCGGCCCCGCACAGCCCGGCACCGACGTGCTGGATTTCGACACCGACGACGCCGACGAGCCCAGGACCGTGGTCTTCCGCGGCTTTGGGCCGCGCTGGGCCGAACCGCCCGCCGCCCTTGCCGGAATCCCTGACCTGCCCGCGACCACGGAAACGGACTGAAGATGCTGATCCTCGCCATCGATACCTCGGCCGTTGCCAGCGCGGCGCTCGTTTCCGATGATTCCCTGGAATCTGTCGTCGGCAGCTTCGCCACCGCGGACACCCGCAGCCATGCCGAGGTGTTGGCCCCGGGCATCAAGCAGCTGCTCGCCGCCGCGGGTCTCAGCGGCGCCGACGTCGACGTCATTGTCACCGGGGTGGGACCGGGTCCATTCACGGGCCTCCGCTCCGGCATCGTCACCGCCCGCAGCCTGGCTTTCGTCTGGCAAAAGCCCCTCTACGGGCTCATGAGCCTGGATGCCATTGCCCTGGAGGTAGCGGAGTCCACGGAAGCGGCCCCGGAGTTCATTGTGGCCACCGACGCGCGGCGCAAGGAGGTCTACTGGGCCCGCTACGCGCTGGCCGGGAGCCAGCTGCCGCAGCTGCTGGACGGGCCGCATGTGGGCTTCGCCGCCGATCTGCCGGACCTTCCGGTCTACGGCGCGGGCGCGGGTCTGTACCCGGACGTCCTCAATGCCGTCCCCGAGTTCGCCGCGCGGCAGCCCGAGGCGCTTTTGCTGGGCCAGTTCGCGCTCGCGCGGCTCGCCGCCGGGGAGCAGCTCCTGGACACCACCCCGTTGTACCTGCGGGAATCGGACGCGCAGGTCCCGGGCCCGCGGAAGCGCGCCCTGTGAACGCCCCGGATACGCCGCGCGGACCGTCCCCGGCAGGTGTGAGCCTCAGGGACATGGCCTCCGCGGACATCCCCGCGGTGCACGAGCTGGAGCGCCGGCTGTTCCCGGTGGACGCCTGGCCCCTGCAGATGTTTGTCGACGAGCTCGCCCAGACCGAGACCCGACGCTACATCGTTGCCGAGTCCGGCGGCTCAATCGTCGGGTACGCGGGGCTGATGTGCATCGAACCCATCGCGGACGTGCAGACCATCGCGGTTGTGCCCGAACAGGAGGGCCGTGGCATCGGTTCGGCGCTGCTGACCGAGCTCATCCGGGAAAGCCGGCGGCGGCATGCGGCCGATGTGCTGCTGGAGGTGCGCGCGGACAACCCCCGCGCCCAGCAGCTCTACCGGCGCTTCGGCTTCGAGCAGATCCATGTCCGGCCGCGCTACTACCGCGACGGCGTCGACGCGCTCATCATGCGGCTCGAGCTGCACGCGACGGAACAGCCAGCGCCCGGCAACACCACGGACCACACACAGCCAAGGGGAACAGGCCAAGAATGAACCACCACCCACGCAGCTCCGCCCCCCTGGTGCTTGGGATCGAGTCCTCCTGCGACGAGACCGGCGTCGGCATCGTCCGCGGCACCCGCCTGCTCGCCAACACCGTCTCGTCCTCCATGGAGGAGCACGTGCGCTTCGGCGGGGTCATCCCCGAGATCGCCTCCCGCGCGCACCTCGACGCCTTCGTCCCCACCCTCCGGGAAGCGCTCGCCGCAGCGGAAGTGACGCTGGACGATATCGACGCCATCGCTGTCACCTCCGGCCCGGGACTGGCCGGAGCCCTGATGGTGGGCGTCTGCGCAGCCAAGGCCCTCGCCGTCGCCACCGGCAAGCCGCTGTACGCGATCAACCACCTCGTGGCGCATGTGGGCGTCGGACTGCTCGAGCCCGGCGGCGGCGCGCCGGAGGACGGCGGCTCGGACGACAGCGGGCAGGCGGCCGGCTCCGGGACCGCCCTGCCGGAGAACCTCGGCGCGCTCCTGGTCTCCGGCGGCCACACCGAGATCCTCCGGATCCGCAGCATCACGGACGACGTCGAGCTGCTGGGCTCCACGATCGACGACGCCGCCGGCGAGGCGTACGACAAGGTGGCCCGGCTGCTGGGGCTCGGCTACCCGGGCGGGCCGGCCATCGACAAGCTGGCACGCACCGGCAATGCGAAGGCGATCCGTTTCCCCCGTGGTCTTACCCAGCCCAAGTACATGGGGACCGCGGAGGAACCCGGCCCGCACCGCTACGACTGGTCCTTCAGCGGACTCAAGACCGCCGTCGCCCGCTGCGTGGAGCAGTTCGAGGCGCGCGGCGAAGCGGTGCCGGTGGCGGACATTGCGGCCGCCTTCCAGGAGGCCGTGGTGGACGTGATCACCTCCAAGGCGGTGCTCGCCTGCCGCGAAAACGGCATCACCGAACTGCTGCTGGGCGGGGGAGTGGCGGCGAACTCGCGGTTGCGCCAGCTCACGGAGCAGCGCTGCACGGCGGCCGGAATCCGGCTGACCGTCCCGCCGCTCTCGCTGTGCACGGACAACGGGGCCATGGTGGCCGCGCTCGGGGCGCAGCTGGTGATGTCCGGAATAGTGCCGAGCGGGCTCGGCTTCGCGCCGGACTCGTCGATGCCGGTGACGAGCGTATCCGCCTAGGGGACGGCCCAGGAATCTAGGCTTCGGGCCCTTTGCGCATCTGCTCGACCAGATCCAGGACGACGGCGCGCAGGTCCCCGCCGTGCTCCGCGGCGACGCGGCGCTGCCGCTGGTAGCCGGCCCCGCGCTCGATAATCTTCTCGACGTCGGCCAGCTCCGCGCTGCAGCCGAGCTTGGCAGCCACGGGCTCGAGCCGGGCCAGCGTCTCCCGCAGGTGCTCGGTGACGAGCTGCTCGTTGCCCTCGGCGTCGAGGATGATAATTGCGTCCAGACCGTAGCGGGCCGCGCGCCACTTGTTTTCCTGGACATGCCAGGGCGGCATGGTCGGGATGGTGCCGCCGTTGTCCAGGATGGTGGAGAACTCGTCCACGAGGCACTGGGTCAGGGCGGCGATGGCCCCCACCTCCTCAAGCGTGGCCAGGCCGTCGCAGATGCGCATCTCGATGGTGCCGAGGTTGGGTACCGGCCGGATGTCCCAGCGGATCTCGGAGAGGGTGTCGATCACCCCGGTGGTGAACATGTCCTGGACGTAGGACTCGTATTCTTCCCAGCTGGAGAACTGGAACGGCAGTCCCGCCGTCGGCAGCTGCTGGAACATCAGCGCGCGCTGCGAGGCGTAGCCGGTGTCCTCGCCGCCCCAGAACGGGCTGGAGGCGGAAAGCGCCTGGAAGTGCGGGAAGTAATTGACGAGCCCGTCGAGTACAGGAAGTACCTTGTCGCGGCTGTCGAGGCCCACGTGCACGTGGACGCCGTAGATGACCATCTGGCGGCCCCACCATTGGGTGCGGTCGATCAGCTTGGCGTACCGCGCCTTGTCGGTGACGGGCTGGAGCTGCGGCGGGCTGAAGGGGTGGCTGCCGGCGCAGAAGACTTCGACGCCCATCGGGTCGGTGACCTCGCGCACCGCGGCGAGGGAACTGTTCAGGTCCGCCTTCGCTTCCGCCACGGTGGTGCAGATGCCCGTGACGAGCTCCACCGTGTTGAGCAGCAGCTCCTGTTTGATGTGCGGGTGTTCGTCATCCTCGTTCAGCTCGGGATGCCGGGCGGACACGCCGCGGAGCACCTCGCTGGCCACCGAGGCCAGCTCACCGGTTTCGGCGTTGACGAGCGCGAGCTCCCATTCCACACCAAGAGTTGATTGCCTGGATGAAGCGAAATCAATCTTCATGTGGTCCCTTCGCTGTTTTGTTGCCCGCCGGAGTTTGTCACCCGCCAGTGTGTGTTCGCCGCCGGTGTTCATTGGCCGCTGGTGTTCATTGGCCGCTGGTGCAGCCCGGTTGCGGCATGCAGTGGCCAGGCAGCGGTGTTCAAAGTCTAGTGCAGGGGTAGCATCCAACTGGTGGTCAAGTTACAGCTGATGCGTGAGAGTTTTCACAGAAGAAGCCTGTTCCCGGCAGCCGCGGCGGTTCTGACAGGGCTCGCCCTGGTATCCACAGGCTGCACCGGCCCCGGCGCCTCGAATCCCGCCCCGTCCCAGGGCCGGAGTGTCCACAGCGCCCCTCCGCCGGCCGGAGATGCCCGTTCCGCGAAGCCACGCCCCCTCGGATGGGGTCCGGACCAGCGCCCCCGGGAAGCTGCCGGTCGCCGTCGGGCGGCAAGGGCCTGGTTCCGGCTGCCGCTGAGCCGTTGCCGTGGCGTTTCGTGGCGTTTAATGGTGCTGTGCCCATCCTGAATAAAGACATGACCCTGTGCATCTCGCTCTCGGCCCGGCCGAGCAACAACGGGACCCGCTTCCACAACCACCTGTACGAACAGCTGGGCCTGAACTGGATCTACAAGGCCTTCGCCCCCACCGACCTGGCCCAGGCCATCGCCGGCGTGCGGGGCCTGGGCATCCGCGGCTGCGCCGTGTCCATGCCATTCAAGGAAGACGTCATCGCCCTCGTGGATGTCATGGACCCGTCCGCGAAAGCCATCGACTCGGTCAACACGATCGTCAACGACGGCGGGAAGCTCACGGCCTACAACACCGACTACACGGCGATCGAGCAGCTGCTGGAACGCAACGCCGTCCCCACGGACAACACGGTGTGGCTGCTGGGCGCCGGTGGAATGGCGAAGGCCACTGCGGCGGCACTGCGCGACGCCGGATTCCGGCACGTCACGATCATCGCCCGCAACGAGGCGGCCGGCCGGGCGCTCGCCGGGCTCTACGGATTCGAATGGCGTGCAGTACTCCCGGCCCCGGATTCCGCAGAGGGCACAGCCGACCTGCTGATCAACGTGACGCCCGTCGGCATGGCCGGCGGCCCCGAGTCCGGCGCCCTGTCCTTCCCGCCGGAAGCCGTGGCGGCCGCGAAGGTGGTGTTCGATGTTGTGGCGCTGCCCGCCGAAACGCCGCTGATCAAAGCCGCGCGGGCGGCCGGCAAGCAGGTGATCACCGGCGCCGAGGTCGCCACCATCCAGGCCCTCGAACAGTTCGTGCTCTACACGGGCATCCGGCCCAGCGACGAACAGGTCCGTGCCGCCGAGGAGTTCATGCGGGCCCAGTAGCCCCGCCCCGCAAGGCCGGCCCTAGGCCGGTTCCACCGAGATGGCCACCCGCTCCTCCCCGATCCTGGTGAGGACCAGGGTGGCCGTCTTCTTGGCCGCATTCTTGGCGCTCCTGCCGCCGCCGGGGAGCAGTTGCTTGCGCAGTTCCTCCGGCGTGACCGAGGTGCCGCGCTTCTTGATGTCAAGGACGCCCACGCCGTTGTCCTTGACCCAGGACTTGAGCGCCTTGACGTTGAACGGCATCACCTCGAGGACCTTGTACGCGCGGGCATACGGGGTATCGTGCAGTTCCGGCGCGCAGATATAGGCGATGTGTTCGTCCAGCAGATGACCGCCCAGCTGGAGCGCGACGTCGGCGACCAGGCCGGCGCGGATCACGGCGCCGTCGGGCTCGTAGAGGTAGCCATCCACCGGGCCCAGCGGGGCCTCCGGCCCGGCGCCGAAGTCCTCCGAGCTGGTGAGCTCCGCGGCGCCTTGCGGGCCGAGTACCAGCGCGGCACGCCGGATTCCGGGCCGGCGGACCGCGTTGAACCACAGCGCAACTTCGGTGACGTCGCCACCCACCGAGACCCACTGCGCCTCGCAGTCCTCCGGGACGGAGGCATGCGGCATGCCCGGGCCCATCTTCACGCCGACGGCACGGCCGGACGAGGCCAGGGATTCCACGAAGGACAGCGGGGGGGAGAAGTCCTCCGGATCCCAGAGTCGCTTGGTCCCGGAACTTGAGGTGGTGCGGCGGGCCGGGTCCAGCCAGACGCCGTCAATCCCGTCGAGCGGGACGGCGGCGGCATCGGCATGGACGACGGTGGCGTTCCGGAACGGGATCAGGTTCATCGTGGCGCAGGCGGCGGTGGTTTCGTCCAGTTCCACGGCGGTCACCTTGATGTCCAGCGAGGCCAGGGCCATTGCGTCGGCTCCCAGTCCGCAGCCCAGATCCGCCACATGGGCAATCCCGGCCTCGGCGAAGCGCTGCGCGTGCCGCGCCGCTACGGTCAGCCGGGTGGCCTGTTCCAGGCCGGCCCGGGTGAAAATCATCTGCCGGGCGAATTCACCGAACTTCGCTTCCGCCTTTGTCCGCAGGCGGGACTGGGTGAGTGCCGCGGAGACCAGCTCGGGGGAATGGCCGGCCTTCCGGAGCGAGGCGTTGAGGCGGAAGGCCTCCTCCTCGCGGTACGGTCCCAGCGAGGCCAGCAGCTCCCAGCCCTCCGGATTGAGGAGCGGGGCGATCTGGTCCTGCGTAGTCTCAGCCATGCCATCAAGCGTAGTTCAGGCGGGGAACGCCCGGCGCGCCCGATAGGCTGGACGGCATGGATGGCAGGGACACAGACGACTTCGGCACGGCAGGCACCCGGGAGAACACCGTCGGGGAGGCCCGGGACAGCCGGGGACTGGCCCGCTTCGCCCGGCCGGCGCTGATCGCCGGCATCGTGATCGCCGTCGTATGCGTGGCGTTGCTCGTCATTATCTTCTTACTGGACTCCTTCAATGCGACCGTCTACTCGGTCGGCGGCAAGGACGTGAAGGATGCGACCGATGAGGCGCGCGCGATCCGTGACACCTATGCCGCAGCCCGGGTGGGCGGCATCATCGCCCTCGTCCTCGGCGTGGTCGCTGCCCTCGCCGGCGGCTTCGTGCTGTACCGCGAACGCAACGCCTCCGCCCGGATCGAGGAAGACGACGACGGCCAGGACTGGGACTATGAGGACCTGGCGGGGGAGTAGGCCGCCCCGGCCTGGGCGCGGACCGAGGGACATGCCCATCCTTCGGCACCAGCACCGGACATATTGCCGATATGTCCAGTGCCGGCCGGTTGCGATGGGCATGTCCGTCACTCCGGACGGTCCCGCCGGACGTTCACCAGTGACGAACTTCTGGCACTCACCTTGACCGAGTGCTAACTACTTACATAGAGTCGTCATTAGCACTCTCCCTAGGCGGGTGCTAACACGTGAAGCATGTTCCGCCGGGCTACTGCCGGCACCGCGACGACGGTTTGTACGCCACGGATCATCGCTTCATAGTCCACAAATTTGCTGACGAAAAGGAGAGGTCCGAGTGTCGGTCTCTATTAAGCCTCTTGAGGATCGTATTGTTGTCCGCCCGCTCGAAGCCGAGCAGACCACGGCTTCCGGCCTGGTTATCCCGGACTCCGCACAGGAGAAGCCGCAGGAAGGCGAAGTTGTTGCAGTAGGCCCCGGCCGCTTTGATGACAATGGCAACCGCGTTCCCGTTGACGTTGCCGTTGGCGACGTTGTCATCTACTCCAAGTACGGCGGAACCGAAGTTAAGACCGGCGGCACCGAGTACCTCGTGCTCTCCGCCCGCGACGTTCTGGCGATCGTCGTAAAGTAACTCTCTTGGACCCCCGCGCCGCCGATCCTTCGCTTTGAACGAACGGCTGCGCGGGGTTCTGTCTTGAAAGGACAAAACCATGGCAAAGCAGCTTGCGTTTAACGACGCTGCCCGCCGGTCGCTCGAAGCCGGCATCGATAAGCTCGCCAACACGGTCAAGGTGACGCTCGGCCCGCGCGGCCGCAACGTCGTGCTGGACAAGAAGTGGGGCGCCCCCACGATCACCAACGACGGTGTGACCATCGCCCGCGAAGTAGAGCTGGACGACCCCTATGAAAACCTTGGCGCACAGCTCGCCAAGGAGGTCGCCACCAAGACCAACGACGTCGCCGGCGACGGTACCACCACCGCCACCGTCCTCGCCCAGGCCCTGGTCAAGGAAGGCCTGCGCAACGTTGCCGCCGGCGCCGCCCCGGGCCAGATCAAGCGCGGCATCGAGGTCTCCGTCGAGGCCGTGGCCGCCCGCCTGCTCGAAAACGCCCGCCCGGTCGAGGGCACCCAGGTGGCCAACGTGGCCGCGATCTCCGCACAGAGCGACGAGGTCGGCGAGCTCCTGGCCGAGGCCTTCGGCAAAGTCGGCAAGGATGGTGTGATCACCATCGAGGAGTCCTCCACCACGCAGACCGAACTGGTCCTCACCGAGGGCATGCAGTTCGACAAGGGCTACCTGTCCCCCTACTTCGTCACCGACGCGGAACGCCAGGAAGCAGTCCTCGAAGACGCCCTTATCCTGATCAACCAGGGCAAGATCTCCTCGGTCCAGGAATTCCTGCCGCTGCTGGAAAAGGCGCTGCAGAGCTCCAAGCCGCTCTTCATCATCGCCGAAGACGTCGACGGCGAGGCACTCTCCACGCTGATCGTCAACCGTATCCGCGGCACCCTGAACGTCGTGGCCGTCAAGGCTCCCGGTTTCGGAGACCGCCGCAAGGCCATGCTGCAGGACATCGCGACCCTCACCGGCGCGCAGGTTGTCTCCCCGGAACTGGGCCTCAGCCTGGACACCGTGGGCCTTGAGGTCCTGGGTACCGCCCGCCGCATCACCGTCACGAAGGACAACACCACCATCGTTGACGGCGCCGGTTCGGCCGAGGACGTCGCGGCCCGGGTTGCCCAGCTGCGCGCCGAGCTGACCCGCACCGATTCGGACTGGGACAAGGAAAAGCTGCAGGAACGCCTGGCCAAGCTGGCCGGCGGCATCGGCGTGATCAAGGTTGGCGCTGCCACCGAGGTCGAGCTGAAGGAAAAGAAGCACCGCATCGAGGACGCCGTGTCCTCCACCCGCGCTGCCCTCGAAGAAGGCATCGTGGCCGGCGGCGGCTCCGCCCTCATCCACGCCCTCAAGGCGCTTGATGAGGATCCGGCTGTCCAGGCGCTCGACGGCGACGCGGCAGCTGCCGTGGGCATCGTCCGCCGGGCCTTGACCCAGCCGCTGCGCTGGATCGCCCAGAACGCCGGCTTTGACGGCTACGTCGTCGTCGCCAAGGTGGCCGAATCCGCTGTCAATCAGGGCTTCAACGCCAAGACCGGCGAATACGAGGACCTGATCGCGGCCGGTGTCATCGACCCCGTCAAGGTCACCCGCGCGGCCCTCCGCAACGCGGCCTCCATCGCGGCGCTGGTTCTCACCACCGAAACCCTCGTGGTGGAAAAGCCGGCCGACGAGGACGAGCACGCCGGACACCAGCACTAAGGTTCCCGCGCACTAGTTTCCGTGCAAAGAAGGGACCGGACCAGCGTCAGCTGGTCCGGTCCTTTTTGTTCCCCGGAGCCATGCCGTCGGGGTCCGGGCATCGTGGCCGGCGTCATCCGAAAGGGACCGACGCCGAACCGGGTTGTATAGTTGCTCTGGCTGTCTTGCGTTGTTTCTACGGGGGTTTGTATGTCTGGAGCGGTAACGCTCGTCTCGCCGCGCGAAACGAGCGCCGAGCCACGTCCTGCCCGGGGGACGAAATTCAGGCCGGAAATCCAAGGACTGCGTTCGCTCGCGGTGCTCATGGTGGTCACCTACCACATCTGGTTTGGCCGGGTGTCCGGCGGCGTCGACATCTTCCTGCTGATCTCGGCGTTCCTGATGACGCTGCAGTTCGTGGGCCGCTTCGAGCGGGGTTCGCAGATGGCGCTGATCAAGCATTGGCTGCACCTGTTCCGGCGGCTCCTGCCGGCGGCCGCCGTCGTCATTGTCGCCACGCTGGCGGCCAGCTACTTCCTTTTGCCCCGCACCCGCTTCCCGGATGTGGTCGCGCAGAGCTGGGCATCGCTGTTCTACGTGGAAAACCGCGTCCTGCAGGCCGAAGCCGTCGACTACTACGCGGGGGACCACGCGCTGGCCAGCCCGCTCCAGCACTTCTGGTCGCTGTCCATCCAGGGCCAGGTGTTTATCCTGTGGCCGCTAATCTTTGCCGGCGCAGCGTTCCTCGCACGACGGTACAACCTGCGCTACCGGGCGCTGCTCAGCTACATCTTCGCCGCGATCTTCCTGGCTTCGCTGACCTTCTCGATCTACTACACGGCCACCAACCAGTCCCAGGCCTACTTCGACACCGGCGCACGCCTCTGGGAGTTCGCCCTGGGCACGCTTCTGGCCTTGTTCCTGCCGGGCTTGTCGTTCCTTTCGCAGTCGGTGCGCGTGGTCCTCGGCTGGGTCGGTGTCTTGGCCATGGTCAGCTGCGGCTTCATCCTGGATGTGGAAGGGGCTTTCCCTGGGTTCGTGGCGCTGTGGCCCACCCTGGCCGCCAGCTGCGTCATCCTGGCCGGGCAGACCAACAGCCGCTGGGGAGTGGACCGCATCCTCAGCGCTGGCCCCCTCGTAAGGCTCGGAGATAATTCCTACGCCCTCTACCTCTGGCACTGGCCCGTCCTGGTGCTTGCCCTGGCTTGGAGCGGCAAGGAGCACGCGGGATGGCTTTCGGGCAGCCTCATCATCGCCGTCTCACTGGGGCTCGCCTTCCTGACCACCCGGTTCGTCGAGAAGCCGTGGCGGTCCTGGGCATGGCCGGAAGTCCGACGTCGGCGCGCTGCCCTCGCCGTGGCGCTCTGCCTCGCAGTGGTCGCGGTGCCGCTCACCGGGGTGCAGCTCCAGCAGCACTTCCAAGCGCAGGCTGTGATGGCAGAGTCACAGCGGAACAACCCCGGCGCCCTGGCCCTGGTGCCCGGTTTCGTCAGCGCGGCGGACAGCGACGCCCCGATCCTGCCCCTGCCCGAACAGCTCAAGAACGACTGGTCCAGCCTGGGCAACCGGTGCTCCGGCGACCTTGAACCCGAGGACCGTTCGCTGAGGAGCAGTTGCTCGCAGAACACGGCTCCGGACAAGCCCGCCAAGACCGTCCTCGTGCTGGGGGATTCCCACGCGCAGCAGTGGCTGGCCGCTATCGATGCCGTCGGCAAGAAGAACGGTTGGCGCGTCTATTCCATCCTCCGGGCCGGCTGCCGGTACACCATTGCCGCCCAGGGACGGTCCATTCCCTGTGACACCTTCAACGCTGCCGTCACGGAAGAGGTCACCGACAATCCGCCGGACGCCATCATCACCGTGGGCACCGTCGCCGCTGTGTCTTCCCCGGCGGAAAAGCTGTCACCCGGCCTTGAAGCGACCGCGAAATTCTGGACCGGGAAGCACGTCGAGATGGTCGCTATCCGCGATAACCCGCGCTTCAACTTCAACATTGCCGAATGCGTGGCGAACAAGGGAATTGAGAGCCCGGACTGCGAACGCGCCGAACGCGACGTGCTCGCCGCGAAGAGCCCTCTGGCTCCGTTGCATGGCCGGGTGCCAGGACTGTCGTTCGTTGACATGACCGACCTGATCTGCGACGGAAAAACCTGCCCGGGGGTGGTCGGGAACACGTTCGTCTACAAGGACAACAACCACCTGACCCGCACGTATGTGGCCTCGATGTCACCCGTGTTCGGCCAGCGGCTCGCTGAGTCGACCGGCTGGATGTAGCCCGCAGGGGACGCCCCGGGGCCGGCCCGGTGCAGCTCAGTGGTGCAGGCGCTGGGCGTTCCTCCGCAGCTTCCGCGCGGCGTCGCGCGGCAGCCGCTTCGTGACTAGCCGGTAGAACAGCAGCACCGCCACCGCCGAGACAATAATCCCGACCAAGTTCACAAGGAGCTGGAGGGCGGAACCTGCGGCCTTCTGGTACTCGCCCAGAACGAGGGAAACCGCTACGAAACCGGCGGCCGGGACGGTGGTCACGGAGATGAACACCCCGATGAGGGCCGCCGAGCGCCGGCTGATCACGGACAGCATGCCGGCGGTCCCTGCCAGCAGGGCGACAATCAGGGAATAGGGCCCCGGGTGATAGATGAACTCCACAGCCGAACCGCGGTCCAGGGCGTCAGCTGGAAAGAGCCCGAGTGGTACGGAGAGCCAGGCCGTGAAGGCCGCCGCCAGCATCGCGACCGGGAACCCGACGCCGAGTGCCAGTGCCGCGCTGCGCCCCAGCCGCCACTGGCGCCGCACCAGGGCCACGGCCAGGGCGGCGAGCGGGCCGAACTCGGGCCCCACCGCCATGGCACCGACGATCGCGATGGTCGAGTCGGTGACGATGCCGATCGCGGCCAGCTGCGTCGCGAGGACAAGGAACGCCAGGTAGCTCCACGTCAGCCGGGAATCCTCCCCGGTCTGCCGCGACACCTCATCCCAGATCATCGCGTCCGCGCCTTCGCCGGGCGCCTCAGCGACCGCCTGGTCCGCGCGATCGGACAGCACCAGCTCCGGCGTGGTGACCGAGATGGAGCCAACGTCCTGGACGTTCAGTGCGTGGAGTTTTTCGATCAGCGACTCGACGGACTCCCGTGCCATGAACACGAGGATGACGTTGCCCGGCGGCACCACCGAGGCGCCGGCGTGCAACGCAACCTCCGCGACGCCAAGCTCACCGGAGCAGCACTCCACCACGGCTCCGGAGAGCTCCTCCGGGACACATATCCGCACCTGCACGATCACTCGCGGCCTCCTTCGACTCGTAACAGCCTAGCCTCGCCGGTGCGCCCTGCCCCGGGAATCCCGGGCGGAAGGCGCCCCGGAAATTGGCAATGAAAATTACGGTTCGGTAACATTGATGTTTTGGAAGCCAGCCTGAGGGATCCCGCGTGACGAACGAGCGAACCATAGCCAGCCCGCAGCACGCGGCCGCGGGTTCTCCCGCGAGCCGAAAATCGGGGTACCGCCCGGAGGTGCAGGGCCTGCGTGCCCTCGCCGTTCTCATGGTGGTGACCTACCACGTGTGGCTTGGCCGGGTCTCCGGTGGCGTCGACATCTTCCTGCTCATCTCGGCCTTCCTGATGACCCTGAGCTTTGCCCGCAAGGTGGAAAGCGGTAAGCCGCTCCGCCTGGTGAGCCACTGGCTGCATCTGCTCAAGCGGCTGCTGCCCGCCGTCGTCGTGGTGGTCCTGGGCGTGCTGGCAGGCACCTGGGCCATCCTGCCGGCAAGCCGCTGGCCGGACATCCTCGACCAGGCCTGGGCGTCACTGTTGTACCGGCAGAACTGGCTGCTCGCGGACTCTGCCGTGGACTACTACGCCCAGGACCACTCGGGAGCCAGCCCGCTGCAGCACTTCTGGTCGCTGTCCATCCAGGGGCAGGTCTTCCTGCTGTGGCCGCTCGTGTTCGCGGGCGCCGCCCTGCTGCGCAAGGGACTGCGCTACGCGCTGCGCCGCTGGACCGGGGTGGACGAACGACTGCTGAATTACCGCCTGTTCCTGGCCCTCGCGTTCGGCGCCATCTTCGCCGCATCGCTGGTTTACTCGATCGAGCAGACCGCCAGCAATCAGGCCTACGCCTACTTCGACACCCGTGCGCGGCTCTGGGAATTCGCTTTGGGCTCGCTGCTGGCGCTGGCCCTGCCGTACCTGAAACCGGGAAGGATCCTGCGCCTGGTGCTGGGCTGGGCGGGACTGGCGGCGATGCTCTCCTGCGGGCTGCTGCTGACGGTCGACCGTTCCTTCCCCGGATTCATCGCGCTGTGGCCGACGCTGGCTGCCGCCGCCATCATTGTGGCGGGGCAGAGCGGCAGCCGGTTCGGCGTGGACCGTTTCCTGACCTGGCGGCCGCTCGTCGCCCTCGGCGACAACTCCTACGCCCTCTACCTTTGGCACTGGCCGTTGCTGGTGCTGGCCCTGGCCGGGATGGGAGTCAGCGCGCCGGACCTGTGGCAGGGGCTCGCGATAGTCGCCATCTCCGTGGTGCTGGCCGTGCTCACCACCCGCTTCGTGGAGAAGCCGCTGCGCGAGTGGCACTGGCCGCAGCGCCGCGCCTGGCGCACCGCCGTCGTCATCGCCGCCTGCGGGGCCCTGCTGGCCGGCCCGGTGACTTTGTGGCAGAGCCACATTGTGGCCGACGAAGCCGCGGCCGCGTCCCAGCCGAAGGAACTGACGCCCGGCGCCGCAGCCTTGGCCCCGGAGAACGCCGGGAAGCCGACGCCGGAGGCCAAGATCATCCCGGCACCGGCCGCCATGAAGAACGAATGGGCCGACATCGACGGGCTCTGCACCGACGGCAACGTGCCCAGCGACCCCCTCCTGCAGGGCTGCCTTCAGAACAGCCGGCCGGACAAGGTCACCAAGAAAATCGTGGTGCTCGGCGACTCGCATGCGCAGCAGTACATGGCCGCGCTGGGCCCCATCGCCAAGAGCCACGGCTGGGAGGTCGTCACCCTGCTCAAGGGAAACTGCCGCTTCGGGGGAGAGTCACCCGAGCGGGATGCCGACTGCAACGCCTTCAACAAAGCCAGTTCCGACTACGTCCTGTCGCACAAGCCCGACGCCGTCTTCACGGTCGCGTCGCTGACGCACAAGGAGGCGCCGTTCGAAACCGAGGTGCCGCAGTACCTGGAGGGGATCAAGCCCTTCACCGACGCCGGCATCGAGGTTGTCGGCATCCGCGACAACCCGCGGTTCACCACCAACATGCCCGAATGCGTCCAGAAAAAGGGCCCCGACGCCGCCGAGTGCAACGTCCCGCTGCAGGAATCCCTGGCGGCGTCCTCACCGCTGGACGACTACCGCGGCAAGGTTGCCCGCCTGCACCTGATGGACATGAGCGACTTCATCTGCGCCGACGGGACCTGCCCCGCCGTCGTCGGGAACGTGTACGTCTACAAGGACGACAACCACCTGACCAAGACCTACGTCCAAAGCATGATCCCAATGTTCGAAAAGCGACTGCTCGCCGCCACCGGCTGGAAGTGACGCCCCCGGCGCCGCCAGTCGGATGCCGTTGCTCACATTCGCGTCCCGGAATATGGGGATCGCCGCCAAGGTTCTAGTATTTACACAACACCTCTGCACAGGCCATGCCCGTAATGACGGGCTGGTCATCTGCTGCAACCCCTACCCGTGAACCCAGAAACCCAAGGTAAGAGGCGCACTCATGACCCAGCCCGAACACGACCCTTTCGGCTTTGTTGGCCTGACCTACGACGACGTCCTGCTCCTGCCGGGACACACCAACGTCATCCCCTCCGAAGCTGATACCTCCTCGCGGATCTCGAAGCGCATCACGGTGAACACGCCGCTGCTGTCCGCCGCGATGGACACCGTCACCGAGTCGCGGATGGCCATCGCCATGGCCCGCCAGGGCGGCCTTGGCGTCGTGCACCGGAACCTCTCGATCGCCGACCAGGCCGACCAGGTGGACCGGGTCAAGCGCAGCGAGTCCGGCATGATCACCAACCCCCTCACCATCGGCCCCGAGGCCACGCTGGCCGAGTTGGACGAGATCTGCTCGCACTACCGGGTCTCCGGCCTGCCGGTCGTGGACGAGGGCATGCGGCTGCTGGGCATTGTCACCAACCGCGACACCCGCTTCGTGCCGGAGACGGATTTCCCGATCCGGCTGGTCAGCGATGTCATGACCAAGATGCCGCTGGTCACCGGTCACGTCGGCATCAGCCGCGAGGAAGCCTCGCACAAGCTTGCCACCAACAAGATCGAGAAGCTCCCGCTCGTCGACGAGCAGGGCCGGCTCAAGGGCCTCATCACTACCAAGGACTTCACCAAGGCCGAGCAGTACCCGCTGGCCACCAAGGACGACGAGGGCCGGCTGCGCGTCGGTGCCGCCATCGGGTTCTTCGGTGACGGCTGGGAGCGGGCCATGGCCCTGATCGACGCCGGCGTGGACGCCCTCTTCGTGGACACCGCCAACGGCCACTCGCAGGGCGTGCTGGACATGATCCGCCGGCTGAAGTCCGACCCGGTGGCAGCGCACGTGGACATCATCGGCGGCCAGGCGGCCACCCGCGAAGGCGCCCAGGCCCTGATCGACGCCGGCGCCGACGGCATCAAGGTCGGCGTCGGCCCCGGATCCATCTGCACCACCCGCGTCGTCGCCGGCGTCGGCGTCCCGCAGATCACCGCCATCCACGAGTCCGCCAAGGCGGCCATCCCGGCCGGCGTGCCGCTGATCGCCGACGGCGGCCTGCAGTACTCCGGCGACATCGGCAAGGCCCTGGTCGCCGGTGCGGACACCGTCATGCTCGGTTCCCTGCTGGCCGGCTGCGACGAGTCCCCGGGCGACCTGATCTTCGTCAACGGCAAGCAGTTCAAGAGCTACCGGGGGATGGGTTCGCTGGGGGCCATGCAGACCCGCGGCAAGAACACCTCCTACTCCAAGGACCGCTACTTCCAGGCCGACGTTTCCGGTGACGACAAGCTCATCCCGGAGGGCATCGAAGGCCGAGTGGCGTACCGCGGCCCGCTCTCCTCCGTGGCCTACCAGCTGGTCGGCGGCCTCCGCCAGACCATGTTCTACACCGGAGCACCCACCGTCCCCGAGCTCAAGGCCCGTGGCAAGTTCGTCCGGATCACCCCGGCCGGGCTGAAGGAATCCCACCCGCATGACATCCAGATGACGGTGGAGGCGCCGAACTACGGTTCGCGCTAAGTCCCGGGCGCCGTGGGCCCATCCGGCTCCTGCCACCACGCCAACTTGAAGGGCCACGGGATTCGTCCCGTGGCCCTTTCGCGTTCCGCCGCCGCGGCCCGCAACTAGGCTGGAGGCATGTCCGAACTCCTGCCCGCACGCGAGCCGAAGCGGAAACTGGCGCTGCGGCCCTACGCCCGGGCCGTTGCGCAGGTTCTGCGGGTCAGCTTCCGCGCCTCACCCGCCGCCGTCGTCATGAAAGTCGTGGGCTCGCTGGTCTCGGCGCTGCTGCCCCTCGTCACCACCTACTACGCCGCGCTGACCACGACGGCGCTGGCAGCCGCCTATGCGGGAAACGCCGCCGCCGGGCAGCAGGCCATCGTCTACGTCATCATCACCGCGGCGCTTGGCCTGTTCTGGGGAGCCTTCAGCAGCGTGGACCGCTACATCCAGCAGCTGATGAGCTTCCGGGTCGGCGCGATCGTCGGGGACCTGATGTACGAGCGCTTCCTCGCCCTCGACTTCTGGCGCTACGACGACAAGGAAACGGTGGACCTGTACGACAGGGCGAAGCGCTTCTCCGACTCCTACGCCCGGGTCCTCGACCGGATCGCCGCCATCTTCACCCAACTGGTTTCGGTGGTCCTGGCGATCGGCGCGCTGCTGCTGGTCAGCTGGTGGATCGCGGTGATCGTTTTGGTCGCGATCGTGCCCAGCGTCTACCTGCAGTTCAAACTGTCCCGGGAACAGATCGCGCACTGGAACACGCAGGTCGATTCACGCCGGCAGCGCCGGATGATCGAAACCAACCTGCTGCGCCCGCAGCACATCGCCGAGATGCGGCTCTACGGGATCGTCGGCTACCTGATGGGGCTCCGTTCCCGGCTCCGGGACGCGGATGAGAAGCGCCGGCTCGACTTCCAGAAGCGCTACATCCCCAAACAGCTCGCCGCCGACGCCCTGCAATACGGCGCGGAGGTGGTCTCGCTGATCTGGGTGGTGGGCCAGATCATCGCCCGGGCCCAGCCGGTGGGGCAGTTCCTCTACGTCCAGCAGATCGTCAGCCGCGCCCTGTCCACCGCCAACAGCCTCGTCTCCTCGCTCAGTTCCATCGACGAGGACCTCGCCAACCTCAAGGACTACGAGCTGTTCATGGCGTTGCCGGTCCACTCCGACCATGCCCCGCCCCTGCTCCAGGCGCCCCGGACCGTGGAACTGCGGGATATCCGGTTCACCTACACCGGCAGCGAGCTGGAGGTCATCAAAGGGATCTCGCTGACCATCCGGCAGGGCCAGCACATCGCGGTAGTGGGCGAGAACGGCGCCGGCAAGTCCACCCTGATCCGGATCCTCGCCGGGCTCTACCGCCCGGATTCGGGCCAGGTGCTGCTCGACGGCGTGGACCTCGCCGCCGTCGACGTGAAGTCGTGGCACCGCCACCTCGCGGTGCTCAGCCAGGAGTTCCTGAAGTACGAGTTCGCCACCGCGGCGGAGAACATTTTCTTCGGCGACGTCGATGCGCCGCGCGACGACGACCGGATCCGCCGGGCCGCGTCGGACGCGGAGGCCCTCGAGTTCATCAACAAGCTGCCCAACGGGCTGGATAACCACGTCAGCAACTGGATGGAGGACCCGCGGGGCCGGAAGGGCAGCGGCCTGTCCGGCGGGCAGTGGCAGCGCCTGGCCATGGCCCGGAACTTCTACCGGGACGCGTCCTTCATGGTGATGGACGAACCGACGTCGGCAATCGACGCCCTGGCCGAGCACCGGATCTTCACCCGGCTCTTCGCCGACCGCAGCAGCACGATCATCGCCATCAGCCACCGGCTCGCCACGATCGAGAAGGCGGACATCGTCTACATGCTCGAGGACGGCCGGATCGTGGAGCAGGGCACGCACAAGGAACTCGTGGCACTGCGCGGCCGCTATTTCCGGATGTTCGAATCGCAGCTCGCCGTCGACGAGGCCGAGGGGGTCTGAGCCGCCGGACATGCCCTCTGCCGGCGACGTCCCGTGGACATAGCGGTGTTATGTCCACTCCGGGGCACAAAGAATGGGCATGTCCTCCCGGGGAGGGAGGGCATGCCCATTCTTAGCAGCGGCCGGTGGTGCTACGAGGTGGTCACCGAGGTGTCGTCAAGGTAGAAGTACGTTGCCAGGGAGGAATCCTCCACGCCGAGGAACCGCAGCGTGACGGTCTTGCCCTTGAACGAGGACAGGTCCAGCGTCTTCAGGACATAGCCGGTGGACTTGTTCAGGTTGGAGTAGGTGGCCAGCGTCGTGGTCACGCCGCCGCTGATGGCCTGGACCTTCAGGGTGTCGTACGCGGTGCTGGTGGTGGTCTCATCCGAGAGCGTCTTCAGGTAGAAGGACAGCGAGGAGCCGCTGACGGAGGACGGGATGGAAAAGGCCTGGTCCACCGTGTACGACGTCGACTTGCCCCAGCCGTTCAGCCCCGCGAAGCCGCTGCCGCTGCGGGCGGCCGTGCCGGTCTCGAAGGTGTCCGACTGGTTGGAGGTCCAGGACGCCGAGCCGCTTTCAAAGCCGGGGTTCAGGAGCAGGTTGCCCGACGGCGGCGGCGGGGTGCTTCCGCCGAGGAGCCCCATCGTAGCCGTGGCGTCAGAGAGGCCGGCGCCGCAGCCCTTGGTGCAACCGCCGGGCATGGCCCGGGTGCCCTGCCGGAGCGTGGACTCGACCTGGGCCGGGGTGAGGGCCGGTGACTTGGACTTCATCAGGGCGACGAGCCCGGCGACGTGCGGGGTCGCCATCGACGTGCCCTGGTAGCTGGCGTAGCCCGCCGCACCCGGCGTCGTGGTTCCGGTGTTGAGCGTGGAGAGGATGCCTCCGCCGCTGACGCTGGTGTCGCCGCCCGGAGCGGTGAGATCCACGGTGGCGCCGTAGTTGGAGTAATAGGAGAGGGCGCCGCTCGGGTTGCTGGCGGCGACGGTCACCACCGAGTTGCAGTTGGCCGGACGGAAGCCGGAGGCATCCTGGTTGCTGTTGCCGGCCGCCACCACCACGGTCGTGCCCCGCGACACGGCGGAGTCGATGGCGGCCTGGTAGGTGGTGCCGCAGGCGCCGGAGCCGCCCAGGCTCATGTTGATGACCCTGGCCGGATTGGCGTTGGCGGGGATCCCGGAGACAGTCCCGCCGGAGGCCCAGATGATGGCGTCCGCGATGTCGGAGAGGGAGCCGCCGCACTTGGCGAGGACCCGGACCGGCAGGACCTTGGCGTTGGGCGCGACACCGGCCACGCCGGTGGAGTTACCCGTCACCGCGGCGATGGTGCCGGAGACGTGCGTGCCGTGCCAGGAGGAGTTGCCGGCGGTGGTCTGCCCGCACTCGCCGGCGGCGTACCAGTCACCCTGGTCCTGGGCGTTGGAGTCGCGGCCGTTGCCGTCGCGCGCAGCGGTGGCATCGGAGACGAAGTCGTAGCCCGGCAGCACGTTGGCGTCCAGGTCCGGGTGTGCGGTGATGCCGGTGTCGATCACGGCAACGGTGGACCCCGACCCGGTGGAGACATCCCAGGCGCCGGGGATCCGCATGCCATTGGCGCCGGTGAAGTCCCACTGCTCCCCGTAGCGGGTGTCGTTCGGCGTCAGGACGGCCGTCATGCGGGCGTCGGGTTCGACGGCATTGACGGCGCCGGAAGCGACGATCGAGTCCATGAAGTCCGTGGCGGCCTGGTCGGACAGGGGTTTGTCGGAGGCGATCAGGGTCGCTCCGGTAGCCAGGGCGCGCAGCTCCCGTACGCTCACCCCCTGCTGTTTGGCGGCCTTGCCCCAGGCGTTCGCGCGGCCGTTGGGGGTGGCGTTGCCCGGGGTCTTCTTGAAACTGACGATGAACTGCGTGTACGCCTCGCCGGCGTTGACGTCCGGCGCGGGGACATTTTCGGTGGCGACCGGCCCGGTGCCGGGGGCGGCGAGCACCGGGGTGACGGCGAGGGTCATGGTTCCGACGACGGCGGCCAGCGACAGGGCCAGGACGCGGGACTTCCTGAGTGATGCACTTCCCATGGGTTCTGCTTTCTTTAACCGGGCATTGCGGAATGCCCGGAACTGGGTGTGGAGGCCCCCGGCGAAATCCCCGGCCGGCCGAAAGTAAACGTAAGGGCATTTTCAGGTTTTGTAAACTATTGACAGATCGTGTCAAGTAAGTGTGAGCTATCGATTAATTCGGGTGCATACTTCGCTATCGGCCGGCCCGGCAACGCCGCCGCCGCGGCCGCCGCCGTGCCCCCGCGGGCCGGCCCGCAGCCCGGCAGGCGCGGCCAATGCCGGGTCCCCGGCCCGGTCAAGTAAAGTGGGGACGTGACTTACGAGATTGAGATTGGCCGTGGCAAGCGTGGGCGTCGTGCCTACTCCCTGGACGACATTGCGATCGTCCCCAACCGACGTACCCGCGATCCCAAGGACGTCTCCGTCTCCTGGCAGATCGATGCCTACAAGTTCGACATGCCCGTCATTGCCGCGCCGATGGATTCCGCGATGTCCCCGGAAACCGTCATCGCACTGGGCCGCCTCGGCGGCCTCGGCGTCCTCGACCTGGAAGGCCTCTGGACCCGTTACGAGGACCCGCAGCCGGTCCTGGACCAGATTGCCGCCCTCGAAAACGAGACCAACAGCCCGGCCGTCACCCGCCGGATGCAGGAGCTCTACCAGGCCCCGATCCAGCCCGAACTGATCACCTCGCGGCTCGCCGAAATCCGCGCCGCAGGCGTGACCGTGGCCGGCTCCCTGACGCCGCAGCGCACCCAGGAGCACTACAAAACCGTCGTGGCCGCCGGCGTTGACATTTTCGTCATCCGTGGCACCACGGTCTCAGCCGAGCACGTCTCCAAGGACCACGAGCCGCTGAACCTCAAGCAGTTCATCTACGAACTCGACGTCCCGGTGATCGTCGGCGGGGCGGCCGGCTACACCCCGGCTCTGCACCTGATGCGCACCGGCGCCGCCGGCGTGCTGGTCGGCTTCGGCGGGGGAGCGACGAGCACCACCCGCCGCGCCCTGGGCATCCACTCGCCGATGGCCTCCGCCATCTCCGACGTCGCGGCCGCCCGCCGGGACTACATGGATGAATCCGGCGGCCGCTACGTGCATGTGATCGCCGACGGCGGCATGGGCACCTCGGGCGACATCGTCAAGGCCATCGCCATGGGAGCCGACGCGGTCATGCTCGGCAGCGCCCTGGCCCGCGCCGAAGAGGCTCCAGGCAAGGGCTGGCACTGGGGCCAGGAAGCCCACCACCTCGAACTGCCCCGCGGCGACCGGGCCAACGTCGGCACCGTCGGACCGCTCGAGGAGGTCCTGTTCGGCCCGGGCCACCACACCAACGGGACCTCGAACCTGATCGGCGCGCTGCGCCGATCCATGGCGACAACCGGCTACTCGGACCTGAAGGAATTCCAGCGCGTCGACGTCGTCGTCTCCCCGTACGCCGGAAACTGAGCCCGGCGCCGGCGGGGCCAAGACCCTGCCCATCCGAAGAACTTGGAAGTAGTGTGGTGCACTACGAGGTTTGATCCGGATGGAGGCGTGAGATGAACAGTTTTCCCGGTGGTGCTCCCTTGGCCGGTGGCGCGCTAGGGCCCGCGGAACGCGAAGCGTCCCTCGCGGTGCTCAAAGCCAGCACCCAGCCCGGCAAGGAACTCGACATCCTGATCGTCGGTGGCGGCATTGTCGGCGCCGGCGCCGCCCTCGATGCCGTGACCCGCGGCCTCAGCGTGGGCATCGTCGAGGCCAACGACTGGGCTGCGGGCACCTCGTCGCGGTCCTCGAAGCTCATCCACGGCGGCCTGCGGTACTTGGAGATGCTGGACTTCGCGCTGGTCAAGGAGGCCCTGCACGAGCGCGGGCTGATCCTCTCCGTGCTCGCCCCGCACCTTGCCCGGCCCGTCCCGTTCCTCTACCCGCTCACCAAGCGGTTCGTGGAGCGGCCCTATGTAGGCTCCGGCATCGCGCTCTACGACGCCATGTCCATCACCGGCGGCCACAGCCGCGGCGTCCCGTTCCACAAGCACCTGAGCAGGCGCGGCACCCTGCGGGCGGCGCCCAGCCTTAAAGACGACGCCTTCGTCGGGTCCATCCGCTACTACGACGGCCAGGTCGACGACGCGAAGTACGTCGCGAACCTCGTCCGCACCGCCGCCTACTACGGCGCGCACGCGGTGAACCAGATGGCCGTTGTCGACTTCCTCCGCGAGGGCGAACGGGTGGTCGGGGCCAAGGTCGTCAACCACGAGGACGGCTCCAGCTTCAACATCCGGGCCAAGCAGGTCATCAATGCCACCGGCGTCTGGACCGATGAAACCCAGGCCATGGTCACCGACCGCGGCCAGCTCAAGGTCCGCGCCTCCAAGGGCATCCACCTGGTGGTGCCGCGCGACCGCTTCCAGTCCACGGTGGGCCTGATCCTGCGGACCGAGAAGTCCGTGCTGTTCGTTATTCCCTGGGGCCGGCACTGGATCATCGGCACCACCGACACGGACTGGCACCTGGACAAGGCGCACCCGGCGGCGTCCAGCAAGGACATCGACTACATCCTCGAGCACGTCAACAAGGTCCTCAAGCGGCCGCTGACCCGCGAGGACGTCGAAGGCGTCTATGCGGGACTGCGCCCGCTGCTGGCCGGGGAGAACGACTCAACGGCCAAGCTCTCCCGCGAACACGTGGTGGCGCACCCGGTGCCCGGCCTCGTCGTCGTGGCCGGCGGCAAGTGGACCACCTACCGGGTCATGGCCAAGGACGCCGTCGACGAAGCCACCCGCAGCATGGACGAACGCGTCCCGCCGTCCTGCACCGAGTCCATCCCGCTGCTCGGTGCGAGCGGCTTCAAGGCTGCCTGGAACAAGCGCAACCGGATGGCGGAAGAAACCGGAGTGCACGTCGCGCGGATCGAACACCTGCTCAACCGCTACGGTTCGATGGCCCCGGAAGTGCTGGCGCTGATCGGGGAGAACCCCGAGCTGGCCGAGCCGCTGCCGGGCGCGGACGACTACCTCGCAGCCGAGGCCGTCTACGCGGCCAGGTACGAGGGGGCCCGCCACGTCCAGGATGTGCTGACCCGCCGGACCCGCATTTCCATCGAGGCGTGGGACCGCGGTGTGTCCGCGGCGCCGGTAGTCGCTAAACTGATCGGTGAGGTTCTCGGCTGGAGCGACGCGCAGCGCGAGAGCGAGATCAAGCACTACCTGGCCCGGGTCGACGCGGAACGGCTGAGCCAGGAGCAGCCGGACGACGAATCCGCCGACGCAGCACGCCTGGGCGTCGAGGACATCGTTCCGCTGCGCTGACCGGGGACGCCGTACGGCGCCGCCAGCCGGCGTGCACCGACGCCACTTCGAAGGGACACCTCTTGGCGGAACCACTGGACCGGTACGATGCCGACCTCACCACGCCGCAGATGGTGATCCTGGAGCTGGACGCGGAGGACAAGTTCGACGCCGCCGCCCAGCTCGCGCAGCGGATGTACGACGCCGGCCGGATCTCCGATCTGGAGGGGTTCCTCAGCCACGTCAACGCCCGCGAACACCAGCTGGCCACCGGGCTTCCCGGCGGCGTCGGCCTGCCGCACGCCCGCAGCGAATTTGTTTCCCGCACCTCGATCGCGGTCGGCATCACCAAGTACGGCAAGGCGCTGGACTTTGGGGCGGCCGACGGACCGGCCACCGTTATCCTGCTGATCGCGACGCCCGCGAGTTCCTTCTCGGACCACCTGGAGGTGCTGGCCACCCTGGCGCGTTCGCTGTCCAAGGAGTCCTTCCGGGAGTCGCTCCGCCGAGCCTATGATCCCGAAGTGATCTCCGAACTGATCAATTCCAGCCTGGTGTTCTTCGACCACTAGCACCTGCTGCCGACGCTATGGCTGGTCTCCAGAGCCGTTTCGTTGTTCTACACGCCGACGAAGTACGGTTAAGGGGTGCTGAAAACCGCCCTCAAACCCCGCTGGATCGCAGGCCTGGTGCTGGCGATCGTGATTTCGGGAGTCTTTGTGCTGTTGAGCCAGTGGCAGTTCGGCCGCTCCACACGGTCCGAGGCGCCGGTTTCCACAGGAACCGAGGACGCCCGCCCGCTGACCACGGTCCTGAAGCCGGGACAGTTCTTCCCGGGCTCGGTGGCCGACCAGGTCGTCACCGCCACCGGCAGCTACGACCCGCGGAAGCAGGTCCTGGTGCCGGGCCGGATTCACGAGGGCGCCAAGGGATTCTGGATCGTCTCCGCCTTCGCCGTGCAGGGCGCTCCCGCCTTGACCGGCGCCGGCGCATCGCCGCAGACCTGGATCCCGGTGGCCCGGGGCTGGGTGGCCGATGCGGCTGACGCCGCGGCGCCGCCGTCGGGCACTATTGAACTCACCGGTCGGCTGATCCCCTCCGAAGCGCCGCTGCCCAACACCGACGCCGGCGCCGGGCGGGCAAGCGCCGTCTCCGTCGCGGAACTCATTAATCTCTGGGACGTCAGCAGCTATCCCGGGTTCGTGGCCGCCAGCGCCGAGCGCTCCGGCGGTGCGGACGTTGCCGCCGCCGGCTCCGTCAAACCGCTCAATATCGGCCCGCAGCCGCCCGCCCAGACCGTGAACTGGCTCAACCTCTTCTACGCCGCGGAGTGGGTGGTCTTTGCCGGCTTCGCACTGTTTATTTGGTGGCGCCTGGTCAAGGACGACTACCGCCGCGGCCTCGAAGACGCCCAGGACGAGGCGGCCGCCCGGCTGGCCGCCGCCGGCGGACCCCACGACACCGATCCGCCCACTGATTCCCCCGCAACCGAACCAACCAATCCGAGAGTGCAATCATGATCGAGCCCCAGCCGGCCATCCAGCCGCAGCAGTCCAACGGAACGGGAAGCGCCAACGGCAAGAAGCGCCGCTTCGGCGGGACCGAGGCGCAGATCCGCTCCGCCCTGAAGTTCTACAAGGTCCTCGCCTACCTGACGGGCTCCATGCTGCTCCTGCTCTGCGCGGAGCTGATCGCCCGCTACGTCTTCGGCCACTACCTTTTCGCCGGCGGCACCAACGCCGTGACCGGGCAGCCGTTCGGCTTCGGGTTCGCCGACGCCGAGCCGCCGGGAGTGATCGGGGGAGTGAACCTCTCCGTGGCGGTGCTGATCGTGCACGGCTGGATGTACGTCGTCTACCTGATGTCCAACTTCCGACTCTGGTCGCTGATGCGCTGGCCTTTTGCCAAGCTCGTCATCCTGGCGCTGGGCGGCGTCGTGCCGTTCCTGTCCTTCTTTGTGGAAAAGAGGTTCCACGCAGAGGTGGAGGCGGAACTGGCGGCCAACCCGCAGGCGCCGCAGCGCTACTGACCTGCTCTCCTCCGGACGCTCCGGCGGCCTGTGAGTTCGCTTACCCGGGGCTTCTCAATGTGCGGGGGACCGGCGGTGCAAAGTAGGCTAGTGGGGTGACCACTCCCACTGCATCCCAGACGTCCCAAAGGCCTGTGCTGGTTGTTGACTACGGTGCCCAGTACGCGCAGCTGATTGCCCGCCGCGTCCGGGAAGCGAATGTGTATTCGGAAGTCGTTCCGCATACCTACAGCACCGAGCAGCTGCTGGCCAAGAACCCGGCCGCCATCATCCTCTCCGGCGGCCCCGCGAGCGTCTACGCCGAAGGTGCCCCGAGCGTCGGCGCAGACCTGTTCGAGGCCGGCGTCCCGGTGTTCGGCATTTGCTACGGCTTCCAGGCCATGGCCAACGCCCTGGGCGGCAAGGTCGCCCAGACCGGACTGCGCGAATACGGCGCCACCGAGACCACCACCATCGGCGAAGGCCGCTCCATCCTTGAGGGCATGCCGCAGCACCAGAGCACCTGGATGAGCCACGGCGACTCCGTCCACGAGGCCCCGGAGGGCTTTGAGGTCCTCGCGACGACGGCGGGCGCCGACGTCGCCGCCTTCGCCAACGAGGAGAAGTGCCTCTACGGCGTGCAGTGGCACCCCGAAGTGAAGCACTCCGCCTACGGCCAGCAGGTCCTGGAGAACTTCCTCTTCAAGGGCGCCAAGCTGGAACCGAACTGGACCACCGGCAACATCCTCGAAGAGCAGGTGGCGCGGATCCGCGAACAGATCGGCGACTCCCGCGTGATCTGCGGGCTCTCCGGCGGCGTGGACTCCGCCGTGGCCGCAGCCCTCGTCCAGCGCGCCGTCGGGGACCAGCTCACCTGTGTCTTCGTCGACCACGGCCTGCTGCGCGAAGGCGAAGCGGAGCAGGTGGAACGCGATTTTGTGGCCGCCACGGGCGTCAAGCTCTACGTCGCCAACGAGCAGGAGCGTTTCCAGGCCGCACTGGCCGGCGTCAGCGACCCGGAAACCAAGCGCAAGATCATCGGCCGCGAATTCATCCGCGCGTTCGAAGAGGCCGAACTGGCCATCATCGCCGAGGCTGCGGCGCACGGCGAAAAGATCAAGTTCCTGGTCCAGGGCACCCTGTACCCCGACGTCGTCGAATCCGGCGGCGGCGAGGGCGCGGCAAACATCAAGAGCCACCACAACGTGGGCGGCCTGCCGGAAGACCTGCAGTTCGAGCTCGTGGAACCGCTGCGTGCACTGTTCAAGGACGAGGTCCGCGCCGTCGGCGCCCAGCTCGGCCTGCCGCAGGAAATCGTGGGCCGTCAGCCCTTCCCGGGCCCCGGGCTCGGCATCCGGATCGTCGGCGAAGTGACCAAAGAGCGGCTGGACCTGCTGCGCAAGGCCGACGCCATCGCGCGCGCCGAGCTGACCGCGGCCGGCCTCGACAACGAGGTCTGGCAGATGCCGGTCGTGCTGCTGGCGGACGTCCGCAGCGTCGGGGTGCAGGGCGACGGCCGCACCTACGGCCACCCGATCGTGCTGCGTCCGGTGTCCTCCGAGGACGCCATGACAGCGGACTGGTCGCGGCTGCCCTACGAGCTGCTCGCCCGGATCTCCAACCGGATCACCAACGAGGTGGACGGCGTGAACCGCGTGGTACTGGATGTCACCAGCAAGCCGCCGGGAACCATCGAGTGGGAATAGCGTTGTGAATGGCCGGCCTCTTCGGAGGCCGGCCATTTTCTTTTGGCCAGCCCTTTCGCCGAAGCAATTTGCCCACGAATTTGGTGTACGCCAGTGTTGCGGCCCCGCACTGACGCCCGATTCGGGCTAACCTCGAAGGCATGCCGGTATGGTCCAGGGCGTCCCGCGCGAACTCAGAAACCGCGAGCACAGAAACCGTGAGCACAGAAAAGAAGGCAGCAGTGTCAGTTGGTCAAGGCCACCCCGAGGGCTCCGAGGAGTTCAGGAAATGGCTGTCGGGTCTCAAACCCGTCACCGGAGCAGACACCATGCTGCGCTTTACGAAAACGCCCGAGGGCTCCATTGACCTGACTCACGCGCATCCCTCGGGCCTGGCGCAGCTGATGGCCGGCCGCAGGACCCGCCTGTCGACCCTGATCCGTGACCGTCAGCAGTACGTCGTCGCCGCGCGGGCCTCGCGCAACCTTCGCTCCAAGATCTTCGAGCTCGCCAACGACCGCGGCATCGACGCCGGCTACTTATCGGCCGGCACCGTTGTCTGGACCTCCGCCGTCGGGGGCAAGCCGCAGCGCGTGTCCGCGCCGGTCATGCTCACCGCCATTTCCCTCACCGTGCGCCCCGGCGAGGACGATTACGAACTGCAGCTCACGGAACAGGCCCGGATCAACCCCGCCCTGGTCCGGCACTTGAAGACCATCCACGGGATTGTCTTCGACGTCAACGCCGTGACCCGGATGGCCTACAGCACGGCCCGGTACGATCCGCAGCCGGTGCTGGACCGCCTCGGCACCCTGATCCAGCCGATCCACGGCGCCGAAATCGAGCACAACCTGCTCGTCTCGACGTTCGCCGACCTCTCCGGCAACCTGGATGACCCCTGGATCAACCCGAACAACGCGCTCGTGGCGGCGCTGGGCCGTGCCGCGGCCGGCGACCCGGTGGATGTTCCCCACCTCGAAGAGGGGCGCTTTCCCAGCACGGACCAGCGCAGCCCCGCCGACGAACTCCTGCTGCTTGACGCCGATACGGACCAGCAGTACGTCGTGGACGCCGTCCGCGCCGGCGACTCACTGGTGGTCAGCAGCCCGCCGGGCACCGGACAGACCCAGACCGCGATCAACACCATCGGCGCCTTGGTCGATGAAGGCAAAAGCGTCCTGGTCGTGGGCGACCGCCGGGCCAGCCTGGGCGAAGTTTCCGCACAGCTGGAGACGTTGGGGCTCGAATCGCTGCTCGTGCAGCTCGCCGGCAACTCCACGCCCCTGATGCTCAAGGGGCAGCTGGTCCGCGCGATTGTCCGCAACGAAAAGTCGCTCGAACCGCAGCTGAAGAACCTGCACTCCACCCTGACCGAGCACCGGCACGCCCTGATGGACCATGTCGCATCCCTGCACAACGTTCGCCAGCGCTGGGGCTGCTCGCCGTACGAGGCCATGCAGTCGCTCGCGGCCCTGACCGCCATCCACCCGGCACCGGCCACCACCGTCCGGCTCAAGCGCAGCGTGCTGGACAGCATCCGGGACCGTGAGGAACTGGCCGGACGGCTCAAACGGGCGGCCGAGCTGGGCAGCTTCAGCCGCGCCTCGACCATGAGCCCCTGGCATGGCGCCCGGCTGCTGACGCGCAAGGAGACCCAGGAGGCGCAGCAGGTGGCCCGCTCTGTCGCGGACAAGCTCCCGCAGCTGCGCGAACGAATGAACGGCGTCGCCGAACACGCAGAGATCCGCCTCGGCGAGACATTCGCCGAATGGGGGGACCAGATCGACCTGCTGGTCGCGGTCCGGGAAAGCCTGGACAAGTTCACCCCCGACATCTTCGACCGGCCCGTCCATGATTTGATTTCGGCCACCGCCCCGTCCTCGTGGCGCCGCGAGCGGAACATCGAAATGGCGTCGATGCAACGCTCACGCCTGCGCCGCGTTGCCAAGGAGTACGTCCGTCCGGGCGTGCACATCGCGGACCTTCACAGTTCGCTGGTGCTGGTCCAGGAGCAGCGGGCCACCTGGTCGGGGTACGCCACCACTCAGCGCCACCCTGCCGTTCCCTCCGGGCTGGCCGAGATCACCGCCCTGTACCGGGAGCTGGATTCCGAGCTGGCCGAGCTGAGTGAGGCCGTGCGGCATACGGCTGCCGGCGGAGCGGTCCGGGACACCCCGTACGAGGAACTGGTGGAGCGCCTGGAACGCCTCGTCGCGGACACCGGCACGCTGGAGACCCTGCCCGAGCGCACCTTGCTGGTGGAGAACATGCGCGAGCACGGCCTGGGCGAGCTGCTCGCGGACCTCGCCGAGCGCGAGGTGCCGGCCGAGTCGGTGGCCGCGGAGCTTGAGCTGGCCTGGTGGCAGTCGGCCCTCGAAGCCATGATCAGCGGTGACGACTATCTCGCCATGTCCGACGGCGACGCACTCCGCCAGCTCGAGGCGGAGTACCGCCTCGCGGACAACGCGCACATCGCCAGCGGCGCCGCCCGGTTGCGCTGGAAACTGGCCGAGCGGTGGCGCGCCGCCCTCAGCGAGCACCCCCGCCAGGCCGACCTGCTGCGCAGCCTGCTCAAGGACGGGCGGGTCACTCCGGCGGCACTGACCGCGCAGTCACCGGAGCTCGTGCCCATGCTCGTGCCGGTCTGGTCTGTCAGCCCCTACCTTATGACCAGCCTGCTGCCGGCCGAACAGCGCTTCGACGCGGTCGTGATCCTCGACGCCGAGGCGACGTCCCTGCAGGCCGTGCTGCCCGCCGTGGCGCGCTCCCGGCAGGTCATTGCTTTTGGCGACGACAAAATCGCCAGCCCGCGCGGCTTCACCGTGGGGGTCGAGCGGCTCGCCGCGGGTGAGAACTCGCACCAGCCGGTGGACAGCGCTTACCAGGCCCTGGCCGCCGTGCTGCCGGTCTGGAAACTGCGGACCGTCTACCGCGCCGTCGACGAGGACCTGGTCCGGCAGTTGAGCAAGGGATTCTACGAGGGCGGACTCCGCCGGCTCCCGGAGGGGCAGTCGGCCACGGGCCTGGACCGGGCCCTGACAGTGGAATACCTGCCGGACGGGACCGGCCTGCCGAGCGCCGACCACGACGGCGTCGAATCCGTCGTGGCCGAAGTGAACCGTGTGGTGGAGCTGGTCTTCGAACACGCACGGCTGCGCCCCCGCACCTCCCTGGCGGTTGTCACGGGCAGCCTGCGTCACGCCGCCCGGATCGGCGAGGCCATCCGGCGGCAGCTGCCCAACTACCCGGTGCTGGGCAGTTTCTTCACCGCCGGCGACGAATCTTTCCGGGTCGTGGACCTCGAACGGGCCCAGGGGCTGGTCCGCGACCATGTGATCTTCTCGCCCGGTTACGGCCGCACCCCGCACGGGCGTGCGCTGCACAGCCTCGGGCCGCTTTCAGCCGAGGGCGGCCGTGCTAAATTCGCCCTGGCGATGACCCGGGCGCGGCGTTCACTGCACGTGCTGAGCTGCTTCCGGCCCGAGGACCTGGACGTCACCCGCCTGAGCCACGGCGCGGTGGACTTCTACGAGCTCCTGGACCGCGAGATCGCCGGCAACTCCGACCTGGGGAGCCCGGCATCCCGTGCCGCGGCCAGCGAGCAGGCCCTTGGCGCCGACCCGCTTGTGGCCGATCTCGGGGACCGGCTCCGTGCCCGCGGCGCCCGCGTCTGGCACCAGTACGACGGCGTCCTGGACATGGTTGCCGCGGCCGACCCGATGCACACTATCGGCCAGGACGACGCCGAGATTCCCCGCCCGGTTGCCATCGAGTCTGACGGCACCGAACGGTACCGGCGGATGACAGTGCGTGAGCGCAGCCGGCTCCGCCCGCAGTTGCTGGAGCGCATGGGCTGGCGGTACATGCCACTATGGACAATAGAAGTCTTCACCGATCCGTCCGCCTGCGCGGACCGGATCGGCGGCTACCTCGGACTGGAGAAGCCTGCGGCGCCGAGCCGGGTGCGCCCCTCGCCCGGTTTCTCCGACGACATCGAAAACCTGAGCGTCGAAGACGGGCAAGATGCCTACGCTCCGGCCGCAGCTGACCGGGGCTGACCGGCAGGCCCGGAGGCACTGAACAGTTATTTGCAGCAAGGAGGCCGGCGGCATGAGCGCAGACGGCGAGAACGAAAACAACAACCACGGTGACGGCAGTGACAGCGGTGACGCAAAGCAGGCAGGCGACCCGAACGTGACTGCCCCGGACACCGCTCAACGGAATCAGGAAGCGCCCGCCCAGAAACCACAGGGGCAGCCGGGGGCCGGCGCCGCGGCTTCCGGCGGACTGCTGCCGAACAAGGCGGCCGAAGACGATCCGCGCCGCTGGGGCGACCAGCCCGGGAGCTACGACCACGATGCCTGGCTCAAGGAGCAGCGGCCGCCGCACTGGGGCTGACCCGCACGCCGGCGAAGCAGCCGGCGGCCTTCGCTATCCGCGCGCGGCCCTGACCAGGACGAAGAACAGCTTGCCCTGCGTGGACGCTCCGGCGAGTTGGCGGGCCTGGTCAGGGTCCGCGGCCACCACGATCAGGCCGTCCGGCGCCCCGGCGTCGAGCCATGGGCCGGCCCGGCCGCCCTGCGCTGAGGTCCACAGGACCGGAACAGCCGAAGCGAGGAGCCGGGAAGCGGCTGCCTTTTCATAACCGTCGCCGCTCGTCATCACGACATTGACCAGCTGGCCTGGGGAGACCAGCTGGATCGAGGCAGGGTCTGCCATGCGAAGCGGCACGGCCACCGAACCCGGCGGACTGCCGGCAAGCAGCCCGGGGCCGACGAACTGTGAGTCGGAGAGTAGCTGGCCCTTGCGCAGGGCCACGGCGAGCTGTTTCCCGTCCAGTCCGGCAGGGTCAAGCGGGCCGGCGGGCAGAACGCCGGGCGGGATCTGGATGGCGACGACGTCGGCCGCGTCCAGCACCCGGCCGGCCGGGAGATCCTTGGCCGCGGCCCACGCGGTGACGGTGGCTTCGGGCGCAGGCGTCAGCTGCTGCACGGCCATGCCGGCGGCGAGGCACAGCAGCAGGGCTATGACCAGCCGGCGGTGTCTGCCCAGCCAGCCGCGGAAGCGCCGCCTCGGCGGAAATTTGCGGCGGGCGCCAGGGCGGATGGCAGCGCGCGGAAGCGGTGACGGAGCCGATCTGAAACGCGGCGTCGACCCGTAAGACGGTGCTGATCGGGAAAAGAGTGTGCGGCGGCTGCGGTGGGCCATGCCGCCACGTTATGGTGGGGAAGCCAGCGGGCGTCAGGCCCGGGCGGCGCTATGTGGACAACCGCGAGGGTGCCGGCCTGCCGGGTACTAGTTGGCGGCGGCGGAAGCCGGTGCGGAGCTCGCAGCCGGGCTGGCAGCGGGGGCGACGGCGCTGCCCTTGCTGTCGCGTGAGTCGGTCCGGTAGAAGCCGGAGCCCTTGAACACGACGCCGACGCTGTTGAACTTCTTGCGCAACGTCCCGTGGCACTCCGGGCAGGTCGTCAGGGAGCTGTCCGTAAACGACTGCACGGTCTCGAAGGCGTGGCTGCAGTCCTTGCAGGCATATGCATACGTGGGCACTGGGGTTCCTCCTCTTGGACAAACGAGCAGGTCCCGTGCTGCCGGAGCGGCATTTCCGCCACCGGAATCGGTGGACGAGGAGTCCGCGTTAGCAGTCGCAGGGCCTGAGTGCCAATTCTATCACCCGCCGACTGCGGCTAGGAAAGCCCGGCAAGCCGGACCAAGCCGCCAGGAGTCAGGGCGGCGGCGACCTTCTGATCGAAGGACTCCGCCGGGATGCTGCCAGCGGGGAGTACCTCGGCGTCGTAGACGACGGCCGCCGTCGGCAGCGGGCCATCGCCAGCCCGGGAAGGGCCCGCCGGCAGGGCGGCGAGGGCCGCAAGGAACTTGTCGTAATAGCCGCCGCCCTGCCCGATCCTGTTGCCCGAACGGTCCAGGGCCGTGGCCGGGAGGAAGATTCCGGCCACGTCCCGCATCACGGACGTGCCGAGCCGTTCACCGGTCGGCTCCTGGATGGGTGCATAGCGGCTGCGGACAAACTCCGAGGCCGGAGTCCAGTACACCCAGCTCAGCGCCAGTCCAGGTTCGCAGACCGGGAGCAGCACCCGGTGGCCGGCATCATGCAGGGCGGCCAAGAGAGGCAGGGTGGGCGGCTCGGAACCGACACCAAGGTAGGCAGCGAAGGTGCTTGGTCCGCCGTCGGCCAGCCCGGAGGCCCACGCCAGCCCGTGCCGGGCGATTGCCGAACCGGCGGCATCCAGCTCCGCCGGCGACATCGCTGTCCGGCGCAGCCGGTGCCGCGAACGGATCTCTTCCTTGGTGCTCATGCGGTGGCGTCCTCTCGCCCGGGCGGCGCCTGATGATGTCGGCTGCCGCGGCTGCCGTGCCGGTGGGGACAATTACCTGATGTTTTGCCCCCTCAGTTAGATTAGTCGAGTGATTACACCCAACGCCTCCGTCCGTAAGGCCGTCATCCCCGCTGCGGGCCTCGGCACCCGTTTCCTTCCGGCCACCAAAGCGATGCCGAAGGAAATGCTGCCGGTCGTCGACAAGCCGGCCATCCAGTACGTGGTCGAGGAAGCCGTGAACGTGGGCCTCAACGACGTCCTGATGATCACCGGACGCAACAAGCGCGCCCTCGAGGACCACTTCGACCGCGTGCCCACCTTGGAAGCGACGCTGGAGGCCAAGGGCGACACCGCCAAGCTGGAGTCCATCCAGGCCGCGAGCAACCTGGGCGATATCCACTACGTCCGCCAGGGCGACCCCATGGGCCTCGGGCACGCCGTGCTGCGCGCCAAGCAGCACGTCGGTTACGAACCTTTTGCCGTGCTGCTGGGCGACGATCTCATCGATGCCCGCGACGAGCTGCTGAGCACCATGATCGAGGTCCAGGCAAAGACCGGCGGCTCGGTCGTGGCGTTGATCGAGGTCGACCCCTCGCAGATCAGCGCCTATGGCTGCGCCGACGTCGAGCCGGTTGAGGGCGAGGAGTACGTCCGGATCAAGCAGCTGGTGGAGAAGCCCGACGTCGACGAGGCCCCTTCGAACCTGGCCATCATCGGCCGCTATGTGCTGCACCCCGCGGTGTTCGAGGTCCTCGAGCGGACCGAGCCCGGCCGCGGCGGCGAAATCCAGCTCACCGACGCCCTGCAGGAACTTTCCGCCGGCGAAGGTGAAGGCTACGGCGTGTACGGCGTCATTTTCCGCGGCCGCCGCTATGACACGGGCGACAAGCTCAGCTACCTCAAGGCCTGCGTCCAGCTCGCCTGCGACAGCGATGACCTCGGCCCCGGTCTGCGCGAATGGCTGCCCGGCTTCGCCTCCAGCCTGACGAAATAGTCCCATGGGGGGCAGCTTCACCTGGCCGGTGACCCTGGAGTGCGGCGATCTTGTGCTGCGTCCGATCCGGTACCGGGACCGCAAGGAGTGGAGCGAGCTTAGGGCCCGCAACGACGCGTGGCTGGCCCCCTGGGAAGCGTCCAACCCGGTACCGGGCGGCGGCTTGCCTGACTACCGGCAGATGGTGCGGTCGCTCAAGGCCCAGGCGGCGCAGGCCACCGCGCTTCCCTTTGTCATTGCTGCCTGGACTCCCGGGTTCAAGGAACCGGTGATCGTGGGGCAGCTGACTGTCTCCTCGATTGTCTGGGGCTCGGCCATGATGGCCACCCTCGGCTACTGGGTCGACCAGGACCGCGCCGGCCAGGGCATAGCCCCCACCGCCGTCGCGATGGCGACTGACTACTGCTTCCGGACCCTGGGGCTGCACCGGATGGAAATCAACATCCGGCCGGAGAACCGTCCGAGCCTGCGGGTGGTGGAAAAACTCGGATTCCGCGACGAGGGCTACCGGCCGCGTTTCCTGCACATAAACGGCGCATGGGCGGACCACCGCACGTTCGCCCTGACCTCCGAGGAAGTCCCCGGGGGCCTGCTGGCCCGGTGGCTGGAAACCCGCCCCGCACAGGCACCGGAAACCCCCGCCTGACCAGCAGTTTCGTCATATATCCAGTGATTTGGCAGTTGCCTCGCGACACACCGCTGCCAATGCCGCCCGCTCCGCCGTCTTGCTCATACGGTTTTGATTGTGGACTTCCCTCTTAGCAGCTCAGTGATCCTTGTCATTGCTGTTGCGCTCTGGATCGTATGGGTGGCTCCCTACATGCTCCGGAACGGCCGCCCCCAGCTGCAGCCGGCGGGGGAGCTCCTGATGAATGCCGTGGATGTAGAAAAAGCAGACCCCCAAGCCGGAAACCTCATGAAGATGGCTGCCCCGCAGGAGACACCGATGACGAGTACGCAGCGCCCCGAGTCAGCCCCGGGTTCCACTAACTCCGGCGATCGGAAACCGGCGGCTCCGGCGTTCCGGATCCGCTACGGCCGGCTGGCGCTTGCCGTGCTGGGGCTGCTCTCGCTGCTCACCGGCGTCGTGTCCGCCGCCCTTCGGCTCTTCGGCGTCGGCTCGGGCTGGCTGCCCGCCGCCACCCTGCTCGGGGCCGTTGCCGCCGTCGTGTTGCTCCGCAGGCTTGCGGTGCGGGACCGCCGGCGCAAGGTTAACGCCGCGTTCCGCTCGGCCATGGGCGCCCCGGCGCGGAGAGCTTCCGAGGAGACCCCGGCGCAGTCCGACGTCATCCGGGAAGCTGCGGTGCCCGCGAAAGAGAGTCCGCTCTTCGACGCAGAAGCAGGCGCCGCGCAGCCCCAGGCCGCCCCCGCACCCCTGACAGCCGACGAACTGCGGCAGGCGGCACTGGCCGAGGCCGCCGCCTCGGGCGATACGTCCGTGCGCCGCGTCGGCGACCCGTCCTCTGCAGAAGGCTCCAGCTGGGAACCCGTGGAGGTCCCCAAGCCGACGTATGTGGAGGCGCCCAAGGCGGAACGCCCCGCCCCGGAGCCGCTGGACCTGCCGGAAGCCCCGAAAGCCGTCGGCAAGCCCTCGCTCAAGCAGGCCACCGTCCGGCAGCCGGAGGCGGCTGCTGCCGAGTCGAAGGTGATGGGCAAGGGGCAGAGCGCCCTGAGCAACCTCGACGACGTCCTGCAGCGCCGACGCGCCTGACTCAAACTTCCCGCCCCGGGCAGCCGACACATCGGCCGCCCGGGGCTTTTTGTTGCCCGCGGGAGTTATCCTGACGAGCATGACGAGAATCTGCGTTGCGGGGGGAACCGGCCAGGTGGGCCGTGAAGTGGTGCGGCAGGCCGTCGAGGGCGGACACCGCGTCGCCGTGCTTAGCCGTCGTCCGCCCGCGCCGGGGGAGGCCGGCCGGGACGACGGCGCAGAGTATTTCCGTGGGGATGTCACCACGGGGGAGGGGCTGGCCGCCGCGCTGGCCGGAGCCGACGTCGTCATCGATTGCCTTGAGGGACAGTCCGGCAGGGCGCTGAAGAACTTCGCCGACGGCGGAGCGCGGCTGCTCGCTGCCGCCCAGGACGCCGGCGTCAGGAAGGCTGTCATGCTCTCGATCGTCAACTGCGACCGGAGCAGCTTTGGCTACTACAAGTCGAAGGCGGCCAAAGAGCAGGTCTACGAGCGTTCCGGGCTTGAAACCCTGGTGCTTCGGGCCACGCAGTTCCATTCCCTCCTCGCCGGCGTGTTTGCCGCCGGAGCAAGGATCCGGCTGATCCCGGTGGTGAAGGGCGCCCGGTTCCAGCCGATTGCGCCCGCAGAGGTGGCCACGGAACTACTGGAGTCGGCGCTGGAGGCGCCGTCCGGCGTGCAGCACCGGGTCCGGACCGTCGGAGGTCCGGAGATCGTCGGGATGCGCGAGCTGGCCCACAGCTGGCGGCAGGCTACCGGGGCGCGCGGCCGCGTAGTGGAACTGCCGCTGCCCGGCGGCATGGGCAAATACCTGCGCGCCGGCCTCAACCTGGCCCCCGGCGAGCGACACGGCACGCAGACATTCGAGGGCTGGCTGGCAATGCACGCCGATAGTTTGTAGCCTAGGAACGTTGACAACGCCGTTCCTCCGGGAGCGGCGTTGTTGCGGGGCTATAGCTCAGTTGGTAGAGCGCTTCGTTCGCATCGAAGAGGTCAGGAGTTCGAATCTCCTTAGCTCCACAATTTGCAGGGGTTTTTGAGCCCCTGCGTGGGTCGCACAATCATGCTGGTAGCCCGTTGGGCCCGCATGTGGCGGTAGAGCCACCCGAGCGCCGGCATCTCGGCTGATGTCGGGACAAAATCATCCGGGACGTAGTGCGGCGCCTCGAATTCCCTTACGCTGACACCGGAGCCGACGACGACGGGGGTAGGGGCGCCGATGAGTGATGAGGGGGAGCCGAAGCGGATTCCGCTTTGGAAACTTGAAGAAACGGCCGGCAGCCAGGCCCCGTCCGAAGGCTGGCGCGGCAACCCGGCCCCGCTGCTGCCCGGCTGGGACCCCAGCCAGGTCCACACCTCCTCGACCGTCCGGGACGTCTGGGCGCGCCGCGCCCCGTGGCCGGTCCGCCTCCTCCGGGCCCTCGGCAGGATGCTGGGACGGTTGTTCAAGGCTGTCGCCGTCCTGACGGCCATTGCGCTCGTGTGCGGTTTCCTGCTGTACCTCAAAGGTGACCTGAAGCCGTCGTCGTTCCTGGGCGGACCCGCGGGCGATCCTGCCGCCGGCGCATCCGACCCCCTGGTGTACCGCACCGCTCCGTCCGCCGGTGCAAGGCCCCGGACTCCGGCGGCGGCTCCTGCGGCGGTTACTCCGGTGCCCACCCCGCGCGCGGCTGCGGACCACCCCACACCCGGGCGCGAAGAGGCCGTCGCCCCGCTGGGTCGACCCGCGCCGGTCACGGTCAAATCCCGCTCCTACGCGTTTACGGCCACCGGCAAGGACAAGCGGCCGGCCGCCTACGACCCCTGCCGGCCTATCCATTACGTCACGCGCGCCGCCAACCAGCCGGCGGAAGGGCCCCGACTGATCAAGGAGGCCATCGCAGCCGTCTCCCGGGCGACCGGGCTGGTGTTTATCAACGACGGAGCCACCACGGAGGCCCCGGCGGCGAAGCACAAGTCCTACCAGCCGGCGCGGTACGGGGACCGCTGGGCGCCGGTGCTTATCGCCTGGGAGACCACAGCCGAGGAGCCCCGCTTCACCAACTACGCCGTGGGAACCAACGTTATGGGTCTGGGCGGCAGCGCCGCGCTCAGCCGGGACGGCACCGAGGTCACCTACGTCAGCGGCCAGCTGGAACTGAACGGGCCCGCAATGCAGTCCCTGATCCTCCGGGACGGCTTGGCGCCCGCCCGCGGGGTCATCGAACACGAGCTCGGCCACGTCGTGGGCCTGGGCCACGTCCAGGACCCGGCCCAGCTGATGAACCCCACGGCCGTCCCCGGGGTAACCACGTACCAGGCCGGGGACCTCACAGGCCTGTCCGTTCTCGGCCAGGGGGCGTGCAGGCCCGAAGTCTGAGCGGGGAGCGGTGGAAACAACGGCCTGTACCTGTGGACGGCAGGCCGTAGGCGGCCCGGCATCGTCATTCGCACGCTCCTGGGGGAAACTGGCCTGTAGGGCACCCCGCTAACGATCTAGGAAAGAGGACACCATGACGCTCAAAGAGCGCCTGAAAGAAGACGTTGTCACCCACATGAAGGCCGGCAACAAGACCGCGCTGACTACCGTCCGCAACGTCCTGGGCGAGATCAGCACCCGGGAGAAGTCAGGCAAGACGCCGGTTGAGCTAGACGACGCCCAGGTGACGTCGCTGCTGCAGAAGGAAGCCGCCAAGCGTCGCGACACCGCCCGCATCTTCACCGAAGCCGGCGAAACCGACCGCGCCGCCGCCGAGGTCGCTGAAGCCGAAATCATCGAGGCATACCTGCCTAAGGCGCTCACCCGCGACGAGGTGGAAGCGATCGTCGACGAGGCCATCGCTGCGCTTAAGGCCGACGGTCAGGAGCTCTCCATGCGCTCCATCGGCGCGGTGATGAAGCCGGTCACCGCCAAGGTGGCCGGTCGCTTCGACGGCAAGTCCGTCAGCGAGATCGTCCGCAGCCGCCTGGCCTGAAAAGGGACACGGTGATGCACAGCCTCCGCTGCCAAGCCCCGGGGGTGCCAGGCCCCCGGGCGCCCGGCAGGCGCCGGACCAGTGCCTTTGAGCCGCGGCTGACAGTGTTTTTCCCAAGGAATTCCGCAGGAATTCCTTTCCCGCCCCGGACCGTGCTTTCTGTTCGGTAACGTTGCGCGCGGCTGGCGGTGTGGAACCGCGAGCCGCCCTCAACGTACGAACTCTGGAAGGATCACCCCTTGGCAGGAATCTTCACCTGGCTCAGCGCCCTCGGTACTGCAGGCAAGGCCACTGTCGTTGCCGCCGTCGTCGTCACGGGTGGTGCCGGCGCCGCCATGGCTGCCACCGTAACGGAACTCAGCTCGGACCCGACCGCCACCGTCTCTCCCGAACCGACCGCCACCGAGACCCCGACGGCGGATCCGACGGTTGAGCCGACGGAGACCGCTCCGGCCCCGGAGCCGACCGAGACCGCTCCGGCCCCGGAGCCGACGGAGACTGAGACCGCTCCCGCCCCGGAACCGACGGAGACTGAGACGGCGCCCGCCCCGGAGCCGACCGAGACCGCTCCGGCCCCGGAGCCGACGGAGACTGAGACGGCGCCGGCCCCGGAGCCGACCGAGACCGCTCCGGCCCCGGAGCCGACCGAGACTGAGACGGCGCCGGCCCCGGAGCCGACCGACGGCGATGATGCCGACGAGGCCGGGGAAGACCAGTCAAACGAGCACGAGAAGTCCTCGGAGCACGGCAACAGCGCCTGGGCCCACCAGAACGCCGCTGCGCACCGCGCAGCCGGGCTCGCGAAGGCCGCCGAGCACCGCAATGAGCACGCCGCCACCCCCGCGGTTCCGAGCTACGGATCCGGGTCGGTCACCGCAGCCGTTCGCGCGCCGGGCCACGCCGAAGCACCCAAGGCCGCGCACGCCAAGCCCAGCGGGTCGGGCAAGCACCACAAGTAAGCATTGGTCCAAAGACCCCGTACCGCATCGCGGTGCGGGGTCTTTGCTGTCTCCGTGTCCGACCGCTCCGCCCGTTCGGGATAGTCTGAAAGCCCGGCCCGCTTACGGACGCCCGCCCACAGTTCCGGCGTCGGCGGCGGATATCGTCGGCCAGCCCCCTCCCGGACAGCCCCCGGGAATCGCCGGGGCCAACCCCCTTGAGAGGACAGCAGCAATGAGCCTGATCCGGCTGCACGACGTCAGCGTCCGCTTCGACAACACCCAGATCCTCCGCGAGGCGTTCTTCCGCCTCGAAGCCGGCGACAGGGTCGGCCTGATCGGCAAGAACGGATCCGGCAAGACCACCATCCTGAAGCTGATCCTGGACCAGGTGTCTCCGGACACCGGCACGGTCAGCGTGGACCTCGGAACCAGGGTGGGGTACTTCTCCCAGTTCTCCGAGCTCAACGGCGACGCGACCATCACCGAAGTCCTCGACGGGTTGTTCGGCGAGATCAAGGCGGTGGAAGCCGAGCTTGCCGCCATTGATGCGGCCATCGCCAAAGATCCCGCGGCAGATGAGCTGGACCGGCTGATCGGGCGGCAGGCCGGACTGTTCGAGGACATGGACCGGCTCGACGGCTGGGACTACCCGCGCCGCATCGATACGGTGCTGACCACTCTAGGGTTCGACGACGCGCACCGCCATTGTGCGATCGACGCGCTCTCCGGCGGCTGGCGCAACCGTGCCGCGCTGGCGAAGATCCTGCTCGAAGGGCCGGACGTCCTGCTGCTCGACGAGCCCACCAACTTCCTGGACGTCGCCGGTGTCGAATGGCTGGAAAGCTGGTTCCGCGATTTCAAGGGAGCCGCGGTCATCGTCTCGCACGATCGGACGTTCCTGGACGCCGTCGTGACCCGCATCATCGAGGTGGAGAACTTCCACCTGCACGAATACCCCGGGAACTTCGGCGAATACGTGATCCAGAAGCAGTTCCGGCTCAAGACCCTCGAGCAGCAGTTCGTGCACGAGTCCGAGCTGCTCGCGTTCGAGGCCGAAGGGATCGCCGACCGCCGTGAAGCCGCCAAGGCCGCCGGCCGCGGCCTGGGCAACCAGCTCGCCAAGATCAAGAAATCCCGGACGCCCCGGCCGGTGGACCAGATTGTCACCGAGATCTACGGCGGGCTGCACGTGAAGGACGTGCTGTGCCGGGTGGAGGGGCTGGGCAAATCCTACGGCGAGAAAGTGTTGTTCGATGATTTGAGCTTCGAAATCCGCAGGGGCAACCGGATTGCCGTGCTGGGTGCCAACGGCAGCGGAAAGTCCACCCTGCTGAAGGTCCTGACCGGCGAGGAGGCCGCCGACGCCGGCGCGGTGGCGTGGGCGAAGGGCCCCGGCTTCGTTTCGTACAACCGTATGCTGGAAGAACTCGACGACGGCGACACCGTCTCGCACGCCGTCAACGCGCTGCCGGACAGCCTGGCCTTCAGCGCCACGAAGAAGTCCGTCAACCGGTTCCTGGCGATGTTCCAGTTCTCCGAAGCAGACCTCAAGCAGAAGATCGGGAACCTCTCCGGCGGCCAAAAGGCACGCGTGGCCATGGCGCAGTGCTTGCTCTCCGGCGCCTCGGTGCTGCTGCTTGACGAACCCACCAACCACTTGGACCTCTCCAGCACCCAGGTGATGGAGCGGGCGCTGCTGCACTTCCCCGGCGCCGTCGTGGTAGTCAGCCATGACCGGTTCTTCACCGAGAAGATCGCCACCCGCCAGCTCATCTTCGGAGCAGCCGGAGCCGCGCCCGGCGAAGTCGGCCAGCGGGCCGCCTAAGCGGTCAAGCCTGCCGGTGCTGCCGCCCGGTGCCGCCGGCGCGCCGCCGTCGCGGGATAATGGGGTTATGCCCGAGCAGCGACGGGAACAGGACCGTGACCCGTGGGAGGAGTTCGACCGGCTCAAGCCGGCCGCGGAGGACCGCGTGGGCGGCTACCCGGGCGGTGAGCCCTACGGCTTCGGCTTCCGCACCGGGGTGCGCAGCGCACGCGTGGCCTTCGGCTTCGCCGTCTATGCCCTTGTCCTCGGCAGCGTGCTGGTCCTTCTCGGGACGATCTACTTCATCGGCCACGGGCAGTGGCTGTGGCTCGGGCTGATGGCCGTGATCGAGAGCTGCTTCGTCCTCGCGTTCATCCGCCTTGTGGCCCAGGCACGCCAGCGCCGCTCAGGAGGCTGGCCCGACGCGTAAATGATTCCATGACGCGCAAAAAGGCTGGCGCGGCGGGTATGCCCCTCGCGTCAGCCCGTATACGCGTCGACAGGACATTGGCGCCGCGCCGGCTAGAGCCAGCCCTTGCGTTTGAAAATGGCGTACATGAGCGTTGCCGTGCCCGCCATCATGACGAGCGCCATCGGGTAGCCGAAGGTCCAATGCAGCTCCGGCATCCGTTCGAAGTTCATGCCGTACACACCGGCGACAAAGGACGGTGCGAAGAAGATGGCGGCCCAGGAAGAGATCTTTTTGACCTGCTCGTTTTGTTCCGCACTGGCTTCGTTCTGGCGGTTCGCCGTCAGCGTGCCGTCCAGGGTGAGCGCGTTCTGCAGCAGGTCGCGGAAGGAATCGGCGCGGGAAATCAGCCGCTCCACGTGGTCCTCGACGTCGCGGAGGCTGTGCTGCAGTTCCGTGTCCACCTGGTACTTCTCGAAGCCCCGCCGGAGCTGCTGCATCATGGCCGGCAACGGGTGGATGGCCCGCTGGAAATGGATGACCTCCCGGGCGAGCTCGTAGATGCGCCGGGAAACCAGCGGATCCCCGCTGAAGAGCTGGTCCTCGATCTCGTCGATGTCGTTCTCCAGCCCGGCCACCACTGGGACGTAATCATCCACCACCTGGTCCATCAGGGCGTAGAGAACCGCCTCGGGGCCGTGGCAGAGCAGGTCCGGGCGCCGCTCCAGCCGGCGCCGGACCTGGCCCACGACCGCCGTCTCGGCGTGCCGGACGGTCACCACGAAGTTCCGGCCGGTGAATACGTGCAGCTCACCGAACTCCACGGTCTCGGTCTCGTCGAGGTACCGGGCCGGCCGGAGTACGGTGAAGAGGTTGTCATCGTAGCGTTCCAGCTTGGGGCGCTGGTGCGCGGAGATCGCGTCTTCCACCGCCAGACCATGCAGGCCGAACTCCTCGGCGACGGCGGCCATTTCCTCTTCCGTCGGCCGGTACAGGCCGATCCAGGCCATGCCGCCGTGTTCGGTCAGGGTCTCAAAAGTCTGTTCCAGGTTGCGCGGCTCGGCACGCCGGACGCCGTCAACGTAGACGGCGTTGTCAATGATAGTCACGGGGACATTATCCAGTCTTTAGCTGTGGATCCGCGGCACCGGCCCGGCGCGAGGCCGACCGGCCGGGGGCAAGGGCGCTGCCCTGGGCAAGCCGGCTGATGAGCGGCTCGGTCCGGTACGGGATGTGGGTGTGCAGGGCCAGCACGGTCTCGGTCCGGATGACGCCCTTGATCCTCAGGATGGACCGCAGCGCCGCCTGGAGGTTGTGCGTGTCGGTCGCCACCACCCGGCACCAGACATCGCCGCGGCCGGAAATCTCGTGGACCTCCAGGACCTGGGGGATCAGGCGCAGGGCGCCCACCACGCCGTCGAGTTCGCGGTGGTTGACCTCGATCGTGACGAAGGCGACGACGTCGTACCCCACCGCCTCCAGGTCGATTTCCCGGCCGCCGTCGTGCAGCAGACCGGAGCGCAGCATCCGCCGGACCCGGGACTGCGCGGTGTTCCGCGCGATCCCGAGGGCGTCGCTGAGTTCGCCGATCTGGATCCGCGGGTCCTTGATAAGTTCGAGCAGAATCTTCAGATCGGTGGGGTCCAGACTGTTCAAATCATCACTCCGGTTCATACTTGTGGTCCGTGATTGACGGTTTTGATCAATTTTGGCACAGAACTTGGCTGGAACAGTCATTCGTGCCGCATTCTGTAGATATCAATCTTCACCGGGCCGGCGCCTCCCCACAGGGAACGCGTGCGGCCCGCTTCGATGCAGCAGGGGCACCGCTATGACCGTCTTCAGCGAACTTCGCATGCGCCCGGCCACGGCAGAACGCTGGGGCTGGGACGCTTCCGTCACCGCACGGCTGGTGATGGCCGGCGTCGTGATTTTCACGCTGCTGGTCGGCGCCAACCTGGCGACACCGCTGTACCCCCTGCTGCAGGCCAAACTTGGCATCACGGCCCTGGACGTCACGGTTGCCTTCTCCGCCTACGTCCTGGCGCTCGTGGCCACCCTCATCCTCGCCGGACACTGGTCGGATCACATCGGCCGGCGCGCTGCCCTGGTCCTGGCCGTGCTGGTAGGCCTCGCGGGGGGCTTCGTCTTCGCCACCGCCAACAGCCTGCTGGCGCTGTCCGCCGGCCGGGCGCTGCAGGGCGCCGCGGTTGCCCTGGCCACCGGTGCCAGTTCCGCGGCCCTGCGCGAGCTGCTGCCCAGCCGGCCCGAGTGGGCCTCGCGGTTTACGCTGCTGGCCTCCGCCGGCGGGGTGGCGGCGGGGCCGGCCATTGGCGGGGTGCTTTCCGTGCTTCCCGGGCCGACGTCCACGCCCTATTACCTGCACTCCGTAGTCCTGGCCGCCCTGCTGGTGCCGCTCTATCTGCTCAAGGCCAGGCCCGCCATCACCTCGGTCGCGGGTCCCCAGCCGCTGAAGGTCCTCGCACCCCGGCGCCCCTCCGTGTCGAGGGAGGCGCGGGGCGCGTTCTGGCTGGCCTCGGCGGTAGGGTTCCTCAGTTTTGCCGTCTTCGGATTCTGCCTCTCGCTGGCTCCAGGCTATTTCGCGCAGATTGTCCACGCGGACTCACGGCCGCTGATCGGTCTGCTCGCGGGACTGACCCTGGCGGCGTCGGCGCTGAGCCAGCTGCTGGCCGTACGCGGGCGCTTCGTGGTGCCCGTAGGCCTGTCCCTGCTCGCCGGTTCCGTGCTGCTGATCGCGGCAGCCGCGGCGTGGAGCAGCCCGTGGCTGCTGATTGCCGCCAGCATCACCGCCGGCCTGGGCCAGGGCGTCTCGTTCCGGACGGTCTTCAACGATGTGGCCGGCAAGGTGGAGGCGTCGCGCCACGCCCAGATCATCAGCACCGTCTACGTGATCACCTACCTCGGCAGCGCCTTCCCGGTGATCGGGCTGGGGCTGGCGGCCGGATACTTCGGCCTGCAGGCTGCCGTGGCCGGTTTTGTGGTGCTGTGCGCGCTCGTTGCCCTCGGTCTGGCGGCCGTCACGCTGCGCAGCGCCCTCCGGCAGCGGGCCTGAGCCCGCAGCCGGGCGGAAACCCCTAGTCCGGCAGCGGCCCGTGGTTGCCTTGGATGTGGTCGAACACCAGGGTGGTCTCGGTGTGGCCCACGACGGGGTCGGTGGCCAGGTTGTCCAGCACCCAGTCGCGCAGGTCCTCCGTGGTGGCGACGGCGATATGCAGCAGGTAGTCCACCGAACCCGAGGTGTGGAACGTGGACAGCACGGCGGGCAGCTTGGGGACCCGGGCCGTGAAACGGTCGATCTGTTCGCGGTCGTGGGCGCGCAACCGGACGGCAATCAGCGCCTGCACCGAGCGGCCCACCGCGGCAAGGCTGAGCTTGGCCTCAAAACCCTGGATGATCCCGCGCTCGGACAGGGCCCGGGTGCGCATCAGTGCCGTGGACGGTGCGATCCCCACCAGTTCGGCCAGCTGCTTGTTGGAAATCCGGGCATCCGCGACCAGGGCGGCGAGCAGGCGCTCGTCAATGGCGTCCAGGGGTTCGCCGGCTCCGGCTCCCGGCCGAACATTCTTCGTGGTGCTGCTCACGGATCCTCCTTGATGTGTTGTGAGTTCATCATAAACGCCACTATCTGACAGTTCCATTCAGAACCCCTGTAAAACGCCGAATTATTGCCAGATACTTACCGCATTCAATGGTGAATATTCATAAGGAGTAACGGTGCTTTCTCAAGACTCGCTGGCGGTCCACGCCGGCCGGAACGGCCTCACGGAACTCGGCGTCCACGCCGTCCCGATCGACCTGTCCACCACGGCGCCGCTGCCCTCCGTCCACGACGGCGGCCTCGCCTACGAACAGATGGCCACCGGCGGCCCGCACCTGGACGGGCATAGCACGGTCTACCAGCGGCTCTGGAACCCGACCGTCGCCCGCTTCGAAGACGGCGTCGCCCTGCTTGAGGCCACTGAAGAAGCCGTCGCCTTCGCCACCGGCATGGCCGCGTTGAGCGCGGTGCTGCTCGCCGTCGTCGCCACCGGGAAGAAGCATGTGGTGGCGGTCCGGCCGCTCTACGGAGGCAGCGACCACCTGCTGGCCTCCGGGGTGCTGGGCACCGAGGTCACTTTCACCACGCCCGACGGCATCGGCGCGGCACTGCGCCCCGACACCGGGCTCGTCATCCTGGAGACGCCGGCGAACCCGAGCCTGGAGCTCGTCGACATCGCCGCCGCGGCGGCTGCGGCGGACGGCGTGCCGCTGCTGGTGGACAACACCTTCGCCACTCCCGTCCTGCAGCAGCCGTACCGGCACGGTGCGGCCATGGTGCTGCACAGCGCCACTAAGTTCTTCGGCGGCCACGGCGACGCCATGGGCGGCGTCGTCGCCGTTTCCCCGGAATGGGCCGTCCGGCTCCGGCAGATCCGGGCCATCACCGGCGGCATCCTCACGCCATGGCCGGCGTACCTGCTGCACCGGGGCCTGGCGACCCTGCCGGTCCGGGTGCGGGCGCAGCAGGCCAGCGCCGAGAAGGTCGCGGCCGCCCTGGCGGAGCACGGGCTGATCCGGCGGGTGTTCTATCCGGGCCTGCCGGAGTGCGATCCGCGCGGCCTGGTCGGCACCCAGATGGCAGGCCCGGGCTCGCTGCTGGCGTTCGAGCTGGCCAGTGCCGAACATGCCGAGCGCATTCCGGCAGCCGTCAGCATGATCACGCACGCCGTCTCGCTGGGCGGCATTGACACCCTGATCCAGCACCCCGCGGGCCTGACCCACCGGCCGGTCGCCGCGGAGGCCAAGCCGCACGCCAGCCTGCTCCGGGTTTCCGTGGGGCTGGAGGACCCGGCGGACATTGTCGCCGATCTTGTGCAGGCCCTCGAGGCGACCCGCTAGCGCGCCGCGCTCCGCCCTGGGGATGCGCTCGCGGCGACGGCGCCGCCCGCGCCGGCGGGATGCACGACGGCGGTGATCACCGCCGTCGTGCAGGCCAGGCCCATCACGGCGAGGGCGAGGGCGGTCCAGCCCAACGACTGGAACAGCAGGCCGCCGGCCCAGCCGATGACGCTGGATCCCAGGTAGTAGGCGAGGTTGTAGAGCGAGGCTGCCTGCGCGCGGCCCGTGCTCGCGATCACCCCGGTCCAGCCGGAGCCGATGCTGTGGGCCGCGAAGAAGCCGCCGGTGAACAGCAACAGCCCGGCCAGGATCAGGACCAGGAGCTCGGTCAGGGTCAGTGCGAGCCCGGCGACCATAAGGACCGTGCCCGCCACCAGCACGCTGCGCCGACCGAAGCGCAGCGTCAGCCCGGCGGCCCAGCGGGCGGAGACGGTGCCGGAGAGATAGGCCAGGAAGATCAGGCTGATCAGGGTGGCCGGCAGGCTGAAAGGTTCGCCGGACAGCCGGAAACCGAGGTAGTTGTAGACCGCAACAAAGCCGCCCATCAGCAGGAACGCCTGGACGTAGATGGCCAGCAGCCGCGGGTTCCGGCCGTGGCCGGCGAGGGTTGCGAGGGCGCCGCGGAAGCCGCTGGCGGCCGCGGCGGTGAAATTCCGTGCCGGCGGCACCAGCACCAGGAACAGGACGGCGGCGGACGTCGCCATCACGGACACGGCCAGTGCTGCGGCCCGCCAGCCCCACAGCTCGCCCACCGGACCGGCCACGAGCCTGCCCGCCAGCCCGCCGAGGGTGGTGCCTGCGACGTAGGTACCGGCCGCCAGGGCGGCGTGGGCCTTGTTCACTTCCTCGTTCAGGTAGGCGATGGCGATGGCCGGGATGCCGCCCAGTGCCATGCCCTCGAGCATCCGCAGGCCCAGCAGGACTTGGAAGCTGGGTGCCAGCGGGGCCAGCAGCCCCAGGACGGTGGCCGCGGAGATGCCCCAGGCCATGGCACGCACCCGGCCGATCCGGTCGGCCAAAAAGGACCACGGCAGGACCGTCGCGGCCAGGCCAACGGTGGCCAGGGAGATGGTCAGGGCCGCCTCGGCGGCCGTCACCTGCAAATCGGCGGCGATGATCGGCAGCACGGCCTGGGTTGAATAGAGCTGGGCGAAGGTCGCGACGCCGGCGAAGGCCAGGCCGGCGAGGATCCGGCGGTAAGCCGCCGAGCCTTTGGGATGGCCCGCCCACGCGGTTACCCCGCCGCCGGCTGCGGGGCTGCCGTCCGCCGCGGTGCCCGCATCAGCTGCGGTATCGGGCTCGGTTGCGGGATTGCGGAGGGGTAGGCGGGGCATGTCCCCAGAATAGGTCCCGGAAAGACATGCTTCCAATGCATGTTTCTCATAGTATTCATGGCAAATACGGAACGATTGAGAGGGTTGGCCATGGACGTTGAGCACAAGCAGCTCGTCCAGCTGCTGCCGCTGCTGCCCCTGCTGGCCGAGCTGGGGCGGACCCAGCACATCACCGCCACGGCCGAGGTGCTGGGACTGCCCCAGTCAACGGTGAGCCGTGGAATTGCGCGGGCCAGCGGCATCATCGGGACGGAACTGCTGATCCGGGACGGACGCGGCGTGCGGCTGACCCCCGCGGCCAAGGCGCTCCTCCCGCACATTGAGGCCGCACTGGGCGAATTCCAAGCCGGGCTGGACCTGGTCCGGCACGAGTCGGAGGTGGTGCGCGGCCGGATCGCGGTCTCGTTCCAGCACACCTTCGGCGAGGCGATGCTGCCGCTGATGATCAGTGCCTTCCGCAGCCGGCATCCGCAGCCGGCCTTCGACCTCAGCCAGGGTGCGCGGGACGGCTGCCTGGCCGAACTGGCCGCCGGGGACGCGGACCTGGCACTCACTGCCCCGATCGCGGCGCCGAGCCGGCTGATCTCCTCGGCTGCCCTGTACCGGGAACCGCTGCGGCTGGTGGTCCACCACCGGCACCCGCTCGCCCGGCGTCGTCGTGCCCGCCTCGCGGAGATCCGTCAGGACCCGTTCGTGGCGATGGGCCCCGGCTACGGCATGCGCTCGCTGACGGACGCACTGTTCCGGGAAGCCGGATTCAGGCCCCGCATCGCCTTCGAAAGCCAGGACTCCCACACGGCCAGGGGGCTCGTCTCGGCGGGGCTGGGTGTAAGCATCCTGCCGCCCGGCGGACTGGCCCCCGGACGCCACACCCCGGGGCAGTCCGGCGACCTGGGCTGGGTGGAACTGGCGCTCGACTCCGGCCTGGCGTTCCGGGAGATCGGCCTGGCCTGGCGGGAACGGCGCGGGGGAGCGGACGCCGAGCCGGACCCGGTGCGGCTGTTCCGCGAGCTGGTGCTTAGCGAGGGCCCGGCGCTCCTGGCCGGCTTTGTCCGCGGACGCTCGGGCACCTGAGCCGGACGGAACCCGCGCACGCACCGTCGTCGCCGTTCTTCGCTCGCGGGTTCCGTCCGGGCTCGACGTCTCCACACGGCGAGTCCGCAGCGACGCCGCGAGCGGGCAGGCCGCCCGCGCCGCTCAGCCCAACAGGCCCGGCAGGACGTCCGCGACGGAGGCGGCGCGCGCCTGCTGCCAGCCGGTTCCGGCCCAGAGGTTCAGCCGCTCCGCATCCCCGACGGCGGCGGCGGCCGCGCGCAGCGGGGCAGTGAGGTGGTGCACCGCCGGGTAGGCCTCCGGCGCGTCCGGGTGGTCCCGGACGAACTCGTTGACCAGCGCCCGGGCCGGCCGTCCGGTGAAAGCCCTGGTCAGGGCCGTCCGGGTGAAGTGCGGGCTGGACAGGGCGTCCTTGTGCAACTGCCGGGCGCCGCTCTCCTCCGTGCGCAGCAAGGCCGTGCCCAGCTGGGCTGCCTGTGCGCCCGCGGCCAGCACCCGGTCCACGCCGGCGGCGTCCATGATCCCGCCGGCCGCGACGAGGGGGAGCGCGACGGCGGAGCGCACCGCCGCAATCAGCTCCGCCGTCGTGGCCGGCGCGGCTGAACCCGGCACGGCTGAACCCGGATCGACTGACACGGGCAGGAACGCCGCGCTGTGGCCCCCGGCGCACGCATGCTGCACCACCAGGGCATCCACGCCCTGTTCGGCCGCCTGCCGGGCCTCGGCCGCGGTGGTGACCGTGGCCAGTACCGCCGACCCCGCCCGCTGCAGGGCGTGGACCACGTCCGCGCCGGGGAGGCCGAAGGTGAAACTGACCAGCTCCACCGGATCCGCCAGCAGGGCCTCGACTTTGGCCTGCCACGCGTCGTCGTCATCGAGCCGCAAAGTCGGGAGCTCCACACCGTAGCGCAGGGCGTCTGCGCGCAGCTGCAGCCGGTATGCCTCGAGCTCGGCCACGGTGGCCGCGGAGGGCGCCAGCTGGGCCGGGTCCGGGACGAAGACATTCATGCCGAACCGCGCACCGGACTCGCGGACGGCGCGGATGTCCGCCAGCATTGCAGCAACGCTCTTATAGCCGGCGGCCAGGAAGCCCAGACCGCCGGCCTCGTGCACGGCCGTGACGAAGGCCGGAGTTGAAGTCCCGCCGGCCATCGGCGCGGCGATAATGCGGGTACCGAAGATATCGCGGGACATTGCTCGCTCCTGTCGGTGATTCAGTAGGCTGTTCCGGTGACTCATTCTGACATCCCCACACCGCCGGACGCCGTTTCCGCCGCCGCGCATGCCACTACATCCGGCGCCGTGATCGGACTCGACATCGGCGGCACCAAGACCCGCGGGGTCCGGTTCGAGGCCGGCAAGCCCGTGGCCGACGAGTCCGTGGGCAGCGCGAACGTCCAGAACGTCACTCCCGAGGAAGCCGCCCGGAACCTCGCGGAGCTCTTCGCCCGGATTGGCGGCGGTGACGTCGCCCAGGTCTACGCCGGAGCCGGCGGGATCGACACCGACGACGACGCCGCGGCGCTCGCCGCGCTGATCGCCCCGCACGTGCCCGGCGCCAAGATCACCGTCGTGCACGACTCACGGCTCCTGCTGGCAGCCGGCGGGGCCAGCACCGGCGTCGCCGTGATCGCCGGTACCGGCTCGGCCGCGTGGGGCAAGAACAGCCGCGGACAGGAAGCCCGGGCCGGCGGCTGGGGCTACCTGCTCGGCGACGAAGGCAGCGGCTACTGGCTGGGCCGCGAGGCCGTGCGGCACAGCCTGCGCCGGATGAACCAGGGGCTGGAACCGGATGAACTTACCAGGGCCCTGCTGGATTCCTGCGGGGTGGGCCACCCGAACAAACTCATTGCGTTGTTCCACTCACCCGAGACCGGACGCCGCTTCTGGGCCCAGCGCGCCCGGCTCGTCGTGGAGGCGGCGGACGCCGGCCATGAGCCGAGCCGGGAGCTGATAGACCAGGCCGGCCGCGACCTCGCCGCCATGGCCGAGCAGACCGTGAGGCAGCTCGGCATCGAGGGCCCGGTCATCCTGGGCAGCGGGCTCGGCATGAACGTGCCGCGGCTGCAGGAATCGTTCCGCGCTGCCCTGGCCGCGGCCGGGATCACCGACGTCCGGGTGCTGCAGCAGGAACCCGTGTTCGGGGTGCTCCAGCTCGTCGCCGAGCAGGGCTAGCGGCAGCCGCAGCGGGGAACCTAGGACGGAGTCACTGCCGGCGTCGCGGCCGCAGCGGCACCCCCGGCAACGGCGGCGCCGGGATGCGGCCGGCTTCGGATCCGGCGTCGGGACCGTGTCCGCGCACCAGCCCGAACCGTGCCCGCGACGCGTCGTCGTCGGAGAGCCCGGCCTGGGCTTCCCAGTCCAGCCGTGACTGCTCCACCTCTTCGTGGCTGCGGCCGACGAAGTTCCACCACATCAGCAGCTCCTCCTCGAACGGCTCGCCGCCCAGCAACAGGAAACGGGTGCCCGGAGCGGCGTCCAGGTCCAGGCGGCTGCGCCCGGAGCCAAGGTAGCCCAGCGGGCCCGGCCGCACCTCCTGGCCGTCCAGGGCCAGGGCGCCGTCGAGCACCAGCACGGCGTGCTCGAACTCCGGCCGCAGCGGCAGGCTGATGCTTCCGGTGCAGCTAATGTCGGCGCCAACGATCGGGGAGTACATCGTGGCCGGCGAGGTGGTGCCCGCCAGGGTCCCCACCATGACGGTTGCACTGAAGCCGTCGCCGCGGACCACGGGCAGCTCGCGGTGCTGCTCGAAGGCCGGTGCGCGGTGCCGTTCGGAGTCCGGCAGCGCGACCCACAACTGCAGTCCGCGCTGCACGGGCAGTTCCGGTGTCGGCCCGCCCGGAACCCCGTTCACGGGGAGCACCGCGAATTCGGAGTGCGAAACGCCGCGGCCCGCCGTCATGATGTTCAGTTCGCCCGGGCGGACGATCACGTCGCTGCCCACGCTGTCCCGGTGCCGGATGTTGCCGGCCAGCGGCCAGGTGACAGTCTGCAACCCCGTGTGCGGGTGCGGCAGCACGGACATGGCCACCCGGTCCGGTCCGAAGCTGTCCAGGAAGCACCACGCGCCCACCGTCGGCAGCCCGCGCTGCGGCAGGGTCCGCGAGACGTTCATGGCGCGGACGCCGCCCAGCGGAACCTCCCTGGCCGGCCACAACTGCAGGCACGGGCCGCTGGCGGTCCCCTCCACGCTGCGGGCGGCGGGGCAGACTTCTTCGGGCGGAAGGACTTCGAGGTTGGTCACACTCAAACTTTAGGGCCGAACCCGGAGATCCGGCAGGGCCCGCGCTGCGCCGTTACGCTGGAGCAATGACCCTGCCATTCGATACCCGCCCGGCTGCCTACGGACTGATCCTCCGGGATGACTGCCTCCTGCTCGCGTACTGGAAGCAGGGCGGCAAGGAGGGCTGGACCCTGCCGGGTGGCGGTCTGGATCTCGCCGAGCACCCCGTGGACGGGTGCCGCCGGGAGATCTACGAGGAGACCGGCTACCACGCTGAGATCGGCGCCATGCTGGGGATCGACGTCGGGCATTGGCCCGCCGAGAGCCGGCTCGACGGCGGCCACCGCGACTTCCAGTCCCTGCGGCTGGTCTATGAAGCGAGCATCACCGGCGGGGAACTGCGGCATGAGGTAGGCGGCAGCACCACGCACGCGGCCTGGATCCCGCTGGCCGAGGTGGCGGGCCTGAACCGGGTCTCACTGGTCGATGCCGCGCTCCGGCTGTACCGCGAGCGACCGCTGGACGGAAAGCTCGCCTGAGAAATCCCTAGCCAGCCGCGGCGCGGGCGGTTACCCTAGAGAAACCGCGGCCGGGAAGGCCGCCCGATGAGCCCAGCTGTGGGCCAGATAGCCGGGGAGGTGGAAGCAATGAAAGCAACGGAACTGCGCGCGCAGCGCACACCCCAAAGCCCCATCATTATTCCTGCCCCGGCAGTCCACACCTCCTAGCCCTTACAGCTGACCGGTCTCTCCAGACCGCAGCGGGCAATGCGCAGCCGGGCCCATCAAAGGGTTTCCATTGAATCTTCAGTTCAGTCACCACTCCGGCCTCCAGGGGCCGGCCCGTTTCGGTTTCACCGAGGCCGTCACGGAACTTTTCGCCGCCAATCCCGTCCCCGGCGGCACCAGAGCCGGGCGGGTGGTCCGGGTGGACCGCAACCTCGTGCTGGTCGCGGACCATGCCGGCCAGGCACAGCTGCCCTACCCGCGGACCGGACCCATCCCGGCCACCGGCGACTGGGTCTGGCTCGGCAGCAACCCGGTGGGCGATCCAGCCATCGTGGGCGTGCTGCCGCGCCGCTCAGAGCTGAGCCGCAAGCGCGCCTTCGAGGCATCCTCCGAAGCGCAGGTGCTCGGCGCCAACATGGACGTCGTCGGCGTCGTGGTGCCGGTGGACCGTCCGCTCACGCACAACAGGCTCGAACGGACACTCGTCGCGGCCTGGGATTCCGGCGCCACCCCGCTGGTGGTGATCACCAAGGCAGACCTCGCTGAGGTGGCGGACGACGTCGTCGGGCAGGTCATGCTGCAGGCCGCCGGCGTCGACGTGGTCACCACCTCCGCCGAGCAGGGCGATGGCCTCGATGACTTGCTGGCTCATCTGCCGCCCGGCGGGACCATCGTGCTGCTGGGCCCCTCGGGCGCCGGGAAGTCCACCCTGATCAATGCCCTCGTCGGGTTCGAGGCGCAGGAAACGGGTGCGGTCCGGGCCGGTGACGGCAAGGGCCGGCACACCACGACGTCCCGGGAGCTGGTGCCACTGCCCGGCGGCTCGGTGTTGATGGACACGCCCGGGGTGCGCGGCTTTGGCCTGTTCGATGCCGGGGACGGCATGGACGAGATGTTCGGCGATCTCGAGGAGGTCTTCACCCGGTGCCGGTTCACCGACTGCGCGCACGGCCGCGAACCCGGCTGCGCCGTGCAGGCCGCGCTCGCGGAGGGTGCCCTGGACGAGCGCCGCTGGGCAAGCTACCTCAAGATGCAGCGCGAAGTGGCGGCCCTGGCCCGGCGCCACGACGCCGCCGCCCGACGGGCGTACCAGCGGGAGTGGCATCAGAAGGTGGTGGTGGCCAGCCGGAGCCAGCGGGCGGCCGAGCGGCTCAGCCACGACCATCCCCGCAGGGGAAAAGACAACGGAAAAGGCCACGGTAAGGGCAGCGGCCGGGCGACGTGACACAGTGCCGGTCCCGGACCAGCGCGGGGTCCGGGACCGGGCCTGAACCCGCGCCCATCCAAATCCCGCCCGGCGCCGAATGCCAACGGTAGCCCCGGCGCCGCCGACGTTATCGGGCCCGTTTCTTCGATTCTGTGCTCCGACATCGCCGGCGGTGGCAGCTACGCTGGGTCATACCCGCTTTACAGCCAAAAATCAGCATGCATATGATCAGTTGGCTGGACCGTCCCATGTTGCCGCCAACAGTTAGGTAAGCCCGGAATGGCAGAGGCCATGATCGAGTTCCAGAGCGTCACCAAGCAGTACCAGGGCGGCCAGGCCGCCGTCGACGATCTGAGCATGTCTATCGACAAGGGCGCCATCACGGTCTTCGTCGGCCCCTCGGGCTGCGGCAAGACCACCTCGCTGCGGATGATCAACCGCATGGTCGAGCCGACCTCGGGCACCATCACCGTCAACGGGCAGGACGTCACCTCCGTGCCCGCCGCGCAGCTGCGCCGTTCCATGGGCTACGTCATGCAGTCCTCCGGGCTGATGCCGCACCGGTCCGTGCTGGACAACATCGCCACCGTCCCGCGGCTCAACGGCGTGTCCAAGGCGGCATCCCGCAAGCGCGCGGAGGAGCTGCTCGACGTCGTCGGCCTCGCCTCCGGCCTCGGCCGCCGCTACCCCTCACAGCTTTCGGGCGGCCAGCAACAGCGCGTGGGAGTGGCCCGCGCCCTCGCCGCAGATCCGCCCGTGCTGCTCATGGACGAACCTTTCAGCGCGGTGGATCCCGTGGTGCGCGATGAACTGCAGAAGGAACTGCTCCGCCTGCAGCGCGACCTGGCCAAAACCATCGTGTTCGTCACCCACGACATCGACGAGGCCACGGTGCTCGGGGACAAAGTGGCCGTCTTCGCCGGCGGCGGCAAGCTGGCGCAGTACGCGACGCCGGAAGAGATCCTGCGGGCCCCGGCGAACGACTTCGTCGCGTCCTTCGTGGGCCGCGACCGAGGCTTCCGGCACCTCGCCTTCAGCCCCTCCGACGGCGTCACGATCCACCCGGTCGACACCGTCCGCGCCGACGCCCTCGGCCGTGACGGCGGCCCCGGAGCGGGCGAGTGGCAGCTCGTGGTCGACGCCGACAACCGGCCGCTGGGCTGGAGCGCGCCGGGCGCCGGAGCGGCGACCGTCCCGGGAGGTTCCCTCTTCCACAAGGGCGAGACCCTGCGCCGCGCGCTGGACGCGGCCCTGTCCTCGCCGTCCGGACTCGGCGTCGCTGTCGACGCCGACGGCCGGGTGGCCGGTGTGATCACGGCGGAAGAAGTGCTCGCCGTGATCGAAGCGGACCGCCGGGTCCGGCAGGGCGTGCGCTGATGCAATGGTTCCTGGCCAACAGCGGGCAGGTCTTCAGCCTCGCCGGCCAGCACCTCGTCCTGGCGATCCTGCCGATGCTCTTCGGCCTGCTGATTTCGATCCCGCTGGCCCAGCTTGCCAGGCAGAACCGGACCCTGCGCACCGTGGTCCTGACCGCGTCCTCGCTGCTTTACACCATCCCGTCGCTGGCTCTCTTCATCATCCTGCCGACCGTGCTGGGGACCAGGATCCTGGACCCGGTCAACGTCGTGGTGGCCCTGACCATCTACGCCGTCGCGCTCCTGGTCCGGGCCGCCCTGGACGCGTTTGACTCCGTGGACGAGGACCTGCAGCAGGCCGCCGTCGCCATGGGCTTCAAACCCCTGGCACGGTTCCTGCAGATCGACCTGCCGCTGTCCCTGCCGGTGCTGTTCGCCGGGCTCCGCGTGGTCTCGGTCAGCAACATCTCCCTGGTCAGCGTCGCCGCCCTGCTGGGCATCGGCAACCTGGGCATGCTCTTCACCTCCGGGCTGCAGCGCGACTTCGTCACCGAGGTGATGGTGGGCATCATTGCGATCCTGGTGCTGGCATTGCTGATGGACTCCGTTTTGGTCCTGCTCGAACGCCTCCTGACCCCGTGGACCCGGGCAGGCGCCGGGAAAACCGGGAAGCCCGGGGAGCCGGCCGCGGCCCGGCGGCTGTCCGATTCCACGGCTGGGGCGTCCGCATGAGCAACGTCATCACCGACACCGCCGCGTGGCTCGCCGACCCGGACAACTGGTCCGGCAGCACCGGCATTCCGGTTCGCCTGGCCGAGCACCTGCAGTACACCGGCCTCGTGATGCTGATTGCGACCGCCATCGCCGTCCCGATCGGCCTCTACGTCGGCCACACCGGCCGCGGCCGGGTGGCCGTGGTGGCCCTCGCCGGGGCCCTGCGCGCCCTGCCGACCCTGGGCCTGCTGACGCTCTTCGTCCTGCTGGCCGGGATCGGGCTGATGCCTCCGGTCTGGGCGCTGGTGATCCTGACCGTGCCGCCGTTGCTGGCCGGGACCTACGCGGGAATCTCCAGCGTGGACCGGAACGTCGTGGACGCCGCCCGGGCCATGGGCATGACCGAACTCCAGGTGCTCTTCCGGGCCGAGTTCCCCAACGCGCTTCCGGTGATGTTCGGCGGGTTCCGCACCGGAGTCCTCCAGGTGATCGCCACGGTCTCGGTGGTCGCGTACATCAACCTGGGCGGCCTGGGCCGCTACCTCTTCGACGGCCTGGTGCTCTCCGACTTCCCGCAGATGCTCGGCGGCTCGCTGCTCATCGCGGGACTCGCCATCGCCGTCGACCTTGTCCTCGTCCTATTCCAGCGGCTCTTCCTGTCCCGTGGGGCCGCCAACAAGCCAAACCGGAGCCAGCAGGCCGCGGTTGATCTCACAGACCCCGCACCGGCGGAGACTGTTGTCCAAGGAGGTACGTCATGAAAGAAAACCGCCAACGAGCCCTCGGCAGGCGCGCATTCGGCGGCCTCGCCGCCGGCGTCGGCCTGGCCCTGGCCCTGTCCGCCTGCGGAGGCTCGTCCAACCCGCTGTCCTCGGCACCCGCGAGCGGCGGTTCCTCCGGGGGAGCCGGCGGCGCCCTCGTGATCGGTTCGGCCGACTTCACCGAGAGCCAGATCATCGCGGAGCTCTACGCCGGGGCACTCAACGCCGCCGGCGTCACCGCCACCACCAAGCCGAACATCGGTTCCCGCGAGGTCTACTTCAAGGCCGTGCAGGACGGCTCCGTGGACGTGATCCCGGACTACAGCGGAAACCTGCTGCTGCACGTCAACAAGGACGCCACCGAGATCTCCGCCGACGACATTGCCAAGGCACTGCCGGGCAAGCTTCCCGACGGCCTGGCCGTGCTGGACGCCGCCAAGGCCGAGGACAAGGATGCCATGGTGGTCACCAAGGCCACCGCCGAGAAGTACAAGCTGAAGTCCATCGAGGACCTGGCCAAGGTCTGCAACGAGATCGTGGTCGGCGCCCCCGCAACGTTCGCCGAGCGCGCCTACGGGCTGCCCGGCCTGAAGAAGAACTACAACTGCGAGCCCAAGAAGCTGGAACCCTTCAGCGACGGCGGCGGCCCCGTCACGGTCAAGGCCCTGCTTTCGGACCAGGTCCAGGTGGCCGACATCTACACCACCACCCCGGCCATCGCGGACAACGACCTGGTGGTGCTGGAGGACCCGAAGAACAACTTCATCGCCCAGCAGGTCCTGCCGCTGTACAACAAGGCCAAGATGACCGACAAGGCGAAGGAGGCGCTCAACGCCGTCTCCAAGCTGCTCACCACTGAGGACCTGATCAACCTCAACCGGGCGGTCGGCGGCAGCGAGAAGCAGAACCCGAAGGACGCCGCGGCAGCGTGGCTCAAGGACAAGGGCCTGGTCAAGTAGACCGGAGCTTTTGAGCGCTCGACGGCGGCCGCCGGATCCGGCACCCCCGGACCCGGCGGCCGCCGTCGCTACGCCGCCGTCGTTGCGCCGCTCGGTGCCAGGCGGCCCCGGGGAGCCCGTGTGACGCGGACTTCCGCTGTGAGACAAGTCTCAGGGGAAGTACATCCGCCATATGGCATATTTGATGAATGGCAGAATTCAAGCAGTCCACCAAGCTTCATAATGTCCTCTACGACATCCGTGGACCGATTCTTCAGGCCGCCCAGCAGATGGAGGCAGAGGGTCACCGCATCCTCAAACTGAACATCGGAAACCCGGCCCCGTTCGGGTTTGAAGCGCCGGACGCGATCCTGGTGGACATGATCCGCCACCTGCCGCACGCCCAGGGCTACAGCGATTCCCGAGGCATTTTCTCCGCCCGCACCGCCGTCTCGCAGTACTACCAGACCCGCGGCATCCAGAACATCCACGTCGACGACATCTACCTGGGCAACGGAGTCAGCGAGCTCATCACCATGTCGCTGATGGCCCTGCTGGACGACGGCGACGAGGTCCTCATTCCCACCCCGGACTATCCGCTCTGGACGGCGTCGGTGGCCCTGGCCAGCGGGAAGCCTGTGCATTACCTCTGCGACGAGGAATCCGGCTGGCAGCCGGACCTGGACGACCTCGAAGCGAAGATCACGCCGCGCACCAAGGGCATCGTGGTGATCAACCCCAACAACCCCACCGGCGCTGTCTACCCGGAGGAAACGCTCAAGAAGATCGTGGCCCTGGCCGAAAAGCACGGCCTCGTGCTGTTCGCCGACGAGATCTACGAGAAGATCCTCTACGAGGACGCCGTCCACGTGAACATGGCCAGCCTCACCGGCGACGACGTGCTCTGCCTGACCTTCAGCGGGCTGTCCAAGGCCTACCGCGTCTGCGGCTACCGGGCCGGCTGGATGGCCATCTCGGGTCCGAAGAAGGACGCCGCGGACTACCTTGAAGGCATCAACCTGCTCGCCAACATGCGGCTGTGCGCTAACGTGCCGGCGCAGCATGCGATCCAGACGGCACTCGGCGGATACCAGAGCATCAACGACCTGATCCTGCCCGGCGGCCGTCTGCTGGAGCAGCGGAACAAGGCCTACGACATGCTCAACGCCATCCCGGGCGTCAGCACGCAGCAGGCCCGCGGGGCGATGTACCTGTTCCCGCGCCTGGACCCCGAGGTCTACCACATCCGCGACGACGAGAAGTTCGTCCTGGACCTGCTGCGCCAGCAGAAGATCCTCGTCTCCCACGGCCGCGCCTTCAATTGGGTCCGGCCGGACCACTTCCGAATGGTGACCCTGCCGAACGTCAAGGACCTCGAGGAAGCGATCAACCGCATGGCGGACTTCCTGAGCCGGTACCAGGGCAACTAGGATTCGGGACAGCAGCGCCGCTCGCCGAACGTCCGGCCGGCGGGCTGCCCGAACCGGAAAGAGGCTTTGATGGCAGATGTCGTGGACTTCGACAAACATCCCTCCGAGACCCTGAGGGCAGGCAAGAAGTTCAGCCTCCGCGACCTTGACCCGGGTTCCACACCGGGCTACGCCGGGGACAAAGCCGCCGGAGAGACCCTGCTTAGCGAGCTCGACGGCAAGCTCACGCAGCTGCAGGAGCAGCTCTTTGCGGAGTCCAGGACCGGCGGAAAGAAGCGCGTCCTGCTGGTCCTGCAGGCCATGGACACCGCGGGCAAGGGCGGCATCGTCAACCACGTCATGGGCCAGATGAATCCGCAGGGCGTGCAGCTCAAGTCGTTCAAGGCGCCCACCCCGGAGGAACAGTCCTACGACTTCCTCTGGCGGATCGAGAAGGAAGTACCAGCGGCCGGCATGGTGGGCGTGTTCGACCGTTCCCACTATGAGGACGTCCTGATCCACCGGGTGCACCGCTGGGCGGACGCAGAGGAACTGGAGCGCCGCTACCGGGCCATCAACGAGTTCGAGGCCCGGCAGACGGCCGCCGGGACGAAGATCGTCAAGGTCATGTTGCACATCAGCCGCGACGAGCAGCAGGAACGGCTGCTCGCACGGCTGGAAGACCCCTCGAAAATGTGGAAGTACAGCGGCAACGACCTCAAGGAACGGGCCTTCTGGGACGACTACATGGACGCCTACCAGGCCGCCTTTGAGCGGACCAGCTCCGAGCTTGCGCCCTGGCACGTGGTCCCTGCCAACAAGAAGTGGTATGCCCGGATCGCTGTACAGCAGCTGCTGCTGGACGCGCTGGAAGGACTGGCGCTCGAGTGGCCGGTCCCGGAGATCGACGTCGACATGGAGCGCGAGCTGGTGCGGCGCTCCTAGCCGGCCGGCCGTAGGTCAGCTTTCCTGGCCGGCCTGGTCCCGGGCCGCGGCGAGACGCTTGCGGGCGCCCTCGAGCCACTGCTCGCACCGCTTCGCGAGGGCCTCCCCGCGCTCCCACAGTGCGAGGGATTCCTCGAGACTGGCGCCGCCGGCCTCAAGCCTGCCCACCACGCCCACGAGTTGTTCGCGGGCCTCCTCGTAGCTGAGGCCGTCGATGTCGGTGTTCGGGGTCGGGGTTGCTGCGTTTTCTGCTGCCATGCTGATGCTCCTTGCGTGGGTCCGGTGCCTACCGCGTGTCGGGGTCCCGTCGCGGGGTCCGGGAAGTCTGGATTGCCTGGGTTCTTGGAAATGGGCCGGTCAGTCCTCGGCGGGCTCCTGGCCGCCGGTGGACTGGGCCTTAAACCTGCCGCCGGCCACCCGCACGGCCAGGGGAGTGCCGGCGGGTGCTTGGTCCGGGTGTCGCACCACTTCGTGGCGGGTTCCCGGGGCGGTGCTGCCATCGTCGAGCTGGACGACGGCGTAGCCGCGGTCCAGCGTTTTCTGCGGCGAGAGGGCGCGCACCTGGGCCTTAAGGTGGACCAGCTGGTCGGCGGCCCGCACGACGGCGGTGTTGATGGCCGCATGGGAGCGGCCCTTGAGCCGTTCGACGTCGTCGTGCCGGGCGGTGACCATGCCCTCCGGGGCTGCCAGCACCGGTCGGGAGCGAAGCGAGGCCAGCCGGTCCGTCTCCCGCTCGACCAGGCGGGTGACGCCGCGGCGCAGTTGCTCCCGGGCCTGCCGGACCCGCGCCAGTTCCTCCACGACGTCGGGCACAATCCGTTTCGCCGCATCGGTGGGCGTCGAGGCGCGCAGGTCGGCGACGTCGTCAAGGATGGGACGGTCCGCCTCATGGCCGATCGCACTGACGATCGCCGTGGCCGCGGCGGCCACGGCCCGGATGAGTTCCTCGCTGCTGAAGGGGAGCAGGTCCTCCAGGGCGCCGCCGCCGCGGGCGATGACGATGACGTCGACCTCCGGGTGGGCGTCCAGCTCCTGCAGCGCGCCGATGACCTGGGCCACCGCGGTGTTGCCCTGGACGGCCACCTCGCGGATTTCGAATTCGACGGCGGGCCAGCGCAGCGCCGCGTTGCGGAGCACGTCTTTTTTAGCATCCGAGTCGCGGCCGGTGATCAGGCCGATCCGGTGGGGGAGCAGGGGCAGCCGCTTTTTGCGGGAGTCGGCGAACAGCCCCTCCGCCGCGAGGGCCTGGCGCAGACGTTCGATCCTGGCCAGCAGGTCGCCGAGTCCTACCGGCCGGATGTCCTTGACCGACATGTTCAGCCGGCCCGTCTTCAGCCAGAACTCGGCTTTGAGCAGCGCCACCACCCGGGAACCGCGCTCCAGCGGCGTGGGCTGGCGGTCCAGGACGTTGGTCCAGACCGAGGCAGGGAGGGAGATCTCCGCGTCGATGTCCCGCAGCGTGAGGTAGGCGTTGGTGCCGCGCCGGTTGAGTTCGATGACTTGGCCCTCGACCCAGGCCGAGGGCGCCCGGTCGATGTGCATCTTCAGTTTTTGTGAGAGCAGCTGCAGCGGCCACGGGTTGTCCGGGCTGGTGTCTGCCGCAGTCGCCGGCAGGGTGGTGGCCGCGGCGGTGTCTTCAGACATGCCGGTGGCCGCCGGCGAAAAGTGCCTGGTGCAGGTGCGGGTGCATGCATGGTCCTTTGATAAAGAGGGGAGCTGCTTCAACTCTATCCATAGGTCTACCAGTAGGGCCGGACGTTTTGGGCCGCTGCTTTACGGTGCCCCGCTTTACGGTGCCCTGCATTCGGGTTCGCGGCGACGCCACCGTAGGATGGCTCTACTCCCAACCTTCTAGGAGACTTTCGTGCGCACTTTTGTCTCGGCCATTGCAGTGCTGATCGGCCTCGCCATGGCGGCTGTTGCCGTCCCGGCCATGTGGGTGGACCGGAACATTGTCCAGGAGGAGGGTTTCGTCGCCCTCACCGCACCGCTCGGCAAGGACCCCGCGTTCCAGAAGAGGCTGGCCACGGCCGCAGTGAATGGGATGGCCTTCGGCGGCCAGCAGCTGCCCGCCCCCCTCGAGGCCGTGGTCAAACCGATCCTGGCGGACGCCGCGCAGTCACTGACCTCCATGCCCGGATACTCGGAGGCCTGGGCAGAGACCCTGCGCAGGAGTCACCGGCTAAGCTTCGCCGATCCCCGCACGCTTCCGCCGGAAGTGGCCGGCACCACCTCCCTGACACTGGACGTCGCCCCGCTGGTCGGTTTGGTGGTCAAGCGCGTCTCGGAGGCCTCTCCCGTTCCGATTAAGGCGCCGGAGCAGGTGCGCATCAGCATCGGCCAGTCCGACCAGCGCCAGCTCATCGAACGGGTCTCGGCCTATGCGCCGATGGGCACCGCCGTGGCTGTGGGCTCGGCCATTGCGTTCCTCCTGGCGTTCGTCGCGGCGCGGCGGAAGTGGACGGTCCTTGCCGGGACCGGTCTGGGGGCCTTGGTCCTGGCCGGTGTCTGGAAATTTGGCTCGGACGCGGCAGGAACGATGGTGCAGGGCGTCGGGAGCGGCAACGACGTGGCGGGGATCTTCAAACGTGAATTCGTGGCGGCGGCCACGGCCAGCTTCGGGCAGTGGATTGTGGCGGCGCTGCTGGCGGGCGGCGTGCTGCTGGCCGCCGGCATCGTGCTCCGTGTTGTCGGCGGCCGCCGGCCGGCGTCAAATAACCTGCCGTAGCGAACACCGGTAGCATTGGGGCATGACCTCCACCGCTGTATCCATTCCGATGCCCTCCGTTCCGCGCCGGCGGCGTTCGCCGGAGGAAGTGCTGGCGGCGGCACCCGTGACCGGACCGAAGAAGGTACTGTTGGCGGCCCCGCGCGGCTACTGCGCCGGCGTCGACCGTGCCGTGATTGCGGTGGAAAAAGCGCTTGAGCACTACGGTCCTCCCGTCTACGTCCGCAAGCAGATCGTGCACAACGTCCACGTTGTCAGCTCCCTCGAGGAAAAGGGTGCCATCTTCGTTGACGAAACCGACGAGGTTCCTGAAGGCGCCCTGGTGATCTTCTCGGCGCACGGTGTCTCGCCGGCTGTTGTGCAGTCTGCGGAGGACCGGGGCCTGCGCACCATCGATGCCACCTGCCCGCTGGTGACCAAGGTGCACAAAGAGGCTGTCCGCTTCGCAAAGGACGATTTCGACATCCTGCTGATCGGCCATGACGGCCACGAGGAAGTCGAAGGCACCGCCGGCGAGGCCCCCGAGCACATCCAGATCATCAACGGCCCGCACGAGGTGGACAAGGTGACGGTCCGCGACCCGGAAAAGGTTATCTGGCTCTCGCAGACCACCCTGAGCGTGGACGAAACCATGGAGACCGTGCGGCTCCTGAAAGAGCGGTTCCCCACGCTGCAGGATCCGCCCAGCGACGACATCTGCTACGCCACCACCAACCGCCAGGTGGCCATCAAGAAGATCTCGCCCCAGGCCGACCTCGTGATTGTGGTTGGCTCGGCCAACTCCTCGAACTCCGTGCGCCTCGTGGAAGTGGCACTTGAATACGGGGCGAAGGCCTCCTACCGGGTGGATTTCGCCAACGAGGTGGACGAGTCCTGGTTCGAGGGCGTGGCCACGGTAGGCGTGACCTCGGGGGCGTCCGTGCCCGAGGTCCTGGTGAAGGACGTACTGCGGCTCCTGGCCGACTACGGCTACGGTTCCGTCGAGGAAGTCGTCACAGCGGAGGAGGACCTGCTGTTCTCGCTGCCAAAGGAACTCCGGGCCACGCTGAAGCAGGCCGGGGACGTCACCCGCGCCCTTGGCGGCCGCGGCACCCGCGCCGCCAAAGAGTCCTAGCCCGGGGCACAGTCCTCGCCCGGAACAGTCCTCGCCCGGAGAGTAGTCCTACGCGGCTGACTCTTCCGAGGTGCCGGCGTCGTTGCGCCGCTCGACGTCGTCGGCCCGGTCGCCGACGACGTCCCGTACGCCAATTTCCTGCTGGAGTTCCGGTGCCGCCACCGAGCGCGGTGTCACCTCGACGGTGACCGGAGTCGCCAGGCCCGCGCCGTCCAGGGCGTTGAGCTTCCGTGCGGTGGGCAGCACCCTGGCCTCCAGTGTGCCGACCAGGGAGTTGTAGCGGTCCACCGAGGTCTTCAGCGATGAGCCAAGCTTGGAGACGTTGTCGCCCAGGGTTCCCATCCGCTCATAGAGCTGCTGCGCCAGTTCGAAAAGCTCCCGCGCGCTGTCCGTCAGAACGTCCTGCCGCCAGGTGAACGCCACCGATTTAAGGACCGCCAGCAGCGTCCCGGGCGAGGCGAGGACGACGTTCTTGGACAGCGCGTAGTCCAGCAGGGCCGGATCCGCAGTGAGTGCCGCGGCCAGGATCGACTCCGCGGGCAGGAAGCAGACCACCAGTTCCGGGGCATTGCCGGGGATGTCCCAGTACTTCTTGTTGCTCAGGGCGTCCACGTGGGCCTTCAGGGCCTTCGCGTGGGTGGCCAGCAGGGCCTGCTGACCGTTCAGCGTTCCCGCCCCGGCGGCCCGGCTTGCGGCGGTGGCGCCGAGTTCCTGCGCCTCAAGGTAGGCCGTCAGCGGCACCTTGGCGTCCACCACGAGTTGCTTGTCGCCCGGGAGCTGCACCACGAGGTCGGGCCGAACGGTGTTCTCTGATCCGGAACCGGAGCTGTGAAGCTGCTCGTGGAAGTCCACGTGGCGGAGCATCCCGGCCGCCTCGACCACGCGGCGCAGCTGCACTTCGCCCCACTGGCCGCGCGCGCTGTTGGAGCGCAGGGCGGATTCGAGCGCATGCGTTGAGCGCAGCAGCTGCTCGTCAGACAGCCTCGCCTCCTGCAGCTGCTGGGCGAGCTGGCCGTACTGTTCCAGCCGGTCCCGCTCCAGCAGCGCGACCTGCTGCTGAACCGCGGTGAGCTTTTCGGCTACGGGGGCCAGTGCACGCAGCACGCTGCCGTCCTGCGTTCTGGCGTCGCCCAGCTCCCGGTTCTGGGCCGCCAGCAGGCGGCGTTCGGCGTCGGCGGCGGCGAACTGGGCGCTGACCTCGGAAAGGCGCGCGGAGACGCCGTCGAAGTCCTGTTCAAGGCCGGCGCTGCGACGCCGCAACACCACGAAGGTGAAGGCGGCGCCGGCGACGGCTCCGATCAGCAACATCAGCAGGGCGAGAATAAGTGCGAAAGCGTCCATGCCATCACTCTGGCACGCACCCGTGACACTTTTAGCCAGTGACGCACGGGCCCTCACGGTCTGAGGCAGCCAGGAGCGACGCCGACGGCGAACAGCGCCCCGCCGCCGCAGGGGACCGGCCCGTTTACCGGTAGAATCAATACTCGTGGCTCTTACTATTGGCATCGTCGGACTGCCCAACGTCGGCAAATCAACTCTTTTCAACGCACTGACCCGCAACCAGGTGCTCGCTGCGAACTACCCGTTCGCCACGATCGAGCCCAACGTCGGCGTCGTGAACCTGCCGGACCCGCGGCTCGAGAAGCTGGCGGCCATCTTCGGTTCCGCACGCCTGCTCCCGGCCGCCGTGTCCTTCGTGGACATCGCCGGCATCGTCAAGGGCGCCTCCGAAGGTGAGGGCCTGGGCAACCAGTTCCTCGCGAATATCCGTGAGGCCGAGGCCATCGCGCAGGTCGTCCGCGTGTTCGATGACCCAGACGTCATCCACGTCGACGGCAAGGTTGATCCCCGCTCGGACATGGAGACCATCAACACCGAGCTGATCCTGGCGGACCTGCAGACCATCGAGAAGGCCGTCCCCCGGATCGAAAAAGAAGTAAAGATCAAGAAGCGCGAAGCCGCCGAGCTTGCCGCCGTCAAGGCCGCCCAGGCTGTGCTGGAACGCGGCGACACCATCTTCTCCTCGATCAAGAGCGACAAGCTCGAGATGGAACACCTCAAGGAGCTGGGCCTGCTCACGGCCAAGCCGTTCATCTACGTCTTCAACGCGGATGAGGGAATCCTTGGCAGCCCGGAGAAGCAGGAAGAGCTACGCGCCATGGTGGCCCCGGCCGACTGCATCTTCCTCGACGCCAAGCTCGAGTCCGACCTCGTCGAACTGGACGAGGAAGAAGCCCGCGAAATGCTGGAAATGAACGGCCAGGACGAGTCCGGCCTCGACCAGCTGGCGCGCGTCGGCTTCCACACGCTGGGGCTGCAGACCTACCTCACCGCCGGTCCCAAAGAGACCCGGGCCTGGACCATCCACCAGGGCGACACGGCACCGCAGGCCGCCGGCGTGATCCACTCCGATTTCCAGCGCGGCTTCATCAAGGCCGAAGTTGTGTCCTTCGACGACCTCATCGAGGCCGGCTCGATGGCCGAAGCGAAGGCCCGTGGCAAGGTCCGCATTGAAGGCAAGGAATACGTCATGGCCGACGGCGACGTGGTGGAGTTCCGCTTCAACGTGTAGTTCCTGATCCTTTGAGACCATTTTCGATGGCCGCTAAGAACACGTGTTCTTAGCGGCCATCGCTTTCGCCAGCGGTTGCGGAGGCTCCTGGATGGGGGACTCCAGAGGGCTGAGATCCCTCCTGGGCGGCGCGCGACGTCGCAACGCGGTATGGCTGCGTGCCCTTTTCATCGGCGGCCCCGGCAACGGTGATTACTTCCGCTTCCCCGACAGGCCTGGGCCCCTCCATCACCATGAATGCCGCGCCTGGAGTTAAATAATCTCCTACGAGTTCTGGCGCTAAGAATCGAAATCTTGCCGGAACGCGCCCAGTCAGGTCGGGATTGCCCAACTCGATCTCGAGGCTGAAGTGCTCGCCCGTGGATGGCCACCCAGGGATGATCTCCGCTTCTCCTCCGAGGACGAAGACTGCCGTCGGAGAATAGCTTGGTGCCGAGGGACTCACCGGACGTCCAACACTTCGGGACAGCGGCAACCAACGAACATTGCCGGCTGCGTGCCAGGGAAGAGTGTCGCTCATGGCACTACCCTAAACCCGGGCCCGACGGCTGTTCCGAGCCCAAGTGGTCTCGGCTTGCGGATGCCTCAATTGACCCGACTATTTCGCGGAGTGCTGCTGTGTCGAAGTTTTTGCGCTTCCCGACGGCCCAGACATCGGCTGCGTCGAGAGCTGCCCATAGATACCCTATGAGGGCGGACCGGGGGTCATCCGGGGCTTGGGCTGGTAGGGCCACCTGAACCTTCAATAGCGAATCGTCCGTCCGGAAACTTGCAGGGCGGACCCCCGCATAGCCGGGAGCAATCAGGTTCCCGGGAATGTGGAATTCGACATTGATGTTTAAGGCGGAAGTAACGCCGTCTCGCGCATTGATTATCCGGTTGGTCAATTCGTTGACTGCGTCGATCCAGCCCCGGTTTGATGTAGTCCGGCCACCGACGATGGTACCCACAGACAGAGCCTTCGTCGGTTGCTTGCTAGCGTTCATGTCACATCCAATTCGTTACCGAAGGTCGTGCGCACGGGGAGGGAGTCCTCCATGTGTGGAAGTATCAACCTCCCGCTAAGGAAGCGCAAACACAGCAAACCAGTCCGTGAGCGCGCCAGATCATCTGCTCTTGGGCTCCCAGTCCATCCGGAGGCGGCCAGCGTTGAATTCACGCAACACCATCTCTGCCTCGAAGGACCCTGCGCCGCACGAGCTTGCGAGAGTTTGCAGAAAAACCCGCGCTTCGGATTCTGACCAGAACAGAGTATGAGCTGCGGACCACAGCGCCACGGTCGGCACGGAATGAGCCATCATCGCCGTAATTGTCGCGCGACCCTCGGCAGACTTTCTCAGCTCGAGTTGGGCACGCTGCATTCGATGGACGTGTTTATTCCATCGTCGCGAGCGCGCGTCGCTCGCCAAAGACAACGAGTCCATTGCCAACAACTCGGCCAGATAAACATCGGTCCACTTTCTGAGGGCGTCAGGATTCACGCAGTAACCTTCTCATGACGACCAATTCCTTTCATCGGTTCAACCGGTTACTCCCTGCCCTTAGATTTCCGGCATGCCAGTTGCCGCTAAAGCCGTGAACCATCAGGGTTGCAGGCTGTAAGGATAGGGATATGTCAGCGGATACTACCCAGAGAAGTTGTCGCAGGGCAGTTCTAAACCGGGTGCTCAATGCGCCAATAACTGGTGAAGCGCGGTATCCGCTTTCTTCGGTGTGCAGCCGTGAACTCCGAGTCAATGGCATGGATGACTTCCGGGAGCTCCCAACCGTCGATAGTTTCCGGGGCCTGGTCCTTCAGCCAGGTACGCAGACGCTCCAGAATTGGTTGCGTTGCAAGTTCAACGATCCCTTCCATCGCACCGATCAGGTTAGCGAAGCGTTCGGCCACGGCTAATGGCATCGAATGGATGATCGACACACCGATGACATCGACCCCTTGCCCTTCGGCACTCAAAATCGCGAGAGGCAGCGGCATGACCAGATTTGATTGCGAGTGCGCAATGGTGGTGTTGCGATACTTTCGAATGATGTCGTGCACCGCTTGATGGGCGGCCGGAACGGCTGGAATGCCCGGCATCTCGTCGAGTCGGCTGCGGACATTGGAGAAGATGAACGGGCGAATATACGCCGTGACGGCGTGCGACGTAAGCGGCATCCATAGCTCTGATTCCTCACCCGCGCCCAGCGCGCACGCGAGGGCGTGCGAGGCTTCTGAAAGGTCGTTGGCGTGGCTTGTGAGGTCCACCAAAGAGCCTTGTATCCGCGGTGTCCGGCAGAACCGCGATGGGCGGCCGAGGGAAGGTCAAGGAAGTTGTTGCTCCTCTTGTCTGGATTGGTATGTGGCTTTCCCTACCCTAAACACCCTGTTGGACGCCGGCAACGGCCGGTCAGTTCTCGACGCCGCCGTCCAACCGACTTCCTGAGATGCCACCCCCCATCTCTGGGGCGCAAGACGTCAGGGATGTTGCAGTTGGGGCGCTGTTTTCGACAGATCGAGCTTGCGCCGGGCGATCTGCAACTCAACGCCGAGAGCGTCCGGGTCGGTCTCTTGATTTGAACGGAATTCCCAGATCACGTCCGAAGATGGCGGAACGGAGCCAGCGCTGGGCCAACGGTCTCACTTTTGCTGTGCTGAGTCACGCGCCCCGAAAGTTTGACGCATTATTGTTCTTGGAAGCCCTTATCTTTCCCGGGGTCGACTAGGGTTCGTTGCATCTGGGCCGACTGGCCTCACTGTAGGTGGGATGGGGGAGTCCTATGTCGTCTGACTTTGCATCGCAGCGATTTGGGTCGGGGAGCGATGACGACATCAGGCGAGTCGTGAGTCAGCGTGTCGCTGGACATGCCGTGATGGAGAAGCTGCTGGCCGATCGGAAGGGTCTACCTCCGCGGTCGTTTTTGGGTCGTGTTTTCGGCGCCGACCCGCTAACTCCGGACAATTACCCTTGGTACAAGGGTGCTCTAGGGGAAATCGCAGTCGGGCAGATCCTTGAACGCCTAGGTCCAGAGTGGACGGTCCTGCACGCCGTGCCGGTGGGCGCCGGTGCCTCCGACATTGATCACGTGCTGATAGGTCCGGGCGGCGTATTCACTCTCAATACCAAGAACCACACCGGGCAATCCGTTTGGGTTGCAGGCCGGACGTTGATGGTGTCCGGGAAGAAACAGCGCCATCTCTACAACGCCAGCCACGAAGCCGCCAGGGCGGCGAAACTTCTCACCCGCGGAGTGAATGCCACAGTTGCGGTCACCGGCGTCGTGGTCGTCGTTGCCCCGAAGAGCATGACTGTCAGGGAGAGGCCCTCCGACGTTGCTGTGGTCACGGACCGGCGGCTCCTGCGGTGGCTCAGCGACCGCCCGAACGTTCTCACGCCCCGGCAGACAGCGGCGATTACAGCTGCAGCCATAAGTCCCGGAACGTGGCACCGGAGTCCGCCGGACGTGGTGGATCCCGCGTTGCTGCTGTACGAATTCACCAGGCTGCGATCCCTCGTGGACAGCGCGCGACGCCGCCGCGCGGGATGGATTCTAGCCCTTCTCGTCGGGGGCCCCCTTATTCTGGCGACGCTTTCTGCCTACTTCTGACGGTACAAAAGTATCCATTGGTCAGAAACGTTCTAACCATTGGCCGAATCTCGCAACCAGCGGTGAATAAGCCGCTCAACCCGACAAGCTTCGAGACATTGTGTAGGGCGGCCAGGGGTGTTGCGGTCAAGGCCCGCCATTCTCCAGTTGAATGAAAGGTAATTCCGTGACGGAACGTGGTTGAATTTAGATTCAATGTGTAGATTCTTCGCCTGAATCAGTAGAAATGCCGCCCTCCGTGAAAACGTACGAGGGCGGCATTTCTTGTAACAGAATTGATAGTCGTAGCGTCAAGGACCTTCGGGCGGAGTCCGGGTGCATAGGAAATTTCGGGCTTTTTCCTCGGTTACCCAATGACCTGCGACTCCAACGCGAGGCGATGCGGGTTTTTCCCTTACCAGCGCTCACGAGTCATTTCACAGCTAACCCCTTGATGCCGACCGGGGAGGGGGCCATCTCGGTCGTTTCCTTATGGTCCGATTCCGTCGGAGGCAGATCCGGTACGCTCCGTGTACCTGCAGTCCACTCCCGGTCCAGTATTCCGAAGACGAACTCACTTCCCCACGTACCTTTGAAAAAGACGTTTTCGTGGAAGTGGGCTTCCCTCCGCATTCCTACCCTGTCAAGAAGCCGGGCCGCAGAATCGTTGAGCGCGTCGGTGACAGCTAGTATGCGGTGGAGATGCAACTGCTCGAAGGCGTAGCCGAGGAGCCCCAGAACCGCCTCACGGCCATACCCGTGCCCCTGGTGCTCGGGCGCTAGCGTAAATCCCAATTCCGCCTCGCTCTTTTCAGTGTCGTTCACCTTTAATGCAACATCGCCGATGAGAATGCCGTCGGCACGTCTTTCGAGGGCGAACTGGTACCACTCTCCCGGTGTGCCGGGCTGGATGTTTTGCATCGAGTTGATGAGGGTGCGACCTTGTTCAAGGGTGTAATTGCTCCAGCTTTGGTACCGCTCGACCTGGGGCTGGGCGCGATAGGCGGCAAAGGCTTCTGCATCTGCCGGATGGAATGGGCGGGCGTGAAGGCGCGGTGTTTCGAAATGGGCGACAGCGGGTCTTGTTTCGGGGCTGTTGAAAGTCGGCATTTAGTTTCTTCTCCTCGTAGGACCTTTGGATTTGTTTCGGGAGTGCCGCGGCCCGTTCGCACGGTGGTGAAGTTTGCTGGCTGCCATGGACGTGCTGCGGATGCCGGACGCCGCTGCACCGCGGCGGAGAATCGCGGCGATGACTCCAATGAGCGGGCTCTGCCTTTACTATTGGCCGGGGACCTTTCACAGTGAGAACTGCAATAAAGACGGCTCATTCGGACAGACGCCAACTTACCTCGTCTGCCTCCATACGCTGGCGTGCGGTGTTCAGTCCCGCTCCCATTGGTACGTGACCGGTAGCCGCTGCCAGCCCGAAGACCGGCATATCGCTATACACGCTTTCCCTGCCACCGGGCATCGTCTCGTAGGTTTCGTGCCATACACCGATGTCGCCAGTACCGGCGGATTCGCGCATGAATCGGCGCCAGGGCTCAAGGTGCGGCGCCGACCGGTCGGCGGCGAACCGCTGCAGATGCTCCGGGCTCCTCCAGTAGCTGACCATGATGGTCGTGCGCCCGAACCATTGCTGGTAGCCCAACAACCCTGCCTCCGGCGTCTTGGCCAGGTGGGCAAGCATCCTGGGCATGGCCGCCCCCACCCGTGCCACTTTCCCGAATTTCCACCACCGGTTGGCGCGCATCCCAATCAGGAAGATTGTCACCGGGCCGCCTCCGGGATCGGCAGTGAAACGTCCTGCGTGCACTTGTTCCGACATTGCTTCTCCTATTCATAACGCTGTTACAGAACAGTGTTATGCAATACTTGTCCTATGGCAAGACCCATAGTCCACGATGAGACCCTGCGTCGCAGGCTGCTCGACACCGCAGCCTCCCTCATCGCCCGCGACGGCGCCGCTTCCTTATCGCTGCGCAGTATTGCCGCTACTGCTGGGACGTCGACGACGGCGGTGTATTCGCTCTTCGGGGGCAAGGCGGAACTGTTGACTGCGGTGCTCGACGATGGCTTCGCTTCCTTTGCTGCCTCCCAACAAGAGGCCGCCGCTGGCGGCCTCGAAGCATTGGGCCGGGCTTACCGAACTTGGGCACTGGAGCATCCGATCCTCTACGGCCTGATGTTCGGCGGCTCACTGGCCGGCCAGGTGCCGTGCCGGCCGACGCCGGGTGCCGCTGAGCCGTCGATCGCGCCGCTGTTCACCGCGGTTGCCGCAGCGCTGCCCCGAGCAGCGGATGACGAGATCGCCTCGATGGTCGCCGTCGTGTGGGGCCAAGTCCACGGGCTGGTGTCACTGGAGCTGGCCGGTGCACCGGCGGCTGGCTGGATCTGGGATGTGGCCTATGATGCCGCCATCAGCCAGATTGGCCGCTCGCTGAGACGCTAGGGAACATCGGTCCTCAATCAGCCGGCGGACCATGGTGTCGCAGCAGCCGTCGAAAATCCGGATCTCGTGACGGGCGGCCAGTATGTTCGTCAGCGTACCCCCTGTTCTACAACAGGTTGTTTGGTGACGGAACGTGGTGGAGTTCCGTTGCAACGTGTAGTTCCTGATCCTCTGAGAAGTTTTGCGATGGCCGCCAAGAACTTGTGTTCTTAGCGGCCATGCGCGTTTTGCCACCGGTTGCCAAGGCGAAATGATGTCGCCCGGACTTTGCATCCTGAGGCAACCGGCTCCGGCCCCGAAAGATTGGACCCCCTTATCCCTCCCGGATTCGACTGAGGTTCGTTGCAGCTGGGTCGACTCCAGTACCAGAGCTTCGGGGACTTCCTTATGGGCGGGATATCGTTACCGGGCGCGTTTGTAGGTCGATAGCTGAGTATGAAGCGGAAGGTTTCCGCGGAGGAGCATCATGATCTGCAATGTTGTCGACGTCTTTGCCCTAATTGGTGACTTTTCGAAAGCCAAGCGCGGCGTTGCTCTGCGGATCGCTCCAGTGGCCCGTTGCTGGGGTGAGGGCTGATGGCGGGACAGGATGTGGCGGGCGCCGGAGTCCACTCGTGGAGGCGTTTTATCTGGGTGTGTTCCGGTGGCATGATCGCTGCCGCGGTCCTGTATGCGGTCGGCGTCTTGTGCCGTGATTCGGATGCTTTCAGTCCCCTTGTCGATGGATTCTTGTCGCTCCTGACGGTTTGGCTGCCTGCGGTTGTCTGTTGGCTTGTGGTCGGACGAGCGCGCTCCCGCAGACCGGACATCGCTTTGGTGGCAGCTGCCGTGTCGTGCCAGGCCGCGGGCGACACCTACTATGCTGTGCAGTCGGCCGGCGGCGGAAATGTTCCCCTGCCTTCGCCCGCGGATATTGGCTATATCGGCTTCTACATCCTGATGCTCGCGGCGTTGCTGGTGGTCGTCAGGGGGCGGCTGCGTGACATGACCTGGCCTGTCGTCCTGGACAGTGTTGTGGGAGGCCTTGGGGCTGCAGCAGCTCTGACCGTGGTCATGGGGCCGGTTTTTGGGTCTGCTTTTGGGGGGTCGCATTCGGTGGCGGCAGCGGTTGGCGCCGCCTATCCTCTGCTGGATCTGTTGTTGATCGCTACGGTCATGGGAATCGCAGCCACCCCTGGCGGCGGGTTGGGACGTGGGTGGGTCCTGCTGGTGGCTGGATTGCTCACGTTTACCGGGGCGGACATCGTGTATGCCCTGCTGGAACTCCACGATCTTTATGTCGTGGGAACTCCGCTGGATACGGCGTGGGCGCTGGGGACTGCCTTGATCGGTTGTTGGGCGGTAGTTCAGGAAGATGCCGGGCAGTCGTCGGCCCGGGCAAGGCGTCCTGATATCCCGGTTCAGGCCGTCCCGGCACTAGCAACGGTTGCAGGACTTGGTGTCCTAATCCTGGCCACCCAACAACGCGTGATGCTGCTGGCGGTTGTGCTGGCGGGACTTACATTGGCGTTGGCCGTGTTGCCGTTGGTGTTTCGGCAGAGGATCCGGCTGGCTGATGCCAACCGGCAGGCCAGGACTGACGAGCTCACCGGTCTTCCGAACAGGCGCGCCCTGTACGCTGATCTGCCGCTACGGCTGGCCGACGCCCGCCGGGCCAGCGCAGTCCTGTTACTGGATTTGGATAAGTTCAAGGAGATCAACGACGGGTTGGGCCACGATGTGGGGGATGAGCTCCTCAGGCAGGTCGCCGCACGATTGTCCGGAAACCTCCGTGATGCCGATCTATTGACCCGGATGGGCGGGGATGAGTTTGTCGTTCATGTCGCCGACTGTTCGCCGAAGGAAGCGGAGGCGGTGGCCCTGAAGCTTCGGGAGGTTTTGGGGAGCGCTTATGACTTGGGCGGGGTCACGGTGCAGGTCAACGCCAGCATTGGCATTTCGTGTTTTCCGGAGCAAGGCCGGGACCTGAGTTTGCTATTGCGCAAAGCGGACATGGCTATGTACTCGGCGAAGTCCAACCGCAGCGGCCACGCTCTCTACATGGAGACAGTGGGCGCCTCTGGTCACACGCACTTCCACAGCGTGCAGGCATTGAATGCAGCCCTGGCCGAAGATCAGCTTGTTCTGCATTTCCAGCCGAAGCTTGAGCTGGGGACGGGCGAGGTCCGCGGCGTAGAAGCGCTCGTTCGCTGGACCCACCCGAGCCTGGGGTTATTGCAGCCCGATGCTTTCCTCAATCGCTTTGAGGAGGCCGGTCTCATGCGGGCCCTGACGGGCGTGGTGCTGGTCAAGGCCTTGGATCAGGCGGCTCGGTGGACGAGGCAGGGACGGTTGATTTCTGTTGCGGTTAATTTGTCCGCGGGGTCGATTATGGACGCGCGGCTGCCAGAACAGGTTGCCGCCATGGCCGCCGCCCGGGGGTTATCTCCTTCTGTGCTGGTCGTGGAGATCACGGAGGACGTGCTGGTTGCTGACCGTGAGCGTGCCTGTGCTGTGCTGGCGGCCCTGCGGGAGATGGGGGTCAGGATCGCCGTCGACGACTTTGGAAAGGGGTACAGTTCGCTGTCCTACCTGCGGGAGCTTCCCATCGATGAGCTCAAGCTCGACAAGTCCTTTGTTCTTTCGATGATGGATGATGCCCGCGCTACCGCTTTGGTGGTCTCGACCATCGACTTGGCCCACAGCTTGGGCTTTGAAATGACGGCGGAGGGCGTTGAAGACGAACGGGCCTACCGGGCGCTCAGTGACTATGGGTGCGACCTCGCCCAGGGCTTCTTCATGTCCAGTCCGGTGTCCGCTGAGGAGCTGGACTCCTGGCTCGAGTCCCGGGATTCAGAGCCGGCGCCCGGCATGGGCGCTCTCCTTGCCGTTGAACCGGGACACGGGACTGTGCCCGGCCTGGTCTGATTCGAGGGCGTCACAGGATCCTTCCCGGTTGCAGGTCAGTCGGCGGCTACGTCCGGGTGGAGGTGGCGAAAACGAGGTCGTGGCCCGTGTCTTTTCTGTCAGCGCAGCACAGGTCACCGACCGCGCTCACTTCGGTGCGGGGTCGGTGCCGGGTCCGGTGCGGGGCGGGCGTCGACGTGCCCGGGCGGGCCCGGAGATGTGGATTTTCCGCGCCGTCCTGCGACGACGACGTTCCTCTTCAACGAGGGTGAGGAACCCGCCGGTGATGTCCGGTCCGTCCAGGCGCTGAACCTTCCGGAGTGCCGCGCGCAACTTCATGAGGTCCTCTCGAGCAGGTCCGGGAGTGCGCGGGTGCTCTGGATCGGCCGCGAACTCGTCTTCGGGTCCATCGTGGTGGAGCAAAGTTTATTCCGTGACGGAACGTGGGGGAGTTCCGCTTCAACGTGTAGTCCCTGAGCCCTTTTGCGATGACCGCCAAGAACACATGTTCCTGGCGGCCGCTTTTGCGGAAATAGCCCTGCATGGTGCCACGACCGCCAGAGCTTCTTCGCACGCGCAAAAGGGCCGGGTCGACGCGTCTCACGGAATAAGGTCTGTCTAGGTATGCAGACGTCAATCGCGACCATGGCGGTGACGCCTTCCGCGGTTGCCATATTGCGCGGCGAATTGAAGAGTACAGCGGTGGCTAGTGTTGGCTGTCGCGCACTGGTCGGGGCAGAGCTGCGGGGGAGACGGATGCGGCCGTAGGGGCCGCTGTCGCGGTCAGGACGGAGGAGGCTGCTGTGCTACGGACTATGCGGCCGTAGTGCTGACCGGTGCCTTTTTGACGGTGGCCAGCAGGACGACTCCGGCGACGGCTGTTGCGCCGGCGAGAAGGAATGCGATGAATGCTTCTGCCGGGGCTGTGTCAGCCTCCCCGAGGACGGTAATGCCTATGGTGACGGCGACGAGCGGATCAATTACTGTCAGGCCCGCGACGACGAGTTCGGGTGTCCCTCGGGTGTGGGCGTTTTGGACCAAAAACGTCCCGAACAGGGCTGCGATGATGAGCCCTGCCAGACAGGTCAAGGATAGCCATTCGAAGTCGCCCTGGAAGAGTCGGGCAATGACGGTTTTAGCCAGCGCCGCGACGAACCCGAAGAGTGTCCCGGCTCCGGCGGTGAACACGACGGCGCTCCAGCTGTGGCGCCAAAGGCCGAAACCCGTGCCGAGCGCGGCGAGGACAGCGCCGAGCAGTATCAGAATTGTGATGAGTTGCCGGTCGGTGATTGCAACGTCGCGCGCGGAAACTGCAGCGACTGCAACAAACACCCCGACACCGGCAATACACAGGGCCACGGATGTGAGCGCTCGGCGGCCCGGCGGCCTCCGGGTCATTTTGGCGGTCGCCAGGGCCGTGACCACAAGGGCGACTGCGCCGATGGGCTGCACAACGATCAGGGGTGAGAATCTCAGACTTGTGAGCTGCAGGAGTATTGCTGCTCCCAGCATGGCTGTGCCGGCGAGCCACGCCGGTTTGCCCAGGAGGGCCTGCAGCCGGCCCCCTCCCATGCTCCCGGCGCCGCGCCCCGGTGCGGGCGCCTGCTCGTCTACGGCTTTGTGCTGGAAGAGGGTGCCCAGGGCCAGCAGAATCGCTCCGGCGACGGCGATCGGGATGCCAAGCCAGTGATAGGACGACAAGATTGGCGCTGCGACAGTCTGGATCATGCTCCGACCCTACAGGTGGCTTGCAGCGCTGACTGCACCGCCTCAGCGCTTCCCAGGAGAAGGAGCCGGGGGCCCAGGAGGGCCTACTGGCCTGGCCTAGTCCGGGCACCGGGTGCAGGTCAGATGCCGGCAGGATCGATGACGCCATGGCGTTCAATGGTCGCCAGTTCCTTCAGCTCCTTGAGAATCTCCAACTGTTGGCTGTTGATTGCCATAAGCAGCTCAATCTCTTCCTTGGTCTTTACATTGGTGTCGTAGTCGTGTTGAGCCATGGCGGCGGCGATGGCATCCTGCCTTTTGGCGGCGATCAACAGGATGGCCCCTTGGAGTCCGGCCAGCATCGAGAGCAGGAGGTTGAGAAGGATGTAGGGGTACGGATCCCAGGAGTTGGTGGCCAGGGCCCAGGTGTTTATGGCGGCCCAGATGAGCATGAAAGTGATGAAGCCGCCCACGAATGGCCAACTTCCCATTCCGTTTCGCATGATGTCTGCGGCGCGCTGCCCTCTAGTGAGGGTGGCTTTGTGCCCGTCGTGCCAGGTCTTTGGGTGGTCGGTCATGACTCAGGGTAGCCGGAGGATGACCGCCGCCGGGCCTCTGCCTACCAGCAGGTGGAGAAGCGTCAGGATGATAAGCTTGCTTAGTTTCTCTTTCTGTCAAGCAGGGTGCGGCGAGAGCTAACTTGAAAGGTCCCGCTGGCCATGCTGGCTGGCGGGACTTCACACACATAGCGTCCATCACCTGCTGTCCCGTTTGTGACGGCGAAGCCTCGGCGATGCAGTGAACTTCTGCGGCCCGCTTGACCGGCGATCTATATGAACGGTTAGCCACGCGTCGGCGTTCCGGGTCTGTTCAACTCTGTACAAGGAATACCCCCTCACGGGAGACTGACGCCATGCGCAAATTGACCTTCGGTATGAACCTGAGCCTGGACGGCTACATCGCTGCCCCCGGCGATGACCTCGGCTGGAGCGCACCGAGCGACGAGCTGTTCCAATGGTGGTCCGACCGGGTGGCGGCGACCGGGCTGGCGCTGTACGGGCGCAAACTGTGGGAGAGGATGAGCTCCCACTGGCCGACTGCCGACCAGCAGCCTGGCGCCACACCGGCGCAGATCGAGTTCGCCCGCCGCTGGCGGGACATGCCAAAGGTGGTGTTCTCCTCGACGACCCGCACGGTCGACGGCAACACCCGCCTGGTCACCGGCGACGCGGTCACGGAGATCACCCGGCTCAAGGCGGACGACGGCGCCTCCATGGACATCGGCGGTGCCACGCTCGCCGCGGCAGCCATGCGGGCCGGACTGATCGACGAGTACGCGATCGTCACCCATCCGGTGCTGTTGGGCGGCGGCACGCCGTTCTTCACAGCCCTGGACAACTGGGTGAACCTGAGCTTGGTGGAGACCCGGACCTTTCCGGGCGGTGTGGTCCTCACTAGGTACGAGACACGGCACTGAGTGCCCGGCCGGAGCGCCAACCTTAACAGGGCCGGACGCGGCCAACCCAACGTACACATCGCCGACTGGCCCCCGGCCGGGCGCGTGTTCCCGGGACGAATCCAACGTGTCGAGGCTCGCCACGCAAACGCCCCGTCTTGGGGTCCGTCCCAGCCCCACGGGGTAGCACCCAGCTATGTCGCGGCCGCCGTTACCGGCGTAGGCTTCGGCTGTGCCGGCCCTGTCCGCGGGTTCCGTCCGCCCGGCTGGCCGTTCGGTTATAAAGGAGTCCGCCATGACTGTTCTGGTCCAAAACCTTGTGCCCGGCCTGACCCGGGAACAGTACGAAGGCATCGCCGCCGCTCTCAGGGACAAGCTCATGGCCACGCCAGGATTCAACGCCCATTACGCCTATGAGAGCGTAGGCGGAATGACTGTCGTGGAAATTTGGGAGGAGGCCGCGCAGCACGATGCATGGTTCGACAACAATGTCAGGCCAAACCTGCTGGTGGAAGTCACCCCGGAGAAGCACGAGCTGGCAAACACGATGACAGCCTAGCGTTGCTATCGGATCCCGTGGCGGATGGCTTTTCGATTCAGGTTCAGTTCGGGCGTCAGGAACTGGCCTCTGCGGCGGTGCTGTGGCCCTGGATCCAAGCTGCAGTCTCCTACAGTCACCTTGATCCACCGACACCGCTCGGAAAAAGCCCCGCCGACGCGGGGAGCATTGGCTCTTGCGCCATCGAAAAACTAGGCGTATCACTGTTAATACGTTCTTCGAAAGAAGGACGGGAACGAACAACAGGGGAACCCTTGAACGCATGGTGGATCTAATCCTCCGTGGTCTGCCGGTGACGAGGCAGGAAGCGCTAGGATTCCCGCAAGTTCGGGAGATGATGTTCGTCATAACGGAATCAAAACAGTCGAAGCCCCTTCAGCATTGCTGGTGGGGCTTCCCCTATTTAGTGCCCGGCCACGCACTTTCCCTGGCCCACGTAATCCGACATGGTCGACGCGTGGTTCGCCCACAGCGGCCCCTATCTCCCACCGCGCTCACCCCATCTCCGCGGTGAACCGCCCAGTCCGAGGTGGCGGTTCACCGCGGAAGCACTCAGCGGGGGGAGGACGGGTCTTGGACCGGAACGGCGAGGCCGGAAGGTTGTTCCTTGGCGGGCTTGTGCGGGTTTCCTGCTTCCTTGGCACAGTGGAGGCAGCAGTACACGCCCGATTCGCTCTCCACCGGATGTCCGATGATCCGGCAGCCGCAGTGTTCGCACGCCGGAGCCATCATTTGTATGGCGCATTCGAAGCTGTCGAAAGTTCCACTCTGGTTTCCCATGGAGACGGTGAACGTCCTTCCGTCGGGGCTACCGCAAACATCGCATGTTCCCATGATCCCTCTCCTCTGTAGCGCACGCTCTAGCCCTCATTAATCGCTTGTATGAGTTCCCTGAGTAGGGGCGAAGGTCCTTGCGGTGCGCCAGCAGCCAGCCCGCCGAGGGGGCGTGGGGTCTTTGGTCCCTCACCGTGGTGGGAACAGCGGGTGCGGATGCTCCGGGCTTTCGCGGCGTTCCAGTTCGGCGCTGACGAGCGTGAGCAGTTCGTGGGCCGTCTCGGATCCGGCAAGCTCCACGCACTGGCTAAGTGCGGCCCGGAGACGGTACAGCACGCCAGCCGGTACCAGCGGCCAGCGGCCTCCCTTTCCGCACGGCCCCGCCCTAGAGTGAGTCATGGGCACATCTGCCGCACCGGACGGATCCCGGACCTCACTGTTTACCGATCACTATGAGCTGACCATGTACCAGGCGGCGCTCTACTCCGGGGCCGCACACCGCCGGTCCGTCTTCCAGGCCTTTGCCCGCGGACTCCCGGCCGGGCGCCGGTACGGGATCGTGGCTGGCACCGGCCGGCTCCTTGAAGGCATCGCGGACTTTCGCTTTAGCCAGGACGACCTCGATTTCCTGGCCGGTTCCGGGGTGGTTAATCAAGACACGCTGGAACACCTGTCCGCATTCCGGTTCTCCGGTGACATCTGGGGATATCCGGAGGGCGAGGCTTACTTTCCGCATTCCCCAATCTTGATCGTGGAATCGACCTTCGCCGAGGCCTGCGTCCTGGAGACCTACGTCCTGTCGGTGCTGAACCACGACAGTGCCATCGCCTCGGCCGCCTCCCGAATGACCAGTGCCGCCGGCGGCAGGCCCTGTATTGAGATGGGTTCCCGCCGTACGCACGAGGAAGCGGCCGCGGCGGCGGCCCGCGCGGCCGTGATCGCCGGCTTTTCCGGCACGTCCAACCTGGCCGCCGGCCGGCGCTACGGCCTCCGGACCGTCGGCACCGCGGCACACTCCTTCACGCTGGTCCACGACTCCGAGCGCGACGCCTTCGCGGCGCAACTTGCCTCGCTGGGGGCGGGCACCACACTGCTCGTGGACACGTACGACGTCGAAGCGGCTGTCCGCACCGCCGTCGACCTTGCCGGAGACAAGGTCGGGGCCATCCGGCTGGACTCCGGAGACCTCGTGGCCCAGGCGCGCTGGGTCCGCGAACTCCTGGACAGCCTGGGCAACGTGCACACCAAAATCGTGGTGACCTCGGACCTGGACGAGTTTTCCGTCGCCGCGCTAGGGTCAGCGCCGGCCGATTCCTACGGGATCGGCACGTCGCTGGTGACGGGTTCCGGGGCGCCCACCGCCGGCATGGTCTACAAGTTGGTAAGCCGCGCCGGCGACTCAGGCGGGCTCGTCGCCGTCGCGAAGACCTCGAAGGACAAGATCAACGTGGGCGGCCGCAAGTTCGCGGTGCGCCGCCTGGATGGCCGCGGCACCGCCACCCATGAGGTCCTCGGCGTGGAGCATCCGCCGGCCGATGGCAAGAACGGCCGGCCGCTCCTGCAGCAGTTCATGAGAGGCGGCGAGCTCCTGCCCGGGTGGACCGGGCCGGGCGCGGTGGGTCGGGCGCGGGACCGGCACGCGGCCTCCATGGCGGAGTTGCCCCGGGTCGTGGACCGGCTGCAGGCCGGCGGTCCGGCTATCCCGACCATCTACGAGTGAAGTGGTCAAGGCGCCGACCTTGCCTGGCGTTGGATCCGCTCTGCGGGCGCGTCCGCAGAGGGACGACTCAACGCGGCACAGCCGGCGAAGCCGTCGCCGTCGTTCCTTAGAACAGCGGCCAGGGCACCGCCGGCATCTCACCGCGCGGAGCCGGAAACCGCCCTGCCAAGCGCAACCGGGCGCAGCGCGCGGCGAGCGCTGCGATTTCTTCGGCACTGAGCAAGTCCGCCAGGTTTCGGCCCAGCCCGCCGTTCAATCCCTCGCTGACGCGATCGATGCCGTCGCGTTCCTCGGAGGTCAGAGCGTCTCCCAGCCATCCCCACAGCACCGTGCGCAGTTTGTGGGCCGGGTGGAAGGTGAGCCCATGGTCCACGCCGTGCCGGTGTCCGTCCGTCATGGCAAGAATGTGGTCGCCTTTGCGGTCTGCGTTGTTGACGATGATGTCGAACACCGCCATGCGTCTGAGCGCGGGCGAGTCTTCGTGAATGAGGGCGACCATCCGTCCGTTCTCATCCCGTCCCTCAAGGACGTGTTTCCACCCAGTCTCCGGCACGCGGTCCGTCGCGACCAGGTCGACGGCGCTTTGGGCGTGGTCTTGCTCCTGCCAGAGCTGCACCATTCCTTCGCCCATCGGACCATCGCGCAGCCAGGTGCGCGGCACGACGTCCCAGCCGAAGGCCTGCGAGACCAGGTAGGCGGCCACCTCCCGGTGAGCCAGGGTGCCGTGGGGAAAGTCCCACAGCGGGCTTTCGCCGGCTATTGGCTTATAGACGACCATCACGTCGCCGATGCTGCCCAGAAACGTAGTGTTTGATGCCGTCGTGATGCGGCCGGTGAGGGTCAGCTCGGTGTTCACTAGGTCGGGCGCTGGCATCAGACCTCGGGAAGGGTGCAGATGTGCCCGTCGGCGTCCATGGGGTAACCGCAGAGCGGGCACGTCGGACGCCCGGCGCCCACGATCTCGCGGGTGCGCTTGGCGAATGCGCGGGCGGTGCCGACCGGCATTCGCACCAGCAGCATTTCGGGCTCGTTAGCGCCGTCCTCGTCAAGCGATTCGTCGTTCTCATCGGCATCGGCATCGGCATCGGTGACGGGATAGGCCTCTATGACGACCTGAGCCGTGGTTGGATCCCACCCTAAGGTCATGGCGCCGGTGCGAAACTGCTCCTGAACGGCCTCGAGCTGGTCATTGTCGACAAGTTCAAGGGGAGTACCCGTGGGAACGCTGAACGGGTTGCCCTCGACGGTGATGAGCTGGTCGAGAATTTCGTCGACCTTCTCCGCGAGCAGAGCTGCCTGCTGCTTTTCCATGGCAACACTCACGAGCTGCTTCCCTGCGCGCACCTGTAGGTAGAACGTGCGCGCCCCTGGAACGCCGATGGTGCCGACGATGACCCGATCGGGCCAGGCAAACTCGTGAACACGTGAAGGCATGTCAGTATTTTAGGCACATGAGTGTCATGGCGCCGGTTGCCCTGCACCGCCGCCCACCGGCGCATCGCCAGAATGGATGCCGTTCGACAGCCACGACAGATCACCCGCGTCGGTGTTGGTCGCGTAGACGCTCGGCCGACTGGCGCCGTAGCGGACGATCGATACGGACGCGGGGCCCACGTTAATACGCTGGAACAGGTCAAGGTGCATGCCGAGCGCGTCGGCGAGGATTGACTTGATGATGTCACCGTGACTCACCGCCACCCACACGGGCCCTGGCCCGTACTCGGCTTCAAAAGCTGCGTCGTGGCGTCGAACCGCTGCCACCGACCGAGCCTGCATCGCGGCCATGGATTCACCGCCGGGAAAGACGACGGCGGACGGTTGCGACTGCACAACCGGCCACAAATCCTCGGCCGCGAGATCACTGAGCGTGCGGCCCTGCCACTGGCCGTAATCGCACTCGGTGAGATCGAGATCGACCGGCGCGTACGGCGCGCCCGCCTGGCGATCGAGGATGAGCTGGGCGGTCTGCCGGCAACGCTCAAGGGGGCTCGACACCACCCCGACCAAGGGTACGGTCGCGAGCCGGTCTCCGGTCAGAGCCGCTTGCTCCCGCCCGGTCTGGTCCAGGCTGACGCCGGCTGCCCGGCCGGCCAGCAGTCCAGTGGCATTGGCTGTGGTGCGGCCGTGCCGCACGAGGATAACTGTCGCCATCCACCCAGCCTAGCCACCCGCTCGACGGCGGTGTGAACCGGACCGGGTCGCGCGTCCACCACCTGAGTGGTGTCTGCGTCCATGCCGGACCATGGACAAAGATTTGCTGGGTGTGTACCTATTGAAGGGCCGAGCGCCAGACGGGCGGGCCGAATCGGCCGGTGGGTTCCAGCCCGTTTCCCGCGTTCAGGCACATCCACCATCCGCGCGCGAACTTTGGGGGCACGTGTGAAACTCTTGCTGACGTCAGGCGGCGTGACGAACCCGAGCATCCACTCGGCGCTCGTGCAGCTTCTCAACAAACCGGTCGCCCAATGCCACGCCCTGGTCGTCCCGACGGCGCAGTGGGGTCACCCCATGTGCGGACCGGCATCTGTACGGGGCCTACTGGCCGCCGACCCAAACCACCGTCACTTGTCCGGCCTTGGCTGGGCGTCGCTCGGTGTTCTCGAGCTGACCGCGCTGCCTACCATCGGCGCGGATCGGTGGGTCCCTTGGCTTCGGGCGGCCGACGTGCTCCTGGTCGACGGCGGCGACGCGACGTACCTGTCCCATTGGATGCGGGAGTCCGGGCTGGCCGAGCTGCTGCCCTCACTTCCCGACACGGTGTGGGTGGGGGTAAGTGCCGGAAGCATGGTGATGACGCCCCGGATCGGGGATTACTTCGTCGAGTGGCCGTCCGCTCCGGATGATCAGACTCTGGGGGTGGTGGATTTTTCGATCTTTCCTCATCTGGACGCTTTCCCGGGCAACACCCTGGCCCACGCAGAGCGGTGGGCCGCCGACATAGATGTTCCTGCCTACGCCATCGATGAACAGACAGCCATCAAGGTCGTCGACGGCTCCGTCGAGGTGGTTTCCGAAGGACGATGGAAGAAGTTTGGGTGATGGGTGATCAGCATTTGTGAAGTCCTGCGATGCCCCGCACAGGACCCCTGAAAAGTTGTAGGATCGGGCCGACCGACCTGACCATCAGCGTCAACCTGAGAGCGGGGATCCGTGCGAGCCGACCACTACGACAGTTTCGCTGAGAGCTACTCGGCGGAGAACGAGTCCAGCCTCCTCAACGCCTACTACGAGCGGCCGGCGATGCTAGGCCTCGCCGGCGAGGTGGCCGGCCGCCGGATTCTCGACGCCGGGTGCGGCTCCGGGCCCCTGTCCGCGGCACTGAGCGCCAAGGGCGCGGTCGTGACCGGCTTCGATTCCAGTCCTGCCATGCTCGAATTGGCACGACAGCGACTGGGAGAGAGCGCAGACCTCCACCTGGCCGACCTCAGCAGGCCGCTCCCTTTCGCCGATGACTCCTTCGACGACGTCGTCGCGTCCCTGGTCCTGCACTACCTTGAGGACTGGTCGGCACCGCTTGCCGAACTACGGCGCGTGCTCAAGCCGGGCGGCCGCCTGATCCTGTCGGTCAACCACCCCACGGTCAGCGTGGTCACCCAGCCAACCGAGGACTACTTCGCCGTCCGGGAGTACTCGGAGGACTACGAGTTCGACGGCGAGCCTGCGGTCCTGACCTTCTGGCACCGGCCCCTTCACGCGATGATCAACGCCTTCATCTCGGCCGGATACCGTGTAGCCGCCGTAAGCGAACCAGCCCCGTCTCCAGATACACCGCACGAACTCCTCCCCCCGCGCATCCTCACTGGCGAGAAGACAGCGTTCCTGTCCTTCATCTTCTTCGTCCTCGAAGCCGACAGAGTGTAGAGGTGGGATGTGGACCCCTGAGCCGACGCGAGGGCTGGGGCGCTGCGGTCCTGGTGGCGGCAGCGCTGGTCGGGTGGGGCGGAAGTGCAGTGTCTGAGGCCGCCAGGGTTGCCGCCGGTTCGCATCTACTTCTCTTCTTCGCTGTGCCGGCCGAATGTATTGGCGCAGGGCTCCGGGCTATTGCGCTAATGGCGGCGGTCGCCGCGGCGAGCCTTTTGGTGCCGCCCCTCATCAGAAGGATCTGCCGCCGCAAGCTACGGCTGGCAGCCGCGTGGACCGCAGGTCTGGCTGCGGCCGCTGCGGTGCCCTACCTTGCGCTCTTGTTGTTCTTCGCCTTCCTCACGGCTGGGATGTCTGCTGACTATGTGAGGCTTGAAGCCGCTGACGGCCAGTCGGTGCTCATCACCCAGGATCAGTTCGACGGCGAGGCAGTCGACATCTACGTGCGGCACGACGACACCCACTACCGGTGGAGCCGCAGCGCGCCCGAGCTCGCCGGCTGGCCGCGGGTAAAGGACCAGAACTGCAGGCTCGACCCGGTCGGCGGCGGACTTCAACTGGCCTGTAATTCCGGCACCTTGGCAATCGGCCAGAACCATTAGCGTCGGAGCAGCGGAAAGTACATGGCGATCGGGCGGTCGCGCTGCCAACGAAGACGTGGCGGAGTGCAACTTCGCAGGTTGGGCCCCGTCGGGGCCAGTAATGGAAGATTAACTCGTAAAGCCCCGATTTGCATGAATCCGGGCTTTTTGCAGCAATCGGCTTTTATCTTGGGGTGCCGCATCCGTCAATGAATTTCGACAAAATTCAGTTAACGGTGCCGCCAATTGTTGCAGCTCGATAACGAACTATACCCGCGGTCAACTTTCGTGCCCTTCTGCCCTGTCATGGGTTTACGCTTCATCCCATGTGAGACGCGCCACACTGCCGCTGGGGGAGTGTGGACGTCTGTCTGGTGCCTACGGCGCCGGTCTCATCCACACCACAGAAACAAGGAGGCGGAATGCGATTCGGTCGTATTTCCAAAGCAGTGGGGGTCGCGGCAGCAGCAGCACTCGCACTCAGCGCTTGCGCAGGCAACAGCGGCGGGACAACCCCGTCGTCGGCCGCGGCAGCAGCCAAGACAGGCGGATCGGCAACGGTCGTAGAGGTGAACGCGTTCAATACGTTCAACCCCAACACCGCTGAAGGCAACACTGATATCAACTCCAAGATCAGCTACGCCACCCACTCCGGGTTCTTCTACGTCGATAACAAGCTGAACGTTGTACGCAACGAAAAGTTCGGCAAGATGGAAAAGGTCTCAGACAACCCGCTCACCGTGAAGTACACCATCAACGACGGCGTCAAGTGGTCTGACGGCACTCCCGTCACGGCAGCCGACCTGGTGCTTCAGTGGGCAGCATTCTCCGGCTACTACAACGATGCTGACGCGGATGGCAAGAAGGGCACCTCGTACTTCGACTACGCGGGAGATCCGACCGGCCTGGCGCTGACCGATTTCCCGGAACTCGGCGACGACAACCGCTCGATGACCCTCAAGTACTCCAAGCCCTTCGCTGACTGGGAAATCGCCCTCGGCGGCCCCGGCATCGACATTCCGGCCCACGTCCTTGCGAAGAAGGCCGGCCTGGCGGACGCCAAGGCCTTCGTTGACCTGGTCAAGGGCATGCCGCGCGGCGACGCTAAGAACCCCAAGCCCGCGAACAAGCAGCTCAAGGCCATGGCCGACATGTGGAACACCGGCTTCGACACCAAGACGCTGCCGGCCGACCCGAGCCTCTACCTCTCCAACGGCCCCTTCGTCGTCAAGGCCGTCAACCAGGACCAGTCCCTGACCATGGTCAGGAACAAGGACTACAACTGGGGCCCGGAGCCCAAGCTGGATGAAATCACCGTCCGCTACATCGGCGAAGCCCCGGCCCAGGTCCAGGCGCTGAAGAACGGCGAGGCCGACATCATCGCCCCGCAGGCTTCCGCCGACACGGTGGAGCAGCTCAAGGCCCTCGAAAGCCAGGGCGTCACGGTGGAGGTGGGCCACCAGCTGGCCTACGACCACCTCGACCTGAACTACAGCGGCCCGTTCGCCGACAAGAATGTCCGCGAAGCCTTCATGAAGACGGTTCCGCGCAAGGACATCGTCGACAAGATCGTCAAGAAGCTCGATGACAAGTCCGCTCCGCTGGATTCCCAGCTCTTCGTCCCGGACCAGGCCAAGTACGCCGACTCCGTCAAGGACAACGGCTCCTCCGCCTACCAGGATGTTGACATCGAAGGTGCGAAGAAGCTGCTGAACGGCGCCACCCCCACGGTCCGCATCATGTACAACAAGGACAACCCCAACCGGGTGGACTCCTTCTCCCTGATCCGCGAGTCCGCCGCCAAGGCAGGCTTCAAGGTCGTCGACGGCGGCCTCGGCAAGTCGGACTGGGGCGCGGCCCTCGGCAACGGCAGCTACGATGCCACCATCTTTGGCTGGAGCAACTCGGGTGTCGGCGTCTCCGGCGTCCCGCAGATCTTCAAGTCCGGAAACGGCTCGAACTTCAACAAGTTCACCGATCCCGACGCCGACAAGCTGATGGACGAACTGATCGTCACCACCGACAAGGCCAAGCAGGATGACCTGGTCCAGCAGATCGACAAGAAGATCTGGGCTTCCAGCTACGGCCTGCCGCTGTTCCAGTCCGTCGGCGTGGACGCATACAGCGACCGCGTCACCGGCGTGAAGTACATGCCGAACCAGACCGGTGTCTGGTGGAACTTCTGGGAGTGGGCGCAGAAGTAGCCCGCAGCCTCAAGTGACACTTGCTAGCTAAAGGCGTCGGGACCACGGCTTTACGGTCCCGACGCCTTTCTAGCGACCCCGGCGATGAACTGGCGCGGCCGCATCGTCCGGGGCATCCGGCCTAACTCTGAGACCGGTCCGGGCGATCCCTGGGCCCGAATACCGAGGTTCTATTCCCCATGGTGACCTACATAGTCCGGCGGCTCATGACTGCCGCCCTCATTCTTCTCGGCGCATCCTTCCTGGTGTATCTCCTGACAGCGGCGTCAGGTGACCCCCTCGAGGAATACCGCGCCATCAGCGCGGCCAACAAGCAGCAACTGATGGACGCCCGCACCGAACTCCTGCAGCTGGACGTCCCGCCGCCGCTGCGCTACTTCAAGTGGCTCGGCGGCGCCGCCCAGTGCCTCGTGCCCTTCGCCAACTCCTGTGACCTGGGCAAGAACATCGTGGGCCAGCCCGTCACCGACGCCTTGGGCCATGCCCTCATCCAGACCCTGACCCTGGTCACCGGTGCCACGGTGCTGGCCATCCTGGTCGGCATCACCCTGGGCATCATCACCGCCCTGCGCCAGTACAGCGCGCTGGATTACGGCGTGACCTTCATGGCCTTCCTGTTCTTCTCCCTCCCAATCTTCTGGGTCGCCGTCCTGCTCAAGGAATTCGGCGCCATCGGCTTCAACAACTTCCTGAGGAACCCGGAGATCCCGATACCGACCGCCGTCGCCATCGGCATCGCCTTCGGTGCGCTGATCGCGGTGGCGATAGGCGGCGAGCTGAAGCGCAGGGTGCTTTCCGGCGGCGTCGTTTTCCTCTTCGTCACGGCCATCCTCATCTACTTCTCCGCCACCGAATGGTTCAAGGCCCCGGGCCTGGGCCCGGTGCTGATCGCCATTGCCGGCGTCGGCATCGCCTTCGCCGTCACCCTGCTCACCGCCGGCCTGAAAAACCGCAAGGCCCTGCAATCCGCACTGATCGCCGTCGGCGTCGGCGTGGTCCTGTACTTCCTGGTCCAGCCCCTGCTGGACCAGGCCACCTTCGTCATGATCGTGCTGCTGGCCATCGCCGCCGTCCTGGTCGGCTTGGGCATCGGTTACCTGGTCGGCGGCTACGACCGGGGGCAGTCGATGCGCGCGGCCGCCATCACGTCGTTCCTGGTGGGATTCATGATCCTGCTGGACCGTTTCATGCAGGCGTGGCCCACGTACTTCAACAACAGCCGAGTGCGTGGCCGCCCCATCGCGACCATCGGGGCGACCACCCCCAACATCGAAGGCGACTTCTGGGTCCTGGGCCTGGACTCCTTCACCCACCTGATCCTGCCGACGATGGCGCTGATCCTGATCTCCCTCGCCAGTTACACCCGGTTCACCCGGGCTTCGATGCTGGAGATCATGAACATGGACTACATCCGGACCGCCCGGGCCAAGGGCCTGTCGGAACGGACCGTGGTGATGCGCCACGCCTTCCGCAATGCGCTGATCCCGATCGCCACCATCGTGGCCTTCGACATTGGCGGCCTGATCGGCGGCGCCGTCATCACCGAATCGGTCTTCTCCGTTCGCGGCATGGGCTTCCTCTTCCTGGACGGCATCTCGCACGTTGACCCCAACCCGGTCATGGGTGTCTTCCTGTGTGTAGCCATCACTGCCATGGTGTTCAACCTCATCGCGGACCTCGCCTACTCCGCACTTGATCCGCGCGTAAGGGTAAAAGCATGAGCCAGCCAAGCCAGCAAGACGAAATAATGGCCGAAGAAGCCGCATTGCAGCCCACGCCGGCGGCCGGCATCGAGCCCGTCCTCGAAGCGAAGGGCCTGAGCCAGGGCCAGATTGTCCGCAAGCGCTTCCTCGGCCACTCCGGTGCCATCATCGGCCTGGTGGTTTTTGCGCTCATCTTCATCGTCGCCTTCACCTCGGTCGGGTACTGGGGCATCCCCGGCTGGTGGAAGTACAACCACGAGCAGGTTTCGCCGCTGGTCAACGACGGCGCGCCGACCTCCTCGCTCTGGCCGCTGGCCTGGGGCGAGCACCCGTTCGGCCAGGACCGGATCGGCCGCGACCTGTTCGCCATGACCATGCGCGGGGCGCAGCAGTCCATCACGGTCATGTTCGTCATCGGCATCATCGCGGGGCTGATCGGCGTCGTCGTCGGAGCGGTCTCGGGCTACTTCCGCGGCTGGGCCGAAGCAATCCTGATGCGGCTGACCGACGTGATCATCATCGTTCCGGCGCTGCTGCTCGCCGCCGTGATGGCGCAGATGGCCGGACGGCGGGACTCGGGAAGCTGGTTCGCCGCCTTCGCCAGCACCAACGGCGTCCTGGCCCTGGGCATCTTCCTTGGCCTGATCAGCTGGGTGAGCCTGGCCCGCCTGATGCGCGGCGAATTCCTGACACTGCGGGAGCGTGAATTTGTCGACGCGGCCAGGATCTCCGGCGCCAGCAACGCGCGGATCATTTTCAAGCACATCCTGCCCAACGCCGTCGGCGTGCTGATCGTGAATGTCACGCTGACCATGTCCGCCGCGATCCTCACCGAGACGGCGCTGAGCTTCCTCGGCGTCGGCGTCAAGGCTCCGGATACCTCGCTGGGCCTGCTCATCTCGCAGAACCAGCAGGCGTTCGCCACCCGTCCCTGGCTGTTCTGGTTCCCCGGCCTGTTCATCGTGCTGATCTGCCTGAGCATCAACTTCATCGGCGACGGGCTGCGCGACGCGTTCGACCCGCGGCAGAAGAAGTTCAACGCTAAGAAGGCGCGGGAAACGGGCAGCCGGGTTCCGGAGGCCGCTCCGGTCACCGCATTTGATGGACCCAAGGACCACTAGATGCGCTGCAGCCACGCCGCCGGCAGCGGCCAGCTACCGGGCGGCAACCGCCCAGTAGCTGGCCGCCAGCAGCAGCACGACGCCGCCGATGGCCGCCCAGCGCGGCGTGACGGTCACAGCCGTGTCGGCGTCGCCTGCGGCGAGGGCGCCGCTTTCCACCAGGTCCCGCCAGCGCGTGCGCACCAGGCGGGCGGCCTGGCCGGAGTCGGTGGATTTGAGGTCGCCCGGCCGCACCGACTTCCCCGGGCCGTAGCTGGTGTCCGGCAGGCCCTGCAGGTCCTCGGGGCGGGCATTGCGTCCGCCCCAGATGCCCGGGGCCGGCGCCGCCCAGGCGGCGTAGCCCTTCTGTGCCGTCACCAGCGTCAGGGCGTAGCGGGTGTCCACGTGCACCAGGGCCGCCCACGGCACCAGGACCGAGCGGAACGGGTTCTCCAGGGTGACGCCGCCGTCGTGCACTACGACGGCGGGCATCCAGAAGAACTGCCAGCCCAGCAGCGCGATCAGCAGCAGCGGCGCGGTGGTGGGGAGTGCCGCGGGGCCGGCGGAGGCGACCGTGACCACCAGGCCGACGACCGCCACGGTCCAGGCCAGCCAGGCGAACCACTTGTTGGTCCTGGCCTTGAAGATTTCAACGTTTCCGGCAGCGGGCACAGTGCTCATGCCCCCCATAATTCAGTATTCCGAGTTCCAGCACTAATCACCGGTGCGACGGCGGCTCGGGTGGAAGGAAAAACCCATCATGACTGACTTCATCACCCTGGATCCCGCCCCGGCTCCCGCGCCCGGAAAAGGTGACACCGTCCTGGAGGTCCGGGACCTCAGCGTCGACTTCGGCGTGGACAAGAAGTGGGTTCCCGCGGCGATCGGCTTGAACTACGAGGTTCGGGCCGGTGAGGTCCTGGCGATCGTGGGGGAGTCCGGCTCCGGCAAGAGCGCCAGCTCGATGGCACTGCTGGGACTGCTACCGAGCAACAGCCGGGTCAGCGGCAGCGTGAAACTTGGCGGCAAGGAATTGCTCGGCGGGAACGAGGCCAACATCCGCGCGGTCCGCGGCAAGGATGTCGCAGTCATCTTCCAGGAGCCCATGACGGCCCTGAACCCGGTGTACACCGTGGGCGCGCAGATCGTGGAGACCATCCGGCTGCACAATGAGGTCTCGCCCGACCAGGCAAAGGAGCGTGCCCTGCGGATGCTCGACCTCGTGGAGCTGCCGGACCCGGAAAAGGCCTTCAAGTCCTACCCGCACCAGCTCTCCGGCGGTCAGCGGCAGCGCGCCATGATCGCCCAGTCGCTCTCCTGCGACCCGAAGCTGCTGATCGCGGACGAGCCCACCACCGCGCTGGACGTCACCGTCCAGGCGGAAATCCTGGACCTCATGCGCAACCTGCGCAACAAGCTGGACAGTGCGATTGTGCTGATCACCCACGACATGGGCGTCGTGGCGGACCTCGCGGACCGGATCGCCGTCATGCGCCGGGGGCTGATCGTCGAGACCGGCACCGCGGAGCAGATCTTCCACAACCCGCAGCATGAGTACACCAAGGCCCTCCTGGCCGCCGTCCCGCACCTCGGGCAGGGCGGTGCGGCGAGCGACGACGAGGTTGACGTGACCGCGGCCCTCGCGGCGGCGACGCACGCCGACCTTGAGGCGGTCCCGCGTTCGGAGCTGCTCCGCCGCGAGCGCGAAAACGCCGCCGCGCTGTCCGCCGCCGAGACGGTGAAGCCGCAGGGCGAACCGGTGCTGGAACTCACCGACGTCGCCATCGAGTACCCCAAGCAGGGGCGCGTGCCGGCCTTCCGCGCCGTCGAGGGCGCCAACCTCGCGATCTACCCCGGCCAGGTGGTCGGCCTGGTGGGGGAGTCCGGATCCGGCAAGACAACGATCGGGCGTGCCGCCGTCGGCCTGCTCCCCGTGGCGGCGGGCACCATGAAGGTCGTGGGGCAGGACATCTCCGCCGCCAAGAAGAACGGCCGCCAGCTGCACGAAATGCGCCGGCACGTCGGCATGGTCTTCCAAGACCCGTCATCCTCGCTGAACCCGCGGCTGCCCATCGGCGAAAGCATCGGCGAACCGATGTTCCTCGCCGGCGTCGCCAAGGGCGCCGCGCTGCAGTCCCGGATCGAGGCGCTGCTGGACCAGGTGGAACTGCCGCGCGACTACCGCAACCGGTACCCGCACGAGCTCTCCGGCGGCCAGAAGCAGCGCGTGGGCATCGCCCGGGCCCTGTCGCTGAAGCCGAAGCTGATGGTGGCCGACGAACCTACCTCGGCCCTTGACGTGTCCGTCCAGGCCAAGGTGCTCGAACTCTTCCAGAACCTGCAGAAGGAACTTGGCTTCGCCTGCCTGTTCGTCACTCACGACCTGGCCGTCGTCGACGTCCTGGCCGACAGGATCTGCGTGATGCAGCGCGGACGGATCGTCGAACAGGGCACCCGCGACCAGATCCTCCGGAACCCTCAGGAGGCCTACACCCAGCGGCTCCTGGCCGCTGTGCCGCTGCCGGATCCGGAGAAGCAGCGGGAGCGGCGGGAGCTGCGCGCCCAGCTGCTCTCGGGCGCCAGCTAAGGGGTTCCGCGGGAGATTTTCGGTTAACGGGCCATAACCAGGAGCCGCCGGGAGCGAATGGTACCAGCCAGTAATGTGTGACTTGAAATACGTTGCGATTGACGCTAGCCGTCACGACGTTGTCGAGTCACGGTTTGGCAACGGAGTTCCACCATTCGGACTTTTTGCGGTTAGGCTACTTCCATATGTAGGCCACGTCACAGGATATCTCTGTGCCCGGGCCTGCCGGGAAGCACAAGTCTCTCCCGCACGAACTCCCACAACTCTTAGGAGGCGGAATGCGTTTTTCGCGCACTTCCAAAGCACTGGGCATGGTGGCTATCGCCGCTTTGGCCCTGACCGGTTGCGGCGGCGGCGGTTCTAACACCGCCGGCGGCAGCACCGGCGGCAACGCCAGCAAGGTCATCATCGCCGACGGCTCGGAGCCGCAGCGCCCGCTGATGCCGGCCGACACCAACGAAGTTGGCGGCGGCAAGGTCATCGACATGATCTTCGCCGGCCTGGTCAGCTATGACCCCAGCGGCAAGCCCGTGAACGAACTGGCCGAGTCCATCGAAGGCAAGGACGGCCAGCACTTCACCATCAAGATCAAGAAGGACCAGAAGTTCACGAACGGCGAGGCCATCACCGCCAAGTCGTTCGTCGACTCCTGGAACTTCGGTGCGGCCGCTAAGAACGCCCAGCTCAGCGGCGCCTTCTTCGAAAGCATCAAGGGTTACGACGAGGCCAGCGCCGAAGGCTCCAAGGTCGAGACCATGTCCGGCCTGAAGGTCGTCGACGACCAGACCTTCACCGTCGAACTCAAGCAGCCGGAATCCGACTGGCCGCTGCGCCTCGGCTACACCGCCTTCGTTCCGGTTCCCTCCGGTGCGCTGAAGGACCCGAAGGGCTTCGGCGAGAAGCCGGTCGGCAACGGCCCGTACAAGCTGGCCGACGGCGGCTGGCAGCACAACGTGCAGATCCAGCTCGTCCCGAACCCGGACTACAACGGCCCCCGCAAGGCCAAGAACGCCGGCGTGACGTTCAAGATCTTCCAGAACGACGACGCCGCGTACCAGGACCTGCTGTCCAACAACCTGGACATCCTGCAGACCATCCCCACGAGCGCCTTGAAGAACTTCAAGACCGACCTGGGCGACCGCACCATCAACAAGCCGTACGCCGGCAACCAGACCATCGCGATTCCGGAATACCTGCCGGAGTGGAGCGGGGAAGCCGGCAAGCTTCGCCGCCAGGCCATCTCCATGGCCATCAACCGCGATGAAATCACCAAGGTCATCTTCAGCGGCGCACGCCAGCCCGCCAAGGACTTCACCGCCCCCGTCCTGGACGGTTACAGCGACTCGATCCCGGGTTCCGAGAACCTGAAGTTCGACGCCGACAAGGCCAAGGCCGCTTGGGCCAAGGCTGACGCCATCCAGAAGTGGGACGCCAACAAGACCTTCACCATCGCCTACAACGCCGACAAGGGCGGCCACAAGGCATGGGTCGAGGCTGTTGTGAACCAGCTCAAGAACACCCTGGGTATCAAGGTTGAGGGCAAGCCGTACGCGACCTTCAAGGAAGCCCGCAACGACGCCACCGCAGGCACGCTGACCGGTGCGATCCGCGCCGGCTGGCAGGCCGACTACCCGTCGCTGTACAACTTCCTCGGACCGATCTACAAGACCGGTGCAGGCTCGAACGACGCCCGCTACGCCAACAAGGAGTTCGACAAGGCCATCTCTGAAGGTCTCGCCGCTTCCTCGGTCAGCGAAGGCAACAAGGCCATGAACAAGGCCCAGGAAACCCTCCTGACCGACCTTCCGGCCATCCCCCTGTGGTACCAGGTTGCCCAGGGCGGCTGGAGCGACAAGGTCACCAACGTTGACTACGGCTGGGACGGCGTCCCGCTGTACTACAACATCACTGGCAAGTAACAACTGAACAACGGCGGGGGCTGCCTGGATTGGGGCCTCCGCCGTTGTTTTGCTTCCACCCCAATTTCTAAGCACCAGCCTTCGGCCGGTGTCTTCGCAGCCGGCCCGCCGTGACCGCACCGGCGACGGCTGCACCCATAGTGAAAAGGTTCTTTGATGAACAACTCCGCCGCATCCTTGGACAGGATGCCTGCTGACGGGGGTGTCCTTCGCTGATGGCGACCTACATCCTTAAGCGTTTCCTGCAGCTGATCCCGGTCTTCCTGGGCGCCACGCTGCTTGTCTACTTCCTGGTCTTCAGCCTGCCTGGCGACCCTATCGTGGCACTCTTCGGCGACAAGCCGGTCAACCAGGCCGTCGCGGCCCAGCTCCGCGAGCAGTACCACCTGGACCAGCCGTTCTGGATCCAATACCTGCTGTATCTCAAGGGGATCTTCACCTTCGACCTTGGCCAGGACTTCTCCGGCCGCCCGATCGCCGCCGTGCTGGGCGAGGTCTTCCCGGTCACGGCCCGGCTGGCCGTCATGGCGCTGATCTTCGAAGCCGTCTTCGGCATCATCTTCGGTCTGATCGCCGGCCTCCGGAAGGGCAAGTTCTTCGACGCAACGGTCCTGATCGCCTCCCTGATCGTGATCGGCATCCCGATCTTCGTGCTCGGCTTCCTGCTGCAGTTCACCATCGGCGTCCAGCTCGGCTGGGCCAAGCCCACCGTCAGCTCGGCCGCCACGGTGCAGGACCTGATCCTGCCGGCGATCGTCCTCGGCCTCGGCTCATTCGCCTACGTCCTGCGCCTCACCCGGACATCCGTCATCGAAAACATGAATGCCGACTATGTGCGCACCGCCACGGCTAAGGGCCTGTCCCGCTTCCGTGTGGTCCGCGTGCACATTCTGCGCAACTCGCTGATCCCGGTGATCACCTTCCTCGGCGCCGACCTGGGCGCCCTGATGGGCGGAGCCATCGTCACCGAAGGCATCTTCAACGTCCCCGGTGTCGGCAACCGGCTCTACCGCGCCGTTACGCAGGGTGAGGGCCCCACGGTCGTCTCGATCGTCACGGTGCTCGTGTTGATCTACGTCGTGTCCAACCTGCTTGTAGACCTGCTGTACGCCTGGCTTGACCCAAGGATCCGCTATGACGCCTGAGAACATGACCCCAGACCTGCGCCCTGCGGCGCCGGCGAAGCGGCACGTCGAACACTTCGTCGCCGACTTTGCCGAAACACCGCTGCAGGCAACCGACAAGGTCAAGGAAGACCAGGCCCCGCTGAGCCTTTGGGGCGAGGCCTGGAAGAACCTGCGCAGGCAGCCGCTCTTCCTGATCTCCGCGTTCCTGATCCTCGTCGTCGTCGCCGTGTCACTCTTCCCCTCGCTCTTTTCCGGTATTGATCCGGCCTCCGAGGCATGCCAGCTGGCCAATTCCGACGCCGGACCGGCGGCCGGGCACCCGCTGGGCTTCACCCAGCAAGGCTGCGACGTGTATGCGCGCGTCATTTTCGGCACGCGCTCTTCGGTGACCGTGGGCCTCTTCACCACCCTCGGCGTCCTCCTCATCGGCGGCATCATGGGGGCCCTCGCCGGCTACTACGGGGGCTGGGTGGACTCCATCCTGGCCCGCATCAACGACATCTTCTTCGCCCTGCCGCTGATCCTCGGCGCCATTGTGATGATGCAGCTGCCGGTGTTCCGTGCCAACCGCACGGCCTGGACGCTCGTGCTGATCCTGGTCACCTTCGGCTGGCCGCAGATCGCGCGCATCACCCGCGGCGCCGTCATCGAGGTCCGCAACGCTGACTTCGTGACTGCCGCCCGTTCCCTGGGTGTCTCCAAGTTCGGCGCGCTGATGCGCCATGTCATGCCGAACTCGCTCGCGCCGATCATCGTCGTGGCCACCATTTCGCTGGGCACCTTCATCGTCGCGGAATCCACCCTGTCGTTCCTCGGCATCGGCCTCCCGCCGAGCGTCATGTCCTGGGGCAATGACATCCAGGCAGCGCAGGCGTCCCTGCGGTCCAACCCGATGCCGCTGCTCTGGCCGGCTATCGCGCTGTCCATCACCGTCCTGAGCTTCATCATGCTGGGCGACGCCCTGCGTGATGCGCTCGATCCCAAAGCGCGCAAGCGATGAAAGGGGACGCCATGAACGCCTCTGTCGAAATCCACGAAGCCGGCGCGGCGGCCGGGCGCCCGCTCCTTGAAATCAAGGACCTGGCAATCAGCTTCACCACCAGCAACGGCGAGGTCAACGCCGTCCGCAACGCCCACCTCACCGTGATGCCCGGCGAAACCGTCGCGATCGTCGGCGAATCCGGTTCCGGCAAGTCGACGACGGCGCTGGCCGCCATCGGCCTGCTTCCGGGCAACGGCCGGGTGGCTGCCGGACAAGTCATCTTCGACGGCGAGGACATCGCCCACGCCTCGGAGAAGCGCATGATCGAGCTGCGCGGCAACAGCATCGGCATGGTGCCGCAGGATCCGATGTCCAACCTCAACCCGGTCTGGAAAATCGGTTACCAGGTCCGGGAAACACTGAAGGCGAACGGGCTGCCCAGCGGCCCGGACGACGTCGCGAAGGTGCTTTCCGAGGCCGGCCTGCCGGATGCTGCGCGCCGCGCCAACCAGTATCCGCACGAATTCTCCGGCGGCATGCGCCAGCGTGCCCTGATCGCCATCGGCCTGTCCTGCCAGCCGCGCCTGCTCATCGCCGATGAGCCGACGTCGGCCCTGGATGTGACCGTGCAGCGCCAGATCCTGGACCACCTGGACAAGATGACCACCGAACTCGGAACGGCCGTCCTGCTGATCACGCACGATCTGGGCCTGGCTGCCGAACGTGCCGACAAGGTCGTGGTGATGTACCGCGGGCAGGTCGTTGAATCCGGTCCCTCGCTGGAGCTGCTGCAGAACCCGCAGCACCCGTATACCCAGCGGCTGGTCGCCTCGGCGCCGTCGCTGGCGTCACGGCGCATCCAGGCCGCCAAGGAACTGGGCGTCGAATCGGAGGATCTGCTGGCGCCGGCCGAGGACGTCGTCGTCGCGTCGAGCATGCCCGACGAGGTGCTCCAGATTGAGAACCTGAGCAAGGTTTTCAAGCTGCGCTCCGGCTTCGGCCGGGCCACCGACTTCACCGCGGTGGACGACGTCTCCTTCAGCGTCAAGCGCGGAACCACGACGGCGATCGTGGGGGAGTCGGGTTCCGGCAAGTCCACGGTGGCGCAGATGGTGCTGAACCTGCTGCAGCCCACCTCGGGCAAGATCGTGTTCGACGGCGTCGACACCTCCACGCTGAACAGCAAGGAGATCTTCGCCTTCCGCCGCCGCGTGCAGCCGATCTTCCAGGACCCCTACGGTTCCCTCGATCCGATGTACAACATCTTCCGGACCATCGAGGAACCGCTGCGGACCCACAAGATCGGGGACAAGGCCAGCCGCGAGAAGAAGGTCCGGGAACTGCTGGACCAGGTGGCGCTGCCGCAGTCCACCATGCAGCGGTACCCGAACGAGCTCTCCGGCGGCCAGCGCCAGCGCGTGGCAATCGCACGCGCCCTGGCCCTCGACCCCGAGGTGATCATCTGCGACGAGGCCGTTTCGGCGCTCGACGTGCTGGTGCAGGCGCAGGTGTTGAACCTGCTTGCAGACCTGCAGTCCCGGCTGGGCCTGACCTACCTGTTCATCACCCATGACCTTGCGGTGGTCCGGCAGATCGCCGACCACGTGTGCGTGATGGAGAAGGGCAAGCTGGTCGAAACCGGTTCCACCGACGACGTGTTCGACTCGCCGCAGCAGGACTACACCAAGGCCCTGCTCAACGCGATTCCCGGCGCCAAGCTCATGCTGCCCCCCGAGGTGGCAACGGCCTAGCCATAGGCTGCGGCAAGAGCAAGCCTTAAAACACAAGAGCCGGCGTCCACCCCAGGGTGGGCGCCGGCTCTTGCGTTGGCTGGTTGTTTCTTGGTTGTTTTCTGGTTGGTGGCTGACGGTCCTAGCCGGCGTGGGCCCGTGTCAGTCCTTACAGGTCGAGGGCCTCAAGCCGCTTGGTTAGCAGGGCCCCCGCGAGCCTGTGCCCTTCTGCATTCAGGTGGCGGTCGTCAGCCAGGTACCGGGCGAGACCGTAACGGGTCAGCCAGTCGCCGACGCTGACGAAGGAGAGACCGTACTCCTTGGCAACCGCGCCCAGCAGGGTGTCCACCTGTGTCCGGCGCCCGCCGCCGGCCTGGGCGCCCCGCGCCAGGGTCCCGACCAGCACCACCTCGGCGGCGGGGTAGCGGTCCTCGATGGCCTGGATCAGGCGCTCGGCGTGCTCAGCAATGTCGACATTTGAGGCGCCTCTGGCGGCGTCGTTTCCGCCGCCTTCGATGACGACCAGCGGTGGCGCGCCGTAGGGCAGGCGCCAGTCCCCGTTCTCGAGGCCGTCGATGTAGTTTCCGCGGGTGCCGTTGCCGGCCACGAACCCGGTGCCGCTTCCGCCGCCGAACACCACGTCGTAGCCGAGGTTCCCGAGGGCAAGCCGGGGCCAGCTCTCCGAAGGCTCGGACTGGGAATCGCCGATCAATACGGCGGTGCTCGAAATGTCCTCGACGATGACTTCGTCCCTGCCGTTCGCAGGGTTCCGGTAGACCGAGCCCGGGGGCAGGCTGTCCGGATTCACCGCTGCGGTCTTCTTGCGGACGGAACCTGCTGCCGCGGGCTGTCCCGGGCCGGCCGCCGCGGCCACCGGAAGCTCCTTCACGCGGTCTGAGGTTTTGGGCAACTCGGCTGCGTCGGGCGCCGGGGCACAGCCGCCAAGGAAGAGGGCTGCGGCGAGAAATGGCGGGATGATACGGGCCATCCTCTGGACGCTTGGCATGTCGGACTTCCCCCGCGTTCGTAGTTACTCCAGCAATAATGCGGCATGCCCGGCCCGAATACCAGTGACTTTGGTCACCTGACAGCGTGGGGGACTCACGATTCGGTAACAGGCCGGGGGAGGGGCGCTTTGGGATTTTAGGCCAATAAATGCCCTAGCGTCTAGAATGGATGAAGGCGCCCTGTGTCAAAGGGCCGTACCTGTCGTGCGTTCCGGTTGGAAATGTCGCGATACAACAGCTGACTTCACCACTGAATCGAGCAATAACGCATGTCTGAAACCACCACCAACACTGCGGTAGCCACTGCATCGCGCAGTGACCTGCGCAACGTCGCGATCGTGGCCCACGTTGACCACGGCAAGACCACTCTGGTCGACGCCATGCTCAAGCAGACCAACTCCTTTGCCGAGCACAACCACCTCGAAGACCGTGTCATGGACTCCGGTGACCTGGAACGCGAAAAGGGCATCACCATCCTGGCCAAGAACACCACGGTGGCCTACAACGGTCCGTCCTCGCACGGTGAGACCATCACGATCAACGTGATCGACACCCCCGGCCACGCCGACTTCGGCGGTGAGGTCGAGCGCGGCCTGTCGATGGTCGACGGCGTCGTCCTCCTCGTCGACGCCTCTGAGGGCCCACTGCCCCAGACCCGCTTCGTGCTGCGCAAGGCCCTCGCCGCGCACCTCCCGGTGATCCTGTTGGTCAACAAGACCGACCGCCCCGACGCCCGGATCGAGGAAGTCGTCCACGAGTCCATGGACCTGCTCCTTGGCCTGGCCTCCGACCTCGCCGACGAAGTTCCGGACCTGGACCTGGACAAGATCCTCAACGTTCCGGTCGTCTACGCCGCCGCCAAGGTCGGCCGCGCTTCGCTCGAGCAGCCCGCTGACGGCACCGCTCCGGAGAACGAGGACCTGGAGCCGCTGTTCCAGACCATCATCGACCACATCCCGGCGCCGACCTACAACCCGAACGGTGTGCTGCAGGCGCACGTCACCAACCTTGACGCCTCCCCGTTCCTTGGCCGCCTCGCCCTGCTGCGTATCTATAACGGCACCCTGCGCAAGGGCCAGACCGTGGCCTGGGCTCGCGCCAACGGTGAGCTGAAGAACGTCAAGATCACCGAGTTGCTCGCCACCAAGGCACTGGACCGCGTCCCGGCCGAGTCCGCGGGCCCGGGCGAGATTGTCGCCGTCGCCGGCATCGAGGAAATCACCATCGGTGAGACCCTGACCGACGCCGAGAACCCGCAGCCGCTGCCGCTGATCACGGTGGATGACCCCGCCATCTCCATGACCATCGGTATCAACACCTCGCCGCTGGCCGGCAAGGTCAAGGGCGCGAAGGTCACCGCACGTCAGGTCAAGGATCGCCTCGATAAGGAACTGATCGGTAACGTCTCGATCAAGGTGCTCCCCACCGAGCGTCCGGATGCCTGGGAAGTCCAGGGCCGTGGCGAGCTCGCGCTGGCCATCCTGGTCGAGCAGATGCGCCGCGAAGGCTTCGAGCTGACTGTGGGCAAGCCGCAGGTTGTCACCAAGACCATCGACGGCAAGATCCACGAGCCGATGGAGCACATGACCATCGACGTGCCGGAAGAGTACCTCGGCGCCGTCACCCAGCTCATGGCAGCCCGCAAGGGCCGCATGACCAACATGGCCAACCACGGCACCGGCTGGTGCCGCATGGAATTCATCGTTCCGGCCCGTGGCCTGATCGGCTTCCGCACCAAGTTCCTCACGGACACCCGTGGCGCCGGCATCGCCGCCTCCATCTCCGAAGGCTACGAGCCGTGGGCCGGCCCGATCGAGTACCGCACCAACGGTTCGATGATCGCCGACCGCGCCGGTGTTGTGACCCCGTTCGCCATGATCAACCTGCAGGAGCGTGGCTCCTTCTTCGTCAAGCCCACCTCCGAGGTCTATGAGGGCATGATCGTCGGCGAGAACTCCCGCGCCGATGACATGGACGTCAACATCACCAAGGAAAAGAAGCTCACCAACATGCGTGCCGCTTCCTCGGACACCTTCGAGAACCTGACGCCGCCGCGCGACCTGACCCTCGAAGAGTCCCTCGAATTCGCCCGCGAAGACGAGTGCGTCGAGGTCACCCCGGAGTCGATCCGCATCCGCAAGGTCATCCTCGACACCAACGAGCGGGCCAAGTCCAACCGCGCCCGCGCCAAGGTCTAATCCCGGTCTACCGGCTTCGGCTGAGACGTGACTAAGAGAGCTGCCGGAAGGGCAGGCGGTATTGCCGCCGCCCTTCCGGCAGCTCTTTTTGTTGCCCTGGCTGGCACCGCGCTGCACCGGCAGCATCTGGCAGTGGCCGGCGTCGACCTTCCCTGGGGCGCTGTCGCCGCGCTGGTCCTGCTGGCGTCCGTGGAGCTGCTGCTCGGGACCGCCTTCCGTTCCCTCGTCCCGACGGCGGTCTGCGGCGCGGGATGCTACGCGCTGACAGGCTGGTGGTCCACCCTCGAGGTAGGCAAGCGTCTGATCATCGGGGACCTCGCCGGGAATCTCTGGATCTTCGGCGCGGGCGCGGTCACAGTGGCCATGCTCGTCTGGTGCCGCCGCTACGCACGGCACGCGGGGTAGCGGAGCCGGACCCACGGGGGACATGCCCATCCTCCGCTCCCCGGGGTGGACATGCCCATCCTCCGCACCTGCCCCCTTGGGACATGCCCATCCTTCGGCCGCTGGGGTGGACATATTCGCACTATGTCCACCGCTCGGGCCCGGCAGCGGACATGTCCCGTTCTGAGCAATGGACATGCCCAGTCCCGGGACCTGCCAAACGGACATGTCCCGATCCCGCCGGTGTACATGCCCAACGGCGGCGCCTACCCATGGACATGCACTTGTGCACATACCGGAAGAAGGGGCTGCTCCGGGGCGGCCGGCATAGAGATCATGGGCCCATGGTCAAAGTCAGTGAAGTCATGTCCAAGCACGACGGCGTGGCCCGCGCCAAGCATCTCGCGGCGGCCGGAATATCCAGCTTCCAGCTCAACGCCGCTCTCGCCAACGGAAGTGTCGCCCGAGTCGCCCGCGGGGTATACGCAATACCGGGCGCGGATCCGCAACTGGTCGCCATCCGTTCCCTGCCCGCCGAGCCCGCCTGTGTCAGTGCCGCGCACTTTAGTGGACTTTGGGTGCTCGAAGCGCCCAAGCAGCCGCATGTAGCGCTGCCCCACAGCCGCAGTTACCCGGGCTTTGTCTGCCACCGGTCTGCGGCACCGCCGACACTGCTGGACACCGTGGTCCAAAGCCTGCGCTGCCTGCCGGAACTGGAGGGCCTGGCACTCGCCGAATCCGCCGTCGTCCTCAAGGGCCTTCCGCTGTCAGCGCTCCGACAGCGGCTGGCCGGCCGAAGCGACGCCCGGGAGCGCAGAATTGCTGCGGCTATCGTTCCGCAGTCGCAGTCGGTCATCGAGTGCATGGCGCGGTTCCTCCTGCGACGGGCGGGCTTTCATGTTGAGTCGCAGGTGAACATCCCCGGAATGGGCCACCTGGACCTCATGGTGGACGGCCGGCTCGGGATTGAGACCGACGGTGCCGGGTTTCACATGGACCGCGCAAGTTTCGAAGAAGACCGACGGCGGTGGAATGTCACTGTCCGGTTGGGCGTACCCACCCTGGTCGTGACCTACCCTCTGCTCAAATATCGTCCTCAGGAATTTATAGCCATGGTCCGTGAGGCGTTGAACCGGCTCTCAGCGGCCGCTTGACGCCGGTCGTCCGGGCCGAGCAAAGCAGCTCGCAGGATGTGTGCACCCCCTGTCGGCACTGGACTTGTCCGCGTTGCAGCATCGTCGATGGACATGTTCCGCGCTCGGTCGGGCGCGGGACGGACATGCTCCGTGCGCGCGGCCGGCAATGGACATATGGACAATGTGTCCATTGCTCGGCTCTAGGCGAGGACATGTCCGTCGGCGACCGCGGAGAATGAGCGCGCTCCCCGCTCCCGGCCAAGGCTGGACACATGGGCAGTATGTCCATTGCGCGAAGCTAGGGGTGGGCATGTTCCGCGGGGGCCGGGTGGGCTCGCAACGGGCATGCTCCCCGCTTCCCGTCAGGGATGGACGTATACGTGTTATGTCCATTGCTCAGTGCAGGCGGTGGGCATGTCCGGCGGGGCGGGCAGGGGGTGGGCATGTCCGGCGGCCGGGGCTACGGTTGGGCGTGTCCCCGGGGCCGGCGGGCCGGGGCGGGCGGCACTTCCTTGGCCGCCACGACGAGCCGGAGCGGGATGACGACGTCGGCGCGCCGGGTGCGGACGGTGCAGCCGCCGTCGGCCTTCCCCACGAGGTCGCCGATCGCGTCCGTGAGGCCTCCCTCGATCCGGTACCGCACCACCACGCGGGTGCCCAGGGGTGCGTCGGAGAGGAACTGCTGCGGCTGGGGGATCGGTGAACTCACCCGTTCATAGTAGGACGCGCGGGCTCTGTGACGCCCGGCTAGGTTCGCGGGATCAGACTGGGAGATAATAGGCTCGGAAGTCAGTAGCCCGGCGCTCAGGCCGGGAGCAAGATCCGGCGGGACGCCGGAACCAACGTGGAGAGGCCAGGGACGTGACGTACGTAATCGCGCAGCCGTGTGTAGATGTCAAAGATAAGGCATGTATTGAAGAGTGCCCCGTCGATTGCATCTACGAGGGTGAGCGCTCCCTGTACATCCACCCGGACGAGTGCGTGGACTGCGGTGCCTGCGAGCCGGTCTGCCCCGTCGAAGCCATCTACTACGAGGACGACACCCCCGAGGAGTGGGCCGACTACTACAAGGCCAACGTTGAGTTCTTCGACGTGCTCGGTTCGCCGGGTGGCGCCGCCAAGATCGGCAACACCCACACGGACCACCCGATGATCGCCGCCCTGCCCCCGCAGAACCAAGACAACTAGGACGGCGCTCCGGTGACTTCTGCGGTGCGCAGCTTCGGCCTCAGCCTGCCCGACTACCCGTGGGAAGCCATGGCCCCGTATCTCGCGCGGGCCGCGGCGCACCGGGGGGGCGTAGCCAACCTCTCGATCGGCACCCCGGTGGATGACACGCCGGCCCTGGTGCAGGAGGCGCTCCGGGCGGCGGCCAATGCGCCCGGCTACCCGACGGTGCACGGCACCCAGGCGCTCCGGGAAGCGATCGCTGCCTGGTTCGACCGGCGCCGCGGCGTCCCCGGACTGGACCCGCAGAACGTGATGCCCACCGTCGGGTCCAAGGAGCTCGTGGCCTGGCTGCCGTTCCTGCTCGGACTCAGGGCCGGCGACGTCGTGGTCCGCCCGACCGTCGCGTACCCCACCTACGACATCGGGGCCACCTTCGCCGGCGCCGAGCACGTGGCCGCGGACGACCTCGACGAACTCGACGCCGACACCCGCTCGCGCGTCCGGCTCGTCTGGATTAACTCCCCGGCCAATCCAACCGGCAGCGTGCGTGACGTCGCGTCGCTGCAGCGGATCGTCGGCCAGGCGCGGGAACTTGGTGCCGTGGTCGCCTCCGACGAGTGCTACGCCGAACTTGGCTGGGGCGAATGGGACGTCCAGCGCGGCGGCGAGCCGGTCCCCAGCATCCTTGACCCCCGGGTGGCCGGGGACTCCCATGAGGGACTTCTGGCGGTCTACTCGCTGAGCAAGCAGTCCAACCTCGCCGGCTATCGCGCCGCTTTCGTGGCCGGCGACGGCGCCATCATGGCCAACCTGGTGAACAGCCGCAAACACGCGGGCATGATCGTGCCGTACCCGGTCCAGGAGGCCATGCGGGTGGCCCTCGGCGACGACGCCCACGTGGCGGCGCAAAAGGACCTGTACCGCGGCCGGCGCGAACGGATCGTCCCGGCACTGGAGCGTTTCGGGCTGGACATCCGTGAATCCCGCGCCGGACTGTACCTCTGGGCCACGGCGGGCGAGGCGACCTGGGACACCGTGGGCAGGCTCGCCGACCGTGGAATCGTCGTCGGTCCCGGTGTCTTCTACGGGGACGCCGGCAACGGCTTCATCCGGGTGGCGCTCACTGCCAGTGACGAGCGGATCGACGCCGCCGTCGAGCGGCTGGCTACGGGACCGTAACAATGCTGTGAGGAGGGCCACAAGATGCGGGATTTGGTCGCCTTGGAATCGCCTCGGATTAGTGCCACCCGCGAACTGACGGTAGTTTTTAACTGACTATCAATGGTGGCTTTCCACAAGAAGGCAGCGCAGCCGTTGGAATCCGTGTCCAGATACAGGTTCCGTGGGCGGCTTCACCAGATGTTGGATCAAGCTTTCAACAGGGGCCCAGACGCCTCATGAGGAGAATCCATGACTGAGACCACCAGCGCAACCCTGCGTCACGCGGGCGGCGAGCTCGAGCTCCCGCGCATCAAGGTTGTTGAAGGAAACGAAGGCTACGACGTTTCCAAGCTGCTGAAGCAGACCGGCGCCGTTGCCTTCGACCCCGGTTTCATGAACACCGCGGCCACCACCTCGGCCATCACCTACATTGACGGTGACGCCGGCATCCTGCGCTACCGGGGCTACCCGATCGAGCAGCTCGCCCAGCACTCCAGCTTCCTGGAAGTTTCCTACCTGCTGATCTACGGCAACCTGCCGACGCCGGCCGAGCTGGAAGCGTTCGACCAGCGGATCCGCCACCACACCCTGCTGCACGAGGAGCTCAAGGGCTTCTTCAGCGGCTTCCCGCGCGACGCCCACCCGATGCCGGTGCTGTCCTCCGCCGTGTCCGCCCTGTCCACCTTCTACCAGGACTCGCTGGACCCGTTCAACGCCGAGCAGGTTGAGGTTTCCACCTACCGGCTGCTGGCCAAGATGCCGGTCATCGCTGCCTATGCCCTGAAGAAGTCCGTCGGCCAGCCCATGCTGTACCCGGACAACTCCCACAACCTCGTGGAGAACTTCCTGCGCCTGAGCTTCGGCCTCCCGGCCGAGCAGTACGAGGTGGACCCGGTGGTCGCCAAGGCACTGGACCTGCTGCTGATCCTGCACGCGGACCACGAGCAGAACTGCTCCACCTCCACGGTCCGCCTGGTCGGCTCCTCCAACGCCAACCTCTTCGCCTCCGTCTCCGCCGGCATCAACGCGCTCTTCGGCCCCGCCCATGGCGGCGCCAACGAGGCCGTACTCAAGATGCTCCGCCAGATCCAGGCCGACGGCATCAAGCCCGAGGACTACATGGAGAAGGTCAAGAACAAGGAAGACGGCGTCCGCCTGATGGGCTTCGGGCACCGGGTCTACAAGAACTACGACCCGCGCGCCAAGATCGTCAAGGCCACCGCCCACGAGATCCTCAGCAAGCTCGGCGGCAACGACGAGCTGCTGGAGATCGCGCTCCGCCTCGAAGAGAAGGCGCTGCAGGATGACTACTTCATCGAGCGCAAGCTCTACCCGAACGTGGACTTCTACACCGGCCTGATCTACAAGGCCATGGGCTTCCCGGAGAAGATGTTCACCGTGCTGTTCGCGATCGGCCGCCTGCCGGGCTGGATTGCCCAGTGGCGTGAAATGATCAGCGACCCGAACACCAAGATCGGCCGCCCGCGCCAGCTCTACACGGGAGAGCCGGAACGGAACTACCCTTCGGTCTAGGCTAGAAGCCGCTAACGACGCCGGCCGCGCACCTCAAGCATGAGGGTCCGTAGTACTGGAGTGAATGGTGCTGGAGTTGCGGGTGTGACCGGCGTGGGCAACCCGGGTGGGCGCACATCCGTGCTAAAAAGGAGCAATGCCCAAATTTGTCGACGCTGCATTGCGGCGCCAGGAAGTTGTCGAAGCCGTCTTCAGGATCGTCGCGGCGGACGGGCTGGAACGGGCCTCCCTCCGCGAAGTAGCGGACGAAGCCGATCTGGCGGTGGGCTCGGTGCGGCACTACTTTGCCAGCAGCGACGAACTCCTGGCGCACTCCTTCGGCGTCGTGGTGGACCGCATCGCCGGCCGGCTCGACGCCGCCGAGGACCGGCTGGCGGAAACCGCCCCTGGCTCGGCCGAGCACCGGCGAGGCGTGTTAACCCTGCTGGGGGAACTGCTGCCGCTGGATGAGGAGCGGGCCGTGGATGCCTGCGTCTGGATGGCCTTCAAGAACGCGGCCCGGACCAAGCCATTCCTCGCCGCGGAAGCCGACCGCAGCCACCGCACGGTGGCAGCCGTCGTGGGCCGGTTGATGATGGACCTGGCCGCGGCCGACGGCACGGCCGCCGTCGACGGCACAGACGGCACGGAGGTGCCGGGGCAGCAGCGGCTCGTCACCGAGGCCGAGCGGCTGCTGGCGACCCTGGACGGACTTACCATGCACGCTTTGCTGCAGCCGGAATGGATGACGGCGCAAATGTGCCACGATGTACTGGAAGCCCATCTGGCGAGCCTGGACCGCCGCGCTGCCAGCCATTAACGTGCGCTACCTTCAGGAATAGACTGGATAAGTACGTCATGCCAAGGGAGGCAATCGGATGCACCACACAGGCGGTCCCGGCTGGCGAATCACCATGGACACCTCAGGTCCCATGCTCATAGCGCTTTACGTCCGCGACGCGGCCGGCCTGGACACCGCGGGCCACCCCGCACTCTCCCACGTGGCACCGAAGATCCGTTCCTCCGACCATACGCACCTGATCGACGAGGTCGGTGGCATGCCGGCCCTCAAGACCGAGTGGGAAGCCTGGTGGGCGCAGATCCTGAAGGCCCACCCGGAGATGGAGCCCGAGCTTGGTCCGCCTGGCTTCCGGGCCTTCGGCAACTCGCCTGCCCTCCGGCGCGTGCTGCAGGCCCACTTCGGCGCCGCCCTCAGCTGGGCCCGGGAACGCCGCGGGGAGTATCTTGCCCTCGAAGCCGAGCGGGACGCCAGCGGGGCCAACCAGGTGCTCGCCGACATGGTCGATGACCGGCTGCTGGAAGTCGGCCGGGCCGCGCGCGACTTCGAACTGACCATCATCGAGCTTCCGCTCGCCGAGCCCCGGGCCTGGTACCTGGAGCCGGACAAGATCATCATGAGCTCGGCCCTGCTGTCCGAACCGGAACTCTTCCGCAGCTACGTCCAGCCGGTCGTCGAACTGCTGGTCTGAGCGGGCCCGGCAGCTACGACGCGGGTTTGTCGGCAACCGTGATGGTGACCTGCCCCTCAGGCCCTTCTGCGGTTTCCCAGCCCTTGTGGGACACCCTGGTCCAGCCCTGCCCGTCCAGCCGCACCTCCGTGACGGACAAGGCCTTGGCGTTGGCCACCGCCCACTGCGCCACCGCCCACGCCTCGCTGCCCTGGACCTGGATGGTCAGCGTCCGGCCGGCCGCCGTCGCCGGGATGCTCCCGAAAGCAGCCAGCAGGCGCTGGCGGACCTGCCCGGCGGCCCCGGCGGTATCCGGCTTGCGCAGCGAGCAATCGACGCCCTGCGGGGTGTACCCGGTCAGCGCCGAGGCGAAGGCCCGGGCCATCGGCTCATGCTGGGCATAGGCGCCCGGGTACGCTGAACGCTGGACCCGCTGCGCGGCCTCCGTGATGGGAAGCGATTCGTAGCCCGGGATCTTCACCAGCGCATCGTAGAAGGCGTTTGTGGCGTGGTACGGGTCCATCACCTGCTGCTCGGTGCCCCAGCCCTGCGACGGCCGTTGCTGGAACAGCCCTCGGGAATCCGGGCCGGCCTGGTCGCCGTGGCCGATGTTGCGCAGCTTCGATTCCTGCATGGAGGTGGCCAGGGCGATGCTGGCTGCGCGTGCCGGCAGCCCGCGCCGGACCGCAATGGCGCTGATCAGGGCGGCATTGGCGGCCTGGTCGGTGGCAAGATCTTCGCCGCCTGCGCCCACCGCGGTGCAGCGCTCCGTGATCAGCGTTTCGGAGCGCTGCAGGAATCCCACCGCCGTGTAGATGGCACCCGCCACCATGGCCAGGGTCAGCAACAGCACGATCCGACGGCGCCAGCCACCTCTGCGTGCCACGTAACTACTCCCTCAAGCCCTGACGGGCTAGTTAGTCCTTCAGCCAGTTGTTCTTCAGCCGGTTTGTTCTTCAGGCGGTTGGTTGGCGGCAGCCGCCTAGTTGGCGTGCAGGGCCTCATTGAGCTCGACAGTCTGGCCCTTGCGCGGCAGTACTTCCACCTCGCCGCTGGAGGAGTTGCGGCGGAAGAGCAGGTTCGGGACGCCGGAGAGTTCGACGGCCTTGACGATCCGGCTGGTGTCCTCGCCGTCGGCGTCCTTCGGCCCGATCACCCGCACCCGGGTTCCGGCCGTGACGTAGAGGCCGGCCTCGACGACGGAGTCGTCGCCGATGCTGATGCCCACGCCGGAGTTGGCGCCGAGCAAGACCCGTTCCCCAAGGGAGATCTTCTCCTTGCCGCCGCCGGAGAGGGTGCCCATGATGGAGGCCCCGCCGCCGACGTCGGAGCCGTCGCCGGCCACCACGCCGGCGGAGATGCGGCCCTCGACCATGGATGTTCCGAGCGTGCCGGCGTTGAAGTTTACGAAACCCTCGTGCATGACGGTGGTGCCCTCGGCCAGGTGCGCGCCGAGGCGGACCCGGTCGGCATCGGCGATCCGCACACCCGAGGGGATGACGTAGTCGACCATCCGGGGGAACTTGTCCACGCCGTAGACGGTCACCGCGCCGCGCTTGCGCAGCCGCGCCCGGGTCAGTTCGAAGTCCTCGACGGCGGCCGGGCCGAAGTTGGTCCACACGACGTTGGGCAGCTTGCCGAAAACGCCGTCCAGGTTGATGCTGTTCGGCCGCACCAGACGGTGGGAGAGCAGGTGCAGGCGCAGGTACGCGTCGGCGGTGTCGGCAGGCGCCTCGTCAAGGTGGATCTGCGCGAAAACGACCTTTTGTTCGGTGCCACGGTCCGCGTCGGCGCCGTGTGCGGCGATGTCGAGCAGTGACTGGTCCGCGTTCGCGACGTCGCGCAGGTTCTCTGCAGCGGTTCCGAGCGCCGGCGCCGGGAACCAGACGTCCAGCACCGTGGCCGTGCCGTTGCGGGTGGCGATGGTAGCGAGCCCGTAACCGTAGGCGGAGCGGGAGTTGTAGGGCACAGCAGCAGAAGCGGTTTCAGTCATGCGTCAAGTCTATAGACGGCCCCCGCGCTCCCCGAAACCGGTGACGGGGGCGGGCAGATACAGTGGAACGGTGACTGATCATACTGCCCCCGCCCGCCTGGACCTGCGCCAGGACGTTGCCCTGCTGACCGCGGACATCATCGACATTTTCAGCGTCTCCGGAGAGGAACGCCGCCTGGCTGACGCCGTGGAGCATGCCCTCCGCGCCATCCCGCAGCTGGAGCTGACCCGCGACGGCGACGCGATGATCGCCCGCACCAACCTGGGCAGGGCGGAGCGCGTCATTCTCGCCGGACACCTGGACACGGTCCCGCTGCCGACCACCGAGGGCGCGCTGGGCACCGTCCCCTCCTACTGGCCCTCAGGGGCGCCGGGGGAGGGCGTCCTGTACGGGCGCGGCGCCACCGACATGAAGAGCGGCGTCGCGGTGCAGCTCGCGCTGGCAGCGGGCCTGTTCGACGGCGGCGCGGCACCGGATAAGGACGTCACCTTCGTCTTCTATGACCACGAGGAAGTCGAGGGGGTCAAGAGCGGCCTCGGCCGGCTGGTCAGGAACCACGGCGGCCTGCTCGAGGGCGACTTTGCGATCCTGCTGGAACCGACCGACGGGACCGTCGAGGGCGGCTGCAACGGCACCATCCGTTTCGAGGCGACCACCCTCGGTGAGGCGGCCCACTCGGCGCGGGCCTGGATGGGCAGCAACGCCATCCACGCTGCGGCCCCGATCCTGGCCAGGCTGGCCGCCTACCAGCCGCAGACCGTCACCGTGGACGGACTGGACTACCGGGAGAGCCTCAACGCCGTGCGGGTCAACGGCGGGACGGCCGGCAACGTCATTCCGGACCGCTGCGTGGTGGAGATCAACTACCGCTTCGCCCCGGACAAATCCATGCAGCAGGCCGAGGAGCACGTCCGCGAACTGCTCGCCGGCTTCGACCTGGTCCGCACCGACGGAGCGAACGGGGCCCGGCCCGGCCTGAACCACCCCGCCGCCGCGTCCTTCGTCGCCGCCGTCGGCGCGGAGCCGAAGCCGAAGTACGGCTGGACCGACGTCGCGCGTTTCAGCGAGCTCGGCGTCCCCGCCGTGAACTTCGGGCCGGGTGATGCGCTGCTGGCGCACAAGGACGACGAGCACGTCGACGCCGACGCGATCCGCGAGTGCCTGCGGGCGCTGCGGAGCTGGCTGGGAGTCTAGCCGGCCGGGACCAATTCGCCGCTGGCCCGTCCGGGAAAAAGGCAGAAGGTCCGGAACCCGACTGGGTTCCGGACCTCCTGCGTTTGTACTGGCGGCTGGTACCGGCTACTTGGCCGGTGCGACTCCGGCGACCGGGACGTGGGCCATGCCGCCGGCGGCCTTCTTGGAACCGCGCTTCTCGATCCAGATGGCGATGCGGGAGACCGCCAGGTTGATCGCGATGTAGATCGCGGCGGCCACGAAGAACACCGGGAAGAGGAACTGCGGACCCAGGAAGTCCGCCATGACCTGCACCGCGCGGAGCAGCTCGCCGTAGGCCACGATGTATCCGAGCGAGGTGTCCTTGAGCAGGACAACCAGCTGCGCCACGAGCGAGGGGAGCATGCGGCGGATGGCCTGGGGCAGCTCGATGGTCAGCCGGGACTGGAAGCTGGTCAGGCCGATAGCGAGGCCGGCTTCCCGCTGGCCCTTGGGCAGCGACTGGATGCCGGCCCGGATGATTTCGGCGAAGATGGCCGAGTTGTAGAGGACCAGGCCGGCCACGACGGCGATGAAGGAGCTGGTGGCAAAGACGAGCAACACGAACAGCATCATCAGGACCACCGGCATGCCGCGGAGGAACTCCAGGACGATGCGGGTGGGGACACGGATCCAGGCGACGTCGGAGATCCGCATCAGGCACAGCAGCAGGCCCAGGGGGAAGGCGATCACGGCCGAGACCGCGGCGGCGCTCAGCGTGGCGCCGATGCCGTTGGCGATCAGCGTCCAAACGTCGGCCTGGCCGAAGATGGCCCACCGCTGGCCTTCGAAGATGCCCTGCTGGGCCAGGGTCATTACGGCCAGGACCAGGAGCGCGCCGATCACAATGACGCCGATGACCGAACCGATCAGGGAAACGCGGCGGGCCTTGGGACCCGGGACGTCGTAGAGAACTGAGGTCATCGTGCGATCGCCACCTTTCGTTCAACCACGTTGGCGAGGTAGCCAAGCGGGACGGTTATCAGCAGGTAGAAGAACGCGACGCCCACCAGGACCCACATGACGGCATCGCCGTGGTCGTTGGCAAGCTGCTTGCCGTAGCCGAAGAGCTCCAGCACATAGAACGCGCCGGCCACGGAGGAGTTCTTCACCAGGGCGATCAGGATATTGATCAAGGGCGGGATCACCGTGCGCAGGGCCTGCGGCAGGATGATCAGGGAGAGCACCTGGCTGAACTTCATGCCGATGCTGCGGGCGGCCTCGGCCTGGCCCACGGGAACGCTGTTGACGCCGGAGCGGACGGCCTCGGCGATGAAGGCCGAGGTGTAGGCGCTCAGGGCGATGATGGCGGCGACTTCGAACTGCTGGAACGTGACACCCAGGCGGGGCAGCACCACGGCGGCGAAGAAGAAGGCGATGGTCAGCGGGGTGTTCCGGACGATCTCCACGTAGGCCATGCTGAAGCCGCGCAGCGCGGCGATGGGGGAGACCCGGGCCGCTGCGAGCAGGGTACCGAAGACAAGGGCGATGATTCCCGAGACCACTGCCAGGAAGAGGGTTCTGAGAAAGCCGTCCCAGTATTGGGGCAGGCTCTCAATGATGACGTCCATAGGTTCCTTCAGCTGCGTTGAGGGGATTCAAGCGTTAGCGGGGCTGTGGCGGCCGCCGGGCCGCGAGTGCCGCGGTTTCCGGCGGCCGCCACATCCGGCTTTAGTAGCGGTTGATGGCGGGGAGCTTCGGGGCCGTCTTGATGACGGAGCCCGCGGTGGCTTCCCAGGCCTTCTTGTAGGAGCCATCCTTGTCGAAGGCTTCCAGCTGGTCGTTGATCCAGTTGCGGAAGACCTTGTCGTCCTTCTTCAGGCCAATGCCGTAAGGCTCCTTGGTGAAGGTCTCGTCCGAGGCCAGCTTGAAGGCGTCCGGCTCCTTGTTGACGAATCCGGCGAGGATGACGTTGTCGGTGGTGACGGCTTCAACCTGCTTGTTGCGCAGCGGCTCAAGGCAGGCCGAGTAGGTAGCGGCCGGGACCAGGATTGCTCCGTACTTCTCCACGATGGTGGAGGCAGGGGTGGAACCGGTCACGGAGCAGACCTTCTTGCCCTTGACGTCCTCGGGCTTGGTGATGGAGTTGTTGTCCTTGTTCACCATGAGGGCCTGGCCAGCCTCGTAGTACGGGCCGGCGAAGTCGACTTCGGTCTTGCGCTTGTCGTTGATCGTGTAGGTGGCGACGATGATGTCGACCTTGCCCTGCTTGATGAACTGCTCGCGGTTGGCGGAAACAGTCTCGACCCACTCGATCTTGTCGGCGGGGATGCCCAGCTTCGCGGCGATCAGCTTGCCGATCTCAACGTCGAAACCGACAGGCTTGCCGTCGAGGCCCTTCTGGCCGAACAGCGGCTGGTCGAACTTGGTGCCGATGGTGATCTTGCCGGCAGAAGAAAGCTTTGCCATGGTGCTGTCGGCGGCGAAGCTCGGCTTCTCGGCTACGGGCGGGTTCGTCGTGGAGGAGCTGCCGCCGCAGGCGCTCAGGCTCAGCGCCAGAGCTGCGGATGCGGCCACCAGAAGGGATTTCCTTCGGGTCAAAAATGCCATCATGACATTCCTTTCATTGGACGGCCGCCTCGCGGCAGCCTGGGTGCGGAATCTGCGGAATTTCAGTGGTGGTGTGCGGAGCCTTGCCGGCTCAGTGGGTCAGGAGCTTGGACAGGAAGTCTTTGGCCCGATCGCTCTTGGGATTGGTGAAGAACTCCTCGGGCGTCGCGTCCTCGACGATCTGGCCGTCGGCCATGAAGACCACGCGGTCGGCTGCCTTGCGGGCGAAGCCCATCTCGTGGGTCACCACGATCATCGTCATGCCTTCCTTGGCCAGCTGGATCATGACGTCGAGGACTTCGTTGATCATTTCCGGGTCCAGCGCGGAGGTGGGCTCGTCGAAGAGCATCACCTTCGGCTTCATGGCCAGGGCGCGGGCGATGGCCACGCGCTGCTGCTGGCCGCCGGAGAGCTGGGCCGGCAGCTTCGGTGCCTGGTGTCCGACGCCGACGCGCTCCAGCAGAGCCATGGCGTCCTTGTCGGCCTCGGCCTTGGACACCCCCTTGACCTTGATCGGGCCGAGCGTGACGTTTTCCAGGATCGTTTTGTGCGCGAACAGGTTGAAGGACTGGAAGACCATCCCGACGTCGGCGCGCAGCTTTGCGAGTTCCTTGCCCTCGGCGGGAAGTTCCTTGCCGTCGATCGTGATGACGCCGTCGTCGATGGTCTCGAGGCGGTTGATGGCGCGGCAGAGCGTTGACTTGCCGGAGCCCGAGGGGCCGATGACAACAACGACCTCTCCCTTGCGGACGTTCAGATTGATGTCCTTGAGGACGTGCAACTGGCCGTAATGCTTGTTGACGGCATTTAGGGAGACGAGGGCATCGCCGGGCACTTGAGTAGTCATAAGAAGAATCTAGCGAACATTAGCGGATTATGACCCCAATCACTCGGAGTTGGTCAACATCGTGACCCAAGAGATATCCGCAGGTCAGGGTCGTACCACACCCTCCCGGCGCCCCGCCGCGCCGCGGCGCCGGGCCTTCCGATCCGCGCTAGCCTATGGGCATGAGTACCGAGCAGCAGCCCACGCCAGAGCAGAACCCCGCACCGAACGCCGGGGCCGGGCGGCGGGACGCCCCGCAGGCGAACGGCATCCGGCACAAGGGCCCGTTGGAGCTGCGCCGCAAGGCTGCCAGGGTCACGATGTCGGACCAGACGCTGCTGGACACCAAGGGCCCCGGACAGTTTGTGCACACCGACCCGTGGCGTGTGCTGCGGATCCAGAGCGAATTCGTGGAAGGTTTCGGCGCCCTCGCGGACCTTGGCCCGGCGGTCAGCGTGTTCGGCTCCGCCCGGACGCTGCCGGGCAGCCTCAACTATGAGCTGGCCGTCGACGTGGGCCGCAAACTGGCCGAAGCCGGCCTGGCCGTGATCACCGGGGGCGGTCCCGGGTCCATGGAAGCGGCCAACAAGGGCGCGGTCCAGGGCAACGGGGTGTCGGTAGGCCTGGGGATCGAACTGCCCTTCGAGCAGGGCATGAACCAGTGGGTGGACCTGGGCATCAACTTCCGCTATTTCTTTGCGCGCAAGACCATGTTCGTGAAGTACGCCCAGGGTTTCATTGTCCTTCCCGGCGGCCTCGGCACCCTGGATGAGCTATTCGAGGCCATGGTCCTGGTCCAGACCCGGAAGGTGACTTCCTTCCCGATCGTGCTGATCGGGACCGCCTTCTGGAGCCCGATGCTGGACTGGATCCAGACCACCCTGGTCGCCGAGGGCATGATGGCGGAGGAAGACCTCGACCTGGTGCAGGTAGTTGACGACCCGGCGCTCGCCGTCGAACTCATCGTCGAAGGCGCCGCCCGCCACCGCAACCCGAACGGAACCAGCCCCAGTAATGGGACCAACGGCACTGGAAACGGCAGCTACGGCGCGGCTAACGGCCCGCGGGCCTGAGCAGCCCGCACGGCCGGGTCTGGCACGATGGAGCTGTGAGTTTCTTCCTGGTTTTCGTGGCGATCGTGCTGGCCGCCGTCGCCATCCTCGTCGGCACCGACCTGGTGCCGCGGATCTTCCGCCGCGGCGCCGGCGAACAGCCCTTCAACGACGGCTTCGACGAGCCGGTGGCCTCGCTGCCGGCCGTGCTGCTGCCCGCCGACGCGGACCCGGCCGACGTCGACCGGATCAGGTTCGGCGTCGGGCTGCGCGGCTACAGGATGGACCAGGTGGACCAGGTCCTCGACGAGCTGCGGGACCAGATCGCCCGGAAGGACCGCGAAATCGCCCGGCTCCGCACGGAGCGTGAGGCAACGACGCCGGAACTACCCCCGCTGGAACACCCGCTGCCGGAAGGGGCACCGGAACGGCACCCGGACCCTGCGCCGGACCCGGCCCCGTGACCCCGGTGGCTCAGGAGGGCCTGAACTCCGCCGTGTGGAGCCGGATTGCGGCCGCCGGCACGCGCGCCGCCCGCTGGCCGTGGTGGCTTCAGGTCGGCGGCATCTACCTTGCCGCGCGGCTGGTCAGCGCCTGCATCTTCATGGCGGCCGCCCTGCACCAGGGCGTGAACCCGTGGTTTCCGGCGAAGCCCGACTACTGGAACTTCATCAACATCTGGGATGCCCGCTGGTACGGCGAGGCCCTGCGGAACGGCTATCCCGCCCAACTGCCGACCGACGACGCCGGCGCGGTGCAGGAAAACACATGGGCCTTCTACCCGCTCTTCCCGCTGCTGGGCCGGACCCTCGCCGGGCTGGCTGGAATCGCGCCCGCCGCCGCGCTTACCGTCATCGCCATGCTCTCCGGACTGGCGGCGGCCCTCGTGGTCTACCGGCTATTCCGGCACAAGGCCACCCACCGCACGGCGCTCTGGGGCACGGTGTTCTTCTCCACCTTCCCCGTCTCCCCGGTGCTGCAGGTTCCCTACGCGGAGTCCCTGAATCTCCTGCTGCTGGCCGCGGCGCTGCTGCTCGTCCTGCGCCGGCGCTACCTCTGGGCCATGCCGGTGGTGCTGCTGATGTGCCTGTCGCGGCCAACCGGCGTGCCGTTCGCCGCGATGGTCGGGCTGCTGTTCCTGTACCGCGTGTACCCGAGCCTCGTCGCGACGGTCCGCGGGCGGCCCCGGACCGGTGCGGTGCACAGCCCCGACCTGGGGATGCCCGCCGCCGGGACCTCCGCCGCCGGGCCGCCCGCCGCCGGGACCCATAGCCCCGGGGAGCTGTGGTCGCTGGCCGGCCTTGCCGCCGTCAGCGGTCTGGGGGCGCTGTTGTGGCCCGCGTTTGCGTGGGCCGTCACGGGCGACGTCCAGGCCTACACCAAGACCGAAACGGTGTGGCGCGGGCATGACCTGGTGCCCTTCAAACCCTGGTTCGACACCGGCGTCCAGCTCTTCGGACCCGTCCTGGGGCTGCTGGCGCCGTTCGTCTTCGTGGCCGCCTTTGTCCTGCTCATGATGTCCCGTCCCGTGGCGGCGCTGGGCACGGAGCTGCGGCTGTGGTGCGTTTGTTACGTGGGTTATCTGCTGGTGTTCCTGCACCCGCAGACCAGCACCTTCCGGATGCTGCTGCCGCTCTTCCCGCTGGCCCTCGGCGCGGCACTCGTTTCCCGCTCCCGCGCCTACCGCGCGACGGTTGTTGTCATGTTTATTCTGCTGCAAATCGTCTGGATCGTGTGGCTTTGGGCGTGGGCCCAATTGCCCGGCGGCGGCGACTATCCGCCGTGACGCCGAACACGTTTTCCTGCCGTAAGCGCGACATTCCCAAGGAGCATAAAAAGTCCATCGATTAGCTACAAGCGCGTAATTACGGGATAATGGGCCGTAAGCAAAGGAAAACTGAGTGTTGAGCCACGGCGGCTGCCATCACGGCCGCCAGGCGTCTTGTTTGACCAAGCGGACACAGCCCGGCCGGGCTGGTAAGTCACGGGACTACTGGAGGGGATATTCCTCATGGCGGCTATGAAACCACGCACCGGCGACGGCCCTATGGAAGTGACCAAAGAGGGCCGCAGCCTGATCATGCGGGTTCCGCTCGAAGGCGGAGGACGGCTTGTGGTCGAACTCAACGCTGCCGAAGCGACAAATCTTAAGGAATGCCTGGTCGGCGTTACCGAATAGCCTTATCGTCACAGGAAAAGGGGCCCGCAGCCGGTTGGCAGCGGGCCCCTTTCCGGCAGCCCGGGCTATTTCTTGACCGCCACCAGCAAACCGTCGCCGGTGGGCAGCATGGCTGAGGCGAGGCGGTCGTCGTCGCGGATGGATTTTCCGACCTGGCGCAGGACGACGGTGGTTGCCTCGCGGGCCGCGGGGTTGGAGACGCGGTCCTTGTCCAGGGCGTCGTTGACGATCAGCAGGCCGCCGGACTTGAGCAGCCGGACGGCCTGCTCCACGTAGCTGGGGTAGTTGGGCTTGTCCGCGTCGATGAACACCAGGTCATAGGCGCCGTCGGTCAGACGCGGCAGCACGTCGCCGGCACGGCCGGAAATGGTGCGCGTGCGGTTGGCGGGGCTCCCGGCCTCCTGGAAGGACTCCCGCGCGGCGCGGAGGTGTTCGACGTCGACGTCGATCGTCGTCAGCACCGCCTGCGGCCCCAGGCCCCGCAGGATGCAGACGCCGGAAACGCCGGCCCCGGTGCCGATTTCCACCGCGGTCTGAGCCTTGGAGGCGGCTGCGAGTACGGTCAGGACGGCGCCGACGCCGGGCCCGATCGGGGTGACGCCCAGTTCGAAAGACCGTTCGCGCGCGTGCAACAAGACCTCATCCTCGGCAGGCAGATCTTCTGCGTAGGACCAGCTCGTGGACTTATCGGCGCTCATGGGTATCGCTTTCCGGGCAGGAGGGGAGTGTTTCATACAGCGTACTGTGTCCTGCGCGGTCTTCTGCGTTCCGCCGTGGGCGGAAGAACCGGCCACGTCAGGAAATTCCCAGCTTATTTTGAAATGATGGATATCCGCTCATCCGCGTGGTGATCGGCGCCGAATCTAGGGGTGTAGGGGCTTGCAGCAGCAAGTGCCATCCAGGCGTAAGCACCATCCGCGAGGGGAGTGGACAATGTCGGTTGTGGCAGCTGTCCCGGTAACTGACGAGTCCCAGCCCACGGCCGAGGCCGAATGGGTCAGGCCGACGTGGGAAGAGGTGGTGACCAACCACTCCGCCAAGGTCTACCGCCTGGCGTATCGGCTCACGGGCAACAAGTACGACGCCGAGGACCTCACCCAGGAAGTCTTCGTCCGGGTCTTCCGCTCGCTGGACAACTTTAAGCCCGGTACGCTCGACGGCTGGCTGCACCGCATCACCACCAACCTCTTCCTCGACCAGGCCCGGCGTAAGAGCCGGATCCGCTTCGATGCGCTGGCCGAGGACGCCGAGTCGCGCATTCCCGGCCGCGAGCCCGGTCCGGAGCAGAGCTTTGAATTCAACAACCTCGATCTGGACGTGCAGGCCGCCCTCGAGGAGCTCCCGCCGGATTTCCGCGCCGCCGTGGTGCTTTGCGACCTTGAGGGCCTGTCCTATGACGAGGTTGCCGTGGCCCTGGACGTCAAACTCGGCACCGTCCGGTCCCGGATCCACCGCGGCCGGACGATGCTCCGCGAGAAGCTCGCCCACCGCGACCCCAGGCCGCAGCCGGCCGCAAAGCAGTCACTGAAGCCCCGGCTCAAGATGCCCCGCATCGCCGGCCTCCTCTGAACCAGGCAATGGGTCAGCTGAAACACTTCCTCGCGGGCCTCACGTGCACGTATTTCGGCCGGAAACCGGGCCGGGTCCGGACGGGCGCACAGCCGCTCACCGGCAGGGCCCAGGAGCGGCGCCGGAAACACCTTGAGCGGTGCACCGCGTGCCGTGCCCGGCTGCAGCGCGAACGCCAATACCTCGAACGGCTGCGCGGTGCCGCTGTGCCCGCCGCAAGCGAAGACCTGACCGCCCGCCTGCTGGCCCGCACCGGCGTCCTGGCCGCCGGGCAGCAGGATGCGGAGGCGGCTCCCGCGCCCGGTCCGACCTCGGTTGCGCCGCGGCGGACGCCGCCACAGCAGGGGCGGCCGCTGCGGCTCGCTGTCCAGATCGCCGGCGGCGTGGCTGCCACCGCCGTCCTGATGGGCGGCGCCGCCTACCTCATGGGCAGCGATACGGCGCTGCCCGCCGACGAGGCGTTCACCTCGGCCTTTCCCGGGTCGGGTCCGTCCGGCCCGGCGCTGTCTTCCGAGAGCATCTCGGCGGCCGCGTGGAAGCTCAGCGGCGAGCCGGACGGCACGCCGGCCGGCTCGCTGAGCGCCGAACAGCTCTCCGCACTGCGTGCCCGTGGCTGGACCTGCCCGGAACTGCGGGAGCTGGGCTACCACCTCGTCTGGGCCCGCGGCGGGGTCGCCGACGGCTCAAAACTCCTGGAGCTTCGCCTCACCGACGGCCGGCACTTTGCGACGGTCCTGGAACAACACGCGGACGTCTCCGCCGACCAGCACGGCACGGCCGGCACTGTGCGGCCGACCCCCGGGGCGGCTGGCCCAGCACAGCCTGGCCCAGCACAGCCCGCCGCCGGGCCGCCGGTGAACGTGCTGACCGGGCATCCGGCCACCGAGGACGGCTTCGTTGCCGCCCGGCTGGACGCCGCCGCGGCGGTTGGCCCCGCCGCCCCGGCCGGCTCGCTCTGGATCAACAAAGAGGCGCCCTTCCGCGCCATCTACCGGACGTCCACGGCCACCTTCACGTATATCTCCGAGCTCCCGGCGGAGCAGGCGGACGACGGCGTGGGCGCCCTGGTGCATCCCCATCCCGTTAAGGCCCCGACGTCGCACGGCGCCGAGGGAGTCCCGGCCCGCCTTGAGCGGGGCCTGGAACGGATTGTGGAGCTGCTGGCACGATGACGCACACCATGGCGCCGCGCCGTAACGGGGTCCGTCAGCCAGGCCCGGGCAGCGTTTTCTGGAATCGTCGCGCACAGGACTGAGAGGGTAATCTTCCTAGGGTGCTTGGAATCAACGGACCGGAGTTCATACTTCTGCTGATCATCGGCCTTTTGGTGATCGGACCCAGCAGGCTGCCCGAATACACGCAGAAGCTGGCCAACATCGTCAAGGAAGTCCGGCGGATGGCCTCCGGCGCCCGCGAGCAGATCAAGGAAGAAGTCGGCATCGACATCGACGATGTGGACTGGAAGAAGTACGACCCCCGGCAGTACGACCCCCGCCGGATCATCAAGGAAGCCCTCCTGGAGGACGACACCAAGCCCGTGAGCGCCGGTGCGCCCGCCGCCGTCGCCACCGCCGAAGAGCGCCGGCCGGCCCGGGTCGTTGAGCGGCTGCCGGAGGGCGAGGCTGCGCCGTTCGACTCCGAGGCAACCTAAACAGGACGTCCGGCGGGCCCGGTGCGGCCCGTGTCAGCGGGGCTGGAGGCCCAGCGACATCCCTTTCAGCCCGCGCGGGCTGGCAGCCAGCCTGCCGGCTATGCCCGCCAGGGCCAGCGCTGCCGGAGTTTCGGGCCGGCCAAGCACAAGCGGAACGCCGGTGTCTCCGCCTTCGCGGAGCAGGATGTCGAGCGGAATCTGGCCCAGCAGCGGCACGTCGGTGCCAACGGTGGCGGACAGACGCTCGGCGAGCACGGCGCCTCCGCCGCTGCCGAAGAGTTCCATCCTGCCGCCGTCGGGCATTTCCAGATAGGACATGTTCTCCACGACGCCGGCCACTGACTGGCCGGTCTGGACCGCGATCGCCCCGGCCCGCTCGGCCACGTCGGCCGCCGCGGCCTGGGGAGTGGTCACGACCAGGATCTGCGCCTTGGGCAGCAGCTGGGCCACCGAGATGGCGATGTCGCCCGTGCCCGGCGGCAAGTCCAGGAACAGGGCGTCCAGGTCGCCGAAGTAGACGTCGGTGAGGAACTGCTCGAGGGCGCGGTGCAGCATCGGCCCGCGCCAGGCCACCGGCTGGTTGCCCGTGACGAACATGCCGATGGAGATGACCTTGACGCCGTAGGCCACCGGCGGCAGGATCATGTCGTCCACCCGGGTGGGTGCCTGGCTGATGCCCATCAGCGCCGGGACCGAGAAGCCGTACACATCCGCGTCCACGATCCCCACCCGCAGCCCCTGGGCCGCGAGGGCGCAGGCCAGGTTCACGGTCACCGAGGATTTCCCCACCCCGCCCTTGCCGCTCGCCACGGCGTAGACCTTGGTCAGGGAGCCCGGCGCGTTGAACGGGATGCCGCGCGCACCGCCCGGGCCGCGCAGCCGCTCCTTGAGCGCATCGCGCTGTTCCTGGGACATGACCTTGAGTTCGACGTCGACGGCGGTGACGCCCGGCACGGCGGCCAGGGCCGCCTCGCAGTCCGCGGTGATGGTGCCGCGCAGCGGGCAGCCCGCAATGGTGAGCAGCACGGCTATCCGTACGTGGCCGGAGCCGGAAATGTCCACGGAATCGACCATGCCGAGTTCGGTGATGGGGCGGCGCAGTTCCGGGTCGATCACGGTGGCCAGTGCGGCGTGCACGGCCTGGTCCAGGGGGAATGCCGGGGTTGATCCCTGCGGGGTGCTCATTGCGGGCTTGGCTCAGCTTTCGGGGAAGGTGCGGTGCGCCGGCGCGCCGGTGGCGTCCGGACCGGAACCGGACTGCTTGTCCGGCGTTGCCTCGCTCCTGACGCGGGGGATCTGCTGGGTACGCGGGCTGCGCTGTTTGTCGCGGCGTTCCTTGAGCTTTTCCTTGACTTTGTCCCGCGGGGTCTCGTGTACGCCGGCCGAGGGGTCGTGGGTGCGCAGTTCCTCCTGCGCTTCGAGCATGTCCTCAAGGAGGCTGCGCAGCTCGGCCCGGACGTAGTCGCGGGTGGCGACCTCGCGCAGGGCGATGCGCAGCGAGGCGAGTTCCCGGGTCAGGTATTCGGTGTCGGAGAGGTTGCGTTCGGCACGCTGGCGGTCCTGCTCCAGCGAGACGCGGTCACGGTCGTCCTGGCGGTTCTGGGCCAGCAGCAGCAGCGGTGCGGCGTAGGAGGCCTGCAGGGAGAGCATCAGGGTCAGCAGCGTGTACCCGAGCGCCTGGGAGTCGAACTGCCACTCCTTCGGCGCAAAAGTGTTCCAGACCAGCCAGAAGACGCAGAACACGGTCATGTAGACCAGGAACGTCGGCGTGCCCATGAACCGGGCGAAGCCCTCGGTGGCGTGGCCGAAGGCATCCGGGTTGGGGGAGAACTTGGGCAGGATCCGGGCGCGGCCGCTCAGCGGGGTATCAAGGCCGCCGGTGGTCCGGGCTCCCGGGCGGACGTTGGGGTTCCGTGGTGTGCTGATATCAGCCAATGCGGCCTCCAAGTTTCCTTATCGGGGCGTCGTCATCGTGGGCGCGCCAGTCGTCGGGCAACAGATGATCAAGCACGTCATCAACAGTCACCGCCCCGACGAGTCGGCCGTCTTCGTTGACCACGGGGAGTGAGTTCAGGTTGTAGGTAGCCAGGGTGCGCGCCACCTCGCTGATGTGGGCCTGGTCAGAGACCGGTTCGAGGTTCTTGTCCACCAGGTTGCCCAGCGGTTCCGGCGGCGGGTAGCGCAGCAGCTGCTGGATGTGCACGACGCCGAGGAAACGCCCCGTCGGCGTCTCCAGCGGCGGGCGCGCGATGAAGATCGACGAGGCCAGCGCGGGGGAGAGCTCCTCGCGCCGGACGTGGGCGAGGGCCTCGGCGACGGTCGCTTCCGGGGGCAGGATGACCGGAACGGGCGTCATCAGGCCGCCGGCGGTGTCCTCGTCGTATTCGAGCAGGCGGCGCACGTCCTCGGCGCCTTCGGGTTCCATCAGCTGCAGCAGTTCCTCGGCCTGCGCGCTGGGGAGCTCGGCGAGGAGGTCTGCGGCGTCGTCGGGGTCCATCTCCTCCAGCACGTCGGCGGCGCGTTCGACGTCGAGGGCGGAGAGGATTTCCACCTGGTCGCCCTCGGGCATTTCCTGCAGGACGTCGGCGAGGCGTTCGTCCTGGAGCTCGCTGGCGACCTCGAAGCGGCGCTTGTCGCTCATCTCCTGGAGCGCCTCGGCAAAGTCGGCGGGCTTGAGGTCCTCGTGGGTGGCGACGAACTGGGTGGCGGCCTGGGGCTCGGTGCGGGCGCCCTGCTGGGCGTCTGCCCAGTCGATGATCATGGTTTCGTTGCGGCGCAGCCTGCTCAGCGGCGAGAGGGAGTGGCCGCGGCGGACGAAGAGCTTGCTGACAAACCAGTCGCCGGAGCGGTGCCGGTCCATCGCGATGTCCTCGATGGTGGCGTCCCCGCTGCCGTCGGCCAGGGTCACGCGGCGGTCGAACATCTCGGCGACCACGAGGGTTTCCGCGCCGCGCTGTTCGAACCGGCGCAGGTTCACCAGCCCTGTGCAGATGACCTGGGTCTGGTCGATCGAGGTGATCCGGGTCATCGGCACGAAGACGCGCTTCTTGCCGGGGACCTCGACGACGATGCCCACCACGTGCGGGGCGCCCCGGTTGCCGCGGGAGAGCACGACGACGTCGCGCAACCGGCCCAGACGGTCGCCCAGGGGGTCGAAGACGTCCAGTCCGAGGAGGCGCGCGACAAATACCCGCGAAAGAGTTGTGCTCACACCTACAGGCTACCGAGTCCGCTCTCTTTTAGCTGAATTTGCAGCCGCTGCCCAGCTGGATGGGTGAGAATGGGCGTATGTCTAACATTTTTGGTGGTCCAAAGGCCGGCGCTCCCGGCGGGGCGGACGAGTCCCGCGCTGTTCCCAAGGGGGACACCGTCGGTTCCTACAACTCCTACCTGGACGCCCAGAAGGCGGTGGACTATCTGGCGGACCAGCAGTTCCCCGTGCAGCTGGTCTCGATCGTCGGCAATGACCTGAAGATGGTGGAGCGCGTCACCGGCCGGCTCACCTACCCCCGCGTGGCGCTCTCCGGCGCGCTGAGCGGCATGTGGTTCGGCCTCTTCGTGGGGGTCATGCTCTCCTTCTTCTCGGAGTCGGGCGGCTACTTCTCGATCGTCACCTCGGTGTTGATGGGTGCGGCCTTCTTTATGCTGTTCGGCATCGTCACGTACGCCATGCAGCGCGGCAAGCGTGACTTCACCTCCACCAGCCAGGTGGTCGCAACGAACTACGACGTCGTGGTGGCCTTCGAGGCCGCCCATGAGGCGCGCCGCCTGCTGCACCAGCTGCCGATGACGCAGCATGACGCCTCCGCCGCGGGCTACCAGCAGCACGACCACCAGCACCAGCCGTTCCAGCCCGGCCCGCAGCAGCCCGGTCCGCGGCAGTCCGGTCCGCAACAGCCGGGCCCGCAGCAGCAGCAGCCCGGCCACCAGGGGCAGGGGCCGATGCCCCAGCGTCCCGCGGGCTGGAGCGACCCGTATGGCCAGCGGACCGCCGACGCCGGCCAGCCGGCGGCCGCCGGTGAGCCCGCCGCGGAGGAGGAGCCGGTGCGCCCCTCCGGGGTCAGCTACCCGGACCTGCCCGACGGCCGGCCGCAGTACGGCGTCCGGGTCACCAACGAACCCCGGCAGGGAGAACCCAGCGCGGACGGACCCCGCCGGGACGGCGAGCAGCGCTAAGGCCGCCAGGCAGTCAAAGCACGGCACTGGACAAGAAAGGGAGGGCCGCCGGATCACCGGCGGCCCTCCCTTTCTTGTTGCCCGGCTGCTAGGGCAGCTGCGCCTCAACGTCCTGGTAGATGCCTGCCATCCAGGACTCGACGTCGTCGGCCTTCCGCGGCAGCGCCGCGCTCAGGTTGACCGGGCCGTCCGCCGTCATCAGGATGTCGTCCTCGATCCGGACGCCGATTCCTCGGTATTCCGCCGGAATGCCGAGGTCCTCCTCCTTGAAGTACAGTCCCGGTTCGATCGTGAAGACCATGCCGGGGGCCAGGATCCCGTCCAGGTACAGTTCACGCTTGGCCTGGGCGCAGTCGTGCACGTCCAGGCCCAGGTGGTGGCTGGTGCCGTGCGGCATCCAGCGGCGGTGCTGCTGGCCCTCGGGGCTGATGGCTTCCTCGACGGACACCGGCAGGAGGCCCCATTCGGCGAGGCGTTCGGCCAGAACGGTGGTGGCCGCGGTGTGGATGTCGCGGAACTTGGTGCCGGGCTGCGCGGCGGCAAAGCCGGCGTCGGCGGCGTCGAGCACGGCTTCGTAGACCTTGCGCTGGATCTCGGAGAAGGTGCCGTTGGCCGGCAGGGTGCGGGTGATGTCCGCGGTGTACAGGGAGTCGGCCTCGACGCCGGCGTCCAGCAGCAGCAGCTCGCCGGCGTTGACCTTGCCCGTGTTGCGGGTCCAGTGCAGCACGGTGGCGTTGTTGCCCGAAGCGGCAATGGTGTCGTAGCCGAGCTCGTTGCCTTCCTCGCGGGCCCGGGCGAAGAAGGCGCCCTCGACCACGCGTTCGCCGCGGCGGTGGGTGAGCGCCCGCGGCAGGGCCTTGACCACTTCGGTGAAGCCTTCAACCGTGGCGGCCACGGCGGTCTTCATCTGTTCGACTTCCCATTCGTCCTTGATCAGGCGCAGCTCGGAGAGGGCCTCGCTGAGCTTCTCGTCGAGCGCGTCCAGCACGCCCAGGTCCAGGTTCTCCGGATCCTTGGCGGTGTTGTAGCGGGCGGTGTCCACGAGCGCATCAATGTTCTCGTCCACCTTGCGCACCAGCCGGATGGAGATGCCGCCGATTTCCGGGGCACCGACGTTCTTGGTGATGGCGAGCTCGAGTTCGGCCAGGTCGGCGGTCTCCAGGCCCAGCTGGGCCTTGAACTCGGCGAGGGTCGGCCGGGCGCCGATCCAGAACTCGCCTGAGCGGGAGTCGGCGTAGAACTGCTCGGTGTCGCGGCCGGCCAGCGGGCGGAAGTACAGCGTCGCGCGGTGGTGTCCGCCGTCGTCGCCCTTGCCTTCGTCGGCCGGCTCCAGGATCAGCACGGCGTCGGGCTCGTGATCCAGGCCCAGGCCGGTGAGGTGGGCGAAGCCCGAGTGGGGGCGGAAGCGGTAGTCGCAGTCGTTGGAGCGGACCTTCAGCGGACCGGCGGGGATGACCAGGCGTTCACCTTTGAACAACTCTGAGATGGCCCGGCGGCGGGCGGCGGCGTGGCCGGCCACGGCGTCGAGTTCCGGCAGCTGTTCCCGGGACGGGGCCCAGTTGCTGGCCATGAACGCCTTGAAGGCATCGGAGCTGGGCCGCTGCGAGCGGTTGTTGACGCGCTCTTCGAGGGGCTGGGAAGCGGAGACTTGGGTGTTATCTGCATCGTTCACCGTCCCATCGTCTCACCAGCTGCGCGGCTTAGGCCAACAAGCCGCCCCGGCGGATCTACTAGGCTAGGGAGGTGAGGATTGACCTGCATGCCCACTCGAATGTTTCCGACGGCACCCAAGCGCCCGCGGAGGTGATCGCGTCCGCTGCGGGGGCCGGGCTCGACGTCATCGCGCTGACCGACCACGACTCCACCGACGGCTGGGCCGAGGCTTCCGCCGCCGCCCGGGAACACGGCGTGGCGCTGGTCCCCGGCATGGAGATCTCCTGCCGGACTCGGGAGGGCATCAGCGTCCACCTGCTCAGCTACCTGCACGACCCGGCGCACCCCGGGCTGCTGGAGGAAATCACCAAGGCCAAGGACGCGCGCTTCACGCGGGCCGAACGGATGGTCAGCCTGCTGGCCGAGGACTACCCGCTGACCTGGGACGACGTTATCCACCACGTCGCCCCCGGCGCCACCCTGGGCCGGCCGCACATCGCCGACGCCCTCGTTGCCGCGGGCGTGGTCGAGGACCGCAGCGAAGCCTTCGAATCGATCCTGACCTCGCATTCCCGGTACTGGGTGCAGCACTACGCGCCGGACCCGGCGTACGCCGTCGAACTGGTCCGCGACGCCGGCGGGGTGCCCGTGTTCGCGCATCCTGTGGCGTCCTCCCGCGGGCGGATCGTGGGGGACCGCACCTACGGGGAGATGATCGACGCCGGCCTGGCCGGGCTGGAAATCGACCACCGGGACAACCCGGAGGAGGGCCGCGCCTTCCTGCGCCGCCTCGCAGCACGGCACGGACTGCTCGTGACCGGGTCCTCCGACTACCACGGGACCGGCAAACCCAACCTGCTGGGCGAGAACCTGACCGCTCCCGAGGTCTTCGCGCGGATCGAGGAACTGGGCACCGGATCGTCCGTGGTGCGCTGATGGAGTGGATTGACCTCCAGCTCCTGGCCTCCGTGATCGTCACGCTGTTCGTGATCATGGATCCGCCCGGGACGGTGCCGATCTTCATGTCCCTGACGGCCCAGATGGACGCCAGGGACCGCAACCTGTCGGCGCTGCAGGCGCTGCTCGTGGCCACGGGCGTGATCGTGACCTTCGCGATTTTCGGGCAGTCCATCCTGAACTACATGCACATCTCGCTCGCCGCGCTGCAGGGGGCCGGCGGCCTGCTGCTGGTGCTGATCGCGCTGCAGCTGCTCACGGGCTCCACCAGCGGCGAGGAGAACGCCGCCAAGTACAAGAACGTCGCGTTTGTGCCGCTGGGGACGCCGCTGATGGCGGGCCCGGGTGCAATCGTGGCCGTCATGGTGTTCGTCCAGCGCTCCGGCAGCATGGCGCAGTACCTCGCCGTCGGGCTGGGGATCGCCGTGACACTCGCGTCCCTGTACCTGGCGATGCGGTTCGCCGGTCTCGTGCAGCGCGCCCTGGGCGAGAACGGCGTCGAACTCATCACCCGGATCGCCGGCCTGCTGCTCTCCGCGATTGCGGTGCAGATGATCGCCGACGCCGTGCACGCCTTCATCAAGAGCTGGACCTGACGACGTCGCCCAACTGACTCGCACTTGTTGTCGTTTTGAGGCGTCAAAACGACAACTAATGCGAGCTAGTTGGGGTCTGAGCCCGGCAGCGCGGTGAACGACGCGTGCGCGCTGAGCCGCTTGGCCATGACGTCCACGGCCGCCTGGTTCTGGTCCACACACACAAACCGACGGTCCAGCTTGGCCGCCACAGCGCCGAGCGTGCCGGAACCGGCGAAGAAGTCCAGGCACCAGTCGCCGGGGCGGCTGGAGGCCGCGACCACCCGCCGGATCAGGCCCTCGGGCTTCTGCGTCGGGTAGCCGGTCTTTTCCTTGCCGGTGGGCGAGACAATCGTGTGCCACCAGACGTCGGTGGGAAGCTTGCCGAGTTCGCGCTTGGCCGGCGTGACGAGTCCGGGTGCCATGTACGGCTCCCGGTCCACCTCGGCGCTGTCGAAGTGGTATTTCGCCGGGTTCTTTACGTACACGAGGATGTTGTCGTGTTTGGTCGGCCAGCGGAACTTGGCCCGGGCGCCGTAGTCGTACGCCCAGATGATCTCGTTGAGGAAGCACTCGCGGCCGAAGATCGCATCCAGCATGACCTTGGCGTAGTGCACCTCGCGGTAGTCGAGGTGCAGGTACAGGGTGCCGTCGTCGGCGAGCAGCCGCCAGGCTTCGACCAGCCGGGGCTCCAAGAAGGACCAGTAGTCGCTGAAGGCGTCGTCGTAGCTGTGCAGCGCGCCCTTGATGGTGTCGTAGGAGCGGCCCTTGAAGCCGACGCGGTCGCCCTCGCCGCCGGTGTTGAGCACCATTTTGGTTTCCTGGCGCCGCTGGACCCGGCCCGTGTTGAAGGGCGGATCCACGTAAATGAGTGTGAAGGCGCCGTCCGGCAGCGTAGGGAGGTATTCCGCGTTATCCGCGTGAACCACCAGGTTGCTGCCGTCCGGCGCCCAGACGGTGTCAGTCATGTAGGGGATTAGGCCTCGGCGCTGCGTGCCGGGGCGCCGCCCTGTGCCTCGCCGGCCACCACTTCGCCGTTGCGGCGGCGGGTGCGGGTCCGGCGGCGCGCGCGGGTAGCCCGGTCGACCTCGGTCGGAGCGCTCGCCGTTGCCGGGGCGCTTGCCTCGGCGGGTCCCGTGGCGGTCTCCTTTTCGGGCGAACGACGACGGCGCTCACCGGAGCGTCCGGCGTCACGGCCGCCTTCGCGGGAGCCGGAGCGTCCGGCGTCACGGCCGCCTTCGCGGGAGCCGGAGCGGCCATTGTCGCGTCCGCCCTCGCGGGAGCCTGAGCGGCCGCCGTCGCGTGCACCGTCGCGTGTGCCGGGACGGGCGTTCTTCTTGCCGGTCTCGCCGAGGTCCTCGAGGACTTCGGCGTCGACGCCGGCGAGCACCCGCTTGTCGCGGGGGAGACGGCCCTTGGTGCCCTCCGGGATGTCCAGCTCCTCGAACAGGTGCGGCGAGGAGGAGTAGGTCTCCACCGGTTCGGGCACGCTCAGGCCGAGGGCCTTGTTGATCAGGCCCCAGCGCGGCATATCGTCCCAGTCGACGAAGGTCACGGCGGTGCCCTTGTTGCCGGCGCGGCCGGTGCGGCCGACGCGGTGCAGGTAGATCTTCTCGTCTTCGACGCACTGGTAGTTGATCACGTGCGTGACGTCGTCGACGTCAATGCCGCGCGCGGCGACGTCAGTGGCGACGAGAACGTCCACCTTGTTGTTGCGGAAGGCGCGCAGCGCCTGCTCACGGGCACCCTGGCCGAGGTCGCCGTGGATGGCGGCCGCAGCGAAGCCGCGGTCCACGAGCTCCTCGGCGACCTTGGCGGCGGTGCGCTTGGTCTTGGTGAAGATGATGGTCCGGCCTCGTCCGCGGGCCTGCAGGATCCGAGCCACCACCTCGATCTTGTCCATGCTGTGGGCACGGTAGATCAGCTGGCGGATGTCGCGCTTGGTGAGGCCCTCATCCTCGGGATCCGCGGCGCGGATGTGGGTGGGCTTGGTCATGTAGCGGCGCGCCATCGCGACGACCGGGCCGGGCATCGTGGCGGAGAACAGCAGCGTCTGGCGGACGGCCGGGGTACCTGCGATGAGGGTCTCGACGTCCGGCAGGAAGCCGAGGTCCAGCATCTCGTCGGCCTCGTCGAGGATGACCATCTTGACGTTCTTGAGGACGAGATGCTTCTGCTTGTAGAGGTCGATCAGGCGCCCGGGGGTGCCGACGACGATCTCGACGCCCTGCTGCAGCGACTCGACCTGCGGCTCGTAAGCACGGCCGCCGTAGATCGTGGTGATGCGGGCGTTGCGTTTGCGGGCGGCGTTCTGCAGGTCGCCGGCGACCTGCACCGCGAGCTCACGGGTCGGCACGATCACGAGGGCCTGCGGTGCGCCGGGGGCCGGGAGGTCGGCGAAGCCCGCGTCGTCGCGTCCGATGACGCGCTGCAGGGCCGGGATGCCGAAGCCGAGGGTCTTGCCCGTGCCGGTTTTGGCCTGGCCGATGATGTCGTGGCCGCTCAGTGCGACCGGCAGCGTCATGGCCTGGATCGGGAACGGGTGGGTGATTCCGGCGTCGGCAAGGGATTCAACAATGTCGGCGCGGACGTTGTAGTCGGCGAAGGACTTTTCCGCGATTTCGTGCGGGGTTTCGTCCGAAATGATGGTCTCTTCCGGCTCGATCGATTCCGTGCCGGACTCGTCGGTAAGAAGCTGGTGCGTGTGCAATTCACTCACAGGGGAGTTTCCTTATTCATTTGGGCTGCGCTGCTTGCTCAACGGGGCCGGCCGAGGGCCGTTCCGGAGCACGCTCAGGAGCGCAAGCAAGTCCAGTGGAAGCCGATCGCGGGCTATCTAAATGCTGGCACTGGGACCAGCGGGTGTGTCTCAAGATCGCGTAGGGGCGGGCTTGTTGAATTCGAAAAACATGGAAATCAACGACCGGGCATCCATTACTACCCTTCCAGTCTAGCTGTTCGCCGTTCGGAACCTCGACCGGGGCCCGCGGTGCGGCGCGCCAGTGGCACGGCTGCGGGGCGCAAGCCGGGCGTAACATCAGCCCACGAGTTCGAGCCGGACCTCCCGCGTGGCGATGTCCGAGGATACGACCCGCACCCGGACCTGGGTGCCGGGCTCCAGCTCGCCGGGGCACCGTGCGGTCACCGCGGGCTCGGCGATCTGCACGATCCCGGACGGGCCATTGCCGTTCCCGTTGCTCTTACCGTTCCCGTTGCTGCCCTTGCCGTTTCCGTTCGTGCCGCCGTTCTTCGCGGGCTTTGAGCCCGAGATCACGACGGCGTCGAACTCCTGCCCGATGTGGTTGCTCAGCAGGGCCGCCTCCACGGTGTCCAGCGACAGCCGCTCCAGCTTGGCGGCCAGTTGGTCCGAAGCCGCCATGATGGCCGGCAGCGACGGGAGGGCTTCACGGGCCCAGCCCGGAACCTCGGCGCCATTGGACAGGGCCTCGCAGATGACCAGGACGAAGCGGTCGATCAGGCGCCGCAGCGGGGCGGTGGAGTGGGCATACGCCGCGCCGATAGCGGACTGGATGGCGTCCTCCGGGACGGCGCCGTCGAAGTGGGTGTAGCCGGCGCCGCGGAAGAGCATCCCGGCCGAGTGCACGATGGCAAGCTGGCGCGGGTCGGTGGGGTCCAGAGTGCGCAGGTATTCGCCGTAGCTGATCCGGCCGTCCCAGGGCTTGCCGAGTGCGCCGGTCTGGCGCCGGAAGTGCCGCAGCGAGCTCTCATCCGGGGCGGGCATGGTCCGCAGGATGCCGACCTTGCCCTGCAGCATGAGCTCCGCTGCGGCCATGCCGGTCATCAGCGAAATCTGGGCGTTCCAGTCCTCCACCGGCAGCGGCGGCGCCGCGACGATCCGGTAGCCGCCGTCGGGCAGCTGCTCGATCTCCTGCTCCGGCATGTTCAGGCTGGCCCCGCCGCGCAGGCGCTCCAGTTCCACCCGCTTGCTGCCGACTTCCTTGAGCAACTGCAGAACGGGGTCCGCGGTACCGCCGTCGAGTTCGGCCTGCACACCTTGGTAGCTGAGCTTGGCCCGGCTGCGGACCTGTGCCCGGCGGACCAGCACGGAGGAGACCTCGGCGGCGGCGTCGAGCTCGAACTCCCAGACGAAGGCCGCGCAGAGCTGGCCCGCCAGCAGGCTGCCGGCCGCTTCGCTGATGACCTCGGGGTGCAGGGGGATTCGGCCGTCCGGAGTGTAGAACGTCTGGCCGCGGCGCCGGGTCTCGGCGTCGAGCGCGCCGCCGGGGGCGACGAAGGACGGGACGTCGGCGATCGCGTAGAAAACCCTGTACCCGTCGCCGGCGCGGTCAATGAACAAGGCCTGGTCCAGGTCCGTCGAGGACGCCGGGTCGATGGTCACGAACTCCACGTGAGTCAAATCCAGTTCCGGCAGCTCGTGGGAGGCGACGGCCGCCTCGGCGTCCCGGAGCACGGCTTCCGGAAACGGCCCGGGCAGCTCCAGGACGGTGCGCAGTGCGTTGAGCGCCTGGGCAAGCTGGTTCTTCTGCTGGCGGACGCTCGGAGTCAGGCGATGATGAGACACGGAATCAGGTTAGCCCGATTTCCGCTACTAGTCTTGAAGCATGAGCACCTCCCCGGCCGAGCCCGCCCGCTACAACCGTTTCCTCCGGGACCTGCTCGGCGTGATGGCCTACGGGGAGCTCTCGGCCTTCGAACGGCTCTCCTCCGACGCCCGGTATTCGCCCACCCTGCACGACCGGGCGGTGCTGGGCCGCCTCGCCGTCATCGAGTTCCAGCATTTTGAACTGGTCTGCGCGAAGCTGGCGGAGATGGGTCTTGACGCGGAGGAGGCCATGCTGCCGTTCCAGCCTTCGGTGGACCACTTCCATGAGCGCACCCGCCCCGCCGACTGGCACGAGTCGCTCATGAAGGCCTACGTGATCGACACGGTCTCCGCGGACTTTTACCGGTCCATTTCGGGCTATGTCGACGCCGGGACGGCCGGGCTGATCGAACTGGTCCAGGCGGCCGGGGACGCGACGGTTGTGCTGCGGGACCGGCTCAAGGCCGCGCTCGCCGACGATCCGCGGCTGGCGTCCCGGCTGGCCCTGTGGGCTCGGCGGTTGCTCGGCGAAGCGCTTACCCAGGCCCAGCGGGTCAGCGTGGAGCACGCCTTCCTCGGCGGCCTGACCGGCACGGACGAGGACCGGGCCGGTGAACTCGCCCGCGCCCTGACCGCCGAGCTTGCCGCCGCCCATTCCCGTCGGATGTCAGAGCTGGGACTAGCCGGCTAGTTGTCCGCGGCGCCGCTGTGGACGTCGGCGTCGGCGTCCGCCCCGGCGTCGAGCGCGGCGAGCAGGGCACGCGCGGCCCCGGCAGGATCAGCGGCCTCGGTAATCGCCCGGACCACCACAATCCTTCTGGCTCCGGCGTCGACCACCTGCGCCACGTTGCCCAGGTCGATGCCGCCGATCGCGAACCACGGCACCACCCCGGCGACTTTCCCGACATCGGCGGCCTCGGCCCGGCCGATCGCCGCGGCGGCGTAGCGCACCAGGTCCAGCCCGACGGCGGCGCGGCCAGGCTTGGTGGGGGTGGCCCAGACCGGGCCCACGCAGAAGTAGTCCAGCCCGCCCCGGCCCGGGGACGCCGCGATGGCCGCATCCACCTGTTCCGGCGTGTGCGTGGACATGCCGATCACGGTGCCCTTGCCCAGGAAATCCCGGGCAGCGGCAAACGGGATGTCCTTTTGCCCAATGTGGAACACCGGCGCCCCTGCCAGTGAGGCCAGGTCGGCACGGTCGTTCACCGCCCAGAGCCGGCCGTGCCGCCGCGCCACGGAGTGCAGGACCTCCAGCAGCTCAAGCTCCTCGGCCGCCTCCAGCGACTTGTCCCGCAACTGGATGATGTCGACGCCGCCGGAAAAGGCAGCGTCAACGAAGTCCTCGAAGTCACCGCGCTCCTTCCGGGCATCGGTGCACAGGTACAGGCGGGCGGTGGTGTGGACATCCTGGCTCATGCCCCAAGCCTAGTTCCTCTAAACTGGGCGCATACCGCGGGAGCCCGCGCGGGCCGCCAGACGGCCGACGGGCTGAGAGGGCGTCAGAGCCGACCGCTTGACCTGATCCGGCTAGTACCGGCGTAGGGAAGGAACCCATGGACGTATCCGTCGCACCACCCGCCACACCACCGGGCCCATCCTCGGATTATTACGACGTCGTCGTGATCGGCGGGGGAGTGATCGGCCACGGCATCGCCTGGGAGGCCCGCCGTTCGGGCCGTACCGTCGCGCTGGTCGACGACGCCCCCGGCACCGGCGCCAGCTGGGCTGCCGCCGGCATGCTGGCGCCCGTGAGTGAACTCCACTACCAGGAGGAGGAGCTCCTTGCCCTGATGCTGGAAGCCTCAGGGCTGTGGCCGCAGTTCGCCGCCGGCCTGGCCGGCGGCAGCACTGACGGCGGCGGCACCGGATATCTCACGACGCCGACCCTCGCCGTCGGCGCGGACGCGGCCGACCGCCGGGCGCTCGCCGACCTGCGGGCCGCGCAGCAGGCCTGCGGCCTGGCCGTGGAGCCGCTGACCGTCCGTGAAGCACGCAGCCGCGAACCGTTGCTCAGCCCCGGTATCTCCTGCGCCTTCGACATCCCGGCCGACCACCAGGTGGATCCGCGCCGGCTGCTGGCCAGGATTCGGTCACTGCTGGCCACCGACAGCCGGTTCACGGCCGTGCCCCGCCGCGCGGCCGGGCTGCTCTGGCAGGGCGGCCGCGTCGCCGGCATCCGTTTCGAGGGCGGCGGAGAACTCCGCGCCGGCGAGACGGTCGTAGCCAACGGCCTGGCCGCGGCGGAACTGCAGGGCCTGCCCGGGGGACTGTCCCTGCCGCTGCGTCCGGTCTACGGGGACATCCTGCGGCTCCGGATCCCGGCACGGCTCCGGCCACTGCTGCGCTCGACCGTGCGGGGCCTGGTCCGCGGGGTTCCGGTCTACATCGTCCCGCGGGAGGACGGCACGGTCGTGATCGGCGCAACCCAGCGGGAGGATGCGCCCTCCGAGGCTGGCGCCGTCTCTGCCGGCGGCGTGTACCAGCTTCTGCGCGATGCCCAGCAGCTCGTCCCGGCCGTTGCCGAGCTGGAACTGCTCGAGGCCACGGCGCGGGCACGGCCCGGGACCCCGGACAACGCCCCGCTCCTGGGGCGCGTGGCCAGCGCCGGATCCGGACAGGACGTCGAGGGACTCATCGTTGCCACCGGGTTCTTTCGGCACGGGGTCCTGCTCACCCCGGCGGCCGCCGCCATCTGCCGGGCGCTGCTGGACGGAGAGCCGGACCGGCGCTGGGAGGGCTTCCGCCCGGACCGCTTCTCCAGCCGCCGCCCGGTTTCTCCAGCCCCCGGCTCATCCGAGCGGGACGCTTCACCCGCGGACGCTCCAGCGAAAGACAGGACGACAGCATGAATATCAGGCTCAACGGAGCGCAGCACGCCCTCGCCGACGGCGCCACAATCAGCGCCTTGGTCAGCGGGGTGACCGGCCGGACGCTGGCCGCCGACGGCCGGGCCACGGACGGCCGGAAACTGGGCGTCGCCGTCGCCCGCAACGCCGAGGTGGTGCCGCGCAGCCAGTGGCACGCGACCGCGCTCGCCGAGGGCGACGACGTCGAACTCGTTACGGCAGTACAGGGAGGATAGAAGGCATGGAAGCAACAGCAATGCAGGAAACGCAGCAGGCACGCCGGGATCTGCTGACGGTTGACGGAGTGGAACTGGGCTCCCGCCTGATCATGGGCACCGGCGGTGCGCCGAGCCTGGACGGCCTCGGAGCCGCGCTGGTGGCCTCCGGAACGGAACTCACGACGGTGGCCATGCGTCGCTACTCTCCGGCCGAGAGCGGCTCGTTGTTCCAGTTGCTGGCGGACCACAACATCCGGGTGCTGCCCAACACCGCCGGATGCTTCACCGCCCGGGACGCCGTCCTCACGGCCGAACTGGCCCGCGAAGCGCTGGAGACGGACTGGGTGAAGCTCGAGGTGATCGCGGATGAGCACACCCTGCTGCCCGACGCCTTGGAACTGGTGGAGGCAACCGAACAGCTGGTGGCGCGCGGCTTCAAGGTCTTCGCTTACACGAATGACGACCCGGTCCTGGCCCTCCGGCTGGAGAACCTCGGCGCCACGGCAGTGATGCCGCTGGGCGCCCCGATCGGCACCGGCCTGGGCATCCTGAATCCGCACAACATTGAACTCATCGTCTCCCGTGCCTCGGTGCCGGTGGTGCTCGACGCAGGAATTGGCACCGCCTCCGACGCCGCGCTCGCGATGGAACTGGGCTGCGACGCAGTGCTGCTCGCTACCGCCGTGACCCGGGCCCAGGACCCGGCGCTGATGGGGGAGGCGTTCCGGCACGCCGTCATCGCCGGCCGGCTGGCGCGGCGGGCCGGCCGGATCCCGCGCCGCGAGCACGCCCTCGCGTCGTCCGCGATGGAAGGTCGCGCCGAGTTCCTGTAGCGGCCCCGGCGGCGCTTCCGTCCGGGCCCGTTCGCCTCGCCAATCGGTGGCTAAAGGCACTGTTGAAGATCTAAATCCAGTGTCTATCCTGTTGGGTAACGACCGCTGCACTGCACGGTCCGCAGGCCGCCGGCACGTCCCGGGAAGCCTTCCCGCTCCGGGGGCCCGTCTCGGTGAGGAGGCGTCCATGTCCAGTCCTGATGTGCCAACGCGGGGGCCGGCCAAGCCGGGTCCCTATGTAGTGTCCGGAATCCTGTTGCTCGTCGCCATTGTGGTTCCGTTGGTTGTGCCCGCGTACGCCTTCGACGAACCGCGGCTGGCGGGTATCCCGTATTTCTACTGGTATCAGATGGCATGGATCCCGGTCACCGCGGCCTTGGTGGGGATCTCCTACTGGCTGGTCACCAGGGAGGACCGCCGTCGCCGTGAATCCGTCCGCGGGGCGGCCGCTGCGGGGGAGGAGCGGTGAACGGGGCGGTCGTGCCGCTGGCGGCACCGGACCGGCCGGTCAACGGCATAGCCCTCACTATTGTGATCATCCTCTTCGTCCTGGTGGCGGTCCTCGGCTTCTTTGCCGCGCGGTGGAGGCGGGAAGAAACGACAGGGCTGCATAGCCTCGACGAATGGGGACTGGGCGGCCGGGGCTTTGGTACCTGGGTGACCTGGTTCCTGCTCGGCGGGGATCTTTACACGGCTTACACTTTCGTGGCGGTCCCGGCGGCGATGTGGGCCACCGGAGCCGTGAGCGGCTTCTTCGCGGTGCCGTACACAATCGTGCTCTATCCGATCGTGTTTTTGCTGATGAGCAGGCTGTGGTCCGTCTCGCACCGCCACGGTTTCGTCACGCCGGCGGACTTTGTTGGCGGCCGGTATGGCAGCAGGGCCCTTACCGTTGCGGTCGCCGCCACCGGCATCGTCGCCACCATGCCCTACATTGCCCTGCAACTCGTGGGCATCAAGGCCGTACTCACAGTGCTCGGCCTGGGCAGTGCTGAGAACGCGCTGCTGACCGACCTGCCGCTCATCATCGCGTTCGTGGTTCTGGCCGCGTATACCTATACCTCGGGCCTGCGCGCTCCTGCCCTGATCGCCGTCGTGAAGGACCTGCTGATCTATCTGGCCGTGATCGTGGCGGTGATCTACCTGCCTATCAAGTTCGGCGGGTGGGGTACCATTTTCGACTCCGCCGAGGCGAAGCTGGGAGCGGTCAATCCGGCGACGGGCAAACCGGCGGGCGCGTTCATCCCGGGGGCGTCCAGCTACTCCGCGTATTGGACCCTGGCGCTTGGTTCCGCGCTGGCCCTGTTCATGTATCCGCACTCGATCACGGGCGTCCTGGCGACCAAAAGCCGGAACACCATCCGCAGGAACGCTGCGGTGCTGCCGCTGTACTCCTTGATGCTGGGCTTCCTGGCACTCCTGGGCTACGCGGCCATTTTCGCCGGCACCAAGCCCACCGACCTGAACGGCGCCGTCAATCCGCAACTGGTGGTGCCGCAGTTGTTTCTGGATCAGTTCCCGGCCTGGTTTGCCGGCATTGCGCTCGCCGCCATCGCCATCGGGGCGCTGGTCCCGGCCGCCATCATGTCCATCGCCGCGGCCAACCTGTTCACCCGAAACATTTACCGGGACCTGATCAAGCCGGACGCCACGCCCCGGCAGGAAGCCAGCGTTTCCAAGATCGCCTCGCTGGTGGTGAAGTTCGGCGCGCTGGTCTTCGTGATCGCCATGGACCAGTCCGCGGCCATCAACATGCAACTACTTGGCGGCATCTGGATCCTGCAGACCTTCCCTGCCATCGTGGCTGGACTCTATACCCGTTGGTTCCACCGGTGGGCGCTGTTCCTCGGTTGGGCGGCTGGCATCGCCTATGGCACGATCGCGGCGTATAACGTCGTCAATCCCGTCACGAAAGCCCACTTTGGCGGGTCCATCTCGGCCATCCCCGGCACCGATATCCAGGTCTACATCGCCGTTGTGGCGTTCGTGATTAACCTCGTCGTCGCAGCTGTGCTGTCCCTGGTTTTCCGGGCAATGAAAGTCCCCGACGGCAAGGACATCACCCGCTCCTCGGACTACGGCGCAGACGAGAACGATCCGAAGGTGGCCCAGCTCCAGCGCGAACACCCGCTCGCCGAACCAGGGGGCCCGACGTACTGAAGCCCTTTATCCGTGGTGACCATGGATCGGCGATTGACCGCCCGCGGGCGTTCACGGGCCATAGACTCCGGTTGGAGGTGGCTGGCCGGCCGACCAGGAATTTTTCCACCGGGTGTCCTTTTGCCGGCAGCTCCTTCGTCGTATTGACGTATCTACCTACTAGAAGGAGTCACCGTGGACTACATGCTGTTCATCTGCACCGATCCGACTGCGCCGGAATATGTGCCCGCCGAGGACAACATCGAGGAATGGGCGGCGGAGATAGAAGCGCGAGGCATCGCCCGCCACGGCGACAGGCTGCGACCTGTCGAGGACGCGACCACCGTGACGGTGCGGGCGGGGGAGGTGGTCGTCGCGGACGGCCCGTTTGCCGAGACAAAGGAATGGATCGCGGGCTATGACATCATCGCCTGCACCGATCTTGACGAGGCGATCGAGGTGGCGTCCAAGCATCCGATGGCAAAATTCGGCAAGATCGAGATCAGGCCCGTGTGGCCGCTCGGTTTATAGCACTCGTTACAGCAATCGGCGCCTCAGCGCGGGAGGGCGAAAAGGGGGATCAGATGGCAGCGGACGCGGCGGAGGTGCGGGCGGCCCTCGGGGGTGCTTCCGCCGAGGCGGCAGCACGGATCACGGCCACCCTCATCCGCATTACCGGCGACTGGAGCCTGGCCGAGGACTGTGTCCAGGACGCGTTCGCGCGTGCCCTCGTCGACTGGCCCCAGCGCGGCATCCCCGGAAACCCGGCGGCCTGGCTGACGACCGTTGCCAAGAACAGGGCTATTGACTGCTTGCGGAGCGCAGCGAGCGAGAAGAAGGCGGTGCGGGAGCTCTCGGTCCTGGCCAGGCTCGAAGAGCTGGCGGAGGATGCTCCCGGGGATCCCGTGGACGGCGACGACCGGCTGCGCCTGATCTACACCTGTTGCCATCCCGCCCTTCCGCTTGAGGCGCGGGTCGCCCTGACCTTGCGCACCGTGGCTGGCCTGACGACCAGCGAGATCGCTCGCGCGTTCCTCGTCTCGGAGTCAACCATGTCCAAACGGCTGGTCCGTGCCCGCGCCAAAATCCGCGACGCCGGGATCCCCTACCGGGTGCCGCCGCCAGAATTAATGGCGGAACGCACGGCCGGGATCCTGGCAGTCCTCTACCTCATGTTCAATGAAGGGTATGCGGCCACCGGCGCCAACACGCTGATCCGCGAGCCCCTTGCCCGGGAGGCGATCCGTCTCGACCGGCTGCTGATTGGCCTGCTCAAAGGGTCACCGCAGGAACCCGAAGCGCTGGGCCTGCTGGCGCTGATGCTCCTCCAGCACGGCCGCCGGCACGCACGTACGGACGCGGCCGGGGACCTGGTGACGCTGGAGGACCAGGACCGCGAACGATGGGACCGGGCAGCGACTGCGGAAGCGGTGGCGCTCCTGGCGGCCGCCGACCGCGCCGGCATTTCACTCGGCGTCCGGCCCGGCAGCTACCGGATCCAGGCAGCCATCGCCGCGTGCCATATGACCGCCCGCGATTTTGGCAGCACCGACTTCGGCCGCGTGGCAATGCTGTACGACCGTCTTGCGCGGCTGGCACCGTCACCGGTCGTCGAACTCAACCGTGCCATCGCCGTCGCGATGTCCCAAGGGCCGGACGCCGGGCTGGCGCTCATCGACCGGCTGGAGGATGCCCGGTCATTGGAGGGGTACTACCTCCTGCCTGCCGCGAAGGCGGACCTCCTGCGGCGCCTTGGCAGAATGCCGGAGGCCAGCCAGGAATACCGGCGTGCCCGGGAGCTCGCACCGTCTGAGGCTGAGCGCCGCTACATCAGCAAACGCCTGGCGGAGACCCGTCCGGAAGTATCGGGAGTACTGTGATGCGCATGGAGATGCGTCTGGAAGTCGTACAAGTGCCGGTCACCGACGTGGACGCGGCCAAGTTGTTCTACACGGAGAAGCTGGGTTTCGTACTGGACCACGACGTCGAATACATTCCAGGCATGCGGGTCGTCCAGCTCACGCCGCCCGGCTCCGCCGCCTCAATCGTCATCGGCACCGGAATGACCGCCATGGCCCCCGGAAGCCTGGAAGGACTGCAGTTGGTGGTCCCGGACATGGCCGGCACCCGCGCCGAACTTCTGGGACGCGGAGCCGAGATCAGTGAAGTCCAGGACATCGGCGGGATAGCCTTCGCATACTTTAGCGACCCGGACGGCAACCGCTGGGTCCTTCAGGAAACCACGGACCCGGAAGTGAAGGAAGCTTCCCGGCGCTGAGGGCTTCAGCCGGTTAAGGCACTGCGGCCACTCACCCGAGGGGGAGTGGCCACAGCGCTTTGCGACTTCAGCTGTCCGCTAGATGCGCAGGATGGCGGTCATCCGGGCCGTGTCCAGCCGGGTCCGGGACTTGCCGAGGTACAGCACCGCGCCGACCGCCGCCGCCGAGCCCAGCAGTACGGGCAGGACCCACGGAATCCAGGTCAGGCCCGGCTGGTACCCGAAGCCGGCCGCCATGAAGATGATCCAGCTCAGCATCGCCACGCCCAGGGCGATACCGGCCGGGACAGTGATGCCGTACTTGGCGTGCCGCTTGTCGTTCGCCCAGACCAAAAAACCCGCGGCCACGGCGACCATGGCCACCACAATCAGGGACAGCATTCAGACTCCTTTGGGAACTGCGGGTTGAGGGGCGGGTTGAACGGTAGGGGGATCCGGGGCGTTGCCTAGAGGGCGCCGAAGCCGACCCGGCGGACCTCTTCGGCGCCGATTTCCACGTAGCCCAGGACGTTCGCCGGGATGATGATCTGGCGGCCCTTCTCATCGGTCAGGCGGAGTTCGGTGCCCTTGGAAATGGCCTCTTCCACAAGCTTCGCCACCGCGTCCGCGTCCTGGTTGGATTCGAGGGCAATTTCGCGGCCGATGTTCTGAATGCCGATCTTTACTTCCACAGCAAGGCCTCCCAGCCAATCAAAGTGTTCAAATTTTCTCTGCGAGGGTTTCTCTGCGAGGCGTTCTCTGCGAGTTTCCTCCACGAGGTGTTCTCTATTTGTAGTCTAGGACTCTTTGGGAAAGCGGGAGATTCCGCGCCAAGCTAAACGGTAAATCAGGTCACTGGCCACATCGATGTCCAGGTTACCGTCGGTTTCCAGCCAGTACCGGGCACTGACCTGCGCCATTCCGGACAGTCCGCGGCCCAGGAGCTGGGCTTCCAGCAGCGGCAGTTTGGTGTCCTCGGCGATGACTTTCGCGATCGCGTCCGCGAAAGTCTTGTTGAACGTTTCCAGCCGCGCGCTCACATCGTGGTCGTTGACCAGATCGGATTCGAAGACCAGCCGGTGGGCCTGGTCATCGTTGGCGATGAAATGGAAATAGGCCCGCATGACGGCCTGCACGCGCTCGTCGTTGTCCGTCGTGGAGTTCAGCGCACCGAGCAGCAGTTCCGTGAGCGCCGACAGGTGGCTGTCCAGCAGGGCCAGATACAGCTCGCGCTTGGACGGGAAGTGCTGGTACAGCACGGGCTTGCTCACGTGCGCGGTCTCGGCGATTTCGTCCATGGCGGCGCCATGGTAGCCGTTGGCCACGAAGACCTCCTGCGCGGCGGCGAGCAGCTGGGCCCGCCGTTCATCGCGCGGCAGCCGCGCCGAGCGCTGCGTCCCGCTCCGCGCCTGGGCCGCCGACGACTTTCCGGTATGTCCCCGCTCAACCGGTGCCTGATGAACCACTATCGGCCTTCTTTCCTTCGCTGTTAGCTCCACTTTACGCGGGGGTAATATGACCTGGCGGCATCTTCGGGCATACATTGAAGTATGGCTTCCCAGTTGACCCCAAACGGAACCCCCGCAACCCCGCCGCCGGCGCCCGGACCGCTGGTCGAACCTGCGGACGCGCTGACGCCGGACGAGGTGGAGCGCTACTCCCGCCACCTGATCATTCCCGAGATCGGTACGCTCGGACAGCGCCGGTTAAAGAACGCCAGGGTCCTGGTGATCGGCGCCGGCGGCCTCGGCTCGCCCGCGCTGCTCTACCTGGCCGCCGCCGGGGTGGGAACCCTGGGCATTATCGACGACGACGACGTGGACCTCAGCAACCTCCAACGCCAGGTGATCCACGGCGTGGCCGACGTCGGCCGGCCCAAGACCGAGTCCGCCCGCGACGCGATCGCAGCGCTGAACCCCCTGGTCGATGTCCGGCTGCACAACGTCCGGCTGGATGCCTCCAACGCTCTGGAGCTCTTCGCCGATTACGACCTGATCGTCGACGGCGCCGACAACTTCGCCACCCGCTACCTGGTCAACGATGCCGCCGCCATCCTCGGAAAGCCCTACGTGTGGGGCTCGATCTTCCGCTTCGACGGACAGGTCAGCGTCTTCTGGGAGCAGCACGGCCCGACGTACCGGGACCTGTACCCCGAAGCGCCGCCCGCCGGCTCGGTGCCCTCCTGCGGGGAAGGCGGCGTGTTCGGCATGCTGTGCGCCGCGGTCGGCTCGCTCATGGTGACCGAGGCGGTCAAGCTCATCACCGGCGTCGGGCGTTCCCTGTTGGGCCGGGTGGCGCTGTTCGACGCCCTCGGCGGCAGCTGGCGCGAAATCAAAGTCTCCCGGGACCCCGAAGCCCCGCGCGTCACCGAGCTCACCGACTACGAGGCCTTCTGCGGGATCGCACCCGCCGCGGACGCCGGAACCGAACACACCGTCACCGCCACCCAGCTCGCCACCATGCTCGCGTCGCGCAAGGCCGGGCTGAAGGATTTCCAGCTCGTGGACGTGCGCGAGAGCGGCGAATTCGACATCGTCCGCATCGACGGCGCCACGCTGATCCCGCAAGGCAGGATCCTGGCCGGCGACGCGTGGGCCGAGTTGCCGCTGGACACGGACATTGTGTTCCACTGCAAGGGCGGGACACGCTCCGCGGCCGTGCTCGCCGCCGCCCGGGCAGCCGGCTACGAACGGGTCAGCCACCTGGAGGGCGGGATCCTCGCCTGGGTGCGCGAGGTGGAACCGGGAAAACCGGTCTACTGACGTTTTTGAACACCTTGCCCTGAACACCTTGTCCCCGGACTGCCGGGCCCCTACCCGAGAGGCACTGCCATGAGCGAAGACACCAGCCTGACCCCGCAGCACAAGATCGGCTCGGGTTTCGGCCCGCGTTCGACGGCGGCGGAGGTCGTTGCGGGCCTGGACCTGAGCGGGAAGACCGCCGTCGTCACCGGCGGCTATTCCGGGCTCGGCCTGGAGACGGTGCGGGCGCTATCGTCCGCCGGGGCCCGGGTGATGGTTCCGGCGCGGCGCCCCGACCACGCCCGCAAGGTCCTGGCCGAGGCCGGCCTCGACGGCGTCCGCGTGACCGGGCTGGACCTGGCCGAACTGTCCAGCGTGAGGGAGTTCGCGGCCGGTTTCCTTGCCTCCGATTTCCTCGGCGACGGCGGCAGCCTGGACATCCTGATCAACAACGCCGCCATCATGGCCAGCCCGGAGCAGCGCGTCGGCCCGGGGTGGGAATCCCAGTTCGCCACGAACCACCTGGGCCACTTCGCGCTCACCAACCTGCTTTGGCCCGCGCTCTCCGCGGGGGAGGGGGCGCGGGTGGTGGCACTGTCCTCCACCGGCCACAAGCTGTCGCCCATCCGGTTCGATGACATCAATTTCGACTCAGGCTACGACAAGTGGAAGGCCTACGGTCAGGCGAAGACCGCGAATGCGCTGTTCGCGGTGCAGCTGGACGCGCTCGGGAAACAGGCCGGCGTCAGGGCCTTCGCCGTGCACCCGGGAGGCATCATGACCGAGTTGCAGCGGCACCTGCCCCGGGAAGAGATGATCGCCTCGGGCTGGATGGACGCGGAGGGCAACCTCAACGAACGGTTCAAGACGCCTGCCCAGGGGGCCGCGACCTCGGTCTGGGCGGCCACCTCGCCGCTGCTTGCCGGCAAGGGCGGCGTCTACTGCGAGGACTGCGACATTGCCGAGCCGACGGTGCCGGGAACCCCGGAAGCACGGGTCAGGGGAGTCGACGCCCACGCCGTGGACCGGGCGGACGCCGAGAGGCTGTGGCAGCTGTCCGCCGAGCTGACGGGCGTCAACGCCTTCGCCGCGCAAACGGACTAAGCGCCTGACTGGCCGGCCGGACTCACCGGACTGGCGGAAATACCGCCGGACAAGGGGCTGAAGGTTGTTAGGCCGTTTCCCGCTGGCCGTCGGCGGCGGGAAACGCGCTGTGGTCGACCGGGCACTCGGCCTCGGTGCCGGAAGCGGGGCGCCGTGCCGCATGCTGTTCAACCGTGATGCCGTAGACGGCCTCGAGGCCGGCCACATAGTCGTCCTGCTGGCCGTTCGCAGCGAGTTCCCGGGCACGGACGGTGGGCACGTGCAACAGCTGCTTGACCATCCGGCGCAGGGCAAACTCGACTTCCTCTGCCGCGGCGGTGCAGCCGTGGCGGGCGCGCACCTTTTCCATTTCGGCGTCGAGCACGTCCATCGTGTGGCGGCGCAGGGCGACGATGGCCGAATCAACCGAGCGCGCCTCGCGCTCCTGCTCAAAGGCGGTGGCGGCGCCGTCGACGATGCCGCTGGCCTGGTTCAGGGACTCCGCCTGCTCCTGCGGGGCGGCCAGCCGGACGGACTCAAGCGTGAGCAGCTCGACGCCGTCGAGTTCGGCGACCGCGGGGTCGAAATCGTGGGTGAGGGCCAGATCGATCGCGATCAGCGGCTGCGGCGACGCCGAGCGGATCCGGGCCAGTTCGGGGGCCTCGACGCGGTTGTCGGAGCCGCTGCAGCCGATCATCACGTCGGCGGCCGCGACTGCGTCCGGCAGGGAAGCGCTGTCCAGGGCGGTGCCGCCGCGGGTGGCGACGAAGCCGGCGGCGCGGCCGGAGGAGGAGAAGACGGAGATGTCAGTGCAGCCGCGTTCGCGGAGCAGGGACATGGTTGCGCCCGCGTAGGCGCCGGTGCCGAAGACGACGGCCTTCTTGGTGGACCAGTCGGGGTTCTCGGAGAGGTCGGTCGCGAGGTCCAGAGCGACGGAGACGATCGACAGTCCGCGCGAGCCGAGGGCCGTCTGCGCACCGACGTCCTTGGCGGTCTTGGAAGCGGCCTGGAACAGCCGCACGAGACCGGAGCTCGCGGTGCCTTCGTGCTGCGCGGTGATCAGGGCGCGCCGGACCTGGCCTGCGATCTCCCGTTCCCCGACGACGGCGGAATCCAGTCCGGAACTGACCGCGAACAGGTGGCGGCTGACGTCCGGGCCGGTGCGGGTATTAAAGGACCGGGAGACGAGCTGTTCGTTGAGTCCGCTGGCACCGCTGATCTCGGAGACCAGCGCGGCGCGGGCCGCCTCGACGTCGTCCGGGTGCGGCGCTTCGCCGTAGATTTCGAAGCGGTTGCAGGTGGCAAGGACAACGGCACCCGCCACGGCCGGCGATCCGGCGAGGGCGGATGTGGCAAGCCCGGAAGCGCCGGTGCTCAGTTGAGCAACGGTCTCCAGATCGATGTCGGCGTGTGTAGCCACCAATGAGAAAAGAACCACAGCACGACAATCATAGCTTTTTCGCGTCCGTGTAGAACAACTACCGGGCGTGGGACTGCCCACCCGGGGTTGTGATTCCCGCCACGGCGGCGCCCGCAGCGGCTGCCGTGACAGGTTGTCGTTATCTTTTGGAGCCGATTTTCGGCACAATCAAAGGCATGACTCTTAGCGCTGCGGCCACGAACGGCACTGCAATCGACGGCACGGCAAACTCCGGCAGGGCACACTCCGACACGGCAGACTCCGGCACGGCACACAACAGTCTCGACGCCGGCCACCCCCTGATGGACGGCCGTACCGCCGACTCGCCGCTGATCACCGCCTACCGCGGCGGCAAGCCCTCCCGGCGCCCCGTCTGGTTCATGCGCCAGGCCGGCCGGTCGCTGCCCGAGTACCTCAAGGTACGCGAAGGCGTGGCCATGCTGGATTCCTGCCTGCGCCCCGATCTCGCCTCCGAGATCACCCTCCAGCCCGTGCGCCGGCACGACGTCGACGCGGCGATCTTCTTCTCCGACATCGTCATCCCGCTCAAGCTGGCCGGCGTCGGCGTCGACATCGTCCCCGGCGTCGGCCCGGTGCTGGACAAGCCCGTGCGCACCGCCGCGGACGTTGCCGCGCTGCCCCAGCTGAGCTGGGAGGCCCTGGAGCCGATCCGCGAGGCCGTGCGGCTCACCGTGGCCGAACTCGGCAGCACCCCGCTGATCGGTTTCGCCGGCGCCCCCTTCACCCTGGCGGCGTACATGGTGGAGGGCAAGCCGTCCCGCGACCACCTCGGCCCGCGCACCATGATGCACGCGGATCCGGAGACCTGGACGGCGCTGGCCAACTGGGCAGCCGACGCCTCCGGGATGTTCCTGCGCGCGCAGCTGGAGGCCGGCGCCTCCGCCGGGCAGCTCTTCGACTCCTGGGCCGGCTCCCTGGGCCTGGCCGACTACACGCGGTTCGTGGCTCCGGCGTCCGCCCGCGCCCTGGATCACGTCCGGCACCTCGGAGCACCCCTGATCCACTTCGGCACCGGCACCTCGGAGCTGCTGGTGGCAATGCGCGACGTCGGCGTGGACGTCGTCGGCGTCGACTACCGGCTGCCGCTGGACGAGGCCAACCGCCGGCTCGGCGGGACCGTGCCGCTGCAGGGAAACATCGACCCGGCACTGCTCTCCGCACCATGGGAAATCCTCGAGGCCCATGTCCGCGACGTCATCAAAGCCGGCGCCTCGGCCCCGGGCCACGTCCTGAACCTGGGCCACGGCGTGCCTCCGGAGACGGACGCGGCGGTGCTGACCCGCGTGGTCGAACTGATCCACTCGATCGCCCCGGAGTAACCCCGATGGCCACCGACGCCGCCACTGACACCAACCCCGGCTCCAACACCAGTGCTGCTCCCGCGCCGACGGCCGTGGTGGTGGGCGGCGGCATCTCCGGCCTGCTCGCCGCCCGGGAGCTGGCGCGGGCTGGCGTCCGGACCACGGTGCTGGAAGCATCGGGCGACTGGGGCGGCTGCGTGGGCAGCCATGTGGTGGCCGGCCTGACCCTGGACAGCGGCGCCGAATCCTTCGCCACCCGGTCCGCCGCGGTGGCCGGCCTGGCCGAAGAGCTCGGCCTCGGCGCGCAGATCGTTCCGCCCAACCCCGGCGGCGCTTGGGTCCAACTGCCGGAGGGTCCGCGGGAATTGCCGAAGACCGGGGTGCTGGGCATTCCCGCCAACCCCTGGGACCCCGAAGTCCGGCGTTCCCTTGGCCTGCTCGGATCCCTGCGCGCCTCGCTCGACGCACTGCTGCCGGCTTCCATGGGGACCGCTGCCGAGGCCACAAGCGTGGCGGCCCTGGTCCGCGCCCGGATGGGCCGACGCGTGCTGGAGCGGCTGGTGGCGCCGGTGGTCGGCGGCGTGCACTCGGCCGACCCGGCCCTGCTTGACGTGGACATGGTGGCGCCCGGATTGCGCGCAGGAATCCGCACGCACGGCTCCCTCGCCGCCGCCGTGGCCGCGCAGCGCCGGGGGGCTGGGCCCCGGCCGGGCGCGCCGGGGTCCAGCGCTCCCGCGCCCGGTGCCCAGCAGCCTGGGCTGCAGAAGGCGGGCTCCGCCGTGGCCGGCCTCCGCGGCGGGATGCACACCCTCGTCACTGCCCTCCTCACCGAGCTGCGCGGGCTGGACGTGGCCCTGCTCGGCGGCACCCGGGTAGGCGCGGTGCAGCGCATCCCGGGCGGCTGGCGGGCCACCGCGGGCCAGGCCACCTTCGACGCCGGACGGCTAATCGTGGCGGTTGAGGGCCCGGCGGCGGTCTCGCTGCTCGCCGGCACGCTGCCGGCATTGGCTGCCCTCCGTCCGGACGCGGGACCCGATGTGCGGCTCGTGACGCTGGTGCTGGACAGCCCCGCCCTCGACGCCGCACCGCGCGGCACCGGAGTGCTCGTGGCCCCGCAAAGCCCCGGCATCCGCGCGAAGGCCCTCACCCACGCGACCGCCAAGTGGGCCTGGCTGGCCGAACGGACGGCGCCCGGCCGGCACGTCCTCCGGCTCTCCTACGGTCGCGGCGCGAACGTGCCGGACGCCGCGGCGGCCCCGGAGCCCCGGAGCGACGAGGAGTTGTTCGACGCCGCGCTGCAGGACGCCGCCGCGCTCCTCGCCGTCCCGCTGGCCCGGACCGACGTCGTCGGCTGGGACGTGGTGCGATGGTCCGGCGCGCTGCCCTTCGCCGCACTCGGCCACAAGCGGCGGGTCGAGCAGGTTCGGCAACTTTGCGCGGCGGAAGGTGGCCTCGCCGTCGTCGGGGGCTGGCTGTCCGGAAACGGCCTCGCCGCCATCGTCGCCGACACCCCCAAACAGGTGGCCGCCCTGCTTCCCTGAAGCCTGCCCCGGGGCTTGATGGGGGGGCACGGCACGGTGCCCGATAGCCGGAAAGTAGGCGTTTGGGCAAATTTTCCACGCCGGCGTTCTCCGGCTAGGGTCGATGACCATGGTTATGCACAGGTCCGAAGTTCCAGAAACGCCGGCCGGTCACCATGGGGGACTCCGACGCGGCACGGCCGTGGCAGCACTCGGAGCGGTACTGGCTCTCACCGCAGGGGTTCCTGCCACCCAGGCTGCCACCCCGACGCCCAGCCCGGACGGCCCGTCAGCCTCGATTTCCGTCGGCATCGACGACCTGATCGGCGGCCTGGTGGAATCCCCGACGCCGTCGCCCTCGCCGACCTCCGACTCGGGCAGCCCGGACCCCACCGAAAGCACGGCCCCGCCGACGTCGACCGCACCGGATCCGACCGAGACGCCGGAGCAGCGGGCTTCCCGGCAGGCCTCCGAGCGGGCCACGGCGCCGGGAACCTCGGTTCCGCCACCGGTGCCCGCAGCCCCGCAGCCGGCAGCCGGCCAGCCCTCCGGAACCCAGCAGGCCCCGGCCCCGGTCCAGGCGCCAGCGAACGACACTCCCGCCGGTGCCGCTCCCGGTGTTGCAACCGGTACGCCGGCGGCAACCGGTACGCCGGCGGCAACGCCGAGCGGCCCGCCCAGGTCCGCCACCACGATGTCCGCCGCCAAGCAGGCTCCCACCGCCGCGCCCCGGTCCGGCGACAAGATGCAGGCTGCCTCCTCCGTTGAATCGTCCCCCTCCGCCCTGGTCGGCTGGGGGATCTGCCTGCTCGCGGTGTCGCTGGGAGCAGGCGTCGTGGCCCTACGGATGCGCAAGATCTAAGGGACGTCCGAACCACCCGGCTGTGAAATTGAGCACTTCTACGCGTTGTAGAAGTGCTCTATTTCGACTTAGCTCGGGGGAGGGGGCAGACTGGTATCCATGAGCCACACTTCTGCCGAATCTGTCACTAAAACCGGAACAGCAGCCGAGGAATCGACCGAGCAGTTCTTCACGCTCTGGACGGTTTTCAAGCGCTCCGCCGATGTCCTGCGCAGCGGCGACGCGGCTGAGGACTTCGACGCACTCATCGAACGGCTGGCCGAGGACGGCGTCGTCCACCGCGGCAGCTACGACGTGTCCGCGATGCGGGCCGACGCCGACATCATGATCTGGCTGCACGGCCCCCGGGCCGAAGCGCTGCAGCGCGCCGTGCGCGACATCCGGCGCAGCAAACTCTTCACGGGGACTGAGATCGCCTGGTCCGCGATGGGCGTCCACCGCGAGGCCGAGTTCGCCAAGAACCACACGCCGGCCTTCTCCCGCGGCGTGGAACCGGCCGAATGGCTCTGCGTCTACCCCTTCGTGCGCTCCTACGAGTGGTACCTGCTCCCGGACGCCGAGCGCGGCGCGATGCTGCGGGACCACGGCCTGCTGGGCCGGGACTTCCCGCAGGTCATCTCCAACACCGTTTCCTCCTTCGCCCTGGGCGACTGGGAGTGGATCCTGGGCCTCGAAGCACCGGAGCTGGTGGACCTCGTGGACCTGATGCGCCACCTGCGCTCCACCGAAGCCCGCCACCATGTTCGCGAAGAAGTCCCGTTCTACACCGGCCGCCGCGTCAGCGCCGTCGAGATTGCCGAGGTCCTCGCATGAGCCCGCTCGATCCGCAGGATCCCACGGCCACCGCCGTGAATCCCGTCACCGAGGCCGGCCGGATGGCCCCCAAAGACTACGACGCCGTGCTGCTGGCCTCCTTCGGCGGTCCCGAAGGCCAGGAAGACGTCATCCCGTTCCTGCGCAACGTGACCCGCGGCCGCGGCATCCCGGACGAACGGCTCGAAGAGGTCTCGCACCACTACCGCGCCAACGGCGGCATCAGCCCGATCAACCAGCAGAACCGCGAGCTCAAGGCCGCCATGGAGAAGGAGCTCGCCACCCGGGGCATCGGCCTGCCGGTCTTCTGGGGCAACCGCAACTGGGATCCCTACATCCCGCAGACCCTGCAGGAGATCTACGACGCCGGGCACCGCAAGGTCCTGATGGTCACCACCAGCGCCTACTCCTGCTACTCCAGCTGCCGGCAGTACCGCGAAGACATCGGCATGGCGCTCACCGAGACCGGGCTGGACGGCAAGCTCGAGGTGGACAAGGTGCGCCAGTACTTCGACCACCCGGGCTTCGTGGAGCCTTTCGTCGAGGGCACCGCCGCCGGCCTCGCCGACGTCCGCGCCCAGCTGGCCGCGGCCGGCACCCCTGACGCGCCGGTGCACATCCTCTTCGCGACCCATTCGATTCCGACCCGCGACGCCGAAGCCGCCGGCCGCTCCGAGGGCGAGCCGCGCCACTTCGAACAGGACTCCGCCTATGTGGCCCAGCACCTGGCCACCGGCACCGAGGTCATCCGCCGGGTCGAAGCCGAAACCGGCCTGACCGCCCCCTGGTCCCTCGTGTACCAGTCCCGGTCCGGGGCCCCGCACGTGCCGTGGCTCGAACCCGACATCAACGACGCCATCGAGGAGCTCGCCGGCCAGGGCGTCAAGGGCGTCGTGATCGTGCCGCTGGGCTTCGTCAGCGACCACATGGAAGTCGTCTGGGACCTCGACACCGAGGCCCTGGAAACCTGCGGCAAGCTGGGCCTCGCGGCCACCCGCGTTCCGACGCCCGGGACGCACCGCAAATTCGTTGCCGGGATCGTGGACCTGATCAGCGAGCGGACGGCGGCACACAACATCGCCGACCGGCCGCACCTGACCAAGCTCGGCCCCTGGTACGACGTCTGCCGCCCCGGCTGCTGCGCCAACTTCCGCGGCGAAAAGCCCACCATCGCGGGCGCGGACACCACCGTCGGGACAGGGCATGATCCATACCCGGCAGGGGCATCCGCGGCTGCGGATGAGGCGGTCCCGGCAGCAGGCCAGGCCACGCCGTGACCGTACGGATCGGTACCCGGGCCAGCAAACTTGCCCTCACCCAGACCCAGCAGACTGCGGACCAGCTGGCCGCCGTCGGAGGGTTTCCGGTGGAACTCGTCCACATCCGCACCGACGGCGACGTCCTGACCGGCCCGCTGTCCCAAATGGGCGGCACCGGCGTGTTCGTGGCGGCGCTGCGCGACGCCCTGCTGCGGGACGCGTGCGACGTCGCGGTCCATTCGCTCAAGGACCTGCCCACCGGCGCTGCCCTGGGCCTGACCCTCGCGGCGACGCCCAAGCGCGTGGACGTCCGGGACGTGCTCTGCGCCCGGGACGGGCTCACGCTGGCCCAGCTGCCGGCCGGCGCCACCGTCGGCACCGGCTCCCCGCGCCGGGCCGCCCAGTTGCGGGCCGCACGGCCGGACCTGGACATCCGGGACATCCGCGGCAACGTCGACACCCGCCTGGGCCGCGTGCCGGGCCTGCCGGGCAACAAAACAGGCGCCGTCGTCGAAGGCAAGTCCGGCGACCTCGACGCCGTCGTGCTCGCCGCTGCCGGCCTGCACCGGATCGGCCGGCTGGACGCGGTCAGCGAATACCTGGAAACCGAGGTGATGCTCCCGGCCGCCGGCCAGGGTTCGCTCGCGATCGAATGCCGCAGCTCCGACGCGCCGCGCAAGGCCGGGTCCACCGAGGGCTCCCAGGGCGTGCTCGCCCAGGCCCTCGCAGCCCTGGACGACCCGGACACCCGGCTGGCCGTCACCGCCGAACGGGCGCTGCTGGCCCGGCTGGAGGCCGGCTGCGCCGCGCCGGTGGGCGCCTACGCCTACCGCAAGGGCAGCATGCTGCACCTCGAGGCCGTTGTCTGTGCCGTGGACGGCACCGCGACGGTCCGGGACAAGAAGGCCACCGACGGGCTGACCGAGGTCGGCGCCACCCTGCTGGGAATCGAACTGGCCGAGGCGCTGCTGGCGGCCGGTGCTGCCGACATCGCCGACCTGGCCGCTTCCTGAGCCGGACGGATTCTCACCTGATGGGACGCCGCAGCGCCAGCCGCCGGCCGGACGGGGGCGCCGGGCCCCGGGTACTCGAGGGCGCCCGGGTCCTGGTCACCCGCAACCCGGACCGTGCCGGTGCCTTGCTCTCCGCGCTCCGCGAGACCGGCGCCGAGCCGCTGCTGCTGCCGCTCATCGACTTCGAGCGCGCCGCCGACCAGCACTCGCTGGACGTGGCCTTCGACGCGCTCGGCGCCGGCGCCTACTCATGGCTGGTGGTCAGCAGCGTGACCACGGTCCAGGTCCTGGAAGCCAAGGCGGCCGAACGCGGTGCGGCCCTCAGCGCGTGGCTTCCGGGCAGCCTGCAGGTGGCCGCCGTCGGCCCGGCCACCCGCCGCATGCTTGAAGGCCTGGACATCGCAGTGGACCTCGCGCCCGCCGGCCAGCAGTCCGGCGCGGGATTGCTCGACATCTGGCCCCGCGGCCACGGCAGCGTCCTGCTGCCGCAGGCCGACATCGCCGACCCGCGGCTCCGCCGGGGGCTGGAGGCCCGCGGCGCCTCGGTCCAGGCCGTCACCGCCTACCAGACCGTCGATTTCCCCGCGGACCCGCGACGCAGCCTGGCCGCCGCCCCCGACCCGCAGGGGCACGACGCCGCAGTCCTGACCGTGGCCGACGCGAAAGCCGCGATCGACGCCGGAACGCTGCACGCCGTCGTCGCGGCCTCACCGAGCGCCGCCCGCCGCGTCCACACCGGGCTGTCGCCGCTGGGCGGCTGCCAGCTCGTCGCGATCGGACGCTCGACGGCGGCCGAGGCCCTGGCCCTCGGACTCCCGGTCGCCGCCGTTGCCGAGGAGCCCACCGCCTCCGGACTCGTCGCCGCCGTTATCCGGGCCCTGGATCCGGCAACCCCCACTCCCCATCCCGACCCCGAGCAGACTGTGAAGGACCAGACATGAGCTTCCCGACCCACCGCCCCCGCCGGCTCCGCACCACCCCCGCGATGCGGCGGCTGACGGCCGAACACCGCCTCTCGGCTGCCGAACTCATCCTCCCGGCCTTCATCCGCGAGGGCCTCTCCGAGCCGAACCCGATCGCCTCGATGCCCGGCGTGCAGCAGCACACGACCGACTCGCTCAAGCGCGCCGCCGCCGAGGCCGTGCAGCTGGGCGTGGGCGGCATCATGCTCTTCGGCATTCCGGCCGAACGGGACGCCCGCGGCACCGCCTCGCTGGACCCCGAGGGCGTGCTGAACAAGGCCATCCGGGATGTGAAGGCCGAGGTCGGCGACGAACTGGTAGTCATGAGCGACGTCTGCCTCGACGAATTCACCGACCACGGCCACTGCGGCGTCCTGGACGCGCACGGCTACGTCGACAACGACGCGACCCTGGAGATCTACGGGCAGATGGCCGTGGCGCAGGCCGAGGCCGGCGCGCACGTGCTCGGCCCCTCAGGCATGATGGACGGCCAGATCGCCGTGATCCGGCAGGCCTTGGAGGAGGCCGGACACGCCAACACCGCCGTCGTGGCCTACGCCGCCAAGTACGCCTCCGCCTTCTACGGCCCGTTCCGCGAAGCCGTCGACTCGCAGCTCACCGGGGACCGGCGCACTTACCAGATGGACGCCGCCAACCGCCGCGAAGCGATCCTCGAAGTGGAACTGGACCTCGAGGAGGGCGCCGACATGGTGATGGTGAAACCAGCCATGAGCTACCTCGACATCCTGGCCGACGTCGCCGCGATGAGCCCGGTGCCCGTGGCCGCCTACCAGATCTCCGGCGAGTACTCGATGATCGAGGCCGCCGCCGCGAACGGCTGGATCGACCGCCGCGCCGCGATCACCGAATCCGTGCTCGGCATCAAACGGGCCGGGGCCAACGTGGTCCTGACCTACTGGGCCAGCGAACTCGCCGGCTGGCTGAAGGAGACCCGATGAGCCCCGCGGAAGCGCCGGACCCGGCATCGGGAGCCAACCCGACCGCGCCGGTCGGCCCGGACAAGATCCTGCTCGGCCTGAACACCTTCGGCGACGTCGGGGTGTTCCCGGACGGGCACCCGGTCCCGCACGCCCAGGTGCTGCGGCAACTGCTGGAACAGGTCGAACTCGCGGACCAGGTGGGGCTGCACGCCTTCGGGGTGGGGGAGCACCACCGCCGCGACTTCGCCGTCTCCGCGCCCGAGGTCTTCCTCGCCGCCGCCGCGGCCCGGACCAAGAAGATCCGGCTCGGCTCCGCCGTCACCGTTCTCAGCTCCGATGACCCGATCCGGGTATTCCAGCGTTTCGCCACCGTGGACGCAATCTCCAACGGCCGGGCCGAGGTCATGCTGGGCCGCGGTTCCTTCGTGGAGTCCTTCCCGCTGTTCGGACTGGACCTGGCCGACTATGAGGTCCTGTTCGAGGAGAAGCTTGAGCTCTTCGACAAGGTCCGGGCCCAGAAACCGATCAAATGGGAGGGCCGGACGCGCCGGGCCATCAACGGGCTCAGCGTCTACCCGCCGCTCGAACACCACCTGCTGCCGGCCTGGATCGGCGTCGGCGGCACCCCGGAATCGGTGCTGCGCTGCGCCGAATACGGCTACCCGATCATCTTCGCCATCATCGGCGGCCAGCCACGGTCCTTCGGTCCGCTGGCCGGGCTCTACCGCGAGGCCATGGCCAAATACGGCCACCCGATGCAGCAGGTGGCCACGCATTCGCCCGGCCACGTGGCGGCCACGGATGAGGACGCGCGGGAGGAGTTCTTCCCGCACTGGCTGGGCCAGCGCAACCAGCTCGGCGCCGAACGCGGCTGGGGTCCGGGCAGCCGCGACGAATTCGACCACCTGTGCAGTCCCGAGGGTGCGCTCTACGTCGGCTCGCCGGACACGGTGGCCGCGAAGATCGCCCTGCTCAAGCGGAACCTGGGCGTGGACCGCTTCGACCTCAAATACAGCAACGGCACGCTCCCGCATACCGCCATGATGCGCTCCATCGAGCTGTTCGGCACCGAAGTGGCGCCGCGTGTGGCCGCCCAGCTGGCCGGCGGGGTGCCTGCCAGTGACCGGGCCCTGTGAGAGCGACCTGTGAGAACCACTGAGAGAATAGGAACCATGACTTCCAGCCACCCTCGCAACGAGGAACTCTTCGACCGCGCCCGCCGCCTGATGCCGGGCGGCGTGAACTCGCCGGTCCGGGCCTTCGGCTCGGTGGGCGGCACACCCCGCTTTATGGTCTCCGCCACGGGCCCCTACCTCACCGACGCCGACGGCGCCGAGTACGTGGACCTCGTCTGCTCCTGGGGGCCGGCGCTGCTGGGCCACGCCCACCCGGCTGTCCTCGCGGCCGTGCACGCCGCCGTCGACCGCGGGCTGTCCTTCGGCGCCTCGACCCCGGACGAGGCCAACCTCGCCGCAATCGTCCAGGAGCGCGTCCCGGCGGCGGAGCGCGTCCGGATGGTCTCCACCGGCACCGAGGCGACCATGACCGCGATCCGGCTGGCCCGCGGCTACACCGGCCGGAACCTCGTGATCAAGTTCGCCGGCTGCTACCACGGCCACCTTGACGGCCTCCTCGCCGCCGCCGGTTCCGGGCTCGCGACACTCGCGCTGCCCGGCTCGGCAGGCGTCACCGCCGCCACGGCCGCCGAAACCCTCGTGCTGCCCTACAACGACCTCGCCGCGGTCGAAGCCGCCTTCGCCAAACACGGCGACAGCATCGCGGCCGTCATCACCGAGGCCGCGCCGGCCAACATGGGCGTGGTCACCCCGGGCGAGGGCTTCAACGCCGGCCTGGCCCGGATCACCCGCGAACACGGCGCCCTGCTGATCCTCGACGAGGTCCTCACCGGGTTCCGCACCGGCTACTCCGGCTACTGGGGACTCACCGGCGGGGCGGCCGACGCCGCCGAGCCCTGGGCCCCGGACCTACTGACCTTCGGCAAGGTCATCGGCGGGGGCATGCCGACGGCGGCCCTCGGCGGCCGCGCCGAGGTCATGGACTACCTCGCCCCGGTGGGCCCGGTCTACCAGGCCGGGACTCTCTCGGGGAACCCGGTGGCGATGGCTGCCGGCGTCGCCACTCTCACCCACGCGACCCCCGAGGTCTACTCGTTCGTCGACGCCCGCTCGCTGGAACTCTCCGGCGCCCTGTCTTCGGCGCTGGACGCGGCAGGGGTGGACCACTCCATCCAGCGCGCCGGGAACCTGTTCTCGGTGGCCTTCGGCACCTCGGCCCGCGGCGTCCACAACTACGACGACGCGCAGGGCCAGGAGGTCTTCCGCTACGCGCCGTTCTTCCACTCGATGCTGGACTCCGGGGTGTACCTGCCGCCGTCGGTGTTCGAGGCCTGGTTCCTCTCCGCCGCGCACGACGACGCCGCGATGAACCGGATCTTCGAGGCCCTGCCGGCTGCCGCCCGGGCCGCCGCGGCGGCGCGAGCCTAGGAGCAGGGCGCAGGCCCAGCGAACCGGCGGCGGCCGTCGCCGTCGTCGCCCTTTAAACACTTTCGGCACCCGCCGCAGCGGGTGCCGAAAGTTGTTAACGCTGGTCCGGGCCTAGAAGGCCGGGGTCACGTCGCCGTTGGGCCATTCCTTCTCGATGAAGGCCTTGACCTCGGGGGAGTGCAGCAGCTCATCAAGCTTCTTGATGCGCACGTCGTCCTTGGAGTCCTCACGCCAGGCCAGGAAGTTGGCGTAGGGGTTGTTGTCCACGGATTCCACCGCGAGGGCGTTCTTGGTGCTCAGCCCGGCCTTGAGGATGAAGTTGCCGTTGATCAGGGCCAGATCCACCGAGGGGTCCTTGAGGTCGTTGATCAGCAGTTCCGGCTGGTTCTCGGAGAACTTCAGCTTCTTGGGGTTCTGTTCGTCGCTGAGCGTCAGTACCGAGGTGTCGTCCTTGATGTCCTTGACCAGACCGGCGACCTGGAGGACCTTGAGGGCCCGGACCTGGTTGGACGGGTCGTTCGTGATGGCGACCTTGGCTCCGTCCTGGATGTCCTTGATGTCCTTGACCTTTTCCGAGAACGCGGCGTAGGGCTCGATGTGCACGCCGGCGCCGTGGCCGAACTTGTAGCCCTTGGTCTTGACCTGGTCCTCGAACCAGGGCAGGTGCTGGTAGAAGTTGGCGTCCAGGGAGCCGTCGCTCAGCGCGGTGTTCGGCGTCTGGTAGTCCTCGATCTCCTTGATCTCCAGTTTGAGGCCGGCCTTGGGGGCGAGCTCCTGGTTGATGAATTCGAGGATCTTGGCGTGCGGGACCGGGCTGGCGCCGACCTTGAGGGTGGCGGGCTTCGCCGGATCCAGGGTCGTGACCTGGGCGCTGGGGGTGGAAGAACCACCGCAAGCCGTCAGCGCCAGGGCAGTGACAATGCCGGTGGCCAAGAGGGTGAGTGACTTACGCATCGGATGCGTTCCTTTCGAAATAGGCGGAAAACACGACGGCGGTGCCGTGGTCCGCGCAGATGCAGAGGGCGGCTACCCGCTGCAAGGCTGGGGTGGTTGTTTGTCGGGTCAGCGGTGGTCGAGGCCGCGGGAAATCCGCTCGCCCACGAGTTGGATGACCTGGACGAGGACGACGATCAGGACGATGGTGACGATCATGACCGTGACGTCGAAGCGCTGGAAGCCGTAGTTGTAGGCCAGCTTGCCGAGGCCGCCGCCGCCGACGAGGCCGGCCATCGCGGAGTAGCCCACGAGAGTCACCACCGTGGTGGTGGCGGCCGCGACGAGGGCTGGCAGGGATTCGCGCAGCATCACCTTGCTGATGACCTGCATGTTGGTGGACCCCATCACCTGGGCGGCGTCGATCTTGCCGTGGTGCACATCGCGCAGGCAGGATTCGACGAGCCGGGCGAAGAAGGGGATGGTACCGATGGACAGCGACACCGACGCTGCAATCGGGCCGAGGCTCGTCCCGGTCAGGGCGCGGGCCAGCGGGATGAGCGCCACCATCAGGATGGCGAACGGGATGGACCGGGTGATGTTGACGATCACGTCGCTGAGGATCCGGTTGGTGACGGGCATCGGGCGCAGTCCGCCGGGGGCCGTGACGTGCAGGAAGACGCCCAGCGGCAGGCCGATCAGCACGGTGAAGAAGGCCGAGATGCCGACCATCTGCAGGGTCTCCACGATTGCCTCGGGGAGGGCCCTGGCGAGTACGGGGTTGCTGAAAATGTCGTTCATTAGTTGGCTCCTTCTTCCGCCGGAGCAGCATCGGCGGCGACGCGCTTGGCGCTGATGCCCCGCTCGTGCAGGTAGTGGAGGACGGCGTCGAAATCGGCGTTTTCGGCGAGCTGGACCCGGAGGTGCCCGAACTGCTGGCCGCCGAGGGTCTCGACGCTGCCGGCGAGGACGTTAAGGTCCATGTCGAAGTGCCGGGCGACGCCGGTCAGGACGGGTTCTTTGGCGCTCTCGCCGGAGAAGAGGATCTCCAGGACCGGCCCGCGCTGCAGCGCGCCGTGCAGGGGCTCCGACGGCGGCAGCGGAAGCAGGGCCCGGGCCAGCTTGCTGTCCAGCTCGCCGGCCACGTCCTGCAGGGCGCCGTGTTCGATGATGCGGCCCCGGGAGAGCAGGGACACCGAGTCGCAGACCCGCTTCACGACGTTCATCTCGTGCGTGATGATCAGCACGGTCAGCTGCAGCCGCCGGGTCAGGTCCTGGATCAGGTCCAGGATTTCCTCAGTGGTGGCAGGGTCCAGGGCCGAGGTGGGCTCGTCGCAGAGCAGCACCTCGGGGTCCGAGGCGAGGGCCCGCGCGATCCCTACGCGCTGGCGCTGGCCGCCGGAGAGCTGGGACGGGTAGGCGTTCTCGAAGCCTTCGAGTCCCACGAGCTTGAGGAGCTCGGCAACCCGGGTCCGGATCTTGTCCTTGGGGGTCTTGACGAGTTCCAGCGGGTGCGCCACGTTGCCGGCCGCGGTCCGGGAGTCCATCAGGTTCGCGTGCTGGAAAACCATGCCGATGCGCCGCCGCGCAGCACGGATCTCCGAATCCCGCACGGAGCTCAGCTCGGTGCCGTCGATGCTGACGGACCCGGCGGTGGGGCGGTCCAGCAGGGTCAGGCAGCGCACCAGCGTCGACTTGCCGGCGCCCGAGTGTCCGATGATGCCGTGGATCGAGCCCTTCGGCACGGAGAGCGTGACGCCGTCGAGCGCTACCACTTCCTTTTTGCCCTGCCGGTAGACCTTGCGAAGGTCGGTAACTGTGATCATTTATCCCTTGGCGGTTGGGGTCTGGGCGCGACATAACACACGCCCTGTTCTGAACTAAATTATGTCAGCGGCGCCAAAGGCCATCCACTTGCGCATTTAGTTCGTCACAAAGTGCCATCGGGTGCAGATAATTTCGTCCTGAAGGTCGATGGGCGCGGGAGGAAACCGGCAGCCGTCCCGCGGCCAAATCCCTGAGGGCGCCAGGAGCCGCCGGCAGGGGCAACCGCCGCTGTGATCTCAGTCCCAGTAGCTTGCCGGTCCCGTGCCGGTGGCCCGCGCTCAGGGCTAGAAGTCGCCCCGGCTGGCATCTTCCGGCGGCAGAACCGGCCAGTCGCCCTCAATCACGGCCGCGGGCTTGGTCTTGCGCAGGTAGCTCTGGAAATCCGCGGCCTGGGCCGACGCCCACTCGACCTGGAGCTGGTGCAGGTGGCTGGCCGGCATCCGGAGCTTGGGGAACTTCCCGGCCATGGCATCCAGCATCCGCAGCGTGGCCAGCGCATCGGCCGCGGAGGTGTGCGCATTGTCGAGGCTGACGCCGTACTCCTCGCACAGCGCGGTCAGGGTGCGCTTGCCCTTGCGGTACCGGTCCACCTGCTTGTTCATGATGAACGGGTCCAGCACGGGAAAGCGGCTCAGCTGGGGCACGCCGTAGCGGGCCGACTCGGCGGCGAGCACGGTGAAGTCATAGCTGGCGTTGAAGGCAATGACCGGTACGCCGGTGTCGAACAGCTCCTGCAGCACGGCCGCCAGCTCCCGGGTCACCTCGGCCGCAGGCCGGCCGTCACGGCGGGCCTGCTCGGTGGTGACGCCGTGGATGTCGCTCGCCTCGGTGGGGATCTCCACCCCGGGATCGGCCAGCCACTCGTGCTCCTTGATGACCGAGCCGTCGGCGTCCACCACGGTCACCGATGCCGTCACGATCCTCGCAGCGCGGGAATTCCGCCCGGTGGTTTCCAGGTCGAAGGCTGCGCGGGGGAGGGTGTGCCAGGTGCTCATGCTTCAACGCTACCTGTTGCCGCTGACAGTTTTTTGCACCGCCGTGCAGTGCCTTGCGGTGCCGTGCCGAGACCGGCGGCAGCCGGCACCGGTAACCTTGGTCCATGCGGACGGAGTATGTGGAGGCGGTACTGGAGCTCGCAGCGATGGTTCCGGCGGGCACCGCCGTCGCCTACGGGGACGTCGCCGAACTCCTGGGCGCGGGCGGCCCCCGCCAGGTCGGCTCCGTAATGAGCCACCACGGCAGCGCCGTTCCCTGGTGGCGGATCCTCAAAGCCAACGGAGACGCCCCGCCCGGCCACGAGCGGGAGGCTCTGGCCTTCTACCTCGCCGAAGGGACACCGCTGCTGGGCAGCTACCTGGAATACGAGCGCACCGGCGAGGGCCGCTGGCGGGTCGACCTGATGGCGGCCCGGTGGGCGCCGTCCGAGCCGGACTTCGAGCAGATCGACGCCATCGCCGAGCGCCTCGAACGGGAGCTGCATAAATTGTCTGTCCCCAATGATGAAATGTCTGTGTGAGTAGCCCCAGCCGGACCGCCCCCAACAAAGCCGCCCCCAACAAGACCGCCCCCAAAAAAGCCGTGCCCGGCCAGACGGGCCTCCGGCTGCTGCCGCCCCGGACGCAGCACAGCGCCGTCCCGGTACTGTCCCCGGACCAGCGGGACGCCGTCGACGTCGCGCACGGCTCCGGACCCGTCCTGGTGCCCGGCGCGCCGGGCACCGGCAAGTCCACGGTCCTGGTCGAGGCCGCCGTCCGCAGGGCCCAGCGCGACGGCCTGGACCCGGAACGGATGCTGATCCTGGCCCCCGGCCGGCTGGCCGCCGATGCGCTGCGCGACCGGTTCACCGCGCGCCTGGACCGCAGCCTGAGCACGACGCCGGCCCGCACCTGGGCGTCGTACGCCTTCGACCTGATCCGGCGTGCCAAGGCGGAGGGCATCCTGCCGCTGCCGCGTGCGCCGAAGCTCCTCTCCGGGCCCGAACAGGACCTGATCATCAAGGAACTCCTCGAAGGCCATGCCCGGCCCGGGCTGGAACTGCCCTGGCCCGAGGACCTGGCCGCCGCCCTGCAGACCCGCGGCTTCCGGCAGGAAGTGCGCCAGCTCTTTGACCGGATCATCGAATCCGGGCGCACCGCGCAGGACCTGGCGGCCCTCGCGCAGCGCTGCGGCCGGCAGGACTGGACCGCCGCGGCCGCCCTCTATGCCGAGTACCGCGACGTCCTTGACCTGCGGATGCCCGAATCCTTTGACCCGGCCGGGATCATCACGGCGGCACGCCAGATTTTCCAGGACGCCCCGGAATTCCTGGCCGCGGAGCGGGACCGGCTCCAGCTGATCCTCGTGGACGATATCCAGGAGGCGAACCCGGCCGTGTTCGAACTGCTCGCGGACATCGCCGCAGGCAAGGACACGCTCGTCACCTCTTCCCCGGACACCGTGGTGCAGGGATTCCGCGGGGCGCGGCCGGACCTGGTGGCCGAGCTGCCCCGGCTGCTCGCCCCGGCCGGCGGCACCGTCCTGGAGCGGCCGCTCTGGACCGCACACCGCCATACCCCGGCCGTCGCGCAGGCCTGGCAGGGCGTCGCCGAACGGATCTCGCTGCGCTCCGGCGGGACTGTGGCGCGCCGGCTGGAACACCCGAAGCCCAGCGGACAGGGCGACGGCGTCGTCGAGGCGCACCTGCTGCCGTCCCCGGTCCACGAACTGCGCTATGTGGCGCAGCGGATCCTGGAAGCCCAGCTGAATGACGGCCGGGAGCTGGGAGACATCGCGGTGATCGTGCGCAACGGCGGCCAGCTCAGCCAGCTGCAGCGCCACCTGGCCGGCCAAGGCATCCCGGTCCGGATCCCGGTGGCCGAGTCCGCGGTCCGGGACGAGGTGGCCGTGCGGCCGCTGCTGGACGCCTACGCGGTGGCGCTGGACCCTGACGTCCTTACCCCGGAAGCCGCCGTCTCGCTGCTCACCTCAAGGATCGGCGGGGCAACGTCGATCGAGCTGCGCCGGCTCCGCCAGTCACTGCGGCGTGAGGAACTTCTGGGCGGCGGCGGCCGCACCAGCGACGTGCTGCTCGTGGAAGCACTCCTGGACCCCGGCGCTCTGGCCACGCTCGGCATCGAGGGGCATTCCGCCCGCCGCGTTGCCCGGATGATCCGCGCCGGCCGGGACGCCGCCGAGGCACCGGGCGGCAACGCCGAGACCGTGCTCTGGGCGCTCTGGCATTCCACCGGACTGGCCGGCCGCTGGACCGAGGCAGCCCTGGCCGGCGGGGCGGCGGGCGCCCGCGCGGACCGCGACCTGGACGCCATGATGGCCCTGTTCCACACCGCCGAGCGGTACGTGGACCAGCTCCCGGGCTCAGGTCCGGAGCAGTTCCTTGAGTACCTGCTCAGCCAGGAACTGCCTATGGACACGCTGGCGGCCCGGGCACAGCTCGAGGACGCGGTGGAACTCATGACCCCGGCCAGCGCCGCGGGACGTGAATGGCCGGTCGTCATTGTGCCCGGCCTCCAGGAAGGCGTGTGGCCCAACACCCGGCTCCGCGGTGAACTGCTCGGCAGCACACTTTTCGCCGACGCCGTCGAACACGGTGTCGAGTACGCCCTGCAGCTCGATCCGCTGAGCCGTCTCCGCGAGATCCGCTATGACGAGCTGCGGAGCTTCTCCACCGCCGTTTCACGGGCCCGCGAAGTGCTGATCTGCACGGCGGTTTCCTCCGAGGACGAACAGCCCTCATCCTTCCTGGACTACGTTTCGCCCCTGCACCCGGACCAGGACCGGCGCGGCTTCACGCCCGTTGAGCGGCCGCTGACCCTGCGCGCGCTCGTCGCGGAACTGCGCCAGTACGCCCAGCTCGACGGCGCCCCCGCCGAGGCGGCCGAAGCCACCGCCGTGCTGGGCGCCCTCGCAGCCGCGCGGCCGGCGGTGCCCGGCGCCCACCCGGACAGCTGGTGGGGGCTGGCTCCGCTGTCGTCGACGGACCCCGTGGTGCCGCCCGGCAGTACCGTCTTCGTTTCGCCCTCCAAGGTCGAGACCGTGCAGAAGTCGCCCCTCGACTGGTTCGTCCAGGCAGCCGGCGGAGAGGCCGCAACGGATTTCGCCCGCAGCCTCGGAACCCTGGTCCATGCCATTGCCCAGGACCTCCCGGACGCCTCGGGCGGCGAGTACGTGGCCGAGCTGGTGAAACGCTGGCCCGCGCTCGGGATGAAGGACAACTGGGAGGGCAAGCTCGACTTCCAGCGGGCCGAAACCATGGTCCGCAAGCTCGCCCAGTACGTGCTGGTCATGCGGAGCGAGGGCCGGAGCCTGCTCGGCGTCGAGCAGGACTTCGAGGTGAAGCTTCCCGATCTGGAGCCCGCAGCCGTTGCCGGCGGTGAAGAGTCCTGGCCCGCGCGGCCCGCCGTGCTCCGCGGCCAGGTCGACAGGCTGGAGATCGACGCCGAAGGGCGGCTGGTCATCGTGGACCTCAAGACCGGCAAGCGCCAGCCCGGCAAGGCCGAGCTGGAACGCCATCCCCAGTTGGGCGCCTACCAGGCGGCGGTCCTGGCCGGCGGGTTTACCGGCCCGGACGACGGTCCGCCGCCAAGACCCGGCGGCGCGGTGCTGGCCCAGCTCGGCACCAGCACCAAAAGCCCCGGGGTGCAGAGCCAGCCGGCGCTGGATCCGGAAGCGAACTGGGCCCTGGAGATGGTCGGCGAGGCCGCACGCGTCATGTCCGGCACCACGTTTGAAGCCCGCCACGACCCCGCCAAGGGCGGGCACGGCGGCCACGGCTGCAGGCTCCCCGAAGTCTGCCCGCTGTGCGCACGCGGAAAGCAGGTCACCGAATGAGTATCGAGACGACGACGGCGGCCGGGCCGGAGACCGCCGCGCCGGCGGACACACGGCCGAAGCCCCTGCCCGAACCGCGGTTCAGCCCGGAAGAGCTGTCCGTGATGCTGGGGGAGAAGAACAGCCCCACCGCCGAACAGTCACGGATCATCTCCTCGCCGCTGGCGCCCCGGCTTGTCATCGCCGGGGCCGGCTCAGGCAAGACCGCCACCATGGCGGACCGTGTGGTGTGGCTCGTCGCAAACGGCTGGGTCAGGCCGGAGGAAGTACTCGGTGTGACGTTCACCCGAAAGGCTGCCGGCGAGCTCGCCACCCGGATCCGGGCCAAGCTGGCCGCCCTGGCGCGGATCGCCGCGGCCGATCCGGAGCACAAGGTGTTTCCGGCCGGGCTGCTGAGCACCGACGCGCTGGAACCCAAGGTCTCCACCTACCACTCTTACGCGAGCGGCATCGTCTCGGATTACGGGCTCCGGCTCGGCGTCGAACGGGACGTTGTGCTCCTCGGCGGTGCCCAGTCTTTCCAGCTCGCGAGCGAGGTGGTGGAAGCCTTCGACGGCGACTACCAGCATTTCCGTTCCGCCAAGTCCACCCTGGTCAAAGCGGTCATCCAGCTTGCCGGGGAATGCGCGGAGCACCTGCAGGACCCCGCGCAAGTCCGGGGCTGGCTGCTGGACCGGGTGGCCGAGTTCGAAGCGCTGCCGTATGTCGCCACGGCCAAGAAGAATCCCAGCCAGGCCGCAGGGGACCTCAGCGCTTTGCTCCGGACCCGCGCCAGCGTTGCGGACATGGTGGGCCGCTATGCGGAGGCCAAACGGGCCCGCGGCGCACTGGACTTCGGTGACCTTGTGGCCCTCGCGGCCCGGGTGGCCAACGAGATCCCGGTGGCAGCGCAAACGGAACGCCAGCGCTACAAGGTGGTGCTGCTGGACGAATTCCAGGACACCTCCCACGCCCAGCTTGTCCTCTTCTCCCGCCTGTTCGGTGACGGGCACGCCGTCACCGCGGTGGGAGACCCGAACCAGTCCATCTACGGCTTCCGCGGCGCGTCCGCGGGCCAGCTCTTCCACTTCGTCCGCGAATTCCCCGTCCGGGTTGACGACGGCGGAAGTGCGCGTGATTCCGGCGACGCCGGCGGCGGCCCGCCGCAGTTCGCCGTCGCGCCGACGTCGTACCTCACCACCGCGTGGCGCAACGGCCGGAATATTCTCGAGGCCGCCAACGTCATTTCGGCCCCGCTCAGCAAGGCGGCGGCCCATGCCGCCGTGGCCGGTGCCCGGGACAGCGCCGACACCGTGGAGGTCCCGCCGCTGCAGCCCAGCCCCGCCGCGGTCCAGGGCCGCGTCCTGATGGGCCGCTTCGGCACGGACGAGGACGAAGCGGCGGCCATCGCCGCCGACGTGCTGAAATTCCGGCGGACCGACTTCGGCGCCGGCAAGGCGGAGGAGCCCGAGCCGCCGGCGATGGCCGTACTGTGCCGCCGCCGGGCCCAGATGGAGTGCATCCGCCGCGAATTCGAGCTGCGCGGCATCCCCTACGAAATCGTGGGCCTCGGCGGGCTGCTGGACACCCCCGAAATCGTCGACCTGGTGGCGACCCTGCGGGTGCTTGCCGATCCGGGCCGCTCCGACTCGCTGATGCGGCTGCTGGCCGGCGCGCGCTGGCGGATCGGGCCTGCGGACCTGATGGCGTTCCGCGACTGGTCGAGCTTCCTGGCGCGGCGCCGCGGACGCCCCGGCAGCGACACCGACACCGATACCGACGTCGACGGCGACACCGCCGAAACCGTCATCGAGGGCGACCTCACCGACGCCGCGAGCCTGATCGAGGCGCTGGACTGGCTGCCCCGTCCCGACTGGACGTCCGCCCACGGCCGCCGGCTGAGCCCGGACGCGCTGGAGCGGCTGCAGCGGCTCTCCGCCGAGCTCCGTCAACTGCGCAGCTTCATGGGCGATGACCTCAGCACCCTGCTGGGCGAAGTGGAACGTGCCATGCTCCTGGACATCGAAGTTGCGGCCCGGCCCGGCATCAGCATCCATCAGGCGCGGCGCAACCTGGACGCCTTCCAGGATGCTGCCGCCGGGTTCCTGCACACCTCGCAGCGGGTCGACGTACTCGCCTTCCTGGCCTGGCTGGAAGCGGCCGCTGCCGAGGAGAACGGCCTCGACGCCGCCGCGCCGGACGTCAACCACGAGGCCGTCCAGCTGCTGACTGTCCACGCCTCCAAGGGGCTGGAATGGGACGTCGTGTTCGTTCCCGGCCTCAACGCCGGGGCGTTCCCGTCCAGCCGGGATTCGCGCTGGAGCAGCGGGTCCGCCGCGCTGCCGTGGCCGCTCCGCGGGGACCGCGCCGACCTGCCGCAGTGGGACCTGGATCAGCCGGACCAGAAAGGCTGGCTCGACGCCGAGAAGGAGTTCAAGTCCGCGGTCCAGGCCCACGGCGAAGCCGAGGAACGGCGCCTGGCCTATGTTGCCTACACCCGCGCCAAGCATGTGCTTTGGGTCTCAAGCGCAGCCTGGGTGGGCTCCCGGGCGGGCCTGGCCGAGATGTCCCCGTTCCTGGCCGAACTCGAAGGGCTCAGTGGGGCCGGCGCGGCCGAGATCCATCCGCATTCCGTTGCCGAGGAGGCCCTGCCGGAGGAAAGCCCGCTGACCTCCGAGCTGGAGCTGGCCCTGTGGCCCTACGATCCCCTGGAAGGACCAGTCCACCCGCACACCGGAGCCCGGTTGCGGCTCGTACCGGGCCGCCGGGCCGCCATGGAGGCTGCCGCGGCGCGGGTCCTGGAGCAATTGGAACAGCCCGGCGCCGGCTCGCTGCCGGCTCCCGCCGGGCCGGGAACGGCGCCCGCAGCTTCGGCGGCCGGGGCGCGCAGACTGCGCGGGCCGGCGGCCGGGTGGGCGCAGGAAGCGGCCACCCTGTTGGACCGGCGTTCCCGGCGGTCAGCCGTCCAGGAGGTGCACCTGCCGGGCCATATTTCCGCCTCCACCCTGGTGGACCTGGACGAGGATGCGGCCTCCGTGGTGGCCCGGCTGCGGCGGCCCGTCCCGCGCGAACCCGGGATGTCGGCCCGCAAGGGAACAGCCTTCCACGCCTGGGTCGAAGAATACTTCGGCACCTCCGGGATGCTGGACCTCGGCGAGGCCGCCGGCTCGGACGACCACATTGACGAGGCCTACGGCCTGGACGCCATGGTGGAGACCTTCCGCCAGTCGGAGTGGGCCCACCGGGCACCCGCACACGTCGAGGTGCCGGTCGAAACCCGGATCGGCGACGCCGTGGTCCGCGGGCGCATCGACGCAGTCTTCCGCGACGCCGACGGCGGCTGGGACCTCGTCGACTGGAAGACCGGACGCCGGCCCTCGGCCGGCCAGCTCAAGACAAAGTCCGTGCAGCTCGCCGTCTACCGCCTGGCGTGGTCCCGGCTCAAGGGCGTCCCGCTTGAGGACGTCCGGGCAGCGTTCTACTACGTGGCAGACAACCAGGTGGTCCGCCCGCACGATCTCGGCTCCGCGGAACGGCTGGAGGAAATCGTCGCGGCGGCCCTCGGAAGGAAATCAGGCTAGCTGGCCTTAGCGACGCTCGCTCGCCGGTACCACGGTGAGCGCCGTGGTGGAGGTGTCGTCCGCAGCGGACGGCTTTGGCGGGGCCGGAACGTCGGCAACAGGCATGCTGTCCTCCGGATCGCCGTCGGCGGCTGCCCGGCTGTCGACGGGCGTGCTGTCCTCCGGATCGCCGTCAGCGGCGGTGGCACCGGCGTCGCGAGCGCTGTCCTCCGGACCGCCGTCAGTGGCGGCCTGCGTCCCGGCGTCGTCCTGCGCCGCGCCCGGAAGCTCGTCGCGGGGGATCGGCGTGACGTGGACAGCGGTCGCCATATCGCTGACGTGCTGCGGATCCTGTCCGGGCGTTGAGCCGGGGGCATCCGGGCTGATCGGCTGCACGGTCACGGCCGGCTGTGGCAGCGGCTCGACGCTGATCGGCTGGCCGCCATGTTCCGCGACGTCCTCGGCCAGCACCGCGAGCATCGACTCGGCCTCGCGGATCATGTCCTGGTCGGCCGCCGCAAGGCCCTTGACCAGGTACTGCGCCAAGGCGAACTCGGCGGACAACGCGGCGCGGCGCAGCAGATGGGCGTCGGGGGCGTCCCGGCGCCTGGACGTGTAGTGCGCAAGGACGGCGTCCACAAAGTCCTGGTCGTTGGACGCGACCAGCCACGCCATGTCGTCGGCCGGGTCGCCGATCCGCAGGTCGGTCCAGCCGGTCACGGCGGTGACCCGGTCGCCGTCGACCAGGAGGTTGTCCTCGTGCAGGTCGCCGTGCACCACGCTGGGGTTGAAGCGCCAGAGCGACACGTCCTCCAGCGCGTGCTCCCAGCGGCGCAGCAGCAGGGGCGGGATCTTGCCCGTGGTGGCGGCCTGGTCCAGCTCGTTGAGCCGCCGCTGGCGGAACTCGTTCGGCGTGTAACTGGGCAGGTCGGCGTTGCTGACCAGAGAGTGCGGGAGGTCGTGGATGGCCGCGAGAGCGGCGCCGAGTTCCCGGGTCAGCGCGGCGGAGCCGGTGCTGAGCTCCTCCACCGAGCGCGTGGTGCCGGAAAGGTGGGAGTAGACGAAGGTGCTGAGCGTGCCTTGCCGGACGGTGCCGGCCACGGTCGGCATCAAGAAGGGGAGCTCGGCGCGGATGCCGGGAGTGAACGCGCGCAGCACCAGGAACTCTGTTTCGAGCCGCGCACTGGCCTCGGCATGGCGTGGCGAGCGGACACGCCAGCGTTTGCCTTCGGAGTCCAGGAGAAGGGCGGAATCGAAGTCTGCCGGATCGTCGGGCGCGGAGCTCACGGCGGTCGGGGTCAGGCCGGGGACAGCCGCAGTCGCTACAGCTGCCAGTTCGATTGGTTTTCTTCTCACGCTTCCACGGTAGATTGAGCCGGCCCTAAGACGGCGCTGCATCACGGCGAGTCTGAAAGATCGGCCCGAAATAGCGCCGAACGGCGGCTGCTTGGGCAACCGCTCCCGCAATCGGCCGGGAGGCGGGCCCCGGAGGGCCGGCGAAAATGTCAATTGTCGGCGGGGGTCGGTACGGTGGGTACATGAGTCTTGCGGAGTCACCGGAGTCCGGTAATGCAGAAATCGATGGGCAAATTACCGGGCAAAATAGCGGACAGGTTGATCCTGGATCGGTGCCCGCTGCCGGGGCCGCTCCGGCGGGGGGAGTTGCGGTGGCCCGGGCCGCGGGCGACAGCCCCCCGGCCAACCAGCTGCGGGACACCGTTCTTCCGGTCCGGCCCGCGATGATTGACCGCGGCTCCGCGGCCAGGCTGAAGCCGGGCATGCTGGAGGAGCTGCTGCGTTCCGGTGGCGTGCAGGCGATGGTCCTGTCCCGGCGCCAGGCGCTGGTCAGCGGCCAGGGGCTCGTCTTCCTGGACGCGGCCGGCCTCGCCGGGCGGTTCAAGGGAACCGCGTACGCCCCGGAACAGGTGATTTACCTCGGCACCGCACTGCCCGGAGCGCGTGCGGCCGAGGGAACGCAGTACGTGCTGTTCGTCCTTCCGGAACAGTTCGAGGTCCGTGCCGAGCCGTTCGAGCCGCACGTCGAGGGCATCCCGGCGGGTGCGCAGTGGGCCGGCTTCCGCGAGGTGGCCGCCCAGCTGGACCCCACCGATACTGCCCTGTTCATTGAGGCCAGCGCCATTGCCAACTGGCACGCCACCCATACGCACTGCCCGCGGTGCGGCGCCGCCACGGTCCCGGAGGCCGGCGGCTGGGTCCGGCGCTGCCCCTCGGACAATTCCGAGCATTACCCGCGCACCGATCCGGCCATCATCGTTACGGTCGTCGGCCCGGACGACCGGCTGCTGCTGGGCGGCGGCGGCCCGCTCGACTCCCGGAACTACTCGACCCTGGCCGGGTTCGTCGAGCCCGGTGAGTCCCTGGAGCAGGCAGTGGTCCGGGAAATTGGCGAAGAGGTGGGGGTGCGGGTCACCGCATCGCAGTACCTCGGTTCCCAGTCCTGGCCCTTTCCGGCTTCGCTCATGCTCGGCTTCACCGCGACGACGGCGGACACGGAGGCCACGCCCGACGGCGTCGAGGTCACCCGGGCGCGCTGGTTCAGCCGCGCCGAGCTGCAGGAAGCGGTGCTGAGCGGCGAAATCGTCATTTCCAGCCGGCTCTCGATCGCGCGGGCCCTGATTGAACACTGGTACGGGGGCGTCATCCAGGATCGCCCGGACAGTGCCTGACGTCCTCGTGACACCATCCGGAGGCACCCCCGTGCGGCGGGTTCCACACGCCGCGGCATCCACCGCACACACTCCAACGACTGAGCAGCAGAAGTGAACACAGATATCTTCCAGTCCAGCGCCTTTCCGGCCGGACAGTCCCACGACGGCTCACCCGCCGCTGAAGCTCCGGTGCCGGACGGCCGTTCCCTCGAGGAGCGGATCCTTGGCGGCCTCGACGCCGAACAGCGCGAGGTGGCTAGCACCCTGAACGGGCCCATGTGCGTGCTCGCAGGCGCCGGCACCGGCAAGACCCGCGCCATTACGCACCGCATCGCCTACGGTGTGCACTCCGGCGTGTACAGCCCGCAGCGGCTGCTGGCCGTCACCTTCACCTCGCGGGCCGCCGCCGAAATGCGCAGCCGGCTCCGCGACCTCGGCGTCGGCAGCGTGCAGGCCCGCACCTTCCATGCCGCGGCGCTGCGCCAGCTCCAGTTTTTCTGGCCCCAGGCCGTCGGCGGCGCGCTGCCCAACCTGCTGGACCACAAGGCCCAGATGATCGCGGAGGCTGCCCGCCGGCTGCGGCTCAGCACCGACCGGGCCTCCATCCGGGATCTTGCCTCCGAAATCGAGTGGGCCAAGGTGTCCATGCTCACCCCGGCCAACTACCTGGAAAAGGCCCAGGGCCGTGGCACCCCCGGCGGTTTCGACCTGACCGCCGTCGCCCGCGTGTTCCAGTCCTATGAGGACGTCAAGACGGACCGGAACGTGATCGACTTCGAGGACGTGCTGCTGATCACCGTGGGGATCCTGCAGGAGGACCCCAAGGTCGCCGCCACCGTCCGCGAACAGTACCGGCACTTCGTGGTGGACGAATACCAGGACGTTTCGCCGCTGCAGCAGCGGCTCCTCGAGCTGTGGCTCGGCGGCCGTGACGACCTCTGCGTCGTCGGCGACGCCAGCCAGACCATCTACTCCTTCACGGGCGCCTCGCCGAAGCACCTGCTCGGCTTCAAGGCGCAGTACCCCAACGCCACGGTGGTCAAGCTGATCCGGGACTACCGTTCCACGCCGCAGGTGGTGAAGCTGGCCAACGACCTGCTCGCCGGCCGGCGCAGCGGCGGTCCCGTGGCGGACGCGGCCTGGGCCACGCCGCTGCAACTCGTGGCCCAGCGGCCGGCCGGCCCCGTGCCGCAGTTCACCGAATGTTCCGACGACGAGGCCGAGGCTGCCACCGTCGCCGTGAAGATCCGCGAACTGCTCGAGGCCGGGACGCCCGCGAGCCAGATCGCCGTGTTGTTCCGCACCAACGGCCAGTCGGAGGCCTACGAACAGGCACTCGCCTCGGCCGGCATCGGCTACCAGCTCCGCGGCGGCGAGCGGTTCTTCGCCCGCAAGGAAGTCCGCGACGCGATCCTGCAGCTGCGGGCCGCCACCCGCGCCGTCGCCGAGACCGCGACGCCGGAGCCCCTGGGTCAGCTGGTCCGCGACATCGTGTCCTCGCTGGGCTACACGGACGCGGCCCCGCACAGCGGCGGCGCCCTCCGGGAACGGTGGGAGTCGCTGGCAGCACTCGTGGCACTCGCCGACGAACTGGTGGTCAGCAGGGGAGCGCAGTTCAGCCTTGCCGACTTCGTGAATGAACTGCAGGAGCGCTCGCTGGCGCAGCACGCTCCCACCGTCCAGGGCGTGACCCTGGCCTCGCTGCACGCCGCGAAGGGGCTGGAGTGGGAAGCCGTGTTCCTGGTCGGATTGAGCGAAGGCCTGATGCCGATCTCCTTCGCGGACACTCCCGAAGCCGTGGACGAGGAGCGCCGGCTGCTCTACGTCGGCATCACCCGCGCCAAGGAGCACCTGCACCTGTCCTGGTCCACGGCCCGGACACCGGGCGGCCGCGCCAACCGGAAACCTACGCGGTTCCTGGACGGGCTGCGGCCCGACTCGGTCGCGAGCTCCTCCGTCCGCGGCAAGGGGGCCGCGCCGCGGCGCAAGGCGGCGGTGCCGGCGTCGTGCCGGGTCTGCGGGAGCATGCTCTCTTCCGGTGCCGAACGCAAGGTGGGCCGGTGCAGCCAGTGCCCGCCGAGCTACGAGGAACAGACTTTCGACGCGCTGCGGCAGTGGCGGAAGGAGACCGCGCTGGAGGCAGACGTCCCCGCCTTCGTGGTCTTCACCGACGCGACCCTGACCGCGATCGCCGAGGCGCGGCCGGAGTCCCTCGAACAGCTCGCCACGCTGCCGGGGGTCGGCGCGTCGAAGCTGGAAAAGTACGGCGAAGCCGTTCTGGCCGTCCTGGTCGAAAGCTCCAGCCTCTGATGGCCGGCGCCGCCAACACCAGCGTCACCCCGGTGACCACCGCCGACGGCGCTCCCGTGGAGGTGCGCCGCTCGGCCCGGCGGCGCCGCACGGTGGCCGCATTCTGGGAGAACGGCACCGCGGTGGTCGCCATCCCGGCGCATTTCAGCGGCGCCCAGGAGCGCGAATGGGTGCACCGGATGCTGGAGAAGCTCCGCCTGCAGGGCAGCCGCGGCCCCAAGGCCGCCGGCAAGCGCCGGGCGGGCAGCGACGCGGAGCTGGCGGCCCATGCGGCCGACCTTTCCGCCAAATACCTCGGCGGCCGGGCGGTCCCGACGTCGGTCCGCTGGGTGACCAACCAGAACTCACGCTGGGGTTCGGCCACGCCATCGGAGGGAACCATCAGGCTCTCCCACAAGCTGCAGCCGATGCCGCAGTGGGTCATTGACTATGTCCTGCTGCACGAGCTGGCCCACCTCCTGGTGGCCGCCCACAACGCCGCGTTCTGGCGGCTGCTGGCCGCCTACCCGGAAACCGAACGCGCCAAGGCGTTCCTGGAGGGTGTGTCCTTTGCCGCCGCCCGCGGCCTGCCGGCCGACCGGGACGACGTCGACAGCGCCGATGTCGAAGACGCCGGTACCGCCGTCCGCTGACGACCCCGGGCACGGGAAAGCCCCGGCCGGAACCGAGGTTCCGGCCGGGGCTTTCCGGTGCCGCTCGCCGAAATAGCCAGTCAGGCCTTGGGGCTGCCGGTGTCGTCCCCGGCTCCGGGCTCACCGCTGGAATCGTCCCCGGTTTCGCCGGTATGGTCTTCGCCCTGCTCCGCCCCGGGTTCAGCCGTGTCGAACCCGCCGCTCAGCAGCTTCTGCAGCGCGTCGTCAACCTCGGTGTCACTGGCCTCGGCCAGCTTGCGGCGTTCGCTGAAGCCCTTCGGATCGTCCAGGTCTCCGGCCGTGGGCAAGAGGTCGGGGTGCTGCCAGATGGCGTCCCGGCCTTCCACGCCGCGTTCTTCCTTCAGCTGGGCCCACAGCGTGGCGGCCTCGCGCAGCCGGCGGGGCCGCAGCTCAAGACCGACCAGCGAGGAGAACGCGTGCTCCGCGGGGCCGCCGGTCGCGCGTCGGCGCCGGACGGTTTCGCGCAGCGCCGCGGCCGAGGGCAGCAGCTTCTCCGTTGCGGCGGCCGTGAGTTCATCCACCCAGCCCTCCACCAGGGCCAGCGCCGTCTCAAGCTTCTCGAGGGCCTGGTCCTGGGCGGGCGTGCGCTGCGGCATGAAGACACCCTGCGAGAGTGCTTCCTGGATGCCCTCCGGGTTGCTGGGGTCCAGCTCGCGGGCGAGTTCCTCGATCTTGGAGGTGTCGATGTGGATGCCGCGGGCGTAGGCCTCGATCGCGCCGAGCAGGTGCCCGCGCAGCCACGGGACCTGCACAAAGAGCCGGGCGTGGGCGGCTTCGCGGACCGCGAGGAAGAGGCGGATGTCGTTTTCCGGCAGGCCGAGGCCCTCGCCGAACTTCGCCACATTGGCCGGCAGCAGCGCCATTTCCAGGTCGGCCAGCGGGACACCGATGTCGGTGGAGCTGACCACCTCGGCGGAGAGCGCGCCGATCGCCTGGCCCAGCTGCATGCCGAAAATGGCCCCGCCCATGTTCTGCAGCATCGAGGAGGCGCCGCCCATCATGGACTTCATTTCCTCGGGCATCTGCTCGGTCATGGCGGAGGAGAGCGCGTTGGCGATGCTATTCGCGACGGGCTCCGTCAGCCGCTTCCACGTCCCCAGGGTTTCCTCGACCCATTCGGCGCGGGACCAGGCCCGGCCGATCAGCCCGGTGGCGGGAAGCTCGGTGACCTGGTCCAGCCAGAGCTCGGCGAGCCGGAGGGCCTCGTCGACTTCGCGGGACTGCGCGGCGGTCACTGACGGGTCGGAGCCGCTGGCGGCCACCCGGCGGGCGTTCTCGTGCGCCAGCTGCCAGTTCACCGGACCGTCGGAGGACGCGCTCATCATGGCCTGGACCTGCGAAAACATTTGGGCCAGCAGGTTGGGGTCGTCGGGCAGCCCGGCGGCCTTGGCGAGCTCTGCCGGATCGATGTCCCCCATGCCCTTGCCGCCCATCAGGTTCTGCAGCATTTCTGCCAGCGGATCCTTGGGTTCGTCGTCCCCGTTGGACGGATTGAGTGGGTTAGAGGTCATGATCCCGCCGATCGTCGGTGTGACTGGTGCTCATCTTCACGCTACCCCTCCGTGTGAGCGGCTGTCTCCCGAAACCCGGCCACGTTCGCTGTCGGCAAAGAGCCCCTGCGGTGCCCGAGCGCGTAGTGTTAGAGACTGGAATATTTGAAGGCTGCGGAGCCGGTTTCGGCCGCAGCCGCAGCGCCCTGATCCGGGCCCCGCAAGGGCCAAGGCGCCGGCATGGAGAGGTCCTTCATTGACGTTTAACCAGGGCGGGCAGCTGCCGGCCGAACCCGCGCCCCGCGACGGCGGCAGCGGTACCCGCAGCGCCGGCGGCAAACCCAGCCTGTGGTCCCGTTTCGCCGCCAGACGCGGCGCCGCAGGCAGCGGAGGCAGTGCCCCGGGACGGAGGACCCGCGGTGCCAACGGCGGGGGAGAGGACAACCGCTCCTCCACCATGCTCGTCTCCGGCCTGTTGGCGATGGCCCTCGGCCTCGCCGCCATGAGCCTGCCCGTTCCCTATGTGATCGAATCGCCCGGCCCTACGTTCAATACGCTCGGCACGGACAACGGCAAGCCGGTCATCACCGTGGCGGGACACGAGACCTTCCCGGCCAAGGGCAACCTGGACCTCACCACCGTCTACGTCGACGGCGGCCCCAACGGGCCGGTCACGGTCTTCGAAGCCCTGAGCGCCTGGCTGAACGCCGCAAAGGCGGTCTATCCGGAGGAACTGATCTTCCCCAAGGGCGTCACCAAGGAACAGTCGCAGCAGGAAAGCGCGGTCGCCATGACGACCTCGCAGGAGAATGCCGTCGCCGCGGCGCTCAAGGAACTCAGTATCCCGTTCGAGCAGAAGCTGCAGGTTGCCGGGATTCCGGACGACTCGGCGTCGAAGGGCAAGATCCAGGAAGGCGACGTGCTGGTCTCGATCGACGGCAAGCCGATCACCGCGCTCAGCGTTGTCCAGGCGCAGCTCGCGGCGGGGAACGGCAGACCGGTGACGGTCGTCGTCGAGCGCAATGGCAGCCAACTGCCGCTGACGGTCACCCCGAGCAAGTCCCAGACCGGCCGCTACCTCCTCGGCGTCGTGCTGCAGTACAAGTTCAAGTTCCCGTTCAACGTCAAGATCTCGCTGGACAAGGTCGGAGGCCCCAGCGCCGGCATGATGTTCGCCCTCGGCATCGTCGACACTGTGACCCCCGGTGACCTGACCGGCGGCAAGCATGTTGCAGGCACCGGCACCATCACGCCCGACGGCGCCGTGGGGGCCATCGGCGGGATCAGCCAGAAGATGGTCGGGGCCAGGTCCGGCGGCGCCACGATGTTCCTGGCCCCGGCGGCCAACTGCGACGACGTCGTGGGCCACATCCCGGCAGGCCTCCAGGTCGTCAAGGTGGAGAACCTGGCCGACGCGCGCCGCGCCGTCGAGCTCGCCGCTGCCGGCGGCGACACATCGGGGCTTCCGGTCTGCACCAGCAACTAGACTGACCCCGGAACTAAGCTCAGGCGCCACTCGTGGCACTAATGACGGCCGCTGCCGCCCTGCCGGGCCGGCGCCGGCAGTCGCTAGACTGCAGCAACACGATGCACTTAGACAACTAAAAAACCAGCAGCACTGACGACCAGCTATGAGGTACCGAGTTTGTCCCGTCCCAGCACCGTCCCACCCGGAAGGCCACAGCAACGGCGAGGCGCACTGACGCCGACACTGATTGTTGTCGCCCTGATCGTCGTGGGCTTCATTTTCTTCGCCAATGTCTGGACGGACGTCCTCTGGTACCAGCAGTTGGGCTTTTTTGAAGTCTTCCTGACCGAGAACATCGCACGGATCGCCATCTTCCTGGCCGGCTTCGCCGTGATGTTCGCCGCCGTGTTCTTCGCGATCCGGATCGCCTATATCGCCCGGCCGGTCTACGCACCCGACTCGGACGTCCGCGACAACCTCAACCGCTACCAGGCCCAGCTTGAACCGATCCGCCGCGTGGTCATGATCGGCCTGCCGGTGCTGTTCGGCCTCTTCGCCGGCAGCGCGGCCGCCAGCCAGTGGCAAAAGGTGATGCTCTTCCTCAACCAGGAGCCCTTCGGCCAGAACGATCCGCAGTTCAACCTGGACATCAGTTTCTACCTCATGACCCTGCCTTTCCTGGGCTTCGTTACCGGCTTCCTGATCAGCGTCGCCGTCGTGGCCGGAGTCGCCGGCATCCTCACGCACTACCTTTACGGCAGCATCCGCCTAATGGAGCGCGGCGTCTTCACCAGCCGCGCCGCCCAGATCCACCTCGCGGTCGCGGGCGCGGCGTTCCTGCTGCTGCTTGGCGTCAACTTCTGGCTTGACCGCTACTCCGCCGTGCTGAACAACGGCGGCCGCTGGGCCGGCGCGCTCTACACCGACGTGAACGCGGTCATCCCCACCAAGGCCATCCTCGCCGTCGCCGCCGCACTCGTGGCCGTCCTCTTCATCGTCGCCGCAGTGATCGGCAAGTGGCGCTTGCCGGTGATCGGCACCGCCATGCTCGTGATCACCTCGATCCTGGCCGGCGGCGTTTACCCCTGGGTGATCCAGCAGTTCCAGGTCCGCCCCTCGGAGCAGACCCTGGAGAACGAGTACATCAAGCGCAACATCACCATGACCCGCGCCGCCTATGGCCTGGATAAGATCCAGGAGAAGCGCTACGAGGCCACCACCAAGGCCACCACCGGCGCCCTGGCCCCGGACGCCCAGACCACCGCCAACATCCGCCTGCTGGACCCGAACCTGATCTCGGACGCGTTCTCCCAACTGGAGCAGTACCGGCCGTACTACCAGTTCCCGAGCACCCTGAACGTGGACCGCTACGAGGTGAACGGCAAGATCCAGGACACCGTCATCGCCGTGCGCGAGCTGAACCCGGGCGGCCTGGCCACCAACCAGCAGTCCTGGCTCAACAAGCACGTGGTCTATACCCACGGGTACGGCGTGGTCGCGGCCAAGGGCAACAAGTTCACCGCGGACGGCAAGCCCGAGTTCCTGCAGTCGGGTATCCCCTCCACAGGCGTGCTGGGGACCGACACCAGCTACCAGCCGCGGATCTACTTCGGCGAGAATTCGCCGGACTACTCGATCGTCGGCGCTCCGGCCGGTGCCGCGCACCGCGAGCAGGACCGCCCGGCGGCCAAAGAAGGCGACGCCGGAACGCAGTACACCTTCACCGGCAACGGCGGTCCGAACGTGGGCAGCTTCTTCAACAAGATCCTCTACTCGATCAAGTTCCAGTCCTCGGACCTGCTGCTGTCCGACGGCGTCAACGCCGAGTCACAGATCCTTTACGACCGGAGCCCGAAGGACCGGGTGGAGAAGGTCGCGCCCTACCTGACGGTCGACGGAAACGCCTATCCCGCCGTCGTCGACGGCAGGGTGAAGTGGATTGTGGACGGCTACACCACGAGCCCGTACTTCCCGTACTCGCAGCAGGAGCAGCTCTCGGACGCCACGCGGGACTCGCAGACCTCGGCCGGCCGCACCGCCGCGCTGCCGAGCAACTCCGTCAACTACATCCGAAACTCGGTGAAGGCCACCGTGGACGCCTACGACGGTTCCGTCACGCTCTACGCCTGGGACGACCAGGATCCGGTCCTGAAGGCCTGGCAGAAGGTGTTCCCGACCTCCCTGAAGCCGTACTCGGAAATGTCCGGCGCCCTGATGAGCCACGTCCGCTACCCGGAGGACCTATTCAAGGTCCAGCGCGAACTCCTGGGCCGGTACCACGTAACGAACCCGGACAGCTTCTTCACCAACAATGATGCCTGGAGCGTCCCGAACGACCCGACCGTCAAGGAAGAAGGGGTCAAACAGCCGCCGTTCTACATGTCGCTGCAGATGCCCGACCAGGACAAGCCTGCCTTCCAGCTGACGTCGTCATTCATCCCGCAGGTAGTCAATGGCAATGCGCGCAACGTGCTTTACGGCTTCCTGGCCGCGGACTCGGATGCCGGCAACCAGAAGGGCGTAAAGGCGGCGAGCTACGGGCAGTTGCGGCTGCTGCAGATTCCGCCGGAAGCCAACGTCCCCGGGCCCGGCCAGGCGCAGAACAAGTTCAACTCCGATCCCACCGTGTCGCAGGCACTGAACCTGCTGCGACAGGGCGCATCGGCGGTGCTCAACGGCAACCTGCTGACGCTGCCGGTGGGCGGGGGCCTGCTCTACGTGCAGCCGGTGTACCTGAAGTCGACCGGCGAGACCTCCTACCCGACGCTGCAACGGGTCCTGGTCGCATTCGGTGACAAGATCGGCTTCGCGCCGACCCTTGACGAGGCACTGAACCAGCTGTTCGGCGGCCGCTCCGGCGCCACCGCCGGCGACGCCGCCAACAACGGCCAAACCCCGGCTACCCCGGCCCCGGGAGCAACGCCCCCGGCCGCCGGCGGTACGACGGACGCCAAGGCGGAACTGAAAGCGGCCCTCGAAGAGGCCAACGGCGCGATCCAGGCCGGCCAGGCGGCCCTGGCCAAGGGTGACTTCGCGGCCTACGGCGAGCAGCAGAAGAAGCTCTCCGCGGCCCTGCAGCGGGCGATCGACGCAGAGGCCAGGATCACCACGACGACGCCGTCGCCGTCACCGTCGGCCACTCCGTCGCCGAGCGGCAGCGCGTCGCCGTCGTCCACGCCCTCGCCGTCGCCCTCGCCGAGTAAGTAGGCGCCGACGGCCCGGCAGGCGTATGTAGGAAGGCCGAAGGCCGGATTCCCCGTACCGTTCGAGGGGGGGATCCGGCCTTTCGCCTTGGCTTGAACGGGCGAACCGGCAGCTTGCGGGTCCCGTGCGGACCTCCGGGCAGGGGCCGAGTGACGGATGGGACGCACATCACGCCGCCCCGATTTGGCCTGCCGTTCACCGGCAGGTAAAGTTGATCATGCGACGCGGGGTGGAGCAGTTCGGTAGCTCGCTGGGCTCATAACCCAGAGGTCACAGGTTCAAATCCTGTCCCCGCAACTGAGAAGAAGTCCGGAACACTGGAAAGTGTTCCGGACTTCTTGCTTTAAGTCCTCAGACTGCCCGACCGGACCTCGGAGGTATGTGGATCCGCTCGCTGTGCCCTTCAAATAGGCCCAGAAACTCCACCGGTTCGGTCCCGGCGCGCCCAAACCAGTGCGGGACCCGTGGGTCGAAGTCCGCGCTCTCGCCCGCGAGCAGGACCAGCTCCTTGTCTCCGACCAGCAACCGCAGATGGCCGTTCAGAACGTGGATCGACTCCTGGCCGCTGTGAGCGTGCGGTTCCGGCTGAGGGCCCCCTGGTCCGGCAGCGATGATGCATTTGTAGGCCCGGATCCGCCCGGTCTGTCGGTTCAGCGGCAGGACTGTCAGCTTTCCGTTAGTGATCGGTTCCTCCGCAATCCGTGGATCGGCAGGGGCCGGGGGGAGCATGTCTCCGGGAGGCGTGTTTCGGGTTCCGGTGGGCCAAAGCTGCGGGGTGCGTTTGGCGGCGAGGTCTTCCACCCACCCGATGGTGAGGAACATGAGCGCCAACAGGAACCAGACTGCGATGAACTGCGTCCACTCGCTGTCCAGCAGCCAGGGTATGGCTGTGGCAACGGTGTCGATGTCATAAAGCCTGTCGATGATCACCACCGTGACGACCAGCAGCAGGTTGTGCCAAAGGTAGATGGTCATGGCCCTGTTGTTCACAAGCGTGACCGTCTTGTCCAAGAAACGCAGGGGCCTCGGGAGCGATTGCCAGGACGGTGAAATCCGCAATAGCATCGCGCAAAACCCCACGGACCAGAGGGCTTGGGCGAGGGGAATGTTGTTCAGGTCCCAGCCGGAATCGTCCAGGTGGGTGGAGGCCCAGAGTAAGCCCAGCGCCATTACGGCCGGCCCCGCGATGAAGACCACCCGCCGGGGGAACTGGCGCAGGAGGCCCTGGTAGTGGGCGAAGCCGAGGATCCAGCAGGAGCCGTAGGTGGCGAAGTCCGTGACGCCGCTGTCTGCCCAGCCCGGAAGGGGGACAACGCCAAGGCTAAGCAGGGCCATCAGGCCCAGCGGGGCAAGCAGTGTGGCCCACGGAAAACGACGGAAGGACTTGAGCAGCAGCGGTGAGAGCAGCATGAACCAGAAGTAGGCCCGGATGTACCAGAGGATTTCTTCGGCCTGTGATGCCCAGGATGATTCGACGAGGCCCGCATCCGTTCCGATAGCTTCCGGGAAGGGCGGGTCCGCTACCGGGATGAACCACAGCAGGGTCTGCAACCAGGATTGCCCCGCCTCCCTATCAGGGATCCAGCCCTCCCAAAGCAACAGCATAAGTACGGTCGCGCTGTAGACCGCCAGGGGAACCAGCAGCCGGCGGGTCCGGCTCCGCAGTACGCCGAAGGCGGGCCGCTCGAGGGAGCGCGCCATCAGGGAACCTGCGAGGGCGAACATGACACCCATTGAGGGGAAGACGACGCTCAGCCATACCGCGCTGGCGAAGGAGTGGTAGGCGACCACGCGGGCCAGAGCAACGGCGCGCAGCAGGTCAAGGTACCGATCCCGGACGGGGGCAAGGGCCGGCGGCGCACTTGGAGTGGCAGCCAGCCCGGGCGCCAGCTTGGCTCGTACAGGTCCGGACATGATGTGTCCTCTTTCCGTTCCTGAGGGTAGTCGCCGTCGCGACTGTTCCTTCCTTCCCGCGGGCACGGAGATAGGAGGAAAACGGACCGATCTCTCGAAGATTCTTGGTCCTGCGGAGATCAGGTGGACATGGGTTCTTCGGAGCTTACCTTTACCGGTGCGGCACGGTCTATGGCCTGTCCTGCCGATGGTGCGGAAAGTCCGACCGGGTGCTGCAGAAGGTCAGGACGGCGGCGCCTGCGACCGGTCGGGAGCGCCGTCGGCTACCCATGGGAGCCCCCTGGACCCGCCCGTGGTCGGGGCGGCGGCCAAAGTAGGGTAGTGTTGATCAAGCGACGCGGGGTGGAGCAGTTCGGTAGCTCGCTGGGCTCATAACCCAGAGGTCGCAGGTTCAAATCCTGCCCCCGCAACCAATGGCAGTAATAGCAAAGGCCCGGATCCCAGGATCCGGGCCTTTGCTGTTTCCTAGGCGTCCTTGAGCCGCTGGTAGGTGTCCAGGGCCCGAGCCCGCGACTCGGGCAGACCCACGATCGGGCCCGGGTAGCCGGCCGCGCCGCCGTCGGCCTTCCACGGTTCATGTACCGCCTTGTCGTCGAGGCCGGCAAGCTCCGGAATAAAGGCCCGCAGGTAGCGCCCGGCAGCGTCGAACTTCTTGCTCTGGGTAACCGGGTTGAAGATGCGGAAGTAGGGGGAGGCGTCGGCTCCGGAACCGGCCACCCACTGCCAGTTTGCCGGGTTGCTCGCGGCGTCGGCGTCCACCAGGGTGTCCCAGAACCACGCCTCCCCGAGCCGCCAGTCGGCCAGCAGGTTCTTGACCAGGAACGAGGCCGCTGCCATCCGGACGCGGTTGTGCATCCAGCCGGTCTGCCACAGCTGGCGCATGCCGGCGTCCACCAGTGGGTAGCCCGTGCGGCCCTGCTGCCACGCCTGCAGTTCGGCGTCCGACGGCGTCTGCCAGGCGAAGCGGTCAAACTCGGGGCGGTAGTTGCGGGTGGCCAGCTGCGGGTTCTCGTAGAGCAGTTGCCAGCAGAATTCCCGCCAGCCGAGTTCGGAGCGGAAGATCCCGACGTCGGCCGGTGCGCCGCGCGGGTAACGTTCCCGCAGCGCATGCCAGACCCGGAACGGGCTGATCTCGCCGAAACGCAGGTGCGGGGAGAGCCTGCTGGTGCCTTCGACGCCGGGGACGTCCCTGCCGGTGCCGTACTCGACCGCGGGCCCGTCGAGGAAGTCTTCCAGCCTGCTGTGCGCGCCCGCCTCGCCCGGCGTCCATTCCGCGGCGAGCCCGGCGCTCCAGTCCGGGCTGTGGGGGAGCAGGTGCCAGCTTTCCAGAGCGTCGCTCCCCGGCAGTTCACCGGCCTCGGTCTTGGCCGGCTCGGGGAGCCGCTGCGGCGCGTCCAGCGGCAGTCGGGGCTCCGGTGCGTCGAGGCAGGCCTTCCAGAAGGGGGTGAAGACCTTGTACGGGCCGCCGGAACCGGTCCGCACCGTCCACGGCTCGAACATCAGGCTGGCCTGGAAGCTCGTGGCGTTGATCTCCCGCCCCGCCGCCCAGTCCTTGAGGCCGGCATCGATGGTGCGTTCCGGGCCGCCGTAGCGGCGGTTCCAGAGCAGCCGGGTGGCGCCGGTTTCCTCGGCCAGCCCCCGGATGACCTCCTCCGCCGGGCCGCGGCGGAGGAGCAGGCGCGACCCTGCCGTCTCAAGGTCGGCGGCGAGCGACTCGAGCGAGTGGTGCAGCCACCACTTCGCGGCGCCGCCGAGGGGCCGCACGCCCGGCGAAGCTTCGTCGAGCACATAGACAACGGTCAGCGGGTCACCGGACGCCGCAGCTTCCGCCAGGGCGGGGTTGTCGTCGAGGCGGAGGTCATCGCGGAGCCAGACAAGGGTCGAAGACATGGCTCCACGCTACTGGATTGGCGGCCCCCCGGGGACACAGCAAGGGCCGGGCACCCGCAGGTGCCCGGCCCCGCCTCAAGGGTTAGAGCTTGTCGAAGTCGGCTTCCTCAACGGTGGAGCGGGCGGCCGAGCCGTTGCCGGCGCCGAGGGCCGGGGTGGCGCCGCCGGACTTCAGCGCTGCCAGGCGGGCCTCGATCTCGGTCTGCTCGCCGAGGTCCTCCAGGGAGTTGAACTGGGCGTCCAGGCTGGAGGCGGCGAGTTCCTGCTGGCCGCGGACCTTGGCCTCCTCGCGGCGGATCTTTTCCTCGAACCGGCCCACCTCGGAGGTCGGATCCATGATGTCAATGCTCTTGAGGGCATCGTGCACCTGGGTCTGCGCGGCCGCCGTCTTGGACCGGGCCACCAACTCGTTGCGCTTGCTGGTGAGCTCGTTGAGCTTGCCCTTCATCTGGTCCAGGCCGTGCTTGAGCTTGTCCACGACGTCGGTCTGGGAAGCGATGCTCGGCTCGGCCGACTTCGCCTCGTTCTCCGACGACATCTGGCGCTGCAGGGCCACCTTGGCCAGGTTGTCGAACTTCTCGGCATCCACAATGTCGCCCTTGGCACGGTACTCGTCGGCCTTGCGCGAGGCGGCCAGTGCCTTGTTGCCCCAGTCCTGCGCGTTCTTGATGTCCTCGTTGTAGTCGTCCTGGAGCATGCGCAGGTTGCCGATGGTCTGGGCGACCGCTGATTCGGCCTCGGCGATGTTGTTCGTGTAGTCGCGGACCATCTGGTCCAGCATCTTCTGCGGGTCCTCTGCCTGGTCCAGCAAGGAGTTGATGTTCGCCTTCGCCAGCTGCGCCATGCGGCCGAAAATGGACTGCTTAACCATGGTGTTACCTTTCGTCCTATCCAGTGGTGGCCACTGAATTCGGTGAACAGTGAATGTACCGCTTCTACCCGCCGGCCGGATCGAGTCCGCCGGCGCCTAGTCTGTGACCGGCCGGCTAAAAACTCCCTGAGTCCCCGCCGCCGAAGTCGCCGCCGCCGCCAAAGTCGCCGCCGCCCCAACCGCCGCCGGAGTCGCCGCCGCCCCAGCCTCCGCCGCCTCCGCCCCAACCGCCGCCACCGCCGCCGTGCAGGATGGAGTTGATCAGGATGCCACCGAGGATGGCGCCGCCGAGGCCGCCTCCTCCGCCGCCGCCGAACATCCCGCCGCGGCCGTAGCCCTGGTTCGCGTAGCCGCCGAACTGGTCCACATCGGCTTGCGCCAGCTGTGCGGCCTGGGCGGCGAGGGAATGAGCCTGCTGCGCGTACTGCAGGGCGGTGACCGGGTCGGTGCGGGAGATGGACAGGGCGTAGTCGAGGTTGCGCTGCGCCTCGGCGAGCCGGGTGCGCGCCTCGGTGCCCACCCCGCCGCGGCGTGCCGTGATGTAGTCGGAGGTCGCGCTGATCTGCGCCTGGGCGGACATGATGCTCTGCTGCAGCGAGGCCTGCGCCCGGCGGGCCTGCTCCTGCTGGTCCCGGATGCCGGTCAGGGCCGTGTCGAGGGACTGGTGGGCGTTCTCCACGCGCTCCAGCGTGGCGATGGGGTCGATCTTGCCGGCCTGGATTTCGGCTTTGACCTGGGCCAGTGCGGCCTCCACCCCGGCGACCGGTCCGGCCAGCTCCGGGTGGGCGCCGGACTGGATCATGGCCCGCGCCTGGGCGAGGTCCTGCGACGTGTCCACGACGGCGGACTCGAGTCCGCTGCGGGCCTCGTCCAGATTGGCCGCCACCTTGGCGATGGCCCCGAGCAGCACGTTGGTCTGGTGCAGGCTCTCCTCGGCGGCCCGGACCGCGACGGCGGCAAGGCTGCCCTCGCCGGCGCTGAGCTTGTCCTGGGCCGTGGTGGAGGCGTTTTGCACAAATGCCAGACGTTCCTTGGCCTGGCTGATGTTGTCCGCGACCTGCGTCAGGGCGCTCTCCGCATATTTTGCCCGGAGCTCGCCCAGCGACTGCTCAGCGGCGGCAATCTTGGCCTCCGCGTCCTTTGCGCCGGTGCCGACGGCCGCCAGCGCCTGCGGGGCGTTCTTCTCAAGCTCCCGCAGGGAATCGAAGTCCGCCTTCTGCTCCTGGAGGGAGGACAGTGCGGCCTCGGAGCGGCGGATGATTTCGCCCAGCCAGGTCCGCTGCTGCTCTTCGGTGTCCGGAATGTGGTCGTCAAGCTGCTGCTGCAGCTTGAACGACTCGCTCATGTGGGCCTTGGCGTCCTGCAGTGCTTTCGTGAAGTTGCCGACGGCGGCGTCGCCGTACTGCGCCTGGGCGAAGCCAAGCTCCTGTTCGCTGGACTTGATGGCGTCGTCCGCTTCGATCAGCAGCGAACCGCTCTTGCGGCGCAGCTCCTCAACGCTCAATCCGGCGAGGGGGTCGAGTTCGGCGCCCTGCGGGCCATAGGCGGTGCCGGCTGCCGCGGCGGTCTTTTTCCGTCGGTTGCGCAGGTAAAGATAGGTTCCCACGCCGCCGGCCGCCACGACGCCGACGCCGACCAGGACGCCGTTCACGGCGCCCGCAGAGGGGACCGAGCCGCTGCCGCCGCCGGCGGCGTCACCGACTGCCGCGGCGGTGTCAATCGCGGCCTGCGCAAAGTCGCGCTTTCCGCCGGCCAGGTTCGCGACGATTGCGTTGTCGCTGATGCTGCGAGTCTTCGAGTAGATGGCGCTGGCCGAGTTGGGCGAGAAGTAGTACTTGCCGTCGTCGGACATGGCCAGGATGACGTCGGCCCGGCCCATACCCTTCTTGGTGGCCACGGCCTGTGACCATGACTTGGGGTCGGCCGGGTTCTCGAAGGTCTTTACGGTGACCACGTAAAGGTTGTACTTGTGGTCCTTCAGGAGCTTCTGGATCGCGTCCTGGACCTCGCCCTTGCGGCTGCCGAGCACGTTGCCGCTGTCGACGATGTTCTGCCCGGAAGGAATGGTCACCGGATCTTCGGCGAGGGCAGGAGCGGCGGGGAGCGCCAGCAGTCCGGCCACGCCGAGAACGGCGAGGAATCGTTTCATCATTGACCGCATGTGCAACCCTTCAGCACTTCTGTGACCGGATCGAGCCGAGCCGGTCGTCTCAGAACGCAGCAGCGCCCCCACGCAGGTGTAAAGCCGCAGGTCGCTGTGGCAATTCCATTTGATTCTATGGTGCACCCCAATGGCCGTCCACCGCCGGGAATATGCCACCAGCGAAACGCGCTGAAGCTGGCGGGACGGGAGGACCCGGCCCCGCCCCGGCGCGCGTCGGCATTCAGGAACCTCCCAGCAAATGTTCGCTTATGTTCCAGTCTGGACCGCCATAATTGACTGCAGACGAGGATGAAAGGAAGTCCCATGACTGAGAACCCAATGCAGGGCGCGTCACCGGATCCATCGACCCCGAACGGGGAGCCGCTTGAGCCGGGGGAGGCCGCTGCCGGGGCTTCGCACAGCACAGCGGCGGAGGACTCAGCCCGGGAAAACCCGACCATGAGGCTTGACCAATCGGCGGATGGCTCCCCGCGCCCCGTGTATCCGGAGCGTCCCCCGGCCTATGCCCAGCACTCGGGTCCCGAGACGCAGCAGTTTGGCGCGCCCTCGCACGAACAGCCCGCGCCCTACGGCCAGGGAGCCAGCCCCTATGGCGCCTACGGCAACCAGCCGCCTGCCGGACAGGCTCCCCACAACAATGCGTTTAACCACCCGGCCAACGCGCCGAAGCGCAAGGCCGCCTTCGGCGTTCCCACCCTCATTGCCAGCATCCTGGCCGCCGGTCTGGTGGGCGGCGGAGTCGTGGCCGGCAGCAACGCCCTGATCGGGAACCGGCCCCTGTCTTCCACGGGCAGCACCAGCCAGTCCGGCACCGTGATCGTGAACAACAAGGACGACGTCAACGCGATCACCGCCGCAGCGATGAAGGCCTCGCCCAGCGTCGTGACCATCAAGGCCTCGAGCGGAAGCGACGGAGGCACGGGGTCCGGCATCATCCTCGACGGCGATGGCCACGTCCTCACCAACACCCACGTCGTCACGCTGGACGGCAAGACCGCCAACGCCGCCGTGGAGGTCCGCACGAGCGACGGCAAAGTCTTCAGCGCGAAGATCGTCGGCACCGACCCGCTCTCGGACCTCGCCGTGATCAAGATCGACAAGCCGGCCGGGCTGGTTCCGGCAACCCTTGGCGACTCGGACAAACTCAACGTCGGTGACACCGCCGTCGCGATCGGCTCCCCGCTGGGCCTGACCGGAACCGTCACAGACGGCATCGTCTCCACTCTCAACCGCACCATCAGCGTGGCCTCCTCGGCCGCCCCCAAGGGCGGCGCCGACAATTCCCAGGGCGGCGACCAGGGCTTCCAGTTCGCCCCTCCCGGTGGCGGCCAGGCGCCGAGCACTGCCGATCAGGGCAGCATCTCGATCAACGTCATCCAGACCGACGCGGCCATCAACCCGGGTAACTCCGGCGGCGCGCTGGTGAACAGCAAGGGTGAAATCATCGGCGTCAACGTGGCCATCGCCTCCGCCGGCGGGGACGCCAGCGGCAGCACGAGCAGCGGCAACATCGGCGTCGGCTTCAGCATCCCGATCAACCACGCCAAGCGCGTGGCCCAGGAGATCATCAGCACCGGCAAGGCCACCCACGGCCAGCTTGGAGTGAGCGTGAAGTCCAAGGCGGCCGGCACCTCGTCCTCCGGCTTCTCGGTCGGCGCCGACGTGGCCACGGTCGAACCGGGCTCGGCCGCCGACAAGGCCGGCATCAAGGTGGGCGACGTCATCACGAAGTTCCAGGACCGGACCATCAGCGATCCGAACCAGCTGACGGCCGCCGTGCGCGAGCAGGCCGCCGGCGCGACGGTCAAGGTCACCGTCCTCCGGGGCGGCCAGGAACAGCAGCTCGATGTGACCCTTGGTGCGGCCGCCGACCAGTAGCGAACAGCAGTACGACGAGAGGGTCCCGGAGCCGCAACGCCCGGCCCGTGACGCCGGCCGGCACCTTGGGGTGCCGGCCGGCGCTGCTTTTCCCGGCTCCCTTTTCCGGCACGCTAACGACCGCTATTGCCCCTTTCCGGGGCGCCCTGACACAGGCGTTAACCGAGGCCCCGCCAGGCCCGCGCTATATGGTTAGCTAGGAGCAACCCGGCACCCCGGGCGCTCCCTGGCCACGTCCCCACCCGGCTGGCTGCCCACCCGCATGGAAGGCTGCTGTAAACACAGTGGAAGAGACTTTGAAGATCATCGTGCTGGTCAAGCACGTACCGGACGCGCAGTTCGACCGCCACCTTGGCGGCGGGGACAACACCACGGACCGGTCCGAAAGCATCCTGTCGGAGCTCGACGAATACGCCCTGGAAGCCGCGCTGCAGCTGATCGAGGCTCGCGGTGGCGAAGCGGCCGGCAACAAGGTCATCGCCCTGAGCATGGGCCCGGCCGGCGCCGTCAATGCCGTCAAGAAGTCGCTGCAGATCGGCGCCACCGAAGGTGTCCACCTCAGCGACGATGCGCTCGCCGGCTCGGACGCGGCAGCCACCTCGCTGGCGCTGGCCGCGGCGATCCGGCACCTCGGCGCCGACGCGCCCGCGGATCTCATCCTGACCGGCATGGCCTCCACCGACGGGGAGACCTCGCTGGTCCCGGCCCAGCTCGCCGAGCGCCTTGGCCTGCCGCAGGTGACCTTCGCATCCTCGCTGGAACTCGACGGCGGCAAGCTCACGGCCCGCCGCGACGGTGACTCGCACGCGGACACCGTCGAGGCCACCCTGCCGGCCCTCGTTTCGGTCACGGACCAGATCAACGACCCCCGCTACCCGAATTTCAAGGGCATCATGGCGGCGAAGAAGAAGACCATCGCCACCCTGACGCTGGGAGACATCGGCGTCGAACCCGGCCAGGTGGGGCTCGCGGGCTCCTGGACCGCCGTCGAGACCGCCGAAGCGCGCCCGCCGCGGACGGCCGGCACCATCATCACCGACGAAGGCGACGCCGGCCTCAGGCTGGTCGAGTTCCTGGCCGCCCAGAAGCTGCTCTAAGGGGAAATCCAGACATGGCAAAAGTACTTGTATTCATCGATACCCCGGGCCAGGCGCTGAAGAAGTCCAGCCTGGAGCTGCTCACCATCGCGCGCTCGCTGGGTGAGGCCGTGGTGGCGTTCAACGGCGAACTGCACGACGACGTCGCCGCCGAGCTGGCAGCCTACGGAGTGGGGGAACTCTACGTCCCCGCGGCAGCCGACCTCAACGACTACCTCGTCGGGCCCAAGGCGGCGTTCCTCGCGGCCGCGGCCGGAACCTCCGGGGCCACCGTGGTGCTGGCCGAGAACTCGGCCGAGGGCAAGGAGGTCGCGGCGCGGCTGGGGATCAAACTCGGCGCCGGTGTGATCACCGACGTCGTCGCGGTCGACCCGGACGGGACCGCGCACAAGTCGGTGCTCGCCGGCTCGTACACCACCACGGCCAGGGCCACCACCCCGGTGGCCGTGCTGACCGTCAAGGCCAACAGCGTCGCCCCGGAGCCGGCCGCCACGGCCACCGCCCCGCAGCCCGTCACGGTCGACCTGCCGGCGGACACCACAGCCGGCGCGGCCCGGGTGACCGCCCGGACCGAGAAGGCCGCCAGCGGCCGCCCCGACCTCTCCGAGGCCCGGATCGTCGTGGCCGGCGGCCGGGGAGTGGACGGAAACTTCGGACCGCTTGAGGACCTCGCCGACGCCCTGGGCGCGGCCATCGGCGCGTCCCGCGCCGCCACGGACGCCGGCTGGATCGGCCACGACGCGCAGATCGGACAGACCGGCAAGACCGTCTCCCCGCAGCTCTACATCTCAGCCGGCATTTCCGGCGCCATCCAGCAGAAGGCCGGCATGCAGACCGCCAAGGTGATCGTGGCGGTGAACAAGGACGCCGAATCCCCGGTCTTCGAGATCGCCGACTTCGGCATCGTCGGCGACCTCTTCCAGGTGCTGCCGCAGGCCACCGAAGAAATCAAGAAGCGCAAAGGCTGACCATTGAGCACCAACGCCCCCGCGGCACAGAGCCCGTTCGATCCGAACCACACCCGGATCGAGCGGGTGCTTTGTTTCACCGCCCACCCGGACGACATCGACTTCGGCGCCGCCGGCACCATCGCCGCGTGGACCGCCGCCGGAGTCCAGGTCAGCTACTGCATCATGACGGACGGGGACGCCGGCGGCTTCGACCCGGCGAAGCGCGACGAAATCGTCCGGCTGCGGACGGAGGAACAGCAGCGCGCCGCCGCGCTCGTCGGCGTGAGCGATATCCACTACCTCCACCAGCTGGACGGCTACCTTGAGCCCTCGCACGAGGTCATCCGCGAGGTGGTGCGCCTGATCCGCCGGCTCCGTCCCGACGTCGTGCTCGCCATGCATCCGGAACGGAACTGGAACCGGATCCAGAAGAGCCATCCGGACCACCTGGCGGTGGGGGAGGCGGTGACCAGGGCTGTGTACCCGGCGCTGGAGAACCCCTTCGCGTACCCGGAGCTGGCCGCGGCCGGGCTGGAGGCCTACAAGCTGCCTTGGCTGTGGCTCTTCGCCGGACCGGAGGAGCGGGAGAACCACTTTGTGGATGTCACCGGGAACGTCGAGGAAAAGCTGGCGGCCATCCACATCCACGCCAGCCAGCACCCCGACGTTGACGCCATGGAACGCACCGTCCGCGGCCTCATGCTCGCCACCGGGGAACGCGGCGGCCTCGCTCCGGGCCGGAGCGCCGAGGCGTTCCACGTCGTCGCGGTCAACGGCCCGGGAACCATCGCCGGCTTCTAGTGTTGCCCGAGCGTGACCGCTGCCATATGCTTGCCATTGTTTAAATCATATTTATTGATGGAAGGCAGACTTTAATGGCGAAGACTGCGCAGCACCCCGTCCTGGTCATCATGGGCGTCTCAGGCTCGGGCAAATCCACCGTGGCCGGCCTGCTGGCCGGGCGGCTGGGTTGGGACCTCGCGGAAGGCGACGACCTGCATCCGGCGTCCAACGTGGCCAAGATGCACGCCGGCCAGCCGCTGACGGACGAAGACCGCTGGCCCTGGCTGGACACCATCGCCGCCTGGATCCGGGAGCACACCGCCGCCGGGACCCCCGGCGTCGTAACCTGCTCGGCCCTGAAGAAGCGGTACCGCGACGTCCTGCGCGGGGAAGGCGTGGTTTTTGTCTTCCTCGAAGGCAGCAAGGACCGGATCTCGGACCGCCTCGCCTCCCGGCACGGCCACTTCATGCCACCGGCGCTGCTGGAATCCCAGTTCGACGCGCTGGAAGCCCCCACCGAGGACGAAAACTTCATCACCCTCTCCGTAGGGGCAACCCCCGCGGACGAAGCCCAGGAAATCATCGACCGGCTCCACCTCAACGGCGCCGACGCCGCCGCGCGCTAACCGCGCGCCGGTCACCACCCCCTTATTCCAGCTAGGAAAACGTTTTGAATTCTCTTACAGCAATGCAGCTTCCCGCTGCCCTCGAGGCCTGGACCGGCCACGACACCCAGCTCCTGGTGGTCGCCGGCCTCGGCATCGCACTGATCGTGGTGCTGATCGCCAAGTTTAAGCTCCACCCCTTCCTCGCGCTTGTGCTGGGCTCGGCCTTTGTCGGACTGGCCTCGGGCGTGGAACTGCCCAAGATCATCAGCAACTTCGAGGACGGCGTGGGCGGCGTCTTGAAGGAGGTCGGCCTGCTGATCGCCCTCGGCGCCATGCTGGGCAAGCTCCTGGCGGACTCCGGGGGAGCCAACCGCGTGGTGGACACGCTGCTCGCCAAGGCGGGCGGTAACCGGGTGGTCTGGTCCATCACGCTTGTCGCGGTGATCATCGGCCTGCCGATGTTCTTCGAAATCGGCCTCGTGCTGCTGCTGCCGGTGATTGTCCTGGTCACGCAGCGCTCCAAAATGCCGCTGATGCGCATCGCCATCCCGGCGCTGGCCGGATTGTCGGTGCTGCACGGCCTCGTGCCGCCGCACCCGGGTCCGCTGATCGCGATCAGCGCCGTCAAGGCCGAGCTGGGCACCACGCTCGCGCTCGGACTCCTGGTCGCCGTCCCCACCGTCATCATCTGCGGGCCGTTGTTTTCCCGGCTCGCCGCCAAATGGGTGCCGGTGGGCGCCCCCGCCGTCGCGGGCGGCATCGACACCGAGCACGGCGCCGATCTCGAAGGCGTCAAGCGCCAGCCCAGCTTCCCGGTCACGCTGATGACCATCATCTTCCCGGTGGTCCTCATGCTGCTCAAGGCCGTCGTGGACATCATCTGGCCCGACGCCGCCTCGGCGCCGTGGATCCGGGTCTTCTTCGATTTCGTGGGTCAGCCGCTCGTTGCGATGACCCTGGCGGTCCTGCTCGCCATCGGCACCTTCGGCTACGCCGTCGGCTTCACCGGCAACAAGATCACCACCAAGATCGGCGCGAGTCTCGGCCCGATTGCCGCGATCCTGCTGATCGTGGGCGCTGGCGGCGGCTTCAAGCAGACCTTGATCGGCGCCGGCGTCGGCGACGCCGTCAAGAAATGGGCCGAGGGCGCCAACATGTCCGTGCTGGTCCTCGGCTTCCTCGTGGCCGTGGCGCTGCGCCTCGCCACCGGCTCCGCGACCGTGGCCACCGTGACCGCGGCGGGCATCGTGGCACCGCTGGCCAGTTCCCTTTCCCCGACCCACGCCGCCCTGCTGGCCCTTGCGATCGGCGCCGGCTCGCTCTTCCTCTCCCACGTCAACGACGCCGGGTTCTGGCTGGTGAAGGAACTCTTCGGCCTCAGCGTCGGACAGACGTTCAAGACCTGGTCCGTGATGGAGACGCTGATCTCCGTGGTGGGCTTTGCCTTCGTGATGCTGCTCTCGCTGGTCATTTAGCGGGCGGCACAACAAAAGCCGCGCAGGCCCCGGGCAATCGGGTCCTGCGCGGCTTTGTCGTTGTCAGATACTAAGCGTCAGCTACTAAGCGCCCAGCGGCGCGGAGGCCACGGTCGGCATGGTGGGCGTCTTAGAGCCGCCCGCCGGCTCCACCGTGATGCCCAGGGCCGCGGCGGAGCCGATGCCCGTGACGACAGCAGGCTTTGACAGCGCCTCCGCGTCCATCAGGCCCTTGGAGACCGGAGCCGAGCCGTCCTTCGGGATCAGCCACATCTGGTAGACCTTGCCCGTCGGTGGAGCGGGAACGCCGTTCATCTTTACTACCGCGGCGTCCTTCGAGGACGAGAGCGTGAGCGAGGCCGTGCCGCCGCCGATCACGTCGATCGTCGCCTTGCGCACGTCGCTGGCCTGAAGCACCTGGTTCAGCGGGTCGTTCTGGTTGGCGACATACGCGCCCACCCCGACTCCGCCTACCGCGATGGCGGCAGCAGCGGCGACGCCGATCAGCCAGTTGCGCATGCCCTGGGGCCGGCGCCGTTCGTCACGGCGCTGGCGGGCGGCGCTGAGTTCGTCGGTGACCGGAAGCCCCGGGTGTTCGCGGACCGGACGGGCCACCACCGGGGGAGCGGCAGGGCCAGGCCGTGCCTCGGCACCCGGCTCGGCGGCCTGCGCCGGCAGGGCCGCGACAATGCGGTCGAAGAGGCCGGCCGGCGGCTCCTCCTCCGCGCTAAAGCTCATCGTCAGCGTCTCTCGGGCCTGCCGGACACGCTCCTCGAACTCGGCGCGTTCCGCCGGCGGGGCCTCCGTGAGGTAGCGGTCGACGGCGGTGCGTTCGGCGTCGTCGAGGGCGTGCAGCGCGTAAACCTCGGCGAGGTCGACGGCGCGGCCGGAGCTGAGGTCGCTGGCGATGTCGGCGGAAAAGCTGCCGGGCGTGCGGCCGCTGTTCTGAGGATTCATGTCATTCATCTCAACTCACCCCCAAACAGGTCTTCAGTCGGATCAGTCCGTCGCGGATGCGGGACTTAATGGTGGGAACGGCCGCGTTGAGCTTCTCGGCGACTTCCCGGTAGGTGAGCCCGCCGTAATAGGCGAGCCGGACGGATTCCTGCTGTGTGTCCGTCAGCGTGTCCAGGCAGCGGACCACCGCTTCGGCCTCGAGCTTGCTGCCGACCGCATCGGAAACGGAGTCGTGGTCGATCTCCTGGCTGCTGGCGCCGTACTTGGCCTCACGGTCGGTGGAGGACTGCGAGGACCGGACCTTGTCCACGGCCCGGCGGTGGGAGATGGTCATCAGCCACGCGAGCGGGCTGCCGGCGTCGGCGTTGAACTTGGCGGCGTTCTGCCAGACCTGGAGGAACACCTCCTGCGTGGTGTCCTCGCTGAGCTCCGTGTCAATCAGGACCCGGCGCGCCATGCCGAAAACGCGGCGCGACGTGAGCTGATAGAACTCGGCGAAGGCGGCCTGGTCACCGTTGGCGATCTGTCCGAGCAGGGCTCCCAGCCGGCGGTTAACGTCGGCTGAGGCGCTGGGGGGAGCGGCGGCCTCGGGATTCGGGGCATTCGGAGTTTCCATCACCCTCAAGCATAAGGTGCCAGCCTCCGGTCCGGGGCCAGAACGGACTTCGACCGTGCCGTGGTTGCCCGCAGCCCAACGGGCCAGGCGTCTATCCGCCTGCATTATTGTCACCTGCCGCTCCTCGCTCCCTTCAACGCTCGCCTGGATGGTCTCTCACAAACGATTCGGCGCGGCGGGAGAAACGGATGGGCGGACTTCAGGGAAATTTGCGCCAGCGGCCTGATCCGGATCCAGCGCCGCAAGCCCCAGGTACTACAGCTTGGCGCCCGCGAAGCCCTGCTGGCGCCAGGCCTCGTAGACAGCAATCGACGCCGCGTTGGCCAGGTTCAGCGAACGCAGCGCCGGCAGCATAGGCAACCGGACGCGGGACGTCACATGCGGGTCGTGCTTGAGTGCCTCGGAAAGGCCCACGGATTCCCGGCCGAACATCAGCACGTCGCCGGGACGGTAGCTGATGTCCGTGTAGGAGGTTTCGCCGTCGGAAGTGAAGGCGAAGACCCGCTCCGGCTGCAGCGCTTCCCAGGCCGCGTCGATGTCCGGGTGGACGGTGACGACGGCGAGGTCGTGGTAGTCCAGGCCGGCGCGGCGGAGCTTGGCGTCGGAGAAGTCAAAGCCCAGCGGCTCCACGAGGTGGAGTTCGGCGCCCGTGATGGCGGCCAGCCGGATGGCATTGCCGGTATTGCCGGGGATTTCGGGGCTGTGGAAGAGGATGCGGAACACGCTCCCATCCTAGCGAGCCGGCTGGCCGCTAATGCATTCCGCGCAGCAGCCTGGCCAGCACCGGTACGTTGACGGTGTTCGGGGCGGGCCCGGAACTGAGGAACTGCTTGAGGCCGCGGGCCAGCCCGGCGGCGTTGACCACCTGGACGAGCTCTTGGCTGTCGCCGCGGTCGCGGGAGCGGCCGTGCCGGTCGATCACCGGTTCGTGCAGGTTGCCGTCGGTGCTGTGGACGACGGTCCAGCCGGTGACGTTCAGCTCCGGGAAGATGTCCTGCATCCGGCGCACCACATGGGCCAGCTGCGGCGGGGCGATGGATCGGCCGCCGTGGTTCAGGGTGCTGCCGTTCCAGGCGTAGGCTCCCGGCGGCAGGAGCATGGAACCGATGATGGCCAGCCGGTAGCCGGAGACCAGCACATGGTCGATGTGGCTGTTGTCCGCGGGGGACTGCAGACCATTGATCAGCCGGGCGGCCGGGATGGCAGGCAGGATCTGCCGGGTGATCAGCTGCACCGTCCGCATTTCGCGCTGGATGCGCGCCTCAGCGCCGAAAATGCCCCGCCGGCGGGGCATGCCGTGGACCTGCTGCCCGGCCACCGACGCCGGGATCAGCGGCACCTCACCGGCCGCCGCCACCTCTTCGAAGGAGGGAACGTAGACCGGGGGATCGGCGGCGGTGTTGCGCGGCGTGTTCGGACGGCGGACATGCGCGGACGCCCGGCTGCCGGCTGCCGGCGCGTCGAAGTGCGCACCTTCTTCGGCCGGGGCCGTGCGGCTGGAGAAGGCGGTCCCGCTGCCGTAGGAACGGTCGTAGTCGGCACGGCGCTTGGCATCGATGAGGGTCTCATAGGCCAGGGTCACCCGGCGGAAGGTGGCGGCGTCGCCTCCGTGGTCGGGGTGGGCCGTGCGGGCAGCCTTGCGGTAGGCCACCTTGATGTCCTTGTACGTCGCCGTGACGGGGATCCTGAGGACCTGGTAATGCGAGCTGTTGCCCTGCGTCAAGCACGATTCCTTTGCGTCAGTGGAGCCGGTCCGGTCGGGGACCTCCGGCGTGGACAGTTTAACCGGCTGGGGGAATAACGAGCGTGTGGCCGTGGATGGTTCCCGGCGGCTGGCATAATTCAGCGCATGAAGATTGCCCTCGCCGTCAACCCGCGCGCCTCCTTTGGCCGCGGGCGGCATGCCGGCCGGGAAGCGGCCGAGTGCCTCAGCGCGGCCGGGGTCCAGGTCCAGCTGCTGTGCGAGGACAGCTACCAGCAGTTGTCCCAGGCCGTGGACAAGGTGCTCGCCGACGGGGTGGACGCGCTGGTTGTGGCGGGCGGCGACGGCATGGTCCACCTGGGTGTCAACGCGCTCGCCGGGTCGGGTGCCCCGTTCGGTGGGACTCCGCTGGGCATCATTCCGAGCGGAACCGGAAATGACATGGCACGCGCGCTCGGCCTGCCGCGGCACGACATCCCGGCGGCCGCCGCACGGGTGCTGGCTGCCCTGCCGTCGGGCGGCCGCCTGATCGACGCCGGCCGGGTGAGCTCCGGCGGCCGGACGCACTGGTTTGCCGGGGTGGTGTCCGCAGGCTTTGACGCCGCGGTCAACGAGCGCGCCAACGCGTGGCGCCGGCCGCGCGGCCAGGCCCGGTACAACCTGGCCATGCTGCGCGAACTGGCCACCTTTCGCGCCATCGAGTACACCGTGACGGCCGACGGCGAACGCTGGCAGCAGGGTGCCATGCTGATCTCGGTGGCCAACGGACAGTCGATCGGCGGCGGCATGAAGGTCGTGCCCGACGCCGTCCTCGACGACGGCTATCTGGACCTGTTCATCGTCCGGCCGTTGTCCCGCGCCGCTTTCCTGGCGGTGTTCCCCAAGGTGTTTTCCGGCAAGCACGTGGGCCACCCGGCCGTGGAGATCCGCCGGGTCCGGCGGGTTGAACTTGAGGCTGACGGCGTCGTCGCGTACGCGGACGGCGAGCGGGTCGGTCCGCTGCCACTGACCATCGACGTTGTGCCCGGTGCGCTCCGGGTCCTGGCGTAGGCAGGGTGACGGACATGGCGGGCCATGGCACGGCACGGTTCGGCGGCGCACTGCTGGCACTGCTGCCCCTGCTGGCAGGCTGCAGTGTGGGGGTTCCGGATCCCTCGGCGGCCAAACCGGTGAGCAGCGCTGCCACCGTCGCCACCCCGACCGTGACGCCGGGGTACGACGCCGAAGCGGTCGCTGCGCGCAGCCTGCCTTTCGGAGCGGGGGACCGCCTCGCTGCCGGCGTACCGGTCCGACTCTCCGACGGGCTGAGCGACGCCCCCGCCTGGAAGGCCGGCAAACAGGATGTGGCCGGCGCCAGCGAGTACCGGAAGGCCGACGGCTGCCTGGTCTCAACCAGGGTCCGGGTGAACCAGTGGCCGCTCGTCGTCGCCGGCGACGACAAGGCGTCCACGGAGGCCCTCTTCCACTACCTGGACCCCAGCATCCTGCCGTCCTACCTCAAGACGGCAGTCCTGCGCTGGGGCGGCGAACCGGACAAGCCGGGCCCGCGGGTCGAGGTACTGGTGCTCGAGGGCGGTAAGAAGGCCGGGAGCCGGGCGAGCGCCAGCTACGCCCGGCTCTTTGCCAAGGCAGGCTCATCCGTCTATGTCTCCGTGTCCTGCCCGGACGACGCGGCGCTCGCGGCCGCGCGGGCCGACATCGCCGCCCGGTTGGCCGTGCTGCCGCCGTCGTCCTGACCCGCCCGAAGCGGACAGGCCGGCGGCGGCAGGGGGCCGGCTAGTGGAGCTTCGCCGGCGAGAGCCGGTTCAGCGCCAGGGCCCCGACCAGCAGTCCGAAGTCGCGCAGCGCCACGTCGAAGTAGCTGCCAAGGACCAGCAGGTTGACGATGATGCCGAGCAGCCACACGGCGACCAGCAGGGATCCGAAGCGCGGGCGGACGGCCACGGCGATGCCGGCGATGATCTCGACGACGCCGACGACGTACATAAAACTCTGTGCCGACACCGGGACGACCGAGGTGGCGACCGGGGCGAGATATATCGTCCAGTCGGTCAGCAGGTTGGTGAACTTGTCCAGGCCGAAAATGATCGGCGCGACGGTGAAGACCGTGCGCAGCAACAGGAAGGCCTGCCGCTGGGAACCGGCTGCGACCGTCGGGGCCGGGGCCGCAAGGGCTGTTGAAGATTTCATCTTCTACTCCTTCTAAAATTGGGTAACTTGATTTTAGAATGACTGCAGGGGTTAAGCAATGGATCTTGTTTTTAGAGTTAGGCTGATGCCATGAACCGTTTGCCGTGGAGCCGCAGGATTGCCGCCGTCGCGTCCCTGGGGGATGAAAACCGCAGGCGGCTCTTTGACTTCGTCACCGCGGCGGATCAGGCGGTGGGCCGCGACGACGCGGCCGGTGCCCTCGGGCTGGCAAGGAGCACCGCGTCGTTCCACCTGGACCGGCTGGTCCGCGACGGCCTGCTGGCGGTGGAGTTCCGCAAACTCGGCGGCAAGGAGGGGCCCGGTTCCGGCCGGCCGGCCAAGCTGTACCGCGCGGCCGTCCAGGAGGTCTCGGCGTCCGTCCCGGAACGCAACTATGATCTGGCCGCCGAACTCCTGGTGACGGCGATTGAACAATCCGCGGCCGACGGCGGATCGGCCCGGACCGCGCTGCTGCAGGCCGCCCGGTCGCGGGGCCTGGCCGCGGGGGAAGCCGCCGGCACCGCCGACTTCGCGGAGCTGCTGACCGCCGAGGGGTACCGACCGGCGGACGACGGCGCCGGCGGGCTCGTGTTGCTCAACTGCCCGTTTCACCGGGTGGCCCAGGGCCACGCGGAGGTGGTCTGCGCCATGAACGGCGCGTTCCTGGGCGGGGCCGCGGCGGGCTGCGGGGTGGATCCGGCCAGGGTCGAAGCGCTCGACATCGAGGAACTCCGGGTGCAGGGCTCGGCTGCCCCGGCCCAGTGCTGCGCCCGGATCAGGCCGCTCTGAGCTTCGCCTGCCCCTTGATGCCGGTCAGCAGGACGCCGGCTACCACCATGATGCCGCCCGCGACCTGGACGAGGGTCAGGGGCGTCCCAAGCGCCACCGTGATGACGGCGGTGAAGACCACCATCAGGTTCAGATAGTTCCCGGCGGTGCCCGGCGGGGTGGTCTTCAATGCCAGGTTCCAGAACAGGTAGGCGCCCAGCGAGGGGAAGACCGCTATGTAGGCCAGCGACCAGCCCTCCGCCGGTGTCTCCGGCAACCGCACGTGCATGGCCAGCGCAAACGGTGCCAGCGTCACGGTGGCCATGGTGACCTGCACAGCGGTGGCGGCGATGGCGGGAATGTCCAGCCGGCGGGCGATGATCGTGTAGCTGCCCCAGACCACGATGGCGCCGATCATCAGGAGTTCCCCGGTGTTGATCGAGAGGCTGAATACCCGCTGCAGTTCGCCGCGGGTCAGGACCAGCAGCACGCCCAGCAGCCCGAGCCCGATGCCGAGCCAGCCGAGCCGGGTGGTCCTCTCGCCGAGCAGGAAAATTGCCATCACCACAATCAGGGCCGGGTTCGCCGCGGTGATCAGCGAGGCGTTCATCGCGGAGGTGTAGCCGAGCGCGCTGTACAGGAGCAAGGTGTAGCCGCTCATCCCCAGCGCGCTCAGCAGCAGCAGCACGGGCCAGCGGCGCAGGACCGCGCGCCAGTCCGGCTTTTCCACGAAGTGGGCCAGGGCCAGCAGCGGCAGGGCGGCCAGCGTCCAGCGCCAGAAGGTCAGGTCCAGGGGCGTCATTGAGGCGACAGCGGCCTGGCCGACGACGAAATTTCCGGACCAGAACAGGGTGGCCAGGACGAGGTAGAAGGACGCTTTCACCGCTTGAATGTACACCAGTGCCATCTCCTTCCGGCGTCGCCCTCCGGCGCCTTCCGGCGGCGCCGTCCCGCGCCTTCCGGCGGCGCCGTCCCGCGCCTTCCGGCGGCGCCGTCCCGCGGCGCGGAGCAAGCCCCCCACGGTAGAATTGGCGTGTGCCCGTATACCTAGACCACGCAGCCACCACGCCGCTCGCCGCTGAGGCGCTGGCCGCGCTGACGCGTGAGCTGGCCCGCACCGGCAACCCCTCCTCTCTGCACGGGTCCGGCCGCCGCGCCCGCCGGGCTGTCGAGGATGCCCGCGAGGCCCTGGCCGCGGCAGCCGGGGCGCATCCTTCGGAGGTTATCTTCACCTCAGGCGGCACGGAAGCCGACAACCTTGCCGTGAAGGGACTCTATTGGGCCCGCCAGGCCGAGGATCAGCGGCGGACCCGCGTTCTCTGCTCCGCCGTCGAACACCACGCGGTGCTGGACGCCGTCGAATGGCTCGAACGGCACGAGGGAGCCGACGTTCGCTGGCTGCCCGTGGACGCCGACGGCGTGCTGGACCTGGCCGCGCTGGAAGCCGAGTTGGCCGACGATCCGGCCTCGATTGCCCTGGTCACCGTCATGTGGGCCAACAACGAGGTAGGCAGCCTCCAACCGGTCGCGGAGGTCGTGCGGCTGGCGCACGCCGCCGGCGTGCCCGTGCATTCCGACGCCGTGCAGGCGTTCGGCTCCGTGCCGGTTGATTTCCGTGGGACCGGTCTGGACGCCATGTCCATCTCCGGCCACAAAATCGGCGGCCCGGTGGGCGTCGGCGCGCTGCTGCTGGGCCGCGCCGTCAAGCTGACCCCGGTCCAGCACGGCGGGGGACAGGAACGCGACGTGCGCTCCGGCACCCTGGACACCGCGTCGATCGCAGCCTTCGCCGCCGCGGCGGAGGCAGCCACCGGAAATCTGGCCGCCGAGTCGGCACGGATCTCCGCGCTCCGGGACCGGCTGATTGACGGCGTCCGCGCCGCCGTTCCGGAGGCCATGCTGCGCGGTGCCCCCGGGAACGGCCGGCTGCCGGGCAACGCGCATTTCACCTTCCCCGGCTGCGAGGGCGACTCGCTGTTGTTCCTGCTGGACCTCGCCGGGGTGGAATCCTCCACCGGCTCAGCCTGCACCGCCGGCGTGCCGCGGCCCTCCCACGTGCTGCTCGCCATGGGCCTGGATGAGGACACCGCCCGGGGCGCCCAGCGCTTCACCCTCGGCCACTCCTCTACCGACGCCGACGTCGATGCGCTGCTGGCGGCCCTGCCGGCGGCGTACACCCGCGCCCGCCAGGCCGGCATGGCCGGACACGAGTCCAGCATCCAGACCGCGGGAACCCTCGCCCGCCAATCCGCCAACGGCTAGTCCCCGGACAGTAGCTGCTCCAGCGGGACGTCCGGATCCGCCAGCGAGTCCGGGCTGACGGAGGCGCGTGCAGTGATGAGTGCCTTGATGGCCTTTTGCGGCTTGTCGGACCGCGGCCAGTTGACGTTCATGCCTGCGACCACGCAGCCTTCGCGCTGCCAGAAGGCGAGGAATTCCTGCCGCTCCAGTGAACCCCTGAGCACGGGCGGGCCCTCGACCAGGCTGGGGAAGCCGGAATACTCCATGCTGACGTCGTACTGGTCCGTATAGAAGTAAGGAATGGTGTCCAGTACGGCCTCCCGCCCGAGCATCGCCCGGCCGGCGACCTTCCCGCCGTTGAGCGCGTTGGACCAGTGCTCGCTGCGGTGGTGCCCGCCGGTGAACGGATGCAGGGCGTTGGCGACGTCGCCGGCGGCAAAGACTGCCGGAGCCGAAGTGCGCAGCGACGCGTCCGTGAGGATCCCGTTGTCCAGGGCGATACCCGCGGCTGCGGCGAGCGATGTCTCGGGGACGACGCCGACGGCGATGACAACCAGGTCGGCGGCCAGGATTTCGCCGGCGTCGGTGCGGACGCCGGTGACCCGGCCGTCGACGCCTGTGATGGCTGCGGCCGACGCCGGCAGCCGGAACCGCACGCCCCGGGACTCATGCAGCGAGCGGAAGAAGGCGCCCAGTTCGGGGCCGATCGCCGCGGCCAGCGGCACCTGCTCGAGGCCCAGCAGGGTGACGGAGTTGCCATACGAATTCGCGGCGGCCGCAAGCTCCATTCCGATCCAACCTGAGCCGACCATCACCACGTTCCGGCCGCCCGCGGAGAGGGCATCCCGGAGCCGGCGGCTGTCGTCGAGCGTCCGGAACGTCATGACCCCGTCGAGGCTGCTGCCGGGCAGCGGAATCGAGCGCGGACGTGCCCCCGTGGCCAGCAGGAGCGCGGAATAGGGCAGCCGGCTGCCGTCGCCGAGGGTCACCGTGCGGGCCACGGTGTCCAGCCCGGTGACCGGAGCGCCCAGCCGGAGGTCGACGTCGTTCTCCCCGTACCAGCCGGCAGGAACCACCGGGAGGCCGTCCTCGCCGTCCTTGCCCAGGAGATATTCCTTGGACAGCGGCGGCCGCAGGTAGGGGGCCTGCGGCTCCTCGGCGAGCAGCGTGACCGGGCCCTCGAAGCCCTCCACCCGCAGGGTCTTCGCTGCGGTGGCGCCCGCCAGCCCGCCACCCACAATCACGATGCTCTCGACAGCCATCTCGCGCGTCCCGTCTGGGCTTTCGCCGCCCTTGTTCTAAAACCGCTAATGCTGACGTTAGAAGCGCGGCAGGCTGCCGTCAAGCCTTTTTGGGGCAGGAATCGGCGTGGCGATAGAATCGGTAGGCGGGCGCTGTGTTATTCCTCTGCCCGCGGACCTCCCGATTCCTAGAGAAAGCCAGCATGCGAGTTCTTGCAGCCATGAGCGGCGGCGTCGATTCAGCCGTTGCCGCAGCCCGCGCCGTCGAGGCCGGCCACGACGTCGTTGGTGTCCACCTCGCCCTCTCACGCATGCCCGGAACGCTGCGCACCGGCAGCCGCGGCTGCTGCACCATCGAGGACTCGCGCGACGCCTGGCGGGCGTGCGACGTGCTGGGCATCCCGTACTACGTGTGGGACTTCTCCGAGCGATTCAAGGAAGACGTCGTCCAGGACTTCATCGACGAATACGCCGCAGGCCGCACGCCCAACCCGTGCATGCGCTGCAACGAGCGGATCAAGTTCGCCGCGCTGCTGGAGAAGGCGATCGCGCTGGGTTTCGACGCCGTCTGCACCGGCCACTACGCCAAGGTGATCACGGACGCCGACGGTAACCCCGAACTGCACCGCGCCGCGGACTGGGCAAAGGACCAGAGCTACGTGCTCGGCGTCCTCACGCACGAACAGCTCCGGCACTCGATGTTCCCGCTCGCGGACACCCCCTCCAAGGCCGAGGTCCGCGCCGAGGCCGAACGCCGAGGGCTGTCCGTGGCCAACAAGCCCGACAGCCACGACATCTGCTTCATCCCCGACGGCGACACCGCCGGCTGGCTGGCGGAGAAGATCGAGATGACCACCGGCGACATCGTGGACGAATCCGGTGCCAAGGTCGGCGAGCACCCGGGCGCAAACGCCTTCACCGTCGGCCAGCGCCGCGGGCTGAAGCTGGGCACCCCGGCCGCCGACGGCAAGCCGCGCTTTGTGCTGGAGATCCAGCCCAAGGAGAACAAGGTGGTCGTCGGCCCCGAGGCCCTGCTCGCGATCGACGAGATCCGCGGCATCAAGGTGTCCTGGGCCGGGCTGCCGATCGCGGAGATCGCCACCGGCGAGGAGTTCGACTGCTACGCCCAGGTCCGCGCCCACGGGGACCCGGTGCCGGCAACCGCCCGGATGGAACACTCCGGAGGGTCCGGCGACCTGGTGGTCACGCTGGCGGAACCGCTCCGCGGCGTCGCCCCCGGCCAGACCGTGGTGCTCTACCAGGGCAGCCGGGTCCTTGGCCAGGCCACCATCGACGCCGCGCGGTCGCTCCAGCGGGCCGCACTCTAACCGCCCTCGACGGGCCGCGTCTTCGCTTCGGCGGGGGTCCGCCGAATCCAGGAGCGCCGCATGCCATTGGCCTGCGGCGCTCCTGCCTTTAACCGTCGCCCGGGCGCGGGACATGTCCATTCTTCGCGGCCACGAGTGGGCACTTCGGGTATATGTCCACTCCCGGGCTCGGGCGCGGGACATGTTCGTTAGCGTGCACCCCGCGCAAGCATCCCGCGCGGGACATGTTCATTAGCGTGCGGCCCGCGCAAGCATCGAGCGCGGGCCATGTCCATTCTTCGCTGCCACGAGTGGGCACTTCGGGATTATGTCCACTCCCGGGCCTCGGCGGTGAGCATGCCCGTCCTCCGGCCAGAGCGCGGGCCATGTTCGTCTTCCGGCTAGAGCGCGGGACATGTCCATTCTTCGCGGCCACGAGTGGGCACTTCGGGTATATGCCCAGTCCCTGGCCTGGTGGTGGGCATGTCCGTTCCCGAGCCCCCGCCGCCGCAGGCCGCACCGAGTCCGGGGTGCCGAAGATCCGGGCGAAATCCCGAAGAATGCGATAACTTCCGCCGGTTCGTGTAAATTTTGTGTCTCAACTCACAAGATGTAGCGATTCGCCCGTGGTCTTCTGGTTGAATCTAGGAATCAGGACAGGTGCTGCCCAACGAGTCAAGCTACTTCGGGCTGCGCACTAGTACTCATCGAACAGAAAGTTCACAGATGGCAATGAACAAAAAGGCCCTGCAGAGCGCCATCGCGCTTGCCGGGGTTTCCGCCTTTGCACTGACGGCCTGCACCGGCCCTACCGGCGGCGGAACGTCCTCCGGCAGCGCCGCAGGCGGAGGCAGCATTACGTACGGCACCACGGACAAGGTGGTCACCCTCGACCCGGCCGGCTCCTACGACGCCGGCTCGTTCATGGTGATGAACCAGATCTACCCGTTCCTGATGAACTCGAAGCCCGGAACGGCTGACTCCAGCCCGGACATCGCTGAGTCCGCATCCTTCACGAGCCCCACGGAATACACCGTCAAGCTCAAGTCCGGCCTCAAGTTCGCCAACGGGCACGCGCTGACGTCCTCGGACGTGAAGTTCTCGATCGACCGCGTCATCAAGATCAACGACGACAACGGCCCGGCCTCCCTGCTGGGCAACCTCGCCTCGGTGGAAGTCAAAGACGACTCCACCGTGGTCTTCAAGCTCAAGGAAGGCAACGACCAGGTCTTCCCGGGCGTGCTTGCCGCGAACGCAGGTCCGATCGTCGACGAAGAGGTCTTCTCCGCCGACAAGCTGATGAGCGACGAGGACATCGTCAAGGGCAAGCCTTTCGCCGGCCAGTACACGATCGAGAGCTACAAGAAGAACGAGCTCGTCAGCCTCAAGGCCAACCCTGACTACAAGGGTCTGCTCGGCAAGCCGGCGAACGACAGCGCCACGATCAAGTACTACGCGGACTCCAACAACCTCAAGCTCGATGTCCAGCAGGGCAACATCGACGTCGCCGGCCGCAGCCTGACCGCGACCGACGCCGCCGACCTCGAGAAGGACTCCAAGGTCAAGGTTCACAAGGGCCCCGGTGGCGAACTGCGCTACATCGTCTTCAACTTCGACACCATGCCGTTCGGCGCCAAGGCTGCCGACGCCGACCCGAAGAAGGCACTCGCCGTCCGCCAGGCGATGGCAGACATCGTCGACCGCGACGCGATCGCCAGCCAGGTCTACAAGGGCACCTACCTGCCCGCGTACTCCGTCGTCCCGGACGGCTTCGTCGGTGCCATCAAGCCGCTCAAGGAAATGTACGGCGACGGCAACGGCAAGCCCAGCCTGGACAAGGCCAAGAAGGCCTTCAGCGACGCCGGCGTCACCGCCCCGGTCACGCTGAAGCTGCAGTACAACCCGGACCACTACGGCAAGTCCTCCGGCGACGAGTACGCCATGATCAAGGAGCAGCTGGAAAAGTCGGGCCTGTTCAAAGTCGACCTGCAGTCCACCGAGTGGGTCACCTACTCCAAGGACCGCACCAAGGACGTCTACCCCGTCTACCAGCTCGGCTGGTTCCCGGACTACTCCGACGCCGACAACTTCCTGACCCCGTTCTTCGTCCCGGGCAACTTCCTCAAGAACCACTACGAGAACGCCTCCGTCACGGCGCTGATCAAGAAGCAGCTCACCACCGTTGACAAGACCGAGCGCGAAAAGGTGCTTGGCGAGGCCCAGACGGCCGTCGCCAAGGACCTCTCCACGCTGCCGCTGTTGCAGGGCGCCCAGCTCATGGTCGCCGGCAAGGACGTCCAGGGTGTCGAAAAGACCCTCGACGCGTCCTTCAAGACCCGTCTTGGTGTGATTTCCAAGTAGGTCCATTCCCCATCCGGTCCTGACCAGCCAAGGAGGCGGGGCGCCTGCGCGGCGTCCCGCCTTTCTTGCTGATAGCAGGACAACCGATTCCGGAAGCCCACGAAGCCGACGGAAACACAAATTTAGGTACCAATGACAACACTTATTGAGGCGCCGCCCAGCGACGCCGACGGCCTATTGCCAACAAAGAAGAAGGCGTCCGGTGGGGGACTGGGCCAATACATCCTGATCAGGTTCCTGCTGATCTTCCCGACCATTTTCATCCTGGTCACACTCGTATTTTTCCTGATGCGCATCACGGGCGACCCGATCACGGCCGCCCTCGGCGGGCGGCTCCCGCCGGAACAACTGGCGGAGCGCATCCACGCGGCCGGCTACGACCGGCCCATCTTCGTGCAGTACTTCGAGTACCTCGGACAGCTCATCACCGGCAACTTCGGCACCACGCTCTCGGATAACCGCCAGGTCTCCGAGATGCTGACCACCTATGGTTCGGCAACGCTGGAACTGTCCATCAACGCACTGCTCGTGGCACTGCTCGTGGGCATCCCGCTGGGCATGATCGCCGCGCACCGCCGCGACAAGGCGGCCGACGCCGTCCTGCGCATCTTCGCGATCCTCTGCTACGCCACGCCCGTCTTCTTCGCCGGCATGCTGCTCAAGCTGACCTTCTCGGTCTGGCTCGGCTGGCTCCCGGTCGCCGGCCGCGCCAAGACCTCCACCGAACTGGCCCTCACCGCGCTGCAGGCGCCCACCGGCATCTACTGGCTCGACGCGGTCCGCAGCGGCAACATGGCCGCACTCGGTGATGTCACCGCCCATGCCGTGCTGCCCGCCGTCGCCCTTGGGCTGCTGACCGCCGGCATCTTCCTGCGGCTGGTCCGCACCAACGTGATCGGCACCCTCGGCAAGGACTACGTGGAGGCCGGCCGCTCACGCGGCGTCAGCGAATTCCGGCTGGTCACCAAGCACGCCTACAAGCCGGCGCTGATCCCGATCATCACCGTGATGGGCCTGCAGATCGCGGTCATGCTCGGCGGCGCCGTGCTGACCGAGACCACCTTTGAATGGAAAGGCCTCGGCTTCCAGCTGGCGACCTACCTGACGGCCCGCGACTTCGTGGCCGTGCAGGGCATCGTGGTGCTGCTCGCCGTGATCGTGGCCGTGACCAACTTCATCGTGGACATCGTCGCCGCGCTGATCGACCCCCGCGTGAGGTACTGACATGAGCATCGAACCAACCATTGCCGCAGAAAGCCGCCGGGACCCCTGGTACCGGCGCCTGCCGGTCGTCTCCCACTTCAACAAGAGCGTCGGCCTGCAGCGGGGCATGCTCGTCACCGGGCTGATCCTGACCTCGCTGTTCCTGCTGACCGCCATCTTCGCACCGTTGATCGCACCCTTCGGCTTCTCCCAGATCTCCGACGCCGACGGCAGCTTCCCCGCCCAGCAGGCACCCGGCGGCAAGCACCTGCTCGGCACCACCGTGGGCGGCTACGACGTGTTCTCCCGGGTCGTCTGGGGCGCGCAGACCGCCGTCATGGTCATCATCGTGGCCGTCATCATGTCGATCTTCATCGGCGTCATCCTCGGCCTGGTCAGCGGCTACATCGGCGGCTGGCTTGACCGGATCCTCGTGGTCGTCGCCGACGCGGTGTACGCGTTCCCTTCCCTGCTGGTCGCCATCGTCATGGCAATCGTGATCAGCGGCGGGCGTTCCAGCCTGTGGGGCGGCATCCTGGCCGCGGCGATCTCGATCACCGTGGTCTTCATCCCGCAGTACTTCCGCGTCATCCGCGCCGAAACCATCCGGCTCAAGGCCGAACCCTTCGTGGAATCGGCCAAGGTGGTGGGCGCGTCCAACATCAGGATCATGACCCGCCACATCTACAAGAACGCCACCCGCACCCTGCCGCTGATCTTCACGCTGAACGCCTCCGAAGCCATCCTCACCCTCGCGGGCCTGGGCTTCCTCGGCTTCGGCATCGAACCGACTTCGGCCGCCGAATGGGGCTTCGACCTCAACAAGGCGCTGGCGGACACCACCTCCGGGATCTGGTGGACCGGTGTCTTCCCGGGCCTGGCCATTGTCCTCACCGTGGTGGGGCTGACCCTGGTCGGCGAAAGCATCAACGACCTCAACGACCCGCGCCTGCGCGGCCGCAAGAAGGCTGCCTCCGGCAAAGCCGGCCCCGGCACCGGCGGACCCGGTTCCGCCGCCCAGGCAGCGCACTCAGCAGAAGTGAGCAGTTCATGAGCACCAATATCGGTTCCGTTTCAGACCAGCACGCCCGCGGCGCCGGGCCCGTGCTGGACATCGACCACCTCAGGGTCACCTTCGCCACGGACGCCGGGGACGTCTATGCCGTGAAAGATGTCAGCCTCGAGGTCAACCCCGGCGAAGTCGTCGCCATCGTCGGCGAGTCCGGCTCCGGCAAGACCGTCACCGCCAAGACCATCCTGGGGCTGCTGCCGGAGACGGCGATCAGCTCCGGCGCAGTGCTGATCAACGGCAACAACGTGATCAGCGTCAGCGCCTCGAAGCTGCGGGAAATCCGCGGCCGCGACGTGGCCATGGTGTTCCAGGAGCCCTCCACGGCGCTCAATCCGGTCTTCACCGTCGGCTGGCAGATCGCCGAGGGCATCCGCGCCCATGCCGGGCACGGGGGAGCAGGCCGGGTCAGCGCCAAGGAGGCCAAGGCTCGCGCCATCGACGCCCTGCGCAAGGTGGGCATCCCGGATCCGGAAACCCGGGTCAACTATTACCCGCACCAGTTCTCCGGCGGCCAGAAACAGCGCGTCGTCATCGCCGCCGCGCTGGCGCTCAACCCGGGCCTCATCGTCGCTGACGAGCCGACCACCGCACTGGACGTCACCGTGCAGGCGGAAATCCTGGAACTGCTGCGCGACCTGCGCGACCAGTACGGCACCTCGATCGTGCTGATCACGCACAACATGGGCGTCGTGGCCGACCTCGCCGACCGCGTCGTCGTGATGTACCAGGGCGACGTCGTCGAGGAGGCCAGCGCTCGGGTGCTCTTTGCGGAACCGAAGCAGGACTACACGAAGAAGCTGCTGGCCGCCGTCCCGCACCTGGGCCGGAACTCCGCCTCGGCGGGCATGACCGAACGCGCCCACCAGGGCGGCAAGGTGCTGGTCGAGGCGAAGAACCTCACCATCGAGTACCCCGGCCGGCTGGGCAGCCCGGCGTTCAAGGCCGTGGACGGCGTGAACTTCACCCTGTCCGAGGGCGAGGTCTTCGGCCTCGTCGGCGAGTCCGGCTCCGGCAAGACGACGATCGGCCGCGCCATCGCGGGCCTGAACAGAACCACGGGCGGCAGCCTCAAGGTGCTGGACTACGAGATGCTCAACCTCAAGGAGCGCACCTTCAAACCCCTGCGCAAGCAGATCGGCTTCGTGTTCCAGGACCCGGCGGCGTCGTTCAACCCGCAGCTCACCATCGGTGACTGCATCGCGGAGCCGCTCATCATCCACACCAAGCCGACGCCGGCGCAGGCACGCCAGCGGACCCGGGAGCTGCTCGAATCGGTGCAGCTGCCGGCGGCTTACGCGGACCGGTACCCGCACGAGCTCTCCGGCGGCCAGCGCCAGCGCGCCTCGCTGGCGCGGGCACTGATCCTGAACCCGAAGCTGCTGATCGCCGATGAGCCGACGTCGGCACTGGATGTTTCGGTGCAGGCGAAGGTGCTGGAGCTGTTCAAGGACATCCAGGCCGAATTCGGTTTCGCCTGCCTCTTCATCAGCCACGACCTCGCCGTGGTGGACATCCTCTCGCACTGGGTCGGTGTCCTGTACAAGGGCAAGATGGTGGAGCAGGGCCTTGGAAACCAGGTCATGGGGCACCCGCAGCACGACTACACCAAGAAGCTCATCGCGTCGCTGCCGGTCCCGGATCCGGACGAGCAGGCCCGGCGTCGTGAGGAGTTCCGCGCGGTTCTCGGAGCCTAGCAAGCGGCCGCGCCTGCCCCGCCTGGGGCGAGGGCTGGCCGCACCAAGGGGCATGCCCGCCGTTCACTGCGAACGGCGGGCATGCCCGCTTAACACCCCGCGGGATTTCCGTGCCAGCCCCTAGACTGGACGAATGACCGAGCAGAACCAGCACCTCCCTGACGCCGATTCCTACGACCCCACGGCCAGCTCGCTGGCCGGGCACGTGGATCCCGCGGTGATGGCGGAACTGCTCTCCATCCGCTCCAGCATCGACAACATCGATGCCACCCTGGTCTTCCTCCTGGCCGAGCGCTTCAAGGCGACGCAGAAGGTCGGCTTCCTCAAGGCCGCGCACAAGCTTCCCGCGGGGGATCCCGGCCGGGAAACGGCACAGATCGCGCGCCTGCGCCGCCTCGCCGCCGAAGCCCACCTGGACCCGGCGTTCGCGGAAAAATTCCTGAACTTCATCATCGGCGAGGTGATCCGGCACCATGAGGCCATCGCCGAGGACCATGAGGCGGCCGCGCACCGGGGCACGGCTGCTGCGGACCCCGGCGTTTCCGCCGAGGCGTAGCCGTGCCCGTACCCGTTTCCCCCGGCCAGGTCACGGCCACCGCACTCGGCCCGTGGCCGGGGGAGGACCCGGTCGAAGCTGCCCGCATCATCCGCGGCGAGCTCGGCAGTCCACACGTTCCCTTCCTCGCCGAACTCCCGGACCGAGGCGTGGGTTCCGACGCGCTCGGCCGGACGGCGTCGCTGCTGGAGGGCCTCGCCGTCGACGTCCAGCCTTACGGCTGGCGGCTCGTTGACCGCCCCGGCAAGGACCTCATGCGGGCCCGTTCGGCGCTGTCCACCGACATCAACGTCCTCGCCGACGTCGTCGGGGCCGAGGACACGCCGGCCGCGGAGCTCAAGATCCAACTGCGCGGCCCGCTCAGCCTCGCCGCCGGACTGCACCTGCACAATGGGGAGCGGGCCCTCCTCGACCACGGCGCCCGGCGGGACCTCGCGGCCTCGCTGGCAGCCGGTGTGGGCCCCTACCTGCGCAAGGTCGCCGCCGCCGCGCCCGGAGCCGGCCTGGTGGTGCAGCTCGACGAACCGGACATCGCCGCCGTGATGGCCGGCACCATCCCCACCTCCAGCGGCTACCGCACCCTGCGCGCGGTCGCCGGTTCTGAAATCACCGAGTCCTGGCGCCTCGTCATCGATGCCCTGAGGGCCGCCGGCGCGGCCGAAATCGTGGTCTCCGTGCCTGAAGTCGAGGCGCCCTTCGACCGGATCCTCGCCGCCGGTGCCGACGGGATCGCGGTGCCGTTGCGGGCACTGACCTCCCGCCAGTGGGAACAAATCGCGGCAGCCGTGGAGTCCGGGAAACGCTTCTGGGCCGGGGCGCTGCCGGTCGACCAGCCGGCCGCGGCGCTGCCGCGCGTGCCCCAGGCCGTCGAAACGCTCTGGCTCCCGTGGCGTCAGCTCGGCCTCCCGGCCACGGCGCTGGGCACCGTGCGGGTGACGCCCTCCGCAGGCCTCGCCGGACACACCCCGTCGTCCGCGACGGCGGTGCTGACCCGGCTGACGCAGCTCGCTGACGGCCTCAACCAGCTGGCGCTCGGCTAAGACCTAGACGCGGCTTTCCCAGCGCTCGGGCCGGGCCCTCTCCGGCAGGTAGCCCGGCGCCAGGGCATCCGCCGGGTAAGGCTCAAGCCGGTAGTCGAAGTGCCCGGCGTAGACCAGCACCAGGCCGATCTGGGGCTGGATCACCTTGACCTGGATCCGGTGCCGGCCCTCGTCCGGCTCCCACCATTGCTCGGCATAGGCCTTGGCATCCAGGGCGTCCGGCAGCGGGATCCGCAGCGGCCCCAGGAACAGCCGGGAGGCCTCGGAGACGCCCCGCAGCCGGCCTTCCGGGGTGACGCTCAGGTTGAGGTCGGTGACCAGCCTGCGGTAGCGGCCGACGTAATCAACCAGCCGCGGGGTGCCCCCGGAGGAGTCCGTGCTGGTGGTGTCTTGGAAGATCCGGGTGGTCTGCGGGAAGAAAATTTCCCGGCGCGCGGTCAGGCTGGAGCGCCCGAACGGGTCCAGATGGGCGTGGTTCTCGATCCGGAACCTGATGCCCTCGCCGTATTCCGGGAAGAACGCCTGTTCGCCGGTCGCGAGCCGCAGCAGCGGCCGCAGCCAGCGCTGCCGGCAGCCGACGACGTCGAAGACGCCCTCGCCCACCCCGTAGTGCCCGGAGCCCGGGGCGAGCGAGAAGTACTGCTGCAGTTCCGGCTGCAGCCGGGAGAATTCGCGTCCCAGGCCGAGCTGGTAGATGGGTTCGTAGCTGGTCACGGCATACTCCTTGGGGTCACAGCCGTCCGGCGGCCTTCAATCGAATGTACGCGTCCGCCAGCGCCGGCGGCAGCAGGGATGGCTCGGCATCGACTACTTCAGCGCCGGCCTGGCGCAGCTGGGCGCTGACCGCCTCGCGTTCCAGCAGGGCCCGCTCGGCCGCCGCGGCCCGGAACACCCCGCTGGCGCTCGAACGCTCCTGCTGCATTTCGCCGAGCATGGGATCGCGGACCGAGGCCACCACCACCACGTGCTGCTGCGCGAGCAGGGCGGCCATCGGCAGCAGCCCCTCTTCGGGCGCGCCGCCGTCGAGCGCGGTGAGCAGCACCACCAGGGACCGGTGCGCGGAAACCGAGCGGATCTGGGCCGGGATCTGTGACCAGTCGAGTTCGATGAGTTCGGCGTCGAGCGGGACCATCGCCTGGACCAGCTGTCCCAGCAGGTTCCCCTTGGCCGCCGACCCGGCCCGCGCCCGGAGCCTGCGGTCGAAGGCGAGGAAGTCCACCCTGTCGCCGCCCCGTTCGGCAAGGACAGCCAGCAGCAGCGCCGCCTCGATGCCGGTGTCCAGCCGCGGCTCGTCCGCGATCCGGGCTGCGCCCGTGCGCGAAGTATCCAGCAGGATGACGACGCGGCGGTCGCGCTCCGGCCGCCAGGTGCGGACCACGACGGCGGAGCGGCGGGCCGTGGCACGCCAGTCGATGGAGCGCACGTCGTCGCCGCGGACGTAGTCGCGCAGGGAGTCGAATTCGGTGCCGGCGCCCCGGATCTGGACCGCCGCCTTGCCGTCGAGCTCCCGCAGCTGGCGCAGCTTGGACGGAAGGTGCCGCCGCGCGTGGAACGGCGGGAGCACCCGGAGGGAACCGGGGCAGGGCAGGGTGCGTTGCCGTGCGGCAAGGCCCAGCGGGCCGAAGGCGCGGACCGTGACATGCGCGGCGCCCAGTTCGCCGCGCCGCGTGGGCTGCAGCGTGACGGTCATCCGGCGGCGCTCACCCGCCGGTACGAGCAGGCGCTGGTTCGGGTTCTGCGCGCCGGCCGAGGGCTGCCAGGCGTCCCGGACCAGGCCGTGCAGGGCGCGGCGGCCGGCGTTGGCCACCGTCAGGACGGACTCCGCCGACCCCGTGAGCGGGACGCTGCCGGGATCGGTGCGCTGCACCGAGACGTGCCTCAGCGCTACCGCGAGGCCCAGGTCGAGCAGCGCGGCGGCGGCCAGCAGCAGGAGGACAACCCCTGCGGACTCCCAGCCGGGCAGGAGCACGGCGGGGACCAGGCCAAGCAGTGCCAGCAGCACGAAGCGTCCGGAAATCGCCATGGCTCAGCGCGGCACTGGCACGGAAGCGAGGATGCTGCCCAGCACGCCGTCGACGTGCACGCCGTCCATCTCCGCCTCGGGGCGCAGCGCCACCCGGTGCCGCAGGCAGGGCAGGGCGAGGGCCTTGACGTCGTCCGGGGTGACGAAGCGGCGGCCGGAGAGCCAGGCCCAGGCACGGGAGCCGTTCAGCAGGGCCGCGGCGCCGCGCGGCGAGACGCCCAGCTGGAACGACGGCGCGGAACGGGTGGCGCGGACGAGGTCGACGATGTAGGCCAGGACTTCGGGACCGATCTCGACGGCGGCCACGGCCTGCCGCGCCTGCTCCAGCTCGGCGGGACCCGCGACGGGGCGGACGCCGGCCGCGGCCAGGTTGCGCGGATCGAAGCCGGCCGCGTGCCGCCGGATCACCTCGATTTCATCCTCCCGGCCGGGCAGCGGCATGGTCAGTTTGAGCAGGAAGCGGTCCAGCTGCGCCTCCGGCAGCGGGTAGGTGCCCTCGTACTCCACCGGGTTTTGCGTGGCCGCCACGATGAAGGGCGCGGGAAGCTGGCGCGAGACGCCGTCAACCGACACCTGCCGCTCCTCCATGGCTTCCAGAAGCGAGGCCTGCGTCTTGGGCGGCGTCCGGTTGATCTCATCCGCGAGCAGGATGTTGGTGAAAACGGGGCCCTCGCGGAAGCTGAACTCCGAGGTGCGCGAATCGTAGATGAGCGAGCCGGTGACATCGCCGGGCATCAGGTCCGGGGTGAACTGGATCCGCTTGGTATCGAGGCTGAGGGCCGCGGAGAGGCTGCGCACCAGCAGGGTCTTGGCCACGCCAGGCACCCCTTCAATCAACACATGTCCCCGGGACAGCAGCGCAATCAGCATCCCGGTGACGGTGGCGTCCTGCCCGACGACGGCCTTGGCGACCTCCTGGCGCACATCCAGCAGGGCCTGGCGGACTGGGTCCGGGTCCCGGGCGTCCCGGTAGCCGTGGGCTCCCGCTGCCTGCTGCGGCGCCTGCTGCGCGGCGGGCCGTGGCGCGGGCCAGGGGGCGGCAGTGCTGGATCCGGCAGCGGCTGTTGCGGCCGGGCCGGTGGAGACGGTTGGCTGATCATTCATCGGGCGTGTACCTCTTTCTCTAGTCTTTCCAGCTGCTGGGCCCAGCGCACGAGCTCGGCTTCGGCCCGGGGTTCGGCGTCGAGGACAACGGCGACGCTTTCCGGAGTCCGGTCCAGGTGCCGGGCAGCCGCGTCGATGATGGCCGCGGCCCCGGCGTCCGGTCCCAGCCGGAGGGTCCTGGCCAGCCGCACCAGCGTGCCGGCCCGGAGGACGTCGGCGGCACGGTCCACGGCGCGGGCGTCATGGTAGAGGCGGGCCCGTCCTTCAGCCGTCTCCACCGCCTTCACCACCACGGGGAGCGGTTCGAAGACCAGCGGGCCAAGCCTGCGGCCGCGCCAGAAAATTGCCAGCACCGCCACGAACGCCAGCCAGGGCCCCAGGACGTGGGTCCACGGCGCGGCCAGCTCATCGAGGGTCACCGGTTTCTTCGCCGCGGGCACATCGGCGATCCCGGGCAGGTACCAGACCAGCCGCTGCTCCGCCCCAAGGGTCCGCAGCACCAGAGCTGCGTTGCCTTGCTCGGCGAGGGCTCCGTTGCTGAGGATTTTGGTGCTGCCCAGGACCACGGTCCGGCCGTCCTCGCTGCCGGCGTAGAGGCCGCCCCCGCCGTCGCGCGGCGCGTAACAGACCACTTCTCCGTCGTAGAGGTAGCCATTCGCGGCCGAGACCGTGCCGGCGTCGACGGGGTCGGAAATAACGCAAGCCGGGGCTAGTACCTCGGTGCCGTCCCGCACCACGCCGGCCTGCACGATCCCGCCGCTGACGCCTTGCAGCGTGTTGAGCCGGGGTGTGATCACCACCAGACGGTCCGCCGCGCCGCCCAGGTACTGCAGCTGGTCGCGGCCGAGGTAGCCGTTGCGGTCGTAGAGCAGGACGGTGGTGCGCTCGCCGGCGCGTTTGGCGCTTTCAAGCGTCTGGATGGTCGACTCGAAAGAGTCCCGCTGCTCCACGACGACGCCATGGCGAACAAGGATTTCCGCGGCGGCGCGTGCTCCTTCAGGGGCGGGATTTCGGATGGACAGCTGGGTCCGATCTCCATGGGGTTGCAGCTGAAGCACCGCCGTGAGGACGAGGGCAGCGACAAAGACGACGCCGAGGATGGCCCAGGTGCGGTGCCGGCGGATCCAGCGCAGCGGCGCCGCTGTGCTCTTCACAGCGGCCTGACGAGCGCGTCCGAACCGGTGCCCCGATAATCCGGGGTGGTGCCGGCCAGCGCCGCATCGAGCCGGGCGAGCGCCGCGTGGTCCGGGGATCCGGCGTCCGCCCCGCCGTACCGGACGGCGTCAAAAGTGAGTGCCGCCTCCTCCAGTTCGCGGGCGTACGCTCCAAAGGCGCGGCCCAACCGGGCGGCGACCTCGCTGGCGGTCCGGCCGGGTTGCGGATCCAGTACGGTGCGCTCCTCCGCCGCGCGCACGAGGGCGCGAAACTGCTCGACGACGGCGGCGGACCAGTCCCCGCGCGCCGCGGCGGCGGAGGCCCGCCCGCGGTGCGCGTCAGGGCTTAGTGCCGCATCGGCGTCGAACACGTCCTGGGCGGCGGCCCGCCGGGCGTTGAGCCGCGGACGCACCACCACGACGGCGACAGCAATGACCACGGCGGCGATGACCAGCAGGAGCGGCACGGCATAGCCGCCGTCGGCGCCGGGGGTGCCGTCGCCGGACAGGGAGCGCAGCCAGCGACCGAACTCGGCAAGTGCCTTGTCCAGCCAACTGGGCTCGGCTTCGCGGTACGGTGCCTTCGCGAGCTCCTCCGCCGCCCAGCGGCGCGCTTCGTCCCGGTCGGGCAGCACCGGAGGTTCCGGCTGCAGCCGGGCCGACAGCACCGCCACAGCGCGCTCGGCGGCGAAGACGGGGGCCGCCGTCACCGCCGGACCGGGGGAGGACCGTAGGGAGGTTGCTGCCAGGTGGAGGTGTCCCCGCGGATGGCTGCGGTCCGTCCCGGGACCCCCTCCGGGTCACTTCCCGTCTCCAACTGCCGCAGCAGGGACAGATCGAGTCCGTCCTTGCGCATCCGCAGATCCAGATAGACCAGGGCAACGGTTGAGGTCTGGAAGGCGTAGCCCACGGCGGCCACCAGCGCGGTGACCGCGGTGCCGACGACAGCGACCAGGATCCGGACCACCTGGGACCCACCCTCGCCGCCCTGGGAGAAGACGGTAAACCCGACGGCGTTGCCCAGGAGGCTGACCGGAATAAGGACAATCTGGGTGATAACCCCGACGAGCAGCCCCACCACCAGGGTGACGCCCAGGATGCGCCACCAGTTCCTGCCCGTGAGCTGCCAGGAACGGCGCAGCCCGGCGAAGGTGCCGATCTCCTCCACCACAATCGCCGCCGGCGCGACGAGGAACCGGATGCCGAGCCAGAGCAGCACAATCATCAGGCCGATGAACAGGAGCACCAAGGCAAGCACGGCGGCGCGCTCCATGGCCGCAACCAGGGCCATCGTTGCCACCACCGCGAGGACGACGACGGCGGCCGCGCCCAGGATCAGCAGGCCTGCGAGTCCCAGCAGGGCACCGGTCCGGGAACGGGAGAGCGTCCACATCTGGCGGAAGCCTGTCCGCCTGTTCAGCAGTGCCCGCGCCACGGGGACCGCCATGGCACCCTGCATGACCACCGAAATCAGCACGGTCAGGAGCGACAACAGCGCGCCGACGCCGGCCGCTGTGCCAAAGGCGAACGCCGTGGCTTGCGACGAACCCAGGTTGCCCGGCCAGGGTGCGCCTGATCCCCCGAAGAGGGCACCTGTCTGGGCCAGCGCGGAAGTGACAGACGTCAGGGCCTGGGCGATCACGCCCGCCCCCAGCATGGCCGCGGGATTCCGCCTGACGGTCCGGAATGCGCCGTCGAGGATTTCGCCGAACATCAAGGGCCGCAGCGGCACAATGCCGGGCTTGGGCGGCGCGACGTAACGCGGCTGGCCATAAGGGGAGGGGACGTAGGGGCCGGAAAAGCGGGGGCCGGGCTGGGGAGCGCCCCACTGCGGCTGCTGGCCCCACTGCGGGGTGGTGCCCCATGCGGGTTGTTGGGCCTGCGGCTGCTGGCCCCACTGCGGGGTGGTGCCCCCTGCGGGTTGTTGGGCCGGCGGCTGCTGCCCCCACTGCGGCTGGCCGCCCCACTGCTGCGGTTCGCTAGGTTCCTGCTCAGACAAGCTTTTCCTCCCCAAGAAAATTGCCCACCGGATGCACGCGGCCGGGGACCGGTTGCCGTGCCGCCCGCGTGCCCCGGCGTAAGTCCGGGCCAGGCTTGCCCCCAGCCTATAGTTTCGACGGCCGGCCGCAAGCATTCGGGCCAAGTCGCGGCACCAAGTTAGCGGCGGGACCACCCCGGGTGCCGCAGCATGTGCAATCGCCCGCGCCATGCCGGGGACTGCCCGAATACGACAAAGCCATTTCAATAGGGGAATATATAACCTATGAAGGCACGGATTTTGGTAGTGGACGATGACGAGGCGCTGGCCGAGATGATCGGTATTGTGCTGCGCAACGACGGCTTCGACCCCGTCTTCTGCGCGGACGGTGGACAGGCCCTGGAGGTTTTCCGCTCATCCAAGCCGGACCTGGTGCTGCTGGACCTGATGCTTCCCGGCATTGACGGCATCGAAGTGTGCCGCCAGATCCGCGGCGAGTCTGATGTGCCGATCGTCATGCTGACGGCCAAATCCGACACCTCGGACGTGGTCCGCGGACTCGAGTCCGGCGCCGACGACTACGTTCCCAAACCTTTCAAGCCCGCCGAACTCGTGGCCCGGGTGCGGGCACGGCTCCGCCCCGGCGACCAGAAGGCCCCGGAGACGCTGCGCATCGCGGACGTCACGATTGACGTCGCCGGCCACGTGGTCAGCCGCAACAGCGAGCGGATCTCGTTGACCCCGCTGGAATTCGACCTGCTGGTCGCCCTGGCGCGCAAGCCCTGGCAGGTTTTCACCCGGGAGCTGCTGCTCGAGCAGGTCTGGGGCTACCGCCACGCGGCGGACACCCGCCTGGTCAACGTCCACGTCCAGCGGCTGCGCTCGAAGATCGAACGCGATCCGGAAGCCCCTGAAGTTGTATTGACGGTCCGTGGTGTCGGCTACAAAGCAGGTTCCTGAGCCGGCGGACGGCCCGCCGGGGACCGCCCCGGAGACCGCTGCCCGGCTCGAGCTCCCGGAGACTGCCGCCCCGTCGGACGGCCAGCCTGATGCTGCCGCGACCGAGGCCGCTGCCCCCGAGGGCCAGACGGCGCCGTCATCGTCCCGTGGACAGACCCCGCTTTTCAGGGCCCGGATCTGGAGCCGCCGGGCCCGGATTGTCACCGCCCGCGTTGCCCGGTTGGTCCGCACCGGTGCGTCCCGCATCCTGCCGGCAACCAGGTACCTGTTGCGTGCCGTGCACCGGCGCTGGCGGCGGTCCCTGCAGTTCCGCACCGTGCTCACCACCCTCATGCTCGCGATCGGTTCCTTCGCCGTCGTCGGCGCGTATCTCTCCAACCAGATCGCCAACAACCTATTCCAGGAGCGGCTGGCCCAGGCGGAGTCGGAGACCCGCTACAACGTCAAGCAGGTCCAGGACACGTTCGACGGCGCGCAGGTCACCGACCAGTCCAGCGTCATCACCCTCGTCTACGACACCCTGAACGCCGTCGAAGGCCGCGGCTCGGTGATCCAGCGGCGCTACGTCTTCGAGGCCATGCCCGAACAGACCAAGCCGCGCAACCGGTGGGTCGAGTCGCGCGCGTCCGACCAGCTCACGATCAGTGTGATCCCGCCCGAGCTGCGCAAGGCGGTGCAGGACTCCGGCAAAGACCAGTTCTGGGCCTCCACGGAATTCCCGGTGGGAACCGAGGATCGCCCCGGGATCGCGGTTGGCAACAAGGTGACTTTCAACGGCACGGTCTACGAGCTCTACCTGATCTACGACCTCAACACGGCGCAAAAGACCCTGGACGAAATCCAGAACGTCCTGCTGGCCGGTGCCGCCGCCCTGGCCCTCATGATCGGCGCCGTGGCCTGGTACGTCACCCGCAACGTGGTCAGCCCGGTCAGCCACGCTGCCGTTGTCTCCGAAAAGTTGGCCGCCGGCCAGTTGCAGGAGCGCATGGTGGTCAAAGGCGAAGACGAAGTCGCCCGGCTGGGCGCTTCCTTCAACCACATGGCCGCCAGCCTGCAGGAGCAGATCACCCAGCTGGCCACCCTGTCCCAAATGCAGCAGCGGTTTGTCTCGGACGTCTCGCACGAGCTCCGCACCCCGCTGACCACGGTCCGGATGGCGGCGGAGGTGCTCTACGACGCCCGTGAGGACTTCGACCCGATCAACAAGCGGTCCGCGGAACTGCTCTACAACCAGGTGGAACGCTTCCAGTCGCTGCTGGCCGACCTGCTGGAAATCTCCCGGTTCGACGCCGGCGTGGCCATGCTCGACGCCGAACCGTCCGACATCGTCCAGCTCGTCTCGCACGTGATCGAGGGGGTGGCCCCGGTGGCGGCCGAATACGGCTCGGAGGTGACGCTGAATGCCCCCGCACGCAGCATCATCGTCGAGATGGATGACCGGCGGATCGACCGGATCCTGCGGAACCTGGTTCTGAATGCGCTGGAGCACGGCGAGGGCCGGCCCGTGAACATCTCCGTGGCGGCAAACGACACCGCGGTGGCCGTCGCCGTCCGGGACCATGGAATAGGCATGACCGCCGCGGAGGCCGCGCGCGTGTTCGACCGTTTCTGGCGCGCCGACCCGGCCCGCGCCCGCACCACGGGCGGCAGCGGCCTGGGTCTGTCCATCGCGACCGAGGACACCAAGCTGCACAACGGCTGGCTGCAGGCCTGGGGCGACAAGGGGAGGGGCTCCAACTTCCGACTGACCCTGCCGCTGCGCCAGGGCGAAACGATCACCCGATCACCGCTCCAGCTGGAACCCGCCGACGTCGGGCCCGCCGGCGTCGTGCGTGAACGGACGATGCTGCTGCTGGAGACGGCCGTCAGGGAGCCCCGTCCGGCCCCGTCCGGCCCCGACACAACGAAGGAGCAGCCATGAGAGGTGCCGGGAAACTCACCAGGCTCGCCGGGGCCCTGCTGGCGCTGGTGCTGCTCCTTCTGACCTCGTGCGCGCAGATTCCGCGCTCCGGCCCGGTAGGAAAGAGTACGGACGAGAGCGCCGGAAAGCCCAACAACGCACCGGTCTTCTTCCCCGTGGCTCCGCGGGCAGGGGCGGGCCCGGAGGCAATGATCGAGGACTTCTACCTCGCGGGCAGCGGCTACGAGGACGACTATGCCGTGGCCCGGCAGTACCTCACCCAGGCCTCCTCGGTGAAGTGGAAGCCGGACCAGCGGGTGCTGGTCTTCCGTTCCGCCCGCGTGGTGCGCACCGCCGTCGAAAATGTCTTCAACTACGAACTGGACCTGGCGTATTCGGTCGACGCCGACGGGATCGCCACGCCGTTGCCGGAAGGTTCCAAGGAAAGCATTCCCGCAACGCTGACCAAGGTCGACGGCGAGTGGAGGATCTCGGAAATCCCTGATGGCACCGCCATCCCCGAGCAGACGTTCAAGGTCATCTACGGCGCCTACCCCATCTACTTCTACGACCCCACCTTCACCTACGCGGTGCCGGACATGCGCTGGTTCATCAAGAAGAAGACCGTCAAGGCCATGACCAGCGCCCTGCTCGGCGGCCCGGCCCCTTACCTCAAGGGCGCCGTCGTAAGCGCGTTCCCTTCGGGCATGAAGCTGGCGCGCGAGTCGGTGCCGGTGGTCTCCGGCGCCGCGCAGGTGGACCTCACGGCTAAGGAGCTCGTGGACGCTTCCAACGAGGACCGGCTGCGCATGCAGACCCAGCTGGCGCTGACCTTCCGCAGCCAGCCCGACGTGATCAACGTGGAGCTGCGGGCGAACCAGGACCTTGTCCGGGTCGAAGACGACGGCTCCGTGCTGCCGCCGGTGCGGGACAAGGACGTTCCCGCCCACCAGATCGCCGTCAGCAACAACGACCTGGTCCGCTATGAGAACAACAAGCTGGGTCCGCTGCCGGACATCCAGTCCGTCCGGGCGCTGGCGCCGCGTGTGCCCGCCGAATCGCCGGTGTCCCAGGCAGCGGCGTTCCTCAACGCCGGCCGCACCACGCTGTATTCAATCCTGCCGGGCCAGCCGGCGCGCGCCCTCACCACGCGGGCAGGCCTGTCGCGGCCGTCCTTCGACCGCTACGACTGGGTCTGGACCGCCGGGCCCGGCAGCAACGGGGCCACCGAGGTTCTCGCCTACCATCCTGCCGGGACCGCGCCGGGAGCGAACGTGCCTGCCGTGACCATGACCCCGCCCTGGCTCGCCGGACGGAGCATCAAGGAGTTCAGGGTCTCGCGCGAAGGAACCCGTGCACTCGTCATCTCGGAGTTGAACGGCAAAACCAGCGTCCAGATCACCGGAATCATCCGTAACGGCGACGGCACCCCGAGGGACCTCACCGCGCCGATCACACTCCTGTCAGCCCGTGCCCCCGACCGGGGCGTCTGGGTCAACGACACGACCGTCGCCGTGATGAAGAGCTCGGCGAACGACAACGTCACGCCCGAGCTGCTGTCCCTTACCTCCGGGGCGCCGCAGCTGCTGGCACCTTGGCCGGGGCTAACCGCGCTCAGCGCCGGCAACGGACCGACGGAGATCTACGGCCAATCCACGGAGGGCATCTTCCAGCGGCTCGGTAACGGCTGGTCGCCGCAGGTCAAGGGCGCCATCGACCCCTCCTACCCGGGCTGACCGGGAGGGGCCGGGCTGACCGGGAGGGGCCGGGCGGCGCCCGGACAGATGTCCACATAGCAGCCGGGAGGGCTTCCGCGGCGGACCGGCGGCGCCCAGCCTTGAAGGGTGAACAAACGCCGGCATCGCACCAGAAACAGCACCGGAAACAGCACCAGAATCCGCGCTGTCGACCCGGACCTTGCCCCGGTACCCCCGGCAGCGAAACACCGTGGTGGCTACCGACGCTGGACGGAGCGCATCGCGGACCGTGCCGCCACAGCTGCCGCGGAGTTACTGGCGCTGGCAGCGCCGGTGGAATGCGTCTGCTGCGGCGCGGAGGACCGGACGTTGTGCGCCGGCTGCGCGCATCGTGTCCGCCAGCTGACGCGGCGGCCGTTCCGGGCGGAAGGGCGGGCCCCTGCCCTCGTGGACATGGACGGCTCGGTCCTGCTGCCGGTCGTGGCAGCCGGGGTCTACCGGGGCGAGCTGGCCCAGTCCCTGCTGTCCTTCAAGAGGCACGGCCAGCGTCAGCTGGCCGAGGAACTGGCCAAGGCCCTCGTCAAAGCCATCGGCGCCGCGGCCGGCCGGGCGGAAGGAATCCTGCTGGTGCCCGTGCCTACCAGCGGTGCCGCGTTTCGACGCCGGGGCTTCAGCCCGGTCCACCTCCTGCTTGCGCGGGCCCGGCGTATCCCCGCCCTGGCCGGAGCCGACGTCGCCGACGTGCTGCGCCAGGCGCGGCCCACCCTAAACGGTCCCCGGGGCCGACCCGGGCTGGCGGCCGGCTCGCCCGGCGGGCAGAAGGGATTGGGCCGCGCGGCCCGGACCCGGCGGGTACGCGGTTCGATGCGGATCAAGGGCGGACTCCGCCGGCCGGAGCTGAACGGTCGGCCCTGCATCGTCGTGGACGACGTGCTGACCACCGGCGCCACGCTGGCGGAAGCGGCCCGCGCGCTGCACGCCGCGGGAGGGCTGGTCCGCGGCGCAGTGGTGCTCGCGGCGACACGCCCGCCCGCCCGGTACAACTTTGCCGCGGCAATCCCCGGGCTGGCGGGGAACCCCGGCGATGAGGAAAAAAATAAACCAAAAAAAGATGAATAACAGGGGTCCATGAACTAACGTCGAACATGGGTACCAAGAACAGATGTACCTGTCGATAGCGGCTCGGAAAGGGGCTCGACTGTCAGTCAGATCAGCCCCGGGAAGTGCCGCCGTCGTGTCACCGAAGTCATTTGGAGGGCACCATGGAGTTCATGATCAGCGGTCGTAATTTGACGGTCTCGGACCGGTTCCGCGAATACGCCGACGAAAAGATCTCGAAGATCGCATCACTGGGGGACAAGGTCCAGAGGGTGGACGCCAAGGTTACCAAGGAGACCAAGGCCCGGCAGACCGCAGAACTGCTCACTGTCGAGCTGACCGTCCTGGGCCGAGGGCCCGTGATCCGTGCCGAAGCCAGCGCCGCAGACAAATTTGCCGCGTTCGACCTGGCCTACAACAAGCTTCTTGAACGGTTGCGCCGTGCCAAGGACCGCAAGAAGGTCCACCACGGCCGGCACACTCCGAAGTCCGTCACCGAGGCGACGGCAACCCTGGAACCTGCCAGCACCAGCGAGCCCATCTACGAGGAAGCGAGCCATCCGCCGCAGCCCCGGTCCGCCGAGAAGTCGCCGTACGAGGTGGAAAACGATATTCCTGCCGGCGACTCGCCCGTGCTGATCCGCCGCAAGGTCTTCCCCGCGGCGTCCCTGTCGCTCGACGACGCCGTCGACAACATGGAACTCGTAGGCCATGACTTCTACCTGTTCGTGGACAAGGAGACGAAGGCCCCGTCGGTCGTCTACCGCCGTGAAGGCTGGACCTACGGCGTGATCAGCCTGGACCAGACCTGCGAACCGGGCGAGGCTCCGCTGGAAGAAAAGATCATCGCTTATCGTTCAGAGGATGAGCCCGCCAGCGCCTGAGCTGGTGACCATCCGACGAAGGGACTGATGTGCACGCATCGCTGAGCCTCAAGCAGGCACGGCGGATCGCATTGGCAGCCCAGGGATTGGACAAGGTCCGGCCCGCCGCACCCGTGAGCGCACGGGCGGTGGGCCGTACCTTTGCCCGTCTCCACCTGGTCCAGATTGATTCCGTCAACGTGCTCTCGCGGAGCCACTACCTGCCGTTCTTCTCCCGGCTCGGGAACTACGACCGCACCATCCTGCACCGCATGGCGGGGACACACCCGCGACGGATGATGGAGTACTGGGCCCACGAGGCCAGTTTCATCCGGCCCGAGCATTTCCAGGATCTCGTGCTGTGGCAGAACCGAAAATGGGTCGGCGCGCATGCCATGGATCCGGAGCTCCGCAGCGAGGTGGCAGGGCGGGTACTGGAGGCGCTGGCCGCGGGCCGGCCGCTGACCGCCGCCGAACTCACGGCCAGGCTGGGCCACGTCGAGGACCGGCCCAAGGACAACTGGGGGTGGAACTGGAACGCGGTCAAACGGGTCCTCGAGCACCTCTTTGAGGAGGGCCTGGTCTCGGCCGCGTCCCGGACCGAGTCCTTCGAACGCCGCTATACGCTGACCTCGAGGGTCCTGGCCGGCAGCGTCCCGGCCGCGCCGGGACCACCCGCCGCGGGCCGGGAGCCGGATGCCGCGGCCGCCATGATCCGGCTGATCGACGCCGCAGCCCAGGCGCACGGGATCGGCACCGTGCGGTGCTTCGCGGACTATTTCAGGACCCCGTTGCGCGCCGCCGCCGTTGCGGTGGAACACCTCGTGGACGCCGGGCGGCTGGAGCCCGTGACGGTGGCCGGGTGGAACAGGCCGCTGTACCGGCACGCCGACGCCGGGTTGCCCCGCGCCGCCAACGGCCGCGCGTTGCTGAGCCCCTTCGATTCGTTGGTCTTTGAACGCCGCAGGCTGGAGGAACTGTTCGGCTTCCATTACCGGATCGAGATCTACACCCCCGAGGCCAAACGCCGCTACGGCTACTACGTGCTGCCCTTCCTGCTGCGCGACGGAATCGTGGCCCGCGTGGACCTGAAGGCGGACCGGGCGACCGGCAGCCTGCTCGCCCGGGCCAGCCACGCCGAGCCCGGCGCGCCGGCCGACACCGCCGTCGAACTCGCCGAGGAACTGCAGCTCATGGCAGAGTGGTTGGAGCTGGACCGGGTCGTTGTCGCCCCCGTGGGGGACCTGGCGCCGGCGCTCGGGCAGGCCGTGGCAGGCCTGCATCCGCTCTGAGGGAACAGGCGCGTCCCGCCCTGCGTCTCTCCCGTAGACTAAACACGCCGGAATTCGGCAGCTTGAGACTGGGAGCAATTTCACGTGGCATCACTAATCGAAAAACTTCTCCGCACGGGTGACAAAAAGACCCTGCGGCAACTGCGGAACTATGCCGATTCCATTAACGCCCTGGAAAGCTCCTTCAAGACCTTCACCGACGCCGAACTGCGCGAAGAGACCGACCGTCTCCGCGCCCGCCACGGCGACGGGGAGAAGCTCGACGACCTGCTGCCGGAGGCCTTCGCCGCCGTCCGCGAGGCATCCTCGCGGACCCTGGGGATGCGCCACTTCGACGTCCAGCTGATGGGCGGCGCCGCCCTGCACCTGGGCAACATCGCCGAAATGAAGACCGGTGAAGGCAAGACCCTGGTGGCCACCGCTCCGGCCTACCTCAATGCCCTCACCGGCAAGGGTGTCCACGTCATCACCGTCAACGACTACCTCGCCGAGTACCAGTCGGACCTGATGGGCCGCGTGTACCGCTTCCTCGGCCTGAGCAGCGGCTGCATCCTCTCCAACCAGGACCCCGCCGTCCGCCGCGAGCAGTACGCCTCGGACATCACCTACGGCACCAACAACGAATTCGGCTTCGACTACCTGCGCGACAACATGGCGTGGGACAAGTCCGAACTGGTCCAGCGCGGCCACAACTTCGCCATCGTCGACGAAGTGGACTCCATCCTCATCGATGAGGCCCGCACCCCGCTCATCATTTCCGGACCGGCCCAGGGCGACACCAATCGCTGGTACAGCGAGTTCGCGAAGGTGGTGCTGCGCCTCCAGCCCGAGACCGACTACGAGGTCGATGAAAAGAAGCGCACCGTCGGCGTCCTCGAGGCCGGCATCGAGAAGGTCGAGGATTACCTCGGCATCCACAACCTCTACGAGTCCGCGAACACCCCGCTGATCGGTTTCCTGAACAACGCCATCAAGGCGAAGGAACTGTTCAAGCGGGACAAGGACTACGTCATCCTCGACGGCGAAGTGCTGATCGTGGACGAGCACACCGGCCGCATCCTCGCCGGCCGGCGCTACAACGAGGGCATGCACCAGGCGATCGAAGCCAAAGAAGGCGTCGAGATCAAGGCCGAAAACCAGACCCTCGCAACGGTCACGCTGCAGAACTACTTCCGCATGTACGACAAGCTCGCGGGCATGACCGGTACCGCCGAAACCGAAGCCGCCGAGTTCATGAGCACCTACAAGCTCGGCGTTGTCGCGATCCCCACCAACCGGGACATGCAGCGCATCGACCAGCCGGACCTCGTCTACAAGAACGAGACCGTGAAGTTCGACGCCGTGGTCAAGGACATCGCCGAGCGGCACGAAAAGGGCCAGCCGGTCCTGGTCGGCACCACCAGCGTCGAAAAGAGCGAATACCTCTCCCGGCTGCTGGCCAAGGAAGGCATCCGCCACGAGGTCCTGAACGCCAAGAATCACGCCCGGGAAGCGTCCATCGTGGCGCAGGCCGGCCGCAAGGGCGCCGTGACGGTCGCGACCAACATGGCCGGACGTGGTACCGACATCATGCTCGGCGGCAACGCCGAGTTCACCGCCGTCGCCGAACTCGCCCAGCGCGGGCTCGATCCGGAAGAGAACTCCGAGGAATACGAGGCCGCCTGGCCCGCCGCGTTCGAGGCCGCCAAGCAGTCGGTCAAGGACGAGCACGAGGAAGTCCTCAACCTCGGCGGACTCTACGTGCTCGGCACCGAGCGCCACGAGTCCCGCCGGATCGACAACCAGCTGCGCGGCCGGTCCGGGCGCCAGGGCGACCCCGGCGAGTCCCGGTTCTACCTGTCGCTGACCGATGACCTGATGCGGCTGTTCAACTCCGGCGCGGCCGAACGACTGATGAACAGCTCGGTGCCGGACGACGTTGCCCTCGAATCGAAGCTCGTCTCGCGTGCCATCGCCTCGGCCCAGGGCCAGGTGGAAGGCCGCAACGCCGAACAGCGCAAGAACGTCCTGAAGTACGACGACGTCCTGAACCGCCAGCGCGAGGCAATCTACGGCGACCGCCGTCGCATCCTGGAAGGCGATGACCTGCACGAAAAGGTCCAGTACTTCCTCGAGGACACGATCACCGCGTTCATCGATGAAGCAACCGCCGAAGGTACCGGCGACGACTGGGACTTCAACCTGCTCTGGTCCAACCTGAAGACCCTGTACCCGGTCAGCTTCTCGCCGCGGGACGTGATTGACGAGGCCGGCGGCAAGTCGCGGATTACGGTGGAGTTCCTGAAGGAAGAGATCCTCTCCGATGCGCGTCTGGTTTACCAGGCCCGCGAAGAGCTGATCGGTTCGGAAAGCATGCGTGAGCTGGAGCGCCGCGTGGTGCTCTCCGTGATCGGCCGCAAGTGGCAGGAACACCTGTACGAGATGGATTACCTCAAGGAAGGCATCGGCCTGCGGGCGATGGCCCAGCGCGATCCGCTGGTCGAGTACCAGCGCGAGGGCTTCATCATGTTCCAGGCCATGATGGAGGCCATCCGCGAGGAGAGCGTCGGCTTCCTGTTCAACCTGGAGGTCGAGGTGACCCCGGCGGAGGACGTCGTGGTGGCCGACGCCGCGGGCCAGCACACGGAGCACCACGAGCCGCAGATCCACGCTGCCGGCCTGGAAGCGCCGGAGAAGCCGGCCCAGTTGCAGTACACGGCGCCGGGCGAGGACGGCGCGGCCCAGACCCGGGTCGAGGCGAAGTCCTCCGGCCGTTCCGGCAACCCGGCGAAGGCCGCGGCCCAGGAGTCGCCGCGGCGCGCCAGCAAGAAGAAGCGCCGCTAGGCCTCAGCCGCAAGGACTAGAGCGCACAAGCAGGGCCGGAACGACAGTTCCGGCCCTGCTTCATTTATGGTGACCTCCTTTCCCTGGGTCCTGGCGCGGATCCTCAGCCGATCTCCAGAACGGTGACCCGCCAGACCAGCCTGCTGCGCTCCAACCGCAGGGCGACGGCGCGGACGCGCAGTTCGTCGGACACGACGGCGCTGGCCTCATAGACGTCCTCGGACACCCGGCAGGCGCGGACCGAGCGGACGGACGGATTCCGGTGCAGCCGGCCCGCCGTCGGCGAGGTGCCCGAAGCCACGCGGCGGGTCAGCGCGGCCCGGTGCTGCAGCGCCGCCAGGCAGCGCTCGTCGAGCCGGCGGGCCAGCTGCTGTGCGGGGCGGGTACCGGCAAGGACCTCGATGGCGGCCTGCACGGTCGAGCGGCAAATCGCACACACCTCGCGGTCCTGGTCCACCAGCCGCAGGACCGGTGCCGTACCGGCTGGCACAGGCGGGCGGGGAGCATGCAGCGGGACGGGGCGGGGACCCGGCGGCGCCACCGGGAGGGGGACAGCGGTGCCTGCGCGGTTACCGGTCATGGGACTCATGGGACTTCCTTTGCTGTCGTGGAGGGATTGCGGGTTGGCTTGGTTTAGCGTGCGGGCGGCATCCGAAGGACCTGACCGGGAAGCAGCAGCCCGGGGTCGCTGCCGATGACATCGCGGTTGGCCTGGTAGAGCCGCGGCCACGCCAGGGCGATGTCGACGTCGGACGCCAGCGGTCCGAGGTCCGCCGCGCAGATGCTCCACAACGAGTCTCCGGCCCGGACGGTGACCGCCGCCGTGCCCGCCGGCTCCGGGGCGCGCCGCGGGGAGGGCGCCAAGGACCGGGGATCCACCGGCGGCGGCGCCGGCATCCAGTGAGGATCCAGGCCGAGGCTCCGGGGCATAGCGGAGGGGACAGGAGGCTCAGGCTCCGGCGCAGGAGAACGGGCCGGAGGGGGAGCGGCGGATCCGGACGCGAAAGCGGCCAGCTCGGCCCCGCTGGGGATCCATGCGGCGGAAACGGCGGGAGGGGCGGTCGTCTCCGGGCCGGCCGGGGCAGGGTTTGCGTGGGCCAGCGGGGCGGTGGCGAGTTGGAGCCCGAGGGCGGCCAGCGCCAGCCGGCGCATGAAGGCGGGACTGAACTTCCCCGCCGCTTCGGCGGAACGGCGGCTGCCCTCGCGTTCGAGGAGCGCCGCCACGAAGGCGATCAGGAAGGACAACGCCCACCAGACGACGACGATCAGCCCGGCGGTGTTGGCGGCAACCCCGATCTGGTCCTCGAAGGAGGGGGATTGACGCCTCGCCGCCGATGAATGCAGGCGCTGGGCGAGCCGGGCTCCCGAGCCGGCGAGGAAGGCCCCAAGCAGGAGGATGACGAGGGCCATGGCCGCGTCCGCGCCCAGCCCGCGCCGGCGGCCCGCGCCGGAAAAATTTCTTGGGTCCACAACCGCCTCCTCTGCGGGCCGAGCCGCTGTCCTGCCCGCTTGGCCGGTTCGCTGAATGCGTCCGGGAGGGCTTCTGTTGCTGTTTGATGTCATTTGATGCTCTTGGAGTGAGTTTGATGCCCAAAGAAGCTGTTTGTCTAGGGGGTGCGCAAAGAATGTGGATTGACCGCCGTTGGGGGTGCGCCTACGCTGGCGCCATGCGTTGGGACGCCCTGTTTGCAGACTTGGAGGCGCAACTGGCTGCCGGCGAACGCCTGGACCTGGACGCCGAAATTGGCGAGCGGGCGCGGGTGGATGCGGCCGCCGTCGAGCTGGCGGACCGGTTGCGGGGCTCGCTGGGCCTGCGGATCGGCGTCCACCTTGGCTCCGGAACTTTGTACGAGGGCACGCTCAGCCACGTGGGCAGCCAGTGGCTGGTGCTCGACGAGGAGCGGCACCAGGTCCTGATTCCCTACGCGTCGGCGGTGCGCTACGCCGGCCTCTCCCGGCTGGCGGTGGTCGCAGGCAACGGGGCCCGGCACCGGCTCGGGCTGGCCAGTGCCCTGCGGGGACTGGCACGGGACCGCGCCAACCTGGCCGTGGTCGTGTCTCGAGGGGCGGCAGGCGAGTCCGTCCTGCACGGCGTCATCGACAGGGTCGGCCGCGACTTCCTTGACCTCGCGCTCACCCCTGTCGGGGAGGAGCGTCGGCCTGCGAATGTCAGCGGCGTGGCCACGGTTCCCTTTGGCGCACTCGCAGGGATCAGGTCGGTCCGGGGCGCCGACAGCTAGGGGCGGCTCAGTGGCCCTTGGCCTTGGCCTCCTCGATCATGCGGCTTGCCTCCGCGTAGCGCTCCTGGATGTACTGCTCGAGCATGGTTTCCTCGACCCGCCACTGGCCCCGTCCGCCCACCTGGATGGCCTTGAGCTGGCCGCTGCGAACCAGCGCGTAGGCGGCGGGGGAGTTGATCTGGAGCTGCTCGGCAACATCTGCGAGCGTCAGGAATCGGGGCATGGCACCATTTTGCCACCGGTGCTGGCGTTTGGGGGCGTTATCCACAATTTGCTGCTGTTTGCTTAGGTGTCTTCCCGCAGGGCCGCCAATTCGTGAGAATAGGGGTGTCCGGCGCCCGCGGCCCGGGCTGCGACTACAGGGGGAGCAGGACGCATGAGTGTGAGCACGGTAGCCGGCGGCGCCCGGTTAAAGCGGCCCTCGTGGAAGGACCCGCGGCTCCTCGTGGGCATCCTGCTGGTGCTGGCCTCCGTAGTCGGCGTTGTGTCACTCGTGGCGGCAGCGGACCAGACCACCGAGGCCTACGCCGCCAGCGAGCCGATTGCGGTCGGGGAGAAGGTCTCTCCGGACAAGCTGCACCGGGTCAAGGTCCGGCTGGGCGACGTCGAGCCGCAGTACCTCACTCCGGAGTCCGGCATGGACAGCGGCCTGGTCGCCGTCCAGCGCATCGGCAAGGACCAGCTCCTGCCGCGCGAAAGCTTCGGCAGGCTGGACGCCCTGGACCGCAAGCCGGTCGCCATCTCCGTTGAGGAGGCGCTGCCGCCGCAGGCGGTGGCGGGCTCCCGCGTGGATGTCTGGGTGGCGCTGCCGGATACCCGCAACGGTTTCAGCGAGCCGACGCTGCTGCTGCCGGGGGCCGAGATTGCGCAGCTCACCCCGGGAAGCACCGCCCTGGGGTCACAGCGGTCCACTGTGGTGATGGTCCTCGTGTCGGACGGGCAGATGCCCAAACTGCTGGGGGCACAGGCCAACAAGGCAAAGATCTCCGTGGTCTGGAATCCGGGAGGCGCGCCCTGATGGGCATTCCGGTGGTGACGGTGGGCCGGACCCGGGACGACCTGGTCGGCGGGCTGGAGCGGCTCCATGGCCCGGTGTCCGTCGTCCGGCGCTGCAGTGAGCTCGCCGAACTGCTGGCCGCCTGCCAGACCGGCCTGGCGCGGGCCGCCGTCGTCGCCGAGGGGACCGGCGAGCTTACCGCCTCGCTGGTCGACCGCCTGTCCGCCGTGGGAGTCGCCGTGGTGGCGCTGACCGACAGCCCGGAGGAATCGGCCAGGCTTCGGGGGATCGGCGTTACCCCGGAGGTTTCCGGGGTGGAGGCAGCCGCGCTCGCCGCCCTGATCGCGGGCGCGGTGGCGGAACTTGCCGGTGCGCGGCCCGGTCCGCCGGCAAGCGGCTTGGCCGACCCTTCCGCGGCCCTTCACACGCAGGCGGGCCCGGACCGCACTCTGGACGGCGGGGCCGGGGCGGAGCGGGCTGGCCCCGGGCCCGGCGCCGGGGAAGCGGGAACTGCAACGGGAACGGGGAGAATTATCGTCGTCTGGGGTCCCGCCGGATCGCCCGGTCGGACGCTGACGGCCGCCAATATGGCCGGCGAACTGGCAGCGGAGGGAAAGTCCGTCCTGCTGGTCGACGCCGACAGCTATGGCGCCAGCGTCGCGGCGGTGTTGGGGCTGCTGGACGAGGCGGCCGGACTTGCGCAGGCCTGCCGGCTGGCCGACCAGGGCCTGCTCGACGGCGAAGCGTTGCGCCAAATCGCCGTCCCGGTATCCACCCGCGCTGGAACGTTCCGGGTGCTGACCGGCATTACCCGAGCCGACCGCTGGACCGAACTTCGGGCGGCGGCACTCGCGCTGGTCTACGAGCGGGCCCGGGAGATCGCCGAGGTCACGGTGATCGACGCCGGCTTCTGCCTGGAGGCGGACGAGGAACTCAGCTTTGACTCGATGGCGCCGCGCCGGAACGCGGCCACCCTGCGAAGCCTCGAAATGGCCGACACCGTCTATGCCATCGGCGCCGCCGACCCGGTCGGAGTGCCACGGCTGGTGCGCGGACTGGTCGAGCTGGACGCCGCCGTCCCGCAGGCGCGTCCCCGCGTGGTCCTGAACAAGGTGCGCGCCTCCGCCGTCGGCCGTTCCCCGGAACGCCAGCTTCGTGAGGCTTGGGCGCGCTACGGCCCGACCGTACCGCTGGAAGCCTTCCTCCCGGCGGATCCGGCGGCCTGTGACGCCGCCCTGCTGGCTGGCTCGTTGCTGCTCGAGAGCGCACCGGATTCCACCCTCCGCCGGGCCATCCGGAGCTTGGTTTGTGCACCTGCCCAGCAAAATCTTAAATCCTCTGTCCTTTCTTCCACAGCAAAGCCCCGGCTAAAAGACTAGGCTCGCCATGAGGGCTGCAACGGTGCGGCCGTGAACTTTTTGATGGAGGCGTTTGTCGATGTCGTCTGGGTCCAGCGTGGAGGATCAACCCGTTTCGATCGGTGCCAGCGAAGGGTACTTCGGGGACTACTACGAACATCTCGCCGAGGAGGATGCCCGCGCCTACGGCGATGACGTCCTGACCGCACGGTCACAAACGCACCTGCAGGTGGCCGCAACCCGGCAGCCCGGCGTGGCGAACATTTCGATCTCCGACGAGGCTGAGTCCAGCGTCGTCTACATCGTCACCGACGACATGCCATTCCTCGTGGACTCCGTCAACACCGAGCTGGTCCGGCAGAAGTCCCCGATCCACCTCGTAATCCACCCGCTTTTCGTCGTCACCCGCAACCGCGAGACCGGCCGGCTGGTCAAGGTGGCCCGGGTCCCCTCGCACCTGGGCATCTCCAGCGGCGACACAGCGGCGATGCCCAACCTGTCCCACCTGATCGCCCAGGGGGACAACGCCTCGCACATGGAGTCCTGGATCGCCGTCGAAATCGAACGGGTCGACGACGCCAAGCGGGAGCAGCTGATCGAGGGCCTCTCCCGGGTGCTCGGCGACGTCCGTGCGGCGGTCGAAGACTGGCCGAAGATGCGCAACAAGGCGCACGAGATTTCCGACGACCTCGACAAGGTGGCGCAGGCTGCGCAGATCGCCGAACTGCGCCAGGCCCAGGAACTGCTCCGTTGGCTGGACGACGGCAACTTCACCTTCCTCGGCTACCGCGAATACGACCTGAAGAATGAATCCGGCGAGGATGTGCTGGAACTGCGGGAGGACAGCGGGCTCGGCCTATTGCGCAACGGCGCCGACACCCGCCACCAGATCCAGCACCTGACCGAAACGGGCCGGAAGAAGGCGCGCGAGAAGAGGGCACTGGTAATCACCAAGGCCAACTCCCGCTCCACCGTTCACCGCTCGGCGTACCTCGACTACATCGGCGTGAAGAGCTTTGACGCCGCCGGCAACGTCAACGGCGAACGGCGTTTCATCGGCCTGTTTGCCACGACCGCCTACGCCGGTTCCGTCCGGGATATCCCGGTCGTCCGTGAAAAGGTCGACGCCGTGCTGCGCGACGCCGGCTTCCCGCCGGACTCCCACTCGGGCAAGGACCTGCTCGGCATCCTTGAGACCTATCCGCGCGATGAGCTCTTCCAGATCGAAATCCCGGACCTCGCCGCCATCACCACCGGCATCCAGCGCCTGCAGGAACGCCGCCGGACCCGGCTGTTCCTGCGCCCGGACATCTACGGCCGGTTCATGTCTGCCCTCGTCTACCTGCCCCGGGACCGGTACACCACCAACGTCCGGCTGCGCATCGAGAAGGAACTGCGGGAGACGTTCGACGCCGTGTCGATCGACTATGAGGCGCGGATGACCGAATCCGCCCTGGCCCGGTTGTTCTTCCGGATCCGGCTGCCCAAGGATGCGGACGTCAGCCACGTCAACAGCGACGAACTGGAAAAGCGCCTGGTCCGCGCCGCCCGGTCCTGGAGCGAAGGCATCACCGAGGTCCTGCGCGCCAGGGCCGGCGCCGACGGCGAGAACGGAGCCAAGGAACTCGCCGCCGTCTGGGCCGAGGCGTTCCCGGCCAGCTACCGCGTCGACTACGAAGTCGAGGACGCGCTCGAGGACATCGCCCGCTTCGAGAAGTACGGCGCCGCCGAGCGCACCGGCGAGCCGGGCGGGGAGCGGCCGGGCGTGCACGTGTACCTTCCGCACGGTGCCGGCGCCACCCTCGAGGAGGACGCCCGCGTCAAGCTGTACATGCTCGAGCCCAAGAGCCTGAGCCAGATCCTGCCGTACTTCCACAACCTCGGCCTTGAGGTCCTGGACGAACGCCCCTTTGAGATCGAAACGGCCGACCACCGCGACTTCTTCCTCTACGACCTTGGCCTGAAATACCCGGCCGGGGTGGACCCGGAGCGCACCGGAGCCTTGCTGGGCGAGTCCTTCGGCGCGGCAGTGTCCGGCGTGGTGGAATCGGACAGTTTCGACCGCCTGGTGCTGCGCGAAGGCATGCACTGGCGCCAGGTCATCGTGCTGCGCGCCTACGCCAAGTACATGCGGCAGATGGGCAACACCAACTCCTTCGAATTCATGGCCGACACGCTGCTGGCCAACCCGGACGTGGCCCGGGGCCTGAACGCGCTCTTCGCCGCGCGCTTCGACCCCGCGCTGCCCGACGGCGAACGCGAACAGCGCCAGGACCAGGTCCGCGCCGGGCTCGACACGGCCATCGAGCAGGTGGCCACGCTCGACGCCGACCGGGTGCTGCGCACCTTCAAGAACCTGATCCAGGCCACGCTCCGGACCAACTTCTACCAGAACAAGACGCACGTCAGCTTCAAGCTGGACCCCTCCGGCATTGACGGCCTGCCGTTCCCGCGGCCGATGTTCGAGATCTGGGTCTACTCGCCCCGGGTCGAGGGCGTGCACCTGCGCTTCGGCAAGGTGGCGCGCGGCGGACTCCGCTGGTCGGACCGCCGGGAAGACTTCCGCACCGAAATCCTGGGCCTGGTGAAGGCACAAACCGTCAAGAACGCCGTGATCGTTCCGACCGGCGCGAAGGGCGGCTTCTACGCCAAGCAGCTTCCGGACCCCGCGGCGGACCGCAGCGCCTGGATGGCTGAGGGCGTCGAAAGCTACAAGACCTTCATCCGCGGGCTGCTGGACCTGACCGACAACCTGGTCACCACCCCGGAGGGCGAGAGGCTGGTGCCCCCGGCCGACGTCGTGCGGCACGACGGCGACGATTCCTACCTCGTGGTCGCGGCCGACAAGGGCACCGCCTCGTTCTCCGACATCGCCAACAGCCTTTCCGCCGAATACGGCTTCTGGCTCGGCGACGCCTTCGCTTCCGGCGGCTCCGTCGGCTACGACCACAAGGCCATGGGCATCACCGCCCGCGGCGCCTGGGAATCGGTCAAGCGGCACTTCAGCGAGCTGGACCTGGACACGCAGGCAGAGCCGTTCACGGTCGTCGGCGTCGGCGACATGTCCGGCGACGTTTTCGGCAACGGCATGTTGCTCTCGCGGCACATCCGGCTGCTCGCCGCGTTCGACCACCGGCACATCTTCCTGGACCCGAACCCGGACGAGGCAGCCTCCTTTACGGAGCGGCAGCGGCTCTTCGAGCTGCCCCGCTCCTCCTGGGACGACTATGACAAGTCCCTGATCAGCGAAGGCGGCGGCGTGTTCGCCCGCCAGGCTAAGTCGATTCCCGTCTCCGAGCAGGTCCGGGCCGCGCTGGGGCTGCCGGAAGGCACCACCCGGCTCAGCCCGCCGGAACTGCTCCGGGCGATCCTGCTGGCCCCGGCCGACCTGCTCTACAACGGCGGCATCGGGACCTACGTCAAGGCGAGCACCGAGACCAACGCCGAGGTCGGCGACAAGGCCAATGACGCCATCCGCGTCGATGGCCGCGAACTGCGGGTGAAGGTGGTCGGTGAAGGCGGCAACCTGGGCATGACCCAGCGCGGCCGGATCGAGGCCGCACTGCAGGGCGTCATCCTCAACACGGACGCCATCGACAACTCGGCCGGCGTGGACTGCTCGGACCACGAGGTCAATATCAAGATCTTCGTGGACCGCATGGTGGCCGCCGGCAAGCTGGATCCGGCCGAACGTGCGGAGTTCCTCGCCTCGATGACCGACGAAGTCGGCCGCCTGGTGCTCGAGGACAACATCGACCAGAACATCCTGCTGCTCAACGACCGCATGCGGGTCGCCGAGTGGAGCCCCAGCTACGAGCGGCTGATGGACTGGCTGGAGAAATCGGCCGACCTCAAGCGTGAACTCGAGGCGCTGCCGACCACCGAGACGCTGCGTGAGCGGCTCGAACAGGGCCAGGGACTGACCTCCCCGGAACTCTCCGTGCTGGCCGCCTACGCCAAGATCGAACTCGCGACGGCGCTGCGCGACAGCGACCTCGCGCAAGACCCGTGGTTCCGCGAGACGCTCCGCGCCTACTTCCCGAAGCAGCTGCGGGAACGGTTCGACGCCGAACTCGATACCCACCCGCTGCGCCGGGAAATCATCGCGACAGTCGTCGCGAACGACATGATCAACCTGGGCGGCATCACGTTCGCGTTCCGCGCCATGGAGGAGACCTCAGCCACCCAGTCGGCCATCGCCAAGGCGTTCGTCGCACTCCGCGAGGTCTACGAGCTGGACATCATGGTGGCCGAACTCAACGAGCTGCCGGCGTCGTTCCCGACCGAGCACTGGAGCACCGTCCACCTGGACATCCGCCGGCTCCTGGACCGTGCCGTCCGCTGGGTGCTGAGCCAGGGCAACGCCGCGCGGCCGATCGCGGAGATTGTGGCGGAGTTCAAGCCGCTGATGGATCCGATGCGGGCCCGGCTGCTGGACTACCTGCGCGGCGATGACCGCGAGCGGGTGTCGCAGTGGCTCGAAAAGGCCCGCAGCTGGGAGCTTCCCGAGGACCTGGCGCACCGCTGGGCGGAGCTGTTCGAAAGCTTCGTGCTGCTGGACATCGCCAAGATTGTGCACGTCAGCCCGGAGCCGGTGGAGAACATCGCGCACGTCTACTACACGGTCTTCAACCGGTTCCACGCCGATTCGCTGCTCGAGCGCATCACCAAGCTGCCGAGGAAGGACCGCTGGCAGGCCCTGGCCCGTGCGGCCCTCCGCGACGACCTCTACTCGACCGTCTCGGATATGACGACGGCGGTCCTGGAGGCGACGTCGGCGGATATGCCGGCGGAAGAGCGGCTGGTGGCCTGGGAAAGCCAGAATGTGGAGCAACTTGGGCGGGCGAAGAGCATGTTCGACGAGGTGAACGCCCTCGAGGCCGATGACATGGCCTCGCTCTCGGTAGCATTGAGGCTCTTGAGGTCAATCGTCCGACGCTAGGGTCTGCCGGCCCCGCGTCGCAAATGGAGGTGCTGTGGCAATCTTTACGGACCCTATCAGGGAGCATGCTGATTTCGGGCCGGGGGATGCCGAGTGGCTGCATCTGCTCGTGGGGGACTGGCAGATGGTCGCCGACCTTGCCTTCGCCGACCTTGCCTTGTGGTTCCCGCACCCCGAACTTGGCTACGTGGCGCTGGCCCACGTGCGCCCCTCCACCACGCATACGGTGTTCCACGCCGACTTCGTGGGGGAGGGGATCCGTTCGGACCTGAAACGGCTTGTGGACAAAGCCTGGGAAAGCCGCACCATCGAACGCTCCAACGAGACCAACTGGAGCAGCGACATGGCAATGCGGGTCGAGGCCGTGCCGATGGTCCGCAACGGCCGGACGCTCGCGATCGTCACCTCGCATATGGACCTCTCCAGCTCCCGGATGCCGTCGCGGCTGGAACTGACCTACCGGCAGTGCGCCTACGACCTGCTGCGGATGGGCACCCTGGGACTCTGGCCGGACTTTGCCTCGCCCACCGGATCGCGCCGGGGCGCCCCGCGCGTCGGCGACGGCCTAATCCGGCTCGACGCCGAGGGGATCGTGCAGTACGCGAGCCCCAACGGCGTCTCCGCCTTCCGCCGGCTCGGCGACGGCGAATCGCTGGAGGGCCGGTCACTGGCCGAAGTCACGGCAGGGCTGCTGCGGGACCGCCGCATGGTCGACGAGACCCTGCCGCTGGTGGTGACTGGGCGAATGCCGTGGCGCAGCGAGATCGAGTCCCGCGGCGTCAGCCTTTCGCTCCGGGCCATCCCGCTGCGGGACGAACAGCAGCGCTTCGGGGCGCTGGTGCTCTGCCGCGATGTCTCGGAGCTGCGCCGGCGGGAAATGGAACTCGTCACGAAGGACGCCACCATCCGCGAGATCCACCACCGGGTCAAGAACAACCTGCAGACCGTGGCGGCGCTGCTGCGCATGCAGTCGCGCCGGATGGTCAGCGACGAGGCCAAACAGGGACTCGAACAGGCCATGCGGCGGGTCGCGACCATCGCCCTGGTCCACGAAACGCTGTCGCAGGGCCTGACCCAGAGCGTCGACTTCGATGAGCTGATCGGGCGCCAGTTCCGCCTGTCAGCCGAGGTTGCCTCGCCCTCGCAGCAAGTGAAGACCCAGCGTTCCGGGCTGTTCGGGGAGCTGCCGAGCGACTTCGCGACGCCGCTGGCCCTCGTCATCAACGAACTCGTGACCAACGCCGTCGAGCACGGGCTCGAGGGCAGGGCCGGGACGGTCTGGCTGATCGCCGACCGCTCCGAGAGCGAGGACGGTGACGAACTGCTCACCGTGACGGTGGCGGACGACGGCGTCGGGCTGCCGGCCGGCTCCTACACCGAAGGCCTGGGGCTGCAGATTGTGCGCACCCTCGTGACGAGCGAGCTCGGCGGCAGCATCCAATGGAAGCCGCGGGAGGGCGGCGGAACCGCAGTGCAGGTGGTCTTGAGCCTCGCCACACGCTAAAGGCAGCCACGACGCGGCGTTTAAACAAGCAGTGGCCTCGGACCAGTCGGTCCGAGGCCACTGCTGATTGGGTCGCCCGAAGGCTGAAAATCAGGAGGCGCGGCGGGCGCGGGCCGCGCGGCGCTTCAGGGCGCGGCGTTCGTCTTCGCTCATGCCGCCCCAGACGCCCGCGTCCTGGCCCGATTCGAGGGCCCACTGGAGGCAAGTGTCCACAACGGGGCAGCGCCGGCAGACGCTTTTTGCTTCCTCGATCTGCAGGAGGGCGGGGCCGGTGTTTCCGACGGGGAAGAACAGCTCCGGGTCCTTGTCAAGGCACGCTGCGCGGTTACGCCAATCCATGCTGATCAGTAACTCCATTCCTGGGAATTCGTTAAATGCCTCTTGTGAAATTATTCACTAGAGGCTTCATAAGAAAGGGGCCCTGTGGGCCCCCTCGGTCATCTGGATTAAGCGTGTCATGTTAACGCTGTGTAAACAAGGGGTATTTGCCGAACAAATGCCGCCAAATCGTGAGCGATGCGTCACATTGCCTGGCGGAACCCCCAATTCTGTTTGACTATGTCCGGTAGGGTGCCAGTGTGTCAAGACCCCCAGTGAACCCCGCAGATCCCGCTGACCCGCAGCCCGGCGGTCCAGAGGCAGGCGGCCCGGTGCCGGCTCCCGCCGTCAGACCTGCCGGCATCACCGTCGTATCGGTCGTCACAGCCCTGGAGGCCGCGGCGCTGCTGGTGGCCGCAGGCTGGTACGGATTCCAGCTGCTGACCGGTGCACCCGTCCTGTCCTTCTGGGGCGCGGTCTTCACCCTCGGTCTGCTGCTGGCGTTCTCGGCATGGCTTTTTGCCGTGAGCCATTTCCTCTTCCGCGGGTACCGCTGGCCCAGGGCCGGAGCGCTGGTGGCCCAGCTGTTCATGCTCACCATCGGCTTCCCGACCCTCACCGGCGGTTACCCCCTGGCCGGACTCGCCATGCTGCTGCCGGCGGCCCTGGCCATCGTGCTGCTGTTCGACAAGCGGGTCATTGCGTTCGCGTCCCGGCCGGGCGGTTCAAGCCGGGCCCTGTAGGCGCGCGGGACAGACGCAAGTCCGGCCTACGGCGGTTCCGCGACCGCCAGCTGCACGGCCGAGGTCCGGCCATTCACCACGACAAGGGCGCGGCCGGGCGGCGGGCTGGGCTCCGGTTCGAACCGGACACCGAGAAGGTCGCCGTCCATCAGTTTCCGGGGACCGATCAGGATCCCGCTGCCCTGGCCGCGGGCCTGGAGCGTTAGCGGCACGCGCTGCTGGATCGCGGGACTGTAGCCCGCGGTCAGCACGACCGTCCAGCCCAAGGAGTTGAGCTCCGACAGCCGCAGGTTGGCGTCCAGGCCCAGGAGATCCGCGTCATCAACCACCACGATGGCCGCGTGGTCGAGCTGTCCGGTGCGCGCCCGCTCCAGGACGGCGGACCACTGCCGGGCCGGATCGCTTCCCACCGCGGGCGGCAGCCAGTCCGCGAAGGGATTGAGATCCGGCAACGCCCGGACAAGGGACGTTTTCCCCGAAGCCGGTCCGCCGAGGACGGCAAGAACGCTGGCCGGTGGCAGCGGAACACCGACCGGTTCGAGTTCGTCCCCGCCCACGCCGATCCAGAGCCGGACGCCTTTTGCCGGGGGTGCCTGCTGCGGAGACTCCGGGCCGATTCGGGCCCGGACCTCGGCGACGGTCACTCTTGCCGGAAGCGGCTCGACGCGGAACGGCCGGGCCGTGGGGCGCTCGCTTAGAGGCACGGTGGTGCGCGGCCTGGATGTTGCATCCGCCGGCCCGTAGAGCTGGGCTGCGTGCGGGGAGGCTTCGGCGAAGGGACCGGCGACGGCCACCCTGCCGGGGATCGACGGAATATCCGGCAGTCGCGGCCAGCCGTGCCGGGTTTCCTCTGTCGACCCGGCGGGGAAGAAGATGCGGTTGGGAAGCGCAGCGAAGAACCGCGCGGCCACGAGTTCGCGCTCGCCGGATACGACGGCCGCAATGCCCGCCGCGGGGCCGTCGCGGATGATGTCGTGGACGATGTCCTCGGCCCAGGCCAGAGGGTCGGCCCGGAATGCTGATACCCACGACCCCCAGTTGTTCAGTACAAGAACCAGCGCCGGGGTGTCCGCTGTTCGGGGAGCGGCCAGCCTGTTGCGGATCTCCTCGCCCAGCCGTTCGAGTACCCGGACAGCCCGACGCAGCTCGTGGGCGCCTGTCCATGCGCCGACTCTGGGCGAGGCGGCTGCACCGCGGAGGGAGCCATCCGCATCGAGGATATACAGGTGCGATTCGGCCGCGCTGTCCAACAGCCGGTCCACTGTGAGACTCAGGGCACCTGCCGGCCCGGCCGGCGTCCCGCCCCGGGCGCCGCCGACGAGGGCCAGATGGCCATGGCCGAGCGGACACCAGCGGAGCTCACGAAGTCGCTGCTCTTCCGGCACGTCAAGCATCCCCAGCAGCAGCCCGCGCGCGGGCCCCGCGGCGGCGGGGCCGGCCGCGTGGCGGGGAAGCGGCAGCGATCCCGCCAGCGGCTCCGCTATCGGGCGCCGGGGGAGCGCGCCGCCGTCCTCCGCCCACAGCCGTGATGTCAGGCGCACCAGGCGAGAAACGTCCTGCTGCGGGTTGGGAGCAACGGCCCGATCCGTGCGGGGCTGGAGGCCAGCGGGTCTCCGCTGCAGCAGGGTCGCGGCTTCCGTGACCGTCACGACGGTGCCCGCAGGGGGCGAGGGGGCCGCGAGGGCGGCGGTCTGGAATTCCTCGGGTCTCCCGCTTCCGCGCACGAGGTAGGCGCGCCCCGGACTCCCCAGCGGAATGGCGGCGGCGAGCCGCGAGTTCATGACGTCGGAAGACTCGAGCTCCGACTGGACCCTCAGGACGATGCTGCTTGTGACGTTGGCTCGGATGTCCGCGTTGAGCGCCCCCTGCGGCCGCTGCGTGGCCATTACGAGGTGGATCCCCAAAGAGCGTCCGATGGTTGCGATCCGCATGAGCTCCCTTAGCGCGGCGGGCGCCTCCTCCACCAGCATCCGGAATTCGTCGATCACCAGGACCAGATGGGGCAGCGCCGGCAGTGCTGGCGCCTGGGCGGTATCGAGGGCGTGTGCCTGGTAGGCGGTGAGGTCAGGCACGCCGCCCGCGGCCAGCAACTCCTCCCGGTGGCGGACCTCGGCGCGGAGCGAGGCGAGAGTGCGCTCCACTTCGTGGCTCGACAAATCGGTCAGCATGCCGACGCAATGCGGCAGCCCGGTCAACGGCCCTAGCCCGGAGCCGCCCTTGAAATCGACAAACAGCAGGTTAACCAGGTCCGGCGGGTAGCTGGCCGCCAGCCCGGCCACCAGAGTCCTCAGGAACTCAGATTTTCCGGAGCCCGTGGTTCCCGCCACGAGCAGGTGGGGGCCGTCCGCCTGCAGGTCCACGTGGAGCGGCCCGGATGCCGCGCGGCCAACAGGAACGGACAGCCCCCGCATCAGCGACCGGCCCACGGATTCCCAACGCTGTTTCACATCCGCGGCCGAGAGCGGCAGGAAGTCGGCCAGGCGGCAATCGTCCGGGATCTGCCCAGTTTCGCTGTCTGTGGCGGATTCATGCTGGCGCCGGTTCCGGCAGAAGCGGTCAAAGACGTCTTCCGGAACAAGGTCGGGGGCAAAGGCGGTTTTCGCGGTGCCAGAGAAGAGAAAGGCTCGGCGCTCGCCGAGCACGACTGACTGGCGGCCGGCACCGGTCTGCTCAGCAGCGGAACAGCAGAGTACTTGCCAGCCGTTCGGAGTTGCCGCAGCGCAGAGCGCCGAGGCGCCTCCGGTGTCCGCGACAATGATCAGCACGCCGCGGTCACAGTCTGGGCCGGGGCCGGCGGCAAGGTGCGCGGCGGTCATTGAATCACTGGCGGACAGGGAAACCCGCGCCAGGAAGCGGGCCGCCAGGGGCAGGGACGCCGCCGGGCCATGCAGCAGCACCCGGGTTCGGCCTGCCCGGGGGTAGCTCGCAAGCTGCATGACCAGGAAGCGGATCAGCCCCGCGAGGGAGTCTGCCGGGCCCCGGAGTTCGGTCGGGGCCGACGGGTCCAGGCACACGGGGACGGGGCCCACGGGCGGGGCGCTGAACCCGGGATCGTCCGGGTCTAACAGGATTCTCGCCCTCCCCGGGGCCAGCCCGAGCCGCAGCCACACGGGCCCGGGTTCAACCTCCGCTGCACCTCTGGACTCCGGCGGCCCGGCGTCGGTGACCAGAGCGGCGGCAGACGGCGCAGCCCGGCGTCGTCGATCGCGGTCTGCGTCCGCCGCGGTCGCTACGGCCGCCTTCAGCTCACGGCGCCGTCTTCGGCCGGACAGTGCCGGTACCAGCACGGCCACTCCCGAAACCGCGGAAAATGCCAGGAACATCCACATGCCAGTGGCGACGGCCAGTGCGGCGCCCACGGCCAAGGGCAGGACCGCGGTGAGGAGAAGCACGGCGCGGTTGGCCGGGGAGCCCGGATTGGGGATCCGCAGTGCTTCCGTCGTGTCAGTGCCGGCCTCGGCACTTCCGGCCCCGGCACCTCCGGCCCCGTCGCCGCACCGCCCGGCGCGCCCGCCGCGGAACACCAGGCCCAGGGTGGACTGGCCGCAGCCGATGACGGAGTCGCTCGTGACCCGGCCGCTCTTCACCGGACGGCCGTCAACGGTGGTTCCGTTGGCGCTGCCCAGATCGACCAGGGTGACCGCGGAATCGGTAACCTCCAGCCGGGCGTGTTCGCGGGACAGTTCGGGATCGGGAAGCACGAGTTCCGTGCCGGCGCGGCCCAAGAGGTAGCGGCCCCGGCGCAGCTGAAGTACCGTCCCGGCGCCTGGTCCGCTGAGCACAGCCAGCAGTAAGGCCGCGCCGGAGACGGATCCGCCGTCGGAGGCCGGACCTGCACCGGCGCCGTCGATCAGGACGGCGCCGTTGACCAGCGGGGCGTTGCCGGCGGTCAGGGCATCGAGAGGAGAGCCGTCCACCGTCAGCCTGACAGTGCCGTACTTCCGGGCCAGCGCTGACTCCAGTTCTGCGCCGGGGCAGCCCGCCGGCAGTTCGATGGACAGTTCCACGGGCATCCCCGGCTGTGCCGCGACGGGTCCACGGACCAGGGTGCACTGCAGCAACACCGGGAGCCTCCTTCCTGCGGTCAGGCGCTGGGACGCGCGCTAAACCCACGCTAGGGAAGGGCCCCGGGCCGGCAGGCCATCGAATCCGGCCATGTGGAAAAGGGTCCGATGTGGAAAAGACCCGCCGGGGGCAACCAGGTGCGGCTCGGGACCGGACAGCTCCGGCGGCACACCGTGGCGGGCGCCGCGATTCGTGGCTCCGGCAAAAGCCTCGGTAGTCTAGAGCAGCAGACAATGCACAACGTTGCGCTGCCCACATTCGAACCAGGAGATTTTGTGACCGCTGACCTCGTCATCGTAGGGTCGGGCTTTTTCGGCCTGACAATCGCAGAACAGGCCGCCACTGAGCTGGGCTTGAAGGTCGTCGTTATCGACCGCCGCCACCACATCGGCGGCAATGCCTACAGCGAAAAGGAGGAGCAGACCGGGATCGAAGTCCACCGGTACGGCGCCCACCTCTTCCACACCTCCAACGAACGCGTCTGGGAGTACGTCAACCGCTTCACGACGTTCACCAACTACGTGCACAAGGTCTACGGCGTCCACAAGGGCGAGGTCTACTCCCTGCCCATCAACCTGGCCACCATCAACCAGTTCTTCCGTGCGAACCTGACCCCGGGCCAGGCCCAGGACCTGATCAAGGAACAGGCCGGAGAGCTCGCGGGCACCGACCCGCAGAACCTGAACGACAAGGGCATCCAGCTGATCGGCCGGCCGCTCTACGAAGCGTTCATCAAGCACTACACCGGCAAGCAGTGGCAGACGGATCCCAAGGACCTGCCCGCGGGCATCATTTCCCGGCTCCCGGTGCGTTACAACTACGACAACCGCTACTTCAACGATAAGTACGAGGGCCTGCCGACGAACGGCTACACCGCGTGGATCGAGAAGATGGCAGAGCACCCGAACATCGAGGTCCGGCTCAACACCGACTTCTTCGATGAGTCGCACGAGTACAGCAAGGACAAGGTCGTCGGCAACATCCCGGTCGTCTACACCGGACCGGTGGACCGCTACTTCGACTACGCCGAGGGCGACCTCTCCTGGCGCACCATCGACTTCGAAGAGGAAGTGCTCGACGTCGGGGATTTCCAGGGCACCTCCGTGGTGAACTACAACGACGACGACGTCGCCTACACCCGCATCATCGAGCCGCGCCACTTCCACCCCGAGCGCGAGTACCAGACGGAAAAGACCGTCATCATGCGTGAGTTCTCCCGCGCGGCCGAGAAGGGCGACGAGCCCTACTACCCGATCAACACCGCCGCCGACCGCGAACGGCTGCTCAAGTACCGCGACCTCGCGGCCGCCGAGCGGGACGTGCTCTTCGGCGGGCGCCTGGGCACCTACAAGTACCTGGACATGCACATGGCCATCGGTTCCGCCCTGACCATGTTCGAGAACAAAATCCGCCCGCACTTCGAGGCCGGCGCCAAGATTGAAAGCGGAGGAGTGGACGCATGAGCGTAGCCGTGGACGCATCGACACGGGCTGAAGACCAGCGCCCCTTCCGGACTGTCCACCGCGTCGTGCTGCCGGTCGACGGCGACACCGACGTCCTTCCGCTGTACGTCGATTTCAACCCGGTCCAGCGCGTGGTGCAGCTGTCCAAGCGCGCCCTCCGGCGGGGTCGGATCTCGGCGCCCCCGACGGTTCCGGCTACCTCGCCCCAGCACTCCGGCTTCATCACCGGCCGCAACAGCATGACGCTGCCGGAGTTCCGGAGGGTTTCGCTGGGAACCTATTTCAACGCGTTCCCCGCCAGCTACTGGCGGAACCACACCGCTGTGGAGACGGTACGGCTGACGGTCGACGTCGACGCCGAGGCAACGGTCATCGTCTACCGTTCCAGCCCCCGTGGCACGGCGAACCGGGTGGACAGCACCCACGCCTCGCAAGGCGGAGAAGTCACCTTTGACCTGCCGTTGAAGTCGTTCGTCGACGGCGGCTGGTACTGGTTCGACCTCGTGGCCCACGGCACCCCGGTAACCCTCAGGAGTGCCGGGTGGTCCGTCCGCGAACCCGAAGGGTTCGTGCCCGGCACCCTCTCCATCGCCGTGACCACCTTCAACCGGCCCGACTACGCGCTGCGCCACATCGGCACGCTGGCCGGGGACGCCGACGTCGTCAAGATCCTGGACCGCTTCATCCTGGTGGACCAGGGGACCGACAAGGTCCGCGCCCAGCCGCAGTTCGAGGAGCAGGCGGCGATTCTCGGGGACCGGCTCAAGATCATCGAGCAGGGCAATATCGGCGGCTCCGGTGGCTTCTCGCGCGGCATGGACGAGACGCTGAAGGATGGGCGCAGCAAGTACGTCATGCTGCTCGATGACGATGTCAGCATCGAAACCGAAGGCATCCTGCGCGCGGTTAGCTTCGCGGACTTCACGCGGACGCCCACCATCGTGGGCGGGCACATGTTCAACCTGTACGAGCGCTCGGTCCTGCACACCTACGGCGAGCAGGTCGACGACGCCCGCTACTTCTGGCGACCCGCCGTGAACACCAAAGAGGCCCACGACTTCGGCGCCAGCAACCTGCGTACCACGCCCTGGATGCACCGCCGGATCGACGTCGACTACAACGGCTGGTGGATGTGCATGATCCCCACCTCGATCGTCCGCGAGGTCGGCTACGCCCTCCCCGTCTTCATCAAGTGGGACGACGCCGAATACGGCATCCGCGCCAAGGAACACGGCATCACCACGGTGACCCTGCCCGGCGCCGCCGTCTGGCACATGCCCTGGAGCGAAAAAGACGACACCATCGACTGGCAGGCCTACTACCACCAGCGCAACCGTTGGGTGGCGGCGCTGAGCCACTCACCGCGTAAAAAGGGCGGCCGGATGCCGTTCGAAAGCATCGCGGTGGATGTCCGGCACCTGATCTCGATGCAGTATTCCGCCGTTGAAGTCCGGCTCAAGGCGCTCGAGGACGTGCTCAGCGGACCCGAGCACCTTCACGCGACTATCGCGGATAGGCTGGATTGGGTGCGGAAAACCCGCGCCGACTTCACCGACGCGCGGATCACTCCGGACCTGCACTCGTTCCCGCGTGTCCTCCGCTCCGGTGAAGTGGATGCGGAACACGAACCGAACTACGTGGCGGAATCGCTGGTTCGCGCGGTCACCGGGCTGCTGCGCCAGCTGCGTCCCGTCCGCGAGGACGCAATGACGAATCCCGAAGTGGCCGTCCCGGCTGTGGAGGCGCGCTGGTGGCGGCTCGCGGCACTCGACTCTGCCCTCGTGTCCTCCTCGGACGGCAGCGGCGCGTCCTGGTACAAGCGTGACCGGAAGCAGTTCGGAAGCATGCTCCTGCGGACGGTCAGGCTGCACATGAAGCTGATGGCCGAATGGGACAACAACGCCCGCCGGTACAAGGACGCGCTGCCCGGGTTCACCGGCCAGGCGGCCTGGCGGGAAACCTTCGAGGCTGTCGCGGTCAAGGAACAGGAGAGGGGAGAGGCGAAGATATGACCGCCACTCCATCCGGTGGCGGAACAGTGGTTTCCCCGCTGACCACCCCCGGCGAAGGGGGAGGGCTGCGGGACGTGTTCCGCCAGTGGTTCCTGCTCAAGCTCCTGGTGCGCAAGGAAATCAAGGTCCGCTACCGCGGCTCGGTCCTCGGGCTGCTGTGGTCCTATGTGAAGCCGCTGATGCAGTTCCTGGTCTACTTTGTGGCGCTTGGCATCTTCCTGAACCTCCAAGGCAGCACCCCGAACTACGCGATCTACCTTTTCTCCGGAATCATCCTGGTGAACTTCTTCGTTGAGGTCCTTGGCAACTCGACCCGTTCGATCGTTGACAACCGGGACCTGATCCGGAAGATCTACCTGCCGCGTGAATTGTTTCCGGTCTCGACGCTGCTGGTATCCGCCATCCACTTCCTGCCCCAGACGCTGGTGCTCATCGGTGCCTGCCTGATGGCGGGCTGGGCCCCGAGCATCCTGCAGCTCGCCGCCGTGGTCCTCGCCTTCATCATCGTCGGCGTGCTGGCCACCGGGTTGGGACTCCTCTTCGGAGCCGCCAACGTGTACTTCCGGGACTCGGAAAACATCGTCGACATGATCCTCATGATCGTGACCTGGGCCTCGCCGGTCCTGTACGTCTGGACCATGGTGGAGCGGGCCCTCGGCCCGTACTTCTTCCTGTACCAGCTGAACCCGATGACCGTCGCGGTGGAGATCTTCCACTGGGGCTTCTGGTACCCGACCCTGAACGCCGACCAGGTCGCGGCCGCCCCGGTCATGCACGGGCTCGCTTCGGTCTGGGCGCCGGTGGCGCTCGGCGTCTCGCTGGTGATCCTGTTCATCGGCCAGCTGGTCTTCCGCAAGCTTTCCGTCCGTTTTGCCCAGGAGCTGTGAAAGTCATGCAGGAAAAAATGCTGGCGATTACGTGCACGGACGTGCGCAAGAAGTTCGTGCTGCGGCACACCAGGTCCCTGAAGGAAGCGCTGGTCTGGTTTGTCCGCGGGCGCAAGGGCGACATGTACAAGGTTTTCGACGCGCTGCGGGACGTCTCCCTGGACGTCCACCAGGGGGAGACCGTGGCGCTGCTCGGCCTCAACGGCTCGGGCAAATCGACGCTCCTCAAGCTCATCTCCGGCGTGCTGCAGCCCGATGCCGGTACCGTCCGGACGCGGGGGAGGGTGGCCGGTTTGATCGAGGTCGGAGCGGGCTTCCACCACGACCTCAGCGGACGGGACAACGTGTACCTGAACGGTGCCATCCTGGGCATGACGGAAAAGCAGATCAACGAGATGTTCGACTCGATCGTTGAATTCGCCGAAATCGGGGAGTTCATCGACACCGAGGTGAAGTTCTACTCCTCGGGAATGTATCTGCGTCTCGCCTTCTCGATTGCCGTGCACACGGACCCGGAGATCTTCCTGATCGATGAAATCCTTGCGGTCGGCGACGAACCGTTCCAGCGCAAGTGCATCGCGAAAATCAAGGAGTTGGCGGAGGCAGGGAAGACACTCTTTGTCGTCAGCCATGACCTCGACCTTGTCTCCACCGTCTGCGAACGGGGGGTCCTCCTCGAGCACGGCAACGTCGTCCTGGACGGACCGGTCGCTGAAGTCGTGACGGAACTGCGACGCCGGTCGGCCGCGGCGTCCTAGTCCGCCGTCCGCCGCCCCATCTCTTGAGGAGTTGCCACAGATGTCCTGGTTTGCGAGCCTGCCCGCGGTACTGACGGCCGTCCTGGTGCTGGTCGTGCCCGGACTGGTCCTCGGGCGTGCCCTCGGCTTCCGGGCATTTGCCGTTGCCGCGCTGTCACCGGTGCTCTCAATCGCACTGGTGTCCGTTGCGGGCCTGCTGGCCCCGTTCCTGAAAGTCCCGTGGTCGCTTCTGCCGGTCGCCGGCCTGACCGCCGTCGCTGTCCTCGCGGCCGTGGGTCTCCGGCACGTGCTGCCGGAAAGATGGCGCGGGCTTCAAACGGAGCGGCGGATCGATCCGCGGTTCTGGTGGGCCCTTGGCGGTGCCGGCCTCGGCGGCATCATCATTTGTGCGCGGATGGTGGAGGTCATCGGGTCCCCGGAGCACATTTCCCAGACCTTCGACAACATCTTCCACCTGAATGCCATCCGCTTTATTGAGGACACCGGCCAGGCGTCGTCGCTGACCCTCGGCGCCATGACCGGCGGCTCGTTCTATCCGGCGGGCTGGCATGCGTTCATCTCGCTGATCGCCGAGACCTCCATGGCTTCTGTCCCCGTCGCGGTCAACGCCGGCAACATCGCCATCGCGTCCATCGCATGGCCCCTAGGCTGCGTCTACCTCTGCCAGCAGGCCCTGGGCCAGCGCAGGGACGCCGCCTTCATCGCGGGCATCCTGTCCGCCGGGTTCGGAGCGTTTCCCCTGCTCATGATCCACTTCGGTGTCCTCTATCCGAACCTGCTGTCGCTGTCCCTGCTGCCGGCCCTGCTCGCGCTGGGCGTGCAGGCCCTGGGGCTTTCAGCAGTTCCGGAGCTTCGGGGACCGCTGCCACTGGTCGTGCTGGGGCTCGCCTCGGCCGGCGTTGCCCAGGCGCACCCCAGCACCTTCCTGGCCTTCCTGGCGTTCCTGGCTCCCGCCGTGCTGTACGTCTACGTGGTTTCGATCCTGAAATGGCGCCGGGACTGGGCGGCGAACAAGCGCCGGGGCGTGGCCTGGAGCGCCGCCCTCCTGGTCGGCGCCGCGGCGGCGCTGGGCCTCTGGGTTTTCGCCAGGCCATCCTTCGCGGCAGCCTTCTGGCCGCCGGTTCAGTCCATCCCGCGGGCGCTGCTGCAAGTGGCGGGCAATGCGCCCCTGGGCACCTCGCCCGCCGTCGCAATCTCGCTGCTCACGGTGGTCGGCGTCGTCCTGGCCGTCCGCAAGCGGCGCAACTGGTGGCTGATCGGCGTCCTGCTTATCGCGGCGCTGCTCTTTGTGGCCGTCTCCAGCTTCCCCGCCGGCCGGCTGCGCTACCTGCTCTCCGGCACCTGGTACAGCGACAGCTACCGGCTGGCCGCCCTGCTGCCGGTGGCGGTGATAGTGCCGGCCGCCGTCGGGGCAACCGCCGCCTGGACATGGCTCCGGTCCCGACTCGCCGCGGCCGGCGCGGGTGCAGCCGGCGTCGGCGACGCCGGTCCGTCGCGGAGTCCGCTGCTGTCCCGCAAGCCAGTGAAGGCGACGGTGTCGGCAGCCGGCGCCGTGGTGCTGGTGGTCCTCACCCAGTTGGGCAGCGTTCCGGACATGGTCTCACTGGCCCGCGGCAGCTATGCGCTGACGGCGGAGTCGCCGCTGCTCACCTCGGATGAAGCCGCCGTCCTGGCCGATCTGGACCAGTACGTTCCGGCGGATGAGGTCATCGCCTCGAACCCGGGAAACGGCAGCGCCCTGGCCTACGCCCTGGCCGGCCGGCGCACCATGCAACTTCACATCCTGACCAGCCACGAGAACCCGGATGACAAGACCATCCTGGCCCGGCTGCGGAACGCCAAGACGGACCCTGACGTCTGCCCCGCGGTGTCGCGGCTCGGCATCGGTTACGTCCTGGACTTCGGCACCCAGGAAATCAATAACGAGCACCACCCCGCGCCCGGCCTGGCCGACCTTGAGAAGGCCGGCGTGGCCAAGGTGGTCGACCAGCACGGCGAGGCCAAACTCCTGAAACTGACCGCATGCAGGTAAACGGGCCGCCCTTTTTGCACGCGATACACTCGGACCTGTCCAGCGGGCCCGCACCATTGTCCACCACCGAAATACTGAGGATTCAAACATGGCCATGACGCCGCCGAATGGACCAACGACCGGCAAGGTGGTCGGCCGGCGCGGATTCCTCGCCGCAATTGTTGCCTTGCCCCTGGCGCTGCCCGCCTGCAGCTCGACCAAGGGCAGTGACGCAGTCGAGGTCTCAGCCAGCGCGTTTCCGCTGAGCCTCACCCACAGCTACGGGACGACGACGGTAGCCGCGCCGCCCAAGCGCGTCGTGGCGTTGAGCAGCGCAGACGCCGACACGGCCGCCGCGCTGGGTCTGGCCCCGGTGGGGATCTCCGGCTCCGCCTCGTCGCCGTGGTTCACCGACGCGATGCGGGACATCGACGGCGCCCCTCCGTTCCTCCTCAATGACAAAGTCGCGATGCCGCTCGATGACATCCGCAATCTTGATCCGGACGTCATTTTGGCCGTCGGCGGCAGCATCACCCGCGCCGACTACGACAAGCTCTCGGAGATCGCGCCGGTAGTGCTCTCCGAGTCGGCGGATTCGGGCCGTGACTGGCGCCAGCGATCGGCACTTATCGGAAAGGTCCTGGGCCGTAGCAGCGCTGCCTCCGAGCTGCAGGCCAGGACCGAGGGGGCGGTCAGGGATTCGGTCCGTGACTACGCCGGACTCAAGGGAACCACCGTCCTGTTCGCGGCGGCGTCGTCCGCGGACGGCGCCGACATCCAGGTCTATCCTGACGATTCCGTGGTGCTGGGCGTGCTGAAGGATTTCGGTCTCGCTCCGGCCCCGGCGCTGGCCAAGGTCAAGGCAGAAGGCCGTGCCACCGGCGGGCAGAAGTCGCCGGTCGCCTACGTGTGGCCGCACGAACGCGCCGATGAACTCACCGCGGACATCCTGGTGGCCTCCATCAGCCAGGACGACATGGCCTCCCTGCGTGCGGGCGGCAAGATCCCGGCGCTGACGACGGCCAAGCAGCCCTCCCTGTTTTATGCTGCGGGGATCGAGGATCAGGCCCTGCGGTCCGGATCCGCGCTGGGCGTCGCCTGGGCCGGCCGGAACATTGTTCCGGAACTGGCGAAGGCGGCCTACTATGAACAGCAGCGCAGCGCAGGCAAGTAGTACGCAGGAAAGTAGTACGGAAAGTAGTAGTACGCAGAAAAGCGAAGAGCCAGGCCGGGACATCGTCCCCGGCCTGGCTCTTTGCTGGCAGGGCGCTACCCGCAGGCAGTCACGCGGAAAAGGCGGGCGCTGCCCACGGCCTTGACGAGCTTTACTCCCGGGGCGGTGTTGTCCGTCAGGTCGCGGACGCCCACGAGGGGCTCGGCACGCGGGGTGATCTCGGTGTTGCCGAAGTCGAGTGCCCAATAGGCCTTGAGCGACTTGATCGCCGGGCATACTGCGGCGTTGTAGGCGGCTTCGTCCCAGTGGTCAAGGAGGAGCTGTTCCTCCGGGGTACGGATGCCGAAGATATGCGGGGCCAGGGCGCGGCGGCCGGAGAAGGCATAAACCAGCGAGGCGCCGGTCCGGGGGTTGCCCACCACGACGTCGCCCTCGGGCACAATGGCCGCCACTTCGTTGAGCAGTGAGACCTCGTCGGTCGACAGCAGCGAGGCCGTCGGCGTCGTGGTGAAGATGGTGCTGATGCGGTTCTGGACCGTGGAGAGGGTTCCGCCCTGGGCGCCGAGGCCAAGGGCCAGCAGTACCACGCAGCCCATCGCGATGCCCGAGGACGCCGGCAGCCGGCCGATCATGCCCGAGGCTGCCCGGGGAAGGGCTGCCGGCCGTTCCTTCGCGGTCGCGATCAGGGCGCCGGTCAGGGCGCGGACGCGCCAGATCACCCATTCGGCGCCAAGCACGACGACGGGGAGAGTCACCACCGGGAGCAGTGCGGCAAGCCTGAAGCTGTCCGTGTACCAGACTCCGGTGAGGAAATTGCGGAAAAAGCCGTTGCTCCAGCTGGAAACCACCAGGTAAAGCACGGCGCCGGCGGCGTACATGCCGGCGACCCACCAGTAGCGTCGCAGTTGGCGTGCGATGACGTACAGCCCCACGATGGTCAGGACCAGCATGACCCAGGCAGTGGTGGTCCCCATGGGCGCGCTGCCGAGGATTTCGCCGATGGCCCGTGCGTTGGTCTGGAACGGGGTCCAGCCGGCAGAGCTGAGGCTGGGGCGGGCGACCACCCAGACAGCGGTGGTGGCGAGCAGGTAAGCGACCGTGAAGGCCAGCCAGAACCGCGGCTGCCGCCGTGAGACCAGCCCTTCCCTGGCAGCGAGCCAGGAACGGATCAGGCGGCCGATCACCACGGGGGTGGCGAAGCCGAGCAGCGCCACGAAGGTGCTGGGGTGGGAGAGGGCGAGGCCCGGAACGGTGGCGGCAAGAGCCAGGACAGGTGCCAACGGCGAGCCCGGGGGAGTGCGCGACATCCCGAGGGCCTCGATGGCCAGCCCAAGCACGGCAGGAAGCAGAGCGATGGCGGCGTGGTTCGGGTACAGGACACCGTAGCCCACCATGAGGTAGGGGAACCCGCTGAACCCGGCGGAGAGGATTCCAGCCGCCAGCAGGGGCATCGGCCGGTAGCCGACGATCCGGCTGATCAGGAACACGCAGCCCAGCGGCCAGACGATGGCTCCGGTAACGATGGTTCCGACGTTGACCACGGCCATGACCGACGGGGCACCGAGCATCAGGACCAGCGCCATGGAGTCGTGCATGGCCGCCGGGTACAGGCCCTTGGACGCGGCGGTGAGGTTGCCCAGTGTTAGCGTCGAGCCGTTCTGGGTATCGGCGATGTAGCGGACCGCGTTGAGGTGGTAGATATTGTCGAACGTCTCGGAGAAGCTGTCCGGGGATCCGAAGCCGGTGATGTAGCGAAGGCTGATGATCGCGGCAGGGATGAGGACGGCGGCGGGAATGGCCAGGCGGGCCAGCCAGATTCCGGTGTCCGCAGGGGAGAGCGGGACGTTTGCTCCCAGGAAGCCGGTGAACCGGGTCCCGGCTGCCTCGGATCCGGCTGCCGACCGGCGTCGGCGGCGGAGCAGCCTGAACACTGCCACGGCGGCCGCCGCGAGCACGCTGACGGCGAAGTAGCTCACCGGGTTAAAAGGGAGCTTCAGGTACGGCAGCATGATGGCCGTCATGCCGGAAACGGACGCCGATACGGGGGCGGCCAGGGCCACCAGGTTCAACCGGCGAAGACCGGCAGCTGCCAGGATCATCAAACCGGGAAGGAAGTAAACCAGCGCAGTCGCTGCCAGCGTAGGAAGCGTTTCCCACCAAGTCATTGATCCAGTCTCCTAAGTTTCAGAGCCAACCCTACAAGTATGCGGACGGCCTCACGAATCCGGCGGCGGGCGCCGGAGCCGCGCTGGGCGGCAGCGCATAGCGGGGCAAGGGGCGGCAGTGGCACGTTGCTATACTTTCAAACCATGGGTAACTCACAGCGTTCCGGCGTTTTAATAGTCATGCCGGCTTGGAACGAGGCCGAGGCCATCGGCAACACCATCCGGAAAGTCCTGGCTGTAGTCCCCCAGCATGATGTCCTCGTCGTCGACGACGGCTCGAAGGACGACACCCCGAGGATTGCCCGGGAAGCCGGTGCCACGGTCCTCCGCCTGCCTTTTAATCTGGGCGTCGGAGGGGCCATGCGGGCGGGATTCAAGTACGCCCTCCGCAACGGCTACAGCTCGGTGATCCAGGTGGACGCGGACGGCCAGCACGATCCGCACGACATCGACCGTGTCCTGGCCGGCCTGGAGTATGCCGACATCTCGATCGGTGCCCGTTTCGCCGGCAAGGGAAACTACGGAGCGAAGGGCCCCCGCCGCTGGGCCATGTTCTTCCTCGCCAAGGTCATCTCGGCGGTCGCCGGAACGCAGCTGACGGACGTCACCTCGGGGTTCCGCGCCGCGAACGAAACCGCATTGCGGCAGTACATTTCACATTTCCCGGCCGAATACCTGGGGGACACCATCGATTCGCTGGTCGTGGCCGTCAAGTCCGGCTGCCGCGTGACCCAGGTGCCCGTCGAAATGAAAGAACGGCAGGCCGGAACCCCCAGCCAGGGGCCCATCAAAGCATCCATCTATCTCGCGCGCTCGGGCCTGGTCCTGTGTTTCGCGCTGGCCCGACGCCGGACTCCGCGCGCGGCCGAACTACATGCGCCGCTGTCCGGCGACATTGCCGGAGAGGGAAGTGCCTAAGGCATGAACGTTGCAGGTTCCTTGATTTTGTCCATCGTGATGGTGGCAGTAGTCCTCATAATGCTTCGCAACGGCCGGTTGCGGGAGAAGTACGCCATCCTGTGGCTGGTCATCGGCACGCTGACCATCATTCTGGGTATCTTCCCCAGACTCCTGAACTGGGCGGCCGCGCTGGTGGGCGTCGTCGTTCCGTCCAATCTGCTGTTCGCGCTGGCGATTCTGCTGCTCGTGGGCGTCAGCCTGCACGTCTCCCGCGAACTCACCATCCTTGAGGATGAGACCCGCATTCTTGCGGAAGAAGTTGCCATCCTGCGATCCTCCGTGGAACGACTCCAACGGGAATCCAAACCAATCCAGCCGACGGCAGGCGGGGCCGAGACGGCTTCCGCCGTGCCGCCAACCGAGAGAAGAAAATAGTGACAATTGACGTAATGTTCCCGTACTACGGGGACGTAGCCATGATGAAGGCTGCTGTTTCCTCCGTACTCGCACAGGACGACAAGGATTTCCGCTTCACGATTGTGGACGATGGCTATCCGGACGACACCCTGCCGGAATACTTCGCCGGCCTCGTGGCCGCGGACGACCGGGTCCGGTACTACCGGAACGAGGTCAACCTCGGCGCCAACGGCAACTACAAGAAGTGCGTGGGCCTGGTTGAGCACGACATCGTCGTCATCATGGGCGCCGATGACCTGATGCTGCCGAACTACCTCAGCACGGTCCGCAAGGCCTTCCAGGACCCGGAAGTCAGCATTGTCCAGCCCGGCGTCGAGGTGATCGACGAGAACGGCTCCGTCTACCAGCCGCTGGGTGACTCCGTCAAGCAGTTCCTCCGCCACAAGCTGGTCGGCAAGGCGTCGGAAGCGATCGTCGCCGGCGAAGCCATCGCGGAAAGCCTCATGGTGGGCGACTGGCTGTACTTCCCGTCGGTTGCCTGGCGCGCCGACGCCATCAAGAAGCATGACTTCCGTCCCCAGTACGACGTCGTCCAGGACCTTGCGCTGGCCATCGACATCACCCTCAGCGGCGGCAAGATGGCCGTCGTGGACACGGTGTGCTTCCAGTACCGCCGCCACCGGGAGTCCGACTCCTCGGTCCGGGCGCTGGACGGCCGCCGCTTCGCCGAGGAGCGCGCGTTCTTCGACGAGTGCGTCCGTGACTTCACCGCCAAGGGCTGGTCCTCGGCCGCCCGCGCCGCGCGCTGGCACCTCACGTCCCGGCTAAACGCCGTGTCCCTGACGCCGAAGGTGGTCTCGAAGGGAATGTGGCCGGGCCTGCGCAAGCTGGTCACGCACGCCGTCAGGCCCTGACCATCCGAGCCCGCCGCCGGGAGCGGCGGTGGTGATCCCGATCGACAACTTAAGGTGCCGCTCAGTCCCATGGACATCCAGAACCACTACTACGGCCACTCGGCCGTCTTTGCCCTTTACTGCGGATCGCGCAGGCTCCGCCACGTGTCCGGCCTCATCCAGCACGGATGGACCGTCAGCAGCCCGATAACGGCCCAGTTCGGCGACTTCGCCAGCTGGGGCCCGGCCCGGCGCCGGCTTTCCTGGACCAGCTCTTCACGCGGCTGGAGCCCGGACGACGCCGGCAACTTCTTCAGCGACGGCACGCCCATGCTGGACGCCATCGGCGCCCCGTACCTCTACCTGCTTGACGCCGCCCGCGCCAACGGCGCCGTCCCGGAACGCACCGACCGAACCCTCGTACTTCCGCTGCACGGGACGGCCCTGCTCAAGGTGGACGGTGACCACGGCGCCTACGCGCAGCTGGTCCGCGAAAAGGAGGGCCCGGCGACGGTATGCCTCCACATTGATGATCTCCACAACGACGAGATCCTTGATGCCTGGCGCTCTGCCGGCCATGACGTGGTTAGTGCCGGGGACCGCCGCGACCCGCAGTTCATCGGACGGATCCTCTGGATGATGTCCGTCGCGAAGCGTGTGGTGTCCAACCGGCTGTCGACCTCCATCATGTACGCAGCGGTCAGCGGGGCCGACGTCGCCATCTACGGTCCGGACTTCCGGCTGGGCGCCAACGCCGCCGCGGATCCGGGCCTGGTCATGCGGGATCTGTGGCCGGAGTTCTACGACGAGTCCACGCCCCAGCACGTGCTGACGTCGATCGCCGAAGCAGAGCTGGGCCGCGGGGACATGCGCACGCCGCATGAATTGTCCCGGCTGCTCGGCTGGGACGCACACACAGTGGTTCCCTTCCTGGAGTACTGGGCCAGCGGCCCCCTGACCAAAGCGCAGACCGTGCTCGGCCTCAAGAAGGTCCCCGAAGGCGCGCACGCAACCGAGAAGGGGCTCTCCCCCTGGCACTGGATCCGCCACCCGCTGCAGCACCTGCCCTCGCCGTTGCCGAAGCTGCCGGCGATGGCGGCCGTGGAGCCGTTGAGGCCCTAAGGCCCGGGGCGGCGGGGTGCCTGGGCTACCAGGCGCTCCAGCCGCCGTCGACGGCGATGGTCTGACCGGTCACGTAACGCGAAGCGTCCGAGGCCAGCCACGCCACGACGCCGCGGAAATCGTCTTCGGTGGCCATCCGGCCCAGCGGGGTCAGCTTTTCATACCGTTCCGTGAAGGCGCTGTCCTGTCCGCGGGCGATGCCGCCGGGGGCGAAGGCGTTGACCCGGATTCGGGGTGCGAGCACGGTGGAGAGATAGCGCGTCAGCTGCACGATGCCGCCCTTGGTGGCGCCATACGCGGCCGGGTTACCCATCCGGGTTCCCTCGTAGAGTCCCATGTTCGGCGCGACGATGCCGTAGATGGATGAGACATTGATGATCGATGCCCCCGCGCTTTCAGCGAGCTTGGGCGCCAGCTGCCGGGCCAGCGAAAACGGTGCCCGCAGGTTCAGGGAGGACGCCAGCTCGAACGCCTCATCCGTCTGTTCCTCGAACGGCACGGCGTAGCCCGGGACCCCGGAGGTCCCGGTGAAGGCGGCGTTGTTCACCAGGATGTCCAGGGGACCGTCAATCGCCTCGACTAGTTTCCGGGTGCCGTCGGGTTCGAGCAGGTTGGAACTGATGCCGCGGGCGGCCACACCGTGGCGGTCGTGCAGGCCCGCGGCGACCTCCTGGCACGCCTGCTCGTGGATATCGGAGATGATGACGTCCGCGCCCTGCGCCGCCAGCGCGTCCGCGAGGACGCTCCCCAGCGGGCCGGCCCCACCGGTGACCAGCGCGGTCCGGCCGGTCAGGGAAAAGAGGCTCTGCGCGCTGCTCATGCTGAGTGGTCCTTGTCCAGGGTCTGGCGGGAGTTCTTACCCGCGTCGTCGAAGCCGGGGAGAGGGGCCAGACCGGCGGAGACGACGGCTTCAACCAGCAGGAATTCGTTCTCGTCATCGATGCTGAAGGCATGGGTCTCGGGAATCTCGGCGTAGCCGTGGCGGCCTTCGTCGAACCAGCTCTTCTCCAGCCGCCGGATGAATTCGGCCCGCCAGACGTAGAAACTGCCGTTGATGCGCAGGAACCGGGACACGTCCTGGCGCCGCACCACACCTGTGCCCTCGGCGAAGTAGCGCTCGAGTTCGATGCCGCCTTCGGTCTGCGGCTTGACGCCCACCCAGGTCGGGTTGAAGAACGGCTCGGAGACCGCGACGACGCCGTCCAGTTCGGGGCTGCCGCCGAGCGTCGCGATGGCTTCGTTTACGCTTTCGGGTGTGCGGGTGGGGCTGGTGGGATCCAGCAGCAGGACCATGTCGTAGGTCGTGCCGTCCAGTGACTCCATCGCCTCCAGGGCGTGCCGGAGGACAACGCTCATCGGGGCGGAGTCGCTGGCGAGGTCCGCTGGGCGCATGAAGGGGACTTCCGCGCCGGCAGCGCGGGCGGCTTCGGCGATCTCGGGGTCGTCGGTGGAGACGATGCAACGGACGTTGTCTCCCAGCAGCGCGGCGAGGGCCACGCTGTGGGCCAGCAGGGGTTTGCCCATCAGCGGCCGGATGTTCTTACCGGGCAATCCCTTGGAGCCTCCCCGGGCGGGGATGACTGCAAGAACGCGGGGCGCGGACGGTTTTTCGTTCATTGTTATTTCTCAACCTCGTCGTGTGATCGCAATGGTGCGTGGCCGGATTGCGGTATCACCACAGTACCTTTTCAGTTCCGCCGGTCGCCGAGGCCAGCCTGGCCGCGTCGCAGATTGCGACCGCCAGCAGCCCCTCGGCCAGGCCGGCCGGGGAGAACGCCTCCATGGAGCGGCCGGTGACGGTCCCTGCCCGCTCGAGCACCGCAAGGGACTGGCGCGCCAGCACGACGTCGACGTCGGCGTCCGCCGGGAACGCCGCACGGACCGAACCGGCGGGTTCCGCCGCGGAAGCGGGCCAGTCCAGCGTCACTTCGTTCCTTACTGCGTCCCAGCCGATTGCCCCCTGCTCGGTCGCAATCCGGATGCTGCGCGTTTTAACCGGCGTGACGTAGTCCAGGCGCAGGTGCACGCAGGGACCATCGCCCCACAGCACATCGGCGGACTCTTCGGCCTCGATGCCGAGGATCCCGTGCCCGAGGGTGGCCTTAAGGGAAACTGGGGCGCCCAGCAGCATCGCCGGGTAGTCGATGTCGTGGACCAGGTCCCGGAGGACACCGCCGTCGTCCTTGCGGGCCGAGTAGCTGCTGCGGAAGTCGCGGCCCGGCCGCCACGAGGGCAGCCAGGACTGGGACACCACCTGGGCGCTGGTCACGCGGCCAAGCAGGGGCAGAATATCCGCCGTCAGTGCCAGCCCCTGATGGAAGCGCAACGGTGCGCTGACCGTGATGGTGTTGGCCCGCGGATGCTCCAACAGCACGCGCGCTTCTTCCGCGGACGGTGCGACCGGCTTCTCCAGCAGGATCGAAGCGGGGGGGTGTTCCAGCGCCTCGAGGGCGTCGGCGACGTGCCGGTTGGTGTCGGTGGCGATGATGACCAGGTCGAGGGGTTCGTCCGGGTAGCCCTGGACCAGCTGGACCGAGGCGGGGTAGTCGGCGGCGCGTGCGGACGGGTCCGACGACGGCGGCCTAACCGGCCACGCAAAGAGTTGTTCGACCCCCAGGCTGTGCAACACACGCAGGTGCCGAGCCCCGATGGAGCCCGTACCGCGGACAAGGGCACGCAGCGGGCGGCCCGCTTGGGCCCGGGCGGCAGGCGTGGCGACGCTCGCCATCACCTTAGAATCGTCCAAGTATGATGAAAAGGTCATCTGGCAACTCTATTCTCAAAGGCGCTGCGACTATAAATGGATGGGCAATCCCCGAAGGAAACGGCATGGCTCATCATCGGCGCCTCCGGCCATAGCCGCAGCCTGGCCGCCATCATCCGCGGCCGCGGCGAACGGATCGCCGCCCTCAGCGACCGTGCCTTCGGCACCGCGGGTGCGCGCCCGGATGGCCCTGTCCCCGACCTCGCCGCTTTCGCGGGCCGCGACGGCGAGACTCCCGCCTGCTTCGGGGACGACGGTGAGGCCTTGGACTACGCCGCCCGGCATTCCCTCGCGATCGCCGTCGGGATCGGCGACAACGCCATTCGCTCCAAGATTGCGGACGCGATCCTGGCCGAGGCCCGCTTTGCGGCCCTGGCCGCTCCGCTGGTTGCCAGCAGCGCGACCGTGGACAGCACGGCTGTCCTCGGCGCCCTCAGCCAGGTCTGCGAGCACGCGCATGTGGGTCCGCAGGCCCGGATCGGCGACGCTGCGGTCATCAACACCAGCGCCGTCGTCGAACACGACGCGGTGGTTGGAGCCGGTACCCACATCGCCCCGGGGGCCGTCCTGCTGGGGGCCGCCGTGACGGGAATCCAGGTGTTTCTAGGCTCAGGTGCCCGCATCCTGCCGGGCGTTTCCGTGGGGGACTTCGCGGTGCTGGGGGCGGGTGCGGTGGCGACGCGGCCGTTGGCCGGTATGACAACATATGTGGGAGTGCCCGCACAGCGACTTGTATCTACGAAAGGTCCAGCCAATTGACTCATGACCCGATTTCCAGCTCCGTAACTTTTGGCAGCCACCGCATCGGCCCTTCCGAAGAGATCTTTATCATCGCGGAGGCCGGCGTGAACCACGATGGTGATGTGGCCGTGGCCCATGAACTCATCGACCTGGCCGCCGATACGGGTGCAAACGCGGTCAAGTTCCAGACCTTCAAGCCGGAGGCCCTGGTCACCGGATCGGCCGACACCACGCCGTACCAGAAGGCTGCAGGGTTCTCGGAGTCCCAGTCGGAGATGCTGGCCCGGCTCACGCTGCCCGAGTCCGCCTGGGCCGAGTTGCGGGACCACAGCACCGAACGCGGCATCACCTTCCTTTCCACTCCGTTCGACTACGACAGCGCCCTGATGCTGGCGGAACTGGGTGTCCCGGGGCTCAAGATCGGGTCCGGAGAGCTCACCAACACTCCGTACCTCGCCGCGATCGCCGAGTTCGGCATCCCGATGATCGTCTCGACCGGCATGGGCACCCGCGAGGAAATCGCCGCGGCGCTCGAGGCGACTGCCAAGGCTCCGGCCACCGTGCTGCTGCACTGCGTCTCTGCGTACCCCGCACCGCTGGAAGAAGCCAACCTCCGGGCCATCCCCGCGCTCCGCCAGGAATTCGGCGTCGAGGTCGGCTGGTCGGATCACACCCCGGGGTCAGTGACGGCCATCGCCGCCACCGCCCTCGGGTCCACGCTGCTCGAGAAGCACATCACCACCGACAAGACCCGCAACGGCCCGGACCACTCGGCATCCTTGGAGCGGGCGGAATTCGCAGACTACGTGCGCTTTGTCCGGGAAGCGCACCTCGCGCTCGGGGACGGGAACAAGCGGCGGATGCCCAGCGAGGAAGCCAACGCCACGCTGGTGCGCCGTTCCTTCCATGCCGTCCGCGACATCCCGGCCGGTGCCGTCATCACGGCCGACGACGTTGCCATCCTGCGCCCCGAAGGCGGGCTGTCGCCGTCCGCCCTCGTGGTGGGGCAGCAGGCCAAGCGCGCCATCGCCGCCGGTTCTCCCGTAACCGGCGGGGACATCGCCTGAGATGAAGGTTCTTGCGTTCGCCGGCACACGGGCGGATCTCTTCCCGCTGGGACCGGTGCTGGTCGCCCTGGCCGCCGATGCCGCAGTGGAGCTTCACGTCGCGACCGCCATCGGTTTCCCTGACGGCACAGCGCATGCCCGGCTCCTGGAGGCGGGGCTGTCGCCCGGCACGTTCGTCCACCACGAACTGGGCCTGTACCTGGCAGAACCGTCCGCCGAGCGGCAGTCGCTGACCGGCGCGGCCCTGTCCGCCGGGATGGCGAAGCTGCTGCCCGAGCTGAAGCCGGACGCCGTCGTCGTCCTGGGGGACCGGTGGGAACTGCTCTACGTGCTGCCGCCGGTGGTGATCAGCGGCATCCGCCTGATCCACCTGCATGGCGGCGAGGTCACCGAAGGCGCCCTCGATGAACGGGTCCGCCACGCGGTGACCAAGCTCGCGGACCAGCACTGCGTCAGTACGGCACAGGCCGCGCGCAGGGTTGCCCAGCTGGGAGAGTCCGCCGAGCGGATCCATCAGACGGGCGCCCCGGGGCTGGACCGTTTCGCCCATCCCGTGCCCTTGAGCGGTGAGGAATTCCAAGCCGAGTTCGGCGTTCCCCTGGTTCAGCCCCTGGTCATGGTGACCTACCATCCGCCGACCGCCGAGATGGCGACCAACGCCGGCGAGCTGGCCCGGCAAGTCTTCGAAGAATCCCTCGCCCAGGCCGGCACGGCCATCCTCACCTACCCCGGCTTCGACGCAGGCCGGGAGGACATCATCGCCGTCCTCGAGGAGATCCGGGAGCGGAACCTGCCAGGGGTCATCGTGCGCGAAAGCCTGGGCCCGCTCTACCCCCGGGTCATGGCCACCGTGCGTGCACTGGTGGGGAATTCCTCCTCGGGAATCCTGGAAGCAGCGTCCTTCCACGTGCCCGTGGTGAACGTCGGTGACCGGCAGCGGGGCCGCGAGTACGGCGCCAATGTGCTGCAGTGCCGGGATGAGCGGAACGAGATTCACGCTAGTATTGAAAAGGCCCTGAGCCCGCAGTTCCACCTGATGTGCCGTAGCGTGGTCAACCCGTACGGGGATTCCCACTCCGCAGAGCCAATCGAACGCGTGATCGTGGGTAGCCTTGCCACGGGCCTGACCAAGGCTTTTGTTGACTTACCGCTGGAGAGTTGAATCTATGACCATTGAGGGACCGTTGAGCAACGTCTGCGTGGGCCCCGAGGCCACCGTGCGCCAGGCGTTGGAAGCAATCGACCGTGGCGCTTCGGCAATTGCGCTGGTCACGGACGACGGCCGCCTCCGCGGTGTCATCACCGACGGCGACATCCGCCGCGGCCTGCTCAGCGGGGCGCAGCTGGACTCCCCGGCGCTTAAATTCGCCAACGTCGAGCCGCACGTGGTCCGGCCGGAGGCCACCCGCGCCTCGGTGCTGGACCTGATGCGCAGCCTGCGGATCAGCGAGGTCCCCGTTGTGGACGACTCCGGCACGCTCGTCGGGCTGCACACCCTTAACGACATCGTCGGACGCAAGCGGCTGAGCAACATCGCAGTGATCATGGCCGGAGGCAAGGGAACCCGCCTGGGTGCCCTGACGAAGGACACCCCCAAGCCGCTCATGACCGTGGCCGACCGCACCATCATCGAGTGGATCATCCTCGGCCTGGTTGAGTCCGGCATTACCAACATCTACGTTTCCGTCGCCTACCTGGCGGAGAAGATCAAGGACCACCTCGGGGACGGCTCCCAGCTCGGCTGCAAGATCAGCTACCTTTACGAGGATCCCGCGACCCCGCTGAACACGGCCGGTGCGCTCGGACTCCTGCACCACGAGGTGCCAGACATTTCCGAGCCCGTCATCGTGACCAACGCTGACCTGATGGTGCGGTACTCCGCGGCGGACTTGCTGGCCTTCCACAGTTCCAGGAACGCTGCGGTAACAGTTGCTGCCCGGCCCTACACGCACCAGGTGCCCTTCGGTGTGCTCGAGATCGGCGAAGGCCGGTCCATCAGCTCGGTGGTGGAGAAACCGACCATCGAATTTGAAATCAGCACCGGGATCTACGCCGTTTCGCCCGAGGCCCTGGCGATGGTGCCCTACATGAAACCGTTCTCCATGCCCGACCTCGTCAAAGCCTGCATCGACGACACCAAAAACGTGGCCGCGTGGCCCATTGAGTCCGACTGGATCGACGTCGGAACTCCCAAAGACCTAGCAACAGCGAAAGGCCAGTGATAGCCGTGAACTACCAGGACATTAAAGGCAAGACAGTGGTCGTTACCGGCGCCGATGGCTTCATCGGCAGCCACGTCACCCAGCGCCTCATCGCCGAGGGCGCCAACGTGCGCGCCCTCTGCGTGTACAACTCCAACGGCTCCTACGGCTGGCTGGACGAGCTGAGCCCGGCAGAGCGTGACGCCGTGGACCTGCAGCTCGGCGACATCCGCGACTCGGAATTCGTCTCGGACCTGGTCAAGGGCTCCGACGTCGTCCTCCACCTTGCCGCGCTGATCGCCATCCCGTATTCCTACCAGGCGCCCCGCTCCTATGTGGAGACGAACGTCGTCGGAACCCTGAACGTGCTCGAAGGCGTGCGGCGCCACGGCGTCGGCCGCCTGGTCAACACCTCCACGTCCGAGGTCTACGGCACCCCCAAGACTGTCCCGATCACGGTCGACAACGAACTCCGCGGCCAGTCGCCGTACAGCGCAACGAAGATCGCCGCGGACAAGCTGTGCGAGGCCTGGGCCAGCTCCTTCGAGACGCCCGTGGTCGTCCTGCGCCCGTTCAACACCTACGGCCCCCGGCAGTCCGCCCGCGCGGTCATCCCCACCGTGCTCCAGCAGATGGTGGCCGGCGCCGAAAAGATCCACCTCGGATCGTTGACCCCGCGCCGCGACTTCACCTTTGTCTCGGACACCGCGGACGGCTTCTTCAAGGCTGCAACAGCTGACATCCCGCTGCAGGGCCAGGTCATTCAGCTCGGCACCGGCCACGACGTCACCATCGGTGAACTCGTGGAAATGTCCGCCAAGGTCACCGGCTCGACCGCCGAAATCATCACCCAGGACGAGCGCGTCCGGCCCGAGGCCAGCGAGGTCATGCGCCTCCTCTCGGACCCCTCCCAGGCCCTCGCGGAACTCGGCTGGGCACCCCAGGTCAGCCTCGAAGACGGTCTGCGCCAGACCGCCGAGTGGATCCAGGCCCGCGGCGTTGACGCGTCCGCAGCCGCGAAATACTCCCGCTAAACACCCGCCAGAAAGGCACACCGTGACGCGAGTCCCCCTAGCCATCCCCAACATCGGCGCCCGCGAGGCGGAGCTGATGAACGAAGCCATCAGTTCCGGTTTCGTCTCCTCCGTGGGGCGCTTCGTGAGCGAGTTCGAGACCCGCTTCGCCGAATACGTTGGCGCCAAGTACGCCGTGGCCTGCGCCTCGGGCACGGCCGCGCTGCATATCGCCATGCGACTGGCCGACATCCAGCCGGGGGACATGGTGGCCGTCTCGGACTTCACCTTTATGGCGAGCTCAAACGCGGCGTCGTACCAGTTCGCGGAACTGCTCCTGGTCGACTCCGACGCCGAGTCCTGGTGCATGGATGTCGACCTGCTCCGCAAGGAACTTGAGCGCCGGAAGGCGGCGGGGGAGAAGCTCCCGAAGGCCATCGAAATCGTGCACATCCTCGGCCAGCCTGCCGACGTCGCCGCTGTCGTGGAACTTGCCCGCGAATACGGGATCATTGTGATCGAGGACGCCGCCGAGGCGCTCGGCGCCACCTGGACGTCCGGCCCGCTGGCAGGCCGTCACGTGGGAACCGTCGGCGACATGGGCGCGTTCTCGTTCAACGGCAACAAGATCATGACCACCGGCGGGGGCGGCATGTTCACCACCGACGACGAGGAACTGGCGCGCCGCGCCAAGCACCTCTCGACCCAGGCCCGAATGCCCGACCGCGGCTACCTGCACGACGAGATCGGCTTCAACTACCGGCTGACCAACATCGCAGCCGCGCTCGGCGTCGCCCAGCTTGAACGCCTCGACGATTTCGTCGCCGCCAAGCGGGCCGTCGCCAAACGTTACAACGACGCGTTCGCCGGAACGGCCATCCAGACGCCGCCGACCCTCCCCGGACAGGAGTCGACGTACTGGCTGTACTCGATCCAGGTTCCGGCGGAGCGCGGGCCGGGTGCCCGCGATGAGCTCCAGGACTTCCTGGCCGAGGTGGACATCGAGTCCAGGTCGCTGTGGCGCCCCCTGCACATGCAGCCGCCACTGAAGAACGAGCCCTTGCTGGGCGGCGCCGTCGGCGAAGATCTCTTCGCCCGGGGCCTGTCCCTGCCGTGCTCGACCGAGCTTACGGAAGCCGATCAGAAGCGCGTAATCGACCGGGTCCACGAATGGCTTCAGCTCAACGGTGGATGATGTAGCCGGCAGCGCCGACCGCCCGGGGACAGCCGAGCCGGCTTCCCGGACGGGACGCAACTCGGTGCTTTACCTCGCCGGGGCCCTGATGCAGGGCCTCGGCGTGTTCCTCGTCCAGCCTTTTGCGCTCCATGTGCTCAACAGCGACGTCAAATGGCAGGAACTGTTCCTGTCCGTGTCGCTGATCCAGGTGGGCGTGGTCCTGGCTGCGGCCGGCCTTCCGCTGGCCATCACCAAGGCCTGGTTCGACCCGGACGGGCCCTCGAAGGCCCGATCCATCAGCGGACTGCTGACCGTGGGCGGAATCCTCGTCGGCGCCCTGGCCGCCGCCGTCTACTGGGCTGCGGCGGGCGCCGGTCATTCCACGAGCTTTGTCATTGCACTGGCGGCGATGGGACTGCAGTCCGCCGTGCTAGCGGCCCAGGCCATCCTCCGGGCCCAGGGCCGGGCGATCATGTTCGTCGTCTTGAGCCTGTGCTCGTCGATGGCGGCCTACGTCGGCGGGCTCGCCGCCATGCTGGTCTTCGGCGCGGAACCGGAAATCTTCATGGCCGGCTATGGGCTGCTGGTCCTGCTCAGTGCAGTGCTTTCTGTCGCCGTCGCCCGGCCCGCGCCGCCCTTTGCCCACCGGGGCGCCGCCAAAGAGGCTCTCGCGATCGGCCTGCCCGTCCTTCCCCATACCGGCGCGCTGATGCTGCTGACCCAGGGGGCGGCGTTCCTGCTGGCCCTCACGGCCGCCAATGGTGTCTCCGGTGACTACGGCAAGGTCCAGATTTTCGTACTCGGCACGGTGACGCTGCTCGGCGCCCTGAACAACGCCTGGGTCCCGGCACTGATGTCTGTGCGCGGCAACGCAAGGGTCGCCAGGATGCGCTCGACCATGACGACGGCGAGCCTGGCCGGGCTGGCGATCATCGTTGTCGCTGCCGCCGGAGCGAACCTCGTGACCCACGTGATGGCCGGCGGCAAGGAAAGCCTGATCCCGGTGGCGCAAATCATGCCTCTGATCGGGCTCGGCTACGTCCTGTACCTCAACGCCTCCACCCTCTTGTTCGCCGACAATGCCACCTGGTGGCTCTCGGTCGTCACCCCGACCGTCCTCGGCGTCGGCGTGCTGCTCGCGCTGTGGCCGGCGACGCACGGGGACCTCGTCGGCATGGCCGTGGCGTCCGTGGCAACGTTCTTCCTGCTGGGCTGCGCGTATTTCCTCGTTGCACGGCGGCGCGCCGCCGGTGGCTGGGCGCTCAAGGTCTATGGCGCCTGCTGCCTGGCCGCGGTGGCCTACGTGGCTGTCCTCCTGCTCCTGCCCCGGGATATCCTGACGGGCGTAATAACCGTCGCGGTAGTGGGTGCGGTAATGGCCGCGGCCGCCATCATCTGGCGGGCCCGTGCCCGCCGCGCCACCGCGGTAGCCCAGAGTCGAAAGGAACAGATCCTTGACTGACGCACCGCCAGTGGTGGAACGGACCGGAGCGCCGTCGGCCAAGCCTGCCCCCGGCCCCATCATCTTTTTCGACTTCGCCCGCGGGGTTTCCGCCCAGGCGGTGGTCCTGGGCCACGCGCTCAACATCTTTGTGCCCGGGATTTTCATGGTCCCCGGACAACGGGTGTTCTACATGCAGTCCTTCGCCGTGATCATCTTTTTTGTACTGTCCGGCTTCCTGATCACCAGCGCCGTCCTCAAGAAGAAGTCCCAGCCCGGCTTCACGTTCGGCTCGTACCTCATTGACCGGATCGCGCGGGTGGTCTATCCGCTCGTCCCGGCCCTGTTCCTGATCACCGTGTTCGACTTCCTCGTCCTCCACGGCTCGACGAAGTTGCCCTTCATTAGGATCGACCTCAGCCCGCAGACGATTGCCGGCAACTTCCTGCTGCTGTTCAACCACCCGATCCTCCAGGAACTGGCGCCCCGGCTGCGGATGCCGTGGATCAGCGTGGGTCCGGTCGGTTCGGGCGCCCCGCTCTGGTCAGTGGTGGCCGAGTGGTGGATCTACGTGGCGTTCGGCCTCCTGGCCTTCGCGGCCATCCGCCGGATGAAACTGGGCGTCGGCAGCGCCCTCCTGCTGGTGTTCGCCATTGCCGTTCCCGTTGGCTACATGGCGAAGGGCGGCTACGAGTCCCTCGCCTGGATCATCGGAATGCTCTATGCAATGGCTGCCGCGCAGCTGCGCAAGCTGCCGGCCTCGTTCCACGGGATGCTCGCCATCCTGGCGACGGCAGGGTTCCTGGTGTCCCTGTATTACGGCGGGCAAAACCTGCATGCGGCCAGCGCCATCGGCACCGCCTCCGTGGCATTTTGCCACCTGTACTTTTGGCTGTCCGGCCGCAAGGAGCGAGCCGCGGCGGCGCCGAACTTTGATGGTGCGCGGCCGGCTCCGGCGACCCAGTGGTTTAACAAGGCCAGCGTCTTCCTGTCCAGCTTCAGCTATTCGCTGTACCTGATCCACTTCTCGGTCATCACCTACCTCTGGTTCTACCTGCACGACCGCCTCAGTGCGTGGCAGCTGATTCCGCTGGCGCTCGTGGTCAGCAATGTGCTGGCCTACGGCTACTTCCTCCTGGTGGAACGGCACTTCCACAAGGTGGGCAAGGTCCTGAAAGCACGCCTGCTCAGGTAGGAACGGATGCGGCGGTAACAACCCGGGCGGCGGGCCGGATTGGATCTTCAACGAAGGTACTATTCGTGTGGGGGATTTCCAGGATCACCCTGAAGACTGATATCGGCTTGCTAGTTGTTTGGGGATCATGATCGTGACCGACCACGTTAGTGTCTGGAAATACCGGCTGCAACACGGCTCGGCGCATGCCGGCCTCGCGTTGTTGTTCATCCTGGCGGTCATGCTCATGGGGCCCGGCGTCGTCTGGGGCGACACTGTCCAGTACATCAGAATCGCCGACCAGCTGCAGGGCATCCCCTCGGACCAGGCGTGGCTGCACGCCTTCACGGAATTCTGCAAAAACCCGTCCGTGCCCTACAAGGGGACCCTCGAGAACTGCATCACCAAGACCGTTGCCGGCCGCGGCCCGGTGATCGGCTGGGTGGACCGGAACCCCCAGTACCAGGCCATCTTCACCCCAAGGGTGGGTTTCCCGCTCCTGTCGATTCCCTTCATGCGGCTCCTCGGCGAGCGTGAGGGCATGTGGCTGGTCGCCGTCGCCGGAACAGCCATCGCAGGGCTGCTTATGGCCCGGCTGGCACGGATGGCCGGGCTCAACCTGGTGCCGTCCCTCCTGGTCCAGGCCGCCTTCTACGCCCTGCCCGCCAGCATCCCGCACGGTGTCGCCCTGCTGGCGGAGGGTCCGACACTTGCCTCCGCCCTGGTCATGGCCATCGGCATGGCCCACGTACTGCGGGGCTCCCGGGGCCGGGGGACGGCCCTGCTGGTGCTCGGGCTGGGATTGGTGTTTTTCTTCAAGTACTCCTCCGCCGTGCTGCTATGCCTGAGTTTCCTGCTGGTCTGCGTCGGCCTGTTGATCTTCAAGACCTACCGCCGCTACAGCCAGATACGCCTGGGCATCGTCATCGCCACCGTCTTGATCGTGACCTCGCTGGCCGTCAACGGACTGTTTGGCTTCCCGGGCCTCAACGAGAGCCTGCAGGACACCTTCACCGACCACTTCCGGCACCCGCCGGTGGACGATCCGTTCAGCCTGCTGATCGTGCTGGAGGGGGACTTCCTGTGGCGGTTCCTGATGGATCTCCCGGCCAACGCTGCGTATCTCCTTGTCTTCGTTGTGGGTGTGTGGGGATACGTGCGCGCCATGCGCGAGAAACTGTTGCCGCCGGCCGGCTGGGCTGGAGTGGCGCTGTCCCTCTACGGAATCCTCAGCGTCGTCGGACACCCGGTTTACACGCAGGCAGAGCGCCTGGGCTCCAGCCTCTGGGTCGGCGTCGCCATTGGCATAGGCTTGCTGGCCAGGTCGGTGACTGATCGGGTCCGGCAACGGAAGAGGTCACCTCAGCACCTGGCGGGGAGCGGAAGCCCGATCTAGCCCGGGCGCCCTGCCGCCAAGATGGAAATGGCCGGGTGAAAGTCCAATGACTTTCGCCCGGCCATTCCCGTCGACTCTGGGATCTTCGCCTAGAAGTAGGCCATCTTGACGCCGGACGCGGTCCAGGTCATTGTCCCTCCCTGGAAACGAACTGTCTTGTACCCGGCGTAGGAGATTGCGGCCTGCGTGGGGTAACCGAGCTTGCCCATCTGCCAGCCGGCCACGCGCCACTGGCTCATGTATGGTTCGTTCACGGCGTGGGCGCCGCTCGCCGCCGTCCAGTAGATGTTGCCCCCGCTGAAGGGCTGGTAGCAGCCGCTTCCGTAAAGTCCGCAGACCACCGAACCCTTCGGGTAGCCGATTCCGCGCTGCCAGGCTGCTTCACCCCACCCCTTCCAGTAGGCGCCGGTGACGGCGTGGGCTCCGGTGGCGGCGCTCCAATAGATGTTGCCGCCGGTGAAGGGCTGGTAGCAGCCGCCGTTGTAGAGTCCGCAGCTGACGGTCCCCGTGGGGTAGCCGATCTTCGGCTGGAATCCGGCGCGCTGCCAGCCCTTCCAGTACTCGCCGGTGACGGCGTGGGCTCCGGTCGCGGAGCTCCAGTAGATGGTGCCGCCGGCAAACGTCTGGTAGCACCCGCCGCCGTACTGCCCGCAAACGGCCTCGTTGGTGGGGTAGCCGATGGTTGTTTGGAAGCGGACCTCTTTCCAGCCATTCCAGAAGGCTCCGGTCACCGCGTGGGCTCCCGTGGCGGAGGACTGGTAAATGTTGCCGTTGCCGAAGGACTGGTAGCAGCCGCCGCCATAAAGCCCGCAGGTGACGTCGTTGGTGGGGTAGCCGATCTTGGTCTGCCAGCCGGCCCGCCCCCACGCCGCCCAGAAGTCGCCGGTCACGGCATGGGCGCCGGTGGCGGCGGACCAGTAGATGTTGCCGCGGGTGAATTCCTGGTAGCAGCCGCCGCCGTACAGCCCGCAGTTCTCGTTGGACTTGGGGTACCCGATGCCGTCTTGCCAGCCTGCTGCTTTCCAGGCGGCCATGTAGGAATTCTTCACGACAAACGTCCCCACGCCGGGGGTGTTGTAGGCGTTGCCGCCCTGGAAGGTCTGGTGGCACGTGGTTGTGGTGGTGGGGCACGTGGCGTCGCTGGTGGCGTAGCCGATTCCTGTCTGCCATCCGGCTTTGCCCCAGGCAGTCCAGTAGGCCCCGGTGACCGGATGCGCCCCCGTCGCGGAGGTCCAGTAGATGTTGCCGTTGGTGAAGGCGCGGTAGCAGCCGTTGCCCACGAGCCCGCAGCTCTCCGAGGTCGTTTTGGCTGCACCCAGCGGCCCCGTTGCACCGCCGGTGGCCACCCATTTGGCGTCGATTGCACCGTTGGAGCCGACAGTTCCGCGGGCGAATGACTGCAGCTGGGCCGTGGAACCGTTCCAGACGTTCGAGTCCCCGGCAAACGGTCCGGTGCTGCTGAACTGCCAGATGCTGTAGGTGGACCAGCTCGCGGGGATCGGACCGGCGTCGTTGGAGGCCGAGACCGGGTAGGAGGCCAGCCAGAGCGGGTTGTCGCCGAAGCCGAGGGGGTTTCCGACGCAGTCCTTCCACCAGTAGTTGCCGGTGTAGATGACCGGGAGCCGACCCGTCAGCGACTTCATGGTGTTGCTGAAGTCCTTTGCCCAGGCGGTCAGGGCCGCGCGGGACATGTCATAGCAGGCGTTGCCCTGGTAGTAACCGTTGATGGTCTGGCCCGCGTAGGGGTTGCCCTCGAAGTCGAGCACCGGCGGCATGGTGTAACCGTCGTTGGACCAGCCCCCGCCGTTTTGCACGAAGATCCTTGCCTGGTCCGCCCCGGACGACGCAGCCGGGTTGGCGAAGTGGTAGGCGCCCCGGATCATGCCGACGGCCCGCGATCCGCTGTACTGGGTGGAGAAGATCGGGTTCGTGTAGTAGTTCCCCTCGGTTGCCTTGATGTAGACGAACCGGGCACCCAGGTTCCACTGCTGCTGCCAGTTAATCGAGGGCTGGTGCTGGCTGACATCCATGCCCTTGATGCCGAACGTCGGCGTCCAGGTGCCCTCAGTCGCCAGCGCCTGGGTGGTGGCCTTGTCCCCGGTGGCCGCGGCGGCGGAACGTCCGGCCTCGCCCATTTCCGCTCCGCCCGAGCGGGTGGCCGCCGTCATGGCGGCACGGTAGGCCTCGGATGTCCGGTCGACGGCCACCGGCGCGGTGCTCGGAGACGGCGACGGTGTTGCCGAGGACGAGGGCGACGGAGCGGCCGGGGCAGGTGTTGGGGAGGCGGGCGGGGCCGGCGTGCTCGCCGTGGGCGCCGGTGTCGCCGTTGTGGTTGTCACGGGTGCGGGTTCGACGGCGGCGGCGGGCGGCACCAGTCCCGGGACCGCAAGCAGGGAGGCGGCCAGAAGCACGGCTCCGATCCGGCTGCCGAGTAGGCTCAGGGGTGGAAGTTGGGTCCGTTTCATTTGCCGCTCCGGAACAACACGCTCATGGCAGTGTCATAGTGATCCCACGCCCGGGTGCCATGCAGGAGGCAGCTGTCCGGGATGTGAGAATGTCTGACTTGTCGCGCCCACCCTAACACCGCCGCCAAGCGTGAACCAGAGTGCCTCGTGTTACTAGTGAGGCAATTGTTATGAATCGGGGAATCTGTTTTCCACATAGATCCGGCCGCGCCCTTGTCCGTCGGCCCGGGCGCCTCTAGCTTTAACCCAGTTGCACTGCCCCAGGGGGATGGGTAGCGGTCATGTTGGGGGCACCGTGGAAGCTGTGCGCATCGTCGAGGACGAAGTCCGTGAGTTGATCCGTCGCCGCGGCCTTGATCCGCTGCGGCAAAGCGGGGAAGTCCGCCGCCTCGTGGAGGAGGCGATCAGCGACTACGACGAGCGCGCGCTGCTCGCACCGCTTCCGCCCATCGGCCCGCAGGAGCAGGCCCGGAGATTTGTCTTCGACGCTGTGGCGGGATTCGGGGCGCTGCAGCCGTTGCTCGACGATCCGGCCATCGAAGAGATCTGGCTCAACGCCCCGGATGAGATTTTCGTCGCGCGCAACGGTGAATCCGAGCTGACCTCCATCGCCCTGACGGACCAGCAGGTGCGCAACCTGGTGGAGCGGATGCTGAAGAGCTCCGGGCGGCGGCTGGATATTTCCTCCCCGTTTGTGGACGCGGCCCTGCCGGACGGCTCGCGGCTCCACGTCGTCATCCCCGACGTGACCCGGCGGCACTGGGCGGTCAATATCCGCAAATTCGTGGTCAAAGCCAGCCGGCTCGAACACCTCGTGGACCTGGGCACCCTCACCCCGCAGTCGGCCCGCTTCCTCGGCGCCGCCGTGGCAAGCGGGCTCAACATCCTGGTTTCCGGCGCGACCCAGGCCGGAAAAACCACCATGCTCAATTGCCTGGCCGCGAGCATCGGCACGCGCGAGCGGGTGGTCACGGTGGAGGAAATCTTTGAACTCCAGTTCCCGCTGCGCGACGTCGTCGGACTGCAGTGCCGGCAGCCCAACCTGGAGGGCGAAGGCGAGATCCCCATGCGCCGGCTCGTCAAGGAGGCCCTCCGGATGAGGCCGGACCGGCTCGTGGTCGGCGAGGTCCGCGAGGCCGAAAGCCTGGACATGCTCATTGCCTTGAATTCCGGCATGCCGGGAATGTGCACGATCCACGCAAATTCGGCCCATGATGCGGTGACAAAGATCTGCACGCTGCCGTTGCTGGCCGGGGACAACATCTCAAGTGCCTTCGTCGTCCCGACCGTGGCGTCCTGCATCGACCTGGTGGTCCACTGCAGCCGGCAACCGGGTGGCCGGCGGCAAGTCACGGAAATCCTTTCGCTGGGGCGCAGGGTGGAGAACGGCATCATCGAGTCGTCCATGGTGTTCGACATGCTCGACGGCAAGCTGCAACCGCAGGCGAATTCCATGCCCGCTGCCGAGAAGTTCGCCCGCTCCGGGTTCGACGTCGCGGCGCTGCTGGAGCCGCGCTGATGGCGCCGCTGCTGGGGGTGCTCGGGGGAGCCGGACTGCTGCTGGTCTGGTGGTCAGCCTGGGAACAACCCCACCGAGCCAGGCGCCGGCCCCGGGTCAGCCGGCTGGAGGACCTCCTGCGATCCGCCGGCATCGAAAAGGTCAGCCGGCTGGGCCTACTCGCGACGTGTCTCGGCGTCGGTGCTTTCGTGACCCTCGTGTTCTTCGCGGGCACCAGGTCATGGCCGATTTCCGGCTGCTTCGGGCTGTTCGGGGGCTGGCTCCCGCTGGGCATCGTCAAATGGCGCGCCCGCAAACGCACGGCCGTACTCCGCGAGCTGTGGCCCGACGTCGTCGACCATCTGCGCTCGGCCATCCGGGCGGGCTTGTCGTTGCCGGAGGCACTTATTCAACTGGGCGAGAAGGGGCCGTCCGAGCTGCGGCAGTTGTTCCGCGACTTCGGCGCGGATTACCGGTCCGGCGGCCAGTTCGACCCCGCCCTGGACCGGCTGAAGGAGAGACTTGCTGATCCCGTTGCTGACCGGATCGTTGAGGCACTGCGACTGACGCGCGAGGTAGGCGGATCGGACCTCGGACGCCTGCTGGGCACGCTCGCCGAATTCCTGCGGGAAACCGCCCGGACCCGCAGCGAGCTGGAAGCCCGGCAATCCTGGACGGTGAACGCCGCCCGCCTCGCCGTGGCCGCTCCATGGATTGTCCTCGTGCTGATGGCGGGCCGGCCCGAGGCCGTGGCGGCCTACAACTCGCCCGTCGGCACAGTGGTTCTGGTCGGCGGCCTGCTGGTCTCGTTGTTCTCCTACACCGTCATGCTGCGAATCGGTGCCCTCCCGCAGGACGAGCGGGTACTCCGGTGAACGGGATGATGGCGAGCGCGGTGGTCTGCGGCGCAGTACTGGGTGCAGGCCTCTGGCTGTTCCTGGTGCGGCTTCCGTTCATGCGGCCCATGACCTTCGCGGAGCGCATCGGGCCGCAGCTGAGATCCCACAACCTGGAATCCCGGCTGCTGCGCACGGCTGCCGGCAACGTCACGCCGTTTGGCCCGCTCGAACGGATCCTGCGCCCGGTGATCCGGGACGGGGTCCGAGCGCTGGGCAGGCTGAACCCGGGTTCATCGGCGCTCAACCGTAGGCTCGCCCGGGCCGGCAGCAGCAAATCGTCGGTGGATTTCCGCGCGGAGCAGTTGCTCTGGGCCGCCGGCGGCTTCGTGGGGGCGGCGGGAATCGTGCTGCTGGGAGGAGCAATGGGTCGTTTCAATCCGCTCTTCGCCGTGCTGATCGTCGTCGGCGCCGGCCTGGCCGGGTTCCTCTTCCGCGACTATGTGCTGGGGGCGCAGGTCAAGAAGCGCGAGGCCCGGATGATGGCGGAGTTCCCCAGCGTGGCCGAACTTATGGCCCTGGCGGTCAGTGCTGGCGAGAGCGCCACCGGCGCCCTGGACCGGGTAGGCCGCCGAACGCAGGGCGAGCTGTCAAAGGAGTTCTCCCGGGTCCTGGCCGATACCCGGGCCGGGAAGCCATTGGCGGATGCCCTGCAGGAGTTCTCGTCACGAACCGAGCTGGGCCCGCTGGTCCGGTTCGTGGACGGCCTGATCGTCGCGGTGGAACGCGGGACACCCCTGGCGGAAGTCCTGCGCGCCCAGGCCCAGGACGTGCGCGACACCGCCAAACGCGAACTGATGGAGTCCGCCGGCCGGAAGGAGATCGGCATGATGGTTCCGCTCGTCTTCGGCGTGTTGCCACTGACCGTGGTGTTCGCCGTCTTCCCGGGGCTGGCGGCCATCAGCCTGGGGCTCTGAGCAAGACCTCTGAGCAAGACATGGAGAGGTCGTACGCAGTAAGCAGTAGGGCAGTAACCGCATCGGAACAGGGGCAAGCAGCGCAGCTCGACTGCGACATTCAAAACACAAAGGGGAAACGGTGAAGAGTATTGGTATCCGCACGTTGTTACTGGCTCACACGGCGGCCATACTGCTGTGGCTTTCCGCGGCCGCAGGAAGACAGCCAGGAATCCAGCCGAGCAAACAGCCAGGCAAACACCCCGGCCGGCAGAGCGGGCGGGCGCACGGTAGCCGGGATCTCGGGGAGCGCGGGGATGTCCCAGGCTGGGTAATGATCACCCTGATGTCGGCCGTGCTGGTCGCCGCACTGCTGGCGCTCGCAGGCCCCGCGCTGGAGGGGCTCTTCAACCAGGCCATGCAAAAAGTCGGGCAGTAGGCGGTGTATGCAGCCGGCGGCCGCGGCCCCGCCGACCAGTGTGTCGGCCCCGCCGACCAGTGTGTCGGTCCCGCCCTCCAGTGTGCCGGCCCCGCCCTCCAGTGTGCCGGCCCCGCCATCCAGGACGCCGCCGGTCCCGCCGGCCGGGAACGCGGCTCAGCCGTAGTCGACTTCGTCCTGGTCGGCGGACTGCTCACGCTGTTCTTCTTGGGCATCATCCAGCTAGCCCTCGTCCTGCACGTCCGGAATACCCTGATCGATGCCGCGGCTTCGGGCGCCCGGTACGGCACCCTGGCGGACCGCGGCGCCGCCGACGCCAAGGAACGCACCACGCAACTGATCGGGGTGGCGCTCACGCCGGAGTTCGCCCGGGACGTCAGCACCGCGGAGACCACCTACGCCGGCATCCGCACACTGGAGGTAACTGTCCGCGCACCGCTTCCTGTCATCGGCTTGATCGGCCCCCGCGAACTACTGGAGGTGAAAGGCCATGCCGCCATCCAGCCCTAGCGACGATGCCGAGCGGGGGAGCGCCGTCATCGAATTCACCTTCCTGTCCCTCTTGTTGATGGTGCCGGTGGTCTACTTCATCATCACGATCGGCCAGCTCCAGGGCGGCTCCTTCGCGGTGGTCGGCGCAGCGGACCAGGCAGCCAAGGTCTACGTTGCCCAGCCCGACGCCGCGAGCGGCCGGGCCGCCGCGGAACAAGCCGTGCAGCTGGCGCTCGCCGACTACGGCCAGCCGGCGGAAAACGCGAGCCTGGAAACCAGCTGCGTTCCCGCCGACTGCACCGCTGCCGGATCCGCCGTCACCGTCACCGTGCGACTCACGGTGCCGCTGCCGTTCGTGCCGTTCAGCGACACCCTGAGGCTCGACGCCGGCCGGCTCAGTGCCTCCGCCACGCAGATCGTTGGGCGGTTCCGGTGACCACCCGCCCGGCCGTCGGGCCGGCGGGACGCCAGGACGGTGAGGACGGCCAGTTGATGGTGTTGATCATCGGCTATGTACTGCTTGCCCTGCTGGTCACCACTGTGGTCGCGGCTGCGTTCAGCGTTTACATCGAACACAAGAAACTGCTGTCGCTGGCGGACGGGGCCTCCGTGGCGGCCGCGGACAGCTTCACCCTGGGGCAGCTGCAAAGCTCCTCCGGAAGCCCCACCGCAGTCCTCAGCGGCAGCCGGGTGCGCAGCACCGCCGCCGACTACCTGAACCGCAACGGCGCCTTCGCCAGGTTCAGCGGCCTGGCCGTCGGCCCCGCGACGGGCAGTCCCGACGGGTCCACCGCCGTCGTGGTCCTCAGCGCCGCCGTCCACCCGCCCATCGTGAACTTCCTGGCCCCGGACGGCATCCGGATCGAGGCGACGTCGACGGCGCGGTCCCGGCTGACGCGCTGACCGCACGCAAGCCCCGGGCCCGGGCGAGGCTCCCGGGCGCGGCCACCGGGCCGGGGCGTCCGCGGCGGATAGCGTAGGCTTGAAAAACCATGGCAAACATTGATTTTCCCGCAGAAATCCGCGCGCTGCGCGCCACCTACGCCTCGATCGAGAACGTTTCGAACGTCGATGCGCTGAAGGAAGACATCGCCGAACTGAGCGAGCGCGCCGGCGAGCCGAACCTTTGGGACGACCCCGCGGCCGCGCAGGTCATCACCTCCAAGCTCTCGCACAAGCAGTCCGAACTGGAGCGGCTGAACAAGCTGGCCGCCCGGATCGACGACCTGGAAGTCCTCGTGGAACTGGGCCAGGACGAGGACGACGCCGCCTCGATGGGGGAGGCCGCCGCGGAACTCGAATCGATCCGCAAGGCCCTCAAGGACCTTGAGGTGGTCACGCTGCTCTCCGGCGAGTTCGACGAACGCGAAGCCGTGGTCACCATCCGCGCGGGTGCCGGCGGCGTGGACGCCGCGGACTTCGCCGAGATGCTGCTGCGGATGTACCTGCGCTGGGCCGAGCGCCACGGCTACCCGACCACCATCATGGACACCTCTTACGCCGAAGAAGCCGGGCTGAAGTCCGCCACCTTCGAGGTCAAGGCGCCCTACGCCTACGGCACGCTGAGCGTCGAGGCGGGCACCCACCGGCTGGTCCGGATCAGCCCCTTCGACAACCAGGGCCGGCGCCAGACGTCCTTTGCCGCCGTCGAAGTCATCCCGCTGATCGAGCAGACCGACTCCATCGACATCCCGGACAACGAGATCCGCGTCGACGTCTTCCGCTCCTCCGGCCCGGGCGGCCAGTCGGTCAACACCACGGACTCCGCCGTCCGCCTGACCCACATCCCCACCGGCACCGTGGTGTCCATGCAAAACGAGAAGTCGCAGCTGCAGAACCGCGCGGCGGCGCTGCGGGTGCTGCAGTCCCGCCTGCTGCTGCTCAAGAAGGAGCAGGAAAACGCCGAGAAGAAGGCATTCGCCGGCGACGTAAAGGCCTCCTGGGGCGACCAGATGCGCTCCTACGTGCTCAACCCGTATCAGATGGTCAAGGACCTCCGCACCGAGCACGAGGTGGGCAACACCTCGGCGGTGTTCGACGGCGAGATCGACGACTTCATCGACGCCGGCATCCGCTGGCGGACCGACAACCGCAACGCCGAAGACTAGCAAGGCGCCCCGGCGGCCCGTGCCATAACCGGCCCGCCGGGCCCAAATCCCGCGACACGCCCCCTTGCTCCGGCCCCTGTGCTGTTACCCGTGCGTATAGTCGAGGGGCCGGTGCCCTACTTCCCCCAAAAGAAAGCCCGCGCCCCGGCAGCAGAACTGGTCTGAAAGATGCCCGGCTCCTGCAGGGTATTAGGGCCATGATCCGTTTCGAAAATGTCACCAAGGTCTACGACCAGAACGCGCGACCGGCGCTGGATTCGATCAACCTTGAGATCGACCGTGGCGAGTTCGCCTTCCTCGTGGGTGCCTCCGGCTCCGGCAAATCGACCTTCCTGCGCCTGGTGCTGAAAGAGGACCGCGCCTCCTCAGGGGCCGTCTACGTCGCAGGCCAGAACGTGGCGAAGATTTCCAGCTGGCGGGTGCCGCGGCTGCGCCGGGGGATCGGCGTCGTCTTCCAGGACTTCCGCCTGCTGCCCCAAAAAACCGTGTTCGCCAACGTTGCCTTCGCCATGCAGGTCATCGGCCGGAGCCGCAGCGTCATCCGCGAAACCGTCCCCGAAGTCCTCAAGACCGTCGGCCTCGAAGGCAAGGAAAACCGGTTGCCCCACGAACTGTCCGGCGGTGAGCAGCAGCGCGTGGCGATTGCCCGCGCCGTCGTCAACCGTCCCGGCATCCTGCTGGCGGACGAGCCCACCGGCAACCTCGACCCGACAACCTCCATGGGCATCATGGGCGTCCTCGACAAGATCAACCAGAACGGCACCACCGTGGTGATGGCCACCCACGACGACGACATCGTCAACGAGATGCGCAAACGCGTAGTGGAACTGCGCAACGGGGTCGTGATCCGTGACGAGGCCCGGGCCCTGTACACCTCGATGATCCCGGTAGTGGGACAATCCCGCCGGCTGCGGGACGCGAGCGGCCGCGAGCCGTCCGACGTCGGCGCCGCCAACGGCGAGGCCCAGCACGCAGGGGAGGGCAAGCTGTGAGACTCGCTTTTATCCTGGCCGAGATCGGCAGCGGCCTGCGCCGGAACCTGTCCATGGTGGTCTCCGTCATCCTGGTGACCTTCGTATCCCTGACTTTCGTGGGTGCCGCCGGCATGCTGCAGCTTCAGATCAACCAGATGAAGGGGTACTGGTACGACAAGGTCCAGGTCGCCGTCTTCCTCTGCAGCGACGGTTCGACGGCGCCAGGCTGCGCCTCCGGCCCGGCGACGCCGGAGCAGCAGGCCAACCTGCGCAAGCTGCTGCAGTCCCCGTCCGTGGCCCAGTACGTTAACGATTTCCAGTTTGAATCGAAGGACGAGGCCTACAAGCACTTCAAGGAGCAGTTCTCCAACTCGCCGATCGTTGACTCGGTCACCCCGGACCAGCTCCCGGCCTCCTTCCGGATCAACCTGAAGGATCCGGAAAAGTATGAGGTCATCAGCGAGAACTTCTCCTCGCAGGCCGGTGTGGAGTCCGTCATCGACCAGCGGCAGCTGCTGGAACGGCTCTTCTCCGCGATGAACGCCGCCTCCCTGGTGGCGGTCAGCGTGGCCGGTGTGATGATTGTCTGCGCCATCCTGCTGATAGCCACCACCATCCGGCTCTCCGCCTTCAGCCGCCGCCGGGAAACCGGGATCATGCGCCTCGTGGGCGCGTCGAAGATGGTGATCCAGCTGCCCTTCATCCTGGAGGGCGTGATCGCGGCCGTGATTGGCGCGGCCCTCGCCTCCGGCACGCTGTGGGCCGTCGCCCACTTCTTCCTCGGCGGGGTCCTGTCCAAACAGTATCCGGACACTGCCTTCATTTCCCCGGCCCAGACGCTGCTCCTGGCGCCGGCCCTGATCGGCCTTGGTGTGCTGCTGGCCGGCACCTCATCTCTCCTGACCCTCCGCCGCTACCTGAGGGTCTAGCTTTGCGCAACGAAGAGGAATGCTCATGAAACCGATGGTCCGACGCACCGATCCGGCCCGCCGTACCCTCCGCCGCGGCCGCCTGATCAGCGCCGCCGTGGTGCTCGTCCTCGCGGCCAACCTGGGCGCTTCGACCCCGGTGGCGTTCGCCGACACCCTCGAAGACCAGCAGACTGCGCTCAGGGCTGAGGCCGAGCGGGTCCAGCATTCGTTGGAGTTCGTGGACGCACGCATCGCCAAAGCGGCAGGCGACCTGGTGCTCTACCAGGGCCAGCTTCCCGGTGCCCAGCAGGCGTTGCTTGATGCCCAGGGCCGTGTGGCCGGTGCGGTCAAGGAGGTTGAAGCCCTCGCTGCCCGCGTGGACCTGGCCCAGCAGAACAAAGCCAAAATCACCCAGCAGCTAGCGAATGACCAGAAGAAGATCACCGACACCCGCAAGCTGATCGGGCAGATTGCCACCCAGGCTTACAAGTCCGGCGGCGTGCCGTCCAACCTCTCGCTCTTCTTTGGCTCGAACAACGGCAGCCTGACCGACACCATCGACCTGGCGGACCAGGCGCTGCGCAGCCAGAACACCGCGATGGACAAGTTGACCCAGCAGAACGCCACGAACGTCAACTCCCAGGCGCGACTGCAGGCGGTGGAAGCCGAAATCGCGGACCTCAAGGCCAAGGCTGACGCGGCGCTGGTCCGGGAGCAGGCGGCACGCGACGAGGCGGCGGCCAAAAAGGCCACGGTGGACAAGCTGATCTCCGACACCACCCGGCTGAACAAACAGCTGCAGGCAGCCAAGCCCGCCATCCAGGGCCAGCTCGCGCAGGTCAAAGCCCGGCAGGACGCCGTCGCGGCCGAAATCGTCGAACGCGACCGGAAGCTGCGCGAGGCCTGGGAAGCTGAACAGCGCCGGATCGCGGCGGCCCGCGCCGCTGCGGCCGCCGCGGCGGCCCGGGCCCAGGGCCAGGTCGCGCCCCGGCCGGCGCCTTACGTCCCGGCCCCGCCGGGACCGGTGTCGGCCTTCGGCCTGCGCAGCCCGTTCAACGGCGTCCCGATCACCTCGGGTTTCGGCTGGCGCGCGACGCCGCCGGGCACCATCGACTTCTACGGCCAGGGCGGCTACATGCACACCGGCATCGACTTCGGCGCCGCTTGCGGCACCCCGGTCTACGCCCCGGCGGCCGGCACGGTCTTCTCGGCGGGGTGGGGGAACGACGGCGGCGGCAACCACGTGAAAATCTCGCACGGCGTTGTGCAGGGCAACTCGCTGACCACGATCTTCTACCACAACACCTCTGTGGTGGTCTCTGACGGCCAGCAGGTCAGCCAGGGTCAGCTGATCGCATACTCCGGGACCACCGGCAACTCCACCGGCTGCCACTCGCACTTCGAGACCTGGGTCAACGGCCAGGCAGTCGACCCGATGGGCCTGCTCTAAACTGGAACTGACCCGATCCATCGACTAAGGAGTTTTACCGTGCCTAAAGAAAGTGGCCGGAAGGTAGTGGCCACCAACCGCAAGGCCCGGCACGACTACCACATCATGGATACCTATGAGGCCGGTATCGCGCTCATGGGCACCGAAGTGAAGTCCCTCCGCGAGGGCCATGCCTCCATGGTTGACGGCTTCTGCACCTTCTACAACGACGAGCTGTGGATGGAGGGCATCCACATCCCCGAGTACCACCAGGGGAGCTGGACCAATCATGCCGCGCGCCGGCGTCGCAAGCTGCTGCTGCACCGCGACGAGCTGACCAAAATCTCGCACAAGATCCGCGAATCCGGCTTCACAATCGTGCCGCTGCAGCTGTACTTCGTGGACGGCCGCGCGAAGGTGGAGATCGGCGTCGCCCGGGGCAAGAAGGAATACGACAAGCGCCAGACGCTGCGCGAGCAGCAGGACAAGCGTGAGGCCCTGCGCGTGATGCGCGAGCGGAACAGGCGCTAGGCAAGGTGCACCAAACCCGCGGGAATGAATCCGGCGGGCCTTGCGTTATGATTGGTAGTCCGGGAAGGAACCGGCTGAACCCGCGAAGGCGGATCGGCGGGAACCTGACCGGTTTGATAAAAAAATACGGGGATGATCGGTTTCGACGATGTTAGTCGCGACAGGTGAAGCGGGCCGAGGATGCAGAATTATCTCGTAAACGCTGTCTGCAAACCAATAAGTGCCGAATCAAAACGCACTGACTTCGCTCTCGCTGCCTAAGCAGTAAGACAGTCCGTCAGCCCGAGGTTGCTATTGCCCCGGATCCTGGCGTCATTTAGATAGCCACTGCTGTTTACCTCCGTCATCGGGGTGAACGGGACTCTTTGATGACTGGGCCCGGATCAGCCAGCTGTTTGCAGCATGGCTGGGGCCGAGAAAATCCGACGCAAACTGCGCCCGGAGAAGCCCTGACAACACGACATCGGACGGGGGTTCAATTCCCCCCATCTCCACATAGGGAGCGCCGGCAACGGAGCTCCACCCCGTAGCAAAAGGCCGGAAGCATCAGCTTCCGGCCTTTTTGTTGTGCTCGACTTTGTTGTGCTGGACGGCGGGTTAGCGCTTCTTGATGTGCGCCACCGGATCGGTGTGCTCGTCCGCGATGTGCTTGGCCTTCTTCTCGGCCCGTTTTTCCTTGATGGTTTTGACCGGCTTCTTCGTAAGGTGCCGGTGCGGCGACTTGTCAGGCATTTGCGCGCTCCCTAAAGGCGGGGGGCCCGGGATGAGCCCGTGCTTTTAAGGCTACGCCTCGGGCACCGCGACGTCCACGATGCCGATGAAGCGGCTGCCGACGCCCTCATATTCGCTGCGGACCAGCCCGGCCTCCAGGGCGGGCAGCTCGCGCGGGGCATGGTGGGCGCAGCAGACGAAGCTGAACTCCGGCCACCACTTTTTGGGCCGGGCCGTTTCGGAGAAGCCGCACACGGCACAGGTCAGCTGGACCCAGACCGGGCGTTTGCCCGTCCGGTTGGCCCTCGACTGGAGGAGCCAGGCCGGCGGGCTGTCCAGCAGGGCGCCGAGTTCGGCCTCGGACAGGCGGGACGGAATGCCGTGACGGTGTGCCATTTCCAGCGGAATATCAAGGACCTGGGCAGCTTCACGTCTCGTAACCATCCTTCAACTTTACGGGATCCGGGCACACCGGCAGTCAGCCGGCCGCCGGTGCTAGGCTCATCCCAAACCCGGTGCCCGCCGTCCGGCAGGCAGTGAGGAAGGCAGCAGCCATGTCCGGCACCCCCGCCACAGCCCTGTCCAGCCTTGAGAGGCGCGTGCTGTACGTGGCGATCGTCGCGTCCTTCATCGCCTTCCTGGACGGTTCGGTGGTCAACCTTGCACTCCCGGCGATCAGCCGTGAACTCGGCGGCGGCCTGGTGGTACAGCAATGGGTGGTGGACGCCTACCTGCTCACGCTGGGGGCGCTGATCCTGGTTGCCGGCTCCCTTTCGGACCAGTTCGGCCGGGTCCGGGTGCTGCAATGGGGCCTCGCCGGCTTCACCGCCACCTCCGTGCTTTGCGGCCTCGCCTGGAGCGGGGAGTCGCTGATTGTGGCGCGCGGCCTGCAGGGCGTCGCCGGAGCACTGCTGGTGCCCAGCTCGCTGGCCCTGATCGTGACGGTGTTCAGTGGCCCGGCCCAGTCCGGCGCGATCGGCAAGTGGTCCGCGTGGACCTCCGGGGCCATCGTGGCGGCCCCGGTGCTTGGCGGCATCTCCGTGGATGTGTTCACCTGGCGCGTCATTTTCTTCCTCAACATCGTCCCGGCGGTTGCCGTGTGGCCGGCCCTGCGCAAGCTGCGCGAACTGGATCTGGGACGCGCGCCCGGCAGCACGATCGACGTCACGGGTACCGTCCTGGCGATCATCGGCCTGGGCGGCGTCGTGTACGCCTTTATCGAACGCGGGAGCCTCGGCTGGGGCGCCCCGCAGGTCTGGCTGCCGCTGGTCCTTGGGATTGCCGGCCTGGCCGGGTTCCTGCTCCACGAGCGGCGGACCCCGGCGCCGATGATGCCGCTGCGGCTTTTCGCCATCCGCAACTTCGGCTGGGGCAACGTCGCCACCACGGTGATCTACGGGGCGTTGAACCTTGGGTTCTTCGTCCTGGGGCTTTTCCTGCAGCAGGTCGCCGGTCTGGGGGCCACCGCAGCCGGCATCGCCCTGCTGCCCTCCACCTTGATCCTGCTCCTGCTCTCCGCAAAGATCGGGGCTCTCTCCGGCCGCTTCGGTCCGCGCTGGTTCATGACGGCCGGGCCGCTGCTGTGCGCGGCGGGCTTTTTGATGATGCTGGGGATCGGCCTGCCGCTGGATTACTTCGGAGAGGTCTTTCCCGGGCTGGTGGTCTTCGGACTCGGTTTGGCCGTGACAGTGGCGCCGCTGACCTCCGCGATCCTGGGTGCCGTGGATCCTGAAGAAGCAGGGATCGGCTCGGCCGTCAACAACGCCGTCGCCCGCATCGCGGGCCTGGTGACCATCGCCTTTGCCGGGCTCATCACCGGACCGGTGATCACGACGTCGGGCCTGCACGGCACGGCGGCGGTCACCGCCGCGCTATTCGTCGCGGGCGCTGCGGCGTCCGCCGTCGGGATCAGGAACCCGCCGAGGGAACCCGCGGACAGTGGGGGAGGGGACGCCCCTACCCAGCCGGCTTAGCCGGCCAGCGCGACGCCGGCGGCGGCCGCCGCCAGCCCCGCCGCCAGGTTCGCGGCCACGTTCAGGGCGGCGGCCCGGTAGCGTGCTTCGCTGACCAGCCGGATGGTGGCCGTGGTCCAGGAACTGAACGTGGTCAGGCCTCCGGCCAGGCCGCTGGCGACCGCCGTCTGCCACTCGGGGCCGAGCCCAAGGCGCGGCGTCACCCCGAGGGACAGCCCGATGATGAAGGATCCGGCCACGTTGACGGCCAGGGTGGCCCAGGGCCAGTGCGGGTGGGGTCCAGGCCGGTGGGCGAACCAGGAGTCGACGGCGAACCTGGCCAGGGCGCCGGCCACTCCGAAGACCCCCACCAGCAGGGCGGCGGTCACTGTGCCCTGCCGCTCAGGTCGGCCAGCGCTTTGCCCGATTTCCAGCCGACCGCCGCCGCGCCGAGCCCCAGGACCAGCGACAAGCCGAGGTAGGCGAGCCACACGGCGTGGAAGCCGCCGCGAATCTGCTGGTCGACGGCGAGGGCCAGCGCGGAAAAGGTGGTGAAGGAGCCAAGGAGCCCCGGGCCGAGGCCCGCCCGGAGCCAGAAAGCTGTCCGCGGCCGGGCAATCCAGATGGTGGTCAGGGCGGCCAGGACAAAGCTCCCCAGGACGTTGATCGCAAGCGTGGTCCACGGCACGGCGCCTGCCGCCTCGGGGAAGACTAGCCCCGCGCCGTAGCGCAGCTCGGTTCCGATCAGGCCGCCGACGGCGACTGCCGCCCATGCCCGCCAGCCGGGAACCGTCGCGACCGTTGCCGGGCGGCGCTCCGCATCCAACGCTTCCATTCAGCGCCCCTCGACGCTGCAGCCGGAATGGGCCGCGTCGCTGTGCACCCAGAGCGCGGAGGCCACCTCGTCGGCGAGGTCGATTTCGCGCAGCTCGCCGCGGGCGCCGATGCGGACCACGAGCGGGCCGCCGAAGGGCTTCCGGCCCAGGACTTCGACGTCGGAGTCCAGGTCGATCTGTTCGGCGGCGAGGTAGCGCAGCAGCTCGGGGTTTTCGTCGCTGATCCGGGTGATCCGGCCGGTGTGGCCGTCGTCGAGCTCGCTCATCCGGTAGGCCGGCGGCATCAGGACCGAGCCGTCCGCGGCCGGAATGGGGTCGCCGTGCGGGTCGCGGACCGGGTTGCCGAGCTTGGCGGACATCCGCTCGATGAAGGTGTCCGAGACGGCGTGTTCAAGCAGCTCGGCCTCGTCGTGGACCTCGTCCCAGCGGTAGCCGAGCTCCTGGACCAGGAAGGTCTCGATCAGCCGGTGCCGCCGGACCATGGAGAGGGCCAGCCGCACGCCGTCCTCGGTCAGGGTTACGGCGCTGTAGGGCTTGTGGTCCACCAGGCCCTGGTCCTTGAGCTTGCGGACCATCTCGGAGACCGAGGAATTCGCGACGCCCAGCCGCTGGGCCAGCTGGGTGGAGGTGATGGGCTTGTCCTGCCACTCCGTGAAGGAGTAGATGACCTTGACGTAGTCCTCAATGGAGGAGGAGGGCGGACTGGTCTTCACAGCCCCAAGCCTACCGTCCGGCGGCACCGGTGAAGGTGAGCCACAGCAGGACCAGGTTCAGCGCCACTACCAGGATCACGCTGACGACGGCGGCCACCCGCAGGGTCATGCCGTCCGCGAACCGGCCCATCAGGGGCTTGCTGCTGGTCAGCACCACGAGCGGGACCAGCACGAACGGAATCCCGAAGCTGAGCACAACCTGGCTGAGCACCAGCCCCCAGGTGGGGTCGAAGCCGACGGCCAGCAGGACGACGGCGGGGACCAGGGTCAGCACCCGTCGCGTCATCAGCGGAATGCGGATCTTGAGCAGGCCCTGCATGATGGTTCCGCCGGCGTAGCAGCCCACCGAGGTGGAGGCCAGGCCGGAGGCAAGCAGGCCGACGGCGAAGACCACGCCGACCACCGGGCCGAGGTTGGCTGTGATGGCGGCGTGGGCACCCTCGATCGTGTCCGTGCCGTCTTCACCGCCCAGCGTGGACGCGGCCAGCAGCAGCATTCCGATGTTGACGATGCCGGCGACGGCCAGCGCCGCGACGACGTCCCAGCGCGTGGCTTTGATCAGCCGGGCAATGGCGTGCGGCGGGACATGCAGATGCGGATCCGGGCGGTGCCGGTCCCGGGAGAGCGCCGAGTGGACGTAGATGGCGTGCGGCATCACCGTGGCACCGAGCATGCTCGCGGCCAGCAGCACCGTGTCCGGGCCCTGGAAGCCAGGCACAAGCCCGGCCACGAACCCGCCCGGATCCGGCGGGCTGATGAACAGTCCGGCCAGGAACCCGACGGTGATGATGCCCAGCAGGAACATGATGACGAACTCGAAGGGGCGCTGCTGGTTGCGGCTCTGCACGGCGAGCAGGGCCATCGAAATGCCGCCCACAATGACGGCGCCGAGGGGGAGCGGAAGGCCGAAGAGCAGGTACAAGGCCACCGCGCCGCCCACCACCTCGGCGAGGTCGGTGGCTGCGGCCACAATCTCGGCCTGGACCCAGAAGGCGCGGCGCCAGGCCGGCCGGAGCCGCTCGCCGAGGATCTCCGGGAGGCTCTTGCCGGTGACGATGCCGAGCTTGGCGGACTGGTACTGGACCAGCACCGCCATGACGTTGGCGGCGACGAGGACCCAGACGAGCAGATAACCGTACTGTGCCCCGGCCGTCAGGTTGGCGGCGACGTTGCCGGGGTCCACATAGGCGATGGCAGCCACGAACGCCGGGCCGAGCAGGCCCAGCAAAGCCCGGCGGCTACCCCTGATCCTGCGGGCAGGCGGTTTCCCCGCGGGCAGGGGTTCGTGTCCGGCTACGTCCAGCACTGCGGGCTCCCAAGAAGTTCCTGAGTGCCTACAAATATAAGTTAGGCACACCGAAATAATAGGCGCCGCGGCGTGGTCAGTGCAATGCGGGAACCTCAGGCTTTGACGGCACGCCAGCTTTGCGTCAGGTAGGGAAGCGGCAGGAGCTGCCCGGCAGTGTGTCCTAGGTGCTCGTGCAGGTACCAGTCGAGGTTAGCGAGCACCTTGGCCCTGGTGCTCTCGCCTGCCCGCAGGTAGTAGCTGCGGGATTTGGTCAGTTCCATGACGTCCTGCGTGGTTACTGGATCCTCCCAGCGGGTGAGATGACTCTCCAGCCCGATGAATTCCGGTCCCAGCGGCGGCGTGAAGTGGGGCTTGTGGACGTCCCCCGCATGCATGATCCGGGACAGCCTGTGCACCCAGGGGACCGAGGTGTCGAGCTGGTTCCAGATCAGGCCGAGAACGCCGTGCGGCCGCAGGATCCGAGCCGCCTCGGTACTGGCCAGCAGGGGATCGCACCAGTGCCAGGCCTGGGCCACCGTGACCAGGTCGAAGGCCCCCGAAGCCAGCCCGGTGTGTTCGGCGGTACCCTCGACGGCGGCGACTTCCGGGAGGGCGCGGCGCAGCTGGTCGAGCATGTCCGGGGACGGATCGACGGCCACGGTCCTGAGCCCCCGTTGGACCAGGAGCGCCGTGAACTTACCGGTCCCGGCGCCCAGGTCGGCGGCGTCGTGGGCCCCGGCCGGGATCAGCCAATCGGCCGAATCCGCCGGATAGCCGGGCCGGACCCGGTCGTAGTGCTCGCCGCCGTCCTGGAAGCTCTGCCCGAGCTCCCGCCGCCGCTGGTGCTGCAGTTTTGGGCCACCCTGCAGTCCGGGGTGGTGCAGTTTGGGGCCGCCGCGTGCCACGTGCGATCTCCTTCGGCAGCTCTGGTGCGTACCTGTCGAATTTACCGCACGCGGCCCGGGCTGCGCTGCCGGTCAGTCGACGGAGCAGGGGGCTGCGCCAGCGGTGCCAGGCGTGTTCGGCGCCCAGTGCGGATAGCTGCGCGTGTCGTTGGCCGGCACCCAGCGTCCGGCGTCCACGACGTAGTCCCAGCCCAGGCCGTTCCGCCGCAGCTCCTGGAGCCCGGCGAGCAGCCGCTGCGCGTCGTTGAGCCGTGAGCCGAGGCCGAAGCTGGCCCGGAGCGAACCGGCGGGCAGGCCGAGCCGTTTTAGCAGCGGGTGGGCGCAGAACCGGCCGTCGCGCAGGCCTATGCCGTGCTCCGCGGACAGGTATGCGGCGACCAGGCCTGCGTCGTAACCGGCGACCGAGAAGTTGACCACGCCGATCGTCCCGGGGCCGCCTTCCCGGCCGGTGTCCTCGAAGATGTGGTGGACCGTTACGCCGTCGATCCGCTCCAGCCCCTCGACCAGGAAGGAACGGATGGCGTCCTCGTGGGCGTGCCACTGCTGCTCGTCCAGCGCCTCGATAACCTGGCTGGCGCGGGCCAGCGCGGCCGCGCCCAGGACATTGGGGGAGCCGCCCTCGTGGCGGGCCGGCCCGGTGGTCCAGCTGACGGCGTCGAGTCGTGCGTCCCGTACTGCGCCGCCGCCAGCCAAGTGCGGGGTGCCGGCGTCCAGCCAGTCCGGCCGGCCCACCAGCACGCCGGCGCCGAACGGGGCGTAGAGCTTGTGGCCGGAGAAGGCGAGGTAGTCGACGTCGTCCGCGGCGATGTTGATGCGGCGGTGCGGGGCCAACTGGGCCGCATCGACGGCGATCCGGGCGCCGAATTCGTGCGCCAGCGCGGCCAGCTCACGGATCGGCAGGATTTCGCCGGTGACGTTGGACGCGCCGGTCACGGCGAGCAGGCTTACTCCGCCGAGGGCGAGTTCCGCCCGGAGCCGCTCCACGGTGCCGGCCAGGGTGGGCGCCGCGACGACGCTGCGGTGCGGGACGTTTTGCCAGGGCAGCAGGTTGGCGTGGTGCTCGATGTCGAGGTAAAGCACCTCGCCGGTGTGTCGGCCGTCGTCGACGGGCAGGCAGCCGGCCAGCAGGTTCAGTGCGTCGGTGGTGTTCCGGGTGAAGATCACGGAGTCATCCGGACGGCCGCCGACGAACCCGCGGACGATGTTCCGGGCGTTTTCGTACACCGAGGTACTCAGTTGGGAGGCGTAGCCGGCGCCGCGGTGCACGCTGGCGTAGTACGGCAGGATCTCGTTCAGGTAGGCGGACACCACGGACAGCGCCGGGGCGGAGGCTCCGTAGTCCAGGTTGGCGTACCGGACCTGGCCGCCCTGGATCAGGGGGGCCAGGATTTCGGCGCCGGAAACCGCGGACAGTGGCCGGCGGGCGGCGTCGAAGCGTGCGTCGGTGAACTCCGGGCCGCCGGCGCTGGTGGTGTGGGTGGGGATGGTGGCAGTCGTCATGGGACCTCGCTCGAAAAGGACCCCGCACACAGGGGATCCGCGCTTGCCGGGTCCGCTCCGGACCGGCCAGGTCGTCACCCGGGGCACCCCGCCGCGAATGGAGGGTTGCCGGCCAGCAAACCGGGGTTTTGCGCTGGCACTCGTGACCTGCTTCGAGCCTAGGACATGGCCGGTCGCACGGAAAAGGGAGGGCGGAATATGAAGCGTAGTGTTACGGGCTGCCTCGGGCGTGGCCGGCTAGAGCAGGTCGTCGAGGCCCGGGTTGAGGCGCTTGAGGACTTCGGAGTGCAGGATCGAGTTGGTCGCCAGCGCGTTGCCGCCGAAGGGGCCGTCCTCTCCCTCGAGCGAGGTGAAGCGGCCGCCGGCCTCCGTCACGATCGGGACCAGCGCCGCCATGTCGTAGAGGTTGAGTTCGGGCTCGCAGGCGATGTCGACGGCGCCTTCGGCCACGAGGCAGTAGGACCAGAAATCGCCGTAGGCGCGGGTACGCCAGACCTCCTCGGTGAGTCCGAGGAACTCGTCGAGGTTGCCGCGCTGCTTCCAGCCGCCGAGGCTCGAATAGGACAGTGACGCATCGGCGAGCCGGGAGACGTTGGAGACCCGCAGCCGGGTCGCGGCGGCCAGTGAGCGGCCCATGTAGGCGCCGGCGCCCTTTGCGGCCCACCAGCGCTTGCCCAGTGCGGGGGCGCTGACGACGCCCACCACGGGTTCGCCTTCGTCGACGAGGGCGATCAGGGTGGCCCAGACCGGGACGCCGCGGACGAAATTCTTGGTGCCGTCGATCGGGTCGATGATCCAGCGGCGCGAACCGTGGCCGGAGCTGCCGAACTCCTCGCCCAGGACGGCGTCGCGCGGGCGGGAGCGGGACAGCTGCCCGCGGATGGCTTCCTCGGCGGACTTGTCCGCGTCGGTGACGGGGGTCAGGTCCGGCTTCGTCTCGATCCGAAGGTCGAGCGCCTTGAAGCGGCTCATGGTCTGGGAATCTACGGAATCTGCCAGTACATGGGCAAGGCGCAGGTCATCGTTGTAGCTCGAAGCTGGTTGGCTCATGCTTCCAAACTACCGTCAAAACGCGCCGCGGACCGGGAGGCCACGTCGCTGCCGCCAAGTAGACGCGGCTATGAGACGCTGCCGAGTTCCTTGGTGTCCTGCGCTTCCAGCCGCGGATCGGTGCCCAGCAGCCGGCGCAGCGACGCGAGCCGGGCCGGGCCGGACGGGCCCGCGTGGCCGCCCTGCACCCAGGCGTCCACGCCGCAATTGACGGCGGTGGCGTCGTGCTTGCAGCCCCGCTCGCAGTCATCGGTGCCGGGCGCCAGGTCCGGGAAGGAACGCAGGATCCTGTCCGGGTCCACATGGGCCAGGCCGAAGGAGCGGATGCCCGGGGTGTCGATGATCCAGCTGCCCGCAGGCGCATCGCTGACCTTCAGCGCCAGCGCGGAGGAGGAGGTGTGGCGGCCGCGGCCGGTGACCGCGTTGACGCCGCCGGTGGCCCGTTCGGCGCCGGTGAGTGCGTTCACCATGGTGGATTTGCCGACGCCGGAGTGGCCCAGCATGACGGTGACCTTCCCGTCGAGGTAGTCCCGCAGCTGCGACACGGCGGCCTTGTCCAGCCGGGCGGACAGGCCGTCATCGGAGCGGGCGTCGATGCCGGAGGCGGCCGAATCCGCGGTTTTGGAGATGATCACCGGGAAATCCAGGTGCTGGTAGTTGGCCAGCAGCTCGGCGGGGTCCTTGACGTCGGCCTTGGTGACGAGCAGCAGCGGTTCGATGCCGGCGTCGTAGGCGGCCACCAGAGCGCGGTCGATGAAGCCGGTGCGGGGTTCCGGGTTGGCTGCGGCCACGACAACGACGAGCTGGTCGGCGTTGGCGACGACGGCGCGTTCGATCGGGTCCGTGTCGTCCGCGCTGCGGCGCAACAGCGTCCTGCGGTCCTGGATCTTGACCAGCCGGGCCAGGGTGTCGGGTTCGCCGCTGACGTCCCCGACGAGCGAGACGAAGTCCCCGGCAACTACGGGGTTGCGGCGCAGCTCCCTGGCCCGCGCCGCGATGATCTTGCGTTCGTCGGCGGTGCCCTCGCCGACGACGGCGGTGTAGCGTCCGCGGTCCACGGTGACGATCCGGCCGGTGACGGCGTCGTCGTAGCTGGGCCGGTCCTTGGTGCGGGGGCGGGAGCCCTTTTTGTTGGGGCGGATCCGGACGTCGGATTCGTCCCAGGAGTCAGTGCTGCGTGCCACCGGCGGCGTCCTTGTCTGCGGTGCTTGCCTGGCTGAGCATGGCCCCCCACAGCTGCGGGAAGCCGGGCATGGTCTTGGCCGTGGTGGCGATGTCCTCGACCTCCACGTCCGGGACGGCGAGACCGAGGATTGCGCCCGCGGTGGCCATGCGGTGGTCCGCGTAGCTGTGCACGACGCCGCCGTGCAGCTTCGCCGGCCTAATGATGAGTCCGTCGGGGGTCTCTTCGGCGTCCCCGCCAAGGCGGTTGATTTCCGCGACGAGGGCGGCAAGCCGGTCGGTTTCGTGGCCCCGGAGGTGGGCGATGCCGCTCAGCCGGGAGGGGCCGGTGGCCAGGGCACAGAGGGCTGCCACGGTCGGGGCGAGTTCGCTGGTTTCGTCAAAGTCGCCGCCCTTGATCTCCGGGCCGCCGCTCACGGTCAGGGTGCCGTGCTCCAGCGTCACGGTGGCGCCCATGGTGGCCAGGATGCCGCGCCAGAGATCGCCGACCTGGGTGGTCCCGGCCGGCCAGTTGGGGATCCGCACGGTTCCGCGGGTGGCGAGGGCCGCGGCGAGAAACGGCCCGGCATTGGAGAGGTCCTGTTCGATCCGCTGGTCGAAGGCGCGGATCGGGCCGGGGGAAATAACCCAGTGGTTCGGCACCGAGTCATCGACCGCCACGCCCACGCCGCGCAGCACGGCGACCGTCATGTTGATGTGGTCCAGGCTCGGTACGGGCTTTCCCACGTGTTCGAGGTGGAGTCCCTCGGTAAAGCGGGCTCCCGCGAGCAGCAGGGCGGAAACGAACTGCGACGAGGCGCTGGCGTCGATGACGAGGTGGCCGCCGCGGACTTCTCCCGTTCCCTGGACGGAAAACGGCAACGACGACGCCGGTCCGCCGTCGGGGGCGCTAACGGCGACGCCGAGACCGGTCAGTGCCTCGATGATGGTGCCCATCGGCCGGTTTCGGGCGTGGGGATCGCCGTCGAATGCTGAGCGGCCGCGGTGCAGCGCGGCGACCGGAGGCACGAAGCGCATCACCGTGCCGGCCAGGCCGCAGTCGATTGAGGTGTCCGCGGCAGCGGCATCCGGGGCGATGGGGGTGATGTCCAGGTCCGGGCCGTAGGCGCCGTCGCCGGGCACTTCGGTGATGGTGGCCCCCAGCTGCCGGAGGGCCTCGATCATCAGGGCCGAGTCCCGGGAGTGCAGCGGAGCACGGAGCTTGGACGGCCCGTCCGCGAGGGCGGCCAAGATCAGGTACCGGTTAGTCAGGGACTTGGAGCCGGGAACGGTGACGGTGGCGTCGACGGGACGCTCGGCGAAGGGCGCACGCCAATGCGGACCGCCGCCGGCCGGAAGGGAAGGGGCTGCAGCGGTGGGGGTGGTGCCAGTCATTGCCGTCTTAGGCCCCGACAGCGTGGTCGACGGCCTTGCGGACCGCCTTGTCAGCCTTCTTCAGCTTCTTGCCGGTGGTCTTCCGGGCGTCCGCGGCGAGGTGTGCGGTGGTCTTCCGGGCGTCGGCGGCGAGGTGCTCTGCACGCCAGGCCAGGCTCGGCTTGCCCGCGGTGTCCACGGAAGCCAGCAGCACCCCGCCGGTCAGTGAGACGTTCTTCAGCAGCTGCTTGCGCCGGGCGTCGCGGCCTTCCTTGGACGAGATGTCCGCGCTGCGCCATTCAACGTAGCCATTGAGCGCCGAGATCACAGCGAGCACGGTGGCGGCCAGGCGGGAGGCCTTGCCGAGGGCCAGGCACACGCCGGCACCCACCTGGGTGCCGCCGATCACGCGGGCCAGGACTTTCTCGTCGGCCTGGAAGGGGAGGGACTCAGCCGCGCGGCGCAGCAGGGGAGACAGCTGTGTCGCAGTGTCATCCGCATTCTTTAGCTTGTCCATGCCTGCGAGCACGAAACTGGAGGCGAGCATGGGGCGGGCGAGAAAGCGGACAAAGGACATGAATTTCCTCCTGGATGGACGAACCGCGGACGCTGTGCGGGAGAACCGGTTCTAGTCTTGCACTTTTGCGGAATATTTGCCCGTTGTGCGGGGTTGTGCATGACAGATTCCAGCCGAAATGGGGGCGGGAAAACCAGCGCAATAACTATGGGCACGGCCGGTCATCCGGCCAGTGCAGGAAGGCGGAGGTTTGGTTCTGGTTAAAGAATCCGGGCTGCTGGATGAAGCCGCCGCGGACCCGTGGGCCGCGGCCCTGACGGGGGCTTTGAGCACCCGCCGGAAGGTGACAGTAGACTTGAACGCAATGAGCACCATGGATCCGGCCGTTGCGGCCATGCACGAGGTTGCCGGAAACGACGACGCCAAGCCCACCAAGGCAGCCGCCGCCAGTAGTACGGCGCAGGCGACAGCCGCGGACGAGGCCATCGCGGAACGAACAGCCGTGGAAACCGTAGCGGCGGACGGCACCGGCCAGCCGCTGGACACGACTGCCGAGACCACCGACGAGCGCCGCATCCGCTTCGAGCGCGACGCGATGCAGTACGTCGACCAGCTTTACTCCGCGGCCATGCGGATGGCGCGGAATCCCGCCGACGCCGAGGACCTCGTCCAGGAGGCGTACACGAAGGCGTTTTCCGCCTTCCACCAGTACAAGCCCGGAACGAACCTCAAGGCATGGCTGTACCGGATCCTCACCAACACGTACATCAACCTGTACCGCAAGCGCCAGCGTGAACCGCTGCAGTCGAACTCGGACACCATCGAGGACTGGCAGTTGGCCCGCGCCGAGTCGCACACCTCGACCGGCCTGCGCTCGGCGGAGGCTGAAGCGCTGGACCATCTGCCGGACTCGGACGTAAAACGGGCCCTGCAGTCGATCCCGGAGGAGTTCCGGCTCGCCGTCTACTTCGCCGACGTCGAGGGCTTCGCGTACAAGGAAATTTCAGACATCATGAACACCCCGATCGGGACCGTCATGTCCCGGCTGCACCGCGGCCGGAGAATGCTGCGGGACATGCTGGCCGACTACGCGGCCGAGCGGGGATTCAAAGCCGCGGGCGATCCCGCCGCAGCGGCCGAAAGCAACAATCAGGAGAACAGGAAATGAGCGACTGCCAGGGACTGGGCGACTGCGATGACACCCGGATGCAGCGCATCTACGAGTACCTCGACGGGGCCCTGACACACGACGACATCGCCGAGATCAAGGACCACCTCGACGAGTGCCCCGAGTGCCACGAGCAGTATGACCTCGAGTGCGTCATCCGCGTGATGGTAAAGCGCTCCTGCACGGAGGCCGCGCCCGAGAATCTCAAGAATTCCATCCTCGACCGGATCCACTCGATCCGCGCGGTTGAGGCCGACGCGGAGGCCTGAGCGCCGCCGGGCCCCGCGAAGGACCAAGAAACAGCGAAAGACCCCGGGAACCGTGAGGTTTCCGGGGTCTTTCGCTTAAAGCTTGATATCCAAGCCTTGGCTTAGGCGTTGGGGCGCTTACCGTGGTTCGCGCCGCCACGCTTACGGTCACGACGTTTACGTGCACGTTTGCTCATAGCTGGCCTCCTTAATCTTGGTACTCAAAAGAGCTGCCCTCAAGTCTCCCACATTGGCGGACCCGCCGCGAACCGGGCGGCCGCCGTCGTGCGGCTCAGCCCTCCAGTGAGTTCCGGATGGAGATCCGGGCCTGGTCCAGGACCGTCTTGACGGTTTCAAGGGTGACTGGGGTGACCGGCCGGGCTCCGGCGTGGCGGCGCAGCTCGACCCGCATATCGTCCCGGAAGGACTGCACCAGCATTTCGGCCTCCCGCAGCCTGCGGTCGCTTTCCTTGGAGTAGCGCGCCCCGGCTGGGGAGGCGGCACTGCGGGCCGTGGAGCGGGCCGCCTCGGCCGTGGCGGCAAGGTCCGCGCGCAGCCCCTGCATGTTCACCCGGATGTCCTGCCGCAGCTTGTCGGCCAGTCGCCGGACGGAGGCGGAAATGTCGTCCTCCACGTCGGCCAGCTCCTCCCGCCGCCTGTTGAGTTCCACCAAGCCGGCCGGGGTGATGCTGTAGTTGGTGCGCCGGCCCTCGGTGTGCGTGGCGACGAGCCCCTCCTCCTCCAGCTTGGCGAGCCGCGGATAGATGGTCCCGGCGCTGGGGGAGTACGTGCCGCCGAAGCGGTCGCTGAGTGCCTTGATCAGCTCGTAGCCGTGCTTGGGGCCGGACTCCAGCAGGGCCAGCAGGTACAGCCGCAGCGCGCCGTGGGCGAAGACGGGCGGCATCACAGCCCCGCTTCGGTGTCCGTGCTGGGCTGGCGGTGGAAGATCGAGGTCTTCCCCGATACCGAGTTGGTCCGGACCAGCATGAGCTTGGCATCGGGACCGGCGATGGTCTGCACGGATCCGCCGGGCTGGGCGTACCGCTGGTCGTCGATCACCACCGCGCCGCTGGCCGACTTCGCGATGATGTCCACGCCGACGTCGTGCGGCAGCCGGATGGTGACATCGCCGGAGACCGAGTTGGCGCCGAAGTCCTGGGTGAAGCCGTGCAGGTCGAAGCTCAGGTCCCCGCTGACGGTGTTGGCGCGGATGTTGCTGAATTCGCCAGAGGCGGTGACTTCGCCGGAGACGCTCTTGGCGGTCAGGACGCCGTGGTGGTTGCGGGCGATCACCTCGCCGCTGACGGTGCTGACGGCCAGTTCGCCCGCGGTGCCGTCGGCCAGCACCGAGCCGGAGACGGTGTTCAGCCGGGTGTGCCCGGTGAGGCCGGAGACCATGCCGTCGCCGCTGACAGTGCCGGCCTCGACGTCCACGCCGGCCGGCAGGGCAATGCTGATGACCACGCTGTTGCTGGAGTTGTTGTTGACCGTGCCCATCAGGTTCTTGAACCAGCCCTGCGGGCCGTGGAGCTGGTGGCGCACCTCCAGGCGGCCCTCGGTGAGGCTGATCGCCAGCGGATCGCCGTCGACCTCGGAGACCTCGATCCGGGCCACGTCCTCGTCGTGGGTGACAACGTCGAAGCGGCCGCGGACAATGCCGAGCTTGAGCGAGCGGACGCCGTCGACGTCGATCGTCTGGGGACCCGTAACGGTCCACGAATTCTGTTCCATGCTTCCTCCGGATGCGGGCGGGTGCGATCAGGCGAGCCTCGGTGCTTGCGATATATCGCGACTATGGAAACACGATATATCGCGCCCCCTGAGCGGTCAAGATATATCGCGACAGAATCTTCCGTGGTCCGCCGGGCGGGACCGGACGGGCGGCGGCCTACTCCGGCGCGTCGATCCCCAGCCACTGGAACCAGCCGCGGTGCAGCACGAGCCAGGCCATCAGTCCGTAACCGGCCTGGCCCGGCGTTCCGCCGTTGGCCGCGAGGTCCTGGCGCCACTGCTCGTGGTTCAGCAGCGGCGAGAAGGTGTCCACGTACAGGTGCTTGCGGCGCGTGGTGACATCGGCGAAGGCGGTGTTGAGCTCGCCCAGTCGGCGGTTCTGGGCGGGGTCCAGGGTCGGCGGCGGCCCGACGACGAAGACCTCGATCTTGTTCTGCGAAGCGGAGTCAAGGATATTGGCGAGGTTGAGCCGGCTGCGGGCCGTGGAGAGGCCGAACTCGATGTCCCGCCCGGACAAGCCGATCACCAGGCGGTTCTCGTGCTGCGGGCCGAACCGGCGGCCGGCTTCCTCGAGCCAGCGCTCAGCCAACCCTTCGGTGCCTTCCTGCGGGCACGGCAGCGAGTAGCTTTCCAGGCTGAGCCCGTCGTGGGGAGTGCGGGCGAGCACCCGTCCCAGCCAGCCCAGTGCCCGGGGGTCACCCAGGCCGGCCAGCAACTCATCTCCAACGGCTGCGATCCGCAGCTTCCGATCTTCCACGACTACCTCTTCATTCCCAATGCCGGTTCAAAGCCTTAAACGAAGCTGCCCGGCCGGAGTCGTGGTGTTCCACCTCCGGCCGGGCAGCCTGGTCTTACTTACGTGCGAATGCCTGCTTGAGCAGGGCATCCTGCTCGGCTGCGTGGCGCTTCATCGAACCTGCCGCGGTCGAAGCCGAGGCCGGCCGGGAGACGAGGCGCACGCGCCGGTCCAGCGCATCCGGCAGGTTCAGGCCGATGAACGGCCACGGTCCCTGGTTGGCGGGCTCGTCCTGGGCCCAGACAACGTCGGCGTTCGGGTACTTGGCCAGCTCGGCGGCGATTTCCGCTGCGGGCAGCGGGTAGAGCTGTTCGACCCGGATGATCGCAGTCGTCGTGTCGCCGGTCTTCTGCCGGGTGGACAGCAGGTCGTAGTACAGGCGGCCGGAGACCAGCAGGACGCGTTCGACGGCGTCGGCCTGCAGCTGCTCGTGCTCGGGGATGACCGGGCGGAAGGTGCCCGTGGTGAAGTCTTCCACCGAGGACGCGGCAGCCTTGAGGCGCAGGAGCTGCTTCGGGGTGAAAATGATCAGCGGCTTGCGCGGCCTGCTGTACGCCTGGCGGCGGAGCAGGTGGAAGTGCGAGGCCGGCGTCGTGGGGTTGGCCACGATCATGTTCTCCTCAGCGCAGAGCTGCAGGAAGCGTTCGATCCGTGCCGAGGAGTGGTCCGGGCCCTGGCCCTCGTAGCCGTGCGGCAGCATGAGCACCAGCGACGAGCGCTGGCCCCACTTCTGCTCGGCCGAGGAGATGAACTCATCGATGATGGTCTGCGCGCCGTTGACGAAGTCACCGAACTGCGCTTCCCAGAGCACCAGCGCGTCCGGGCGCTCGACGGAGTAGCCGTATTCGAAGCCCATGGCCGCGTATTCGGACAGGAGCGAGTCGTAGATCCAGAGCTTGGCCTGGTCGTCGGAGAGGTGGGCCAGCGGCATCCACTCGTCGCCGTTGGCGCGGTCGTGGAAGACGGCGTGGCGCTGCACGAAGGTGCCGCGGCGCGAGTCCTGGCCGGCGAGCCGGACCGGGACGCCCTCCATGCTGAGCGAGCCGAAGGCCGCGAGTTCGCCGAAGCCCCAGTCGATGCCGCCTTCGCGGGACATCTGCTCACGCTTCTCGAGCAGCTGCTTGAGCTTGGCGTGCACCGTGAAGCCCTCGGGGAATTGGACGTGCGCCTTGCCGATCCGGGCCAGCATCTCGGTGGAGATCGCGGTGGATTCCGGGGCGCTGATGCCCGAGTCGGACTGCTGGGCGGAGGGCCGTTCCAGATCGGACACCGCGGCGGAATCTGCGGTGATGATCGGGATCGGGGACGTCTGCGCGGCGTGGGTCTCGGCGAAGACGCGCTCGAGGCGTTCCTGGTAGTCGCGGAGCAGCTGCTCGGCTTCTTCCTCGGTGATGTCGCCGCGGCCGATCAGCGACTCGGTGTAGAGCTTGCGGACCGACCGCTTGGCCTCGATCAGGTTGTACATCAGCGGCTGCGTCATCGAAGGGTCGTCGCCCTCGTTGTGGCCGCGGCGGCGGTAGCAGACCATGTCGATGACAACGTCCTTGTGGAACCGCTGGCGGAACTCGTAGGCGAGCTGGCCGATGCGGACCACTGCCTCCGGGTCGTCGCCGTTCACGTGGAACACCGGCGCCTGGATCATCTTGGCGACGTCCGTCGAGTAGGTGGAGGAACGCGACGAGGACGGCGCCGTGGTGAAGCCGACCTGGTTGTTGACCACCACGTGGATGGTGCCGCCGGTGCGGTAGCCGCGCAGCTGGGAGAGGTTGAGCGTTTCCGCCACAACGCCCTGGCCGGCGAAGGCGGCGTCACCGTGGACCATGATCGGCAGCACGGGGAAGGCCTCGCCCGCGTCCAGGCGGTCCTGCTTGGCGCGGACGATGCCTTCGAGGACGGAGTCCACGGCCTCGAGGTGCGAGGGGTTGGCGGCGAGGTAGACCTTGGTCTCCTTGCCGTTGTCCGAGGTGAAGGTGCCCTCGGTGCCGAGGTGGTACTTCACATCGCCCGAGCCCTGCACGGAGCGCGGATCCTGGGTGCCCTCGAATTCGCGGAAGACCTGGGCGTAGGTCTTGCCGGCGATGTTGGTGAGCACGTTGAGGCGGCCGCGGTGGGCCATGCCGATGGCTACTTCGTCGAGTTCGTCGTCGGCGGCGTCAGAGATGATGGCGTCCAGCAGCGGGATCAGCGACTCGCCGCCCTCGAGCGAGAAGCGCTTCTGGCCGACGAACTTCGTCTGAAGGAAGGTCTCGAAAGCCTCCGCCGCGTTGAGCTTGGAGACGATCCGGAGCTGTTCGTCACGGCTCGGCTTGGAGTAGGGGTGCTCCAGCTGGTCCTGGAACCACTTGCGCTCTTCGGGATCCTGGATGTGCATGTACTCGATGCCCGTGGTGCGGCAGTACGCGTCGCGGAGCACACCGAGGATGTCGCGGAACTTCAGCATCGGCTTGCCGCCGAAGCCGCCGGTGGGCCATTCACGGTCCAGGTCCCACAGCGTCAGGCCGTAAGTCAGGACGTCGAGGTCCGGGTGCTTGCGCTGCACGTACTCGAGCGGATCGGTGTCCGCCATGAGGTGGCCGCGGACGCGGTAGGAGTGGATGAGCTGCTGGATCCGGGCGACCTTGTTGATCTCGTCCGCCGGGTCCACCTGCAGGTCCGGGCTCCAGCGCACGGGCTCGTAAGGGATGCGCAGGGATTCGAAAATCTCGTCGTAGAAGTTCTGCGCGCCGAGCAGGAGCTGGTGCACGAGCTTGAGGAACTCGCCGCTGCCGGCACCCTGGATGACGCGGTGGTCATAGGTGGAGGTCAGGGTGAGGACCTTACTGATGGCGTTGTGCGCAATGATCTTCTCGCTGGCGCCCTGGAACTCGGCCGGGTAGTCAAGGGCGCCGACGCCGATGATGGCGGCCTGGCCCTTGGAGAGGCGGGGGACCGAGTGCACGGTGCCGATGCCGCCGGGGTTGGTCAGCGAGACCGTGGTGCCCGAGTGGTCGTCCGCGGTCAGCTTGCCGTTGCGGGCGCGCTTGATCAGGTCCTCGTAGGTGTGCCAGAACTCGGAGAAGTTGAGGGTCTCAGCCTTCTTGATGTTCGGCACCATGAGCAGGCGGGTGCCGTCCGGCTTGGGCATGTCGATGGCGATGCCGAAGTTCACGTGCGCGGGCTGCACGGCCACGGGCTTGCCGTCGACGACGTCGTAGTAGACGTTCATCGAGGGGAACTGGGCCAGCGCCCGGATGACGGCGTAGCCGATCAGGTGCGTGAAGGAGACCTTGCCGCCGCGGGCGCGGGCGAGGTTGGAGTTGATGACCACGCGGTTGTCGATCAGCAGCTTGGCGGGGATGGCCCGGACGCTCGTCGCGGTGGGGACCTCCAGGCTGGTGACCATGTTGGCCGCGATGGCTTTCGCCGGGCCGCGCAGCACGGAGACGACGTCTTCTTCCGGCGCGGTGGGGGCCTTAACGTTCTTGGGCAGCTGGGCCGGGATAGGGGTGCCGGCGCCGGGCTCGGCGGTCTTCGAACCGTCGCGGGCGACGGTGGCCGGCGCCTTCTGGGATGCGGCTGCGGCGGGAGCGGGCGCAGCGGCAGGGGCCGGGGCGGCGGCCGGGGCAGCAGGGGCTGCCGGTGCCGGGGCAGCAGGAGCAGACGCAGCGGACGGTGCTACGACGGGAAGCTCACGGGTGGAAGGGTGCGCGGCGGCCGTTGCCGAGGCGCCGTTGGTCGAGGAACCGTCGCTGGCATCGAAGGACTCGAAAAGCGGCCACCACTTGGCGTCTACCGTGTTCTTGTCCTGCTGGTACCGCTCGTACAGTTCGTCAACGAGCCACTCGTTTCCGCCAAATTCCTCGGGTAGACGGTGGCTAGGCTGCTCTGGCACTTGAAATACGCCTCTTCCATGAGTTTGATTCCCGCTGGTTTCCACGGTGCCGCAGCACGTCAATCGAACCAGTTCTCCGCGTCCAGTGAACCCAGACCTTTGCCAGTCTAGTGACGATTCCGGCCAAACCGCCAATAAGGGTGACTCAAATCATCCACGAGCCGCAACGCCGTCCGATCCGGCCCGGCGGACCGCCCCCGGGCCGGAACTGCCCCGCCGCCCGAGTGCCTCTAGAATCACAACCGAGACCCTCTATGAAGGAGCAGCCGTGCGTTTTTTGAGTGAGCCGACCACCGACCTGACCTATTCGGACATCTTCCTGGTGCCATCCCGCTCCGACGTCACCTCGCGGCTGGACGTGGATCTGTCGGCGGACGACGGGACCGGTTCCACCATCCCGCTGGTCGTCGCGAACATGACCGCCGTGACCGGGAAACGGATGGCCGAGACGATGGCACGCCGCGGTGGCCTGGCGGTCCTTCCGCAGGACGTGCCGCTGGACGTGCTTCGGAGCGTCACGGCCTGGGTCAAGGCCCGGCACGCGGTCTTTGAGACGCCGGTCAGCCTGCGCGCCTCGAACACCGTGATCGATGCCCTGCACCTGATGGGCAAGCGTCCGCACGGCGCGGTGGTGGTTGTGGACGACGCCGGCGCCGTCGCCGGCGTCGTCCGGGCCGCGGACTTCGAGGGCCAGGACCGTTTCGCTTCCCTTGCCTCCGTGATGCGCCACCAGCCGCTCGTGCTCGACGCCGCGGAGTTCGACGCCGACGGCGCAGCTGATTCCGGGGCCATGGCGCTCTCCCTGCGCCGCGCCTTCGACGCCATGGACGCCGCCGGTACCGACTTCGCGCCCGTCCAGCAGGACGGTGTGCTGGCCGGCGTCCTGACCCGCAAGGGCGCCCTGCGCTCCACCCTGTACCGGCCCTCCCTCGACGACGGGGGTGCGCTCAAGGTGGCCGCCGCCGTCGGCATTAACGGCGACGTCGCCGGCCGGGCGTCAGAACTGCTCGCGGCCGGAGTTAACGTGCTGGTGCTGGACACCGCCCACGGCCACCAGCAGAAGATGTTCGACGCCCTGGCCGCGGTCCGCAGTCTGGACCCCGGAGTGCCGGTCGTGGCCGGCAATGTGGTCACCGCCGAGGCCACCCGCGAGCTGATCCAGGCCGGCGCGGACATCGTCAAGGTCGGTGTGGGACCGGGCGCCATGTGCACCACCCGGATGATGACGGCGGTCGGCCGTCCGCAGTTCTCCGCCGTGCTGGAGTGCTCGGCCGCGGCACGCGACGCCGGCGGCAGGGTCTGGGCCGACGGCGGAGTCCGTTACCCCCGCGACGTGGCGCTGGCCCTCGCGGCCGGCGCGAGCCAGGTCATGATCGGCTCCTGGTTCGCCGGGACGCACGAGAGCCCGGGGGACCTGCAACTGGACGCCAACGGCCGCCAGTTCAAGGAGAGCTTCGGGATGGCCTCGGCGCGGGCGGTGCAGAACCGCAACCAGCGCGAGGGCGCATTCGAAAAGGACCGGAAAGCCCTGTTCGAGGAAGGCATCTCCACCTCCCGGATGTACCTCGACTCCGCCCGCCCCGGGGTGGAGGACCTGCTCGACATGATCACCGCGGGGCTGCGCAGTTCGATGAGCTACGCCGGTGCCGCCGATCTCGCGGCGTTCCGGGAGCGGGCCGTAGCCGGCATCCAGTCCGCGGCGGGCTACGAGGAAGGCCGCCCGGTGCCGCAGAGCTGGTGAACCGAAACCTGTAGACTGAAATTCTTATGGACAGTAAATCTAGGTGCCGGCCTGGGGGCTGTCAGCGCGGAACGGAATCCGTTCCCGCCCAGTCCACCCGCAGAGCCGGCAAACCCCGTTCACGCGCCCATCACTCTTCCGCTGCACGGAACGCATCGTTCCACGGACAGAGTGCCCTACAGGAAACAGGGTCGGCCGCGGCTGACCATCCTCCGCCGGGACGTTTCCCCCGGCCAGCTCTTCTCCGCTCCGAAGCGGGCCGCTAAATGGAGTGGCTACTGCTCGGAGCTGGACTGCTCCTCATCCTCGGCACCGGCTTTTTCGTCGCCGTTGAATTCTCCCTGGTTGCCCTCGACCAGGCCACCGTGCAGCGCGCCGTGGACAACGGCGACGCCGCCGCCGCGCCGCTGCTGAAGTGCCTGAAATCCCTGTCCACGCAGCTCTCCAGCTGCCAGCTCGGCATCACCCTGACCACCCTGCTCACCGGCTACGTGATGGAACCCTCGGTGGGCAAGTTGCTGGAGGGCCCGCTGGCCGCGCTCGGGCTGCCCGAAGCGGCCGCCACCTCGGTCTCGCTGGTCCTCGCAATGGCTCTGGCGACCCTGCTGTCGATGCTGATCGGCGAACTGGTCCCGAAGAACATGGCGATCGCACTCTCCTTCCCGGTCGGCAAGGCCCTCGCGCGGCCGCAGCTGGTCTTCACCGCAATCTTCAAGCCCGCCATCGTCGTGCTCAACGGCTTCTCCAACAAGGTACTGAATGTTTTCGGCCTCGAGGCCAAAGAGGAAATCTCTGGCGCCCGCACCCCGGCCGAGCTCGCCTCGCTGGTGCGCCGCTCGGCCGCGATGGGAACCCTGGACGAACGGACCGCCAACTTCATCTCCCGCACCCTGAAGTTCTCCGGGCGGACGGCCGCGGACGTGATGACGCCCCGGATCCGGGTGGAGACCATTGACGGACATCAGCCGGTCTCGGACATTGTGGAGGCAGCCAAACGCACCGGCTACTCCCGCTTTCCCGTGATCGGCGAGTCCTCGGACGACATCCGCGGGGTGGTGCACGTCAAGAAGGCCATCGCCGTTCCGGTGGACCGGCGCGCCAACCTTGAAGCCGGAGCGATCATGACCGAGGTGCTCCGCGTGCCGGAAACCATCCACCTGGACGGGCTGCTCGCCGAACTGCGCGAAGGCAATTTGCAGCTCGCCGTGGTGCTGGACGAGTACGGCGGAACTGCCGGGATCGCCACCCTGGAAGACCTCGTGGAAGAAATCGTCGGGGAAGTGGCCGACGAACATGACAAGGTCCGCCCCGGGCTGCTGCAGAGCGCTTCGGGGGACTGGTACTTCCCGGGCCTGTTGCGCCCGGACGAACTCTCCGAACAGATCCCGGGCCTCACCGTGCCGGATGAGGCGGCCTACGAGACGGTCGGCGGCTACGTCATGAGCCAGCTCGGACGCATCGCGGCCGTGGGCGACACCGTCGACGTCGGCGGCGGAAAGCTCAGCGTCACCCGTATGGACGGACGCCGGATCGACCGCATCTGCTTCAAGCCCGCGCCGCCGGAGCACGAGCCGCACAGCGGCAACAACGGGCGCATTGACGCTGCCGGAAAGGCCGGTGCCGCATGAGCGACTGGCTGGGAATACTCTGGCTCGCGATACTGCTGCTGGGCAACGCGTTCTTCGTCGCGGCGGAATTCGCCGTCATGTCCGCCCGCCGCAGCCAAATCGAGCCCCTCGCCGAGTCCGGGTCCAAGCGGGCCCAGACCACGCTGCGGGCCATGGAAAACGTCTCGCTCATGCTGGCCTGCGCCCAGCTCGGGATCACGGTCTGCTCGCTACTGATCCTGCAGGTGGCCGAGCCGGCCATCCACCACCTCATGGCCGTTCCGCTGGAGGCGCTCGGTGTCCCGATGGAGATGGCCGACGTCGTGGCCTTCGCCATCGCGCTGCTGGCGGTCACCTTCCTGCACGTGACTTTCGGCGAGATGGTGCCGAAGAACATCTCCGTCTCGGTGGCGGACAAGGCGGCCCTGCTGCTGGCCCCGCCGCTGATCTTCATTGCCCGGGCGGTCAAGCCGGCGATCGTGGCCCTCAACTGGTCCGCGAACCACATCCTGAAGCTGATGCGGATCGAGCCGAAGGACGAGGTGACCTCCTCCTTCACGCTTGAGGAAGTCCAGTCGATCGTGCAGGAGTCCACCCGGCACGGCCTGGTGGACGACGACGCGGGACTGATCACGGGTGCGCTGGAGTTCTCTGAACATACTGCGTCCCAGGTCATGGTTCCGTTGGACAAACTCGTGATGCTCAAAGCCGCCACGACGCCGGAGGAGTTCGAGAAGGCGGTCAGCCGCACCGGTTTTTCCCGCTTCCCGATGCTCGACGACGAGGGCATGCTCTCCGGCTACCTCCACATCAAGGACGTGCTGTCGATCCCGGAGGCCGGCTACCAGCACCCGATCGCGGAAAGCCGCATCCGCTCCCTGGCCAACCTGGCTATGGAAGACGAGATTGAGAAGGCGATGTCCGTCATGCAGCGCACCGGTTCACACCTTGCCCGTGTGATTGGTCCTGATGGGCACACCCAGGGCGTGCTGTTCCTGGAGGACGTGATCGAGCAGCTGGTGGGGGAGATCCGGGACGCCACGCAGGCAACCGGCTACCGCAGGCTCGGACAGGACTAGCGGAGGCAGGCAACACGGGTCTGACCCTAAATAGGAATGATTCCCATTTAGGGTTAGACTCGTTGTATTGCTAATGCTTCTCAATAACAGATCCGAGGTATTTCCGTGCGCCGTTCTGCCGCCGCTCTTCTCCTTGCCGGCCTCAGCACCCTCCTGCTGACGGCCTGCGGTCCGACCTCGGCCGGCGACCGGCCCGGTGCGGGCGATGGCGTCGTTGAGGTGGTGGCCTCCACCAGCGTGTACGGCGACATCGTCCGCAGCGTCGGCGGCGACAAGGTGCGGGTCACCTCGATCATCAGCCGGACCAGCCAGGATCCGCACTCCTACGAGGCCACCACGCAGGACAAACTGGCCGTCTCCAAGGCCGAACTGGTGGTGGAGAACGGTGGCGGCTACGACGATTTCCTGGACAAGCTGGCCGGGGACACCGGGCTGGACGGGAAGGACCTGCTCAACGCCGTCAAGGTCTCGGGGCTGGACTCCGGGAGCTCAACCGCGTTCAACGAACACGTCTGGTACAGCCCCGCCGCGATGAGCCGGCTGGCCGACGCGCTGGCGGAGAAGCTGGGCGCCCTCGAGCCTTCCTCGGCCGGAGACTTCCGGAACAACGCCGCGGCCCTGAAGAAGGAGCTCGGCGGACTGGAAACCCGGCTGTCGGCGCTCAAGGCCTCGGCGGCCCGCGGCGGCGTCGCCGTCACGGAACCCGTGCCGCTCTACCTGTTGGAAGCCGCGGGCCTGCAGAACCGGACGCCGGCCGAATACAGCGCCGCCATCGAAGCCGGCTCGGATGTTCCACCCGCCGTGCTCCGCTCCGCAATCGACGTCGTGAAGTCCGGCGGGATCCGTCTGCTGGCCTACAACCCGCAGACGGAGGGACCGCAGACCCGCGCGCTCAAGGACGCCGCCGTCGCCGCGGGTGTTCCCGTGGTGGACTTCAGCGAGACCCTGCCCGAGGGCAAAGGGTACCTGCAGTGGATGTCCGACAACGTGGACAACCTGGCCAAGGCCCTTGCCCGGGGCTAGCCCGGCCTAAGATAATCGCAACGGCGTGGGCACCTGGCCTAAGCAGAAATCGAGGAATACCCAGTTGACACCCGTAGTGAGCCTGCGCGGAGCCTCCCTCACGTTCGGCAACCGGACCTTGTGGGAGAACCTGGACCTGGATATCAGCCCCGGGGAATTCTTTGCCGTCCTCGGCCCCAACGGCAGCGGCAAGACGACCTTCCTCAAGGTCCTGCTCGGCCTGCAGGAACTGAGCTCCGGGACCGCCGTGCTGGACGGCCGGCCCATTGCCCGGGGCAGCCGGCGGATCGGCTACGTCCCGCAGCAGGAATCGTTCGACCCGGACACCCCGCTGCGTGCCCGGGACCTGGTGGGGCTCGGCGTCGACGGTCACCGCTGGGGGATCCGCCTCGGCGGGGCCAAGGTGAACCGCAGGATCGACGGGCTGCTTGCCGAGGTAGGTGCGCAGGATTACGCCAAGGTCCCGGTGGGAAAGCTCTCCGGCGGTGAGCAGCAGCGGCTGCGCGTGGCCCAGGCCCTCGCCACGGAGCCCAGGGTGCTGCTGTGCGATGAACCGCTGCTTTCGCTGGACCTGCATCATCAGCAGGCGGTCAGCGCGCTGATCAATAAGCAGTGCCACGAGCAGGACAGTGCGGTGATCTTTGTGACCCACGAGATCAACCCGATCATGGACTACGTGGACCGTGTGCTCTACCTGGCCGGCGGCCGTTTCCGGGTGGGCACGCCCGAGGAAGTCATGACCACGGAGGTGCTGTCGGATCTGTACGGCAGCCATGTGGAAGTGATCCGCGCCAACGGCCGGCTGATCGTGGTGGGCCTGCCGGACGCGACGACGCACCACCACGAGGACGCCCACTCGATCGCAGGGGAGGTGGGCTAGATGGATCTGGACAGCGTGCTCCATGCGATCTTCAACTTCGAGAACTACGGCGAACTACTGGTGCTGGTGCAGAACTCCATCTGGGCCGGCGCGGTGCTGGGCCTGCTCGGCGGCCTGGTGGGCACCTTTGTGATGAAGCGTGACCTCGCCTTCGCGGTGCACGGCATCTCCGAGCTCTCCTTCGCCGGCGCGGCCTTCGCCCTGCTGGTCGGCGCCGACGTGGTGTTCGGCTCGCTCGCCGGATCGGTGGTGGCGGCGCTGCTGCTGGGCCTGATGGGGGTCCGGGCCAGGGACAAGAACTCCACCATCGGGGTGCTCATGCCGTTCGGCCTGGGCCTGGGCATTCTTTTCCTCTCGCTCTACGAGGGCCGGGCCGCGAACAAGTTCGGCCTGCTCACCGGCCAGATCGTGTCCGTAGGCACCGTGCAGCTGCAGGTCCTGGCGGTTGCCGCCGTCGTCGTTATGCTGGCGCTGATCGCCATCTGGCGGCCGCTGACCTTCGCGAGCGTGGACCCCCGGGTGGCCGCCGCGCGGGGTGTCCCGGTGCGCGGGCTGGCGCTGGGCTTCATGCTGCTGCTGGGCGTGAGCGTGGCCCTGTCCATCCAGATCGTCGGCGCGCTGCTGGTACTGGCGCTGCTGATCACTCCGGCCGCCGCCGCACTGCGGGTGACCTCGTCGCCGCGGCTCGTGGTGCTCCTCAGCGTGGTCTTCGCGGTGACGGCAACGGTGGGCGGGATACTGCTGGCGCTCGGCGGGCGGCTCCCGATCAGCCCCTACGTCACCACGCTGTCCTTCCTGATCTACGTGGTGTGCCGGGTGATCGGCGGCATCCGGGACCGGCGCGGTGACAGCGGCCGGATGGTGCCGGAGACAACATGAGTAATGGGATTGCCGTCCGGGAGGCTGACCCTCGGCTGGGAACCCGGGTGACAGGGCCAACCGTCTTTTTCTAGCGGCCGGCCTGCAGGGCCGTGCAGTCGGGGCACAGCCCGAAGATCTCCACAGTGTGCTCGACGGCGGTGAAGCCGTGCTCGCTCGCGATCCGCGCCGCCCAGGCCTCGACGGCGGGTGCTTCCACTTCGACGGCCTTGCCGCAATTGCGGCACAGCAGGTGGTGGTGGTGTCCGGTGACCGCGCAGCGCCGGTAGACAGCCTCGCCGTCGGCGTTCCGCAGCACGTCCACCAGGCCGTCGTCGGCGAGGGACTGCAGGATCCGATAAGAGGTGGCGAGCGACACCGAGGTGCCCCGCTCCTGCAGGATGCGGTGCAGCTCCTGCGTGCTGACGAAGTCGGCCAGCTCGTCCAGCGCGGCGCTGACGGCCAGCCGCTGCTTAGTGACGCGTTGCTCTTTGCCCGGTTCCTTGCCCGCCGGCTGTTCCTTGCTGCCGGCGGCGGCTGCGGCCTCGGCCGGTGCCTGGCTGCCGCTGGTTGTGGCGCCCTGGGACATGGGGGAACTCGCTTCGCTGGGGGTCTTGCTGCGGGTAGTGGCAGGCTCCCAGATTACCAGCCGGGCCACGTGGACACCGCTTCGCAAGGCACCATAGGCTGGCCGGATGAAGCTGACGAAATTCACCCACGCCTGCGTCCGTCTCGAAAAGGAAGGCCGCGTGCTGGTGCTGGATCCGGGGACTTTTTCCGAGGCTGAGCAGGCCCTCGCCGGCGTGGACGCGGTCCTGATCACCCATGAGCACGCGGACCACGTCGACGTCGACGCAGTCACCGACGCCCTGCTGGAGAACACGGAGCTGCAGCTCTTCGCTCCCGACGGCGTGGCGTCCCAATTGCGCGGCAAAGCGCCCGCGGCTGCGGAACGAATCAACACTGTGGCAGCGGGGGAAGACTTCGAGACGGCCGGTTTTGCCATCCGGAGCTTCGGCGGCCAGCATGCCCTCATCCATCCGCAGATCCCGGTGGTCGCCAATGTCGGTTATTTGGTCGACTCCAACGTCTACCACCCGGGCGATTCCTTCGCGATCCCGGACGGCGTCGACGTGCAGACCCTGCTGGTGCCGATCCACGCCCCGTGGAACAAGGTGGGTGAAGTGGTGGACTTCGTGATCGGCGTGCGCGCGCCGCGGGCTTTCCCGATCCACGACGCCCTGCTGAACGACACGGGACGCGGTCTGGTGGAAGGGCACGTCACGAGGATCGGCGCCAGGTACGGCACCGAATACCGGCATCTCTCCAGCGGCGATTCGGTGGAGGTGTAGGTTCCGCTACCGGTTAGGCGGGCCAGGTTCCGCTGGCGAAGAACTCGCGGAGGGTGGCCTCGTGCGGTGCCGGATCCAGGCCCTGTTCCTGCAGCCACTCCGGGCTGTAGTAGTTGCCGGAGTAGCGGTCGCCGGCGTCGCACATCAATGACACCACGCTGCCGCGGCGCCCCTCGGCGATCATCTCGGCGATGAGCTGCCACACGCCCCAGAGGTTCGTGCCGGTGGACGGGCCTGCGTGCAGCCCGGCGTAATCGCGCAGGTGGCGCATGGCCGCCACCGAGGCGGCATCCGGCACTTGGATCATGTGGTCGATCACGGCCGGCACGAAGCTCGGCTCCAGCCGGGGCCGGCCGATGCCCTCGATCCGGGACGGCAGGCCGGTCGCACCAGCTGTAGCGCCGTCGTCCCGGCTGGCTATCCAGCCGGGGAAGAACGCGGAATTCTCCGGGTCGACGACGGCGAGGCCGGTGTCGTGCCGTTGGTAGCGCAGGTAGCGGCCGATCGTCGCGCTGGTCCCGCCGGTGCCGGCGCCCACGACGATCCAGCGGGGGACCGGGTGCTCTTCGAGCGCCAGCTGGCCGAAGATCGACTCGGCGATGTTGTTGTTGCCCCGCCAGTCGGTGGCGCGCTCTGCGTAGGTGAACTGGTCCATGTAGTGGCCGCCGGTGCTGCTGGCCAGGTCCTCGGCCGCCGCGTAGACCTCGGAGGCGTGGTCCACCAAGTGGCACGAGCCGCCGAACTGTTCGATCAGCGCGATCTTCTCGCGGCTGGTGGTCCGGGTCATGACGGCGATGAACGGCAACCCCAGCAGCTGCGCAAAGTAGGCCTCTGAGACGGCCGTGCTGCCGCTGGAGGCTTCCACGATGGTGGTCCCTTGGCGGATCCAGCCGTTGACCAGGCCGAAGAGGAACAGCGAACGGGCGAGCCTGTGCTTGAGGCTTCCTGTGCGGTGGGTGGATTCGTCTTTCAGGTACAGCTGGACGCCCCAGTGCTCCGGCAGGGGTACCGAATAGAGGTGGGTGTCGGCTGATCTGTTGTTCTCGGCATTGATCCGGCGGATGGCTTCGTCGGCCCAAACCCGGTCCTGCTGGCGCACTCTTGTCACCGCACCAGCCTACCCGCGGCGGTGCCGGTCCAGCGTTAGAGTGGGCGGATGGACACCCTGATGACTGTGGCCCAACTCAAGGAGCGGATGGACTCCGGCGCGCGGACGGTGCTGCTGGACGTCCGCTGGACGCTTGGCGACCCGCACGGCCGGGAGCATTATCTGGAGGCGCACCTCCCCGGCGCGGTGTTTGTAGACCTCGCCGCCGAACTCGCCGGCCCGGCCGATCCCAGCCGGGGACGCCATCCCTTGCCGCCGCTGGAGCAGTTCCAGGAGTCCGCGCGCGGCTGGGGCGTCCGGGACGGTGACTTGGTGGTGGCCTATGACGCCACCGGCAACCTTGCGGCGGCCAGGCTCTGGTGGATGCTGCGCAACGCAGGCTTCCCGACGGTCTGCCTGCTCGACGGCGGCCTGGCCGCCTGGCGCGCGGAGGGATTCGACGTCGAGAACGGCGAACCCGATGTGGAGGCGGGTGACGTCGTGCTCTCCGACGGGGCCATGCCGGTGATCGGCGCGGCTGAGGCAGCCGCATGGTCCGGCAGCGGCCTCTTGCTGGATGCCCGTGCCGGGGAGCGGTACCGGGGCGAGATAGAACCCGTGGACCCCCGCGCCGGACACATTCCCGGCGCCGTGAGTGCACCCACCACCCGGAACCTGGCGGCGGACGGCAAGTTCCTCCCGGCAGCCACGCTCCGCGAACGTTTCACCGGCTTGGGCGTGCAGGCGGGTCTGCCGACCGCCGTGTACTGCGGCTCCGGGGTGACCGCGGCCCACGAGATTGCGGCGCTGGAGATCGCGGGCTTCCCCGCGGCCCTGTACCCGGGATCGTTCTCGGAGTGGTCTAACGATCCTTCCAATGTCGTGGTGACCGGCGCTGCCGCCGACGGCGGCGCGGGGGCGGATGGCGGTGTCCAGGCCGCGACTACGCAGGGCAACTAACTAGGCCAACTGACGGTACCGGCCGGGCGGTTTCTCACCAACGTCGCAACAGGTCTGTCGTGAAACTACCCGGCTGTCCTGCGGAGAAGCCGGCGGCCGGCCCATAGCGGCCGGTTCGAAGGGGACGACATCCGGTCTCATTCTGCCGCTCGGCCTTGCCGTAGGCTCACGAAACTATCGACAACTTGGGGGAATGATGGATAAGAGAATGAAGACCGGTATCGCGGCCCTTGCGCTCACGCCACTTTTTGCGCTCGGCGCCTCGACCGCTCTCGGGCCATCTGCCTCGGGTACGTCCGACGTGGCATATGAAAAAATGGATCACCCAGAGTGCTACAACGAGACGAAGCTCAACGATCCGAATGACTTTTGCTACAAGACGATAGGTCCGTGGAATAGCACTAAGTCTTCAGACGAAGAAGTCCGCTCCCTGGTATCCGTAGAACAGATGGTTGCGGCCGGTAGGACTGTCGACGAGATCCAGCGCTACTACCCCGACTCCACGACGACCTCCAAATAGCTCTCTCAAGACCTGCCAGACACCATCCGGGGCTGCACGGCTATAAAGGGGGCCCGCAGATGAGCACACGAATCATCCCGGCCGCGCCGAATGTCGTTCGCGCGGACCAGGTGGCGGTGGCTTGCCTAACTGACCTGCGCCTCTCAATCCAGTACCTCCTGCTCAGGAGCTCGCCGGAGCCCGCACCCATCGTTGTGGGAGCGGCTCTGCAGGTTGTGCCACACGACGAGAGCGCGAAGAGAATTCCACGAGCGGGAACTTTCCTGTAAGGACCGGACACTACTAGGTATGAACCAAATGGGGGAACAAGATGATGAGCTGTGGAAGAGATGCGTAGACGGTGACTCCGGCGCTCTCGGTGTCTTGTTCGACCGGCACTCAGATGCGGTTTTCCGCTACTGCCTGAGCAGGACAGGATCGTGGCACGACGCCGAGGAACTCGTCTCCATCACATTCCTGGAGGCATGGCGGCAACGCAGGGGCCTAACGCTCCAGCGGGATTCCTTACTTCCCTGGCTGCTTGGGGTAGCCACCAACGCGGCCAGAAACAAAGCCCGCTCCATCCGAAGGCATGAACAGTTCCTGGGCCGGCTTCCGCATTCATCGGTTGTTCCGGACCATTCCACCGCGGTGGATGAGCGGATGGACACCGAACGGCAAGTCAGGGAGTTACTCGCCCGAACTGCGGGCCTCACCGACGGGGAGCGGGACGTAACCCTGCTGTGCCTCATGAACGGGCTCACCTACGAGGAAACCGCCTCATCACTGGGCATCCGGATCGGCACCGTCCGTTCCCGAGTCCACCGGGCCAAGAAGAAACTCCGTGCCGCCGCCCCGCACCTCCTCGACCACGCCGGGGACTCCGCAACCATCCTGGAATCGAGGCTGTCATGAATCTTTCAGACGTTCGCTATCCTGCCGATACGAAGGCGGCGGTCCGAAACCTACTCATTCAAGAAGCTAAACGGGAAGCAAAACCAACCCCTTGGTGGCGCAAACCGGCTGCGCTCACCTTCGCCGGCTTGGCTCTGGCCGGCACCACCGGCGCCGGCGTCTACGTGGCCTTGGCGCCTGTCGAAGACAAACGGGACATTCGTTGCTACTTCCACGCCGACCTCAGCACAACGTATCCGGTCGCCGGCGCTCCGGGTGTCACGAGACCGCCGTACATCAGCACCGGCATCTTCGTCACCGGATTCGACTCGAAGAACAACCCCAACCCCGACGACAAGAACGCAGGAATGCAACAGGTCGCCGACCCCATAAACCAGTGCAGCAGGTTATGGGACATGGGTGAGATGAACCCGGGCGGAATCACCGATGACCTCATCCCCGATGGTTTCGTGGCCCCTCCTCCTGGACCGCCCGGGGACCGTCCAGTCCCCGAAGGGGCGGACAAAGACCAGAACGGCAAATCTCTCTGGCCGGATCCAGCCACCAAGGTATTCGGCAACTACGTCCCTCACCTCACCGAGTGCGTGGTTGAGAGCTCTGTGGCGGTCATCCCGGGCCCAGCCGAGGTCTGCGCCGAACTCGGCATTCCTGCGCTCGAAAAGTAGCCGGTACCCTCCCCACCAACGAATGTAGGAGCCCGTGAAAACTTCGACCACAACACTTACCGTGGCAGCCCTCGTGGCCGCCGTCGGCCTCTCTACGGCAGCATCAACACTGACGGACGCAGTAGCATCCCCAGGCGACTCAGCGACGAACGGTACGACCGTACCCGCCACGGCGACCAGCACCCCGGAAGCCGTAGAAGACACAAGGGACACCCGCTGCTACTTCCGCGCCGACCTCGACCGCACCTACCCGGCACCCAACGCCCCAGGCATCACCATGCCTCCTTACACACGGACCGGCACCATGGTCCCTGGATTTAACGGTGACTAGAACCCAACGCCCCAAGATCCACAAGCCGGGATGCTTAGGGTCGTCGACCCATTGCGGCCTGCACCGATCTCTGGGACAGGAACTTCATGAACCCCGGTTGCATCACCTCAGACCTCATCCCGGCCGGGGTCACCGCTCCGCAGGGAACGGCCGGCGGCTGGAACGGAAAAGACCTTGATGCCGAAGGCAACCCACTCCTTGCAGGGCAATCCGAGCACCACACCGGACACTACGTTCCCCACCCCACGAAATGCGTTGTTGAGGGAACCGCCAGCGTCATCCCAGGCCCACCCGACACCTGCACCAACCTCGGGGTGCCCTCTCTGCTGAGATAAAGCCCATCTACAGCGATCGGCGCATCGAACTCCGCATGACTCATCACCACTTTCTGTTGATGTTGCGACGTTGGTGAGAAACCGCCCACCTAACCAAACTTGGCACCGGACCTCATCTCAGCGGCGCTGGACCAATTCAGCCCGGACGCGGGCGTGCGCTAGGCCGCAGGCGCACTGCCGGGCCAAGTCCCACCGCAACTCTCGTCAGGCGCTCCAGCTTGGCGCCGCGTCTTAGCTTTCTGCTCCTAAGCGGCTTTCTTGGAGTCGCCGCCGTAGCCATGTCCCCTCGGGCGTGGCGGCCCGCTGGCGTCCGTTCCCGGCAGTGGCGGAGCGGTTGAGTGGTAGCTGTGGCCGGTGGGTGTTGTGAGTTGGAGGGTGTGGCGGGGTCCGGGGCGGGGCTGGGCGTTCCAGCCGGGGGTTTCTTTGGTATGGTTGCAGGCTTCGCAGAGTCCGGCGCCGTTGCCCAGGCTGGTGGTGCCGCCGTTGTGCCAGGGGATGATGTGGTCCAGGTGGCGGATCGGGGCGTCGCAGTACGGCGTGCGGCAGGTGTGGTCCCGGGCGTGGATGAAGCGGCGGTGCCCTGGCGGGAAGAGCCGGGCGCGGGAGTCCATCCCGATGAGTTCGCCGGTGCCTGGTGCGGTGTAGAGGCGCCGGAGCCAGGCGGTGAAGGCGCCCGCACCTCCGGTGCCGCTCGCCGCACCTACAGGGCCGGTCTCCGGGGCTGCACCACCGAAGTCTTTGAGTAAACTTCTGGCCCACCCGGCGGGGACAACACCGTAGCCGGGCAGCGTCGCGGGTTCGCTGTCGCCCTGGAGCAGGGTGCGGTCGGTCATGAGGAGCTGGATTTCGATGCCGCTGATCCCGCCGGCCCTGCCGGTGGTGCGTTCGACCAGCGTGTCGGCCATCAGTTGCCCGCGGGAGCGGGGGTCCCCGGCGGAGCGCAGGGCCTCGGCGGCCCGGGTCAGGGCCGCGTGGACGGCGACCCCTGCCGCGACGGGCAACAGCGCCGTGAGGTAACACATCGTGTCGGGTGCGGGGCGGAGGCTGACATGGCGCTCTCCCTCGGCGTGGGCGGCACGCTCGGTGACCGTGCGCGGGTCCCGCCGGTACGCCGCGGCCCTGGCCGCGGCGGCAAGGGACCGGTCCCCGGCGCCGTCGAAGGTTCCGGTATCGGCGGAGAGTTCCTCGTCCACGGCGGCCCGGTCGGCGGACGAGAGGCAGGCGGTCTCCCGGACCAGGAGGGTGGCGCGCCATTCGTTGAGCTGTCCGGTTTCCAGGGCCGCGAGGGTGTGCGGCATTTCGATGACCAAAGCTTTCGCCAGTCCGAGGAGCCGTCCGCCCTTGGCCGGGGATTCCCGCCGGGTGAGGGCGATCTGGGCCGCGACCCCGGCGCCGAGCTGGTCTGCGGGCATCCCCGCGGAGGCCTGTTCACGGCGCTGGGCCAGGTCGAAGGCGACAGAGAGCCGGGCCTGCAACGCTGCCGCGGCGGACTTGAGATCCTCAAGCTGGCGCAGCCAGTCGATGACCACCGCACTGTCGGCGGCCGTCATGGCGCTGGCCAGGCTGCGGTCCGATTCCCGGGCCGCAACACCAAGTGCTGCATCCAGAGCCACGTCGGACCCTTGCTTGCCGTCCATGATTCAAGTCTCTGTCCGGGGTACGACATTATTAGCGTGGCATCTTCCGGGTTCCTCCAACGGCCGGTCGCTTCGCCGCACTGCGCAGGGGCCGCCGACGCCACCCAGCCAGAAAGGGCCGTCGCGGGCGGCCGCGACGCACGAGGGTAGCCAGCAAATTGTTGAGCCCTGTCGTTACACTTTCCGTGATGCCGGACATTAACGGGGTATGAGCTTGCAAGCAGTCCGGAGAGATCCCGGCCATGTGGAACGGGAAAAGCGTTTTTTGGCGGCGCATACGGCCAGCCATGACCGCATCTACCGCTATTTTCGACGGAGAACAGCGGACGCCGCCACCGCAGAAGATCTCTGTTCCGAGGTTTTCAGGATCGCCTGGGAGAAGCTGGCCGGCAGCGGCGAACTGTCCGTCATGCTGCTTTTTGGCGTGGCTAAGAATGTCCTCAGGAACCACGACCGCTCTGCGTCCCGGTCCGCAGACCTCCTCGGTGCTCTCCGGGCCGAACGCCGGGACGCAGCCCCCGCCCAGGACTCGCACGTCCAGGAGGCCCTCGAGCGGCTCAGCCCGGACGAACGCGAAGTTCTGCTCCTGACCTACTGGGATGGTTTCACGTCCCAGGAAGTCTCCGACCTGCTCAATACGAGTGCCACGGCCGTCAGGATGCGACTTCACAGGGCACGCAAGGCGTTGAGCCACCTCATTCAGACACAGCCACAGGTAGAGGGTGCAGAGCTATGAAAACGAAGTCAACCGCAGACCGGATCCGGCGTCAGCTCTCATCCGTTGATCCGGCGGCACGCATCACCGACGACGAATTGGCCCGGAGCCGCGATCGCTCCCTGGCGGCCATGCAGCCGGCCGCCGCGATGCTTCCGGAGGCCGACGGCATCGCCCTTCCGGGCGAAACGTCCACCTACCCGGTGCCAACGAAGCTTTCCGGCAGGCGTTCGCGTCGGGCACGGATCCTTCTAATGTCAGCCGCAGCCGCTGCGGTGGTCGCTGCGTTGATCGCGGGAGATGTCATCGGCCTTGCTGGCTGGAGAGGCGGAGCCACCGCCCAGGCCGCGGAGGTTCTCAACAATGCTGCCCGAATGACCATCAAAACGACTGATCCGGAGGTCAAACCCGGCCAGTACCTGCGGATCAAAAGCACCAATGTTTGGGCTTCGTACACCTCGGAGCAGGACGGATCCGAGTATCGATGGCTCGATACGGAAAAATCCGACATGTATATCCCCTCAGACAGGTCTGGGGAGTGGGTGTGGCAACGCTCAGGACGCGTCCCCACAACCTTCTTTGACGCGAAGTCAAAGGCGTACGCCCAGAAACAGGACATTCAGCCTTCGCCCGAGCTGCTGCGCGCGCGCAACGGGGCGTTCTACGGAAGCCCCGGCTCGTGGACTGCCGCGGACCTGTCGAAGCTGCCCCGCGATCCCTACCGGCTGCTGAACAGCCTCTACAAACAAACCTTGGGGCGGGGCCAGTCCGTTGACGGTGAAGCGCTCGTGTTCATAGCGGACCTCCTGAGGACCGGGCTGGTGCCTGCCGACCTGCGGGCCGCGCTCTACAAGGCCGCGGCCATGATCCCCGGGGTGACGGTCACCGAAAGCCAAGCCAACCTGGACGGCCGCACCGGGGTGGCCATCGGACGCCTCGAGGACGGCCCGGCTCAAACACGCCAGGAGCTCATCATCGACCCCGAGACGGGGCTGTTGATCGGCGAACGGTCCGTCCTCTCCCAAGCCCAAATCGGATTTCCGGCAGGAACAGCAACGACCTGGACCGCGATTGAAACGTCCGTCAGCAACACGGCACCCTAGCTCGTGCAACTTCCAGCCGCGCGGAACGCGCCGGGCCGCCGGCCCAAAGTGGCACCGCATCCACTCCCGGGGGTAGCGTCGAACCATGACTCCAGGACGCCCCGTACCGCCGCCCTTCGCCAAGCCGCTTCCCGACCTCAACGATGCCAGCGACGCCGGCACCGACCGTCCCACGCTCGCCGCCGCCTACGGCGCCACGGCCAGCGACAGCGGACTCGTTCCGCTGACCGTGGCCCGGCGCGCCCCCAAGGAGGACGACGTCGAGATCGCCATCGAGTTCTGCGGCCTCTGCCACTCGGACGTGCACGCCACCCGCGGCGAATGGGGAACCCAGAACTACCCCCTGATTCCGGGACACGAAATCGTCGGCCGGGTCACCCGGGTGGGCTCCGCCGTCGACGATTTCACCGTTGGTGAGCGCGTGGGCGTCGGTTGCATGGTCGATTCCTGCCGTGAATGCGACAGCTGCCTCGACGGCCTCGAACAGTACTGTGAAAACGGCATGACCGGAACCTACGGCGCCAAGGATGCCCGCAACGGCAACGCCATCACCCAGGGCGGCTACTCCACCGCGATCGTCGTGGACCGCAACTATGTCCTGCGGGTCCCGGAGGGCATGGATCCGGCCGCCGCGGCGCCCCTGCTCTGCGCCGGCATCACCACCTACTCCCCACTGAACCACTTCGAGGTGGAGGAGGGCGACGTCGTCGGCGTTGTCGGGCTCGGCGGCCTCGGCCACATGGCGGTCAAGATCGCCAAGGCCATGGGCGCGGAGGTGACGGTTTTCACGACGTCGGAGCAGAAGTTCACGGCGGCCCGCGAGCTGGGTGCCGACCACGTCGTCCTGTCCACGGATCCGGAGGCCATGGAGTCAGCGGACCGCAGCATCGACGTCATCATCGACACCGTCGCCGCGCCGCACGACCTCAACCCGTACTTCCGCACCCTTCGCGTGGACGGGGCGCTCTTCCAGCTGGGCCTGCCCTCGGAAGCTATGCCGCCGGTCAACCCCGGTGCGCTGATCCGGCGCCGGATCGCCTATGCCGGCTCGCTGATCGGTGGAATCGCCGAGACCCAGGAGATGCTGGATTTCTGCGCCGAGCACGGCGTGGTGTCCGACGTCGAGGTGGTCCGTGCGGACCAGCTGAACGAGGCCTATGACCGCATGGTGGCCGGCGACGTAAAGTACCGATTTGTTCTGGACACCAGCACCCTGGGGTCCCCGGCGGAAAAGGCTGATGTATGAGCACCCTGTTCACCAAGATCATCAACGGCGAGATCCCGGGCCGCTTCGTCTGGCGCGAGCCCGACGTTGTAGCATTCCTGACCGTGGGCCCGCTGGCCGACGGGCACACGCTCGTGGTTCCCACTGAAGAGGTGGACCGCTGGACGGACGCCTCGCCGGAGGTGCTGGGCCGCGTCATGGAAGTTGCCCGCAAGATCGGTGCGGTCCAGGTGGACGTGTTCGACGCCGCCCGGGCGGGCCTGATCGTGGCCGGCTACGAAATCAACCACCTGCACGTGCACGTCTGGCCGTCCAACTCGATGGCGGACTTTGATTTCGGTTCGGTCGACCAGCACCCGGACCCGGCCCGGCTGGACGCCAACGCGGAGACGCTGCGCGAGGGCCTGCGGAAGGCCGGCCACGCGGAGCACGTCCCGGAGGCTTAACTTCCAGGAACTGGCGCCGGCGCAGCACTCCCCAGGGGGTCTACGCCGGCGCCAGCGCTTTGTTCAGCACGGTCCGGATCCGCTTTTCGGACACCGAATAGGCGGTGCCGAGTTCGACGGCGAAAAGGCTCACCCGCAGTTCCTCGATCATCCAGCGGACCTGGGTTAACTCCGTGCCGATCCGCCGGCCGGGCAGCAACGCGGAGACGGCGTCGTCGTAGTCGTCCTCGAGGGCCTGGATGACCGCCATGTGCTGCGCGTCGCGCTGGACGTTCACGGGAAGCTTTTCGAGGCGCTTCTCGATGGCCGCGAGGTAGCGGGGCAGCTGGCTCAGCTGGGCGTAGCCCGTGCGTGCCACAAAACCGGGGAAGACAAGCTGCTCCAGCTGGGCCTTGACGTCGTTGAGGGCGCTGATCAGGGCCAGGCTGGTGGTTCCTTTGAGCCGCTTCTCGATGCGCCGTGTGCTGGCGAGGATCCGCTCGACGACGGCGGTCACCGTGAAGACCGTGTCGATCAGTTCCGCCCGGACCTGCTCATACAACGCCTTGAACGCCGCCGCATCCCACGGCAGCGCGGCCGGGGTGAGCTTGTCGATCGCGGCCAGGGCGCAATCCGCGATCAGGGCCGAAACGGAGCCGTGCGGGTTTTGGCTGAACGTCAGCTTCTCGGTGTTGTTCAGGTGCTCCAGGACATAGCGGTCCGGCGGCGGGACTTTCAGGGCGAGCAGCCGGATGACCCCGCCGCGCATGGCCTGTTCCTGCTCTCCGGAGGTCTGGAAGAGCCGCAGGGCCACGGAGGCGCCCTCGTCGACCAGTGCGGGGTAGCCGGTGACGGTGTGGCCCTTCACGGTGCCCTGGACCTGGCGCTGCACGGTGCCGAAGGTCCAATCCTTCAGGCCGGACAGCTCCCTGAAGCCGGCCGGAGCCGGGACGAGCTGCGTCTGTGCGGCAGGAGCCCCGGAGGATCTGCCGTTCGCCCCGCCGCCGGCGGTGCCTGCCGTTGTCGCCTTGGGCGCCGTCGTGGCCGGCGTGGCCCCGAGGGACTCGGCGATCGCGCGCCGGGTGGCCGGTGCCAGCTTTTCCTGGAGCACCGCGAGGTCTTTGCCCTCGTCGAGGACCTTGCCGCGGGAGTCGACCACGCGGAAGCTGACCCGCAGGTGCGCCGGGACGGCGTCCCAGTTCCACGACCCCGGCGGGATGACCTGGCCGCGGAGCCGGCGCAGTACGAGTTCGAGTGAGGGCTCCAGCTCATCCGCCGCGGGATCGAAATCGGCCTCTAGCGCCGCCACGGCCTGGCGGGCGACGTCCGGTGCGGGAACGAAGTTCTTCCGCACCTGCTTGGGCAGGGACTTGATCAGGGCCGTAACCAGTTCCACCCGCTGGCCGGGAATCAGCCAGTGGAACGCGGCGTCGTCCAGCTGGTTCAGGAACAATACGGGGACCTCGGCGGTGACGCCGTCGGACGGGTTCGGCGGGGAGCCGGGCGCCACCGGATGGAACTCGTAGCTCAGCGGCAGTTCGAAGCCCTTGTGCAGCCAGGTCTTCGGGTACGCCGAATCGTCGAGCGCGTCGGCGTCCTCGCTGATCAGCAGCGACTGGTCGAAGTCCAGCAGCGTGGGGTCCTGCTGGCGGGCTTCCTTCCACCACTTGTCGAAATGGCGCTCGGAAACCACGCCCTTACCGATCCGCGCGTCGTAGAACTCGAACAGGGTCTCGTCGTCGACCAGGATGTCGCGGCGCCGCATCCGTGCCTCGAGCTCTTCGACTTCCTGGAGCAGGGCACGGTTGCGGTGGAAGAACTTGTGGTGCGTCTGCCAGTCGCCCTCCACCAGGGCGTGGCGGATGAACAGCTCGCGGGAGAGCTCCGGATCCACCCGCCCGTAGTTGACCCGCCGGTTGGGGATGATCGGCACACCGTAGAGGGTGACTTTCTCATGCGCCATCACCGAGCCCATCTTCTTGGACCAGTGCGGTTCGCTGTAGCTGCGCTTCACCAGGTCCGGCGCCACCTGCTCGGCCCAGAGCGGATCGAACTTTGCGGCCACCCGCGCCCAGAGCCTGCTGGTTTCGACCAGCTCGGCGGCCATCACAAACGTGGGGGACTTCTTGAACAGCGCCGAGCCGGGGAAGATCGCAAAGCGGCTGCCGCGGGCGCCCGCGTACTCGCGCTTGCGTTCGTCGAGGATGCCGATGTGGCTCAGCAGCCCGGACAGCAGGCTGATGTGGATGCCCTCGTGGTTGCCCACCGGGTCGGTAAGCCGCTTGTTGTCCAGGCTGATGCCCAGCGGCCGGGCGAGCTGGCGCAGCTGGGCGAAAAGATCCTGCCATTCGCGGACGCGCAAATAGTTGATGAACTCGTTGCGGCACAGCCGGCGGAACGCGGTCGAAGAGAGTTCCTGCTGCTTCTCCTGGAGGTAGTTCCAGAGGTTCAGGAAGCCGGTGAAGTCCGAGTTCTCGTCCCGGAACCGCGCGTGCTTCTCCGCGGCAAGCTGCTGCTTGTCCGTCGGGCGCTCGCGCGGATCCTGGATGGTCAGCGCCGCGGCCAGGATCATGACCTCGCGGACGCAGCCGCGCTTGCCGGACTCGACAATCATCCGCCCCAGCCGTGGGTCCACCGGCAGCTGGGCAAGCTGCTGCCCGACGGCGGTGAGCCCGCCGCCGCGGCCGCCGGCGGGCCGGCGACCGGCCCGGGTCCCGGCGTCGTCCGCTGCTTCCGGCTGCCGTGCGGCGCTCAGAGCGCCGAGCTCGCGGAGCAGGGTGACGCCGTCGTTGATGGCTCGGGAGTCCGGCGGCTCCACAAACGGGAAGTTCTCCACGTCCTTAGGACCGCGGGCCACACCCATAGCCGTCATCTGCAGGATGACGGCGGCAAGGTTGGTGCGCAGGATCTCCGGGTCGGTGAACAGCGGCCGGGATTCGAAGTCCTCCTCCGAGTACAGCCGGATGGCGATGCCGTCGGAGACACGGCCGCAGCGGCCGGAGCGCTGGTTGGCAGAGGCCTGCGAGACCCGCTCGATCGGCAGGCGCTGGACCTTGGTGCGGTGCGAGTAGCGCGAGATGCGTGCGGTGCCGGTGTCGACGACGTACTTGATGCCGGGCACTGTGAGCGAGGTTTCGGCAACGTTGGTGGCCAGCACGATCCGGCGCTTGCTGCCGGGGTGGAACACCTTGTGCTGCTCCTGCAGGCTCAACCGGGCGAAGAGGGGAAGGACCTCGGTGCCGGCCAGCCGCCGGTTCGCCTGGATGCGCGCGTTGAGCGCCTCGGCGGCGTCGCGGATTTCGCGTTCCCCGGAGAAGAAGATCAGGATGTCGCCCGGGGCCTCGAGGGCGAGTTCGTCGACGGCGTCGCACACCGCGTCCAGCGGGTCGCGGTCCTCCTCGAGCTCGTCGTCGGAGGAATTGTCCGCATCATCGCCAGCTGCGCCGGGGCCGCCGGCGGGCTGGGAGAGCGGCCGGTAGCGGATTTCCACCGGGAAGGTGCGGCCGGACACCTCGATGATGGGGGAGGGCTCCTCCTCGCTGCCGAAGTGCTTGGCGAAGCGCTCCGGATCGATGGTGGCCGAGGTGATGATGATCTTCAGGTCCGGGCGCTGGGGGAGGATCCGCTTGAGGTAGCCGAGGATGAAGTCGATGTTGAGGCTGCGTTCATGCGCCTCGTCGATGATGATCGCGTTGTACTTGCGCAGCAGTTTGTCGCGCTGGATCTCGGCCAGCAGGATGCCGTCGGTCATCAGCTTCACCTTGGTGGAGCGGCTGACCTCTCCGGTGAAACGGACCTGGAAGCCGACTTCCTGGCCGATCTCGACGCCGAGTTCCTCGGCGATGCGCTCCGCGACCGTGCGGGCGGCGAGCCGGCGCGGCTGGGTGTGGCCGATCAGGCCGTTTTCGCCCAGGCCAAGCTCGAGGCACATCTTGGGGATCTGGGTGGTCTTACCGGAACCGGTCTCGCCGGCGATGATGGTCACCTGGTTTGCGGCGATGGCGGCCATCAGGTCCTCGCGGCGCTCGGAGACCGGCAGCTCGGCGGGGTAGGAAATATGCAGTGTCATGGCTGAAAACAGTCTACTGGCCCAGCAGCCGGACATAGGTTTGCCCGGTCCCTGGGCGGGGCCGGGCAGCGGTTGGCGGGGGAGCGGGCTAGAAGAACCGCAGCGTGTAGCTGGTGCTGGGGAGGTCGTGGGCCATCCAGTACTCTTCCGAACGGACGGGCGGGTTGTGGCCCAGACCGTCTTTGCGGAGAGCCCGGAGGGTGGCTGCGACGGCGGCGAGGATCAGGACGATGAGGGCGATTCCGATGAGTTCCATACCTCCATGGTTCTCCGGTGGGGGATGCAAAAAAAGTGGCAGAAATGCCCAAAAGGCTATAATTTCTGCCACACTGGAGACATGATCAATTCAGTGGCGATGATCGTGGTTCCCAACTTCTCGGTCTTCGAGTTCGGCACCGCATTCGAGGTGTTCGGCGTCGACAGATCGGACCGCGGCACCGGCGTGCCGGCCTTCGACTTCCGGGTCTGCACGCCGGAGCCCGGCGACGTTCCCATGAAGTCAGGCCTGTCGATGCACGTGCCGCTCGGGCTGGAGGCCGCCGCGGACGCGGACCTGGTCATCATGACCCCGTTCGGCAAGGACTCCGATGTCCCCGAGTCCGTGCTGGAGGCGCTGCGGGCGGCGCACGCGCGGGGAGCCTGGGTCATGTCGATCTGCTCCGGCGCCTTCGCCCTGGCCCGGGCAGGGCTGCTGGACGGGCGCCGCTGCACCACGCACTGGCACTACTCGCAGGAGCTCGCCAGCCGTTACCCGGCCGCGCTGGTTGATGAAAACGTGCTCTATGTAGAGGACGGGCGGATCATCACGAGCGCCGGCACGGCCGCCGGCATCGATGCCAGCCTGCACCTGGTCCGGGTGGAGCTGGGCGCCAACGTGGCCGCGAGTATCGCCCGGGACATGGTGGTTCCGCCCCACCGCGACGGCGGCCAGGCCCAGTTCATCGACCGGCCCATGCCCAGGTGCGGCTCGCAGCCGATGGAGGAGTTGCTGCGGTGGATGGTCCGGAACCTGGACGAGGAGCACTCCGTCAACGAGCTGGCCGCCCGCGTGCACATGTCGCCGCGGACCTTTGCGCGGCGGTTCCGGGCCGAGACCGGTGCGACCCCCGCGGCTTGGCTGAATTCGCAGCGGGTGCTGCGGGCGCAGGAGCTGCTCGAGACCACGGATCTGAACATCGACGAGATCGCCCGGGAGGCCGGGTTCGGCCACTCGGTGCTGCTGCGGCACCACTTCGCCAAGGTGCTGGACACCAGCCCGCAGTCCTACCGGCGGACGTTCCGCGGGCACCTGGCGGCGGTCTAACCGGGCTGCCCGTCCGGGCGGTCCCGGGTCTCGGCACCGCCCGACGCCGGTTCCGGCTGAGCCAGCGACTCCGCGGCGGCGCGCATGCTGTCCACCAGGGTCCGCCAGGGTCCGACGAGGTCCCGCTCCGGCAGGGTGGCGCGGCGCTGGCCGGCCCGGATCCGGTAGACGAAGCGGTCCGGCTGGGGAATTCCGCCGGACTCGGCTGCTGCCGGGCCGGGCAGGTCGTCCCAGGGGCAGGCCTCGATCAAGGGCTGCCACTGGTCCCGGTCATCCGGCGTCACCGCCTGCACACTCCAGACGCGCTCCATCCCGGCAACGCCACCGCTGCGCTGGACGGTTATCTTCACTGGCTTGACTCCACTGGGTGATCCTTAGGCAGGCGCTGGTTACAGCCTCACTTTGACAGTTTCCCATGCCCGCCGGACGGCGTCATGCTCCGCCGACTCGGCACCGTACAGCTCCTTCGCGGATGCCGCGGTGGCCTTCGCGAAAGCCCCGAAGGTCGCGGCCGCGGGCAGGGAGCCTCCGGTCAGGGTGTCGTACCAGATGCGTCCGGGAGTTTCCCACGCATTACCGCCCAGGGCCGTCGCGACCAGGTAGAAGGCCCGGTTGGGGATGCCCGAGTTCAGGTGCACTCCGCCGTTGTCCGCGCTGGTGTGGACATAGGAGTCCATCGAGTCCGGTTGCGGATCCTTGCCCAGCACATCGTCGTCGTAGGCGGTGCCCGGGGCCTTCATGGAGCGCAGCGCCGTTCCCTGCACTTGGTCGGTGAAGAGGCCTTCGCCGATCAGCCAGCTCGCCTCGGTTGCGGACTGCTGCTTCACGTACTGCTCCACGAGGGCGCCGAAGACGTCCGAGAGCGATTCGTTGAGGGCTCCCGCCTGGTTCCGGTAGGCGAGCCCGGCGGTGTACTGGGTGACGCCGTGCGCCAGCTCGTGGCCGATCACGCTCAAGGAGGCCGTGAAGCGGTTGAAGACCTGGCCGTCGCCGTCGCCGAAGACCATCTGCTTGCCGTCCCAAAACGCGTTGTCGTAGCGCTGGCCGAAGTGCACCGTGGCATCCAGCGGCAGGCCGTTGCCGTCAATCGAGTTGCGGCCGAATGCCTCGGCGTAGAGCCGGTGCGTGTGGCCCAGGCCGTCATATGCCTCGTCCGCCGCCGGGTCGCCGGTGACGGGTTCGCCTTCCTTGCGCACCAGAACACCGGGCAGGTTCTCCGAGGCTTTCGCGTCGTATACGGTCCGCTGCGGCGGCCCGGGCGTGAGCTGCCGCAGTCCCGGGGGTGCCGCGGGCACCGGCGCCGCGCGGGATGCCTGGAAGCTCTTGACGTGCTGCAGGGCTTCTTTGGCGGCACGGGCTGCGATCAGCAGCCGTGGTTCATGATGCTGCGCTGCCAGCCGACGCAACATGTAGGGAGGGATGATGGAGCAGTACATGTGAGACCCCTTTGCTTCTGCCGATGCGAACAGCCTACGAGGGGCCACCGACATTTGGCAGGGCCGGACGCGGCGATCTTCCCCTCCGGGGTCCGCTGGATGGTCCGCGTCCGGCTGCCCGTTGGATACGGTAGGCCAATGGCGCAAACGGAGAAGAAAAAGAAACCCGGCTCGACCCTGCTGACGGTCATCATCGCCTTCGTGGCCAATATCCTTGTGGCTGCGGCGAAGTCGGTGGCCGCCGTACTCACCGGATCGGCCTCCATGACCGCCGAGGCGGCCCACTCCTGGGCGGATACCGGAAACCAGGTGTTCCTGTTCTTCGCGGAACGGCGCTCGGCCAGGCCGCGGGACAAGAGCCACCCCATGGGTTACGGACGGGAAGCCTACGTCTGGTCGATGTTTGCGGCGTTCGGGCTGTTCACTGCGGGTGCCGTGGTGTCCATCATGCACGGCATCCAGCAGATCATTGCGCCGGAGCCGGCAGCCGACTTCGCAGTGGCCTACGTGGTCCTGGCCGTCGCTTTCGTCTTCGAGGGAATCTCCTTCATCCAGGCGTTCCGGCAGACCCGGAAGGCGGCGCACGAACTGGAACGGCACACCCTCGAGCAGGTCCTGATCAGCTCCGATCCCACCCTGCGGGCCGTCTTCGCCGAGGACGCCGCAGCACTCGTCGGCCTGGTCGTGGCCTTTGCCGGCGTGTTCTTGCACCAGGTCACGGGCTCGCCGCTGCCGGACGCGATCGGTTCGATCATCGTCGGTGTGCTGCTGGCCGTCGTCGCCGTCGTGCTGATCGACCGCAACCGTCGTTTCCTGGTGGGCCAGGGCGTTACCCCGGACATCGAACAGTCCATGGCCCGCCGGGTGCTGGAGCACCGGGACATCGCCCGGCTCACGTACCTGCACCTGGAATTTGTCGGCCCGCGCCGGCTCTACCTGGTCGCGGCAGTGGACCTGCAGGGCGACCACCCGGAACACGAAGTGGCGGTGGCGCTGCGCCGGATAGAGCGCGAACTGGAGGACCACGAAACGGTGGAGGAAGCCGTGCTCACCTTGTCGACTCCGGACGAAGCCGCCCTGGACTTCGACGCCGGACAAAGCCGAGCCGGCGCCTGACCCGCGGCTAAAGCCGGACCAACTGCCCTTGTCCTGCGCGGGGCCGGCGGATACTGTGACCTCGACCGCCGGCAGCGCCGCCGGCGTTCCACCGCCGATCAGGAGGATGCCTTGAAGTTTGATCCGAACACCACCGCCCTTGTGCTCATCGAGTACCAGAACGACTTCACCTCCGACGGCGGCGGGCTGCATGACGCCGTCCGGCCGGTCATGGAAAAGACGGACATGCTCGCCAACACGGCCCGGGCTGTAGAGGCAGCCCGCACGGCCGGCGTCACTGTCATGCATGCTCCCATCACGTTTGCCGAGGGCTATAACGAACTCGGCAAGCATCCGTACGGGATCCTCAAGGGGGTCGTGGACGGCGGCGTCTTCGTGAAGGGAACCTGGGGCGCGGCCATCATTGACGAGTTGGCGCCGGCAGAGGGCGACATCGTGATTGAAGGCAAGCGGGGCCTGGACACCTTTGCCAGCACCAACCTGGACTTCATCCTGCGCAGCAAGGGCATCACCACCATCGCCCTGGGCGGTTTCCTGACTAACTGCTGCGTCGAATCAACCATGCGCAGCGGCTACGAGAACGGGTACCAGGTCGTGACGCTGAGCGACTGCGTCGCTGCAACATCCGTTGAGGAACACGACAACGCGATCGCGTACGACTACCCGATGTTCTCCACCCCGATGACGGCCGAGGAATTTTCCAGCGGGCTGTCCTGAGCTTTGCCGATGAACGCAAAAACCCCGCCGTTTCGCTGAAACGGCGGGGTTTTGTCTGTGCCCTCGATTGGAATCGAACCAACGACCTTCTGCTCCGGAGGCAGACGCTCTATCCCCTGAGCTACGAGGGCAATCAGGGATCCTGCCGTTTCCGGCGGGACGTCCTAGAGCTTAGCAGGAAGGTGGGCTCCAATGGAAAATCGCCGGGCCGGGAAAGCCGGCAACCTGCCCGGGAACCCGGCAGGCCAAGATGACGGCCGCAAAATTCCGCGGGACCGCGGGCCACCGGTAGGCTGGAACTGTGACCCCAGAAGAACTCTCCCTCGCCATATCCGCCTGCCTGAAGGACGCCGTCACCGCCGGTGAAATCGCCCTTGCCGCCGCCGACATTCCGGACTCGGTGCGCGTGGAGCGGCCCAAGAACAGGGACCACGGCGACTGGGCCACCAACATCGCCCTTCAGCTGGCAAAGACGGCCGGCACCAACCCGCGCCAGCTCGCCGGGCTGCTGAGCGCCCGGCTGGCGTCAATCGAGGGAGTCTCCGCCGTCGACATCGCCGGACCGGGGTTCCTGAACATCACCGTCGACGCTGCCGCCGCCGGTGCCCTCGCCAAGGCCATTGTCGAGGCGGGCCCCGCGTACGGCACGAATACGGCGCTCGCGGGCCGCACGGTCAACATGGAGTTCGTCTCGGCCAACCCCACCGGCCCGCTGCACATCGGCCACACCCGCTGGGCCGCCCTGGGCGACTCGATCGCCCGCGTCCTGCGGGCCTCCGGAGCGGATGTCACCGCGGAGTACTACATCAACGACGCCGGCTCGCAGATGGACGTTTTCGCGCACTCGGTGCTGTCCCGGCTGCACGGGCGCGGCGTTCCGGAGGGCGGCTACCCGGGCGAGTACATCGCCGACCTCGGCCACGAGGTCCTGACGCAGCACCCGGACATCCGCGAACTCACCGACGTCGCCGCGCTGCCGGTGATCCGCGGCGCCGCCTACAAGGCGCAGCTGCACGACATCCAGCAGACCCTCGCGGAGTTCGGCGTCGAGTTCGACGTCTTCTTCTCCGAGCAGGAGCTGCACGACGCCGGCGCCATCGCGGACGCCGTCGCCCGCCTGCGGGAACAAGGCCACGTCTACGACGACGGCGGCGCGGTCTGGCTGCGCACTACGGACTTCGGCGACGACAAGGACCGGGTGATGATCCGCGCGAACGGCGAGCCGACGTACTTCGCCGCCGACGCGGCGTACTACCTGTCCAAGAAGGACCGCGGCTTCACCGAGAAGATCTACCTGCTCGGCGCTGACCACCACGGCTACATCAACCGGCTCAAGGCGATCGCGGCCGCGGCCGGCGACGATCCCGAGGTCAACATCGAGGTGCTGATCGGCCAGCTCGTCTCCGTCAACGGCGCCAAGCTGTCCAAGCGGGCCGGCAACATCATCGAGCTCAAGGACCTGATCTCCTGGCTGGGCAAGGACGCCGTCCGATACTCCCTGGCGCGCTTCCCGGCCGATTCTCCGCTGACCCTGGACCCGGAACTGCTCAAGAAGCACAGCAACGAGAACCCGGTCTTCTACGTCCAGTACGCCCACGCCCGCTCCCGTGGCGCCGCGCGCAACGCCGTAGCCGCCGGTGTCGAGCGCCGGGTGGAGGGCGAAGACGCCTTCGACGCGTCCCTGCTGGACCATGCGACGGAAAACGAGCTGCTCTCGCACCTCGGCAGCTACCCCTCGATCGTGGCCAAGGCGGCCGAGCTGCGCGAACCGCACCGCGTCGCCCGCCACCTCGAAGTCATCGCCGGGGCCTACCACCGCTGGTACGACGCCTGCCGTATCGCGCCGCTGGGCGAGGAAGCCATCACCGATTTGAACCGCACCCGGCTGTGGCTCAACGATGCCACCAGCCAGGTGCTCGCCAACGGACTGGAACTGCTGGGCGTCTCGGCGCCGGAACGGATGTGAACGCCATGACCGCGAACCAGAACAACAGCGTTTCAGCTTCCCCGCTGGCCCCGGACTGGCTGGCCGTCCCGGAGAACCTCAACGCCTTGCACAAGCCGATGTGGGCCGCCGGTGTTGAGCGCAACGAGGGTGGCGAACTGGCCATTGACGGCGTCACCGTCAGCGAACTCCAGCGGCAGTTCGGCACGCCGCTGTTCGTGATGAGCGAGACTGACTTCCGGGCCCGCGCCCGGGCTTTCCAGGATGCCTTCAACGAGGCCTTCGCGGACATCTGCGGGGGAGTGGACGTCTACTATGCCGGCAAGTCGTTCCTGTGCACCGCCGTCGTCCGCTGGGTCGAGGAGGAAGGGCTCCGGCTGGACACCGCCTCCGGCGGTGAGCTCGCCGTGGCGGCCCGCGCCGGCATCCCCGGCGCCGCCGTCGCGCTGCACGGCAACAACAAGTCCGACGGCGAGATCCACCGCGCCCTCGACATGAAGCTGGGCCGGATCGTCATCGACAGCCTCGCCGAACTGGAACGGGTCGCGGCGATCGCGGCGAACCGCGGCGAAACGGCGAAAGTCATGCTGCGGCTGACGCCGGGCGTGCACGCGCACACCCACGAATTCATCGCCACCGCGCATGAAGACCAGAAGTTCGGACTCTCGATGGCCGGGGACTCGACCGACCAGGCCGGGCTGTCCGCCGCGGAGGAAGCAGTTGCGGCCGCCGCCGGGCATGACAGCATCGAACTGCTGGGCCTGCACTGCCACATCGGCTCGCAGATCTTCGAACCGGACGGCTTCGCCCTGGCCGCGGAAAAGTTGCTCGACTTCCTCGCCGCGATGCAGTCCAAGTATTCGATCGTGCTGCCGGAGCTGGACCTGGGCGGCGGCTACGGCATCGCCTACACCCCGGTGGACACGCCGCGGCCGCCGGCGGAAATCGCCCGGGCGATGGCCGCCGTCGTCCGCACCAAGGTGGCCGAGCTCGGCATCGCCGCACCGCGGATCTCGATCGAGCCCGGACGGGCGATCGTGGGCACCAGCACCTTCACGCTCTACGAGGTGGGCACCCTGAAGACCGTCCGGGTGGATGCGCCGGAAAACGGCGCAGAAAACGTTACGTACCCGCGCCGCTATGTGTCGGTGGACGGCGGCATGAGCGACAACGCCCGCCCGGTGCTCTACGACGCGGATTATTCGGCGGTTCTGGCGTCCCGCAGCTCCGACGCGGCCCCGCAGCTGTCCCGAGTGGTGGGCAAACATTGCGAGAGCGGCGACATAGTTGTTAGAGATGTATATCTGCCCGAGGACGTGGCAGCCGGTGATCTGCTCGCTGTACCGGGGACCGGCGCCTACTGCTGGGCCCTGTCAAGCAACTACAACTATCTGGCCCGGCCGGGCGTTGTCGCGGTACGCGATGGATCAGTCCGGCTCATTGTCCGCGGCGAAACCGAACAAGATCTGCTGAACCGCGACATGGGAGTCTGAATGACGGAATTGCGAACCCTGAAAGTGGCCCTGCTGGGCTGTGGCAACGTCGGGGCCCAGGTTGCGCGGATTCTCATTGACGACGCCGACACGCTGGCGTCCCGCACCGGGGCCCGCCTCGAACTGAGCGGCATCGCCGTGCGCAACCTCGACGCCCGGCGCGACGTCGAACTGCCCCACCAGCTCTTCACCACCGACGCCGACGCGCTGGTCAAGGACGCCGACCTGGTAATCGAACTGATGGGCGGGATCGAGCCGGCACGGATCCTGATCCTTACCGCGATCCGGCACGGCGCGTCCGTCGTGACCGGCAACAAGGCCCTGCTCGCCCAGGACGGCCCGACCCTCTACGAGGAGGCGGACAAGGCCGGCGTTCAGCTCTCCTACGAGGCCGCCGTCGCCGGGGCCATCCCGATCCTGCGCCCGATCCGGGACAGCCTCTCCGGCGACCGGATCACCCGGGTGCTGGGCATCGTCAACGGCACCACCAACTTCATTCTGGACCAGATGGACACGACGGGCGCGCAGTTCGCCGACGCCCTCGCCGAGGCCCAGCGGCTGGGGTACGCCGAAGCGGACCCCACCGCCGACGTCGAGGGCCTTGACGCCGCCTCGAAGGCCGCGATCCTCGCCTCGCTCTCCTTCCACACGCGGTTCGCGCTCGAGGACGTCTACTGCGAGGGCATCAGCTCCGTCACGGCCGCGGACATCGCCGCGGCAAAGGACGCCGGCTTCGTGATCAAGCTGCTGGCGATAGCAGAGAAGCTCACCGATCCCGAGGGCAAGGAGGGCGTGTCCGTCCGGGTCCACCCCACGCTGCTGCCGCGCGAGCACCCGCTGGCGGCCGTGCACGGCGCGTTCAACGCCGTCTTCATCGAGGCGGAGAACGCCGGCGAGCTGATGTTCTACGGCCAGGGCGCCGGCGGCACCCCGACGGCGTCGGCCGTGCTGGGAGACCTCGTCTCGGCGGCCCGCCGGATCGTCCTGGGCGGTCCGGGACGCACCGAAACCACCACCGGCCACGTCCCCGCGCTGCCGATCGACGCGGCCATCACCAGCTACTACATCGGCCTCGACGTGGCGGACCAGCCCGGTGTCCTGGCCCGGATCGCGCAGCTCTTCGCCGAACACGGCGTGTCCATCGAAATCATGCGTCAGACCATCCACCGCGACTCGGCCTCCAAATCGGAGTCGGCGGAGCTGCGGATCGTCACGCACCGTGCGAGCGAAGCCGCACTGGCAGCAACCGTCGAGGCCGTCAAGGGCCTGGACGTCATCAATTCCGTCACATCCGTACTGCGGGTAGAAGGGGTCTAAGTGGCTCACCAATGGCGCGGAGTCATCCGCGAATACGCCGAACGCCTGCCCGTCACCGAGGCCACCAAGGTCATCACCCTGGGTGAGGGCGGCACCCCGCTGGTGCACGCGCAGAAGCTCTCCGAGCTCACCGGCTGCACCGTCTACCTCAAGGTCGAGGGCATGAACCCGACCGGATCCTTCAAGGACCGCGGTATGACCATGGCCATGACGGCGGCGGTGGCCTCCGGTGCCAAGGCCGTGGTCTGCGCCTCCACCGGCAACACCTCCGCCTCGGCCGCGGCCTACGCGACGTCGGCCGGACTGCAGTGCGCCGTGCTGGTGCCCGAGGGCAAGATCTCGATGGGCAAGCTCAGCCAGGCGATCGCGCACGGCGCCACCCTGCTGCAGGTGGACGGCAACTTCGACGACTGCCTGGACATCGCCCGCAAGCTGGGGGAGTCCTACCCCGTGTTCCTGGTCAACTCGGTCAACCCGGCCCGGATCGAGGGCCAGAAAACCGGCGCCTTCGAGGTCGTCGACGCGCTCGGCGACGCCCCGGACATCCACGTGCTCCCGGTCGGCAACGCCGGCAACATCAGCGCCTACTGGAAGGGCTACAAGGAGTACGCAGCGCCCTACGACTCCGCCACCGCCGGCACCCTAACCGCAGTCGCCACGAAGACGCCGGTGATGTGGGGCTTCCAGGCCGCCGGTGCCGCCCCGTTCGTCGCCGGCCACCCCATCACGGAGCCGGACACCATCGCCACCGCCATCCGGATCGGCAACCCCGCGTCCTGGGACACCGCCGTCGCCGCCCGGGACGAATCCGGCGGTGTGATCGAGGCCGTCACCGACGAGGAAATCCTCTCCGCGCACCGCTGGCTCTCCGCCCGCGAGGGCGTGTTCGTCGAACCCGGCTCCGCCGCCGGCGTCGCCGGCCTGATCAAGAAGCACGCCGCGGGCGAGGTTCCGGAGGGCAAGACCATCGTCATCACGGTCACCGGCCACGGCCTCAAGGACCCGCAGTGGGCCTTGCGCACCGAGGACGGCAGCGACGTGCAGCCGGTCAAGGTCGCCAACGACGTCGTCACGGTGGCCGCCGAACTGGGACTGGAAGAAAAATAGCCTTGGAAACCACCCTCACCGTCCCGGCCGAATCTCCCGCCGACATTCCGGCGGTTCCGGCCGGGCAAGTGGTCACCGTCCGGGTCCCGGCCACCAGCGCCAATCTCGGCCCGGGCTACGACAGCCTGGGCCTGGCCCTGTCGCTGCACGACACGCTGACGGTGGAGACCCTCGAGAGCGGCGAGCTTGAATTCGAGCTCAGCGGCGAGGGCGCGGATACCCTGCCCCGCGATGCGAGCCATCTGGTGGCCAAGGCCCTCACGGAAGCGCTGCACCTGCTGGGCTTCCGCCACGAGGGGTTGCGGATCACCGCGGACAACGTCAACCCGCACGGCCGCGGCCTCGGATCCTCGGCCGCCGCCGTGGTTGCCGCCGCCAGCGCCGCGAACGCCCTTGTCCCGGCGGCATCGCGGCGCGGCAAGGATTGGATCCTGCAATTCACCAGCCGGCTGGAGGGCCATCCGGACAACGTCGCACCCGCCCTTTTCGGCGGACTGGCGCTGTCCTGGCAGGACAGTGACCAGTACAGCAGCACCTGCGCGACGGTCGACGCCGGCATTGTCCCGGTCGTCGCGGTGCCGGACTTCGAGCTCTCCACCGAGGCCGCCCGGGCGTTGCTTCCGGCCTCCGTGGGGCACCACGCCGCCGCGATGAACTCGGGCCGCGCCGCCCTCCTGATCCACGCGCTGACGCAGAAGCCTGAATTCCTGCTGCCCGGCACCGAGGACTACCTGCACCAGAGCTACCGGGCGCAGGCCATGCGGCCCAGCGCGGAGCTGATCGCTGCGCTGCGGCGCGCCGGCCATGCCGCCGTCGTCTCCGGCGCGGGACCCACCGTGCTGGTCCTGGCCGCGGGGGAAGAGGAAGCGGCCGACGTCGTCGAGTTCATCGGAGCTTTCACCGCGGACAACACGCCGGAGGTCGCCTGGCGTGTGATGAAGCTGGCTGTAGACACTGAGGGTGCTAAAGTGGAAGTGCACCGGCGGTAATCACGCAAGCTTTTTATAAGACCGCGATGTTGGCCAAGTTGCCCTCTCTCATCTTTCACTGCGCAATATTTTCCGGTGCCACCTGCTTTCGGTCTGACGCAGGAAGCTGCAGAATTCCTCTGTACCCCTGAAGTGTCAGCCGGCCGTTCCTCAATTTCGGGGCGTGTCTTGGTGTAGCAGTAACCGGCCCTGCCGGCCGAAATCCAACCGGCAAGGCCGAAATCCCGGCTGCAGATCTGAACTGCAGCCCAGATCAAATCACCGCGTCCAGCTCCTAGCCTGGACGCCGTCGAGGGGGAAGGATCCTTCGTGACCGAAACCACTGAGCTGTCTTCAGCTGTGGAAACATCATCTTCTGCTGCCGCAACGGCAGCACCCGCCAAGAGCAGCGGCCTCGCCGGCCTGAAGCTCGCCCAGCTCCAGGCCCTGGCCAGCCAGCTGGGGATCTCCGGCGGCTCCCGGATGCGCAAGGGTGATCTGGTGACCGCCATTTCCGCCCACCGTGCCGGTACCCCGGTCAGCAAGGCACCCGAACGCGCCGCCGAAAAGGCGAGCGACAACGGCTCTGTTGCCCACGCCTCGGCCCCGGCCGTGGCTCCCGCAACTGACGGAGCCGAGGCTCCGGCCCAGGAAAACCCGCGGGCCCGGACCCGGGGCCGCAGCCGCCGCGCAGGCAGCGACGGCGTCATCACCACCCCTGCTGCTGAGGCACCCGCCGCCGCGGTAGAGGCGCAGTCCGCCGCTGCCCCGGCGCAGGCACCGTCCGCCCCGGCAGAGCAGGGCACTGAAGGCAGCGACCGCACCCGCCAGCCGCGGACCCGCAACCGCCGCCGCGGCGAGGCAGCAGCCCAGGCCACCGGCCAGGGCGAAGCCAAGCCGGCAGCAGCCGTGGAAGCCCCGGCCGAGCAGGCCCCGGTCGAACAGCGCCAGGAACGCCAGGCCGAACAGGGCAGCGACGACGGCCAGCGCCGCGACAACACCCGCGGCCGTGGCAACCGTGAGGACAACACCCGCGACAACACGTCCGGCACCCGCGAAAACACCCGCGACAACACCCGCGACAACGACGATTCCGACGGCGGCAGCCGCCGCAACCGCCGTAACCGTCGTGACCGCAACGATCGCAACGACCGCTCCGGCGGCCAGGACAACCGCGACAACAACCCGCGCAACGACCGTTTCCGCGACCGCAACGAACGCCGCCGCGGCCGTTCCCAGGGACCCGACGTCGACGACGTCGAGGTCACCGAGGACGACGTCCTGCTGCCCGTTGCCGGCATCCTGGACGTGCTGGAGAACTACGCGTTCATCCGCACCTCCGGCTACCTGCCGGGTCCGAACGACGTCTACGTCTCGCTCGCCCAGGTCAAGAAGTACAACCTGCGCAAGGGCGACGCCGTCGTCGGCGCCATCCGCGCCCCGCGTGAAGGCGAAGACCGCAGCAACCAGCAGTCGGCCCGCCAGAAGTTCAACGCGCTGGTCCGCGTCACCTCGGTCAACGGCAAGACCCCCGAGGAACTCAAGGACCGCGTCGAATTCGCCAAGCTCGTCCCGCTGTACCCCTCCGAGCGCCTGCGCCTCGAGACGGACCCCAAGAAGATTGGCCCCCGCGTCATCGACCTGGTCGCCCCGATCGGCAAGGGCCAGCGTGGCCTGATCGTCTCGCCGCCGAAGGCCGGCAAGACGCTCATCCTGCAGTCCATCGCCAACGCCATCACCACCAACAATCCTGAGGTCCACCTCATGATGGTGCTCGTTGACGAACGCCCCGAAGAAGTCACCGACATGCAGCGCACGGTCAAGGGTGAGGTCATTGCCTCCACCTTCGACCGCCCCGCCGATGACCACACGACCGTGGCCGAACTCTCCATCGAGCGTGCCAAGCGCCTCGTGGAAATGGGCATGGACGTTGTGGTCCTGCTGGACTCGATGACCCGACTGGGCCGCGCCTACAACCTGGCCGCGCCCGCCTCTGGCCGCATCCTGTCCGGCGGTGTCGACTCCGCCGCGCTGTACCCGCCGAAGCGTTTCTTCGGTGCAGCCCGCAACATCGAAAACGGCGGCTCGCTCACCATCCTGGCCACCGCGCTCGTCGAGACCGGGTCCAAGATGGACGAGGTCATCTTCGAAGAGTTCAAGGGCACGGGCAACATGGAACTGCGCCTGTCCCGCCAGCTCGCGGACAAGCGCATCTTCCCGGCCGTGGACGTCAACGCGTCCGGTACCCGCCGCGAAGAGAACCTGCTGTCCCCCGAGGAAGTCAAGATCATGTGGAAGCTGCGCCGTGTCCTCTCCGGACTCGAAACGCAGCAGAGCCTTGAGCTGCTGACCAACAAGATCCGGGAGACCCAGAGCAACGTCGAGTTCCTCATGCAGGTGCAGAAGACGACGCTTGGTGCGAAGTCCGATAACGACAAGTAGCTGCATTAACCGCTAGATTCTGGCGGTCCCGCGCGCTAACGCCGCACGGATTTTCCGCCCCCGCCCCTCCGCCGGGTGGCGTTCGATCTACGATCGCACGCCACCCGGCTCCGGCAGGCCCGAAGCCACTCCCGGGGCGGAAAAATCCGTGCGGCTTCGTCGTTAAGTCGCCAGCCGCGGTCCAGTTTTGTTGTCGTAACTAGACTTGGTTCCAAGTCGAAAGAGGTTTTGAAATGTTTGAGTCCGTACAGGGGCTGTTGGATGAGCATGCTGCTATCCAGGCCCAGCTTGGGGATCCTGCTGTTTATGCTGACCAGAAGCTGGCCCGGAAGCTGGGGCGGCGGTCGGCGCAGTTGAACGGCATTGTGGAGGCCTACCACCGCTGGGAAAGCATCAGCGATGACCTGTCGGCCGCGAAGGAAATGGCCGGCGAGGATCCGGAGTTCGCCGCTGAGGTGCCCGAGCTTGAGGCTGCCCTGGAGACGGCCGCGGCCAAGCTGCGCCGCCTGCTCATCCCGCGCGACCCGGACGACGCCCGCAACGTGATCCTTGAGGTCAAGGGCGGCGAAGGCGGCGACGAGGCCGCGCTGTTCGCCGCGGACCTGCTGCGCATGTACAGCCGTTACGCGGAATCCCGTGGCTGGAAAACCGAGATTATCTCCGCCACCGAATCGGACCTGGGCGGCTACAAGGACGTCCAGATGGCCGTCAAGGGGAACTCCAACGATCCCGCCGAGGGCGTGTTCGCGCGGCTGAAGTTCGAAGGCGGCGTGCACCGGGTGCAGCGCGTGCCGGTGACCGAGTCCCAGGGGCGTATCCACACTTCGGCGGCCGGCGTCCTGGTGCTCCCCGAAGTGGACGAGCCCGAAGAGCTCGAAATCAACCAGAACGACCTCAAGATCGACGTCTACCGTTCCTCCGGCCCCGGCGGCCAGTCGGTCAACACCACCGACTCGGCCGTGCGCATCACCCACCTTCCCACCGGGATCGTGGTGGCGATGCAGAACGAGAAGTCCCAGCTGCAGAACCGTGAAGCCGGCATGCGCGTGCTGCGCGCCCGCATCCTGGCCCACCAGCAGGAGCAGATCGACGCCGAGAACTCGGCCCAGCGCAAGTCGCAGATCCGCACCATGGACCGCTCCGAGCGCATCCGGACCTACAACTACCCGGAAAACCGGATCGCCGACCACCGCACCGGCTACAAGGCGTACAACCTGGACCAGGTCATGAACGGCGACCTGGAGCCGGTGATCCAGTCCGCCATCGAGATGGACGAACAGGCCCGCCTCGACGCCATCGGCGACTAGTACGGATCGTCCGCCCCGATGACACCTGAGCCTGATGACTTCTGATGCTGCGCTGAGCCTCGCCGACACCGTCCGCGAGGCCACGGCCGTGCTGGCCGCCGCCGGCGTGCCGAGCCCGAAGGTCGACGCCGAACTCCTTGCCGGCCACCTGCTTGGCGTCGGCCCGGGCCGGCTCCGCGCCATGGTCCTCGGTGACACGCCGGCGCCGGCAGGCTACGCCGAGCTGGTGGCCGAGCGCGCGCAGCGTATCCCGTTGCAGCACATCACCGGCGTGGCGCACTTCCGCTACCTCGAACTGGCCGTCGGGCCCGGCGTATTCATCCCGCGTCCGGAAACGGAATCCGTCGTTCAGCTGGTAATCGACTGGCTGGCGGCCCGGTCCGAAGACACGGAACGGCTGCACGGGCGGCCCAAGGTCGTCGACCTCGGAACCGGGTCGGGGGCGATTGCCGGCTCGATCGCGCATGAGGTTCCCGACGCCGAGGTCCACGCCGTGGAGTTCAGCGAGTTTGCGCACGCCTGGGCGGCCAAGAACCTGCTGCCGCTGGGCGTCCACCTGGTGCGCGGCGACCTGCGGGACGCGTTGCCCGAACACAACGGCAGCTTCGACGTCGTCGTGTCCAACCCGCCCTACATCCCGGCCGAAGCGGTACCCAACGAGCCCGAGGTGGCGCTGCATGACCCGCCCGAGGCGCTCTATGGCGGGGGAGCGGACGGCATGGAACTCCCGACGGCGGCGGCGGCCTCCGCGGCCCGGCTTCTCGTGCCAGGTGGCTACTTCGTCATGGAGCACGCCGAGGTCCAGGCCGGCTGGATCGCCGCGATGCTGGAGCGTTCCGGACACTGGTCCGGAGTGACGACGCACCTGGACCTCAACGGACGCGAACGCGCCACCAGCGCCGTCCGCAAACCCGAGGCCGTCAGTGATGAAAGGATAGGCCAGTGACGACTAGCTACGATTGCGCGGACGCGGAGCAACGCGCCGCAGGACTTGAACACGCCCAGCGGGCCATCCGGGAACACAAGTGCGTGGTCCTCCCCACCGACACCGTGTACGGCATCGGCGCCGACGCGTTCTCGCCGCAGGCCGTGACGCTGTTGCTCGCGGCCAAAGGCCGGAGCCGGCAAATGCCGCCGCCCGTACTGATCCCCAGGCTGAACGCCCTGGACGGCCTGGCCACCGATGTGCCGGCCGAGGCCCGCCGCCTGGCCGAGGCGTTCTGGCCCGGGGGGCTGACCCTGATCCTGCACGCACAGCCCTCGCTCGACTGGGACCTTGGCGAAACCAAGGGCACAGTGGCCCTCCGCCTCCCGGACGACGACGTCGCCCAGGACCTGCTTACCCTCACCGGACCGCTGGCGGTCTCCTCCGCCAACCGCACCGGCCAGGCCGCCGCACAGAGCGCCGCCGACGCCGAGGCGCAGCTTGCGGAGTCGGTGGAGGTCTACCTCGAAGGCGGGCACCGGCCGGTCGAAGGCAACGGGGCCGAGCCGTCCACGATCATTGACGCCACGGCCCTGCCGCTGCGCGTGGTCCGCCAGGGCGCCATCAGCCTTGAGCGCCTGCGTGAAGTTGTCCCGGATGTGCTCGGGGCCGGCGAACAGCCGGCCGCCGAAGCGGAGCCGGATGCCGAAGCGGAGCCGGATGCCGAAGCGGTGCCGGCTGACGCCGCGACCGGGGAGGCACCCGGCCACACTGTCCCCACCGCCTCCGACGACCCTCCGAGGAACTGACATGCAGCCCAAAGTCGCCGTCGCGGCCGTAACCTTCGACCGGCACGAGGAACTTGCCCTCCTGCTCAAAGGCCTTGCCGCGCAGACTGCGCCGATCCACTCGATCGCGCTCGTGGACTCCGGCACCGTTCCGGCCACCGAGGTCGTCGCCGCCGGGGGAGCGAACATCAACTACCTGCGCTCCGAGGCAAACCTCGGCGGAGCCGGCGGCTTTGCCTACGCGATCCTGGCCGCCATGGCCAGCGGCGCCGAGTGGATCTGGATGATGGATGACGACGGCCACCCCGAGGACGGCAACTGCCTCGCCGGGCTGCTGAAGACGGCCGAGGAACACCAGCTCGACATCGTCAGCCCGCTCGTCGCCGCCACCGCAGACCCGAACCGGCTGTCCTTCAACTTCCGGATCAACGGCCTGCTGACCAATGACCGCGCCAAACTGGCGCCGATGGGCTACCTGCCGGACATGGTGCACTTCTTCAACGGGGCCCTGATCCGCACCGAGGTCTTCTACAAGATCGGCATTCCGGACGTGAAGTTCTTCATCCGCGGCGACGAGGTCGACTTCCTCTCCCGGGTGAAGAAGGCCGGCTTGAAGTACGGCACGCTGGCCACCGTTGCCGTGCAGCACCCCGCCACCTGGACCGAGATGAAGCCCGTCTTCGGCGGGTTCATCACGCCCGTCATCCCGGAAGGCGAGTTCAAGCGCTACTGCTATTTCCGCAACCGGGGCTACCTGACCCGCAAGTACCGGAACCTGCGCTGGTTCGGAGCTGACATGGTCGGCTTCCCGTACTACTTCCTGAAGACCGGGGACCTGAAGGGCCTGGCGCACTGGTTCGGTGCCTATTCCACCGGTTTCCGCGGCAAGGGCTTCGGCTCTCCCGCGCAACTGATGTCCACCAACAGCTAGGCTGCCGTGGAGAACCTGTACGCCGTCGTCGTCACTTACAACCGTGCCGACTTCCTGCAGAACCTGCTCGGTTCCTTCGCCCGCCTCAGCACCCCGCCGGTGCGGATCATCGTGGTGGACAATGCCAGCAGCGACCACACAGCCGAGGTCGTCTCCCGGGCCAGGTCAGCCGGCGGCCCGCCGATCGAGTACGAACGGCTGCCGGAAAACGTCGGCGGCGCGGGCGGCTTCTCCCGCGGCGTCGACCTGGCGCTGGAAGCCGGTGCCGGGTGGCTCTGGCTGATGGACGACGACGTCGAGGTCCTCCCCGGAGCGGTGGAGGCGCTGGAGAAGTTCACCCCGGAGTATTCCTGCCTGATCGGCCGCCGCTACGACGCCAACGGCAAACCCTTCTTCTGGCAGCACCACTTCGTCGAGGCGCTCGGCGTCTTCCTCCCCGTCTCGCGCGATGTCTTCAAGCATTCCGAGGTCTTCCGCACCAATGTCGGAAACTTCGAAGGCATGCTGATCAAGGCCTCGGTGGCGCGGACCATCGGGCTGCCTGATCCACGCTTCTTCATCACCTGGGACGACCTGATCTACGGCTGGCTCGCCGCGCAGCAGACACCGGTGGTCTACGTCAACGCCTTCGTCATCAAGAAGGTACGCGCGCAGCGCCAGGTGGACCTGGGCCTGCGCCACCTCAATGACTCCAGTGACCTCAGCCGACGCTACGTGATGCGCAACCGCGGGCACGTCGCGCAGTACCTCCGGGCCTACGGGAAGTTCAGCCGGCTCGGTTTTGGGGCCGGCACGGCACTGACCTTCCTGAAGGAAATTGCCCGCCTGGTGCTCGTCGAGCGGACCCTGAAGGGGACCGGCGCGCTCTGGCGAGGATGGCGCGAATCGCGCGCCATCCTCGCGGACCGCAGCTGGAAACCGATGCCGCCGCTTTTGCCGGCCGGGGCAGCTGACTCAGGCAGCGGAGCCGAAAGAGATTAGTATCGTTTTAGGCTCCGCCGCTGTCCGACAGTTTTGCGGCGGGGTATTTTTTGAAACAGGCGCATGGCCGCCGTGGTAGTGGAAGTCGGTTGCAATCTCTGTTGAGTACGAAATCTGAAGCGCGCGGATCTGCCGCAGCACGGGAAGAGAAGCCCGCCCTCTGGATCTGGATCCAGCTGTTCCTCGACTCCATGTCCTGGATCGTGGCGGTCGTCCTGGCGCTGCTGCTGCGCTACGAGATGGGTATCCGGGCGGAACAGTTCCTGGGCGCCTTTTTCATCGCTGCCCTCGCCGTCATCGCGCAGATCGTCGCCGGCTACGCGCTGGCCCTCTACCGGGGCCGGTACCCCTTCGGCAGTTTCCAGGAGGCGCGGGCACTGGTCTTCGTCACCGTGATTGTGGCCGCCTCGATCACCGTGACGCTGCTGGTGCTGTACGGGGCCATCAACATCGGCCGCAGCGTGGGCCTGATCGCCTTCCCCTTCGCCTGCCTCTTCATGGGCGCGGCACGCTACGCCAAGCGGCTCTACGTCGAGGGCAAGACCCGGCCCGGCGACGAGGCGCAGAACACCCTGATCTACGGCGCGGGGTTCCTGGGCAACTCGCTGCTGACCCGGATGCTGCAGGACCCGGATTCCCCGTACTTCCCGGTCGGCTTGATCGATGACGACCCGGCCAAGAAGCACCTGCGGCTCTCCGGAGTCCAGGTCCTTGGCAGGGGAGAGGACCTCCCGGCGATCATCCGCAGGACCCGCGCAAGGGTGCTGGTCCTGGCGTTCGCCAATGTCGAGGCCGCCGTCGTGCGCCGTATCTCGGACGCTGTGGCCGGCATGAATATCCGTGTGCTGGTGTTGCCTCCGCTGCGCGACATGCTCGGCGGCGGGGCGCCCGACGGGTTCTCGGACTTCCGCGACGTGGCGGTCGAAGACCTGATCGGCCGCCGGCCCGTCGACATCAAAGTCGACGAAATCGCCGGGTATATCAAGGGCAAGCGGGTGCTGGTGACCGGCGCGGGCGGCTCAATCGGTTCGGAACTCTGCCGCCAGATTGTCCAGTTCGCCCCCGCGGAACTCATCATGCTCGACCACGACGAGACCGGGCTGCAGCAGACACAGATCTCCATCACCGGCCGGGGGCTGCTGGCCGGCCGCGACACGGTGCTGGCCAACATCCGCGACGGCGAAGCCCTGCAGGACATCTTCGAAGACCGCCGGCCCGAGGTCGTGTTCCACGCCGCCGCCCTGAAGCACGCACCGCTGCTGCAGCAGTACCCCGTCGAGGCCTGGAAGACGAACGTCTGCGGTACCCTGAACGTGCTGCGCGCCGCCCGGCACGCCGGTGTCTCACACTTTGTGAATATCTCCACCGACAAGGCAGCCAACCCCACCACCGCCCTGGGCCACTCCAAGCGCGTCGCGGAGAAGCTGACCGCCTGGATGGCCGGCCAGACCGGCAGCAAGTTCGTATCCGTCCGCTTCGGCAATGTGATGGGCAGCCGCGGCTCAATGCTCCCGCTCTTCACCGAGCAGATCCGCGTCGGGGGCCCGGTCACCGTCACCGATCCCGAGGTCACGCGGTTCTTCATGACGATTCCCGAAGCCTGCCAGCTGGTGATCCAGGCCGGTGCGATCGGCTCGGGCGGCGACGTGATGATCCTGGACATGGGCGAGCCCGTGAAGATCCTCGATGTCGCCCAGCGGATGATCGCCATGTCCGGCAAAAAGGTCGATATCATCTACACCGGCCTGCGGCCGGGAGAAAAGCTGCATGAAGAGCTCGTCGGCACCGGCGAACTGGACCAGCGTCCCCTGCACCCGAAGATTTCGCACACCAAGGCCACCGAGCAGGATCCGGCCAAGCTGGACCTGAACGTCTGGCTGGCCCGCTGCGAGGCCGAGCAGGGCATTAACATCGCCGACATCCCGGACGACGAGGCCGATGAAGCGGGCTCGATCCGGGTCGCGTCATGATGCCGCTCGCCATCCTGGCCGGAATCACCCTGCTGGCCAGCCTGCTGCTTCCCTTCGCGGTGAAACCGTGGCTGGTCCGGATGGGCGTCGTCGACATTCCCTCCGCCCGCTCCTCCCACCATAAAGCGACCATCCGGGGGATGGGGATGGCTGCCGCCCTGGCCACCGCCGTCGGCTACCTCGCCGCGGTGCTCCTAAACCTCGTCACCGTGGACCGTTCGGTTTTCGCGGTGGTGCTGGGGATCATTGCGGCCAGTGCCGCCGTGGGCTGGATCGAGGATCTGCGCGGTCTGTCCATCGGGGCACGCGCCGCCGCCCAGCTGGGAATCGGTGCCGCCGGCTCCGCTGCGCTGATCGTCCTGACGTCGCAGTCGTTCTGGTGGCTGCCGCTGGCTGCCGTGGCAATCGCGGCCTACGTCAACATCGCGAACTTCATGGACGGGATCAACGGGATCTCCGGCCTGCACGGCGTCACCGCTGGCGGCGCCTACGCGCTGGCCGGCATGCTGGCCGGACAGCCCTGGCTAACCGCCGGGGGCACGGTGCTCGCGATGGCCTTCCTTGGCTTCCTGCCCTGGAACCTCGGCCGTGGTTCGGTGTTCCTGGGCGACGTCGGCAGCTATCTCCTCGGCGCCTCGATCGCGGCCCTCGCCGTGGCGGGCTTCCTAAGCGGCGTCTACGTCGAATACGTCCTCTCGCCGATCCTGGTCTATGCCGCGGACACCGGCTATACCCTGCTGCGCCGGATCAAGGCGGGGGAGCGCTGGTACGCGTCCCACCGCGAGCACGTTTACCAGCGGCTCACCGACGTCGGCTTCTCCCACCTGCAGGCGGCAGCCGTGGTCACGGTCTGCACCATCGCCGTCATCGTCCTCGGTTTCGTCGCCGCCACGGCCCCGCTGCCCGTCGTCGCCCTCTGCGTGGCCGGCAGCCTGCTGGTGCTCGGACTGTATCTGGTCTCGCCGGACCTGATCCGTCGGTTCCGGCACCGTCCCAAGGTCACCCGCATCCCGGTGGCCTAGCCCTGTTCTATCTCGTGTAGAATTCAGGGGCGGCTTGTCGCCGCGTTCCTGCCCTTACCCCCTGCGACGATTGGGATCCCATGAGCTCCAACGCCGAGTCCGGACGCACGTCCGGCAGCGGCTCCGTTGGCGGCTCCGGTCCCACCAGGTCGCTGTGGCTGAAGCTGCTGGCCCTCAGTTCGGCGGCGGCGGGGGCGGCCCTGCTGCTGACCGCGGTCCTGGCCTTCGCCTTCAACGGCGGCTACGGTGCCTTGTCCAGCCTCTTCGGCGGCGCGCTGGTGATGGCGTTCTTCGCGATCAGCCTGGCGATCGGACATTTTGTCGGCCGCAACAACCCGTCCGGAGCCATCGGCATGTTCGTTGCCACCTACTTCGTGAAAGTGGTCGGCTTCGCCGTGGTGCTCTTTGTCCTCGGAGCGCCGGCCTGGCTGCACGAACGCTGGTTCCTGATCGGCGCCGTCGTCTGCGTGGTCGCCTGGCAGGCGGCGGAGATCATCGGGTTCGGCAAGGCACGGCTGCAAATCTACAACGACCCTGACCCGCAGGAAGGCGGCACCCATGCCCAGCCGCGATGATGCAGGCAACAACGAAGGTAAGAACCTTCCCAAAAACCAGGCCCGGACCCCCAAAACCACAGGTGGCGCCCCCGGTGTCTCGCAGGACGGCAACGACGGCGGATACAACGCCGGAATAGCCGTCTTTAGCTACATTGTTGGCGGAATCATCGTCTGGAGTTTGATAGGGTGGGGTCTGGATAATCTGTGGGGAACCCGCTGGATTGTGCTCGCAGGCGCCCTGCTTGGAGCTGCGGGAGGGTTCTATCTTTCTCATATGCACGGTCTCACCAGTCACCGGAATTCGGCTGGCGGAGACGGCGCTGCAGGTGGCCCGTCGAAGGACGCGGAACAGTAATGCCAAAAAATTTCACAGGGGGAATGGCTGACAGAAATGCGGCCGCTCCCCGCCCAACGCCCAATGATGGACACTGCAGAGAGGAAACGCGTTGATCGCGCTTGCGCTCCCGGCCCAAGATTCAGGAGAGTTCACTCCTCCTGGAATTGAACAATTGCACCTGCCGGCTATCCTGCCCTGGGGTCAAGCCGAAGGATTCTCCAAGCAGATGCTGCTGGTGATCCTCTCGGTCGTCATTATCGCCACATTCTTTGTGATTGCTGCGCGTAAGCAGCAGCTCGTTCCCGGCAAGCTGCAGTTCGCAGGCGAGGCAGCCTACGGCTTCGTCCGCAACGGCATCGCCAAGGACATCATCGGCGGCAAAGACTTCATGAAGTACGTCCCGCTGCTCTTCAGCCTCTTCTTCTTCATCCTCGTGAACAACATCTACGGCGCGATCCCCGTGATCCAGCTGCCGAGCTTCTCGCACGTCGGCGGCGCCTACGTGCTGGCAGCGATCGTGTACATCACCTGGATCGCCATCGGCGTCAAGAAGAACGGCCTGAAGTACTTCAAGCTGGCCACCGTGCCGAGCGGCGTACCCATCTACATCCTTCCGATCGTTATCCCGATCGAGATCATCTCCAACTTCCTGGTCCGGCCTGTCACGCACAGCCTCCGTCTGTTCGCCACCATGCTGGCCGGCCACCTGATCGTGATGATCGCCGGTTCCGGCATCGAGTTCCTCGTCATGCAGGAGAACGTCCTGCTGAAGGGCGCCTCCGTGCTTGTCCTGGCCGGCTCGATTGCGATGTACATGCTGGAGGCGCTGATCATGGCGCTGCAGGCGTACGTCTTCACGCTGCTGACCGCGATCTACATCGAAGGCGCACTGCACGCCGACAGCCACTAAGGCACCCACAAACTTCCCCTCGCGGGGATGAAGCAACCCAAACAACCTGCCACACGGGTGGCATCTTGAAAGGAAGAAAAATGGAAGGCTCCATCAACGGCTCCCTCAACCTCATCGGCTACGGCCTCTCCGCCATCGGCGGTGGTATCGGTGTGGGTCTCGTGTTCGCTGCTTACATCAACGGTGTGGCACGTCAGCCGGAAGCACAGCGCGTCCTGCAGCCGATCGCATTCCTCGGCCTTGCGCTGACTGAAGCCCTCGCCATCCTCGGCCTGGTCTTCGCATTCGTTCTCAAGTAAACCTTCAGAACCCAGCGAACATCCAGAACCGAGTAGATAAGGACGGGTGAAATATGAAGCAGCTGATCATCTCAGCCGCCACCGAGGGCGAAACCAACCCCCTCGTTCCCAATATCTGGGAAATGTTTGTCGTCCTCGTGGGCTTTGCTGTCCTCCTGTTCATCGTGACTAAGTACGTCGTCCCGATGTTCGAGAAGAATTTCGCAGAGCGCGCCGAGGCCATTGAAGGCGGCATCGCCAAGGCCGAAAAGGCGCAGGCAGAGGCTTCTGCAGCACTCGAAGAGTACAAGCAGCAGCTCACCGACGCCCGCACCGAGGCCAACCGCATCCGCGAGGAAGCCCGCGCCGAAGGCGCCCAGATCCTGGCGGATCTGAAGGAGAAGGCAGCTGCTGAGTCTGCCCGCATCACCGCCCAGGCACACGCGCAGATCGAGTCCGAGCGCCAGGCGGCCGTTGTGTCGCTCCGCGCCGAGGTCGGCACGCTGGCTACCACGCTGGCAGGCCGCATCGTCGGCGAGGCGCTCAGCGATGACGCGCGTTCGGCCCGTGTGGTTGACCGTTTCCTGGCAGATCTGGAGAACCAGAACGCAGGTGCAGCTAAGTAATGGCAGGTGTATCGAGCGAATCGCTGACCGCGGCACTCGTCGCGTTGGAAGCCAAGCTTCCCAACGCGTCGCTGCAGTTGGCTACGGAACTCTTCGGAATCCTGGGAACGGTGGACAGCTCGGCTGGCTTGCGCCGTGCCCTGACTGACCCGTCCCGCAGCGGTGACGAAAAGTCGGCGCTGGTCAAGCAGCTCTTCAGCGGCAAAGTCTCCGCTGATGCTGTGGAGATCGCAAGCGGGCTGGCCAGCTCACGTTGGGCGTCGGCTCGTGACATCGGCGATGCACTCGAGACTCTTGCCGCTTCGGTGGTAATTGCCGTTGCTGAAAACAAGTCGGCCGTCTCTGCCTCGGGCATTGGCGGACTGGAAGCGCTGGAGAACGATCTGTTCTCCTTCAACCAGGCCGTCGATTCCAGCCACGAGGTGCAGCGTGCTCTGTCCGAGCCGCAGGCGAGCCAGGCTGCCAAGGTTGCCCTCGCCGAAAAGCTCGTGCCCCGCGCCAGCGTGGAAGCGAAAGTCCTCATCGGACAGGCAGTTTCGCAGCCCCGCGGCCTCAAGGTCACCAAGCTCGTCAGCCGTTTTGCCGAGCTTGCGGCCAAGCGCCAGCAGCGCTGGATTGCTACCGTCAGCGTCACCCGTCCGCTGACGGAGACCCAGACCAGCCGTCTGCAGGCAGGGCTCAACGCCCTGTACGGCCGTGAGCTCAAGATCAACATGAACGTTGACCCGGCACTGATTGGTGGCCTGCGGATCCAGATCGGCGACGAAGTGGTTGACGCTTCGGTTCTCGCCCGTCTGGGCCAGCTCCAGCGTCAGATTGCTTAGTTAGCCGGACAAGCACAACTTACCGACAAGAAACCCCGGTCATCGTGAGCAACGATGATCACGAAAACAGGAGAGCAGGGACTGCAGATGGCCGAATTGACCATCAACGCCGACGACGTCCGTATTGCGTTGAACGAGTTCGCGGCGTCCTACGAACCCGGAAACGCAGAGCGCGTAGAGGTTGGCCGTGTAACGACCGCAGGTGACGGCATCGCCCGTGTTGAGGGCCTTCCCTCGGTCATGGCGAACGAGCTGCTTCGCTTCGAAGACGGCACGCTGGGCCTGGCCCAGAACCTCGACGTCCGCGAGATCGGTGTCATCGTCCTCGGTGACTTCACCGGCATCGAAGAGGGCCAGGAAGTCCACCGCACCGGACAGGTTTTGTCCGTTCCGGTTGGCGACGCCTTCCTCGGCCGCGTGGTTGACCCCCTGGGCCAGCCCATCGACGACCTTGGCGAGATCAAGGCCGAAACCACCCGTGCCCTGGAACTCCAGGCGCCCGGCGTGACCCAGCGCAAGTCGGTCCACGAGCCGATGCAGACCGGTCTGAAGGCTATCGACGCCATGATCCCGATCGGCCGCGGCCAGCGTCAGCTGATCATTGGCGACCGCCAGACCGGCAAGTCGGCCATCGCCATCGATACGATCATCAACCAGAAGGCCAACTGGGCTTCCGGCGATGTCACCAAGCAGGTGCGCTGCATCTACGTAGCCATCGGCCAGAAGGCGTCCACGATCGCGGCTGTCCGCCAGACGCTCGAGGACAACGGCGCACTGGAGTACACGACCATCGTGGCTTCCCCCGCGTCCGACCCCGCCGGATTCAAGTACCTGGCACCGTACGCCGGCTCGGCCATCGGCCAGCACTGGATGTACGGTGGCAAGCACGTCCTCATCGTGTTCGATGACCTCTCCAAGCAGGCTGAGGCCTACCGTGCGGTGTCGCTGCTGCTGCGCCGCCCGCCGGGACGCGAAGCCTACCCGGGCGACGTCTTCTACTTGCACTCCCGTCTGCTTGAGCGTTGTGCCAAGCTTTCCGACGAGCTGGGCGCAGGTTCGATGACCGGGCTGCCGCTGATCGAGACGAAGGCGAACGACGTGTCCGCCTACATCCCGACCAACGTCATCTCCATCACCGACGGCCAGATCTTCCTGCAGTCGGACCTCTTCAACGCCAACCAGCGTCCCGCCGTCGACGTGGGTGTCTCCGTGTCCCGCGTGGGTGGCGCCGCACAGGTGAAGTCCATGAAGAAGGTCTCCGGTACCTTGAAGCTGGAACTCGCCCAGTACCGCGACATGCAGGCATTTGCGATGTTCGCGTCGGACCTCGACGCGGCTTCCCGCCAGCAGCTGACCCGCGGCGCCCGCCTGATGGAACTGCTCAAGCAGGGCCAGTACTCGCCGTTCCCGGTCGAGGACCAGGTTGTCTCCATCTGGGCCGGCACCAACGGCTACCTCGACGACGTTCCGGTTGAAGACATCAACCGCTTCGAGACCGAGTTCCTGGAGCACCTCAAGCACAAGTCCTCCATCCTGACGACGCTGGCCCAGACCAACGTCATGGACGATGACACGGCAGAGGCGCTGAAGACCGCGATCGTGGACTTCAAGAAGGGCTTCTTCGGCGAGGGCGACAGCCTCCTGGTCGGTGCAGGGCACGAGGAGTACGCCCCGATCGACGAGGACAAGGTCGACCAGGAAAAAATCGTCAAGCAGAAGCGCTAGTTTCGCTGGCAGGGACTGCCGGAACCCCAGCGGGTTCCGGCAGTCCCGGCCACCGGGATCTTAGGAAAGGATAAGTATGGGAGCCCAGATCCGGGTCTACCGCCAGAAGATCAGCTCGACGACGTCGATGCGCAAGATCTTCAAGGCGATGGAACTGATCGCTACCTCGCGCATCGGCAAGGCCCGCGCACGCGTAGCGGCTTCACTGCCTTACGCAAACGCGATCACGCGTGCCGTTTCTGCTGTCGCAAGCCAGAGCGAAATCGACCACCCGCTGGTTACCGAGCCGGAGCAGATCCGCCGCGCCGCCGTCCTGGTCATCACCTCCGACCGCGGCCTTGCAGGGTCCTACTCGGCAACCGTGCTCAAGCAGGCCGAAGGCCTCACCGAGTTGCTCCACGAGGAAGGCAAGGAAGTCAAGACGTACGTCATGGGCCGCAAGGCACAGGCATACTTCGACTTCCGTAACCGCCCCTACGAGCGGGTGTGGACCGGCAACACGGACGCACCGCAGTTCGAGACGGCGCGGGAAGTCGGCGAAGCATTGCTGGCAGACTTCGCTACGGCCTACGAAGAGGGCGGCGTCGACGAGATCCACGTCGTTTACACCCGCTTCAAGTCCATGGTGACGCAGGAGCCGACGGTTATCCGCCTGCTCCCGCTCGAGGTCGTCGAAGAGCAGGCCGCCTCCGAGTCGGAGCTCCTGCCGCTTTACGAATTCGAGCCGGAAGCTGAGCAGGTTCTCGATGCCCTGCTGCCGCGCTACATCGAGTCTCGTATCTTCGCCGCAATGTTGCAGGCAGCAGCTTCCGAGCTCGCAGCCCGCCAGCGGGCGATGAAATCCGCCGGCGACAACGCCACGGACCTCATCAAGAAGTACACGCGTCTGCGCAACACTGCCCGCCAGGCTGAGATTACGCAGGAGCTTTCCGAAATCGTGGCAGGCGCCGACGCGTTGAACGCGTCCTAGCCCGCCCGGTCCGGACCCAGCTTTACCTGCACCAAAGAACAAACTTAACCGCCCACGCCATCTACTGAGTGAAGTGAGAGAGATGACTGCCACTGCTACCGAACACGTAGCCGCAACGTCCGGTGCCACCGGCCGTATTGCACGTGTTATCGGCCCGGTTGTCGACGTCGAATTCCCGGCTGACGCAATCCCCTCGATTTACAACGCACTCACCACGGAGATTACTCTCAACGGTGAGACCAAGACCATCACCTTCGAAGTTGCGCTGCACCTCGGCGACAACCTCATCCGCGCCATCTCCCTGCAGGCAACCGACGGCCTGGTCCGCGGCACCAACGTGGTTGACACCGGTGCCCCGATCTCCGTCCCCGTCGGCGACGGCGTCAAGGGCCACATCTTCAACGTGCTGGGCCAGCCCCTGGACGTGACCGAGTCCGAGCTGCAGATCAGCGAACGCTGGCCGATCCACCGCAAGGCACCCGCCTTCGCGACCCTCGAGGGCTCCACCGAGATGCTGGAAACCGGCATTAAGGTGATCGACCTTCTCACCCCGTACATCAAGGGTGGCAAGATTGGCCTGTTCGGCGGTGCCGGCGTCGGCAAGACCGTGCTGATCCAGGAAATGATCACCCGTGTTGCCCGCAACTTCGGTGGCACCTCGGTGTTCGCCGGTGTTGGCGAGCGTACCCGTGAAGGCAACGACCTCTGGGTCGAAATGGAAGAGGCCGGCGTCCTCAAGGACACCGCGCTTGTCTTCGGCCAGATGGATGAGCCGCCGGGAACGCGTCTGCGCGTGGCCCTGTCCGCGCTGACCATGGCGGAGTACTTCCGCGATGTGCAGAACCAGGACGTGCTGCTCTTCATCGACAACATCTTCCGCTTCACCCAGGCAGGTTCCGAGGTTTCCACCCTCCTCGGCCGCATGCCTTCGGCCGTGGGCTACCAGCCCAACCTGGCTGACGAGATGGGCCTGCTCCAGGAGCGCATCACGTCCACCAAGGGCCACTCCATCACCTCGATGCAGGCCATCTACGTTCCCGCAGATGACTACACCGACCCGGCCCCGGCCACGACCTTCGCACACCTCGACGCGACCACGGAACTTTCCCGTGAAATCGCTTCCCGTGGTCTGTACCCGGCCGTTGACCCGCTGACGTCGACCTCGCGCATCCTGGATCCGCAGTACATCGGACACGACCACTACAACACGGCCGTCCGGGTCAAGCAGATCCTGCAGAAGAACAAGGAACTCCAGGACATCATCGCCATCCTCGGCGTCGATGAGCTCTCCGAAGAGGACAAGATCGTCGTGTCGCGTGCACGCCGTATCCAGCAGTTCCTCTCGCAGAACACCTACACGGCGAAGCAGTTCACCGGCGTCGAAGGCTCCACCGTGTCCATCAAGGACACCGTTGAAGGCTTCACGGCGATCTGCGACGGCGACCTCGACCACATCGCAGAGCAGGCGTTCTTCAACGTCGGCGGCCTGGACGACGTCGAGCGCCAGTGGGCCAAGATCCAGGAACAGACCAAGTAATATGGCTGAGCTTGAGGTTGAGATTGTCGCAGCGGACCACTTCGTGTGGTCCGGAGCGGCCAAGATGGTCAAGGCCCGCACCAGCGATGGTGAAATCGGAATCCTGCCCGGCCACTCGCCCCTGCTGGCGATTCTGGCCGAAGGTGAACTGGCGATTGAGCCGGTGTCCGGTGACCGCATTGCTGTAGTTGTCGACGGCGGGTTCTTCTCCGTCGACAACAACAGGGTCGTCATTGTTGCTGACAACGCCCAAATGGGCGACGCGGCTACTGCGGGGATCCGCTAGCCCGACCTTGATGAACGTTACTGGTTTTCCGTTCATCGTCCTGGCAACCGTGTTTGCGTTGCTGGTCTTTGCACTGTGCCTTTCCGGGGTGCGCCGCTTCAATCTGCGGCGCGCCCTGGGCACGGTGGACGCCTCTATCTGCATTGCTGGAAACAGCTGGCAGATGGGGGTTTGTCGTTATCAGGACAACGACCTGGAATGGTTCCGGCTTGCCTCGCTGAGCGTGCGGCCGAAACATACCTTCCGCCGCAGCTCCCTTGAGCTGCTGGGGCGCCGCGAGCCCACCGAAGTCGAACTCGTCAAGGTGCAGCCGGAAACCGTGATCGTCGAACTGCGCTACGAGGGCCGCGACGTGCTGCTCGCGATGAGATTCGATGCCTACACCGGCCTCTCCTCGTGGCTTGAGGCCGGTCCGGTCATCGGCGTCGGCACCTGGCGCTAGTCCAGGTGGGTTTCGCCGAGGGCATCCGGATCGACGACGGCCCGGTCCTATGGGCCGCGTGCGCCGCCGGGGTTGTTGGGATGCTGTACCTGATCCGGCCGCACAGCGGCTGGAAGCGCGCGCCCGGTCGCAAGGCTTGGGCCGTGCCGCCTGCTGCCCTCCTACTTTCCCTCGCGCTGGTGCTCGGCGTTCACTGGCTCCTCGTTTACCCCTTCGCTCTCTTTCCGGACGTGCTCCCGCCCGAGGTCCTCGCCTGGTCCGTCCCGGCCGTCACCGCGCTGCTGCTGGCGCTCCACCGTGGCTGGACCGTGTGGCGGTCCCGTCCACGTCCGGCCCGCCGCCGCAGGGTGGCCGTGACGGCAGCCGCGGCCGCCTTTGCCGGTGTGCTCGCGCTTTCGGCGATCCAGATCAACGCCTACTTCGGGCTGAACCACACCGTGAGCGACCTCACCGGGACCGCCGTCGCACGGATCCCGGCTCTGGAAGCCGGACTCCAGCGCCAGGCCGGGGAGCCCGCCACCGTCGGCCTGGCCGGGTGGACACCGCGGGCAACCCTTCCCGCGGGCGGCCTTGTCCGCAAGGCCTCTATCCCGGGCACCGTGTCCGGCTTCCGCAGCCGGGATGCCTACGTTTATCTGCCGCCCGCCTACCAGGCCTCACCGCGCCCGGCACTTCCTGTGCTGGTGCTCTTCTCCGGCCAGCCCGGAAGCCCTGCCGACTGGGTCACCGGCGGCGCCCTGCGGAGCCGGATGGACCGCTTCGCGTCAGCCCACCACGGAGTGGCCCCCGTGGTCATCGTGGTCGATCCCAACGGCACCCCCAACGGCAACGTCCTCTGCATGGACAGCCAAATCGCGCAGGCGGACACCTTCCTTGCCGAGGATGTGCCCGGCTGGATCCGCGCGACGTTCAATGTGGACCCGGATCCGCGGAAGTGGGCGGCCGGAGGGTTCTCCTTCGGCGCCACCTGCGCCGTCCAAATGGCGACCCGGCACCCTGACGTTTACAGCGCGGCACTGGCGTTTTCGAGCGAGCAGGAGCCCGCCCTCGCCAAGGAGCGGCATAAGACCATCGAGGCGTCGTTCGGCGGCGACACCGCGGCCTTCGAACGGCAGACGCCGCTGCACCTCATGCAGCAGCGCCGCTTTGACGGCAACGCCCTCTACTTCGGAGCCGGCGAGCGGGATCCCGAGTTCATCGAGTACATGGGCGTGCTGGCTGGTGCCGCCCGCTCGGCCGGGTTCTCCGTCGACGAGCAGGTGATTCCACGCACGGGCCATTCCTGGACGGTCGCTGCCAAGGGACTGTCCGCCGGCCTCGACTTCCTGGCCCCGCGATGGGGGATCAAGAAGTGAGGAACGCCATTCGCCGGATCGGGCGTTACCTGCAGGGGATTCCCTTCTCGCTGGCCTTTCTGGCGGCGTTCCTGGGAGTCGGCGCAGCTACCGGCAGTTTCCTGACCGGCCCGCCGGAAGCACTGCTTGAGGCGGCCTCGGTAAGTGCCCCCGGGTTGCAGGGCGGACTGTGGTGGACCATGTTCAGCTCGCTGTTCTTCGCGACCAACCCCCTGGCCTACCTCGCGGCATCGCTGATGGTTCTGGGGCTGCTGGGCCTCGCCGAACGGCAGCTCGGAACCCTGCGCACAGCCGTATTCTTCTTTGCCGGGCAGTTCGCCGCGGTGACGCTGTTCCTGCTCGTCACCCAACTCGCTCTCTTTGCGGGCGACGGCTGGCTCGGCCCGATGGCCGGGGACCGGCTGATCGGCCCGTACGCGGCTATCCTTGCCGTCGCGCTCGCGGCCGGCGCCCTCCTGCCGGCGCTGTGGCAGCGGCGGCTGCGGACCGCCGTCGTCTCCGGGTCCCTGTTGCTCGTTTTGTATGTGGGGCACGCGGAAACGGTGGTGGGCCTGTCCGGCGCCCTGTCCGGACTCATGGCCGGCTGGTGGATCCAGGGAGACAAGGGGACGCTCCACCGCCACCGCTCCACCGGCCGGGAGACCCGCAACCTCCTGGCGCTGACGGTGGCGATTTTCGCCGTGGGCCCCATCATCACGGCCGCGGTGCGAAGCCCCACCGGGCCGCTGGCCCTGCTGCGGGACGTGGTGCTGAATCCGCTGCCCACGCTGAACCAGCTGGAGCAGAACTGCGGAGGCGGCGTCGACATCACCTGCCTCAGCGCCGGGCGGGAGGGGTACGCCGGACCCCTCGGCCTGGCCCTGGCCGTGGTGCCGGTGGTGCTGCTGCTGATTTGCGCCGACGGCATGCGGCACGGGCGCCGGCTCGCACTGCGGATCGCGATCCTGGTGCAGCTGGGTGTTACCGCCCTGGCAGCCGTTTACCTGGCCCTGTTTGCCCGGATTCCGCACTATCCCGGCCGGCCGCACACGGCCGTAATGGGTTCCGGCTTTGTCCACGTCCTGCCACTCGTGGCAGTGCCGCTGGGCCTGGTGCTGCTGCTGTTCGCCAACCGGCGCCTGTTCCGGGTGGAAACCACGCGGCGGGCCCGCCGCATCCTCGCGCTGACGGTGGCGGGGACCTTCCTGGTGCTCGCCGGGGGCTATGGCGCCGCATGGTTTGCCTCGGGCGGGTTGGAGCGCGACGGCGGCTGGCTGGGACTCGCCGCGGAGCTCGCCCGGCAGTACCTGCCGCTGCCCATTCCCGGCATCTACAACCGCGTGTTCCAGAACCGCAACGCGGCCGAGGCTTTCCTGTTCGCCTCCTCCGGCATCATCTTCTGGGTCGTGGCGCTGGCCGGGGTCTGGCTGGTGCTGCTGCGCCGACACCACGGCACGGATGCGGGGGCCGAGGACCGGGAAAGGGCCCGCGGCCTCATCCGGCAAGGCGGCGACTCGCTGTCCTGGATGGCGCTCTGGGCACCCAACACGTACTGGTTTGCACCCGAGGGCCGCGGGGGAGTGGCCTACCAGCAGCACGGCAATGTCGCGCTGACGGTGGCGGGACCTTTCGGCCCGGCATCGCACCGCGAGGAAACTGCCGCGCTGTTCCTGTCCTACTGCACCGAGCATGCGCTGATCCCGTGCTTCTATTCCTGCACGGACGAGCTGTGGCCCCTGCTTCAGGGCCGCGGCTTCCGCAGGGTTGCGGTGGCGCTGGAGACCCGACTGGCGGTCCGCGAACTGGAGTTCAAAGGCAAGGAATGGCAAAACGTCCGGACGGCGCTGAACCGGGCGGCCAAGACCGGCGTCCGTGCGGTCTGGGGCCGTTATCGGGAATTCTCCCCTTCGCTGCGTGCCCAGTTGAGCGAGGTCTCAGAAGAGTGGGCGGCCGGCAAGTCGGTCCCGGAGATGGGATTCACGCTGGGCAGCCTCGACGAGCTCGAAGACGAAGAAGTGCTGTGCTGCGTTGCCGTGGACGCCGAGGACCGCGTGCACGGGGTCACCAGCTGGCTGCCGGTTTACGACGGCGGACGGGTGGTGAGCTGGACGCTGGACGTCATGCGCCGCCGCGGTGACGCCTTCCCCGGCGTGATGGAGTTCCTGATCGCCTCTGCCGTGCTGGAGCTGCGGGACTCGGTGGAAGTGATCTCGCTCTCCGGCTCCCCGCTCGCCAGGGAGGAGGCGCGGGGAGACGTCGACGGAGGGCCGCGCGACAGCGAGGGGCTCGCCGGAATTCTGGACGTGGTGGGCCGTGCGCTGGAACCGGCTTACGGATTCCGTTCCCTGGCCACGTTCAAATCGCGATTCAAACCGGATTACCGCACGCTCTACCTGTACTACCAGGATCCGTTGCAGCTGCCGGCGATGGGGCGCGCTTTGAGCCGCGCTTACCTTCCCGACCTTTCAGTCCGCCAGAGTGCGCGTCTGCTCCGCACGCTGGTGCGCTAATTCGGAGCCGGCGCCATTATCCGCCTGCCGTTTAGGGGAATCCCCCCAAACAATGCTGCCGCCGGAGGGGTCAAACGCAAAGAAATGATCCCCGGCAATAATGCCGGGGATCATTCGTGCAGCGGTACTGCCGGAAGCAGTATTGCCGGAGAGATTAGACCAGCGTGACGCCGGTAGCCTGGGGGCCCTTGGCGCCCTGGCCGATCTCGAACTGAACGCGCTGGTTCTCGTCGAGGGTCTTGAATCCGCCGGTCTGGATCTCGGAGTAGTGAACGAAGACATCGCCATCGGAGTCATCCGGGGTGATGAAGCCGAAGCCCTTTTCAGCGTTAAACCACTTGACGGTTCCCTGTGCCATTTAATTCTCCTCATTGTGGATCTTGAAGAAGTCCGGCGCACTTTGCACCGGGCTTGGTCACTCTGCGAGAAGAACCTTGGCTTCCGCCCGGATTGACCGGGCCTTGGCGGCAGGAGCTTCACGCTCGCAACATGTCTTGCGAGCATGAAAAACACCTACACAAAGACTGGTACAAGAATTTCATGCCGCCTGCGTCAGGTCAACGGGCCCGGCGCATAATTCCAGAAATTTTATGTAAAGAGTTCATGAACGAGATCCCGGCCGCAGAAAGCGTTCGGAACCGCCGCTGCGCCGAAAGACACATTAGGAAAGCGGTGCCAGCCATTCCCCGCAGCGCATTACGCGGTAAAGGCCGAGTCCGGAATTGAGGACGACGGCGTCGGCCCGAAGCCCGCCGCGCAGGGAGCCCAGTTCAGCGCCGAGCCCGAGGACCGCGGCGGGGACCGCCGTGGCCGAGCGGACGGCGTCGGGCAGCGGCACACCGCCGGCGACGGTGCGGCGGACGACGTCGAGCAGCGTGGCGGTGCCGCCGGCGAGGGCGCCGCCGGGGTCGAGGCGGGCGACGCCGGCCGAGACGGTGACGGCGGAGCGGCCCAGGCTGTACGCGCCGTCGGGCAGGCCGGCGGCGGCCATCGAATCGGTCACCAGCGCGATGTTGGCGGCGCCGGCCAGTTGGAACACCGTGGCGACCATGGCCGGGTCCAGGTGCGTGCCGTCGGCGATCAGTTCAAGCACGGCCTCGCCGGATGCGGCGCTGCGCAGGCACGCGGAGACAGGGCCCGGTGCCCGGTGATGCAGGGGCGGCATGCCGTTGAACAGGTGGGTCACCGTGGGCCGCGTGCCGCGCACGGACGACGAGGTGCGCAGTGCCGCCGCGGCCGAGCGGAGCGACGCCGCGGCGGTGGCGTCGTCGCAGTCGGTATGGCCCAGCGAGGGGACCACGCCGTGCCCGGCCAGCATCGGGACGAGTCCGTCCGCTCCGGAAAGCTCGGGGGCGAAGCTCATCGTGGCGAGGGTGCCGCGTGCGGCGGCTACCAGCTCGGCGAGGAGTCCCGGATCGGGATCGCGCAGGAAGTCCGGGTCCTGCGCACCGCACCGTGCCGCGGCGAGGAAGGGGCCCTCCAGATGGATTCCGGCCAGCAGGCCCTCCTCGCTCAGTCCGGCGAGCAGGGCGATTCCGTGCAGCAGCGACTCCCGGGAGGCGGTCACGAGGCTGGCGAGCAGGGTGGTGGTCCCGGAACGGTGCAGGAAGTCGATGGCACGCCGCGCCGGGGCCTCCGCGCCGCCGGGGAAGTCGCCGCCGTACGCGCCGTGGCAGTGCAGGTCCACCAGTCCCGGAAGGATGAGGGCGCCGGGCGGCAGCTCCGGGGCCGGCGCGTCACCGAACCCGGCGGTCCCGGGGCTGAATCCGGCGGCGGGGCCGGCGTACGCGATCCGCCCGCCCGCCACGGCCAGGACGGCGTCGTGCTGCACGGCACCATCGCTGACCAGCGTGCCGTAGAGCAGGTGGCGGCCGGCCGGGGTGAGGTTCATGCTCAGAGTCTAGGGCGGGTCAGCCGGGAGGGCCCTAGAAGAGGCGGGACTCGCTGTCGTCGACGCCGCGCATGGCGTCGTAGTCCAGGGTGACGCAGTCGATGCCGCGGTCGTTCGCCAGCACCTTGGCCTGCGGCTTGATCTGCTGGGCGGCAAAGATGCCGCGCACCGGCGCCAGCAGCGGATCGCGGTTCAGCAGCTCAAGGTAGCGGGTGAGCTGCTCGACCCCGTCGATGTCGCCGCGGCGCTTGAGTTCGATCGCCACCGTGGCGCCGTTGGCGTCGCGGGCCAGGATATCCACCGGGCCGATCGCGGTGAAGTATTCGCGGCGGATCAGTGAGAAGCCGGCGCCGAGGGTCTCGATCTGCTCCGCGAGCAGCCGCTGCAGGTCCGCCTCAACCCCGTCCTTGATCAGTCCGGGGTCCTGGCCCAGCTCATGGGAGGTGTCATGCAGCTGTTCGTGGATGTTGATGATGAGCCGGTCATCGGTCTTCGCGGACTGCACGGTCCACTGCTCGATGACGCCGACTTCGACGTCGACCTCGTCCGGCGTGGAGACGCGCAGGCTGGCCGGAGGACTCATCCAGTTCAGCGGCTTGTAGGATCCGCCGTCCGAGTGGACCAGGACCGAACCGTCGGCTTTGACCAACAGAAGCCGGGTGGCGAGCGGAAGATGGGCTTTGAGCCGGCCGACATAATCAACGGAGCAACGGGCTATGACTAAACGCACCCGGTCAACACTACCGCCTGATGCGGTGCTCCCGGGCGCCGTGGCGGCCGCCTGGTGGCGGGGGAGCGGCCGGGCTGGGGCAGAATGGAGTCATGCCCCGTTCCAACCGACCCCGCCGAGCCGCGTCGGGCCACACCCCCGGAGGGAAGGGCGCAGGGAAAGGCGCAGGGAAGGGCGGAGGGAAGGGCGCCGGCAAGCACGCCGCCGGACCCGCGCCGGAACTGGACCTGGAGCGCGCCCGGACCGGGATCGCAAGGCGGGAGAGCGCCCCCGACGGCGAATGGATAGTCCGCTCGATCTCCGCCAGTCGGGCCGGAAAGACCTACATCTGCCCCGGATGCTTCACCGCCGTGCCGCCGGGCACCGCGCACCTCGTCGTCTGGTCCGAGGACCACATCTTTGGCGCGGCCGCCGGCCTGGCCGAGCGCCGGCACTGGCACTCGAACTGCTGGACCTCGCGCAGCTACCGGTACCGCTGAGCAGCTTCGCAGGGGGCCAACTGAAACGGCCAACCGTGCCCGGTTTCGCTAAGCTGGAGGGCATGACTTTCGACCCGGCGTCCTATGTGTTCAGCCAGCCCACCGCGCCCACCGCAATCCGTGCATCGACCGTGCTGCCGGCGCACCGCGAAAACGTGGAACTTCGCACCGCGGACGGACACCGGCTGGTTGGCGAACTGGCGCTTCCCGAGTCGGGGGAGATCAAGGCAACCCTGATTACGCTGCACCCGCTGCCGACCCACGGCGGCTTCATGGACTCGCACGTCTACCGGAAGGCGTCCTACCGCCTTCCGGCCCTCGCCGGCATCGCGGTGCTGCGGTTCAACACCCGCGGGACCTCTTCACCGCGCGGAACCAGCCAGGGTTCCTTTGAGGAAGGCATCGGCGAACGGCTCGACGTGGAGGCGGCGGTGCGCTTCGCCGTCGAGCGCGGGCTGCCCAACCGCTGGCTGGTCGGCTGGTCCTTTGGCACCGAACTCGCACTGATGTACGGCGCCACCGAACCTGTGGCCTCCGAAATCGAGGGCGCCATCCTGCTCTCGCCCCCGCTGCACCGCGCCACGGACGTCGATCTCAAGGAGTGGGCCGCCTCCGGCAGGCCACTGAAGGTCCTGGTTCCGGAGCACGACGACTACCTGCAGCCGGTGGCCGCCGCCGAGCGTTTCAGCCTGGTGCCGCACGCCGACGTCGTGGGCGTCGACGGCGCGAAGCACCTGTGGGTGGGGGAGAAGTACGCCGGCCGGGTGCTCAACGAGATCGTGGCCGAGGTGCTCCCGGGCGGCAGCAGTGCCCTGCCCGAGGAGTGGGCAGGGCCGGTGGCCACCGCCCACACCTGAGCCGGTAAACGCTAGTGCTTGTCCTGGCGGACGATGAAGATTTCCTTGACCAGCAGCATGATCGCCGCGGCCGTGGGGATGGCGATCAGGGCGCCAAGCACGCCTAGGACGCTGCCGCCGGCGATCACCGAGATCACGGCGACCGCGCCGGGGACTGCGACTGCCTTCTGCATGATGCGCGGCGAGATGAAGTACGCCTCGAACTGCAGGTAGGCGAAGTAGCAGATCGCGAAGACGACGGCCGTCTGCCAGCCCGCGGTGAGGGCGATCAGGGTGACCAGGACGCCGGCGATCATGCCGCCGACCAGGGGGATGAAGGCGAGCAGTGCCACAACGAACGCGAGCAGCAGGGCGAACGGCACCCCCACAATCGACATCACGATGAAGGCAAAGGTGGCGTTCAGCAGCGCCACGCAGACCTGGCCGATCACGTAGTTGCCGACCGATCCGGTGATCTCCTCGGACAGCGCCTCGACGCGCGCGCGGCGGGACCGCGGGGCGAGCCGGTAGCCCCACTTCTTCATGGCCGGCATGGCCGAGAGGAAGTAAAGGCTGAGGACCAGGACGATCAGGGCGCCGAACAGGCCGTTCGCCACGGTGGAGCCGAACCCGACGACGCCGCCGAAGATGCCGCTCATGGCCTCCGGGTTGTTGACGAACTTCTCGAGTTCCTGGCTGATCCGGTCGCGCACGCCGAACTGGCTGTCCACCGTGCGGAAGAAGTCAGAGTCGATGAAGTCCTGGATCCAGTGCGGCGCTTCCTGGACGACCTGCGTCACCTGCTGGACGATTGTGGGGATCAACGTGGCGAAGAAACCGGTGACGGCCAGCGCCAGCACGGCGACGGAGACCAGGATTCCGGCCGGCCGAGGCACCTTTTTGCTTTCCAGCCAGCGCACCACGGGATCCAGGCCGAGCGCAATGAACAGTGCGGTGACGATCCAGAGCAGCAGCTGGGTGGTGTTGGAGCCGATCCAGTAAACCAGCAGGGCCGCGCCCACGCCGACCGTCCCCATGAAGCCGACGTACAGCGGGTGCTGGGACGACATCCGCGGACCGGGAGCGCCGAACTTTGCGGTGCTCTCGCTGTCCGGGGCGGGTGCGGCTTCCTCGTCGTGTTCGGGCGGCATCTCGAAACGCAGGCGCGGCTGGGCGCCGGGCAGCGGCTGCCGCAGGCGGCGCGCCATCGAAATCAGGAAGCCCGCCGCGGCCGCGCGCGGCGTCGAGGGCTGCGGGGCCGGCTCGTGCGGGCCGTGTGGCTGGCTGGCGGATTCCTGGCTTGCGGGGTGTCCTGCGGGGGACACATCCGTGGGTTCAGTCACTGCGTTGAAGGCCCTTTTTCTCCGAAAATTCCCTGCAAAACCGCGGTTGCGGGCCGGGTGTGATGATCACCGCAAACACTATCAGCAGCCTTGCGAACTGGCGGGCCAGCAGCGCCTGATGAGGCCGCTGAGGGGCTTGACAAAGACCCCGATCTGACTCTCAGGTAACAAAACGGTTACTCTTAAAGCTACGTGTCCGCTGATGATAGGTAATATTTTGCGTTTCAAGACTGCAGTCGCACTTGTGCTGCTCGGCCTCCTGACACTGCTGGCCGGAATCGGCCAGAACACGGTTTGGGCTCCGGCCGAGACCGTCACCGCCACCGCACCCACGGGCGGCACCGCCGCTCCGTTGACCGTCTTCGACGAGAAACTGCGAACCCTGCACGGCGGCACGGTGAAGATCCACGTCAAGGGGGAGGGCAACTTCATCCTCGCCGCCGGCCGGCCGGACGACGTCGATGCGTGGGTTGGGAAGACCGCCCACAACACCGTTTCCGGTGTCTCGGACGACGGCAAGTCGCTGAAGCTTGACCACGCCGACGGCGACGCCAAGGCGCCGTCCCCGGCAGGCTCCGACCTGTGGGTCACGACGGAGAACGCCAATGGCGAGCTGGACTACTCCTGGACGGCGCCGGCGGACGGGGACTGGGCGCTGCTGCTCGCCTCGGACGGCTCCAAGCCCGCCCCCTCGTCGATTTCGATGACGTTCCCGAACGACACGTCCACTCCCTGGGCCGTTCCGTTCATGGTCCTGGGCGGCCTGCTGATCCTGGCCGGCGCTGCCTTGCTGCTGATCAAGCCGGCGCGGGACAACAAGGGCAACGCCGGCGACGGCGGTGCAGCCGGCGGCTCCGGCGGGGGCACTCCGAAGGGCAGCTTGTTTGCACAACGCGCGCGGGCCAAGGCCAAGGCAAAGGTCGCCGCCACGGACGCCGGCGGTGCCCCGGGCGCCGCCCCGGCCCGCGACAGCAGTGTTGAACGCCTTGGTGCCCCGTCAGCCTTCCGCCGCCGCTCCGGCGTTGCGGTAGCGTTGCTGACCGCCGCCGCGGTAGCGGGCACGGGCGTCGCGGCGCAGGCCAGCCAGGCTCCCTCGCCCTCGCCGAGCAGTTCCTCGCCCTCGGCTGCAGGCCAGGATGCCGATGCTCCGGTCCTGCTGGACGCGCAGTTCCGGCGCATCCTTGAGCAGGTCGCCAGCGCCGTCGACGCCGGCGACGCGGCCAAGGACGCCGCCAAGCTCACGCCCCGGGTAGGGGCGACCGAGCTTGAGGTGCGCAAGCAGAACTACAAGATCCGTTCCAAGGTGGGGAGCTATGAGCCCCGGATGCCGGTGCGCGCCACGAAGCTCCTCACCACAGTAGTCAGCAACAAGCGCGACTGGCCGAGGTCCGTCATGGCGGTGACGCAGGGCGACGGCAACGTTGTCCCGCAGCTGCTGACCCTCGTGCAGGCCTCCCCGCGGGAGAACTACAAGCTGGTCGGGGCTACCCCGCTGCAGCCGGGCACCACCTTCCCGGGTATCAACCGCGGGGGAACCGAAACCCTGGCGGCCTCGGACAAGTCCGGGCTGCTGTACAGCGGCCAGGAGGCGCTGTCCGGGCTGGCCGACCGGCTGACCAAGGCTGACTCCAGCTTCAAGGACAAGCTCACCGAGGGGCAGTCCTCGCCGTACATTGCTGACACCCTGGCGTACCAGAAGGACGTGGTGAAGTCGGGCACGAACGGCAAGTTCAGCTTCAGCCACAAGGTTGTTCCTGAGGACACCGTGGTGTTCCGCACTGCCGACGGCGGCGCCCTGGTCCTGGGCCGGCTGGACTTCGCCTTCGACGGGACGCCGAAGAACTCCGGCGACAAGCTGACGATCGGGAACGACGCCGCGGCCCTGGCCGGAGGCAAGGAGACGAGCACGGGTATGGTCCTGAGCTTCGCCGAAGCCGTGGCCGTCTACGTCCCGCCGACCGGCTCCAAGGATCCGATGAAACTGGTTGCCGCCACCCGCGGCCTGGTCGGGGCAAAAATCAAGTAGCCTCCAGCAGGACACTGTCCGGCCGGCACCCCGGCCGGAGCCACACCGCAACGACCGGGCCGCAATCGCGGCCCGGTCGTTGCTGCGTGGGGCGTAGTGGATAGAGTGGAGCTATGACTTCGCCAGCTTCCCGCCCGGTCCCTCCAGCTGCAGCCAACCCGCTCAATCTGCGGGGCGCCGTCGACCTCTCCTCGCTGAAGCAGCGCCCCGCGCCGCCGGCGGGCGCCGGGGCGGGCCGGCCGCCGGCCCCGGGGGCTGCCGGCACGGCCCCCGGTGAACCCGGGGGCGGTTCCACCGGTACGCCGCTGCGCGTGGACGTCACCGAGGCCAACTTCCAGGAGCTCGTGGACCTTTCCGCCCAGGTTCCGGTGGTGATTGCGCTGTGGGCCAGCTACTCGCCCGGGTCCGCGCAGCTCGTGGATGTGCTGGAGCAGATCGTCGAAAGCTACGAGGGCCGGCTGGTCCTCGGCGCCGCCGACATTGAAGCCTTCCCGCAGCTCGCGCAGGCGTTCCAGGTGCAGGCTGTTCCGACCGCCGTCGCGCTGGTCAAGGGCCAGCCCGTGCCGCTGTTCCAGGGCGGCGCCGAGGAGCAGCAGGTGCGCAGCCTCTTTGACGAACTCCTCAAGGTTGCGGGGGCCAACGGCGTGACCGGCCGGATCGGAGCCGGCGGACCCGGGGCCGCCGAGCCCGAGGCTCCGCCGCTGCCGCCGCTGCACCAGAAGGCGTTCGACGCCATCGAGGCCGGCGACTACGCCGGCGCTGCCGCGGCTTACCGGCAGGCGTTGACCGAGATGCCCGCCGACGCTGAGGCCAAGGCCGGCCTGGCGCAGGTCGAGCTAATGGGCCGCCTGCAGGCACTGTCCGCCGCGGAAACGGACGCACTCCGCGGCCGTGCCGCCCAGGAGCCGGACAGCCTGGAGGCCCAGCTCGCCGTCGCCGACCTGGACATTGCCGGCGGCCACGTCGAGGACGGCCTGGGCCGGATCGTGACGTTCATCGGCCGGAACTTCGGCCCTGAACGGGAAACCGCCCGGGTGCGCCTGCTGGAGCTTTTCGACGTGGTGGGAACATCCGATGACCGCGTCGCCAAGGCCCGGCAGAACCTCGCGCGGGTGCTGTTCTAGTGGGCTCCGCGCTGTTTACCCCGCTGGAGCTGCGCTCGCTGCGGCTGGAGCACCGCGGCTGGGTCTCGCCGATGTGCCAGTACAGCTGCGAACCCGACACCGGCGAAGGCGTGCCCAACGACTGGCACCTGATGCACCTCGGCTCCTTCGCCACCGGCGGAGCCGCCCTCATCCTGACCGAGGCGGCCGCCGTTAACGCGGCCGGGCGGATCAGCCCCCGGGACGCCGGGCTCTACAACGACGCCCAGGCCGAGGCATGGGAGCGGATCGTCTCCTTCGTGCACCGCCACGGGTCCGCGAACGCCAAGATCGGGACCCAGCTGGCGCACGCCGGGCGCAAGGCCTCCTCCTACTGGCCGTTCTCCGGCAAATCCGGCACCGTGCCCGCCTCCGAAGGCGGCTGGAACACCCTGGGCCCGGGCACCGGCGCCTTCGACGGCTACGCCCCGCCGTCGGCCATGACAGAGCAAGAGATCGACGGCGTGATCGCCGACTTCACCGCCGCCGCCGTCCGGGCTGTCGGCGCCGGCTTCGACACGATCGAGATCCACGGCGCCCACGGCTACCTGCTGCACCAGTTCCAGAGCCCGCTGGTCAACGACCGGACCGACAGCTGGGGCGGGGACGAGACCGGGCGCAACCGGTTGACCCTGGCAGTGATCGACGCCGTCCGGGACGTCATCCCGGACTCGATGCCGCTGCTGCTGCGGATCTCCGCCTCCGACTGGGCCGACGGCGGCATCGACGCCGAAGCCTCGGTGCGGTTGGCCCGCGCAGCCGGCGAACACGGGGTGGACCTCGTGGACGTCTCCAGCGGTGGGGCCGTGGCGCACCAGTCGATCCCGGTCGGCCCCGGCTACCAGACCGGATTCAGCGCCCGGATCCGGCGCGAAGCCGGTGTCCGGACCGGGACTGTGGGGCTGCTGACCTCGGCAGGACAGGCCGAGCACGCCGTCGCCACGGGGCAGGCCGATGGCGTGTTCATCGCCCGTGCCGCGCTGCGGGACCCGCACTGGTGGCTGCGTGCCGCCTTCGAACTGGGCCACGAGCTGGCTTGGCCGCCGCAGTACGAACGGGCCATCCCGCGGCACACGTTTTAGGCGGCCGCGGCGGTTAGTCTAACGTCATGACTTTCGAACAACCGCACGTCCCGGCGCTGGCCCTGCGCGGGCTGGCCAAACGCTTCGGCACCAAGATCGCCGTCGACGGCATCAGCCTCGACGTCCCGGCCGGCTCCTTTTACGGGATCGTCGGCCCCAACGGCGCCGGCAAGACCACAACGCTGTCGATGGCCACCGGGCTGCTGCGGCCGGATTTCGGCACCGCACTGGTCCACGGGGTGGATGTCTGGCAGCACCCGTTGGAGGCCAAGAAGCTGATGGGGGTGCTGCCGGACGGGGTCCGGCTCTTCGACCGGCTGACCGGCGAGCAGCTGGTGACCTACGCGGGCCTGTTGCGCGGCATGGACCGGGAGGTGGTGGCGTCGCGGGTGGCGGAGCTGCTCGCCGCACTGGACCTCAGCCAGGACGCCGGCACGCTGGTGGTGGACTACTCCGCCGGCATGACCAAGAAGATCGCCCTCGCCTCGGCGCTGATCCACGCGCCCCGGCTGCTGGTGCTGGACGAGCCGTTCGAATCGGTGGACCCGGTCTCCGCCGCCAACATCCGTGACATCCTGGACCGCTACGTCGCGTCCGGGGGCACGGTGATCGTTTCCAGCCACGTCATGGACCTCGTGCAGCGGATGTGCGACCACGTCGCCGTCGTGGCCGCCGGCCGGGTGCTGGCCGCCGGCAGCGTGGACGAGGTGCGCGCGGGCGAGTCGCTTGAGGACCGCTTTGTCCAGCTGGTGGGCGGCCGCAGCCATACGGAAGGGCTGGAATGGTTGCGCACCTTCTGAGGCTCAAGCTCACCCTGCTGCGCAACAGCCTCCGGCGCAGCCCCTGGCAGTTGGTGGGCCTGGGCATCGGGGCGCTGTACGCCCTGGGCATTGTGGGGCTCGGCGTCGCCGGGCTGTTGCTCCTGCGCCAGGCCGACGTCGCGACGGCGCAGACGGTGGTGGTGCTGGGCGGCGCCGCCGCGGTCCTGGGCTGGGCGGTCATTCCGATTGTGGCGTCCGCCGCGGACATGACGCTGGACCCGGCCAGGTTCACGACCTTTGCCGTGCCGATGCCGCAACTGCTGGCAGGACTGGCGCTGGCCGGGCTGATCGGCATTCCGGGGGCGGCGACGACGCTCGTGGCGCTGGCCACCGTGGGCACCTGGTCCCGTGGCTTCCTGGCCGCGGCCGGTGCCCTGGCCGGCGCGGTCCTCGGCGTGCTCACGTGCGTCGTGCTCTCCAAGGTGGTCACTGCCGGCACGGTGAGCCTGGCCAGTTCCCGGCGCTTCAAGGACGTCAGCGCGGTGGCGTTCCTGATCCCGTTGGTGTTGATGGGGCCAATTGTGGCCGGCGTCGCCCGCGGAATCGCCGGCAACGCCGAGTTTGTGACTGAGCTGGCGCGGGTCCTCGAATGGACGCCCGCCGGGGCAGCCTGGGCCCTCGGTGGAGAGCTTGCCGCCGGCCACTTTGGTCCGGCCGCGCTCAAGCTGCTCATCGCCGCCGCCACCCTGGCGGCCCTTGCCTTGTGCTGGAAGTTCCTGCTGCAGCGCGCGCTCGTCACACCGCCCTACGCCGGGACCGCCAAAAAGAAAGCATCAGGGCTGGGGCTGTTCGCCCTGGTTCCGGCCACCCCCACGGGGGCCATTGTTGCGCGCTCGCTGAGCTACTGGCTGCGCGATCCACGCTACGCCGGCGCCCTGGTGGTGGTGCCGCTGCTGCCGGTGCTGCTTTTCTTCCAGGCCAGCCAGACAGGGTTCTACGGGATCCTGCTGTTCGTCGGTCCGCTGACCGCCTTCCTGCTCGCCTGGTCCATCGCCTCGGATGTCTCCTACGACAGCACGGCCTTTGCCCTGCACGTCTCGGCCGGCGTGCGCGGCCTGCACGACAGACTCGGAAGGGCCGTGGCGTGCCTGGTCTTCGCTTTGCCCGTCGTGTTGGCCTTCAGCGTCCTGCCGATGTTCTTCACCGGCGACTGGTCGCTGTTGCCCGGCATCCTGGGCCTGGCCCTGGGGGTGCTGTTCACCGGGCTGGGTCTGTCCTCCGTGGTCTCGGCGCGCTACACCGTGCCCGTGCCGCTGCCCGGCGACAGCCCGTTCAAGAAGCCGCCGGGCAACGTGGCACAGACCCTTGCCGTGCAGTTCGGCGGCATGGCGGTGCTGCTGCTGCTGGTGAGCCCGGAGCTGGCGCTGGTGGCGCTGCAGCTCGCGGGCGGCAGCGCCGTGCCGGGCTGGATCTGCCTGCTCCTCGGCCCGGTGCTGGGCTTCGCGCTGTTCATCGCCGGGGTGCGGCTGGGCGGCAAATGGTTTGATTCGCGCACCCCGGAACTGCTGGCGCAGCTGGCCGTCAACCGCTGACCGGGTCTGACGGCCCGGGCCCGTGCGGGCCGGAGTGGGATAGCCTGCCGTCATGGAAGTCGTGATCCTTGCCGGCAGCAGGCCGATTGCCGCGCTCGCCGCCGACGCGATCGAGGCCCTGCTGCGGCGCAAGCCCGACGCCGTCCTGGGCCTGGCCACCGGATCGTCGCCGCTGCCGGTGTACGAGGAGCTCGCACAGCGGCATGAGCGCGGCGGCCTCGACTTCAGCCGTGCCCGGGCCTTCATCCTGGACGAGTACGTCGGGCTCCCGGCGGGGCACCCCGAGTCCTACCGCGAAGTCATCCGGCGCGAATTCACCGGCCGCGTGAACATCAGCCCGGACAACGTCCGCGGACCCGAGGGGGAGGCCGGCGACATTCCCGCGGCCTGCCGGACGTACGAGGACGCGATCAGGGCCGCCGGGGGAGTGGACCTCCAGCTCCTCGGGGTGGGCACGGACGGCCACATCGGCTTTAACGAACCGGGGTCCTCGCTCGCGTCCCGGACCCGGATCAAAACCCTGGTCGAGCAGACGCGGCGGGACAACGCCCGCTTTTTCGGGAGCCTGGCTGAGGTGCCGCACCACGTCCTCACCCAGGGCCTCGGGACCATCCTGGACGCCCGGCATGTGATCCTCCTCGCCACCGGCGCGCAGAAGGCACAGGCCGTCCGCGACTTCGCCGAGGGACCGGTGGCCGCCATCTGCCCGGCGTCGGTCCTGCAGTTGCATCCCCACGTCTCCGTCCTCCTGGACGAGGCGGCGGCCTCCTCGCTCCGACTCGCCGATTACTACCGGCACAGCTTCGACGGCAAGCCGCGCTGGCAGGGCCTGTAACGACGGCAATCCGTCCCACGCCGGAATCCGCCGTCGAGATTCCGTCCGTACCAGCGGCTAAGATGGATGTCATGACCAGCATGACGGATCCCCTCGAAAACGACCCGATGCGTGAGCTCTCCGGAGCCGGGACGTCGACGGCTACGATTGAGCGCGAGGAACTGCGCCAGGAAGTGGAGCCGGGCGACCGGGAGCGCTTCTCGCACTACGTGCGCAAGGAAAAGATCATGGAATCCGCGCTGTCGGGCGAACCCGTCATAGCCCTTTGCGGCAAGGTGTGGACGCCGGGCCGGGATCCGAAGAAGTTCCCGGTCTGCCCGGAGTGCAAAGAGGTCTACGAGGGCCTCCGCCCGGGCGGCGACGGCGGAGACTCCGGGAAATAGGGCCATCGAATTAGGCCACCCGCAGCGGGCTGGGTCCGTTGGGGCTGCCGGCGCCGTGCCGGCGCTGCCGCCCCGCGCTGCGGGATCCGCCGCGTTCCTGCTGTCCGGTTCATCCGAAAAAGATTGGTGTTTTTGTGCTTAATTGGGTTTCTCCGGAACCGGCTGACGTGCGCGGAGGGGAGGACTCCTAAGTGACAGAGACACTCTTTGGCGGACCCGTGCTGCCGCCCGCGTATCCCGAGCGGGCCGCGTGGGGTACCGCCCCGAAGCTGCGCGCCTGGCAGCAGGAAGCACTGGACAGCTACTTCGGCGGCCACCCCAAGGACTTCCTGGCGGTCGCCACCCCCGGAGCCGGCAAGACCACGTTCGCTTTGCGCGTGGCCTCGATGCTGATCGAGGCCGGCGTGGTGAACCGGGTGACGATTGTGGCCCCGACAGACCACCTCAAGCGCCAGTGGGCCGACGCTGCCGCGAAGGTCGGCATCGCGATCGACCCGAACTTCAAGAACGCTGACGGCCAGCACGGCCGCGGCTTCATCGGCGTCGCGGTCACCTACGCCCAGGTGGCCAGCAAGCCGATGCTGCACCGGGCCAAGACCGAGGCGGCGCGCACGCTGGTGATCCTCGACGAAATCCACCACGGCGGCGAAGCGCTGTCCTGGGGTGACGGCCTGCGCGAGGCCTTCGATCCCGCGGCCCGGCGCCTGTCCCTGACGGGTACCCCGTTCCGTTCGGACACCTCGCCGATCCCGTTTGTCGAGTACGCCGAGGACCGCGACGGCATCCGCCGCTCCAAGGCCGACTACACCTACGGCTACGGCAAGGCCCTCCGCGACCATGTGGTCCGCCCGGTGATGTTCATGGCCTACTCCGGCCAGATGCGCTGGCGGACCAGCGCCGGGGACGAGATGGCCGCCTCCCTGGGCGAAGCCGCGGTCACCAAAGACATCACGTCCCAGGCCTGGCGGACGGCATTGAACCCGGCCGGCGAATGGATCCCGGCCGTGCTGGCCGGGGCGGACAAGCGCCTCAGCGAGGTGCGGCGCACCGTGCCCGACGCCGGCGGCCTGGTGATTGCCACCGACCACGACGACGCGCGGGCCTACGCCGGCCAGTTGAAGAAAATCACCGGCGAATCACCCACCGTCATCCTCTCCGACGACGCGAAGGCCTCCAGCAAGATCGAGGAGTTCTCCGCCGGCGACAAGCGTTGGATGGTTGCGGTCCGTATGGTCTCCGAAGGCGTGGACGTCCCGCGGCTTTCCGTCGGCGTCTACGCGACCTCTACGTCGACCCCATTGTTCTTCGCCCAGGCCGTGGGCCGCTTCGTGCGTGCCCGCAAGCGCGGCGAGACGGCGTCGGTGTTCCTGCCCTCCGTGCCGCAGCTGATGGCGCTGGCGAACTCCATGGAAGCCGAGCGCGACCATGCCCTGGACCGGCCGGAGAAGGAAGACGCCGACGGGCTGTTCAATCCCGAGGACTCGCTGATGGACGAGGCGAACCGCGAGGAGAAAGCCTCCGACACCCTGATGAAGGGCAAGTTCGAGGCGCTCGACTCGCAGGCCTCCTTCGACCGCGTGCTGTTCGACGGCGGCGAGTTCGGGACCGGCGGCGAGGTGGGCTCGGAGGACGAGCTGGACTTCCTCGGCATTCCCGGCCTGCTCGACGCCGAACAGGTCGGTACCCTGCTGCGCCAGCGCCAGCACGAACAGCTCAACCGCAAGAACAAGCGGGCACCCCAAGCCGCCGCCGAGGCCGTGCCGGCCGTGCCGGACCACCGAATGCTGATGGACCTGCGCACCGAGCTGGCCAAGAACGTCGCGGCCTGGTCCGCCCGGACCGGAACCCCGCACGGCGTCATCCACACCAAGCTCCGGACCGTGTGCGGCGGCCCGGCCGTCGCCCAGGCCAACGAAGAGCAGCTGCAGACGCGGCTGCGGAAGCTTCAGGACTGGTTCATCGGCCGGAAGTAGCCGCCGGAAGCTGCGGCCGCGCCGGCCCGCAGGGCAAAACACGCCACAAAAAAGGGACCGGGGTAACCGGTCCCTTTTAATGCCGCTGGCCCTGCCTTACTGGGCGGCGCCGCAGGTCTGGGAGAATTTCTGGCCGGCCGCGGTGTACTCGGCCTTCAGCTCCTCAAGCTTGGCCGAGTCGGTGTCCTTCTTCGCGGCCTCATCCAGGTAGTCCAGGATCGACTGCAGCGGGGCCTGCAGCTCCTCGGAGGCCTTCGCCTCGATGGGCCGGATCTGGTTGGCCAGCCGCGTCATACCGAACTTGTCCGAACTGGACGTCGGCGACGAGGTGATGGTCTTGATGCGGGCGCAGGTTTCCTCACTGGTCATCTGCGGGGTGGCAGTGCAGGCGGCTGCACCGAGCAGGGTACCGGCAGCGATCAGGACGGTCAGGGTCTTCTTCATGGTGTACTCCGGGAATTTACGGGTCCGACGTTACTGGCAAGGATTTCGAGTCTACTGTGCGGCTCGAGGCGGCGACGAGCTCAGGCGATGTCGACGCCGCCGAACTCCATCTCGGCGAAGGCGTCGTCGAGATCCTCGGCGATCCCCACCGTGAGCCCGCGCGGCACGGTGACGGAGTAGCCGGCCTGGACGGCGTCCAGGGCGGTGGCCTTCACACAGTGGTCGGTGGCGATGCCCACGACCACCACTTCCTCGACGTCGTGGCTCTGCAGCCAGTCGTCCAGGCCGATGGCATCCTCGCCAGCGGCGAGATCACTGCCGGCTGCGGCACCGGCGTCGACGGCGCCGCCCATCGGCAGCGAACCGGGCGCACGGTCGCCGGTGGGGACGGCGTCGTCCGGGGCCAGCAGCCCCTCGAAGCCCGAGTAGGCCGCGGTGAACTGTCCCTTGCGGAAGTAGGCCTGGATGTATTCGGTGTCCAGGTCCGGGTGCAGCTCCGCGCCGCGGGTGCCCGCGACACAGTGCGGCGGCCAGCTGTCGACAAAGTCGGGCTGCTCCGAGAAGTGCGCGCCCGGCTCGATGTGCCAGTCCTGGGTGGCCACGACGTGGTCGAACTGCCCGTGGTGGGCGTCGACGTATTCGCTGATCTCGGCCGCCAGGGCCGCTCCGCCCTCGACCGGGAGCGCCCCGCCCTCGCAGAAATCGTTCTGCACGTCAACGATGATCAAGGCACGTGACATTCAGTCCTCCTCGTAGATGGTGGGGATGGCTGCTTCGCCGCGCTGGAGCCGGTTGACCACGGCCGGGAGCTCCTTCATGCTGTCGGCGTGGCGCTGCCGCGCCCGAACGACGCCCTCGGGCCCGGTCCAGCCGGGCAGCAGCTCGCCGTTCTTGATGAACTGCTGCAACAGCTGCCGGTCGTTGCCGTCGTCGTCCGGGTGGTGCCCGATGCCGACGATTTCCTGGCTGGCGGTGCCGCGCTCGTTGAGCCTGCGCAGCGCGTATTTGCGCCCGCCCTTGCTGGTCTTGTTCTTGGCCGCCTTGGCTACCGGAACGAACGCGCCGGAGTCGTCGGTGCGGCTGACCAGCTTGTAGACCATGCTCGCCGTCGGAGCGCCGGAGCCGGTCACCAGCGAGGTGCCGACGCCGTAGGAGTCCACCGGGGCGGACTGGAGTGCGGCAATGGCGAATTCGTCGAGGTCCGAGGTGACGATGATCCGGGTGTTCTCGTTGCCCAGCTGGTCGAGCAGCTGCCGGACCCACTGCGCCTGCGCCACGAGGTCGCCGGAATCCAGCCGGACCGCGCCCAGCTTGTCGCCGGCCAGTTCGACGGCGGTCCGGACGGCCGCTTCGACGTCGTAGGTGTCCACGAGCAGCGCGGTGCCGGCACCCATCGAGGCGATCTGCGCCTCAAAAGCCTCGCGCTCGGTGTCGTGCAGCAGGGTGAAGGAGTGGGCGGCGGTGCCCACCGTCTTGATCCCGTAGCGCCGGCCGGCCTCGAGGTTTGAGGTGCTGTCGAAGCCGGCGATCACGGCGGCGCGTGCGGCCGCGACGGCGGATTCCTCCTGCGTCCGGCGGGAGCCCATTTCGACGCAGGGCCGGGTGCCAGCGGCCGTGATCATGCGGGAGGCCGCGGACGCGATGGCGCTGTCGTGGTTGAGGATCGAGAGGATGTACGTTTCGAGGATGCAGGCCTCGGCGAAGGTGGATTCGACGATCAGAATGGGGGAGTTGGGGAAATATGCTTCGCCCTCGGCGTAGCCCCAGATGTCGCCCGAGAAGGAGAAATTGGCCAGGTACTCCAGGGTTTCCTCGTTGACCACCTTGGTCCGGCGCAGGAAGTCGATCTCGGCGTCGCCGAAGCGGAAGTCCGCGATCCCCTCCAGCAGCCGGCCGGTGCCCGCCACGATCCCGTAGCGCCGGCCGTCCGGCAGTCGCCGCGCGAAGGCTTCGAACACCGACTTGCGGTGGGCGGCGCCGGAATGCAGGGCGGCCTGCAGCATGGTCAGCTCGTAGTGGTCGGTGTACAGGGACGTGCGGGGATGGTCCCAGCCAGCTGAGGTGCTCACAAATTCACTCTAGTCCCCACCGGCTCCCACGTCTCGCTTCGCTTCGCCGCGGGGCCCTCGCCGGTGTGGGCCCAGCCACCGGCTCCCACGTCTCGCTTCGCTTCGCCGCGGGGCCCTCGCCGGTGTGGGCCCAGCCTCCCCATAGAATGGACAGATGACCCTCAGTGTTGCGCTCGGCCCTGACACCCAGGAGAGCACCCAGACCGGAACGGCGTCGTCGACCGACGTCCTGACCGCCCCGGACATCCCTTGGAACCTCGTGATCTGGAATGATCCGGTAAACCTGATGAGCTACGTGAGCTACGTCTTCCGCAGCTACTTCGGCTATTCCGAGGCGAAGGCCAACAAACTCATGCTGGAGGTCCATAAAAAGGGCCGCTCCATCGTGGCGCACGGCAGCAAGGAGCAGGTCGAGCAGCACGCGGTGGCGATGCACGGCTACGGCCTGTGGGCCACCGTGGAGAAGGCCAGCAGCGGCCACGGCGGCAACGGATCAGGCAAGGGCAAGGGAAAACGTGGCTAAGGCGTTCAAGTACGGACTCAAGGGCATCACGGGCTACCTGGAGCCGGCCGAGCGGGACCTGCTGCGCAGTCTTTTCGACGACGTCGTTTCCATGCTGGAGCCGGAGGAACGGGCCAACCAGGATCCGCTGGCGGCGCTCGTCGGGCTGGACACAGAAGCCCGCGAGCCGTCGGACCGCGCCCTGCGCCGGCTGCTGCCCAATGTCATGAAGGACGATGACAAGGCCTCCCTGGAGTTCCGCCGGTACACCGAGCGTTCGCTGCGGGAGAGCAAGATCGGCGCGTTGAAGGCTGCAGCCCTTGGCCTGGACAAGGACGAGCTGGTGCTGACGCCCGCGGACGCCCGGCACTGGTCCACCGCGCTCAACGACGTCCGGCTGGTGCTCGCCGAGCGGCTCGACATCCGGGACGACGCTGACGCCGAGCACGTCCACCGGATGCAGGACTGGTCGCAGGCTGAGGACGTCGAAAGCTACCTGGCCCTGGTCTACAACTTCACTACCTGGCTGCAGGAGTCCCTGGTCCAGGCGATGCTGGCCTCGCTCGAAGCCTAGGCCCTGTGACCCATTAGACACGAGTCGCTCGACACAATGTGATGGCCGCGCCTATGGCAAAGCCCTATCCTCGAATAATCATGACTTCAGCATCGAGCACGGATCCGGCAGCGGAAGCTGCGGCGGAGACCGCAGCGGGCAGCACCGGGGATGCCCGGCCGGGGGAGCGCCCGATCGGCGTCTTCGATTCCGGCGTCGGCGGCCTCACGGTGGCACGGTCCATCATCGACCAGCTGCCCAACGAATCCATCCTGTACGTCGGTGACACCGCCCACGGGCCGTACGGTCCGCTGCCCATCGCCGAGGTCCGCGCCAATGCGCTCGGCGTGATGGACGAACTGGTCGATTCCGGCGTCAAGCTGCTCACCATCGCCTGCAACTCGGCGTCCGCCGCCGTGCTCCGCGACGCGCGAGAACGGTACACCGCCCGCTACGGGATCCCGGTGATCGAAGTGATCCAGCCGGCCGTCCGTCGTGCGGTCGCGGCCACCCGCAACGGCCGGATCGGCGTGATCGGCACCTCGGCCACGGTGGGCTCCCGCGCCTACGAGGACACCTTTGCGGCAGCACCGGACCTGGACATCACCTCGGTGGCCTGCCCGGCCTTCGTCTCCTACGTGGAGGCCGGCATCACCACCGGGCCGGAACTGCTCGCCGTCGCCCGCGAATACCTGGCCCCGCTCACGGCGGCAGGCGTGGACACCGTGGTGCTGGGCTGCACCCACTACCCGCTGCTTACCGGTGTGATCTCCTTCGTCCTCGGTGAGGACGTCACGCTCGTCTCCAGCGCGGAAGAAACCGCCAAAGACGTGTACCGTGCGCTCGCTTCGCGCGGCCTCGAGCGCACCGGCACGACCGCCCCGGAGTACAACTTCATCGCCACCGGCGACGCCGCGCAGTTCGAGCACCTCGCCCGCCGTTTCCTCGGCCCCGAGGTCCTCAGCGTCCGCCACGTGGACCACGTGGCCGCGCAGTACCCCACCGGCAGCCTCGCCCGGATCACCCCGGAAATGATCGCCGCCGCGCAGGCCGGCGCCGGCCGGCCACGGATCTCCAACTTCGTCTCCACCGATTTTGTCGCCTCCGACGCGCCGCCGCTGACCGGCCTCCGGAGGTCCGGCCTGTGAAGCTGACCATCGTGGGCTGCACCGGGTCCTTTCCCGGACCCGGCTCGCCGGCGTCGTGCTACCTGCTGACCGCGCACGACGGCGAGCGGAGCTGGAAGATTGTGCTGGACCTGGGCAGCGGAGCACTTGGCGCCATCCAGCGGTACACCGACCTTGAGGACATCGACGGGATCTTCCTGACGCACCTGCACCCGGACCACTGCATGGACCTGTGCGGGCTGCACGTCGCGGTTCGCTGGAAGCCGGGCGGCTGGGGACGCGGCCGGATCCCCGTCTGGGGGCCCGCCGCCACTGCGGACCGGATGGCCACGGCCTACGGCCTGGATCTGGACCCGGGCATGCACGAGGAGTTCGACTTCAGCAACTGGTCCGAGCGCAAGCCCGTGACCATGGGCCCGTTCACCGTGACCCCGTTCGCGGTGAACCACCCGGTCGAGGAGGCCTACGCCCTGCGGGTGGAGGTCACCGAACCGGACAAGGACGGCACCCCGGTTACCCGGGTGCTGGGCTACTCGGGGGACACCGACTCCTGCGGCGGCCTCGAGGACGCGGCCCGGGACGCGGACCTGTTCCTCTGTGAGGCAGCGTTCGAGGAAGGCCGCGACGACGGCATCAAGGATGTGCACCTGACCGGCAAGCGAGCCGGCGAAGCGGCCGTGGCTGCCGGGGCGCGCAGGCTACTGCTGACCCACATCCCGGTCTGGACCTCCCCGACAAAGGTGATGGCGGAGGCCAAGGAGGTCTTCGGCCAGCACGTGGCCGTCGCCGTCGCGGGCGTGCACTACACCGTCTGAACTGACGCCGTGGGCGGCGCGCACCGCCAAGTCGATATGCTGGAAGGCATGACTTCCGAAGCCCTTACTGCCCCCGTCATCCGCGCCGATGGCCGCACGCCCGACCAGCTCCGCCCGATCAGCATCACCCGTGGCTGGTCCAAGCAGGCCGAAGGTTCCGCCCTGATCGAGTTCGGCAACACCCGGGTGCTCTGCACGGCGTCGCTGACCGAGGGCGTGCCGCGCTGGCTCAAGGGCGAGGGCCGCGGCTGGGTCACCGCCGAATACGCCATGCTGCCGCGGGCCACCAACACCCGCTCCGCCCGCGAGTCCGTCAAGGGCAAGATCGGCGGCCGCACGCACGAGATTTCCCGCCTGATCGGCCGCTCGCTGCGCTCCATCATCGACACCAAGGCCCTCGGCGAAAACACCATCGTGCTGGACTGCGATGTCCTGCAGGCGGACGGCGGCACCCGCACGGCCGCCATCACCGGCGCATACGTCGCCCTCGCCGAAGCCATCCGCTATGCACGCGAGAACAAGCTGATCGCCCGCAACGCCCAGCCGCTGGTGGACACCATCGCGGCCGTCTCGGTGGGCATCATCGACGGCGTGCCGATGCTGGACCTGCCGTACGTGGAGGATGTCCGCGCCGAGACCGACATGAACGTCGTGGTCACGGGATCGGGCAAGTTCGTCGAGGTCCAAGGCACCGCCGAGGGCGCGCCATTCGACCGCGACGAGCTCAACAAGCTGCTGGACCTGGCCCTGCTCGGCACGGAGCAGCTCGCCGCCATCCAGCGCGAAACCCTGGCCGAGGCCCCGTGAGCGGCGCCCCGTCAGGCAACCAGCCGAACCCGCCGGTCCTGGTACTCGCGACCCACAACCAGGGCAAACTGCGGGAACTGCGCGAACTGCTGCGCGGCCAGCTGCCCGGACTCGACGTCGACACGCAGGTGGTGGACGCGGGCGCCGTCGGTGCCCCCGACGTCGTCGAGACCGGCGTGACCTTCGCGGAGAATTCGCTGCTCAAGGCCCGGGCGGTGGCGGAGGCCACGGGCCTCGTCGCGATCGCCGATGACTCAGGCCTGGCGGTCGACGTCCTGGGCGGCGCCCCGGGCATCTTCTCCGCCCGCTGGGCAGGCCGGCACGGGGACGACGCCGCGAACCTGCAGCTGCTGCTGGACCAGCTTTCCGACGTGCCTGACGAATACCGCGGCGCGGCCTTTGTCTGCGCGGCGGCACTCGCCGTGCCTGGCCTGGCCGGCGAGGAAGCGCGCGAAGTGGTGGAGTACGGCCAGCTGGAAGGCACGCTGCTGCGGGAACCGCGCGGGGCGGGCGGCTTCGGCTACGATCCGGTGCTCCAGCCAAGCGGCCTGGACCGCAGCTGCGCCGAACTCAGCCCGGCGGAGAAAAACGCGATCAGCCACCGCGGCCATGCGTTCCGGGCGCTGCTGCCGGCGATCGTGGAGGCCCTGGCCGGCCGGTAGCGTCTCTGCGCTGGATAGCGTCTGCGCTGGACAACGTAAAAGGATGGCGCCCCACACTGTGGGGCGCCATCCTTTTGGGCCGCGGCGGGGGAGCGCAGCGGCCGGGGAGAACCGGGGGCTACGGGGTCTTGCGCTCTTCCTCGGGTTCGTGCTCCTCGATGAATTCCTCGACCAGCCCGGTGCCGTACTTTTCGGCCTGGCGCTTGGCGATGAGGCCACGGATCACTTCAATGCCGATCGGGATGACCGAGAGCAGCACGATCGCGATGAAGATGATGTCCAAGTTGTCCCGGACCCACGGCACCTTGTCGCCCAGCAGGTAGCCCAGCAGGGTCACGCCGCCGCCCCACAGCACGGCGCCGATCACGTTGTAGATGAAGAACTTGCGCTTGCTCATCTGGGCCACGCCGACGATCACCGGGACAAAGGTCCGGATGATGGGGACGAAACGGGCCAGGATGAGCGCCTTGCCGCCGTGCTTCTCGAAGAATGCGTGGGCGCTCTCGACGTTCTCGCGCTTGAACAGCTTGGAATCTGGCTTGTTGAAGATGGCCGGACCGGCTTTGGAACCGATCAGGTAGCCGGCCTGGTTGCCGATGATCGCGGCAACGACGATCAGCGCGGCAAACGCCCAGATGTTGAACTTGATGGTGTCCGTCGCGACGAGCAGCCCGGCGGTGAACAACATCGAGTCACCGGGCAGGAAGAAGCCGATCAGCAGCCCGGTTTCGGCGAAAATGATGCCGCAGACCAGGACCACGACCCACGGCGCGAGGGCAGGGTCGGCCAGGAAAACCTGGGGGTTAAGCCAGTCGGGCAGGAACGAGGCCAGGTGCGGCTGGACCGGTCCGGCGCCTGCGAAGGTGGTCACGGCGAAGTCGTGCAGGGTGTAAGGGTTCACCTATCTAGGGTACTTGACCGGGTGCAGCCGGTTCCGGCGCTAAAGTTGGAGCGTGGGTTTGGACTTTACAGCGATCGACTTCGAGACTGCGAACGGCTTCCGCGGTTCGCCGTGCGCCGTCGGCCTGAGCAAGGTGCGCGGCGGCGTCGTCGTCGAAGAGGCCTCCTGGCTGATGCGGCCGCCCGCGAACCACGACGCCTTCGACCACCACAACGTCCGCATCCACGGCATCCGGCCCGAGCAGGTCGCCGGCCTGCCGCGCTTCGGTGAACTGTTCCCCGAGATCGGTGCCTTCATTGGCGACGACGTGCTGGCCGCCCACAACGCCGCCTTCGACCTGGGCGTGATCCGTTCCGGGCTGGAGGTCTCCGGGCTGCCCGGCCCCGCCTACGACTACGTCTGCACCGTGATGCTGTCCCGGCGCTGCTACTCGCTGGTGTCGAACTCGCTGCCGTACGCCGCCGAGGAGGCCGGCGTGCCGTTGCTCAACCACCACGACGCCGCCGAGGACGCCCGGGCCTGCGCCGGCATCCTGATCGACATCGCGGCCCGCAACGGCGCCGCCAGCATCGCGGAACTGTACCTCTCGCTGGGGCTGGCCGTGTCCCGCCAGCCTGCCTTCGATCCGCGGCGCGACCCGCTCTCCAAGGCCACCAGGTCCGCCCTCGAGGCGCTCGCCGCCGGACAGGGCGCGGCTCCGGCCACCCGGCCGTTCCGTCCCGGCTGGCCGGACGAGGGCGCCAACCCCGTGCCCAACGCCGGGGCCGAACCGGACCACCCGCTGTTCGGACAGACCGTGGTGTTCACCGGAGAACTCGCGATTCCGCGGCCTGAGGCAAAACTGCGCTCCGCCGAACTGGGGGCCCGGCCCGAGAGCCGCGTCACCGCCCGCACCACGGTGCTGGTGGTAGGGGACGGCTTCGTCGCGGCCGACCTGCGTTCGGGCCGGCTGACCGGCAAGGCGCGTCGGGTCCTGGAACTGCATGACCGCGGCCAGCGGATCGAGGTCCTCTCGGAGGGGGAGTTCCTGCAGATGGTGGGCGGCCACGTTCACTCCCTGACGTAGGCGCTAGGTCATACGGCGCAACAATCATTTCGCCCGGGATCGGTCCGCTCCTAGCCTTGAACGATGAGCAAACTGATCTCTTCACCCGCCCGCGCAGCAGAGGCTCCCGCCGCTGACCGGCACGGCGGAATCGACTGGGCCAAGGTCTTTGCCTTCCCCAATCCGGTGAACGAGTACTCCGCGCGGATTACCGCGGCTCTCGTGGTGCTGCTGTCCCTCGTGACGCTCCTGACCGGCTCCGGCTGGGGGCTGGCGGTCATCGCCGCCGGATTCTGGCTGCGGGTGCTGTTCGGGCCGCGGATTTCGCCCTTGGGCGTGCTCTCGGTGAAGGTCCTGACTCCGCTGCTGGGGAAGAAGCGGCTGGTTCCCGGGCCACCGAAGCGCTTCGCCCAAGGCATCGGAGCGGCCCTGTCCACGGCGGCTGCCATCCTTTTCGCCGCGGGCCTGGCGCCGGTGGCCTGGGTCCTGCTCGTGGCCCTGATCGCCGCCGCCTCGCTGGAGGCCTTCGCCGGCTTCTGCCTCGGCTGTGCGATCTTCGGGCTGCTGCAGCGCCGCGGACTCATCCCCGAGGATGTCTGCGAAGCCTGCAACAACATTTCGCTCAGGCGCCCGTAACCGCCGCCAGCCGTGCGGCCATGCCCCGAATGACGTCGGGGGCCTCGAGGGCCGCCAGCCAGTCCGCCGGCAGGCATTCCTCGCCGTAGTGCGCGCCCAGGATGTTCCCGGCGATCGAGGCGGTCGAATCGCTGTCGCCGCTGTGGTTCACCGCCACAGCGATCGCTGCCCGGAAGTGCTCCTCGGGGCTGGCGGCCGCCGCCGTCGTCGCCGGTGCGGTGGCCAGCACGGCATACAGGCCGACGGCGAGTGCCTCCTCGGCAACCCAGCCTTCGCCCAGTTCCCGCACCAGTTCCTCCGCGCCGAGCAGGCCCCCGGAACCTCCGCGTCCGGCCCCGGGCGCTGCCGCCGCGGCCAGGCGCAGGGACGCCGTCAAGCGGTCGACCAGGGCCGGATCGGGCTCCTCACCCTTCGGCAGCGGGCCGTCCTGGAGCTGCGAGAGCGCGGCGCCAGCCGCCTCATGCAGGTCCTTGCCGCTGACCAGCGCATGGATCAGCAGGCTGAACACGCCGGCGCTCTGCCGGGCCGCGGGGTGCCCGTGGGTCAGCGACGCCGCGTCCGCACTCATCTTGTAGACCGCGTCCGCCGGGACGTAGGGGATGAGTCCGAACGGCGCCGAGCGCATCACCGTGCCGCAACCCTTGGACTCCGGGTTGACCGGCCGGTACACGGTGCCCATTTCCCCGGTGGCGAGGCCGCTGAGGCAGGCATTGCCCGGGGCGCGGCGGTGCCGGAGCACAGCGTGGCTGTCTATCCAGCGCGGCGGCTGGAAGGGGGCGGAGTCCGGGAGTGCCTCGCCCTGGCTGCCGAGCCAGCGCAGGTAGGCAAGCCAGAGGCAGGCATTCGTGTCCGCCGCAACGCCCGAGTTGGCCCACTCGAGTGCCTCCAGCAGGCCGTCCACCGTGTACAGCGTCATCTGGGTGTCGTCGGAGAAGTGGCTGACGCCGTCGAGCCCGGTGAAGTCCCGCAGTCCTTCCGGGCCGTAGGTGGCGCGGATCTCGTCGATTTTCGCGAATTCGACGGCGTAGCCCAGCGAATCCCCGAGCGCGCCGCCCAGCAGGCAGCCGTGGATGCGGGACTCATGGGACGGCGCCGGGGCGGCCGCCGGGGTGCTGCCGGGCTCAATGCTCATACCTCCAAATTTACCCCGGTGCCCGGCCCGCACGGGAACGCGGCGCCCGGCTGAGCCGGGTAGGGTGCTGGTGGTGCCAGGTTCGTCATGGCCGCGGCCCCGGACAAAGGACGGACAAGGGAGAGTGATGCGCGAACCAGCGTGGCGGAAGACCGGCAGCACGCCCGACTACAGGTTTACGCTGGCCAACGAGCGGACCTTCCTGGCCTGGGTCCGGACCTCGCTGGCCCTGATCGCCGGCGCGCTCGCCATCGATCAGCTGGCGCCCAACATCGCCCCGGGGCCGGTGCGCATCGCCATCTGCGTCGTGCTGGCGGTCCTCGGCGCCGGACTGGCCGCGCTGGCCTACCACCGCTGGGGCCGAATGGAAGCCGCGATGCGCAACAACCGGGAGTTGCCCTACTCCGGGCTGATGCTGGTCATGACCGTCGGCGTCGCCATCGCCGCGCTCACCATCGCCATCCTGATCTTGATCGCACGGTGACCGTTCCGCCGCAGGGCCCCGGGCTGCAGCCGGAACGCACGACTTTGGCCTGGGGCCGGACGCTGCTGGCCCTCGTCGTCGCGGATTTGTTCATCTGGCGCACCTGGGCGCTGTCCGGCCCGGGGGACCAGGCCGCCGGCCGCTTCGACTCCCTCGGCCTGTGTGCCGCAGCGGCGCTCGGGTCCACGGTGGTCCTCTTTGTCTGCGTCCGGGTGCGCTCCCGGCAGCTGCGCAGCTCCACCGACGCGGCCCCGGCGGCGCTGATGATCAGCGCGACGGCGGCTGTCCTGGCGCTCGCCGCGAGTACGGTGGCGGCGATTGCGCTCGGGATGTAGCCGCCGCCCGGCACGGCGGGGCTCCAGCGAACACCCAGCCCCCGCTGGCAGACTCCAAGCAGACCATGACCCCCAGCCAAAGGAACTCCGCGCCATGACCAAGCCAGTGCACGCCTCCGAGCCGGACGTCGCCCAGCCGGCCCTCGTACCCGATGACCGACAGCCGGGCCTCATCGCCCGGCTGTCCGCCGAGGCACTGGGGACCCTGTTCGTCGTGGTGGTGGGCCTGGGCGTGCCGCTGTTCGCCGTTCCGCAGTACAACCCGATGTCCGCCTCGCTGGCGGCGGGCCTGGCCCTCACGGCGGCCATGCTGGCCTTCGGCTACCTGTCCGGCGGCCATTTCAACCCCGCGGTCACGGTGGGCAACGCGATCGCCGGCCGGACCAGGCCGCTCGACGCCGCCGCCTACCTTGGCGCGCAGCTGGTGGGCGCCGTGCTCGGGGCGCTGACGCTGTTCGGCGTGCTGCGCACGGTTCCCAAACTCAACGGCACGCAGACGGCCTTCGACACGGTCGCGGCGGGTTTTGACAGCCGCTCGGTCATCCAGGCTCCGATGGCCGGTGTACTGCTGGTCGAGGTGCTCGGTGCCGCCCTGCTGGTGGCGGTCTATCTCGGCACCACCGCGGGACGCAACCCGGCAAAGGCCGCTGCGCCTTTCGCCGTCGGCCTGAGCATGGCCGTGCTGCTGCAGCTGGGCCAGAGCATCGGGAACGCCCCTTTCAACCCGGCGCGTGCCACGGCTTCCGCGCTCTTCAGCAGCCCGGACGCCCTGGGCCAGCTGTGGCTCTTCTGGGTGGCCCCGCTGGTCGGCGCCGCGGTTGCCGGGCTGGTGTTCCGGGGGTTCGCGAGCACCTCGGTGCGGGCCGGCGCGGCTTCCGGCGGCCCGGAGCGGACCAGCGGGTATGCCGACGTCGACGACGACAGTCTTGACGAGCCCGGCGAGCCCAACAACGCGGCCGACGCGGGGGACGCCGTACCGGCAGCGCCGGCGACTTCCGCGACGCCCGCGGATGAGGCCCGCGACTTCTTCGACAAGCGCACCCTGTAACGTCTGTCACCCCTGGCGCCGGGCCGGTGCGCAATAGTGTCGGTGGCAGCCGATAGCGTAGTGGCATGCGGTTATTGCACACCTCGGACTGGCACCTGGGCCGGTCGTTCCACGGCGTCGGGATGCTTGACGCCCAGCGCGCCTTTATCGACCAACTCGTCGGCGTCGTCCGCGAAGAGTCGGTCGACGTCGTCCTCATCGCGGGCGATGTGTACGACCGTGCGCTGCCCGGCGTCGACGTCGTGGGCCTGCTCGACGACGCACTGGTGCGGCTGAGCGGCGCCGGGGCGAAGGTGGTTTTGACCAGCGGCAACCACGACTCGGCCATCCGGCTCGGCTTTGCCTCCCGCCTGCTCGAACGCGGGGGAGTGCACCTGCGCACCCGGCTTGCCGAGCTGGACACCCCGCTGCTGCTCCCGCTCTCGAACGACGCCGGGGCGAATGGCGCCGGCGCGGACGAGGACAACGGGGCGGTGCTGGCGATCTACGGCATCCCCTGGCTGGAGCCGCGGCTGGTCGCCGCGCAGCTGGGCGTCGAGACCGCCAGCCACTTCGAGGTGACCCGCGCCGCCACCGGGCTGGTCCGCGCCGACATCGCGGCCCGGTCCAAGACCCGGACCGTCCATTCGGTGGTGCTCGCCCACACCTTCGCCAGCGGCGGCATCAGCTCCGACAGTGAACGGGACCTGAGCATCGGCGGGGTGGGCGCGGTGCCGCTGGACCTCTTCGACGGCTTCAGCTACACCGCGCTGGGCCACCTGCACGGCCGGCAGTCACTCTCGTCCGCCGTCCGCTATTCGGGCTCACCGCTGGCCTACTCGTTCTCCGAAGCGAAGCACCAGAAGGGCGGCTGGCTGATCGACGTCGACGCCACCGGCGTCACCGCCGTCACGGAAGTCCTGTGGGAAGCGCCCCGCCGCCTCGCCACGTTGCGCGGCAAACTGGACGAGCTGCTCACCGACGAGGCGTTCGCCTGGGCCGAAGGCGCCTACTGCCAGATCACGCTGACCGACGCGCAGCGCCCGAACCAGGCCATGGAACGGCTGCGGGCGCGTTTTCCCGACACCCTCGTCCTGGGCTTCGACCCCGAGGGCGCCGAAGCCTCGGCCAAGACCAGCTACAGCAGCCGGCTGGCCCAGGCCGGGGACGACCTCTCGATCTGCTGCGGGTTCCTGGAACATGTCCGCGGCCGCGCCGCCGACGAGGCCGAGTCCGGAGTCCTGGCCGAAGCCCTCGAAGCCGTCCGACTGGAAGGGGTTTCCCGGTGAGGATCCACCGCTTGGAAATTTCCGCGTTCGGCCCCTTCGCCGGCACGGAGCACATCGACTTCGACCGGCTCAGCACGCACGGTCTCTTCCTGCTCAACGGCGCCACCGGCGCGGGAAAGACCAGCGTCCTGGACGCCATCTGCTTTGCCCTCTACGGCTCCGTGCCCGGCGCCCGGCAGGAGGGCAAGCGGCTGCGCAGCGACCACGCGGACCCCGCCGCCGAGCCGCGAGTCACCTGCGAGTTCTCCGCCCAGGGCAGGCACTTCGAAGTTTCCCGGACGCCCGCCTGGAACAAGCCCAGCGCCCGGGGCAAGAACGGGTTCACCGAGCAGAAGGCCAACACCCTGCTGCGGGAACGGATCGACGGCGAGTGGCTGGAAAAGTCCGGCCGCAACGACGAGGCAGGTGCGGAAATCACCGCCCTGCTGGGCATGGACCGGGAGCAGTTCACCCGGGTGGTGATGCTGCCCCAGGGCGACTTCGCTGCCTTCCTGCGCTCCAAGGCCTCCGACCGGCTGGTGCTGCTCCAAAGCCTCTTCGGCACCCAGCGCTTCGAAGCGGTGGAACAGGAACTGGGGCGGCGCGCCGCCGCGGCCCGCACCGAAGTGGAAAGCCTCAACAACAAGCTCGAACTGCTGCTGGCCCAGGCCGAAGCGGAAACCGCGGGCCTGGGCGTCGAGCTGGACGGGGCACCCCGCCGCGACGACGCCGACCAGCTGCTGGCCTGGCTTGAGGCCAGCGCCGGCTCGGCCGCCGGGGAACGCCAGGCCGCCGCGGTCGAGTCCGAGCGGGTCGGCGCCGAGTTGGCCGCCCTTCTCGAGGGCACGGCGGCGCGCGCCGCGCGGCAGGCAAAGCTTGCGGCGGCCGAGCGCCGCCGCGCCGCCGCCGAAGCGGCAGTCCCGGAGCTGCGGAAGAAGACCGCATTACTGGAACAGCACCGGAAAGCCGAAGTGCTTGGCGGCCAGCTGCAGGCGGTAGACAGTGCCGAGATGGCCGAGGAACGCGCGGCCGCGGCCGCCGCCGGCGCGGCTGCGGAACTGCGGGCCGCGGCGCTCACCGACCCGGAGCTGGCCGCGCTGCCTGCCGCGCCTCCGGGTTCCGACGGACCGGCCGGCGAGCCGCTTCTCGAAGGATCAGTGCTGCGGAGCGAGCTCGGCCGGCTGCGCTCCCTCCGTGCCGTCCTGGAGGAACGGCTGCCGGACGAGGACCGTCTTGCCGTCCTGATCGGCCGCCGCGCCGAACTGCAGCTCACCCTGGACGGACTGCACACGGCCAGCCGATCCGGCGCCGCAACCCTCGACGCCCTGCGCGCCGAATCCGCCGAACTCCTTGCTGCCCTGGCTCCGCTCGAAGAACTTGCCGCCGAAGTCCAGTTGCGCACCAAGGAAGCCGCCGCCGCGGAAGAGCTGGTCGCCATCGTGGCCCGCCACGCTTCCGCCGCGGAGAACTGCGCACGGATCACCGACCGCCACCGCGTGGCCCGCGACAGCCACCAGGACCGACGGCAGCGCTGGCTGGACCTCCGGGAAGAGCGGCTCGCCAATGCCGCCGCGGAACTCGCGGCCCAGCTGCTCCCGGACCAGCCGTGCCCGGTCTGCGGCAGCGCCGAGCACCCCGCCCCCGCCCCGGCCGCGGCGTCCGCCTTGGCCATCGCCGAGGCTGAAAAGACCGCGCAGGAGGACGCCGAGGCGGCCGAGGCTGTGCTGTCGGCGCTGGAGCGTGAACTCGGCGAAGCCCAGCAGGACCTCGCCGTGCTGGCAGCCCAGGGCGGCGACACCGAGCCTGACGTGGCCCGCAGAGAGGCCACACTGGCGAAAGAGCTGTCGGCCGAAGCCACCCGCGCCGCCGCAGAGCTGGCGGCCAACCGGGCCCGGCGTTCGGAGCTGGACGAGGAGATCCTGGCCGCGGGACAGGCCCGGACGGCGGCCGCTTCCGGGATCGCCCAGACCGAATCCACCATCAGCGAGGTCCTCGGACAGGTCGAGGGCCTTGAGACCGCCTTGGCGGGCCTGCGCGCCGGGCACGCGAGCCTCGGCAGGCGCCTCGTCTCCGTTCGCGGAACGACGGCCCTGCTCGAACGCGCCGACGCGGCCGCCGGCAGCCTTGAACAGGCCCGCGCGCGGACTACCGATGCGCGTGCCCAGCTTGAGCGGGCCCTCCCGGACGCCGGCTTCGAGTCGGCGGACGCGGCCCGTTCGGTGCTCCTGCCGGCACCGGATGCGGCCGGGTTGGAGGCCGCCGTCCGTGCCGGGCAGGACGAAGCCGCCCGGCTTACGGAACTCTTTGCCGGTGAGGAACTCGCCTTGGCCGCCCGGGAGCTGGCCGCGGACGGCCCCGTGGACGGCGCCGTTCTCGATCAGCTCCGGGCCGAGTGTGCGTCGGCGGAACGCAAGGCCCGGGAGGCTGTACTGGCCTCCGGGCTCGCCGGGAAGTCGGTGCAGACCCTGGGCCGGATCTCCGCCGAGTATGCGGAGCACGCGGCTGCCGGCCGGGAGCCCCGGGATCGGGCAGCGCTGTGGACCGCCGTGGCCGAGGCGGCCCGCGGCGGCGGAGACAACAACTACCGGATGAGCCTGAACAGCTACGTGCTCGCGGCCAGGTTGGAACAGGTGGCGGCTGCGGCCTCGGAGCGGCTGATCGGCATGAGCGACGGCCGCTACACCCTGCAACACACCGACGCCAAGGCAGCCCGCGGGCAAAAATCCGGTTTGGGCCTCGAAGTCGTGGACCAGTGGACCGGCCAGCGCCGCGACACCGCCACGCTCTCCGGCGGCGAGTCCTTTATGGCGTCGCTCGCCCTGGCCCTCGGCCTCGCGGACGTGGTGCAAATGGAATCCGGCGGGGTGGACATTGAGACCCTCTTCGTGGACGAGGGCTTCGGCAGCCTCGACGAACAGTCCCTCGAACAGGTCATGGACGCGCTCGAAGGGCTCCGCGACGGCGGCCGGGTCGTGGGCCTCGTGAGCCACGTCGCGGAAATGAAGCAGCGGATCACCACCCAGCTCCAGGTGGTCAAGGGCCGGAACGGATCCACCCTGCACATCTCCGACGACACCCCGGCCTGAGGCCCGCCGGCTCGGGTATAATCGGAGGGTTACCGGGTCGCGCGCATCGGGAGGAGGGACGATGCGCACTATCGAACGAACCCGGAATCATGAACCCTTCACCGTCTTCCACGACGTCCCTTTCCGCTGCGCCCGCGGCAGCCCGCAGCGGCGGCCGCTTTGCCCGGCTGCCCCTGCTCGCCGGCCGGAGTTTCATCCCGCTTGGGCTTTTCGCCCGTCTCCCGCTGGCCATGCTGACCGTCGGCGCCCTCACCCTCGTCACCGCAGTCACCGACTCCTATGCCGTGGGCGGCGCCGCGGCCGGCGCCGTCGGCATCGGCTCGGCACTCGGGGCCCCGGTGCTGGGCGCCCTCGCCGACCGGCTGGGCCAGCGCCCCGTCCTGCTCTTCTCCGCCGTCTTCAACGCGGTCGCCGTGACCGCCCTGATCCTCGCCGCATACCTGGTCCCGGGCGGCCGGGAGCTGGCCGCCGCCGTGCCGGTGCTTGCCGCGGCTTTCGTGGCGGGCGCCAGCTGCCCGCAGGTCGGCCCGCTGGCACGGGTCCGCTGGATGGCGCTGAGCTCCCGCGGCGGCGGACACGCGGAAGACCTGGACACGGCCCTGTCCTATGAGAGCACCGCCGACGAGCTGACCTTTGTGCTGGGCCCGGCGCTGGTGGGCATCCTCGCCAGCCTCCTCAGCCCCTGGTTGCCGCTCGCGCTGGCCGCCGCGCTCACCCTCACCCTGGTTCCCGCGTTCGCCGTGCACCCGACGCACCGCGCGGTGCCGCGCACCCCGGCACGGAGCCGCGCGGCCGCTGCCGCCGCCCGGCAGCAACGGAGAGCCCTCACCACCGGGCAGCGCGCGGCAACCTTCGCCGCCGTCGGGCTGCCGGTCCTGGCCATGGTCTGCATGGGCACCTTCTTCGGCTCGACCCAGACCTCCCTCAGTTCCTTCTCGGCGAGCTTCGCCACGTCCGAGCTGGCCGGACTGCTCTACGCGGTGATGGGCCTGAGCTCCGCTGCCGCGGCGCTCTCCGTGGCGTACTGGCCGCGGCGGTTCAGCGTCAACGCCCGCTGGCTGGCCTGCGCGGCGCTGATGACCGGGCTCGCGGCCCTGTTGCTCCTGCCCTCGACGGCGCTGCCGATGATCCTGGTGCTGCTGGTCCTGGGCCTGCCGGTGGGTCCGCTGATGGTCACCGTATTCGCGATCGGCGGCGTCGTGGCCCCGGAGGGGAAACTTGGCACGGTGATGACGGCGCTGGCCAGCGGCATTGTCGCCGGCACAGCGCTGGGCTCCTCCATCGCCGGCCAGCTGGCACAGAACTCCGGCTATTCGGCCGCGTTCCTCGTTCCGGTCTGCGCCGCGGCGGCGCTGTTCCTGCTCGGCGCGGCAGCCGCCGTCGTCCTCCAGCGCCGAAACCGGGCGGCCGCATAACCCCAACTGACTCGCAGGGGTGGTCGTTTCGCGGGCTGAAACGACAACGACTGCGAGTCAGTTGGGTGATCTAGAGCTGGGAGCCGAGTTTGAAGCCGCGCTCCTCGCCTGGTTCACGGGTGTAGGCGAAACCGTCGGCGCCAACGGTGACGGCCATTTCGCTGCTGTCGGTGCGGATCATGAGCGGCTGCGGCTTGCCGTCGAGGTCCAGGACCAGGGAGGCCTCGGTGTACCAGCTCGGGACCACGGGGTTGCCCCACCAGTCGCGGCGCTGGTTGTCGTGCACGTCCCAGGTCACCGTGGGGTTGTCCGGATCGCCGGTGTAGTAGTCCTGGGTGTAGATCTCCACGCGGTGGCCGTCGGGGTCCAGGATGTAGAGGTAGAAGGCGTTGGACACGCCGTGCCGCCCGGGTCCGCGCTCGATCCGGTCCGAGATCCGCAGCGCGCCCATCTTGTCGCAGATCTGGATGATGTTGTGCTTCTCGTGGGTGGAGAAGGCGATGTGGTGCATCCGCGGCCCGTCGCCGCCGGTGAGGGCGGTGTCGTGCACGGTCTGCTTGCGGTGCATCCAGGCCGCGTAGGTGACGCCGTCGGAGTCCTTGATGTCCTCGGAGACCCGGAAGCCCAGGTCCTCCAGGTACTTCCGGCCGCGCGGGACGTCGGGGGTGACCTGGTTGAAGTGGTCCAGCCGGACCAGTTCGCCGGCGCTGTAGAGGTCGTAGCGCTGGGTGAGGCGTTCCACGTGCTCCACCTCGTAGAAGAACTCATAGGGGAAGCCCAGCGGGTCCTCCACCCGGACCGCGTCGCCGATCCCGCGGGCGAAGCCGTCCTTGCGGCGTTCCGTGCGGCAGCCCATTTCGGCGAAGTAGGCCTCGGCCTTGTCCACATCCTCGGGGGTGCGGACCCGGTAGGCGAATGCGGCGGCGGCGGCCACGGGGCCCTTGCGCAGCACCAGGTTGTGGTGGATGAACTCCTCGAAGGAACGAAGGTAGATCGCGTCCTCGTCCTCATAGGTGACGTGCAGGCCCAGCAGGTCCACGTAGAACGCCCGGGATTTTTCCAGGTCGGTGATCACGAGGTCCATGTAGGCGCAGCGGACAATGTCCGGCGCGGGGACCGTGGGGGTGATGATGTCGTTGGCCATGATGTGACTCCTCTTTGAGCTGGCGGGTGCGGTGGCGGGTGGCAGACAGGCGGTGGGCCGTCAGCGGGCCGTGGCACCAAACTTCGGGGTGTGGACGCTGCCCAGGGTGATGTGGACGGCCTGCTGGTCGGTGTAGAAATCGATGGAGCGGTAGCCGCCCTCGTGGCCCAGGCCGGAGGCCTTGACGCCGCCGAAGGGGGTGCGCAGGTCCCGGACGTTGTGGCTGTTGAGCCAGACCATGCCGGCCTCCAGGTTCTGCGAGAAGTTGTGCGCCCGGGTCAGGTTGTTGGTCCAGACGTAGCCGGCCAGCCCGTACTTCGTGTTGTTCGCCAGGGCCAGCGCCTCGGCGTCGTCCTCGAACGGGGTGATTGCCACGACCGGGCCGAAGATCTCCTCCTGGAAGATCCTGGCGTCCGCGGCGACGTCGGCGAACACCGTCGGGGCAATGTAGTTGCCGGTCGGAAGTCCCTCCGGACGCCCGCCGCCGGCCAGCAGCCGGCCCTCGGACTTGCCGATTTCCACGTACCGGGCGACCTTCTCGTAGTGCTCCGGGTGCACCAGCGCGCCGACCTCGGTTTTCGGGTCGTGCGGGTCACCGACCACGATGTTCTTCGCGCGGGCGGCGTACTTCTCGCAGAACTCCTCGTAGATGCCGCGCTGGACCAGGATCCGGGAGCCGGCCGTGCAGCGCTCGCCGTTGAGCGAGAAGACGCCGAAGAGGGTGGAGTCGATCGCGGCGTCGAGGTCGGCGTCGTCGAAGATGATCGCCGGGCTCTTGCCGCCGAGTTCCATCGACAGGCCCTTGAGGTTCTCCGCGGCGTTGCGGAAGATCGTCTTGCCGGTGGTGGTTTCGCCGGTAAAGGAAATCAGCGGCACGTCCGGGTGCTTGACCAGGGCGTCGCCGGCTTCCTCGCCGAGGCCGTTCACCAGGTTGAAGACGCCGTCGGGCAGGCCTGCGTCCTTGAAGATCTTTGCCCAGAGCGAGGCGGAGAGCGGTGTGAATTCGGCCGGCTTGAGCACCACGCAGTTGCCGGTGGCCAGCGCCGGTGCGAGCTTCCAGGACTCGAGCATGAACGGCGTGTTCCACGGCGTGATCAGGCCGGCGACGCCGATCGGCTTGCGGTTGACGTAGTTGATCTGCGCGCCCGGGACCTTCATGGCGTCGTCGAACTGGGCCACGATCAGGTCGGCGAAGAAGCGGAAGTTCTCCGCGGCCCGCAGCGCCTGGCCCTTGGCCTGGGTGATCGGCAGGCCGGTGTCGAAGGTCTCCAGCTGCGCCAGCCGGGTCTCCTGGGCTTCGACGGCGTCGGCGATCTTGTTCAGGACGCGGGCGCGTTCGCGCGGCTTCATCCGGGGCCAGGGACCCTGGGTGAAGGCCGTGCGGGCGGCGGCGACGGCGAGGTCGACGTCCTCCTTCTGCCCGGCGGCCGCGGTGGCGTAGGTTTCGTTCGACACCGGGTCCAGGACATCGAAGGTCTTGCCGCTGACGGAGTCGACGAACTCGCCGTTGATGTAGTGCTGGATGCGGGTGGGCAAATCGTCCGGGATGTAGTGCTCAGCCATGGGTCAATCCTTTGCTTCGGCGTTGAAGTGGCGGGGAGGTGTTATTTGGCGATCCGGAAGCCGTCCACCGGGGTGAGGTACTCCCGGCCGGCCTCCATCAGTTCGGTGATTTTCTTCAGCCCGGCGTCGGTGGGCGTAATCAGCGGCGGGCGGACGTAGTCGGAGGAGATCAGCCCCGCCTCGGCCATCAGCCACTTGCTGGGCGCCGGGTTGGTCTCGACGAACAACAGGTCCACGAGCGGGTGGACGCCGTAGTGGATCTTCCGGGCGGTCTCGAAGTCACCCTCGACCCAGGCGTTGTACATGTCCGCGGAGGCCTTCGGGGCGATGTTTGCCAGCGCCGAGATGAAACCGACGCCGCCGATCGCCATCAGCGGCAGGCACAGCAGTTCGATGCCGGACCAGACCAGCAGGTCCTTGCCGGCCAGGTGCATGACACGGGAGAAGTGCTCGAAGTCCTTCGTGGTCTCCTTGATCCCGACGATGTTGTCGAAGTCACGGAACAGCCGCGCCACGGTTTCGGGGGCCATGTCCACCGCGGTGCGGGACGGCACGTTGTAGATCACGAACGGCATCTGCGGGAACTCGGTGGCGATCGTGGCGTACCAGCGGTAGAGGGCCTCCTGCGTGGGCCGGGAGTAGTAGGGCGTGATGATCATCGACGCGTCCGCGCCGGCGTCGACGGCGGCCTGGGTCAGCTCCAGCGTCTCCTGCAGTTTTGCGGTGCCGGTGCCGGCCATGAACGGCACGCGGTCGCCGATCGCCTCGGCGGTCGCGCGGATGGCGGCGGCGCGTTCCTCGACGGACTGGGCGCTGGGCTCGCCGGTGGACCCGCCGATCGTGATGCCGGAGGATCCGCTGGCGATCTGCCACTGGACCATGTTCCGCAGGCTGTCGTGGTCGACGTCGCCGGACGCCGTGAACGGGGTGAACATCGCGGCGAGGGAGCCTTTGAGGTGCTGCTGGGGATCGGAACGGAACTTCATTGTTTTTTCCTTATCGTTCGGGGGAGGGGCGGCCGGGGCCGGCCCGCTGGGGTCAGGGGGACGGAGCCCGGTGGGCGAGGTAGGCATCGAGGGTGGCGGCGCGGTGCGCGCGGGCCGCGCGTTCGACGTCGTCCGCCGGGGCGCCCGCCTCCAGCAGCCCTAGCAGCGCCTCGTGTTCCTCGACGGACTGCCGGGCCCGGCCGGGCACGTAGCTGAAGGTGGAGGAACGCAGCGCCTGCAGCCGGTTCCAGCCGCGGTGCACCAGGTCGAGGATGTGCGGGTTGGGGCAGTGCTCGAACAGGACGCTGTGGAAGTCGCGGTTCAGGCTGGTGAAACGGACCGGGTCGAAGTTGTCCAGGCACTCGCGCATCAGTTCGTTCACCGCGCGGGCCCGGGCGATGTCCGCGGCGGAGATCAGCGGCGCGGACAACGCCGTCGCGGCGCCTTCGACGATCCCCAGGGTCTGCATCGTGTAGAGGTATTCGGTGGGATCGATGCCGGCCACGGTGGCGCCGACGTTGCGTTCGAACACCACGAGGTTTTCCGCCTCGAGCCGGCGGATGGCTTCGCGGACCGGGACGACGCTGAAGCCCAGCTCCTCGGCGATCTTGGCCAGCACGAGCCGGTAGCCGGGGGAGTATTCGCCGCTGAGGATGCTGGCCTTGACCGCCGCGTACGCCTGCTCCGACTTGCTCGAGGTGGCGCCAGCCGGGCCGGCCGTGCTCACGGTGCTGGTCATGGCCGGGACTGCCCGCGGTCCGCGGCCCACGCCTTGTACTTTTCCTGCCACTGGGCGTTCATCGGGTACAGGCCGTCCACGCTGTGCCCGGCGGCGACCATCTCGGCGATGAACGTCTCTTCAGACTCCTGGACCAGGGCGTCGTCGGCCACTTCCTCGGCGAGTGCCGGCGGGATCACAAGGATGCCGTCCGCGTCGCCCACGATGATGTCCCCGGGCTGAACCGTGGCGCCGCCGCAGGAAATGGTGAGGTCCACGTCCCACGGGATATGGCGCCGGCCCAGGACTGCGGGGTGCGCGTTCGCGAAGAACGTGGGCATCTCCAGGGCGCCGACGGCGGTGACGTCGCGGACGCCGCCGTCGGTGATGACGGCCACGGCACCGTTGACCTGGGCGCGCAGGGCCAGGATGTCCCCGACCGTCCCGGTGCCCTTTTCGCCGCGGGCCTCCATAACGAGGACCTCGCCTTCCCGGAGCGAGTCGATGGCGCGTTTCTGGGCGTTGAAGCCGCCGCCGTGGGTCTTGAAGAGGTCCTCGCGGTTGGGCACGTAGCGCAGGGTCCGGGCCACCCCGACTACGGTGCGGTCCGGCCGGGTCGAATGCAGGCCGTCGATGCTGACGTTGTTCAGGCCGCGCTTGCGCAGCTGGGAGCTCAAGGTGGCGGTGGCGACGGACTCGAGCTTCGCCTTCAGCTCGGGGGTCAGCGCACTCTTCGGCGCGGCCGGTTCGGCTGCTGCCGTAGGTTCGGCGGCGGCTGCCGCCGGCGTGCCGTAGGCCTCGGCGCGCTGGGCCTCGTCGCTGCGCGGCTGCGCGCCGTAGTCGGCGAGCGGCACGGTGCCCTGGGCCGCCGTCGTCGTCAGCCGGCCGGTGGTGAGCCCCGACGCCGGGGCGTCCACCTCGACCTCCATCACGTCGCCCGGCTGGGCCACGGAGGCGCCGGCGGGCGTCCCGGTCAGGATGATGTCGCCCGGCTCCAGGGTGAGGAGCTGGGAGAGGTCCGCGACGAGCCGGGCGAAGGGGAACAGCAGCGTGCCGGTCGTGTCCTCCTGCACCAGTTCGCCGTTGAGCCAGGTGCGGATGCGGAGGCCTGCCGGGTCGACCTCGGCGGCCGGGAGGAGGCCCGGGCCCACGGGGGTGAAACCGTCCCCGCCCTTGGAACGCAGGTTGGAGCCCTTGTCCGCATAGCGCAGGTCGTAGACGCCGAGGTCGTTGGAGGCGGTGACGAAGCCGACGTGGCGCCAGGCCTCGTCCGGGGCAACGCGGCGGGCCCGGCTGCCGATCACCAGCGCCACCTCGCCCTCAAAGGCCAGGAGTTCGCAGCCGGCGGGGCGTTCGACGGTGCCGCCGGAGAGGCTCAGCGAGGAGGACGGCTTCAGGAAGTAGGAGGGCTGCTCCGGGGTGCGGCCTCGCTGGGCGGCGCGGCTCGGGTAGTTGATGTGCACCGCGATGACCTTGCCGGTGGCGGCCAGGGCGTCCTGCGAAAGCTGCTCCATCGCATCTCCTCATTGAGTATGAAATCGTATACGATACAAAACTGCCCGAACTGGACCGGCTTGTCAAGAGAGAACCCGGGCCGGGGCCTCAGGCCAGCTGCGCCTCGATCCGCGCGGCGCTCGCCGACAGGGCGGCCGCAACTTCATCCGGGTCCTGTGCGGCGCGGATGTAGACCACCGCCAGGGCGGCCGGGCGCCCGCCGGGAACCCTGACCGGCACGGCCAGCGAGGAGACGCCGGGGATGACCTCGTCATGGCTGGCCGCGAAGCCGCGGCGGCGCGCCTCGGCCGCCTCCGACCGGTAGGGGATGCCCGGGGCGAGGCGGTGCCATTCCTGCTCCGAAAGCGCCGACTGGATTGCGATGCCGGGCGCTCCGGCACTGACCGGGTGCCGGGAGCCCGGGTGCTGGACCACGGCCGCCCCCGTGTGGCGCGGATCGACGGTGACGAGGGTGACGCAGTCCTCGCGGTCCCAGACGGCCACGAAGGCGCTCATGGTCAGGGCGTTGGCCAGTTGGGTCAGCTCAGGCAGCGCGGCGGTCTGGAGATTGCGGGCGACGCCGCGGGCGAGGACGGCCAGGCCGGGGCCGGGCTGGACCCTGCCCGCGTCGTCCCGGACCAGCAGCGAGTGGTCCTCGAGGGTGCGCAGGATGCGGTAGGCGACCGAACGGTGGACACCCATGGCGTCGGCGAGCTCGGCGATGGTGAGCGGCTCCGGGGCGTCGGCCAGGATCTCCAGGGCCCGGATGCCCCGGGACAGCGTCTGGGACGGCGGGGCCTGGGTGCTGCCGGCGTTCGGGGTCATGGAGTCCATCCTAGAGGCGGGCGGGGGAGTCTTGTGTTCCGGCTCACAGTGAAGTAGCGTTCTATATGTGAACTGCTTGTTCGATTATAGAACACGCGGTGAGGGCTAACAAGCGCCTTCCCGGGCCCGCGGCCGGGAGTCGCCGGCCGACGCCGACCGGGAGTTCTGCCAGCGGGTTTCCCCGTCGCTTTCCTGGGCGGCGAAGCTTTTTGGCGGAAATGTGTGCCTGATCACACATTTCATAGTAGTATCACAGTTACTAACTGACCGTTCGATCAGTAATTCTGTAGGCATTTAGTTTTTCACTTGCACCCACCCGGGCAGCACCTCTGCCCCCAGCAACGGAGTTCCAATGACCGCAACTTCAACCGTCGATTCAGAGACGGGCCCCAGCAGCAAGCATGAGGAACGCAAGGTCCTCGCCGGGACGCTGGTCGGTACCACGATCGAGTGGTACGACTTCTTCATCTTCGCCCAACTGACAGCAACGCTGCTGTCCCCGCTCTTCCTCGCGCCGCTGAATGCCTCCAACCCGGGCCTGGCGCAGATCCTGTCCTTCGCCCTGATCGGCATCAGCTTCTTGTTCCGCCCGCTGGGCGCCATCGTTGCCGGCCACCTCGGCGACCGCCTGGGCCGCAAGGCCATGCTTGTCTTCACCCTGGTCATGATGGGCGCCGCGACGGCACTGATCGGCATGCTGCCGACCTACGCGCAGATCGGCGTCTGGGCCCCGATCCTCCTGATCCTGCTCCGCATCATCCAGGGCTTCTCCGCCGGCGGTGAATGGGGCGGCGCTGCCCTGATGGCCGTCGAGCACGCACCGATGAGCAAGCGCGGCCTGTTTGGCGCCTACCCGCAGATCGGCGTCCCGGTGGGCATGATCCTCGCCACCGGCCTGCTCTACTTCCTCAACACGTCGATGTCCAAGGAAGACTTCGGCAGCTGGGGCTGGCGGGTGCCGTTCCTGCTCTCGATCGTCCTGATCGTGGTCGGTTACCTCATCCGGCGCGCCGTGGCTGAGAGCCCGGTCTTCAAGGAAATGCAGGAGCGCAAGGAAGAAAGCAGGGCGCCCCTGGGCGAGCTGATCCGCAAGCACAAGAAGGCTGTCCTCTACTCGACGATGATCTTCATTGGCAACAACGCTGCCGGCTACCTGCTGATCGCCTTCTTCATCTCCTACGCCACCAAGACGCTGAAGATGCCCACCCCGCAGATCCTGCTGGCCACCACACTGGCGTCCTTCGGCTGGCTCATCTTCACCCTGGTCGGCGGCTGGCTCTCGGACAAGATTGGCCGCGTCAAGACCTTCCTGATCGGCTACGGCATCGTCTTTGCCTGGATGATCCCGATGTTCGCCCTGATCGACACCAAGGACATCGTTCTCTACGGCACGGCGCTGTTCGTCCTGACCATCGGCCTGGGCTTGTCCTACGGCCCGATGTCCGCGATGTACGCCGAGATGTTCCCGGCGAACGTACGCTACTCGGGCATCTCCATCGGCTACGCCTTCGGCGCCATCCTGGGCGGCGCCTTCGCGGCGACCATCGCCGAGGCCCTGCTGCAGGGCACGCACTGGACCGGCTCCATCGGCATCTACATCATGATCCTCTGCGTCATCTCCGCCGTCGGCGTCATCCTGGCCAAGGAAACCCGCGGCCGTCCGCTGGGCGTCAGCCGCCACCACTAGGCAGCCAAAAACAACGCGGGGTCACTTACGGCCCATCCGGAACCCCCGGATGGGCCGTAAGTGACCCCGCGTTGCTGTTTAAGCGAGTGCTTAGACGCCCAGGAAGCTGATGGCACCCTGCTTGAAGGCCCGGCTGGTCACGGCGTTCGTGTGGTTCCGCGCCGGCAGGATGAGCTGTTCCACCATCGCCCCGGCCTTGGCGCCGAGAGCGGCGAGCTCGGGCATGGACGCGGCCCGTTCGTCCTTCTCCCCGGCCACCAGCAGCACCGGCATTTGCGGGACCGCCTCGGCGGGGTCGAACGGCTCGTCCTTGATCGCCTCGATCAGGGACAGCAGGGCAAAGATGTTGTTGCTGGGCAGCAGTTGCGCCATCTTCAGCAGCCCGGCGGTGGAAGCGTCCGCGATCGGCGTTCCGTCCGCCAGGTAGCGCTGCGCGGCGACCAGGTCGAACTCCGCCAGCGGGTCCGCCACGTTGGGCCCGCCGAGCACCAGCCGGTGGACCAGTTCGTGCTGGGTGGCGCCGAATTCCCAGGCCAGCCGGGACCCCAGCGAGTAGCCGATCACGTCCAGGCCGCTGGCCGGATCGCCGTCGCGCAGCGGACGTGCGCCGGCGTCGAACGCAATCTGGAGCAGATCCGCGCGGATCTTGCTGGGGGAGTAGGAATCCCGGTCCTCCGGGGCGCCGCTGCGGCCGTGGCCGGGCAGGTCCACGGTGATGACGCGGCGGCCGGCGTCGGTGAGGGCGGTGATCCAGCCGGTGTCCTCCCAGTTGAGCTTGGAGGAGGAGGAGAAGCCGTGCAGCAGCAGGACCGGACGCAGCCCGGCGTCGTCCTTCGGATCGTGCACCCCGACGTAAAGCTGGGGGTCGGTGCCCTCGACCGTGTGGGAATGCTGCTCGCCGGTGTGCCTGCCGCTCATGGTGTCAGTCCTCATCAAGTACGGCGCTCAGGCGAACCCGGCGCTTCGGTGCCTCTTCCTTCGGGACCGTGCCCACGATGCCGGCGGTGTTGTCCGGCACCTCGAACACGATCAGGGGCTCGCCGACATTGATCTTGTCGCCGGGCCCGCCGTAGATACGCACTACCTTACCTGCCTGTGGGCTGGGCAATTCGACGGCCGACTTGGTGGTTTCGACCTCCACCAGCGGCTGGTTCCGCTCCACCTGCTCGCCCGGCGAGACCAGCCATTCCAGCACGGTCGCCTCGATCAGGCCCTCGCCAAGATCCGGCAGTGGGAAGGAAATTTCAGCCACGTTTGTACTCCAATACTCGCTGGATGCCGAAGAGGATCCGGTCAATGTTCGGGATGTATTCATCTTCGAGGTCGCCGGAGGGGTACGGGACGTCGAAGCCGGTCACGCGCTCCACCGGTGCCTTGAGGGTGTCGAAGCAGCTTTGCGTAATCAGCTGCGCCACCTCGGCGCCCAGCCCGGAGGTCAGCGGCGCTTCGTGGACGACGACGGCGCGGCGCGTCTTGCGCACGGAGGCGGCCAGCGCCGCGGCGTCGATCGGCTTGAGCCAGCGCAGATCCAGGACCTCGACGTCGATTCCGTCCTCGGCGGCGAGTTCGGCCACCTGCAGGCAGCGGGCCACCATGGCGCCCCAGGCCACGAGCGTCAGGTGCCTGCCCTCGCGCATGACCTTGGCGCCTTCGGGCGCGCCGCCGGAGGGATCGGCGTTGCCGGGATCGACCTCGCCCTTCTGCCAGTAGCGGGACTTCGGCTCCATGAAGATCACCGGATCCGGCCGCGTGGCGGCGTATTTGAGCAGGTGGTAGGCCTCGTGCGGGTTCGACGGCGAAACCACCTTGAGCCCGGGCACGTGGGCGAAGAGCGCCTCGAGGCTTTCGCCGTGGTGTTCGGGGGCCCGGATGCCGCCGAAGCTGGGCACCCGCAGGGTGATCGGCATCGGCATGGTGCCGCGGCTGCGGTAGTTCATCCGGGCGATCTGGCAGACGATCTGGTTGATGGCCGGGTAGGCGAAGCCGTCGAACTGGACCTCGGGGATGGGGTGGAAGCCGGCCATCGCCAGGCCCACGGACATGCCGAGGATGCCGGACTCCGCCAGCGGGGTGTCGAAGACCCGCTGCGCGCCGTGCTTGGCCTGCAGTCCGTCGGTGATCCGGAAGACGCCGCCAAGCCGGCCGCAGTCCTCGCCGAAGATCACAGCCTTGGGGTTTTCCGCGAGCACCTCGTCGAGGGCGCGGTTGAGCGCCTGCTGCATGGACATCACCGTGGTGGAGGCGGGGGCATCTGCGCTCGTGCTTGCAGCGGCACTGCTTTCGAGAATCGAGTTAGACATGTTCGGACTCCTCGCGCCAGTTGGCGGCCTGGGCCTGCAGGGCAGGGGTGGTTTCCTGGAAGACCAGGTCAAACATTTCGTTTCCGGGGCGCGGGCCAAGGGCCTGGATGCCGGTCCGGATCTGCTCCTCTTCGGCCTTGGCGGCGGCCAGCGCCTCGGCGAAGAACGCCGCGTCCGCGGATCCGTCCGCCAGCAGCCGCTGCTTGAGCCGCTCCAGCGGATCCTCGCCGGCGCCGTCGCGCTCCTCGTCAAGGGAGCGGTAGCGGCCCGGGTCATCGGAGGTCGAGTGCGGCCCGCGACGGTAGGTCATCGCCTCGATCAGCACGGGGCCGTTGCCGGAGCGGGCGTGCGCGAAGGCGCGGCGGGTCGCCTCGACGACGGCGACGACGTCGTTGCCGTCGATCTGCAGCGCCGGCATGCCGTAGCCGGCCGCGCGGGCGGCGACGGAGCCGCCGGCCACCTGGCGGTCGGTCGGGACCGAGATGGCCCAGCCGTTGTTCTGCACGAAAAAGACCACGGGTGCCTTCATCACGGCGGCGAAGTTCATCGCCTCGTGGACGTCGCCCTGCGAGGAGGCTCCGTCGCCGAAGTACGTCAGCGCCACGCCGTCTTTTTGGTCCAGGGTCTGGCCGTGGGCCCAGCCGACGGCGTGCAGCACGGATCCGGCGACGACGGCCTGGATCGGGGCGAGCCGGGACGCCATCGGGTCGTAGAGGCCGCCGTGCCAGGTCGCCTTGTGGGTGGACATGTAGCCCACCATGTCCACGCCCATGGTCCGGGCGACGCCCATCTCGCGGTAGGTGGGGAAGACGAAGTCGCGGCTGGTGTCGACGGCGTAGCCGCTGCCCACCTGGGCAGCCTCCTGGCCGAGCTCCGGGGCGTAGCCGGGGATGATGCCCTGCCGCTGCCAGGCGATCGCGGAGGTGTCGAGGTGCCGGACCGCGACCATCAGCGAGTAGAGCTCGCGCAGCTGGGCGGGGGTCAGCGGACCGGCGTCGTCGCCGGCGACCGCGAGGGGGAGTGTGTCCATGCCTGTGACCCTAGTCACGGGCCAAGCTCTAGGCAATCAGATCAGGTAACACTGACCATTCTGTCAAGAGCTGCCGTTCCCGGCCTCATCCCGCTTGGCAGTTTGTACAGTGTATTTACTCGGCCCTGGTCCGTGCGCGGGAGGCCTGCCGGACAAGGTGGTCGCGTTCGGCGACGTTCGTCGCCCGGCGGGCAGCTTCGGCGTAGGCGGCAGCAGCGGCGGAGAAACAGCCGCCCACTCGTGCAGATAGCCCAGGACTGCATGCCAGCGGTGCCGGTCGCCGATCACGTCCCGTAGCAGGTAGGTCTCTTGCAGCCCTGCAGAGGCGCCGTGAACGTGGCCGACTGCGACCGCGCGCCCGAGTGCTGCGGCCGGGTTATGACGCACCGGGTCGTCGGTGAGCGCGACGAGGTCGTCGTACCAGGCAAGAATTTGCGGCCAATCGGTCTCTTCGGCGGTCGCGGCATCGTCATGAAGTGCTGCGATCGCAGCCTCTATCTGGTATCTGCCGAAGCGCTGAGCGGCCAGCGCTGATTGCAGGACGCGAACGCCCTCCGCGATCTCTCGTCCGTCCCACCGGCCGCGGTCCTGCCGGTCGAGGGTGACAATCCGGCCCTCGGGATCGAACCGTGCCGGGAGCCGAGCGTGGTTGAGGGGCATGAGGGCCAGCAACCCGCGCGCCTCCGGTTCTTCAGTCACGAGGGTGAGCTGGCGAGCGAGTCGGATGGCTTCCTGTGCCAGGTCGAGGCGGCCAGCGTGGCCGCGCGTGTAGACCAGGTAGAGCACATGCAGTACGACGCTGAGGTCGCCGGGCTGGTTCAGGCGGCGCCCCTGCAGGGAGCGCTTGGCGCGGCTGATCCGTTGCGCCATTGTCGCTTCCGGAACGAAGAAGGCGTCGGCGATCTCGCGGGTAGTGAGGCCGCAGACAGAGCGGAGGGTCAGAGCCACTTGGGAGGCAGGTGCAAGGCTACGGTGGCAGCAGCAGAAAAGTAGAAAGAGCGTGTCATCGCCCTCGTCTGTCAGAGGGGACTGCGGCTCGTCGCGAGTGGCCTCTTCTCGTCTGTGACGGGCTGCCTGGCTGCGTCGGGCGTCGACAAGCCGGCGGATGGCGACAGTGGTCAGCCAGGCATGCGGTTCGCGCGGTGGGTGTTCCGGCCAGACCCGCAGCGCTTCGAGCAGCGCCTCCTGGACCGCATCCTCAGCTTCGTCGAAGTCCTCGCCCCGCCGGACCAGACCTGCGAGCACCCGCCGGACGAGGGCACGCAGGGCGCCCTCGTCCAGTGTTCGCATCGGATCGATGATCACGCCCGGTTAGTCGTGCGAGGGTGCCCCGGACATGACTTCACGGATGTCGATCCACTCGTAGAGGGGCTCGCCGCCCGGGCCCGGCTCGGAGGAGACGAAGGCTGCGAGTTCGACTGCCCGTTCGCGTGACTCGACGTCGATCATGTACCACCCGGCAACCAGATCCCTGGTCTCAGGAAGCGGGCCATCTGTGGTGACGGGTGCGGCGCCCGGGCCTCCGTAGCGAACCCAGGTGCGCTCAGGGGTGAGCGCCTGCGCATCGACGTACTCGCCGTTCTCCTCAAGCACCTCGCTGACCCGCCTGAGGAAAGCCATATGTGCCTCTACGTCCGCCGGGGCCCACTGGTCCATCGGGGGCACTGGACGGTGCGGCACGGGGCCGCCGCGGTAATGCTTGAGGAGCAGATACTTCGGCATGATGATCTCCTATGTTGGGGCCACGCCTGTCGTGGTCTTCCACTTAGTGAGCGGAGCCGGTCAAGACTTCTCGACATGCATCCCCAAATTTAGTCCCGAAAGGCTGCAGCGGGGAGCCTCAGTCGGCGCGGCGTGCACGGCCGAGCCGGGCGCCGATCCAGCAGGCGGAGGCGATGCCGGCGATCAGCGCCATGGTGCTGAAGAGCTGTTTGCTGCTCTCCGGGCTGCTGAAGCCGACGGCGAAGATCAGGGCCAGGAGTACCAGGCCGAACACCGTGAGCCCCGGGAAGCCCTTCATGCGCAGCGGAAGGACGGTGCCCGCACGGTCCGCCCGGCGCCGCAGGATCAGCTGGGATACCAGGGCCGAGCCCCACACCACGAGGCAGGTCGAGCCCACCAGCTGGAAGAGCGCCGGGAGGATCTTTTCCGGGAACAGCAGTTCGAGCACGGCGGCCAGGAAGCCGAAGGCCACCGAGATGCTGACGGCGATGACCGGGACGCGGGCCGTGTTGAGCCGCGAAAGGAAGGCGGGAGCTTCGCCGCGCACGGACAGCGAGTAGGCCATCCGGGAGGCGCCGTAAAGGTTGGCGTTGAGGGCCGAGAGCAGGGCGACGACGGCGACCAGGGTGATTGCCGCGCCGGCGCCGGGGATGCGGGCCAGGTCCAGGACGCCCGCGAACGGCGACTTCAGCGCTGCCGACGTCGAAGGCAGCACGGCGGCGATGACGAACACGGAGCCGATGTAGAACACCAGGATGCGCCAGACGACGGTGCGGATCGCGTGGCCCACGCTGCGTTCGGGGTTCTCCGTCTCTGCCGCGGCGACGCTCACGATTTCCGTGCCGCCGAAGGCGAAGATGACCACGAACAAGGCCGCCGCGATTCCGCCCAGGCCCGCCGGGGCGAAGTTGGAGGTGATGTTGCTCAGTCCCGGGCTGGCAACCTCCGGCAGCCAGCCGAACAGCAGGGCGGCGCCGATGGCCAGGAACAGCAGGATGGCGGCGACCTTGAGGATCGCGAACCAGAATTCGAACTCGCCGAAGTTTTTCACCCCGGCGAGGTTGATGGCCGTGAAGACGGCCATGAAAATCAGGGCGAGTCCCCAAACCGGAACAACAGGCCAGATCGTGAAGAGCAGCCCGGCCGCACCGAGCGCCTCGGCCGCGATGACGACGACGAGCTGCAGCCACCAGAGCCAGCCCACGGTGGCGCCGGCAGTCTTTCCCATGGCTTTCTCGGCGTAGACGGAGAACGCGCCGCTGTTCGGGTTTGCGGCGGCCATCTCGCCGAGGGCCCACATCACGATGATGATCAGGGCGCCCGCGACCAGGTAGGAGATCAGGACGGCCGGACCGGCGGCCTGGATTCCGGCCCCCGATCCGAGGAACAAACCGGCGCCGATGGCGCTGCCGAGTCCCATCATGGTGAGCTGGCGGGGCTTCATGCTGTGGCCGAGCTTCACGGCCGGGCGCTCCGCGGTGGACTTCGTTGTCATGCTGGCGAACCTTCTTACGGTGGTGGATGCGTCCTTTTGGGACCATTCGAATTTACCGTCCCCGGGGTGCCCTCGCGCGCAGGCGGCGTGAGAGCATGGTTGCAGTTTGTTGAATAGCCGGCCCGAATCACGACGATTTGTGCGGTTGAATCCCTGCAGGCAAGGAAACTGACGTGAACGTGGACCCGCTGGACGCCAAGATTGTCCGATTCTTCACGGACGCCCCTCGGGCCTCCGTGCTGGAGGCGTCCCGGGTGCTGAAGGTCGCCCGGGCCACCGTGCAGTCGCGGCTGGACCGGATGCAGGACAGCGGCGTCATCGGCTCCTGGGTGCCGCAACCGGATCCCGCCCGCTTCGGCTACCCGGTGGTCGCCTTCTGCTCCCTGACCATCAACCAGGACCTGGGCCATGACGCCGTCGTGGAGGCCCTGGCGCGCATTCCGGAGCTGATCGAGATCCACACCGTGTCCGGCAGCTCGGACCTGATGGCCCGGATTGCGGCCCGCTCCAACCCGGACCTGCAGCGGGTGCTGGATGCGATGATCGCTACCCGGACTGTGCTCCGTTCCTCCTCGGTGATCGTGCTCAACACCCACTTCGAGGGCCGGACCCTGCCGCTGCTGGAAGCCGCCGCGCAGCGGGAGTAGCCGCGCGGCCAGCCCGGGGACCGCAACATTTTGCGCCGGACCGGCGTCGTCGTAGAATTAGTTCTAGTCACTTTGACTATAACTATTCCGGCGGTAGGGCCGGAACCGTCCGGGCAGTCTCCACGGGACCGGTCCGGACCCCGGAATGCGGGGGTTGATCACCGTCTACACCTCTCCAGCCAACGTCTCGGAGCGCCAGCTCGCGCCGCCGTCGCTGGCCATCTCCACGGTAATCTTCGCCTTGCGCCCGAGTGAGCGCTCGGGCCGCCCCACGCTGTGGATCCCGCTGGTGCGCCGGATCAGGGAGCCATTCAAGGGGCTGTGGGCGCTGCCGGGCGGGCCGCTGACGCATGCTGAGTCGCTGCAGGACGCCGCCTCCCGGAACCTGCGCGAAACCACCGGACTGGCGCCAAGCTACCTCGAGCAGCTTTACGCCTTTGGCGGCCTGCACCGCTCGCCCACCCAGCGGGTGGTCTCGATCGTCTACTGGGCCCTGGTCCAGCCGACCGAGGCCGCGCTCGCGGACGAATCCGAAAACGTCCGCTGGTTCCGGGCCGACCGGCTCGGCGAACTGGCGTTCGACCACAACACCATCATCGAGTACGCGCTCTGGCGGCTGCGGAACAAGATGGCCTACGGCTCCATCGCCTACCACCTGCTGGGCGAGTACTTCACCCTCGCCCAGGTCCGGGAAGTCTACGAGGCAGTCCTGGACCGCGAGCTGGATCCGGCCAACTTCCGCCGCCAGATCAAAGCCGCCCCCGAAATCGAAGAAACCGACGAATACCTCCAAGGCGGCAAGCACCGCCCGCCCCGCCTCTACCGCTTTACCGGCCGCCCAGGCCTCGATCCAGACAACAGGAGCACACCATGAGCAGCGTCAACACGGCGATCCAGCTGATCACGCGCGAACAGGCTGAAGGCAGCACCGCGGGGTCCACCTGCAGCCCCGCGCTCGCCCGGGGTCCCTGGGACTACGACCTCGCCGAGGCCCTTGCCGGTGTGCCCGCCTACGGCCCCGGAGCTTCTGTGGCCGACGTGGCCCCGCCGTCCACCCCCCGCCAGGGCCAGCTCCCGGAGGAGTACCGCCTGGCCGGCGACGCCGAACTGGACGCCCGCATCAGGGCCGCCAAGGCAGCGCTGGGGGACCGGGCCGTCATCCTGGGGCACTTCTACCAGCGCGACGAGGTGGTGGAATACGCCGACTTCGTGGGCGACTCCTTCCAGCTCGCCAATGCGGCCCTGACCCGGCCCGACGCCGAGGCGATCATTTTCTGCGGTGTGCACTTCATGGCCGAAACCGCGGACATCCTGTCCCGGCCGGAGCAGGCCGTGATCCTGCCCAACCTCGCCGCGGGCTGCTCGATGGCGGACATGGCGGACATCGACTCGGTCACCGAGTGCTGGGAACAGCTGGAGGAGCTGTTCGGCACCGACCCCGACGTCGACGGCCGGGTGCCCGTCATCCCGGTCACCTACATGAACTCCTCGGCAGCGCTCAAGGGCTTCTGCGGCGAGCACGGCGGCATTGTCTGCACTTCCTCGAACGCCGCCACCGTGCTGGAGTGGGCGTTCGAGCGGGGCCAGCGCGTGCTGTTCTTCCCGGACCAGCACCTGGGCCGCAACACCGCCAAGGCCATGGGTGTGCCGCTGGAGCAGATGCCGATGTGGAATCCGCGCAAGGAGCTCGGTGGCAACGACGAACAGTCCCTGCAGGATTCCCGCGTGATCCTCTGGCACGGCTTCTGCTCCGTCCACAAGCGCTTCAACGTGGCCCAGATCGAGAAGGCGCGCGCCGAGTTCCCGGGCGTGCAGGTCATTGTGCACCCGGAGTGCCCCATGGAGGTGGTCGACGCTGCCGATGCTGCCGGATCCACCGACTTCATCCGCAAGGCCATTGCCGCCGCCACCGAGCCCACCGTCTTCGCGGTCGGCACCGAGATCAACCTGGTCAACCGGCTGGCCGCCGAAAACCCGCAGCACACCATTTTCTGCCTGGACCCGGTGATCTGCCCCTGCTCCACCATGTACCGCATCCACCCGGGCTACCTGGCCTGGGTGCTGGAGTCCCTGGTCCGCGGCGAGGTGGTCAACCGCATCACGGTGGCGGACGACGTCGCGGCTCCGGCCCGCGTGGCGCTCGAACGGATGCTGGCGGCCCGGCCGTGACCAGGCGGCTCATCGTCGTCGGCAGCGGGATCGCCGGGCTGTACGCGGCGCTGCTCGCCTCGGAAGCGTCCGAGGCTGAGGTGGTGCTCCTGACCAAGGGCGCGCTCGAGGAGAGCAACACCTTTTACGCCCAGGGCGGCGTGTCCGCCGTGCTGGCGCCGGGGGAGGCCGCACCGGGTGACTCCGTGGCGGCGCATATCGCCGATACCCTCGCCGCCGGGGCCGGGCTGAACAATCCCGAGGCGGTGCGGATCCTGTGCACGGAGGCCGTCCGGGACATCGCCGGGCTGCGCCGCTTCGGTGTGGACTTCGACGTCCGTGCCGACGGCGGTCCGGCGCTGGGGCTCGAGGCTGCGCATTCGGCCGCCCGCATCCTTCACGCCGGCGGCGATGCGACCGGGGCCCGCATTGCGCGTGCGCTCGTGGCCGCTGTGCTCGAGCGCGCCGTCCAGGGTGGAGTCCGGGTCGAAACCGGCGCCTTGGTGACCGAGCTCCTCACCGGAGGCGGCGGTCCGTCAGGAGCAAATCCGGGCGCCGTCACAGGTGTCGCCTACCTGGCCGGCGCGGAGCCGAAGCGACTCGACGCCGACGCCGTGCTGCTCGCCACCGGCGGCGCCGGGCGGCTGTTCGCCCGCACCAGCAACCCATCCGTCGCCACCGCCGACGGCCTCGCCCTGGCCTGGCGCGCGGGGGCCGCGGTCCGCGATCTGGAGTTCTTCCAGTTCCACCCGACCACGCTGGCCGCAGCCGAGGTGCCGGGCGGGCCGCCCGCACTGCTGATCTCGGAGGCGGTGCGCGGCGAGGGGGCCGTGCTGCTGGATGCCGCCGGCTACCGCTTCATGCCCGACTACCACCCGGACGCGGAGCTGGCCCCGCGCGACGTCGTCTCCCGCAGTATCGCGCTGCACCTTGCGGCCGCCGGGCTCCCGGCGGACAGCCCGGTCTACCTGGATGCCCGGGGAATTGAAGCCAGCCGCGGGCCGGGCTTCCTGGCCCGGCGGTTCCCCTCCATCACGGCAGCGACACGCGCCGCCGGGTACGACTGGACCGCCGAACCGCTGCCCGTGTCCCCGGCGGCGCACTACTGGATGGGCGGGGTCGCCACCGACCTGCGCGGGCGCACCTCGGTACCGGGGCTCTACGCCGCAGGGGAGGTCGCGTGCACGGGGGCCCAGGGCGCCAACCGGCTTGCCAGCAATTCGCTGCTCGAAGGGCTGGTGTTCGGGCGACGGGCCGTGGAGGACTTCCTTGGTGCGGGGCCGTCGCACGACGGCACTGCTCCGCGTGCTAGCTCGGCCGCGGGCGGCCTCCCTTTGACGCACGCTTCCGCAGTACCCTCGCGCGACACGACTGGGAAAGTAACACCCCCGGCCGGCCTGCCCGAGGGTGTTGTGAAAACCGGGTCTGGGCCTGGTCCGGGGTTGTTTTCGCGGCAGGCTTTGGGGCGGTTGATGACTGGGGCTGCCGGGGTGCTGCGTACGGGGGCCGACCTCGATGCTGCGGCTGCGCAGCTTGCCGCCTGGGCTGGCGTGGTCCGGCCCGAGAGGGTGACGGACGCGGGCCTGGATCAGTCCGGGCACGAGGATCGGAATCTGCTGCTGGCCGCACGCCTGCTGGTGGAAGCCGCGCGGGCCAGGACCGGCTCGGTGGGCGCCCACTTCCGGGCGGACGCAGATCCCGCCTCCCGTGACGGCGACGCCGTCGTCCCCGCAATGCTCGCAGCCCCGGTCCGTTCCGCCCCGGCCGCCCCAACCCACGGCCACCGGTATGCCGCCGTATCCCGCCCGAAACAAAGGATTTCGTCATGACAGCACCCGCCACAGCCCGACCGGGCGCCCTCCCGGTGACTGCCCTCGCCGGCACCCTCCCCGCGGCCGCCGTGGAGGCCGTGCTGCGCGCCGCCCTGCAGGAGGACTCTCCGTACGGCGACATCACCTCGCAGACCCTCATCCCCGCCGACGCCCGCGCCACTGCGGTGCTGGCAGCCCGGGTGCCGGGGGTGCTCAGCGGCGGGGAGGTGTTCGCCGCGGCGATGAAGCTGGCGGACCCGGCCGCCGTCGTCGAACTGCTCGTGGCCGACGGCGATGCCTTCGAGGCCGGCGCGGCGCTGGCCAGGGTGACCGGCAACGCCCGCGGCGTGCTGCTGGCCGAACGGGTGGCGCTGAACCTGGTGCAGCGGATGAGCGCGATCGCCACCCGGACCGCGGAGTTCGTCGCGTTGGTTGCCGGCACCCGCGCTCGGATCACCGACACCCGGAAGACGACGCCGGGGCTTCGCGTGCTGGAGCGCTACGCGGTGCGCTGCGGCGGCGGAGCAAACCACCGCTTCAGCCTCTCGGACGCGGTCCTGGCCAAGGACAACCACCTGGCGGTGCTCACCGGTGGTGACCCGGCAAAGCTCACCGCGGTGCTGCGCGACGCCAAGGCGCGGCTGGGGCACACCACGCATTTCGAGGTGGAGGTGGACAGCATGGAGCAGATCGAGCCCGTGCTGGCCGCCGGCGTGGACACCATCATGCTGGACAACTTCTCACTGATCGAACTCGCCGACGGCGTTGAACTCGTCGCGGGGCGGGCACGGGTCGAGGCCAGCGGCAACGTCAGCCTCGCGACCGTGGCCGGCATCGCCGCCACCGGGGTGGACGTCATCTCGATCGGTGCGCTCACCCACAGTGTCACCGCCCTTGACCTGGGCCTCGACATCGAATTGGAACCTGCCGCCGGGGCTATGGCCCAGGCCGCCGGGCCGGCGCTCGACTGAGGAATGCCGTGATCTTCCTGGATGCCGCCGCCACCACGCCGGTCCGCCGCGAGGTGCTCGAGGCCATGTGGCCGTATCTCAGCGGCGAGTTCGGCAACCCCTCAAGCCACCATTCGCTCGGCGACGCCGCCGCCGCGGCGCTCGCGGGAGCCCGGGAAACGACGGCCAAGGCCCTGGGCTGCCGGACCGGCGAGGTCGTCTTTACCTCCGGCGGCACGGAAGCGGACAACCTCGCCGTCAAGGGCATCGCCCTGGCCCGCCGCGCTGCGGACCCGCGCCTGGACCGGGTGGCGATCAGCGCCGTCGAACATCCCGCGGTGGAGGAATCCGCCAGGTACCTCGAACGTGTCCACGGCTTCGCGGTCGACGTGGTCCCGGTGGACCGCTACGGGCAGGTGACCGAGGAAGCGTTCGCGGCCGTGCTCCGGCCGGAAACCGCGCTGGCCAGCGTCATGTACGCCAACAACGAGGTCGGCACCATCCAGCCCGTAGCCCGGCTGGCGGCGCTGGCCCGCGGTCGCGGCATCCCGTTCCACAGCGACGCCGTGCAGGCCGCGGGCTGGCTGCCGCTCGACACTCGTGGCCTGGGCGTCGATGCCCTGAGCCTTTCCGGCCACAAGCTGGGCGCCCCGAAGGGCTGCGGAGCTTTGTTCGTGCGCGGCCGGACCCGGCTGGAACCGCTGGTCCACGGTGGCGGCCAGGAACGCGGCCGCCGCTCGGGCACCGAGAACGTTGCCGGCGCGGTGGCCCTCGCAACGGCGCTGAGCCTGGCCGGGACCTCGCAGCAGGACGCCTCCTCGCGGGTTGCTGCCCTGCGTGATGACTTCATCGGCGGCGTCCTGGCTGGAGTGCCCGGCGCTGTGCTGACCGGCCATCCGGTCGAGCGGCTGCCCTCGGTGGCCTCGTTCTGCTTCCCGGGAACCAGCGGCGAGTCTGTGCTGCTGGAACTCGAGCGGCAGGGTGTGGTCTGCTCCAGCGGTTCGGCCTGCGCCGCGGGCTCCGACGAGCCGTCGCCCGTGTTGCTGGCGATGGGAATCAGCGCCGAAGTGGCCCAGACCGCCGTGCGCTTCAGCTTCGATTCGTCCATTACCGCCAACGAGCTGCGGGAAGCAGCAGCCGCGGTGCGCACCGCCGTCGGCAGCATCCGCGCCCTCGGCTAGGCGGCCCGCTGGATGCTAGCGGTGCCGGGCGCGGCGGAAGATCCAGTGCCGAAGCATCGTGAACCTTACGGCCGTGGCCAGGAAGCCGGACAGGGTGGTGGTCCAGAGCTCATCGGCCACGGTGGCGTCCGGGTTGATCCAGTGCAGGATGCCGAGGCTGCCGCCCGTGATCAGCAGGGCGACGGCGATTACGATCAGCCCGTTGAGATGGTCGCGCTTCATCCGGTGGCGCTCGGTGATCTTGAACGTCAGCCGCCGGTTCAGCGCGGTGTTCATCAGTGACGTGAGGATCAACGCGGCCGCGTTGGCCGGCTGGGGTCCGATCCACGGCCGCAGGAAGGCATACAGTGCCAGCGAAGACACGGTGCAAACGACGCCGACGCCGGTGAAGCGCAGCAGCTGGCGGACCAACGGATAGCGGAGCACGCCCCGGTGGCGGCGGCGCGGTGAAGCAGAGGGGGACGAAGTTGGGGAGGCCGCGGTGGGGTCCGGCGGGTACTGCCGGAAGGGCTGCGCTTGTTGTAGCTGCGACTCCATCCGTCTAGTACAGCTCGCCGACCGGGATGTCCACGGCGAGGCGGTTCGACGGCCCGGCCAGCGGGCAGGCCCACGCCTCGTTGTAGGCGCAGGACGGGTTGTAGGCGAAGTTGAAGTCCAGCACGAACTCGGCGTCCGGCCCCGAGCCCGTCACGCCGTGGAAGGCGCCCTTGATGGTATCCAGCAGGTAGCGGCCCGCGCCGTAGCTGCCGCCGGGCTGGCCGGCGGTGGCGTCGCGGAACGGCACGAAGATGCCGCCGCCGTAGCCGTTGAGCTTCCAGACGGCGAGCTGGCCCATCTCCGGCAGGTCGAAGGTACCCAGCCGGACAAAACGAACGAGGCCGTCGGTACCGGTTTCGACGTTCATCTCCCGTCCGGCGCCTTCTTTCGTGATGGGGACGTGGAAGCGATAGATCGGATCGTAGTCCGCGGTCTTCAGGCCGCCGAAGTTCGCCTTGGCGTCGTCGGTCAGCGGCGAGGCGGGGTGCGTGCCGAACATCCGGTCGCGCTCCTGCCGCCAGTAGGAGTGGGCTTCGGCCGGGTTATCCGCGGCGATCTTACGCACGGCGGCGTAGAGCGCAAAGGTCCGAAGCCGCCAGTCCGCGATGTCGACGGCGGACATTCGCGAGACGCCGTCCGGGCCGTCAACGTCCGCTCCATCAAAATGCTGTTCAGCCATCCCCCCAGCCTAGCCTTGTTTCGCCGCCGGAAACGCGGCGGGCCGTGCCCTCGGAGCGCCGCTGGGGGCCCGTAGACTTCGCGCATGCACAACTCCGCCCCCGCCGGGTCCGCCAACCGCGCCGCCGCCTCGCTGGCCGAACTCGTCCGGTTCCGCACCGTCTCCTCCCGGGTTCCGGCAGAGGTGGACGCCGAAGAGTTCGAGGCCTTCTTGGCGGCCCTGCCCCGGCTCTACCCCTCGGTCCACGCAGCCCTCGAGGTGGAACGCGTCAACGGGGCGGCCCTGCTGTTCCGCTGGCCCGGTACCTCGGAGGATCCCGGCAGCCGCCCTACGGTGCTGATGGCCCACTACGACGTTGTGCCGGCGGGGGACGAACAGGCGTGGACCCATCCGCCGTTCTCCGGCCACAGCGACGCAACCCATCTCTGGGGCCGCGGCACGCTGGACGACAAGGGCCAGCTGGTCGCCATCCTGGAGGCCGCGGAGGCCCTGCTGGGCGAGGGTTTTGCCCCGGCGCACGACGTCTACTTCTCCTTCGGCAACAACGAGGAGACTGCCGGAGACAGTGCCGCAGCGGCCGTGGAGCTGCTGGCCGGCCGTGGGGTGCGGCCCTGGCTTGTGCTGGACGAGGGCGGAGCCGTGGCGGGCGGGGCGTTCCCCGGCGTGAGCCGGCCGGCCGCCGTCGTCGGCGTGGCCGAAAAGGGGATCCTGGACGTGGAGCTGCTGACCCGGGATCCGGGGGGACACGCCTCGACGCCGCCCCGGATGGGAGCGACGGCGCGGCTGGCGCGGGCGATCACCCGGATCGAGCAAAATCCCTTCCCGCAGCGACTCCCGGAGGTGACCGCGGAGATGCTCCGGCGCTTCGGACCGCACGCCCCGGCCCCGCTGCGGGTAGCTTTCGCGAACCTGTCCCTGCTCAGGGTCCCGATGACGTGGCTCTTCAGCCGGCTGGGGAACGAAACCAACGCGATGACCCGCACCACCGTGGCCATCACCACCCTGGAAGGTAGCGCGGGCGCCAACGTGCTCGCCGCCACGGCCAAGGCGAACGCCAACATCCGGGTGGCCGTGGGAGATACCGTGGCCGGAACCGTGGAGCGGCTGCGGAAAGTCATCCGGGATCCGAAGGTGGAACTGCGGGTGGTGGAGGGCAACGAGCCCACGCCGGTGTCCGCCTCCACCGGTCCGCAGTGGCAGCTGCTGGAGGACTGCATCTCAGAGACCTTCCCGGAGGCGATCATCACGCCGTACATCATGATGGGTGGCACGGACTCGCGCCGCTTCACCCGGATCTGCGACTCCGTGTACCGGTTCGCGCCCTTCGTCATGGACGCCGCGGACCGCGGCTCGATCCACGCCGTCGACGAAAAAATCTCGCTCACGACCCTGGGCCACGGCGTCCGCTTCTACGAAACGCTGCTCCGGAGGCTCTGAACCGCGCGGGTGCCCGGCTACGCTGGCAGCATGACTGGCACGGTTCTTACCCGCGGACTCCGGATTGCCGCCGCGCTGGCGCTCACCGCCGGGGCGCTCGCCGGCTGCAGCAGCGAAGGCAAGGGCACGCCGGCCTGGACGGCAGGGAGTCCGGGTGCCGGCTCGACGGCTTCCTCCACCGGTGCGTCGTCCCCGGCCGCCGCGTCAGGCGGCTCGGCCTCCGCGGGCGCCTCTGGTTCCGCAACCGCCTCCGCGACGGCTGGTGCCACGGCGGCGGCCTGGAAAACGTACTCCGATCCCGGCAAGAACGTGAGTTTCGACCTGCCGCAGGAGTGGATTGCCCAGTCCGTCACCCCGGCGCAGGGCTCACTGCCGGGGGCGCTCAAGATCGAGGTCAAGGACGCGGACGGCCGGTACCTGGCCACGCTGCAGACCGGACTCCGGCCGCAGGCGGCGGCCGTCTGCAAGCCGGGCACGGCCAAGCCGTACGTGGTGGTCAGCAGCGTTCCGGTGGAACTGCCGCACCTCGGCGGGGAAGGAACCATCGACCCGCATGTGGTGTTCCGCGTGATCCAGGGCTACAAGTACTTCGGCTCGTACGGCATCACCAACGTGGTCGGCGGGGCGGGTGGCAAAGCCTGCGCCCTGCGGAACGTCGTGCGCGGCCCCGAAGGCAAGGGCGATTACTCCTTCGGCGACCTGCTTGAGCTCAAGGCGTTCGCTCCGGACCAGAAAGTCGCCCCGGCCCAGTCCTTTGACACTCTGGGCGAGGCGGACAAATACGTCAACGAGGGCTCGGAATTCGCCAATGTCCAGCGGATGCTAATGTCGCTGAAGATCAAAAACTAGTCCCGCCCGCCGGCACCATGGCGGCCCGGGGACATTGCCCTCCCGCTGACAATCCAGCGGCTTCGCTCGCACCCTCCGGAGATTCATGGAACGCATCGTGTCCGCACGCCTGGCCTTCAAGACCGTGGCCGATACCAAGGTCGCGATGGCGGTCGCTGTAGCCCGCAACCCCGGCTACAGCGGATTCGAGGAGTCGCTGTCCGTGACGGCCGGAGGCGAAGACGTGCCCCTGACCGAGCTCTCGGACCACCACGGCGGTCGCTTCCACTACATGGAGTTCGCCGAACCCACCGAGGTGCTGGTGGAGTACGGCGCCACCGTCACCGGATCCGCCGTTCCGGAGGAACCCGGACTGATGGAGCTCATCCGCTACGTCCGGCCCAGCCGCTACGCCGAATCCGACCGGCTCCTCCCGACGGCGTACGCCGAGTTTGGCGGCCTCGACGGCGGGGAGCTCCTGCACGCCGTGCGGAACTGGGTCTTCAGCGAACTGCGCTATGTCAGCGGGTCCTCGCGCGGGACGGACGGCGCCGTCGAGACCCTGCTGCACCGGCGCGGTGTTTGCCGGGACTTCGCCCACCTGGCCATCTCGCTGCTGCGGTCCAAGAACGTCCCGGCGCGGCTGGCCGCGGTCTATGCTCCGGGGCTGAGCCCGATGGATTTCCATGCCGTGGCCGAAGCCCACGTCAACGGCGCCTGGCACGTCATCGATCCGACCGGCCTGGCGCCGCGGGAGAGCATGCTCCGGATTACGGCCGGCCGGGACTCCTCGGACACGGCCTTCCTGTCCACGGTGGGCGGCAGCCTCCTGCTGAAGGAACTGAAGGTCACCGCCACCGTCACCGGCGAGCTGCCGGTTGAGGACCCGGCGGCGCTGCTCGCCATCCGCTAGCAGCCGTTCCGCTGGGCTCGCCCAGGGGCCGACGGCGGAGCAGGACAGCTAGCGCGACGCCACCGAGGCCCGCAGCTTCTCCGTCAGGCGCAGCAGCTCGCGCTGTTCCTCGGCGGTGAGCGCCGGGCCCACCAGGGAGGCGATGTCGCGGACATGCTCCCGCCCGATCGTCTTTTGCAGTTCCCGCCCGGCTTCGGTGAGCCGGATAAGGACGCCGCGGCCGTCGTCGGGGGCGGGCCTGCGCTCCACGAGCCCGCGCTTTTCCAGCCGCTCCACCAGCCGGCTCAGGCTCGACTGGCTCAGCAGCACATGGTCGTTGAGCTCATTCTGGCGGAGCCAGCCGGACGGGCAGCGTGAGAGCGTGAACAGCACGTCGTACTCGTTGAGGGCCAGGGACTTGAAGGCAGGTCCTGCCTGCAGCCGGCGCATCACCGCGACCTGGGCCCGGAACAGGGACTCCCAGGTCTGCGCGGCGAGCCGCACCGGGGAGGCCGGGCTGGTGCCCGGTTCCGCCGGTACCCCCGCCCGGCCAGCTTCCGCCGGCGCAGCCTTCGCGGACATCAGGCGTCCTGCGGGGCGGCCTCACGGACCGCCAGCGAGGCGGCCACGCGACCGGCGTGGGTGGGCGGCTCGGGAACGTGGGCCGGAGTCTTCTCGGCGTATTCCTTGCGGAGCACCGGCAGGACTTCCTCGCCGAACAGGTCCAGTTGCTCCAGGACGGTCTTCAGCGGCAGGCCGGCGTGGTCGATCAGGAACAGCTGGCGCTGGTAGTCGCCGAAGTACTCGCGGAAGGTCAGGGTCTTCTCGATGACTTCCTGTGGGCTGCCGACCGTCAGCGGGGTCTGCGAGGTGAAGTCTTCGAGCGAGGGGCCGTGGCCGTAGACGGGGGCGTTGTCGAAGTACGGGCGGAACTCCTTCACGGCGTCCTGCGAGTTCTTCCGCATGAAGAACTGGCCGCCGAGGCCCACAATCGCCTGGTCCGCCTTGCCGTGGCCGTAGTGCTCGTAGCGTTCGCGGTAGAGGCCGATCAGCTGCTGGTAGTGCTCCTTGGGCCAGAAGATGTTGTTGGCGAAGAAGCCGTCGCCGTAGTACGCCGCCACCTCAGCGATCTGCGGCGTGCGGATGGAGCCGTGCCAGACGAAGGGGGCAACGCCATCGAGCGGGCGCGGCGTGGACGTGAAGTTCTGCAGCGGGGTGCGGTGCTTGCCGGACCAGTTGACCGTGTCCTCGTCCCAGAGCCGGTGCAGCAGGGAGTAGTTCTCGATCGCGAGTTCGATCCCGTCCTGGATGTTCTTGCCGAACCAGGGGTAGACCGGGGCGGTGTTGCCGCGGCCCAGGACCAGGTCCACCCGGCCGTCGGCGAGGTGCTGGAGCATCGCGAAGTCCTCGGCGATCTTCACCGGGTCATTGGTGGTGATCAGCGTGGTGGCCGTGGAGAGGATGATCCGCTCGGTCTGCGCCGCGATGTAGGCGAGCGTGGTGGTGGGGGAGGAGGAGAAGAACGGCCGGTTGTGGTGCTCGCCGATGGCGTAGACATCCATGCCGATTTCTTCGACCTTCTTGGCGATCGCAACCGAGGCCTTGATGCGCTCGTGTTCCGTGGGGGTGCGCCCCGTGGTGGGGTCGGTGGTGATATCGCTGACGCTGAATACGCCGATCTGCATGATGTGCCTTTCCGTGACCGGAGACTTCCGGGAGCTGTTTCTACTATAACCGATTTACATGCATTTGCATCTATCACCCCCTATAACGTCCGCCACGCCGGGATATTCCACGTCCTGCGGGGAGCGCGCGGGGCCCGGCCCTAGGATGCAGTCAATCGGCTGGCCGCCAGATGCCCAGCCCGCCCGGAAGGTCGCGCCATGCGCCGCGTTGTCGCTTTTTTGTGCCTGGTGGAACTCACCAGCGGGATCCTGCAGGGCTACTACACCCCCATCCTCACCGACATCGCCCGGCACCTGGGGATCCACGACGCCGACGTCAACTGGTTCGAGGCCGCCCAGCTGACGGTCAGTGCCCTGGCCGTGCCGGTGCTCGCGAAACTGGGAGACCTGTACGGACATCGCAGGATCCTGCTCGTCTCCACCGTGCTCACCGCCGCCGCTTCTTGGGGCGTGGCGCTGGCGCCGGATTTCTGGACGTTCCTCGCGGCGTGGTCGCTGCAGGGCTTCTATGTGGTCTGGCTGCCGCTGGAAATCGCCCTCGTCTTCAGCCGGGTGCACGGGCTGCCCGACGGCGCCGCCCGCACCCGCCGCGCGGCCGGGGCCCTTGTCGGCGCGCTGGAATTCGGCGTCATCGCCGGTGCCCTCGCGGCCGGTGCCCTCGTGGAAGCCTTCGCAGGGCAACTGCAGTTGGTGCTGATGCTTCCTGCCCTGGCAGTGACGGCGTGCTGGTTCGCGATCCGCTTCGGGGTGCCGGAATCCACCGAGCGCAGCGGCGGCCGGGTGGATACCCGCGGCTTCGCGTTGCTCGCCGTCGGGCTCCTGCTGATCACGTCCGGACTGACCTTCATGCGGCTGGGCGGCCCCGGGGCCTGGTGGGCCTGGGCGCTGGTCGCGGCCGGCCTGCTGGTCTTCGTTCCGTTCACCCGCGTCGAGCTGGGCCGCGGGGATCCGCTGGTGGACATCCGGATGCTGCGGTCCAAGTCCATGTGGCCGGTGCAGCTGACCGCGGGGCTGTTCGGGGTATCCGTGCTGGGCGCCCAGGCCCCGCTTTCCACCTTCGCCCGGACCGATCCTGCACTACACAGCTACGGGCTGGGGCTGCGCGCCGGCCAGGTCTCGATCATCATCGGCGTGTACGTGCTGGCGTTGCTGGTGGGGGCTTTGCTGTACCCCGTGGTGACGCGCCGGCTGACCCCGCGCTGGACCCTGGTGGGCGCCGCGACCTTGGTGGGGCTGGGCTACCTGCTCTTCCTGCCCTTCCACGGCAGCCTGGCCGAGGCCCTGGTCAACATGGCGGTGGCCGGCGTCGGCTCCGGGGCGCTCGTGGCGGCGCTGCCCTCGGCGGCGGCCGCTGCGGCGCCGCTGAACCGGACGGCGATGGCCACGGGCCTGACCAACACGACCAAGACCATCGGCGGGGCCTTCGCTTCGGCGGTGTTCGGCATTGCCCTGCTCAACCACGTCCTGGCCGACGCTGGTTCTGCCGCCGCCGGGCAGACCGCAGCGCCGCTGGCGGGCTACCTTACGGTGTGGACCATCTGCGGGGTCACCGGACTGGCTGCGGCCGCAGCCCTGATGCTGGTACCCAAGCTGGCATTCTCCGACCCGGACCCCGCCCCCGCACACACCGCCGAATCGGCTTCCGCCCCCAACTAGCTCGCAGCTGTTGTCGTTTTGAGGGCCCAAAACGACAACAACTGCCAGCCGGTTGGGAAGGTCAACGCGGCCTCCAGCCCCGGTCCAGGAGCGCGGCGCGGACCTTCGACACCGCAGAGCGGGCGTTGTTGGCCATGTGGCGTTTGGACAACCGGACCAGCGTCCAGCCGCCCCGGCTGAAGTCTTCCTCGCGGGTGATGTCCCGGATCACCTGCCCGGCCTCGGAGTGCCCGTCGCCTTCGTATTCCACCGCCACCAGAAATTCCGGATACGCCAGATCGGGTTGACGCACGACGCCGTTGAGCAACTCCGTGCGCGGGTTCACCTCGGGTTCGGGCAGACCGGCCCGCGTCAGTGCAAGCCGCAGCCGAGTCTCTGGAGCCGAGTCCGCGCCGACCCGGGCCTGCTCCAAGGCGAGCCGGGCCTTCCGGATTCCGGGAGTGCCCTTGTGCCGGTCCAGCATCTCGGCCAGGTCCGCGATGCTGGCGTGGGGGTCACTGCGGCCCTCCAGGTCAGCCCGCGGCACACGGATCAGATGGTCGGCCACCACGGTGAGTTCGTCCACCCCCATCAACCGGGACACATCGAGCCAGGTACGGACCCGCGTCGTCACGAGGAGGCCGCCGCCGATACTCACGATCTCATCGGGGAAGAACTGACCGACGTGGCCGATTACGCCAGTCCGCCGGGGGATGGCCATGGAGTCAGGCCGCGACAGGTGGATGCCCGGATCATCCGCCCCCGGTAGGAATCCAGGCATCTCCCAGAGCCGGAATGCCGTGGCGTGCGAGGCGGCCGTGAATTCCGTAATCCGGGTGAAGGGCCGTACCAGCGGCTCCAGGTCGGGCGGCGTTTCCGCGGCGCAAGGAATCCGGATGCCACGGCTCGGCGATGCTAGCCCGCGGTGCCGGAGCCGGCGGTAGCTGACCCCGGCGTCGAGCGCCTCCTGGAAGGTGAAGGGCGCACGGGCAACCGGGTCCGGCAGGGGCTGCGGCGTCTTCATGGCCCCATGCTGGCAAATTCCGGCGGCACCCAGGCGGTTATCCACAGACCCGGTTCGCACGAACCCAACTAGCTCGCAGTAGTTGTCGTTTTGAGCGGGCAAAACGACAACTATTGCGAGCTAGTTGGGGAGGGGAGGGGCGGGGCGGAATTTAGTTGCGGAGCGCCGGTGCCTCGTCCGGTTCGTCGGCCTCGTCCGGCTCGTCCGCCTCGTCCTGCTCATCGAGCCGGTCGACGGCGTCCGCGGCGTCCGACGGCGCGGGCTGGGCCCGGCGCCCGTGCGTGGCCTTGCCGCCGTTGGCCTTCTGCAGCGCCTTCCGTTCGCGCCGGCCCTCCACCAAGCGGTACAGCACGGGCACCAGGACCAGCGTCAGGGCGGTGGAGGAAATGAGGCCGCCGATCACCACAATGGCCAGCGGCTGCGAGATGAAGCCCCCGCCGCCGGTCAGTCCCAGAGCCATCGGGGTCAGCGCGAACACGGTGGCCAGCGCGGTCATCAGGATCGGCCGGAGGCGCTGGCGTGCGCCGTGCGTGATCGCGTCCGCCACGATCATGCCGGGCTCGCCGTTGCGCGGCTGGCGGTACTGGTTGATCAGGTCGATCAGCACAATCGCGTTGGTCACCACAATTCCCACCAGCATCAGCATGCCGATCAGCGAAGGCAGCCCCAGCGGGACGCCCGTCACCAGCAGCAGCGCGATGGCGCCGGTGGCTGCGAACGGGATGGAGACCAGCAGGATCAACGGCTGCACGAGGGATTTGAACGCGGCGACCATGATCACGTAAACGATCGCGATGGCCGCCAGCAGTGCCAGCCCCAGTTGGCCGAAGGACTCAGCCTGCTGCGTGGTGGCGCCGCCGATCTCTGCCGTGACGCCCGGCGGCAGCTGGACCGACTTGAGCCGGGCCTGCACCTCGGTGCTTACCGCACCCAGGTTTCCGCCCGACGGCGTGACCGAGACGCGAGCGGTCCGCTGGCCGTTGCTGGCCGTAATCGAGACCGGAACCTCCACCTGTTCCACGGAAGCGATCGAGGACAGCGGGACCGGGCCCCGCGCCGTCGGCAGTGGGAGGTCGCGCACGGCGCCGATGCTGGTGAAACGGGTGCCTTCGCCGATCCGGACCGGGAAGTCGTTTGTGCCGATGCGGACGGTGCCGGCCGGGACCGGACTGATCGTGGCGGCCAGGACGCCAGCGACCTGCTGTTCGTTCAGGCCCGCCGCAACGGCCTTGGCGCGGTCCACCTTGACCTGGACCACGGGCTGGCTAGCGGCCAGGTTGGTGCTGACCTCGGACGAGCCGGGGACCCCGTCCATGGCCTTAACCATGGCGTCGCTGGCGGTCTTGAGGTCGGCGGAACTGGCGGCCTTGAGCGTGATGTCGACAGTCGACGTCGTGCCGAATCCGCCCTGCTGCGAACCCACCATGATCTTGCCGGCGTCGGAGATCTTGGCGAGCTCCTTGCGGACAATGTCCTGCAGCTTGCCCTGGTTGGCCTTCTCCTCGGTCACGACGGTGAAGCTGGAATTCGCCGCCCCGGTGGACTGCAGGGCTGAGAAGCCGGACTGGGCGTTGCCGGTGGTGACCTGGACGTCCTTGATTCCGTCGATGCCGCGCAGGGTCTTCTCGACCTTGACGGCCGCGGCGCTGCCCTCCGCCAGGCTGGTGCCGGCCGGAAGGGCCTGCCGGACGGTCATGCTGTTTTCGCCGGAACGGCCCAGCAGGTCGGTTGCGAGCAGCGGCGACATCGCTGCGGTGCCGCCGAGGACCAAAACGGCCGCCACCAGGGTGATGACGGGGTGCCGCTGGGTCTTGGTCAGGATCGGGAGGTAGCCGCGCTGCAGGAAGCTGCGCTGCTCGGCCTCGTGGGCCTTCGCGGCGGTCTCGCGGGCTGAGGCTTCGGAAACGTACGCGCCGGCCTTGTCCGCCGGGGTCCGCAGGAACCAGTAAGCCAGCACCGGAACGATGGTCAGCGAGACCAGCAGCGAGGAGACCAAAGCAATCGTGACGGTGAGGGCGAAGGGCCGGAACAGCTCACCGGCGAGTCCGGCGACGAACGCGATCGGCAGGAAGACCGCCACCGTGGTGAGGGTGGACGCGGTGATTGCGCCGGCGACCTCGCGGATGGAGGTCAGGATGGCGGTGATTTTCTGCTCGCCGTAACTGAGGTGCCGCTTGATGTTCTCGATCACCACGATCGAGTCGTCCACCACGCGGCCGATCGCGATCGTCAGCGCGCCGAGGGTCAGGATGTTCAGCGAGTAGCCGGTCGCGGAGAGCCCGATGAAGGTGATCAGCAGGGACAGCGGGATGGACACGGCCGTGACCAGCGTGGAGCGCACCGAGAGCAGGAACAGCAAGATGACGGCGACGGCGAAGCCCAGACCCAGCAGGCCCTCCGTGGTGAGGTCCTTGATGGACTTCTCGATGAACGGCGCCTGGTCGAACACCGGGGTGAACTTGGCGTTGGACCCCAGTTCGGCCTCAAGCTGCGGGATGGCGTCCTTGACCGCGTGGGAGATGCCCACCGTGTCGCCCTCGGGCTTCTTGGTGACCGAGACGGCCAGCGTTTCCTTGCCGTTGGTGCGGGTGATCGAGGTGCGGGCGTCCTCGGTGATGCTGACGTCCGCAACGCTGCCGATTGTCGCGGCGTCGCGGGCGCCCCCCAGCGGCAGGGCCTTGATCGCGTCAAGGGAATCCACCGGGCTGCCGATCTGAAGCGAGAGCGTCTTGCCCTGCTCCTCGATGCTGCCGGCCGGAACCAGGCTGCCGTTGTTCTTCAGAGCCTCGGAGATGGACGCGATGGTGGTGCCGGAGGCGGCCATGGCCGCCGGCCGCGGCAGGATCTTGATGTGCTGGGTGGCCCCGCCGGTCACTTCGGCGCCGCGCACGCCGTCGAGCTTCTGCAGCCGCGGCACACTCAGGCGGGCCAGGTCCGCGTTGAGTTCGCTCAACGGTTTGTCCGAGGAGACCGCAAGATAGACGATCGGGAAGTCACTGATGCTGCCGGCGATCGCCTGCGGCTGGACGTCCTTCGGCAGCGCCTGCTTCGCGTTGGAGATGGCGCGGTCGATCTGGTTCCGGGCGCGGTCCAGGTTGGAGCCGTAGGTGAACGCCAGGGTGATCTGCGAAACGCCGTTGCGCGACGTCGACGACGTCGACTCCAGCCCCTCGACGCCGTTGAGCGCCGTCTCCAGCGGCCCGCTGACCTGCTTGTCTACGACTTCCGGAGAGGCCCCGGGCATCGAGGTGATGACCGTGATCTGCGGGAACTCGATGGACGGGATGAGCTCCTGCTTGAGCGAGGTCATCGTGATTACGCCGAAGACCGACGCGAAGACGGTGATCAGCGCGATCAGCGCCCGGTTTCCTAGCGAAAGCTTGGCCAGCCGGAACATCTCATGGTCTCCTGATGGGTCGACGGAGGTACGTCACAGCGTGACGTCACAGGGATTGAACGTGCCGCAACCCGGAAGAGTTTCAGCGGGTGGCGCTGACCGGCTCCAGCTGGAGTGCCGCGGCCGTCTCGGCCTCGAGCTTGGCGGCGAGGTCCGGGTTCTCGTTGAGCTTGATGCCGTAGCCCGGCATCATCTCCTTGAGCTTGGACTGCCAGCCCTTGAAGTTCTTGGGGAAGGACTTCTGGAGCAGCTCGATCATGATCGGCACGGCCGTGGAGGCACCCGGGGAGGCGCCAAGCAGGGCGCCGATGGTGCCGTCGCGGCCGGCGATGACCTCGGTGCCGAACTGCAGCACGCCGCCCTTCTTCGGATCCTTCTTGATGATCTGCACCCGCTGGCCGGCGGTGATGAGCTCCCAGTCGCCGTCCTTGGCCTCCGGGTAGTACTCCCGCAGGGCCTCGACCTTCGCTCCGTGCCGCTTGGCGACTTCCTTAACCAGGTATGCGGTGAGATCCATGTTGTCCTTGGCCACGGCCAGCATCGGAATGATGTTGGAGGGCCGGATGGACAGCGGCAGGTCCAGGTAGGAGCCGTTCTTCAGGAAGTTCGTGGAGAAACCGGCGTACGGGCCGAACAGCAGTGAGCGCTTGCCGTTGACGAACCGGGTGTCCAAGTGCGGGACGGACATGGGCGGGGCGCCGACGGAGGCCTGGCCGTAAACCTTGGCGCTGTGCTGGCCGGCGAGGGTCTCGTCCGTGCAGCGGAAGAACTGGCCCGAGACCGGGAAGCCGCCGAAGCCCTTGCTTTCCGGGATGCCGGAGGCCTGCAACAGGTGCAGCGCACCGCCGCCGGCGCCGACAAAGACGAACTTCGCGTGGATCGAGCCGTGCTCGCCGGAGCGCGGGTGCTTGAGTGCAAGGTCCCAGCCGCCGTCGGAGGCACGCTTGATGCCGGTGACGTCGTGGCCGTAGTTGGTTTCCACACCGTTGTTGGCGAGGTAGCCGGTCAGTTCGCGGGTCAGGGCGCCGAAATCGACGTCGGTGCCTTCGGCGGCGCGGGTGGCGGCGATGTGCTGCTTCGGATCGCGGCCCTTGACGATCAACGGTGCCCACTTGGCGATCTGGGCGTGGTCCTCGGAGTACTCCATCGAGCGGAACAGGGGGTTCGGCTTGAGCGCCTCGTAGCGGGTGCGCAGGAACTTGACGTTGGCGTCGCCGACCACGAAGCTCATGTGCGGCACGGTATTGATGAAGCCCTTGGGGGAACCGATCAGGTTGTTGGTGACCAGGTGGGACCAGAACTGGCGGGAAAGCTGGAACTGCTCGTTGATGTGCAGGGCCTTCGCCGGGTCCACCGAGCCGTCTTTGGCTGCGGGGGAGTAGTTAAGCTCACACAGGGCGGCGTGGCCGGTGCCGGCGTTGTTCCACGGATCGGAGCTTTCAAGCCCCGGCTGGTCCAGGCGCTCGAAGAGCGAAATGGTCCAGTTCGGCTCAAGCTGCTTCAGGAAGGCGCCCAGCGTGGCGCTCATGATGCCGCCGCCAATCAGGACGACGTCGGCATGTTGGGTCTTGGAAATGAAAGTCACAATCAGTCTCCGATAGCAGCGGCTCTGGCTGTCACAGAATATCCCCGCACGGCCCACTAACTGAAATTGGGCCGTCCCGTCAAGGCTTTAGTTCGACGTTCGTGAAAACTTCGTTCAGGACCGGCGACGCTGGGTACTTCAGCACCCGGTCTGACAGAGCCAGTGCCGAGATTGGGAACGCAATCGGCACGGCGGGCACGGTCGCGGCAATCTGCGCATTGATGGTCTGGTACTGCTCTGTCCGGTCCTTGCCGTCCGGCAGGCCCCGGGCGCGGGAGATTTTCGAGAACACCTGGGGGTCCTGGTAGCCGAACTCACCGGTATTTTCACCAAAAAGCGGGCCCACGAAGTTATCGGGATCCGCGTAGGACCCGTTCCAGCCGAGCAGATGCAGTGCGTGGTCGCCGGGGGAGGTCACCTTCTGGAGGTAGCCGTCGGACCATTCGACCGGAACGGGTTTGATGTTGAGCCCGACGGCGGTGAGCTGGCGGCTGATCTCCGCGTAGACCTTTTCCGGGGTCGGCAGGTAGGGCCGGGTGACGTTGAGCGGGTAGTAGAACTTCAGTTCCTCACCCTTGTAGCCGGACTCGGCGAGGAGCTCCTTGGCCTTGTTCTGGTCGTAGCCCAGGGAGGGTGCGTTGTTGTTGAAGCCGCTCAGCTTCGGCGGGACGAATTGCGAGGCCGCGGCGGTGTTGTCAATGAAGAACTTCCGGATCAAGGTGTCCTTGTCCAGGGCCATCTCGATCGCCTGGCGGACCTTGAGCTTCCGCAGCACCGGGACTTCCTGGTTCATGCCCAGGTACATGACGGAGAAGGGATCGCGCTGGATGATCTGTTTGCCGCGTTTGACCAGCTGGTCGAAGTTGCCCACGGTCACGGAATCGTAGGCATCGATTTTCCCGTCAAGCAGGGCCTGAAGCCGGGCCTGCGGGTGGTCGTAGGTGACGAAGTTGATGGTCCCGATCTGGCCCTTGTCGCCCCAGTAGTGCTTGTTGCTGTTCAGGGTGACGGTGTTGTTGTCCCAGGAGTCGAAGACGTAGGGGCCGGTGCCCACAGGGTGCAGGGCGTAGGCCGACACCGGCTGGCCTTCGCGCTTCTGGTTCAGCACGTCGGCCGACTGTGCGGCCAGGGCGTGCGGCGAGGAGATCGCGAAGGCGGGCAGGGTGAGCGCCTGGAGGAACCCGGTGAAGGGCTGGGTGAGATCGATCCGGACGCTGTTTGCCCCCAGCAAGGTGCAGCCCTTGTAGATGGACAGCGACGCCTGGTCCGCGTGCGCCATAAACACACCCTTGAAGGTGCTGCCGGGTGCCTGCTTGCGGAGGGCGGCGGGGAAGTTGAACCAGCGCTTGAAATTGGTGCACACGGCCGCCGCATTAAAGGCCGTGCCGTCCTGGAACTTCACGTTCTCGCGGAGCTTGAAGGTGTAGGCGCGGCCGTCGTCGCTGGTCGTCCATTCGGTAGCCAGCAGGGGTGTTGGCTTGCCGCTGGTCTGGTCGACGCCGATCAGGCCCTCGAGGATCTGGCGGGTGATGCGGTAGGAGTCGACGTCGGACACCAGGGCCGGATCCAGGCCGAGCGGGCGCGAGGCGGTGCCAAAGGTGAAAGTGGCGGTGGGCCCGGCGTCGGACGCGCTGGCGGAGGTGGGCGAGGGTGCGGGGCCCGGCGCTCCGGTGCACGAGGCCAGCGGCAGCAGGAGCAGGACGGCGCCGAAGCCGGCCGCGATGCGGCGCAACGCCCTGCGGGGGCCGGTACTGATGGGCGCGGTGCTGCTGGGCACTGAAGGAATCACCTCTGGGAACTTGTTGGCCGCCGGCTGCGGAACAGCCCCAGTCTAGTTGACCCGCCCGGAGGGAACAGGCGAAGGCCCGCACCGTCCGGCGCGGGCCTTCGTTTCTCCAGGTGGATCCAGGGAGTCAGGCTGGATCCGGGTCAGGAGGTCTTGGTGATGCCTACTTGGGCATCAGGACCGAGTCGACCATGTAGACCGTGGCGTTGGCGGTCTTGACGCCACCGCAGACCACGTTGGCGCCGTCGACCTTGAGAGCGTCCTTGCTGCCGGTGACGGTCACGGAACCGCCCTGGACGGTCTTGTGGGTGCCCACGATTTCAGACGGGCTGATCTTGCCGGGAACTACGTGGTAGGTGAGGATCTTGCTCAGCAGGGCATCGTCCGTCTTGAGCTTGTTGATGGTGGCGGCGTCGATCTTCTTGAACGCGTCATCCGTCGGAGCGAAGACAGTGAATTCGCTGCCGTTCAGGGTGTCCACCAGGTTGACCTTGGGGTTGAGCTTGCCCGAGACGGCGGCCGTCAGGGTGGTCAGAATCGGGTTGTTGGAGGCGGCTACGGCCACCGGGTCCAGCGCCATGCCGGCGACGGAACCCTTACCGTCGGGAACCTGCGAGGCGTAGGCGGCGCAACCGGAGCCGACGAGGTCCGCTGCCGGGTCCATCGCTGCGGCGGAGGAGCTCATGGACGGTGACGGGGCCATGCTGGAAGACATGGCGGACTCCGACGGCGTGGAAGCGGGAGCCGAGGAGCTGGATCCCGTGCTGGAACCGCCGCAGGCAGTGAGGCTGAGCATGGCTGCAGCAGCGATACCTGCAACGGCGAAAGTCGTGCGCTTGATGGTCTGCATTTCGATTCTCCTTTGTTGTGCCGATTTCATTGCCTGCAGCGACGTTTTTGCCGCTGTGGCCTTTCTCCGACTGTCGGGCACCGACCCTTGGTTGGTGTCTCAATGGGTATTCGCGGGCTGGGCGGAAAGAGATGGGTGGGAATCGAAATTCTTTTTCGGAACCGGTTCAGGGCGGCGGGGCGGGCGGGCGGCTTCGCCGGGATTCCGGGCTTTTTGGCGGGTGCGGGAGGGGCGGTCCCCGGTTTAGTTCCAGAGAGTTAAACAGCAAAACCCCGGTCCGAAGACCGGGGTTTTGCATTGTGCGCAAGGGGGGACTTGAACCCCCACGCCCGAAGGCACAGGAACCTAAATCCTGCGTGTCTGCCAATTTCACCACTCGCGCGCGGCGCCGTCGTTCGCGGGCCCGAAAGACCCTCGACGGCGGATGCCAGGCACCAGTCTACAGTTCTGCCCCGCAGCCCGGCGCCGGGGCCGAACTGCGGGGCAGGGCAGCTAGGCGTCCAGCTTCAGGTCGCGGAGCAGCTTGGCGACGTGGCCGGTAGCGCGCACGTTGTACTGCGCCAGGGTGACTTTGCCGTCCGGACCGACCACCACGGTGGAACGGATCAGGCCCTCATAGGTGCGGCCGTAGTTTTTCTTCTCACCCCATGCCGCGTACGCCTCGGCCACCGCGTGGTCCGGATCGGAGAGCAGCGGGAAGCTGAGTCCTTCGGCCGCCGCGAAGCCCGCGAGCTTCGCGACCGGATCGGGGGAGATGCCGACGACGTCATAGCCCGCACCCTGCAGGGCCGCCAGTGAGTCTCGGAAGTCGCAGGCCTGCTTGGTGCAGCCCGGCGTGGCAGCCGCCGGATAGAAGTAGACCACCGTGTTCCGGCCGCGGAAGTCCTGCAGGCCGACCTCGCGTCCGGCCGAGTCCAACAGCTGGAAGTCCGGCGCGTCGTCTCCGGGAACGAGTCGTTCAGGCATGTTTATCTCCTTGACAATTTTAGGGAATTCCAGCCTAGTGAGCCCGGGCGCGGCCCACGAATCGCACAATCGCTATACTCTTTGGTATGCCTGATATGGATCGCTGGCCCACGGGCCGCCTATTGTCCACGGCAGCACGCCTTGTAGAACACTCCTGGAACGAGAAGCTGGGGGCCATTGGCCTGACCCATGCCGGGGTCATTGCGATGGAAGTGCTCTCCGCTCAAGGACCCATGACCCAAGCGCAATTGGCGCAATTGGTCCGCGTCCAAGCCCAGACCATGGGCAAAACCCTGAGCCGGCTTGAAGCCCACGGTCACATCTCCAGGGAGCGCAGCGCCTCGGACCGCCGCAGCCACGTCGTCACCCTGACGGACCGCGGCCGCGAAGCCGTCGTTGCGGCCGCGGACATGGAGCGCTCGGTGCTCGCCGCCGCTTCGATCGATCCCGACTCCCTGCGGCACGAGCTGCAGTCCGTGGTCCGGGAACTGGCCAACCGCATGTCCACGACGGAAGCGAAGGCGATCGTCACAGCGGTGGAGCCTACTGTGTCCGCCGAAGCCAACTAGGCCGCGGTCGCCCACTGGCGCCGACAAGTTAGGGCACTGCCGGCGCTTGCTCCGGACCCCGATAGCCCGGCGCGGGAAACAAGTAGCTACTACTGGGTTCAAGCCAGCCCTGCTGGGCGAGCATGAGGTCATGACAAGGTACGTCCTCGAAGCCAGGTCCCTGGAACATCACTGCCAGTGCTGCGGCGAATACGCCACAACTGTTTTCTGTGAGGGCTGCGACCCTCACGAAGAGGCGCCGGCGAAATCCTAGCCGCTGTTCGCCGGCAGCCGGTCCCGTCGCAACGTGAGTCCCGCGTTTGACGCGGGGCTGCATAGGGCTGTTCCCTGATCCAGCCCACCCCGTGTCCTGACCCCTCCCCGGGTGGAGGCTCGCATAAGGTTTTCCTATGGAAACGGTGCCACCGCCTGAGCTGGAAGGGCAGACCTCGATCAACGAGCTGCTCGACGAGCCGCTGGGCACTGAACCGATCCAGCTCGCGTTGCCCATCCATTTCCAGCTGGCGGCAGCCGGTCGGCGCTAGGCCCGGGCCAGCGCCGTAAGGGCGCGAGCTGTCCGGAAATCCCGAGGCGCCGATCCGTGGAACGTAGGATGTCTAGGATGCGAACGCGTAAGAGTGCCTCTTGGGCTGTCACGGCCCTGGCCGTCCTTGCCTTGGTTGCCTCCACTACCCTCGCTATCGCCGCCCCGGCCGACGCCGAACCCTGCGGTCCGGTCGTGTTGATCCCCCTGGGCCGATGCGAGCCCTCGGCCACCCCCACCCCGACGCCGTCGAGCACCGTCAAGCCCCCGGCTACGGCTCCGGCAGCACCGTCGGCACCGCCGGCCGCTCCGGCCGCTCCGGCCGCTCCGGCACCATCGTCCGCCGCACCCTCCAGCCCGGCACCGGCCCCCTCCGCGAAAACCGCCGTCCGGGCGGCGCCCTCCAAGGCCCCGGTCCAGGGATCGGGCGCGGCCTCGGTCCCGGCCGGGGCCACTGCTACGCCCTCTGCGGCGGAGGGAACGCCATCGTCGCCGCAATCCGCCGTTTCGGAGGCCCCCGCGGTCGTTGCGCAGGTTTCACAGGGCCGCGGTCCTGAACTACGCGCGGGGGCGTTCCTGCTGGCGGCCGGAGGCCTGCTCCTGTCAGCCTGGGCAGTTTTGGGGCTCAGGCGCCGCGGGGACCGGGCTCCCTAAGAAGGCCCCGGACAGCGTCGCGCGCCCCGCTCACAGGTTAGGACGTTGCTGTCTGCACCGGCAGGAAACGCGCAGGAAAGACCAAGGGCTCCCGCAATTTGCGGCGAGACCCGATGCTTCTGGGTTAAAGTTCTTTCGGAGACCCGGGGCTGGTTGAGCGCGTACGTTTCCCGCTCTCGCCCGTCCGCCGGCCGACGCCGGCCATGCCCTGAGGACCCGCATGACCACAAGGCGTCTTTCCACGGCCGTCGCATCACTGGGCGCGGGCGCTGTCCTGCTCGGCACCCTCTTCGCCTTCCCGGCCGCAGCGGCTACGGATCCAGCCATCGATTCACGCCCGGTCGCCTCCCCCTTGACTGCCTCGGCGCCCCCCGCGGGGGCCAGCGGCCGCTTCGTCGTGAAGTTCAAGACCGGAACCGCCGGTACGGCCAACGCCCGGGCCAAGGCTTACGGCCAGGCGGCCAGGAGCTCGGGCGTCTCCGTCAAGGAGCTGCACGCCACGGCGCGCGGGGCGGCCGTCGTCCAGGCCGACGGCGCGCTGACCCCTCGGGGGAGCGACAAAGTCCTCGCCTCCCTGCGCGTCCAGTCCAACGTCGAATACGCCGAGCCAGACACCTTCGTCCGCCCGGCATCAACCCCGAACGATCCGCTGTACCCGCAGCAATGGGACCTGTCCGAAGACACTGCAGGGATGCGCGTGCCCGCGGCCTGGGACACCACTTCCGGCCTGGGCGCCGTTGTGGCCGTCATCGATACCGGCATCACGCCCCACAGCGACCTGACGAGCGTCCTCCCGGGCTACGACTTCATCTCCGACAGCACTAAGTCGAACGACGGGGACGGCCGCGACGGCGATGCCAGCGACGCAGGGGACTCCTGCAACGGCTCATCGTCGTCCTGGCACGGAACCCACGTCGCCGGGACGATCGGCGCGGCGGCCAACAACGGCATCGGCATCGCCGGCGTCGCCTACTCCGCCAAGATCCTCCCGGTCCGGGCCCTCGGCACTTGTGGCGGCTACCTTAGCGACATCGCCGACGCCGTCGTCTGGGCCGCCGGGGGAACCGTTACGGGAGTCCCGGCCAACGCGAACCCCGCCAGGGTCATCAACATGTCCCTGGGCGGATCCGGCCAGTGCGGCAGCTACTTCCAGTCCGCACTCGACTACGCCGCCGCGCAGGGCGTCACCGTCGTCGCCGCCGCCGGCAACGAGAATTCACCCGCCTCCGGCTCCACCCCGGCCAACTGCAACAACATCATCACCGTCGGCGCGACCGGACGTGAAGGCAACAAGGCCTACTACTCCAACTACGGTCCCGAGGTCGACGTCAGCGCCCCCGGCGGCGACAGCTCCACCGGCCGGGCCAACACCATCCTCTCGACCTGGAACAATGGCACCACCGTGCAGGGCTCCGAAACGTACGGCTACATGCAGGGCACGTCGATGGCCGCCCCACACGTTGCCGGCGTCGCGGCCCTCATGCTGTCCGCGGACCCGGCCCTCACCCCGGCCCAGGTCGAGACAATCCTCAAGGAGACGGCCAGGCCGCTGCCGGGCACCTGCAGCACAGGAGGCTGCGGCAACGGTCTAGTGGACGCGGCCGCCGCCGTCGGCTCCGTACTGCCAAGTGCCGTCCCCTACATCACGGCCGGCGTGCCGCGGATCGACGGGGACGCCGTCGTCGGACACGCGCTTACGGTTTCGGCGGGAACGTGGTCGCCCGAAGGAGCCTCACTGAGCTACCAGTGGAGGCGCGACGGCGTCGCGATCCCCGGCGCCACGGCCGTGACCTACCCGGCCGCGACCACGGACGCAGGCGCCCTGTTGAGCGTCACGGTGACCGGCTCCGCCGACGGCTACAACCCGAGTGCGGCCACCACCAGTCCCGTCGCAGTGGTCCCGCAGCCCTCCCTCTCGGGGACGGCCAGGGTCGGCTCGACGCTGGCGGCCGGCCCCCAGGACTGGCCGGCCGACGTGGCACGCCAGTACCAATGGGTCCGGTCCGGCGTAGCGGTCAGCGGGGCTACCGGGACCCATTACACCCTCGGAGCCGGCGACCTTGGCCAGACCCTGAAGGTCCGGGTGACGGCATCGTGGCCCGACCAGAGATCGGCTACCCTTGACTCGCCTTCGTCGGCTGCCGTGGCGCGCGGTACCCTTACCGGCCCGACACCAATGATCAGCGGCACCCGCAAGGTGGGCTACACGCTCACAGCGGTACCGGGCACCTGGACTGCCGGCACGTTCCTGAAGTACCAGTGGTACCGCTCCGGTCTTCCCATCAGCCGGGCCACCGGGCCCAAGTACACCCTCGGGGGCGCCGATCAGGGGAAAATCATGCGGCTGCGGGTCGGCGGGATCAAGGCGGGGTACACCACCATCGTGAAGGATTCCGCCACGACCAGTGCCATCGCGGCGGGAACACTTGTTTCCACGCGGCCATGGATCTCCGGTTCCGCCCGCTACGGGTACACGCTGACCGCCAACACCGGCACTTGGACCGCCGGCACTGCTTTCCGCTACCAGTGGTACCGGTCCGGCGCGGCAATCTCCGGTGCCACCGGCCGCTACTACCGGATCATCTGGGCCGACCGCTACGACGTCATGAGTGTGCGCGTTGTGGGCTCGAAGGCCGGCTACACCAGCCTGGCCCGGTACTCGGGGTACAGCGCCCGCGTCCCGTAAACCCCCGCGTGCCGCAAGAACCCGCGGCAGAAGAAATGCAGAAAACGGCGCCTGAATCCCGCGCAGGCGGCACCCCCGCATGTTTACTGGTAGCGGGGGCGGTGAGTTGTGTGCTGGCTCCGAACGGAACGTCAGCCGCCAGACTCGCCGAGAAGAAAGCTGGACCATGATCGAGGCATTCGGCCTTACCAAGACCTACGGGAAGCGCACCGCCGTTGACGGCGTCACGTTCACCGTCCGGCCAGGGCAGGTGACCGGCTTCCTGGGCCCGAACGGGGCCGGCAAGACCACCACCATGCGCATGATCCTGGGACTGGACCGGCCCACCGCGGGGCGGGTGCTGGTGAACGGACGGCCGTATGCCGGGCACGCGGCGCCGCTGCACGAAGTCGGTGCCCTCCTGGATGCCAAGTCTGTTCACCCGGCCCGCAGCGCTTTCAAACACCTGTCCGTTCTGGCAGCCACACACGGCATAAGCCGCAGCCGCGTCGAGGAAATCATGGCGATGACCGGGATCTCGGAGACGGCCCGCAAGCGCGTCAAAGGGTTCTCGCTCGGCATGGGCCAGCGCCTCGGCATTGCTGCCGCACTGCTGGGGGATCCCCGGACGGTCATCTTCGACGAGCCTGTCAACGGACTCGATCCGGAAGGCGTCCAGTGGGTCCGCAACCTGGCCAAAGGCCTCGCCGCCGAGGGCCGGACGGTCTTCCTTTCCTCGCACCTGATGAGCGAGATGGCGCAGACTGCCGACCACCTGATCGTCATCGGACGGGGCCGGATCATCGCGGACGCGCCCGTAGCCGAGATCCTTGCCCAGGGGCAGGACAGGGCGCTGGTGCGCAGCGACCAATCAACCCGGTTGCAGGCGGGGCTGGCAGCCAGCGGGATCCTCTTTCGCGAACTTGAACCGGGCCTCCTGGAAGTCTCCGGTGCCGAACCGCGGAAGATCGCCTGGATAGCGCGGGAATGCGATGCACTGATTCACGAGTTGACCCCGGTCCGGGCGACGCTCGAAGAGGCCTTCATGGAACTGACCCGCGACGACGTCGAATACCGCTCCGCCGCATTGGCCGGGGCCGGAGAGGGAAACCGATGAGCACCACAGTAACCTCGAGCAACGGTGCCACTGCCGTCCCTCGCCGGGACAGCGGGACCAGGCTCACCTTCCTCCGGGCCGTGCACGCCGAGTGGATCAAGCTGACCTCGCTGCGTTCCAGCTACGTCATCCTCGCCGTCGCGCTGCTCGGCATGGTCGGGGTCGGCATGCTCAAAGCGTTCTCGGTGGCAGACATGGCTGCCTCGTTCGCCGTCTACGGCGGGCCCGCTGGAGCTGAGCGGGAGGGCATCCTGAAGGAATTCAGCATATTTGCCCGCGAGGTCCCCGCAACCGGGATCATGGTCGCCCAGTTCCTGATCGCCTCCTTGGCCGTCATCCAGATCGGCTCCGAATACAGCACCGGCATGATCACCACGACGCTCACCGCCGTGCCACGCCGGATGACCGCCGTGCTGTCGAAAACGCTCGTCATCGCCGCAACCGCCTTCGCCACCGGCATCCTCGGAGCTCTCATCTCGTACGCTGTGGCCCAGCCGATACTGCAGCCGCAGGGTCTGGGCTACGCACTTACCGCCGACGGTGTGGTCCGGAGCATTCTCAACGCCGCCGTCTTCCTGGCTCTGATCGCCGTCCTGGGCCTTGGCATTGGTGCCATGCTGCGCAACAGCGCCGGCGGCCTTGTCGCCACGCTGGGCATCCTCATGATTCTTCCGGTCATCGTTGCCATCTTGTCGGGCCTGGGGGACGCCTTCCAGGACGTCGGCTTGTTCCTGCCCGCGTCCGCCGGGGGCGACATGGTCGCCATCCGGACCTCGCCCGAGCGGCTAACCCCGGTCCAGGGCGGCCTTGTTGTGCTTGCCTGGACGGCAGCCGCAGTGGGCGGCGGACTCGCGTCGGTGAAGTACCGCGATGCCTGACAGCAACGTCTGACAGCAACGCCTGACCGGGTCGCCGCCGGCGTCGCATGTGTGTACGCTCCCGGCGGCCCTGGATCCAGGGCCGCCGATCCATGCAAAACAAAAAACCCCGTCTTTCCGGTCAGACCGAAAAGACGGGGTTTTGGCTTGTGCACCCCCCGGGACTCGAACCCGGAACCCATTGATTAAGAGTCAATTGCTCTGCCAGTTGAGCTAGAGGTGCAGCTGTTGTTTTCGTTCGCCCCGGGCTTTTTATTTCCCGCGGTGTTCTCCGCAACGACATGAAACTCTACACGAGTTTTAGTGCAGTGTGAAATCGAGCGGCCGACGGGGCTCCCCGGCTAGTTGGATAGCCCCAAAACCAGCACAAAATCAGGGTTTTGGCCGTTGCTGAGCGCCCAGAGGCGTCCGTCCGGGGCGAGCGAAACGTCGCGGATCCGACCATATTTGCCTGTGAAATAGGCCACAGGATCGCCGGCAAATTCACCGCGCAGCGGTACCGCCCAAAGCCGCTGGCCACGCAGGGCGCCGAGGTAGGCCGTGTCGCCAACGATTTCGAGCCCGCTGGGCGAGGAATCCGCCGTCGAGGGCCACACCACTTTGGCGTCAAGGAACCCTTCGCGGTGCGGGGCTCCCGTCACCTCGGGCCAGCCGTAGTTGCCGCCGGGGACGATCAGGTTCAGTTCGTCGTCTCTGTCCGGACCGAATTCGCTCGCCCACAGCCGGCCCGCGCTGTCCCAGTCGAGCCCTTGGACGTTCCGGTGCCCGAGGCTGTAGACGGGGTTCGAGCCGAAGGGGTTGCCGGGAGCGGGTCTCCCGTCCGGGGTGAGGCGCAGGATCTTGCCGCCGAGGGCGTTGCGGTCCTGGGGTTGGTCGCGGCGCTGGGAGTCGCCGGTTCCGACGTAGAGGTACCCGTCGGGGCCGAACCGGATGCGGCCTCCGTTGTGTGTGGAGGCCTTGGGAATTCCAGTGAAGATGGTTTCGGGGGCGCCCAGATCCGGGAGGCCGTTCCCAGCGAGCCGGAAGCGGGCGATCCGGTTGTCCGGCCCGGCCGTGAAATACGCGTATAGATACCGGCCGGCCGCAAGCTGAGGAGAAAGGGCCAGCCCCAGCAGTCCGCCCTCGCCGCCGGGGATGACGCCGGGCACTTTGCCGACCGTCGCTGCGGGACCGCCGCCTGGCGGCACGGACTTTAGCAGCGCGCTGTCCCGTTCCGAGATAAGGGCAGTGCCGTCCGGCAGGAAGACCACAGACCAGGGCAGCGTCAGCCCGGCGTCGATGCGGCCGGCAACTCTCAGGACGCCCGCAGCCGGCTCGCTGCTGGCGGGTGGGCTGCTGGCAGCCGGCTCGCTGCTGGCGGGCGGGCTGCTGGCGGGCGGCGGGGGAGCGGGTGGACTGCCGGTGCAGCCGGCCGCGGCCAGGGACGCAGCCAGTACCGCCACCGCCGCTGCCCGCGCCGCTGCCCGCGCCGCTCGCCGCGGCGACCGCCGCTGCATTGCTACAGCCGGGAGCGGCGGGGCGGCCGGAAGCCCGCTGCTTCCGCATGGGCGGCGGAAAGGAACCAGACTTCTGCCCGGGTCTCCTCGTAGGAGGGGCTGGTCTCGTCGTGGTAGATCATCGAGGAGGCGTTGCCCTTGACGGTGAAGCCCTCCGGGCCGCTTCCATCCGCGGCCGGCGCGGCAGATCCCTCGCCGTACGGCTGCTCAACGGCCAGATGCCCGGAGGGCGCCGCGGTGTGGCTGGCTGAGCCTTCGGTGAGTGCGGCCGATGATGCTGCCTGCGCCGTCTCCAGTTCCGCAGCCTCGGCCGCGGCGGACTCCGCGCCGGGGAGGGTGGGGGCGTGTGGCTCGGTGTATTCGGCGTGGTGCACGGGGGTGTGTGCTTCCGGCGCTTCGGCGTGGGCGCCGTGGGCCAGGTGTTCGCCGTGGCCCCCGTGCGGAAGGTCGTGGTGCGTGGCGGCATGTGCCTCGGCCGGCGGCGTCTCCGACCACTGGGTCTCCCACTCGGAGCCGCCCGCTGCGGTGCCGCCCGTTGCGGTGCTGGCCGTTGCAGCGACGCCCGCTGCGGTGCCGCCCTCGGCGGGCGCGTCCTCCTTGGGAGCTCCCTCGGCTGTGGTGCTCCCCGCCTGTGCACCCGCCGCGTCGTCGTCGGCGGTGGTTGGCGGCTGCGGCTCGGCGTTGCCAAATCCGGCGGAGGAAGGCATCCCCGTGGTCGCGGCCGCGGCGGCCGACGCGGCGGCGGTCCCGCCGGACAGGGCGCCGTCGTGGCTTGCCCGGTCCCCGGCAGCCCTCGACGAGGCTCCGGACCCGGTGGGCGTCGGGGTTCCAGCGCCACTGCGGGCATTGTTGCGGTTCAGCTGCCACCACACGACGCCGACAATCACCACGATGACGATGAGCCAGATAATCCAATCCATAGCCGAATCCTTCTGTCCAGGCGGCAAGGTTGCCGCTGTTTGACGTTACGTCCGGCCCGACGCGGCTGTCCAGCGTTCCGGACCGGCCCCGTGTAGCCTCGCATCATGGACTTCAAGCGACTGCGGATTCTTCGCGAGCTGGCGGACCGCGGCACCGTGGGGGCCACCGCCGAGGCCATGCGGGTAACGCCTTCCGCAGTCTCACAACAGCTCAAGACCCTGCAGGACGAACTCGGTGTAGTGCTTGTGGAGAAGTCCGGCAGGGGAGTGCGGCTGACTGAGGCAGGGCTGGCCATGGCCGGCGCCGCTGCGGAGGTCTCCACGGCCATGGCCCGCGCCGAGGCAACCATAGACACCTACCGCCTCGGCTGGCAGACGCACATCAAGGCGGCGTTCTTTCCGAGTGCCGCGGAAATGTTCCTGCCGGGACTGTTGCACCGCGTGAAGGAGATCGACGGACTGCGCTTCGAGGCGCATTTCGAGGACCCCGGCGTCGCCGGCTTCGCCGCGCTGGCCGCGGACTACGACATTGTCCTGGCCCACAGCGTGGACGGACCCGAGGTCTTCGCCCGCCAGGGCCTCCAGGTGATCCCCCTGATAGAGGAACCGCTGGACGTGGCGGTGCCGGCGGACCACGAACTGGCCGGCAAGGCGACGCTCAGCGCCGAGGACGTCGTCGGGTTCCCCTGGATGGGCGTGCCCGACGGTTTCCCCTTTGATACCGTCCTGCGGCAAATCGAGATGCAGGCCGATTCCCCGGCCCTGCGGGCGCAGCTCTTCCCGGACCTGCGGGTGCTGGAGGCGCTGGTCAGTGCCGGGCACGGGCTGAGCCTCCTGCCGCGCTACACCGCCCTGAAGAACCAGGGGCGAGGCTTTGTGCTCCGCCCGCTCCGCGGCGTCAAGGCCAGCCGAAGCATCGTGGCCCTGGCTCGTCCCGAGGCCGCCGCCCGGACCACCATCCAGCAGGTACTTATGCTGCTGAAGGCGGAGGCCCAGGCGGTCGCCGAAGCCCCCGAGCTGCGTGACGCGGCTCACAGCATCTGAGCCGAACGAGCCGCGGAGTCCAAGGGGTGAGACAACCGTCCACTATTTGGGCGAAATATTCCCGGTTTTACGCTTAATGAGCCAGTCCGGCTCGTTGCTGCCGACGGCGGAGCCCTAGACTTTGAGCCATGAGTGAGGACAGCCAAACAGCGACAGAGACCAAGCCGGACATCAAGCCCCGCAGCCGGGTCGTTACCGACGGAATCCACGCCGCGCCCGCGCGCGGCATGTTCCGGGCGGTCGGCATGGGCGACGACGACTTCGCAAAGCCCCAGGTGGGCGTGGCGAGTTCGTGGAACGAAATCACTCCCTGCAACCTTTCTCTGAACCGGCTCGCCCAGGGCGCCAAGGAAGGCGTCTTCGCTGGCGGCGGGTTCCCGATGCAGTTCGGCACCATCTCCGTCTCCGACGGCATCTCCATGGGCCATGAGGGCATGCACTTCTCCTTGGTGTCCCGCGAAGTCATTGCGGACTCGGTCGAGACCGTCATGCAGGCCGAACGGATCGACGGCTCGGTACTGCTGGCCGGCTGCGACAAGTCCCTGCCGGGCATGCTGATGGCGGCCGCCCGCCTGGACCTGTCCAGCGTCTTCCTGTACGCAGGCTCGATCATGCCCGGCTGGGTCAAGCTCGAAGACGGCTCCGAGAAGGAAGTCACGCTGATTGACGCCTTCGAGGCTGTGGGCGCCTGCGCCGCGGGCAAGATGAGCCGCGAGGACCTCGACCGCATCGAAAGGGCCATCTGCCCGGGCGAAGGCGCCTGTGGCGGCATGTACACCGCCAACACCATGGCCTGCATCGGCGAGGCCCTGGGCATGTCTCTTCCGGGTTCCGCCGCCCCGCCCTCGGCCGACCGCCGCCGCGACGTCTTCGCGCACAAGTCCGGCGAGGCCGTCGTCAACCTGTTGCGCCTTGGCATCACCGCCCGCGACATCATGACCAAGAAGGCGTTCGAGAACGCGATCGCCGTGACCATGGCCTTCGGCGGCTCCACAAACGCGGTGCTGCACCTGCTGGCCATCGCCCGCGAGGCCGAGGTCGAGCTGAGCCTTGAGGACTTCAACCGGATCGGCGACAGGATCCCGCACCTGGGCGACCTCAAGCCCTTTGGCCGCTACGTGATGACCGACGTCGACAAGATCGGCGGCGTCCCGGTCATCATGAAGGCCCTGCTCGACGCCGGCCTGCTGCACGGCGACTGCCTCACCGTGACCGGCAAGACCGTCGCCGAGAACCTCGCCTCGATCAACCCGCCGGACCCGGACGGCAAGGTGCTCCGCGCCATGGACAACCCGATCCACAAGACCGGCGGCATCACCATCCTGCACGGTTCGATGGCTCCGGAAGGCGCCGTCGTGAAGAGCGCCGGCTTCGACGCCGACGTCTTCGAAGGCACCGCCCGCGTTTTCGAGCGCGAACAGGGCGCCCTGGACGCACTGGACAAGGGCCAGATCAAGGCCGGCGACGTCGTCGTGATCCGCTACGAGGGCCCCAAGGGCGGCCCGGGCATGCGCGAGATGCTCGCCATCACGGGCGCGATCAAGGGCGCAGGCCTCGGCAAGGATGTCCTGCTGCTCACGGACGGCCGCTTCTCCGGCGGAACCACGGGCCTGTGCATCGGCCACGTCGCACCGGAAGCGGTCGACGGCGGCCCCATCGCCTTCGTCAAGGACGGCGACCGGATCCGGGTGGACATCGGGGCCCGGACGTTCGACCTCCTGGTGGACGACGCCGAGCTCGAAGCGCGCAAGGTGGGCTGGGAGCCGCTGCCGGCCAAGTTCACCAAGGGCGTGCTTGCCAAGTACGCCAAGCTCGTCCACAGCGCCTCCACGGGCGCCTACTGCGGGTAATACCTGCCCAACTGGCTCGCATTAGTTGTCGTTATGGGGCCCCATAACGACAACTAATGCGAGCTACTTGGGAGAGGCGTTCAAAAAGTGGACAATGGAGTCCACATCGTGAGACAGGGGCTTGGCTCGTTGACACCTGTCTTGCTCAGAGGGAAAACTGAACTCATGATCGAGATCGTTACCGCTGGCGTCACTTCAGGTGTCTCCGTCGTACTTACCAAGCGCGTGGCTCCATAGCCCGACTGGTAACGAACCGTCACGCGCAAACCCCTCGAAGAGCCGCCAAGGCTGAGGGGTTTTTTTATTACCCGTAGTTCCACGATCACAGTAGATCCACCAAAGGAAGAGTCCGATGAGCAAAGGATCGCCGATCAGCCCCTCGCTGATGGCCACGAAGTCCGCTGGAGCCCACAAGGCTCCGGAACGCATCGAACGCCCGGCAGACGCCGGCGTCGAGCATGCTGCTGCCTCTCCCGTCCTTGGGCCGAACAACGTCGTACCCCCGACGGTGATGACCGGCTCGCAAGCAATCGTCCGCTCGCTCGAAGAACTCGGCGTCCAGGACATTTTCGGTTTGCCCGGTGGCGCGATCCTGCCCACCTATGACCCCTTGATGGCCTCCAAAATGAACCACATTCTGGTCCGTCACGAACAGGGAGCCGGCCACGCCGCGCAAGGCTATGCCATGGTCACCGGGCGGGTTGGCGTCTGCATCGCCACCTCGGGCCCCGGTGCCACCAACCTCGTTACCGCCATCATGGACGCCCACATGGACTCCGTGCCGATGGTGGCCATCACCGGGCAGGTCTCCAGCGGAGTCATCGGCACCGATGCCTTTCAGGAGGCGGACATCGTCGGCATCACCATGCCGATCACCAAGCACTCCTTCCTGGTGACCGACCCCAACGACATCCCGCACGTGATGGCCGAGGCGTTCCACCTCGCCTCGACCGGCCGTCCCGGCCCCGTCCTCGTGGACGTGGCCAAGGACGCCCAGCAGGGCCAGATGACCTTCTCCTGGCCGCCCAAGATCGACCTGCCCGGCTACCGGCCGGTGGTCCGCGGCCACAGCAAGCAGGTCCGTGAAGCGGCCAGGCTGATCGCGGCCGCCAAAAAGCCGGTGCTGTACGTCGGCGGCGGCGTGGTCAAGGCCCACGCGTCCGCGGAACTGCGGGAACTCGCCGAACTCTCCGGCGCCCCGGTGGTTACGACGCTGATGGCCAGAGGCGTCTTCCCGGACTCACACCCGCAGCACGTCGGCATGCCAGGCATGCACGGCACGGTGTCCGCCGTGACCGCGCTGCAGCAATCCGATCTGCTGATCACGCTCGGTGCGCGCTTCGATGACCGGGTCACCGGCATCCTGAAGTCCTTCGCCCCGAACGCCAAGGTCATCCACGCGGACATCGACCCGGCGGAGATCTCCAAGAACCGCACCGCCGACGTGCCGATCGTGGGCTCAGTCAAGGAGATCATCCCGGAGCTCAGTGATGCCCTGCGCCTCCAGTTCGAAGCCTCCGGCACCCCGGACCTCGGCAACTGGTGGGCCTTCCTGAACAACCTCAAGGAGACCTACCCGCTCGGCTGGACCGAACCCGAGGACGGCCTCAGCGCACCGCAGCGCGTGATCGAGCGGATCGGTGCCCTCACCGGCCCCGAGGGCGTCTATGTCGCCGGCGTCGGCCAGCACCAGATGTGGGCCTCGCAGTTCATCAAGTACGAACGCCCGCACGCCTGGCTGAACTCCGGCGGCGCCGGCACCATGGGCTACGCCGTGCCGGCCGCGATGGGCGCCAAGGTGGGGGAGCCGGACCGCGTGGTCTGGGCGATCGACGGCGACGGCTGCTTCCAGATGACCAACCAGGAACTCGCCACCTGCGCCATCAACAAGATCCCGATCAAGGTGGCGGTCATCAACAACTCCTCGCTGGGCATGGTGCGCCAGTGGCAGACCCTCTTTTACGAGGGCCGCTACTCCAACACCGACCTGAACACCGGCCATGACACCGTCCGGATCCCGGACTTCGTCAAGCTGGCGGACGCCTACGGCTGCGCCTCCTTCCGCTGCGAACGGGACGAGGACATCGACGCCACCATCCAGAAGGCACTGGCAATCAATGACCGCCCGGTCGTGATCGACTTCGTCGTCAGCCCCAACTCCATGGTGTGGCCGATGGTTCCCGCCGGAGTCAGCAACGACCAGATCCAGGTTGCCCGCAACATGACCCCGGACTGGGAAGAAGAGGACTGAACATGACCCGCCACACACTCTCCGTTCTGGTCGAAGACAAACCCGGTGTGCTGACCCGCGTCGCCAGCCTCTTCGCCCGGCGCGCCTTCAACATCAACTCCCTGGCCGTCGGCCCGACCGAGGTTCCGGGCATCTCCCGGATGACGGTCGTCGTCGACGCCGACGGCGAGCTGATCGAACAGGTCACCAAGCAGCTGAACAAGCTGATCAACGTGATCAAGATCGTCGAGCTCACCCCCGAATCTTCCGTACAGCGCGACCACATCCTGGTCAAGGTACGTGCGGATGCCGCAACCCGGCTGCAGGTAACCCAGGCAGCCGACTTGTTCCGTGCCTCAGTGGTCGACGTCTCCACAGAGTCGGTGGTCATTGAGGCGACGGGCCACCCCGACAAGCTCACCGCACTGCTTTCGGTGCTGGAGCCCTTCGGCGTCCGCGAAATCGTGCAGTCCGGCACCCTGGCCGTCGGCCGAGGGTCCCGTTCCATGAGCGACCGGGCCCTGCGCTCCGCCTAGGCGGCCGTGCCAAGCCTGCAGCAACACAGCAATACCCTGAATTTCCCCAGACAACACCAAAGAATCCATTCAAAGGAGACACCCCAGTGACTGAAATGTTCTACGACGACGACGCCGACCTGTCGATCATCCAGGGCCGCACCGTCGCCGTTATCGGTTACGGCTCCCAGGGCCACGCCCACGCCCTTAGCCTGCGCGATTCCGGTGTTGACGTCCGCGTCGGCCTGAAGGAAGACTCCAAGTCCCGCGCCAAGGCCGAGGCCGAGGGCCTGCGCGTTCTCAACGTCGCCGACGCCGTCGCCGAAGCAGACCTCATCATGATCCTCACCCCGGACCAGGTCCAGCGCCACGTCTACGCCGAGGACATCGCCCCGAACCTGCAGGCCGGCGACGCCCTGTTCTTCGGACACGGCTTCAACATCCGCTACGGCTACATCAAGCCGCCGGCCGACGTCGACGTCGCCCTCGTCGCACCCAAGGGACCGGGCCACATCGTGCGCCGCGAGTTCGAAGCCGGCCGCGGCGTGCCGGACCTGATCGCCGTCGAGCAGAACGCGTCCGGCAAGGCCAAGGAACTGGCCCTGTCCTACGCCAAGGCGATCGGCGGCACCCGCGCCGGCGTCATCGAGACCACCTTCACCGAAGAGACCGAAACCGATCTCTTCGGCGAGCAGGCTGTGCTCTGCGGCGGCGCCTCGCAGCTGATCATGTACGGCTTCGAGACCCTCACCGAGGCCGGCTACAAGCCCGAGGTTGCCTACTTCGAGGTGCTGCACGAGCTCAAGCTGATCGTCGACCTGATGGTCGAGGGCGGCATCGCCAAGCAGCGCTGGAGCGTCTCTGACACCGCGGAATACGGCGACTACGTCTCCGGCCCGCGCGTTATCACCCCCGAGGTGAAGGAAAACATGAAGGCCGTCCTCAAGGACATCCAGGACGGCACCTTCGCCAAGCGCTTCATCGACGACCAGGACGCCGGAGCCCCCGAGTTCAAGGCCCTGCGCAAGAAGGGTGAAGACCACCCGATCGAGGCCACCGGCCGCGAACTGCGCAAGCTGTTCTCCTGGATCAAGAACGAAGACGACTACACCGAAGGATCAGTGGCCCGCTAAGGCAACTGGCCGGCAGGGGAGCCGGACACCCGCACCGGGGTCCGGCTCCCCTGCGTTCAGCACCACCCGCAACATCTGCACCACCGACGTTTCACCAAAATCCCCACCTGAATACAAGAGAGCTAAAGAGGTCACCGGTGACAAGCACCAAACCTGTCGTACTCCTCGCTGAGGAACTTTCGCCCGCCACAGTCGAGGCCCTCGGCCCGGACTTTGAAATCCGCCAGACCGACGGAGCCGACCGTTCCCAGCTGCTCTCCGCGATCGCCGACGTCGACGCGATCCTGATCCGCTCCGCCACCCAGGTGGACGCCGAGGCCATCGCCGCCGCGAAGAACCTCAAGGTGATCGCCCGCGCCGGCGTGGGCCTGGACAACGTCGACATCAAGGCCGCCACCCAGGCCGGCGTCATGGTGGTCAACGCCCCGACGTCGAACATCGTCTCTGCCGCCGAACTCACCGTCGGCCACATCCTCAGCCTCGCCCGCCACATCCCGCAGGCCTCCGCCGCGCTCAAGGACGGCGAGTGGAAGCGCTCCAAGTACACCGGCACGGAGCTCTTCGAGAAGAAGATTGGCATCATCGGCCTCGGCCGGATCGGCGCCCTCGTCGCGGCCCGCCTGAAGGGCTTCGACACCAAGATCCTCGCGTACGACCCCTACATCACCTCCGCCCGCGCCGCCCAGCTCGGCGTGCAGCTGGTGACCCTGGACGAGCTCCTGGCCCAGTCGGACTTCATCACCATCCACATGCCCAAGACGCCCGAGACCGTCGGCATGCTCGGCGCGGAGGCCTTCAAGAAGATGAAGAGCAGCGCGTACGTCGTCAACGTCGCCCGCGGCGGCCTGGTGGATGAGGAAGCCCTGTACGCGGCACTGGAGTCCGGCGAGATCGCCGGCGCCGGCGTCGACGTGTTCGTCAAGGAGCCCAGCACCGACCTGCCGTTCTTCAAGCTCGACAACGTCGTGGTGACCCCGCACCTGGGCGCGTCCACCGACGAGGCCCAGGAAAAGGCAGGCGTCTCCGTTGCCAAGTCCGTCCGCCAGGCCCTCGCCGGCGAATTGGTGCCAGACGCCGTGAACGTAGCCGGCGGCGTCATTGCCCCGGACGTGCGCCCCGGGATCCCGCTGATCGAGAAGCTGGGCCGGATCTTCACCGCAATGACCCACGCTTCGCTGACCCAGTTCGACGTGGAGGTGGCCGGCGAAATCTCCTCGCTGGACGTCAAGGTCCTCGAACTCGCGGCCCTCAAGGGCATCTTCGCCGACGTCGTGACCGAACAGGTCTCGTACGTCAACGCGCCCGTGATCGCCGAGCAGCGGGGGATCAACGTCCGGCTCATCACCACCCCGGACACGGAGTCCTACCGCAACGTCCTGACCCTGCGGGGGGCCCTGAGCGACGGCAGCCAGATCTCGGTGGCCGGCACGCTGACCGGGCCCAAGCAGATCCAGAAGCTCGTCGGAATCAACGGTTTCGAGGTCGAAATCCCGATCAGCGAACACCTCGTGGTGGTGGCTTATTCGGACCGTCCGGGCGTGATCGGCACGATCGGGCACATCCTCGGCATGAACAACATCAACATCGCCGGCATGCAGGTGGCGCGGCAGGCGGAGGGCGGCCAGGTGCTTGCGCTCCTGACCATCGACAGCTCCGTGCCGCAGCAGGTGCTGGAAGCGATCAAGGCCGGAATCGGCGCCGATATGGTCCGCGAGGTCGACCTCGAGGACTAGGTCCCCAGCGTGGGCGCCTGCGGCGGCAACACCGTCGCAGGCGGCCACGAATGAGCGGCCGGTCTGCGTACAATGGCTAGGTCCGAATTTCGGATTTGGCCGGCAGACCGGCCTTTACTTTTGCACACCCGGCCGGGGACGCCTTCATTTCCGCGCGGAATGAACAGCGGTGTGCGCACGCAATCCAGCTTTCAGGAGCCCAATGAACGCCGTCCAGAGGTTCATCAGAAGCAGAGTGCTTTTGCTGACCGCGTCCATTTTGATCGTGGCCATGTGCCTGTCCGTGCTGGTGCAGGGCCAGTCGCAGGCCGCGCTGAACCGCACCGTTGACCAGAACTCCCGGGGGCTCTACGACGTCCTCGTCCAGGCCAAGGCCGACGACAACGGCGGGCTCATGCAGCCCGAAATCGCCACCGGCCAGGGCGGCATCAGCTTCGAACAGCTGGACTCCATCCGCAAGCTTTCCGGCACCTCGGTCGCGGCTCCGATCAGCCTCGTTTCCCGGGTCTCGCAGAACCTCGAAACCCCGCGCCTCGACGCTACCGACTACCTCGGCTACAACGCCGGACTGGCCGGCACCGCCGGTGACCCCAGCGCCACCGATCCGTCCAAGTGGCCCGCCGCCGAGTCTGTCCTGAGCGACACGGCCAAGAAATACCGCCTCACCGCCAGTGCCGTGAAGTCGGACGGCACGTCCGATCAGACCCTGTTCAAGACGACCGCCGAGGGCTCCCTCGGCAAGGCCAAGCTCATCGAAGAGGAAGTGGCCGGCGGCAAGAACGTCCGGATCGCGGGCCCGGAAGGCGAGACCGGAATCAAGTTCCCCGCCCCGGCCGGCGGCTCGGAGCACAACCTGTTCAACCTCTCGGTTTCGCTGCCGCTGGCCCCGCAGGTGACCGAGTCCGTCGTCGCCGTCGATCCGGTCTCGGAGCGCGCGCTCCTGGGCGGCTCCGGCGACTTCCTCGCGCCGCTGGAGAAGGCGCCCCCGGCCGACGCCCGCAATGCCGGCGCGATCGGCCGCCACTTCGAAAGCCTCTTCACCAGCGGCATCAGCATGGAACAGCTCAAGGAAGGCCCCGACTTCCTTGGCGTCAAGCTGAAGTACTGGGCCCCGCTGATGACGCAGTACCAGCAGGCCAAGCGCGCCGGTCAGCTGACCGACGATTCGCAGGCGATTCCGCTGATCGTCCGGTCCGGCACCTCCCTTGACCTCAAGTACTCCGTCAAGATCGAGGAAATCGACGACGCCGGCAACGTCACCAAGGACGTCGGCACCGTGACCCGCTCACTGGACAAGGACTACCTTCCCTTCGTCTCCAAGTCCCCGTTCGCCCTGGAGTGGCCCGGATCCAAGGACCTCTCCAAGCTGCTCGGCGACACCGGCAGCTTCGGCCAGGGCCTCTACAACCCCGCGACCTGGAGCACCGACTTCGCCGCCGCGCCCAAGTACAAGGACGGAAAGACGGCCGGCAACGGCGCCGTCGACAAGTCCGCGGTCCCGGGCGACTGGGTCACCGTCAACCGGCTGCCGGAGAAGGGCGCCAACGACGCCCCGGTGGACCAGACGCAGCGCACCCCGGTCGACGAGCGCTCCTACCGCGAAAACCTTGCGACCGGGAAGAAGCCCGCCACCCCGCTGGCCATGGTCTACGGCACCTTCGATCCAGCCAAGGTCCAGGAAGCGGCCGGCGACGTCAACCGGCTTCCGCTCGGCGGCTATGACCCGACCCCGTTCACCCTGACCAAGGACGCCGACGGCAAGGACGTCGAAAAGACCGCCCTCAAGCCTTCACTCAGCGGTACCGGCCTGGTCAGCCAGTCGGCCGGCGCCATCACCGACTACTACGGCCTGGCCGCGGCCCGCGGCTACGAGAAGAACGCCTCCGTGATCGACGCCGTGCGCGTCCGTGCCAAGGTCGACGGCAGCTGGAAGCAGGCCCAGCCCGAGGTCGAGAAGCTTGCCAGCGAGATCCGCGACATGGGCCTGCAGGCGACCGTGGTTGCAGGCTCGGCCCGCGAGGACGCCAGCATCTTCGTGCCCGGCTACTCCAAGGACGACGCCGGCAAGGAGTCGCCGCTGGGCACCGTGCAGCAGTCCTGGGTTCGCCAGGACGCCGCCGACGCGGTCTCCGGCTCGCTGACCGGCACCAACCTCACCCTGCTCTTCCTGACCCTGTGCGGGGCCGCCCTGCTCACCGGCGCCTCCACCGTCAGCTATGTCCGCAAGCGCCGCCGCGAGGCCGGAACGCTCCGGGCCATGGGCTGGACGCAACGCAAGATCCGGTCCTGGGTGCTCGCCGAGTTCGGCGTCGGCGCGGCACTGCTGGCCGTCGCCGGGATCGCCCTGAGCCTGCTCAGCTGGAACCCTGCCACCGCGGTCGTCTCCGCTTCGGTCCTGGTCCTCTACTGCGGCGCCGCCTACTTCGCGGCGCAGCAGCTGCGGCACCGGGAGGTCATCGACCAGGAACCGCAGCACGATGAACGGCTCATCCCCGTCGATTCGCCGCTGACCTTCGCCAGCCGGCAGCTGAGCACCAACAAGTTCAACACCGGCTCCCTCGCCGTCGCCGTCGGCGTCTTCGGTGCCGCGGTGGGCGGACTCGCCGCGCTGCTGATCGACATTCCGCGTGCCGCGGGCGCCAGCGCCCTCAGCGGACTGGCCGCGGCCAGTATCGCGATGCCGAGCATCATCCTGGGCGTGTCCGGCGTCGCCGTGGGCCTGCTGTTGACCATGGTCACCGGACGCTTCGAACTGGGGGCCAAGCGCCAGTATCTCGGGATCCTGCAGGCGATGGGCTGGAACCCGGACATGCTGGGCCAGGTCCGCTTCTTCGAAAATGCCATGGTGGGAGCCATCGCCGTGCCGCTGGGTGTCCTTGGCGCCCTGGGCATTGGCTTGCTCCTCGCCCCCTATGCCGCACTCTGGGCCGGAATCGCCGGACTCGTGGCTGTACTTTGCTGGATTCCGATTGCAACGAAAGTGGTCCAATGACTAACGAGCTGAACCTGACCAGGGCGGCCCGGAACCGGATGCCGGAGAGCACCGGGAACGGCGGCCACCAGACCCGCGCCAACACGATCGTGAAGGCCACGGACCACGCCACACCGCTGGAACTGAGCAACATCACCATCCACTACGGCGGCGGCAAGGGCGGCGCGGAGGCGGTCAACGTCGTCGACGACTTCAACATGACGCTGCACGCCGGCGAAATGCACTGTGTCGCCGGCCGCTCCGGCTCGGGCAAGACCAGCATCCTGACCGTCGGCGCGGGCCTGACCCTGCCGACGTCGGGCCGGGTGTTCTGGGAAGGCGACTCGCTCGAAACCATGGGCGACGACGAAATCGCCGACCGCCGCCGTGCGCTGATCGGGTACGTCGACCAGGGCGGCGCCCTGATTGACGGCATGAGCGCGCTGGAGAACGTGCTGCTTCCGGCCGTCCCCGACGGCGAAGTGGAACAGCGCCGCGACATGGCCAAGGACCTCCTGGACCTCGTCGGCCTGGGCCGGCGCATGCGCCACCGTCCCGCCCAGCTCTCCGGCGGCGAACGCCAGCGCGTCGCAATCGCCCGGGCCTTGATCCTCGGCACCCGCGTGCTGGTGGTCGACGAGCCCACCGCGAGCCTGGACCGCACCTCGGCCAACCGCATCATCAGCATCCTCAAGGACACGACGTCGGACGGCATCGCCGTCCTGGTCGCTTCACACGACCACGAACTTGTCCGCCAGAGCGATACCCTGACCGAACTGATCTAGGTTAATAACGTGACGCCTTCCGAAAAAACCCCGTTCTACATCACCACGGCCATCAGCTACCCCAACGGCGTGCCGCACATCGGCCACGCCTACGAGGTCATCGCCACCGACGCGATGGCGCGGTTCAAGCGGCTGGACGGCTATGACGTGTTCTTCATGACCGGCACCGACGAGCACGGCCTGAAGATGCAGCAGACGGCGGAAAAGGAAGGCATCCCGGTCAAGGAGCTTGCCGACCGCAACTCGGCCGCGTTCCGCCAGATGAGCGATGATCTGGGCATCTCGCTCAGCCGCTTCATCCGTACCACGGACCCGGACCACTACGAGGCGGCCAAGGCGCTCTGGCAGCGGATGGAAGCCAACGGAGACATCTACCTCTCCAAGTACGCCGGCTGGTACTCGGTCCGCGACGAGCGCTACTTCGTCGAGGACGAGACCGAGGTCCGTGAAGACGGCCTCCGCTACGCCTCCGAAACCGGCACCGAGGTGACCTGGACCGAGGAGGAGAGCTACTTCTTCAAGCTCTCGGCCTATCAGGACAGGCTGCTGGCCCTCTACGCGGACCACCCGGACTTCGGCGCCCCGCACAGCCGCTTCAACGAGGTCATCAGTTTCGTCAAGGGCGGCCTCGAGGACCTCTCGATCAGCCGGACGTCCTTCAAATGGGGTGTGCCGGTGCCGGGCAACCCGGACCACGTCATGTACGTCTGGGTCGACGCGCTGACCAATTACCTGACCGGCGTCGGCTTCCCGGACACGGGTTCGGAGAGCTTCCGGAAGTACTGGCCCGCCGACGTCCACGTGATCGGCAAGGACATCTCCCGGTTCCACGCTGTGTACTGGCCGGCATTCCTGATGTCCGCCGGGCTGGAACTGCCCAAGCGTGTGATGATCCATGGCCACCTGCACAACCAGGGCATCAAGATGTCCAAGTCGCTGGGCAACGTGGTGGCGCCGGCTGACTGGGTGGCGCAGTACGGACTGGACCAGGTCCGCTTCTTCCTGCTCCGAGAGGTGCCGTTCGGCGCTGACGGCAACTACAGCCACGACGCGATTGTCGGTCGGATGAACTCGGACCTGGCGAACAACTTCGGCAACCTGGCGCAGCGTTCCCTGTCCATGGTGGCGAAGAACTGCGAGGGCCGCGTCCCGGTCCCGGCCGGCTTCAGCGCAGAGGACGCCGCACTGCTGGGCCAGGCCATGGGCCTGCTGGGCATCGCCCGCGCAGCGTTCGAGAAGCAGGAATTCAGCCGCGCGCTCGAAGCCATCTGGAACGTGCTCGGCGACACCAATGCCTACTTCGCCGAGCAGGCTCCGTGGGTGCTTCGGAAGACCGACGTCGAACGCATGAACACCGTTCTGTACGTCACCCTCGAAGTGTTGCGGATCGTCGCCATCCTCGCCCAGCCGGTCATGCCGACGGCGGCCGCGGCCATCCTTGACAGCCTGGGCCAGTCCGAAGGGGAAGCCCGCGACTTCGCTGCCCTGGAGACCCCGATCGAGGCCGGGACGCCGTTGCCCGCCCCGGCCCCGGTGTTTCCCAAGTACGAGGAGCCCGCAGAGGCGTAGCCCCAGCTGATCCCCCGCACCACCCCGCGAGGTGACAGTTCACGGCAGTGTTCGCCCGGAACACCGCCGTGAACTGTCACCTCGCTTTCTTGCGCCCAAGTAGTTTCCCTTTCGTAACGGGTGCTCCGGGAGTGAAAGCGGGCAGAGATTACTCGGGACTCTCCGAGTTGCCCCGGCATACGGTTACGGCGTTAGCGGTCTGATGAAGCCCTTGGGGGAGTAACTCATCACTCACCCTCAATGTTCCAGACCGGGACTCGCACACCCGGTCGCCGATGTTGCTCCGCTGGGTGCCGTCAGGTCGAAAGTCGACTCGTGATGGAGCAACCAAAAATGAGACGAACTATCGCAACAATGGGGATTTTAGGTCTGGCACTGCTGGGTTCAGCGGGCACGGCCAACGCCGCTGCTGTCGGCGGCGGTGACACCGGGAGCGGGGAAGTGACATCCTCGCCCGGCACGGGCGGCCCTGGCCAGGCGCCTGGCGCCGGCCAGCCCGACAACCCGGGCGCACCGGACATCGCGGGGGCACCGGACATCGCGGGGGCGCCGGATGCGCTGCCGGGTCCGGTGACCATCCCGCCCGTGGCCTCGGGTACGCCGGACAACTCGGAGAAGCCGGACCCCCTGCCGGGGCCCGTGACGATCCCGCCAGTGGCCGATCCGCCGGCCAACGGCGGGACTCCAGAGACTCCGACCGTTCCGGTGACCAACCCGCCGGCAAACGGCGGAACGCCAGACAATTCGCACCAGCCGGGTGACAAGCCGGACGGCTCGCACCAGCCGGGTGACAAGCCGGGTGACAAGCCGGACGGCTCGCACAAGCCGGGTGACAAGCCGGGTGACAAGCCGGACGGCTCGCACAAGCCGGGCGACAAGGGCGACCATGGCGAGCACGGCGACCACGGCGACAAGGGCGACCATGGCGACCACGCAAACTGGCCCGGCAAGGACGATAAGTGCGAGCCGGGTGACCGTGGCGACAAGGGAAACCACGCCGGCTGGCCGGGCAGGTGGGATAGGGGCGACCATGGCGACACGGCCGACCGCGCCGACTGGCAGAACAAGTGGGACAAGGGCGACCGCGGTGACAAGAGCGACCATGGAGACAGGGGAGACCGCGCCGACTGGCCGAACAAGTGGGACAAGGGCGACAAGGGTCATCACCACGGCGATGACTGCGACTGGCCGGGCAAGTGGGACAAGGACGAGTGTGAGGATCCGCCGGCACACGAGCCCAAGAACCCGCCGGCTGTGAAGCCCGCAGCGCCGCCCGCAGCGAAGCCTGTGGCACCGCCGACCGGCGCGGCCCAGGGTGCTCCCGTGGTCAACATGGGCTTCAACGTCCAGACGGCGGTGGCCGGCACTCCCAGTGCCGGAATTCCGCTTTGGCTCTCCGTGCTGACCGGACTCCTGACAGCGGGGGCCGCAACGGCCCTGCTCCGGGGCATGGTCCGGAGCGGTAACGCCAACAGCTAAGGAAAGATGCGGGCCGGTTGCCGTTGTGCAGCCGGCCCGCACAGCTACTGCCCTCGAGCAAGCACTGCACCAGGAGCTCTCATGGCCCTTCGCCGTAATGCCGATCATTCCGTCGAGACGGCACCGCGTGGACTGCTGCTGGGTGGCCGGGACAAACTGGTGCTGTTCGCCTGCATCGTTGGGCTGCTGGCGGCGTGGCTGGTCTACGCGGCCTTCGGTCTCAATGCCGGAGGTAGCGGCGCCGCCGGGCCCGCAGCGGGACCCATTCCTACGGCCACCGCAGCAGCGCAAAGCCCGGTTCCGTCCGCCCCTGGACCCACCTCGTCTGCTCCACAAAAAGCAGCCCCCAAGGCGGCCGTCCGACGCACCGCCCCGCCGGTGCCGGGCCCGGCTGCGGCCGCTCCTCAGCGCATTTCCTATCCCGCAGCACGGATGGACGTCGTGATTCATCCCCTGCAGCCAAGCCAGAGTGAAGCTGCAAGCCAGAGCATCGTTCCTCCCGAAACCATGGACGGCTACTGGCTCACCCCCTTCGGCGTGCCAGGTGTCGGGTCGACAAACACCACCTACGTCGTCGGCCACAGCTGGCAGGGCGTCGACGCGCCTTTCAACCACCTGAGCACCATGGCCGCACCCGGCGACAAATTGACTGTACAGACGGCCACCGGCGTCATCACCTACAAGGTGGATTCCGTGACCACCTACCTCAAGTCGGGCCTGAAGGACAGCCCCATCTGGTCCGTCGTCCCCAATCGACTGGTGCTGATTTCCTGCTATACCGGGGACCTCTGGGGAAAGAACGTGACCGTGGTCGCGTCCCCGGTTGCGGCCGGCTGAGGATCCCCCGCCGCCCTTCCGAATATTGAGACAATTTGACCAGCATGTGGATGCCTTGGCTACCCTGAAAACATGAGCGCATCCACGATTGATCTCGCAGTCATCCCCGGCGACGGCATCGGCCCGGAAGTTACCGCCGAGGCGCTAAAGGTCCTGGAGAAGGCCGCCGCCGCCGAAGGCATCGACCTGAAGCAGACCCACTACAAGCTCGGCGCCCAGCACTGGCTGGAGACGGGGGAGACGCTGCCGGCAGAAACCCTCGCCGACCTCCGTACCCGGGACGCCATTCTCTTTGGCGCGGTGGGAGCCGCCCCCGGCGACACCCGGATCCCCTCCGGGATCATCGAACGCGAACTGCTGCTCAAGCTGCGCTTTAGCCTGGACCACTTCGTGAATCTGCGCCCCTCCCGGCTGTACGCAGGCGTCGGCAGCCCGCTCGCGAACCCGGGCAACATCGACTTCATCGTGGTCCGTGAAGGCACCGAGGGGCCGTACGTCGGCAACGGCGGGACGCTGCGGGCCGGCACCCCGCACGAGGTGGCCACCGAAGTCTCGCTGAACACCGCCCACGGTGTGGAGCGTGTGGTCCGGGATGCCTTCCGCCGCGCCAACGAGCGCCCGCGCAAGAAGCTGACCCTGGTGCACAAGCACAACGTCCTGGTCTTCGCCGGGCACCTCTGGAAGCGGACCGTGGAAGCAGTGGCGCAGGAATTCCCCGAGGTCAGCCACGATTACCTGCACGTGGATGCTGCCACGATCTTCATGGTCACCGACCCGGCGCGCTTCGACGTCATCGTCACGGACAACCTCTTCGGTGACATCCTCACCGACCTTGCCGCCGCTATCACCGGCGGCATCGGCCTCGCAGCCTCGGGCAACATCAACATGGACCGCACCGCGCCGTCCATGTTCGAGCCGGTCCACGGATCGGCGCCGGACATTGCCGGCCAGCAGAAGGCCGACCCCAGCGCGGCCATCCTGTCCGCAGCGCTGTTGCTGGACCACCTGGGCTACGCAACTGCGGCACGGAAGATCGAGGCGGCCGTGGCCGCCGACGTCGAAAGCCGGGACGGCAGTTACCGGAGCACCGCCGCCATCGGCGACGCGATCGCCGCCGCCCTCTGACACCCGGGCGTAAGCTTGTTGCGAATCACCAAAATGCTGCCGTGGTCCGAGGATGAACCGCGTTCATACACCAGGCAGCCGACCGTGGAGGAACCATGACCCAGACTGCCCATGGCGTCGAATTCAGCCAGCGGCTCTCGGCAACCCCGAAGTCCGCTGAAGAGCGTGCAGCCATCCTGGCCAACCCGGGATTCGGCGACCATTTCACCGACCACACCGCGATCGTCGACTACAGCGTCGACGCCGAGGGCAAAGGCGGCTGGCACGATCCGCGGATCGAACCCTACGGTCCCATCATGCTTGATCCTTCCGCAGCGGTCCTTCACTACGGCCAGGAGATCTTCGAAGGGCTCAAGGCCTACCGCCACGCCGACGGCTCCATCTGGACGTTCCGGCCCGAAGCAAACGCCGCGCGCCTGAACAAGTCTGCGCGCCGGCTCGCCCTCCCGGAGCTTCCGGAGGAATACTTCCTTACCGCCATCCGCGAGCTCGTGTCCGTGGACCGGGAATGGGTCCCTTCCGGCGACGGCGAGGCCCTCTACCTGCGCCCCTTCATGATCGCTACCGAGGCCTTCCTGGGCGTCCGGGCTGCCCGCGAAGTGTCGTTCCGCGTCATCGCCTCTCCGGCCGGCAACTACTTCGGCGGCGAACTGAAGCCGGTTTCCATCTGGATCTCCCGCGAATACGCCCGTGCCGGCCGCGGCGGCACCGGCGCCGCCAAGTGCGGCGGCAACTATGCAGCCTCCCTCATTGCGCAGCAGGAAGCCGAGGCGCACGGCTGCAAGCAGGTCCTGTTCCTGGACCAGTTCAACGACAACGCCGTCGAGGAACTCGGCGGAATGAACGTCTTCTTCGTGATGAAGGACGGCTCGCTGGTGACCCCCGCGCTGTCCGGGACCATCCTGGAGGGCGTCACCCGCTCCTCCGTGATGCAGGTCGCCCGGGACATGGGCCGCGAGGTCACCGAGCGCAAGATCACCCTGGATGAGTGGCGCGACGGCGTCGCCTCCGGCGAGATCACCGAGGTCTTCGCCTGCGGCACCGCAGCCGTCATCACCCCGATCGGCGTGCTCAAGGACGATACCGAGTTCATCGGCTCCGAGGACGCCAAGGCCGGCGAGACCACCATGGCCATCCGCCAGCAGCTGCTCGGCATCCAGACCGGGACCGTGGAGGACACGCACGGCTGGCTGACCCGCCTGGCGTAGCCCGCAGCAACAAGTACGACGGCGGTCCGCACCTTCGGGTGCGGGCCGCCGCAGTTTGCGGCCGCCAGCCAACACACCCTTAAGGTCCGGAAGTCCCTGTTTTCCTGCCGGCCGCAGCGCCACACTGGAGCCATGACTGGGCTGATACAGGTTCTGGGCATCGTTTTCGGGATCGTCCTGATCGCCGTCGGCATCCTGGAGTCGTTTTTCTTCCGTGAACAGCGGTTCTACCGGCTCTTCCTGATCGAACCGGAAGACGTCGCGGCGGTGCGGATGTGGACCTTCAACCTCGGCTTCTACAACATGATCTGGGGCGTGGGCGCGATTATCGGTGCGCTCATGCTGACCGGTGCGGAGCCGGCGGCCGGCCGAACCCTCCTGTTATTCACCGCCGTCGGCCACGTCCTGCTGGGCATCATTCTGGTCCTGTCCGAGCGCCGGCTCTGGGCCAGCGCCCTCGCCGAGGCCCTTCTGCCCGCCGTCATTGTCGTCCTGCTGCTCCTTTGAGCGTCCCCGGTGGGAAGATGGAAGAGTGATTCCCGATGATGCCCGCGCCCTGGTCCGCAGCACCGAGCTGACGCGGTTCCGCCTTGCCCCGAACCCGGGTCCGATGAGCCTGCACGGCACCAACTCCTACGTCGTGGCCGCCCCCGGCTCGGCCGGCGTCGTGGTGGTGGATCCGGGACCCCTCGACGAAGACCACCTGCGCGAACTGACCCAGTACGGCGCCGTCGAACTGATCCTCATTACGCACCGCCACGCCGACCACACCGCGGCCGCGGCACGCTTCGCCGAACTCACCGGAGCCCCCGTCCGCGCCGCAGACCCCGCACACTGCCACGGGGGAGAGCCGCTTCGGGAGGGCGAGGTGCTGCATGCCGCCGGGGTGGAAATCCGTGTGCTGGCGACACCTGGCCACACCTCCGACTCGGTTTGCTTCCACCTGCCCCAGGACGGAGCCCACGGCGCCGTCCTCACCGGGGACACGATCTTAGGCGTCGGCACCACCGTCCTGGATTACCCCGACGGCAAGCTGGGGGACTACCTCGAGTCCCTGGACCGGCTGGAAAGCCTGGGTCCGGCCACCGTCCTGCCCGCCCACGGCCCCATGCTTCCGGCGCTGGACAGCATCGTCCGCGCCTACCGGGACCACCGGCAGGACCGCTTGGCCCAGATCCGCGCCGCCCTCGCCGGGCTCGGAGCGGAGGCGGGCGTCGAAGAAGTGGCCGACGCCGTCTACGCCGCCGTCGACCCGGCTGTCCGGCCCGCGGCGGAACTGTCCGTCGCCGCCCAACTCGATTACCTGCGCTCACGTGGCCCCTCCTGAATCGCGCAGCCCGGGGCTTGCCGCCTGAGACGGTACGCTAGGAACCATGCGTATCGCCCGGTTTGTAGTCGATTCTGATCCCATGTACGGCATTGTTGAGGGCCAGCCCGGCAGTGAGGAAGTCACTGTCATCAATGGTGACCCCTTCTTCCACGGTGTGGAGCGGACCGCCGTCAAGCACAAGCTGGAGGACGTCCGCCTCCTCGCCCCGATCATCCCGCGCAGCAAGGTCATCGGCGTCGGGCGCAACTTTGTGGAACACGCCCGCGAGCTCGGCAACGAGGTGCCGGCGCAGCCGCTGCTCTTCCTCAAGCCCAACACCTCGGTGATCGGGCCCAACGATCCAATCATCCTGCCGGAGTTCTCCGAGGAGGTCTCCTTCGAAGCCGAGCTCTGCGTCGTGATCGGCCGGATCTGCAAGGACGTCCCGGAGGAGCGCGTCGACGACGTCGTCTTCGGCTACACCTGCGGCAACGACCTCACCGCCCGGGACGTCCAGAAGACCGACCTGCAGTGGGCACGGGCGAAGGGCTTTGACACCTCGGCGCCGCTGGGGCCGTGGATCGAGACCGAACTGGACACCGAGGACCTGCAGATCCAGGGCCGGCTTAACGGCGAGCTCCGCCAGGACGGCAGCACCAGCCAGATGATCCGCGGCGTCCGCGAACTCGTTTCCATCGTCTCGCAGGCCTTCACCCTGCTCCCCGGCGACGTCATCATGACCGGCACCCCGGCCGGCGTCGGCCTGGTCAAGGCAGGAGACCGGTTCGAGGTCGAGATCGAGGGCATCGGCCGCCTCTCCAACCCGGTGGTCCGCCGCTAACCGCCCAGCGCGGAACAAAACCGCGCCGATTTCGGACAGCCGCACCGTGGACCCACGGTGCGGCTGTCCGTTTCCGCAGCGGAATCCGACGGCGGGCACGCGGTAAAGTTGGTACCACTATGACTACTCCTTCTGCGCCCGACGCCGCCTCCAGCACCGCCACCACGGAAATGACCCGTGAAGTCACCGCCGAAACCCCGGTCCGCGTCCGGTTCTGCCCGTCGCCGACCGGCACCCCGCACGTCGGCTTGATCCGCACGGCCCTCTTCAACTGGGCTCACGCGAAGCACACCAAGGGCACCTTCGTGTTCCGCATCGAGGACACGGACGCGGCACGCGACTCGGAGGAGAGCTACCAGCAGCTGCTCGAGGCGCTCAAGTGGCTCGGCATCAGCTGGGAAGAGGGCGTGGAAGTGGGCGGCCCGCACGAGCCGTACCGCCAGTCCCAGCGCCTGGACCTCTACAAGGACGTCGTGGCCAAGCTCCTGGAGGCCGGCTACGCCTACGAGTGCTACTCGTCCCCGGAGGAAGTCGAAGCCCGCCACCGCGCCGCCGGCCGCGACCCCAAGCTGGGCTACGACAACTTCGACCGGAACCTGTCCGAGGAACAGCTCGCTGCGTTCAAGGCCGAGGGCCGCAAGCCCGTACTGCGCGTGCGGATGCCCGACGAGGACGTCACCTTCACCGACATGGTCCGTGGCGAGATCACCTTCAAGGCCGGCAGCATCCCCGACTACGTGATCGTCCGTGCCGACGGCTCGCCGCTCTACACCCTGGTCAACCCGGTCGACGACGCCCTGATGGGTATCACGCACGTGCTGCGCGGCGAGGACCTGCTCTCCTCCACGCCCCGCCAGGTCGTCCTGATCCGCGCGCTCATGGAGATCGGCGTCGCCAGCTACCTGCCGGTCTTCGGGCACCTGCCGTACGTCATGGGCGAGGGCAACAAGAAGCTCTCCAAGCGCGACCCACAGTCCAACCTCTTCCTGCTCCGGGACCGCGGCTTCATTCCCGAAGGCCTGCTGAACTACCTGTCCCTGCTGGGCTGGAGCCTCTCCGCGGACGAGGACATCTTCACCGTTGGACAGCTGATCGAAAACTTCGACGTCAATGACGTGCTGGCCAACCCGGCCCGCTTCGACATCAAGAAGGCCGAAGCGATTAACGGCACGCACATCCGCATGCTGGACCCGGAGGACTTCCGCGGCCGCCTGGTTCCCTACCTGCAGTCCGCCGGCCTGGTCGGGGAGCAGCTGAGCGCCCGTGAGGAGGAGATCCTCGCGGAAGCAGCGCCGCTGATCCAGGAGCGCATCTCGCTGCTCGGCGAAGCGCCTGAGATGCTGGCCTTCCTGTTCAAGGCCGACGACGCGATCGACGTCGCCGACGACGCCCGCAAGGGCCTCCCGGAGAACCTGACCGAGGTGCTCGACGCGGCCCTGGCAGCGCTGGAACCCGTGGCCGACTGGACCGCGGACAACATCCAGGCCGCCCTCAAGGAGGCCCTGGTGGAAGGCCTGGGCGTGAAACCGCGCCTGGCGTTCGGCCCGGTCCGCACGGCCATCTCCGGGCGCCGGATCTCGCCGCCGCTGTTCGAGTCCATGGTCATCCTGGGCAAGGATTCGTCCCTGGCCCGCCTGCGCGCGTTCCGCGGCTGATGAACGGCGGGTCCGGGTCCGGGAGCGGGATCCTCGCCGCCGGTCTGGACGGCATCCGCGGGGTGCTATTCGACATCGACGACACCCTCGTGGACCTCGAGTTCGCGATGACGACCGCCCTGCGGGATGTCAGCGAGCACCTCCTTCCCGGTCTCGACGAGGCCGGCTGGGAGCGGTTCGGGCGGATCTTCACGCGGGAGACGACCCATTTCTACGACCGCTACCTGGCCGGCGAACTGAGCTTCAACGAACAACGGCTGCTGCGCGGCCGGGCCGCGCTGGGGCACTTCGGCGTCGAACTCGAGGAGGGCGAGCAGGCCCACCACTGGGTGAGCTCCTACGCCAGCCGCCAGCACAGCTACATCCGTGCCTTTGACGACGTGGCGCCGCTGCTGGACGCGCTCGACGCCGCCGGCGTTCCGTACGGGGCGGTGAGCAACAATGTGCACGACTACCAGCGGGTGAAGCTTGACGCCGCCGGGCTGGGGCGCATCGGCGTCCTCGTGGGCACGGACACGGTCGGCGTGCCCAAGCCGGATCCCGCGATCTACCTCGAAGGAGTGCGCCGGCTCGGAACCGGGGCCGGCGAAACGCTGTACGTCGGCGACAACCGGCTTCTCGACGCGGAAGGCTCGACGGCGGCGGGCCTGCTGGGCGTGTGGCTGAACCGCGGCGGGGAGCCCGCCGCAGGCTTCTCCGGGCGCGAGATCGGTTCGCTGCTGGAGTTGCTGGCGTGAGCTTGCCGGCGCCTGTCGCCACAACAAAACGGCCCCGCCGGAGGATCCAATCCTCCGGCGGGGCCGTCTGCGTGACGCGCTAAGCCGCTTCCTGCGCGAGACGCCGTTCCTGTGCCAGTCGCCGGTTCCGCAGCGCCAGGTAGGCGCCCACGGCGCCCAGTCCGAGGAGCGCCACGAGACCCAGGGCCACTGCCACGTCAGCCTTGATCATGTTCGACGGCGACACCGCAGCTGCGCTGGAGTACAGCGTTCCAGTGCCTGCCGCCAGCCGGGCGTTCCCGTCGGCGAGCTTGCCGGCGCCGGTGGACAGCTGGGTGGAGCCCGAGGCCAGCTTGGTGCTGCCCTCGGAGAGCTGCGATGCTCCGCTGGCGAGGGCCGTGGAGCCCTTCAGCAGGCCGGGGTTGGCCGGATCCGCGGGGTCCCCGGCAATTCCGGTGTGCAGCGCCTGCGTGCCGTCCGCCAGCCGGGAGGTTCCATCAGTCATCCTGGCGGTGGCCTTGAGCAGGCCGGGGTGTTCGGGATCGCCCGGAACGCCGTCCATGCCGACCCGGATCTTGGCTGTGCCGGCCGCCAGCAGTTCGGTGCCCAGGACGACGCCGGGGCTGTTGGGATCGCGGCTGTTGAGTTTGCCGGCCAGGGTGGCGAATCCGGCCGTTAGCTTCCCGGTTCCGGCGTGGAGCTGGCCCGCGCCGGTGTTCAACTGGGCGCTCCCGGCCTCCAGCTGGCCGGCGCCGGACTGGAGCTGGCCCGCGCCGCCTTGGAGCTGTGACGCGCCGGCATCCAGCCGCTGGGCGCCGGCGAGGATCTTCGCAATCTTGTCCTTGACCACAGCCAGCGGCACGAGCCCCTGGACCGGGTCGTTGGCGGCCGCCTGCAACAGCTCAAGCGCCTGGGCCAGCGCGGCGGTTCCGGTGCCGGCTTCAGGATTGTTGTTCGCTCCGCGGTAGCCCTTCAGCTGGTTGGTACCCGCCTTCAGCTGGTCGGTCCCGGCTTTCAACTGAGTGGCGCCGGCAGCGAGGCGGCCGGTCCCGTCTGCCAGTTTGGCCGCCCCGGCGTCGAGCTGGGAGGCGCCGTCGGCGAGGTTGTTCGGCGCCGTGCCGGAAGCGGTGGGCGTCAGGGCGGCGGAGAGCTGCACCGCCCCGGCGGCAAGCTTCTGCGCACCGTCGTCCACCTTGTAGACGCCGGGTGCCAGTTTGTTGTTGACGTCCGTCTGGATCTTGACGGCCCCGGTGGCGAGGCTTTGGGCTCCGGCCTGCAGCTTCTCCGCGCCGGGGGCGAGCTTGTCCGCGATCCCGGCCTGGATCTTCGCGGCGCCGTCCGAGAGTTTGCCGGCGCCAACGTCGGCCTGTCCGGCGCCGGTGGCAAGTTTGCCTGCGCCATCCTTCAACTGCTGTGCCCCGGCAGAGGCCAGTCCGGCCCCGTCATTGAGCCTCGCGGATCCGTCCGTGATGCGTCCGGTTACCAGGGTGTAGAACCCCAGTAGCGCGATCAGCAGGAGGGCCAGGATGGCGATGGCGATCTGTTGCGCCCGGGTGCGGGGTGGGACGGTAGCGGCACGACTCTGTGACACGGGTTGTTCCTCTCGACGATCTCGCCGGCAACGGCTCTGCTGCCGGCCCCCCGCAACTGTGATGCAGCTAACATCCAAAATTGGCCGTTATTCTGCCCGCAATTGAGTGGGGGAGGGGTTTGTTACTCATTGGTAACTTACCGAGCGTAAACTTGGCGGAGCCGGATTGGCAAGGGTTTTTGCGGATGAATCCCAAAAAGCGACGCTTGGAAGGGTCGGGAGGGGGTGCTGGCGGCGGTGCGGGCCGAGGCGGCGCCACCGATTTGTGCAAGGGAAAACTCTCGGGTAAAGTAATTACTCGTGCTGAGGCGCTGGGAGCGCGGGTTTCGACCTGCGGAACCGGCCCGAAAGTTCCATTGGGATATGGTGTAATTGGCAACACTACGGTTTCTGGTACCGTCATTCTAGGTTCGAGTCCTGGTATCCCAGCTCTGAATAATCCGCGGGTTTCCGCGGTGAATCAGGGGTTCCGAAGCGGCCTGGCCGATTTGGAACACGCGCCGAGTTTATGAAATACTGACTTGGCTTGAATGGCAGAGATGCTGTTTGGAAAGTACTTGGCCCCATCGTATAGCGGCCTAGTACGCTGCCCTCTCACGGCGGTAACGCGGGTTCGAATCCCGCTGGGGTCACCATCGAAACGGTCCCGGGCATCAGCCCGGGACCGTTTTCCGTTGCCGCGACCAACCTCCTGGGTCATAAACGTAGCGCGTATAAATGCCGGGTGTGTCAGGGTCGTCCCGCCCATCCTGCGCGGGCCCAGAGGCTTGTTCTGGGGGTGGTTGCTGTGCCGTAGTCCTCGGGTCCCTGGTATTGGTCGGGTGCGGTCTCAGCCGGGAGGCGTGTGGGCGTGGGGTGTGCCGGGCGGATGAGCAGGGCGGGCGGGACCGGGCTCTCGCTGTGGAGATAGAGGTACCATTCGATGGCCAGATCCGGTGTTCTTCGCTCATCCCGAGGTGGACCCGCAGGATCAGGCGAAGCTGGGCGTTCTTGCCGCCTTCAATCCCGTTGGTCGTGGCGGCGACGCCCAGTCCGGCGAACTCGTTGCGGAGGTAAGTGAACAGCGCCCCGGCCTGGCTGAGCCGTTTCAGGAGGCGGTAGGCCTTGCGGGGCCTGTCGTGGGAGAACCACCAATTCTGATTCGCGTGCACCCAGGCCAGTGCATGGGCGGTGGTACGGCGGTAAGCGCGGGCCCGGACCAGTTCCGTAGTCCTGGTGCCAGTCGTTGAGGCGGCCCAGCCACGACGCGCCCTGCGCTGGCGTGCTGATCCGTGTCAGGGCCCGCCCAAGACGCAGGAGGGCATTTCCTGCCTCGGTTCTGGGCCCGCCGGTCAAGTGGGTGCGCACGTTGCCTTGGACATGGACGAGGCGGCGCTGCACGGCCGTGTCCGACCAGCAGTCAGGCAGGGCGGCTGCGATCCCGGAACGACGGTCGGTGATCACAACGCGCGGCGCGGGGAACCGTTGAATCAGAGCAGCCCAGGCAGCTTTTTCTCGGTATTGCATCCCTGCCAGCGGAGCACGAAATCCCCGAGACCGCGATCAGACAGCATCGCGACCCACCCAGTCCATCATAGTTTGCGACCATCTCTGGAACGGGGCTGACGTAATCCTCATGCCCGGCGCTGAGGTGGGATCCGGAGCATCGTTGGCCTCCGAAGCGTAGTCACGGAGTGCCGCTCCATCCCTGGTAACTCGCCGGCCGTGCGTTCGCCCGTCGGCGTGCAGCGTCGAAACGTCGTTTGGATCCGCGAACACCTACAAGGCAGCCTCGACATCGCCGACAGTATGGACCCGTGCTTCGAGCCCGAACGTGTCCCGGTTCTCTAGACAATGAAGAAGCGGGCACCGGCGACGACGTCGATACGGACTTCGCCGCACTTGAATACATTTCCGCGTTGCCCGTCGAGTCATTCAGCCTAGAGTTGAGCCGGTCCGCCGTCCCCACGCACGTCTTCGTCCTCTTAGTGACTATCTCGGCGCGTGCGTCGCGCATGATTCGCTGTTCGTTGCAACGTTCCTGATGACAGGGCTTCGGAGGATGACCTCGCTAGAAATCCTGTGGCAACGGGTGTCGTTCTATAGACGCCAGTGGAGCTATTGATGAGGGGTAGCGGAATGCATCTGGTGTCCCGGAAACAGCCGGACAGCGGGCGGGATACGATGTGCGCCCCGTCCACCCGGTTGTGCTGCAGGACCAGCGCCTTCCCACCCCGCGGTCACGGACGGGTTGTTATTGAGATGGTGCCCTGTCGAGTTTCCCGTCAAGGTTCGTCGCGCCGACGCCCTTGAGGACGTTGAGTGCTTATTGGAAGTTGGCTTTGACGCAGTCCCTTGACCGCATGCGCCTGGCGGTGAAGTCGTACACGGGGATGCTAGATTGCCGGTGTGGTCGCCGTACGGGAAGTATAGGTGCGGCGTAACGACAGCAATGCCCTGCGTTTTGGCTGGATCGATGACCACGAGTAAATGAAGAACTTCCTAGCTATGTGTCCGTCCTCGGTGGAAGCTCAACGCTGGCTCTCATGCGGGCGTCCACGCAGCGACTCGCCCGCAATCCAGGCGCCGCCAGCGCTAGTTGCCCAAGGCCCGTCTTCCCGCTCCAGACCAGCGCCAGTCCGCAAAGCGGACATGCCGCAGACTTTCAAGCACCCCAGCCACCCTAGGCTCGCAAAGGCAAAGCTACCCCTCACTTCGCCGGCAGCTGCGGGAGCACACTCAGTTCGTACGCATACTTCGTCCTACTAGCCCCGGAAATGGCCCCTACACCCATGAGGGCCGCCAGCGCGTGTAAATCGGCGCGCGGGACTCGGCTAGAATCTGATGGGCCCGGTATGGCGGGCAATGGGGAAGGAATGATGATGGCGAGCAAGACAGCCCTTCCGGCTGCGCAGTACCTATTCACCACCGGGCAGGTGAGGGCCAATTATGGCGGGCAAACGCTTTCAATGATGCGCCGAGCGAAATTGTTTGCAGAAGCGGGCACGCCAGTCGCGATAATGACCGTCGATTCCTGGTATGGTTACCCAGCTCTCCGCGAGGAATGGGCAGAGGAAGGCGTCACAGCCGAGGGTGTGACGATCCTTAACATCCATGAGGATTACCGGGTGGGGGACATTCATCACCTACTGACCGGCGCAGCGGTCAGGCGTCGTGAACCGAAGGTGCTGCAAATCCCCATGGGCTTCCGTCCTTACGAAAACCCCGTTGACGGGAAAAACATGAAACGCTTCTGGTATCCGGAAGGGTCCAAGCAGCACCGATTCACGGAATACTTACGCCCGGATCGGTCCGTATTCATGCGCACTTTGTCAAACCCTGGCGTCACTGAGTGGGAGTTGCCGGAGCGACCCGTGGGTTTTTACGACACCGAAGGCACGTTTGTGGGCGCCTTTGGCTCTCACCAAGCATGGTGGGCGCACTGGATTGGCGCAGTCTCAGCAGGAAACGAACCTACTGTCATCGTAAATGATTACGAACACCCGTTGTTCCTTGGGCTGGGTGCCCGCCCGGGCGTCCGAAAGGTGCAGGTCATTCATTCTGCGCACTCCAAGGGAGCTGACCCGTTAGGTCCAGTGAAGGAACGTTGGGAGGAAATCGCCCGCGGTCACGAGCCCTTCGATACTGCAGTGTTCCTCACGGAGGCCCAGCGGGACGACTGGGTCCGCAAGCTTCCGTCCGACATACTTACCGCCGTGATCCCGCACTCGGTTCACGCTGACGCGGCAGCGAACCTACCTGACGCACGGGGGCTTCGTTGCGTGATTGTCTCCAGGCTCGACGACAGTAAGAACGTGGCTGCGAGCATCAAAGCCTTCGACGTCGCGCTTAGTCGCTCCCCTCAGGCATACCTCGACATCTACGGGGACGGTCCGGCACGGAAGAAGTTGGAGGAACTGGTCTCCGCGCTGGGCATTGGCGATAAAGTCACTTTTCACGGTCATTTGGTAAACGCCGCCGCCGAGTTCGCGACCGCGCGGCTGGCCCTGTTTACGAGCAAGTCGGAAGGTTTCGGGCTAACTATATTGGAAGCCCTTACCCGCGGGTGCCCTGTTCTAGCCTTCGATGTCCGCTACGGCCCCAGCGACATGATCGAAGATGGTGGGAATGGCTATCTGATACCGGACGGGGGTGTTGGCGAGATGGCTTCGAGGCTCGGTGACCTGCTGACGGACGATGCACTGGCCGAGCGCTTGTCGAAACAGGCTGTCAGTTCCGCGGAAAAGTTCAGTGAAGCCGCTTTCGTTCAGCGGTGGGCTGACTTGGTCGAAGCCGTGCCGTCCATCTAGTTGGCATCTTGCTGCCACCTCTCGGCACTGGAATCACGATTCGGAGTGCCTTGGACTTTGAAGCCGTGGCAGACCTGCCCCGCCCGGCCCAACTGGCATGATGATGCAGTGAGCTCCAACGAAAGCACCGGCCTCCCCGGACCGCAGACCCCCGCCGCACGCCAGGCTGCCGCCGTCGAGCTGCTTGAGGCGCTCCGGCGGGAACTGTCCACGGTGTCGTTGCCCCTGGCGTTGCCCGGGGCCGATACCGCGCGGCTCGACATCCGCCAGGTCCTGGCTCAGCTGGATGACTACATCCTGCCCCGCTACCGCAGCCTGGATGCGCCGTTGCTCGCCGTCGTCGGCGGTTCAACAGGCGCGGGCAAGTCCACGCTGGTTAACGGCCTGGTGGGCCACCCGGTGACCCGGGCAGGGGCGATCCGCCCGACCACCCGCCAGCCCATCTTGTTGCACCACCCCGGCGACGCCGAATGGTTCGATGACCAGCGCGTGCTGCCGAGCCTGAGCCGAATCCGCGGAACGGTGGTCGCCGCGCCGCTGCCCGCACATCAGGCGGGCCCCACCCCGGACGCGGCCGCCATCACCTCCCTGGTGCTCGCCGCGGACCCGGCCGTGCCACAAGGCATCGCTCTGCTGGATGCCCCCGACGTCGACTCCATCTCGGATGACAACCGCCGGCTCGCCGGCCAGCTCCTCGCGGCCGCCGACCTGTGGGTGTTCGTCACCACTGCCAACCGCTACGCCGACGCCGTCCCTTGGCGCCTGCTGCTGGACGCCGCCTCTCGCGACATCATGGTGGCCATCGTGCTTGACCGCGTGCCGGCGGCGGCAGAGGAGGAGGTCAGCGCGGATCTCCAGGCCATGCTCAGCCGCGAAGGCCTGGGTTCCGCGCGGCTCTTCGTCGTGCCCGAGGTGGCGCTGGACGCCATGGGGATGCTGCCCGTCGACGCCGTCGCGCCGCTGCGCAGCTGGCTCCAGGAACTTGCCGCCGACGCGGCCGGCCGCGCGGCGATTGCCCGCCGGACGCTCAACGGCACGGTCAAGGCGCTGGGCGGCCGGGTCGAGGCCGTCGCGGACGCTGTGGCCGCCCAGCACCGCGCTGCCGGGCTGCTGGCCACGGACGCCAGCAGCGCCTACGAGGACGCCGTCGGCCGGATCCTCGACGCAACCCGGGACGGCGCCCTGCTGCGCGGTGAAGTCCTTGCCCGCTGGCAGGACTTTGTGGGCACGGGCGAGTTCTTCCGCGTCATGGAGCAGAACATAGGCCGGCTGCGGGACCGGATGGGCGCCTTCTTCCGGGGCGAACCCACCCCGGCCGTGCGGGTGGAAACTGCGATCGAAACAGGCCTGCAGGCTGTCATCCTTGACGAGGCCGCCAACGCCGCCGAAGACGCCGACCAGCGCTGGCGCTCCGACCCGGCCGGCCGGCAACTTCTGGGCACAGATGACCTCTCCGGCACCAGCGAGGGCTTCGCCGACGCCGTGGCCGCCGAGATCCGGGCGTGGCAGGGCAGCCTGATGGAGCTGATCCGGACCGAAGGCCAAGGCAAACGGAGCCAGGCACGCTGGCTCTCCTTTGGCATCAACGGTCTCGGCGCGGCACTGATGATCGTGGTCTTCTCGATGACCGCGGGCCTGACCGGCCTGGAGATCGGTGTGGCTGGCGGAACCGCCGTCGTGGGCCAGCGCGTGCTCGAAGCCGTCTTCGGCGAGGATGCCGTGCGCCGGCTGGCCAAGACGGCGCGCGAGGACCTGCAGGTGCGCTGCCGGCGGCTGTTGCAGGCAGAACAGCAGCGTTTCCTGGCACGGCTGGAAGTGCCTGACGGAGTGCCACCGGCGGTCCTCGCGGAGCAGGCCGCTGCGCTCGGCCGGCTGGCGGCCTCGGCATGAACCGCCACACCGCCGCCAAGCAGGCCTCGCAGCTGCACCGCCGGCTGGAAGCCCTCAACGAGGCCCGGGAACTCGCCGCGGGCGCCCTGCCCGAGGAGACCCTGGCCGAGGTGCTCGGGGTCCTGGAACGGGCGAGTTCCCGCCGCTCGCTCTCGGCTGACCACACCGTGGTGGGCTTTTTCGGCGCGACCGGCAGCGGCAAATCATCGCTCTTCAACGCTGTCAGCGGCGAGGAAATCGCGACCGCAGCGGCACGGCGCCCCACCACCTCCGAGCCGTTGGCCGGCATCTGGGGTGCCGAGGGCAGCGACGGACTGCTCGACTGGCTGGACGTCCGCACCCGGCACCACGCCGCGGCGGTCCCCGGATTCGCCGACGAGACCACCGGGCTGATTCTGCTGGACCTGCCGGACTTCGACTCGACCCGGGCCGAAAACCGGGAGATCGTGCAGCGCATGGTGGGCCTCGTGGACGTCCTGGTGTGGGTGCTGGATCCGCAAAAGTACGCCGACGCCGCGGTGCACAATGACTTCCTGGCCCCGCTCGCCTCGCACGCGGCCGTCACCCTCGTGGTGCTCAACCAGGTGGACCGCCTGCCCGAACATGAGGTCCGGCCGGTGCTGGAATCCCTGAAGGGCATCCTGGCGCGGGACGGCCTGGGCAAGGTGCAGGTGCTGGGCGCTTCGGCCGTGGTCGGCACCGGCGTGGACAAGGTCCGGGCCGCCATCCGCCAGGTGGTCATGCAGCGGCTGGCGCTCTCGCAACGGCTCGCCGCGGATGTCGACCGGGCCTCGGCGCGGCTTGCCGAGGCCTCCGGTGCGGGCGAGGCTGCGGGCGTCAAGGGGTCCACCCGGGAGCGGCTGGCCGGGGAGTTGGCCGTCGCCGCAAACGTGCCGCTGGTGGTAGACGCCGTGGCACGGTCCTACCGGCAGGAAGCCACGCGCCGCACCGGTTGGCCGGTGACGCGCTGGCTGGTCCGGTTCCGGCCCGATCCGCTGCGGCGGCTGAACCTGCGACGGACCCAGGCGCGCCCGGAGCTGAATCGTACCTCGCTGCCGCCGGCCGGGGCCCCGGAGCGGGCCCGCACCGACGCCGCTGTGCGGGAGTTTGCCGACGCCGCGTCCGACGGCGCGCCGGGGCCCTGGCGCGCGGTCATCCGCGGTGCCGCCCGCGAGGGGAGAGAGCAGCTACCGGACGCTCTGGACCAGGCGATCGCCGGCACTGATCTTAAAGCCGGGCGCAGTTCCTGGTGGTGGACCGCCTTCAACGTGGTCCAGTGGCTGGGGCTGCTCGTCGCGCTCGGTGGCCTGGTCTGGCTGGGGGTGCTGGCCGCGCTGGGCTACTTCCAGCTGCCCGTGCCGGAGATTCCGCGGACCGAGGGCTGGCCGGTCCCCACCGTCATGGTGGCCGGGGGAGTGCTGCTGGGCATCGTGCTGGCCCTCGCGGCGAAATTCATTGCCGGCGCCGCGGCGCGTGCCCGTGCGGCGGCCGCCAGGAAGCGGCTCCAAGCCGCGGTCGCCGCCGTCGCGGAGGAGCTGGTGGTGGACCCGGTGGAACTGGAGATCAGCAGGCTCAAGTCTTTCAACGCCGCCTTGAAGTCGGCGGCAGGCTGACGGCCGGGCTCAGCCTGTCGCCAGGAATTCGGCGGCGTCGCGGACCTTGACCAGGGTCCGCAGGTTGCGCGTCGTGGTGCTGGCCTTGTACTTGGCCTTGGCGGAGAGCTTGCTGAAGGGGCTGTCGAGGGTGCCGCCGGCGGGAGCCATCCAGGCCACGGCCTCAGGCCCCAGCCGCGACAGCGCCACCCCCTCGAGGGCGCTGCCGGCGTCGAACAGCTCGGAAAGTATCCCGGTATCAGAGGAGAGGGTGACATAGCTGTGCGTCGCGGTGTCGTCCGCCGGGTAGGGGCAGGCGTCGACGAGTTCGGCAACCCGGGAGGCTTCCAGCACCACCACCCAGGCGTCGTAGCCGAAAGTCTCCCGGAGGCAGGCCTCGAACTCGGCTTTCACGCCGGCCGCCGGAAGCTCGCTGGCCAGCACCACGTTGCCGCTGGCCAAAAGCGTTTTCACGGCCGAAAACGGACGTGACTTGAGGGCCTCTTTGAGCTCGGCCATCTTGATATTGATTCCGCCCACGTTGACGCCGCGGAGGAAGACCGCATAGCTGTTCATGGCCACAGCCTAACTGCGATGTCCAGCGTTCCCCCGCGCAGGGGGCGTCAGTCGTTGGTCTTGCGCAGCGCCTCGGTCAGGACCCGGGCGGCGTTGCAGACCACCTCGGCGTGCAGGCGGCCGGGCTGGCGGGTCAGGCGTTCGATCGGGCCGGAAATAGAGACGGCGGCGATCACGCGTCCGGACGGGCCCCGGACCGGCGCGGAAACGGAGGCGACCCCCGGCTCGCGTTCGCCGAGGCTCTGTGCCCAGCCCCGGCGTCGTACTCCGGCCAGGACGGTGGGCGTGAAGCGGGCGGCCTGGAGGCCTTCGAGTAGGCGGTCGTGGTCTTCCCACGCCAGCAGCACCTGGGCGGCGGAGCCTGCCTTCATGGAGAGCTGGGTGCCGACCGGGATGGTGTCCCGGAGGCCGATCGGCCGCTCGGCGGAGGCGACGCAGACGCGCCAGTCGCCCTGGCGGCGGAAGATCTGGGCGCTCTCGCCGGTGGCGTCGCGCAGTTGCATCAGCACCGGGCCGGCGGAGGCGATCAGCCGGTCTTCGCCGGCTGCGGAGGCCAGTTCGACCAGGCGGCTGCCGAGGACGAAACGGCCCTGGATGTCGCGGCTCACCAGGCGGTGGTGGACGAGCGCCAGCGCGAGGCGGTGCACCGTGGGCCGCGCGAGCCCGGTGGCCGCAACGAGCTGCGCCAGGGTGGTGGGGCCGGCCTCGAGCGCGTCGAGTACATGGGCCGCTTTATCGATGACGCCGACGCCACTAGAATTGTCCATGTAATGATATTGCCGTCTCAATATCTGAGATGCAAATCATTGCGCTGGCATATTTGACGGCAGTGCTGATTCAGTGGAGATCAACAACCAGCCGGAACGGGACCGTCGCGAAGCGATAGAGACAGTCACGCGGCAAAACAGCAGTGAAGGGAGCAGGCCGTGGCAAAGACATTGGCCGAGAAAGTCTGGGACGCACACGTGGTGCGCAAGGGGGACGGCGAAGGCGCCAACGCCCAGCCGGATCTCCTCTTCATTGACCTCCACCTCGTGCATGAGGTGACGTCCCCGCAGGCTTTCGAGGGCCTGCGGCTCGCCGGCCGCAAGCTGCGCCGGCCGGACCTCACCATCGCCACCGAGGACCACAACACTCCCACGCTGGCCATCGACAAGCCAATCGCGGACCTCACCAGCCGGACCCAAATCGAGACCCTGCGGAACAACTGCAAGGAGTTCGGCGTCCGCCTGCACTCCCTGGGTGACGCCGAGCAGGGGATCGTGCACGTGGTCGGCCCGCAGCTGGGCCTCACCCAGCCCGGCATGACCGTGGTCTGCGGCGACTCGCACACGTCAACCCATGGGGCTTTCGGGGCGCTCGCCATGGGCATCGGCACCTCCGAGGTGGAGCACGTCATGGCCACCCAGACGCTCTCGCTCAAGCCCTTCAAGACCATGGCAATTAACGTTGAGGGCACGCTGCGCCCCGGTGTGAGCGCCAAGGACATCATCCTGGCCGTCATCGCCAAGATCGGCACCGGCGGCGGGCAGGGCTACGTCCTGGAATACCGAGGTTCGGCCATCCGGGCACTGTCCATGGAAGCCCGGATGACCATCTGCAACATGTCCATCGAGGCCGGCGCCCGCGCCGGACTGGTCGCCCCGGACCAGGCCACCTACGACTACATGCACGGCCGCCCGCACGCGCCCCAGGGCGCGGACTGGGACGCCGCCGTCGAATACTGGAACACGCTGCGGACCGACGACGACGCGACGTTCGACGCCGAGGTGGACCTCGACGCCGACACGCTGGAACCGTTCGTGACGTGGGGGACCAACCCGGGCCAGGGTGTTTCCCTGTCCGCCAAGGTGCCCTCGCCCGCTGACTTCGGCGACGAGAACGCCAAGGCCGCCGCGGAACGCGCGCTGCAGTACATGGGCCTTGAAGCCGGCACGCCAATGAAGGACATCCGGGTCGATACCGTATTCCTGGGCTCCTGCACCAACTCCCGGATGGAGGACCTCCGGGCGGCGGCGGACATCATCCGCGGCCGGACCAAGGACCCGGACATCCGGATGCTGGTGGTGCCCGGTTCCGCCCGCGTCCGGCTCGAGGCAGAGGCCGAGGGACTGGACAAAGTCTTCACCGACTTCGGTGCGGAGTGGCGCTTTGCCGGCTGCTCAATGTGCCTGGGCATGAACCCGGACCAGCTGGAGGTGGGGGAGCGTTGCGCCTCCACATCCAACCGCAACTTCGAAGGACGCCAGGGCAAGGGCGGACGCACCCACCTCGTCTCGCCCGTCGTGGCAGCGGCGACGGCGGTCCGCGGCACGCTGAGCTCGCCGTCGGACCTGGACCCTGTGTCCGCATCCGCTGGCCGCCGTTCCGCCTCGGTGTAGCGCCCACCCCGACTGCACCGATCCACACAGCCACGAAGGATCCGCCATGGAAAAGTTCACCACCCACACCGGAATCGGTGTCCCGCTGCGCCAGAGCAACGTCGACACTGACCAGATCATCCCCGCCGTCTACCTCAAGCGCATCACCCGGACAGGGTTCGAGGACGCACTGTTCTCGGCCTGGCGCAAGGACCCGGCGTTCATCCTGAACCAGGAACCGTTCAGCGCCGGCTCCGTGCTGGTCGCCGGACCGGACTTCGGCACGGGCTCCTCACGCGAGCACGCCGTCTGGGCGCTGAAGGACTATGGCTTCAAGGCCGTGCTGTCCTCCCGCTTCGCCGACATCTTCCGCGGCAACTCGGGCAAGCAGGGATTACTGGCCGCCGAACTGGCGCAGGACGACATCGAACTGATCTGGAAAGTGCTGGAAAACGCTCCCGGCACCGAGGTCAGGGTTGACCTGGTCTCCAAAACGGTCGAATGCGGCAACGTGGTCGCGCCGTTCGAAATCGACGACTACACCCGCTGGCGCCTGCTCGAGGGACTGGACGACATCGGCCTGACCCTCCAGCACGAGGAAGACATCACCGCTTACGAGGCCACGAGGCCGTCGTTCAAGCCCACGACGCTGCCAGCCAAGCTGTCGTGAAGCGGGAATTCAAGCAGTCTTATCGTGCTGGCCGGGACCCGTGACGTAAGTCGAGGCTAGAAGAAGCTCAGGGTTTAACAAAACTGTTTAGTAATACGTTATGTTTAGGCGTCCTGTCCCGGAAATGAATTGAGAACAACGTGCCGTCAGTCCCGGTTGTATTTCATTCAACCGTGCGCCGGGCCGTTACGGAGAGCTACAGGGTTTTCCCGAACACCTACCTAATTGGTGACAAGGCCGGGGACGCGGCCTCTGGGCGGGTCGTTGTGGGTGCCCACGGCACTGGTGTGTTGCGCGGAAGACTCATCACCAGCACCCGTCTGGCCTCCGAGGTCGTCGAGCGGAATCCAAGGGCCTCCCTCAACGAGCTTGGCCAGGATCTCAGGGGCTCGCTCACGTTATATATCCTGGAGCCTGCCGCACGGCGGCTCAGCGTTCTTCCTGATCCGCTGGGCGGCGGTTTGGTCTTTGTTTGGAAAGGCGACGAGGGGCATGCTGTCTCGTCGGATCTGGCAGCACTAGTGTCGTTCCTGGATCTCATCGGCGCCGGGCCCAAGAAATCCCTGGAATACGTGGCCGCCTATGTGGCTACGGGCAGTGGCGGCCTGGTTGAGTCCAGTTACGAAGACATTGTTACCGTGCCCCAGTTCTCCTACATCGAAATTTCACCGGCCGGCGTTGTTGTTCGGGAATATCCGCAAAAGGGCGAATTCTTCGAGTCCACTATGTCTTACGATGACTCCCTTGAAGTCGCACAGGGAGAGATCGAAAGTAATGTTTCCGCTTTGAGAGAGTCGGAACATTCGCGAAAAATTGCCCACTTGACCGGCGGCGTGGATTCCCGAGTAGTTTTGGCCGCCGTTCTGGCCGGCGGTCAACAGTCTGAGTTCGCTTTCTATTGCTCGGGTGGACCAACCGAACCGGACAAGATGGTAGCCGAAAGCCTCGCGGTCGAGTTCGGACTGACGATGACAAATCACAACGGATTGGACATACGGACTTCTCCAGTCACCTTGGAGGACCAGTTGCTTTGGCCCTTTCAGCTCACCTCGGGGATTATCTCCGGTGTGGCGCACCCTGGAAATGCACCGACCGAAACAGCAATCGCGAGCGGGGGATACGGTGAGCTATTCCGCTCGTTCTATGACAAGGGTGACCCTCATTTCGGCACCGTGCGCGACGCCGCCGAGCGGATGTTCGGCCGTCTCGCTTTCGGCGGTGACGCCCGCCGTCGCCTGACCTCGGAAAAGTTCCTGCTAAGGGCTCAGCGCCAGCTTGCAGACGTTCTGGAATCAGCGGCGGCCAGCGGTGTCCGACCGGATGCCCGCCTGGACTTCGTGTATATGAACCGGCGAAACCGCTACTACGTCGGCGAGATCTCACGGTCGGTTTCAGCCGTCGCCGCACGGTTTGATCCCCTCTACTCTCCAGCCGGCGCATCACTTGGCCTGCGTATTGACGGAAAGATGCGACATGCCAACGTCATCGGCATGGACCTCATTGAGCGCATGTCCCCCGGCTTGTCTTTATTGCCCTTTGACACAGATAGGTTCGCCGGCGCCTATAGCGACCTACGGGGCGTACCTGGGCGGAAGCCGTTCAAAAGCTCGGAACGCCCGATCTACGACGACGCGAAAAAGATGCAGCCGGACAATGCGAGCAGCCTGAGCAGTGTCCGTCCCAGCCCGGCGGACATAGAACGGGCAGTGGCGCTTCGCATGAGTCCCCGCCTTGTTACGCAGTTCCCGAGTATCCGTGATGGCCTCAAGGAAATCATCACCGGACTGCCGAGGGGGGAGTTCGATTCGGTGTTCAACCGGCGAGCCGTGTCTTTACTGATCGACCGGGAGCCCACTCACCGCGCTTACTACCGGACGGCCCGCGACCTCTACGCCGCCTTGCTCTGGTACGCGCGAGGGTAGCTAGTGTTCGACGTCCTGGACTGTTCTGGACAGCAGGCAGAACTCGTTGCCCTCGGGATCAGCCAGTACCACCCAGCTCACGTCCGGGCCCTGGCCCACGTCCGTGCGCCGCGCCCCGAGGGCGAGCAGGCGTTCCAGCTCCTCAGCGGTGGATACACCGTCAGCCCGCAGGTCGAAGTGCAGCCGGTTCTTGACCGTCTTGCTCTCGGGCACTGCGATCACATCGATGGAAAGCCGGGACTTGTCCCGGGGCGCGATGCTGATGATGTCGCTATCGTCTTCGATAACATGCCAGTCGAGGACGGCGCACCAGAAGTCGGCCACCACCTTTGGCCGGACGGCGTCGATTGCAATGGTGGCTAGTTGGCTTGGCATGGCCCCACGATAGCCCAGCACCCCCTGCCGTGGACAAGGGGGCCTTCGACCAACCACGGACGCAAATGACCAGACAACGCCGTGGCCGGGCGGCGACTTCATGCAGCCGGTCGCGTCGCAAGGCGGACGACCATGATGGCCTTGGCCCGGTGCCTGAGCTTTCTGTCCTGGAGCGGAGGCTTTGGAGGGTCGATGGTGTCCCTGTCCTCGCCGGAGCGCGGTTGCGGCCGGCAGGGGACGCCGGTTCCCGGCAGCGGCGGGGCGGTGGAGTGGTAGCTGTGGCCGGTCGGCGTCGTTAGTTGGAGGGTGTGCCGGGGTCCGGGGCGGGGTTGTGCGTTCCAGCCGGGGGTTTCTTTGGTGTGGTTGCAGGCTTCGCAGAGCCCGGCGCCGTTGGCTGCTGTGGTGGCGCCGCCGGTGTGCCAGGGGATGATGTGGTCCAGGTGGCGGATGGGGGCGTCGCAGTAGGGGGTCCGGCAGGTGTCGTCCCGGGCCTGGATTAAGCGGCGCAGCCCTGCGGGGAAGATCCGGGCGCGGGAATCCATGGCCACGAGTTCGCCGGTGGCCGGCGCGGTGAAGAGCCTGCGGACCCAGAGGGCGAAGGCGCGTTCGTCGCTAGAGCCGCCCGGGGCTGCGCCACCGAAGTCTTTGAGTAGACTTCGGGCCCAGCCTGCGGGGACGATGCCGTAGCCGGGGAGGCGGGCGGGTTCGCTGTCGGCCTGGAAGAGGGTGCGGTCGGTCATGATGAGCTGGATGTCGATGCCGCTGATCCCGCCGGCTTTGCCGGTGGTGCGTTCGACCAGGGCATCGGCCATCAGCTGGCCCCGGGAACGGGGATCCCCGGCGGCCCGGGCAGCGTCTGCGTGCCTGGTGAGCGCCGCGTGCACGGCCACTCCCTCCGCGACCGGCAGCAGGGCGGTGAGGTAGCACATGGTGTCCGGGGCCGGGCGGAGGCTGACGTGGCGTTCGGTTTCGGCGTGGCCGACGCGCCCGGTGATGGAGCGCGGGTCCCGCCGGTACGCGGCGGCACGGGCCGCGGCGACGATGGCGCGGTCGCCCGCGCCGTCGAAGGTCCCGGCGTCGGGGGCGAGTTCCTCGTCGACGGCGGCCCGGTCGGCGGGGGACAGGCAGGCGGTTTCGCGGACCAGGAGGGTGGCGCGCCATTCGTTGAGCTGGCCGGTTTCCAGGGCGGCGAGGGTGTGCGGCATTTCGGTGACGAGGGCGTTGGCCAGGCCGAGGAGTCTCCCGCCTTTGGCGGGGGATTCGCGGCGGGCGAGGGCGAGCTGCGCGCCGACGCCGGTGCCGAGTTGGTCGGCGGGAACGCCGGCCAGGGATTGTTCGCGGCGCTGGGACAGGTCGAAGGCGACGGCGTCCCGGGCCTGCCGGACGGCCAGGGCTGACTTCAGGTCCTCCAGCTCGCGTGTTTCGTCGATGAGGGCCGCGGCGCTGGCCGGGGCCGGGATTCCGGCCAGGATCCGCGCAAGGTCCGCGACCGTTACGCTGTCCGTCAGAGCCACGTCGGGCCCTTGCTTGCCGTCCATAAAAACACGCTATCGGCCACCTCTGACACTTTTAGTGCAGAGTGGCGGGTGGCCAAGCCAGCGGTCCCTGCGAGGGACGTATCATCGGCCATACGGGAAGACCGTGCCCGGGGGAGACCTTGCCCCGGAGAGGACATCCCGCAGAAAGCGACCCGGAGCAAGAAGGAGTAGCTATGAAACTCATGACCGTGGTGTGGACGGCGGCTGCGACGGCCGCGACGGCGGCAGCCGGTGGAGTGGCGACTGACCCCGATGGTGCCTGGTACAGGAGGCTCCGCAAACCTGATTGGCAGCCGCCCGCCATCGCGTTTCCGGTCGTGTGGACAGCACTCTATGCGGACCTCGCCGTGAGCTCCGCCGTCGCGCTGGATAGCAGCGACGGGGCCGATGGCGCCGGCAGCGCCACGAGGCAACAGGAACTAACTGCATACCGCTCCGCTTTGGCAGCCAATCTCGTCCTCAATGCGTCGTGGAGCTGGCTATTCTGGCGCGCCCGCCGGCCATGGTTGGCAGCGGCGGAGTGCGCCGTGCTGACGGCGAGCAGCGTCGATCTGGTGCGGCGGACATACCGCCTGGACCGCCGCGCAGGAGTGGCTCTTGCCCCCTATGCCGCGTGGTGCGGTTTTGCCACAGCGTTGTCGACGGCAGTAGCGCGTCTCAATGCCGGAACGACGGCGAACTGAGCGAAGGGCAGTCAGCCGCGGACGAGTGGATCAAGCCGCCCTGAACCGCGCCGTATTTCAGATCGGTAACGCTAGCTCCTATGCTTAGCTGGAGCCTTTGTAAGGATTTGGGGGCGAGTAGTCGTGAGGAAACTAGTAAATGAGTAGTGTTCTGACAATCCGCGGAGGCGTCCCGCTGACCGGCCGCGTCACCGTTCGGGGGGCCAAGAATCTTGTCCCCAAGGCGATGGTTGCTGCCCTGCTGGGCAATGAGCCGTCCGTGTTGCGCAACGTCCCCGAAATTAAGGACGTTGAGGTTGTCACCAGCCTGCTCCAGCTCCACGGCGTCACGGTGGACAAGGACCCGGTCACCGGGGACCTGACGTTGGACCCGACCAACGCCAAGACGGCCTCGCACACGGCCATCGACGCGCACGCCGGCGACTCGCGCATCCCGATCCTGCTCTGCGGACCCCTGATCCACGCCATCGGCGAGGCCTTCATCCCGGACCTTGGCGGCTGCAAGATCGGCGACCGTCCGATCGACTACCACCTCAACGTGCTGCGCCAGTTTGGCGCCGTCGTGGAGAAGCGCCCGGGCGGCATCCACATCTCCGCCCCGAACGGCCTCAAGGGCGCCAAGATCGCGCTGCCCTACCCGTCGGTTGGGGCCACTGAACAGGTCTTGCTGAGCGCAACCCGGGCCGAGGGCATCACCGAACTCTCGGGTGCGGCCACCGAACCCGAAATTGTGGACCTCATCGCCGTGCTGCAGAAGATGGGCGCCATCATCAGCGTCCAGACCGACCGCACCATCCGGATCGAGGGCGTGCAGGATCTGGGCGGCTACAACCACCGGGCCCTCTCCGACCGCAACGAGTCCGCGTCCTGGGCCTCCGCCGCCCTGGTGACCCGCGGCGACATCTTCGTCGAAGGCGCCACCCAGCGCGACATGATGACGTTCTTGAACACCTACCGCAAGGTGGGCGGCGGCATGGACATCGGCGAGGACGGCATCCGCTTCTACCACCCCGGCGGAAAGCTCAACCCGCTGGTGCTGGAAACCGATGTGCACCCCGGCTTCATGACCGACTGGCAGCAGCCCCTGGTGGTGGCACTCACCCAGGCCGAGGGCGTCTCGATCGTGCACGAGACCGTGTACGAGAACCGCTTCGGCTTCACCGACGCCCTGATCCGGATGGGCGCCAGCATTCAGGTCCACCGCGAATGCCTTGGCAGTGTCCCGTGCCGGTTCGGCCAGCGCAACTTCCTGCATTCCGCCGTCATCTCCGGCCCCACGCAGCTCAAGGGCGCCGACATCGACGTGCCCGACCTGCGCGGCGGCTTCAGCCACCTCATCGCGGCCCTGGCCGCCACCGGCACCTCGCGGGTCACCGGCATCGACATCATCAACCGCGGCTACGAGCGTTTCACCGAGAAGCTCGCGGGCCTGGGCGCCGATTTCGACATCACGTCGGCCCGGTAGCGGGGACCACGTGAAGGAAACGGCCAAGAGCCACATCACCTTTGTCATCGTGGCCGGAATTGTCCGGCCCGTCATGAACCTGCTGATGAACAAGAAGTGGGAGGGGCTGGAGAAACTTCCCGCCGGCGGTTTCATTGCCGCGCCCAACCACTGCACCGAGATCGATCCGCTGGTGATCGGGCACATGCTCTATAACCAGAACCGGATGCCGCACTTCCTGGCCAAGGGCAGCCTGTTCAAGGTCCCGGTACTGGGTTCGGTGCTGCGCAACACCAAGCAGGTGCCGGTGGAGCGGTCGACGGCGGGTGCCAACCGTTCGCTGCAGGTCGCCAAGGAAGTCGTGGACGAGGGCGGCGCCATCATCATCTACCCCGAGGGCACGCTGACGCGCGATCCGGAGCTGTGGCCAATGAAGGGCCACACCGGTGCTGCCCGGATGGCGCTGGAAAGCGGCATCCCGGTGGTCCCGATGGCCCATTGGGGAGCGCATGAAGTCTTTCCGCGCTATGCCAAGCGCTTCCACGTGTTTCCCCGGAAGACCTCGCGCGTGCTGGTGGGCGACCCGGTGGACCTGAGTGCCTTCGCCGGACGGCCCCTGGACAAGGCGACGCTGAGCGAAGCGACCAACGTGATCATGGACGCCATCACAGAGTTGCTGGCAACGCTGCGCGGGGGACAGCCGCCGCTGGTGCGCTGGGACCCCTCAGCGCACAACCAGTCCACCCACGGGCGCTTCATCGAACGCGGCGGGAAGCCCGGCGCGGCCCCGGAAACTACCCCGGACAGTGGCACTGCCACGGGCGGTGCCAAGTGACGGTGGAGCTCCCCACCCAGGAAGCCACTGACTCGGCCACGTGCGTCGCCGTGCTCGGCGCCGGGTCCTGGGGGACGACCTTCGCGAAAATCCTCGCCGACGCGGCCACCGCCTACGGCGTTGAGCGCAGCATCCGCCTCTGGGGCCGCCGTGCCGCCGTCGTGGACCAGATCAACAGCGAGCACCGCAACGAGCAGTACCTCAAGGGCATCGCCCTGCCTGCCAGCATCACCGCCTCCACCGACGTCGCCGAGGTACTTAGCGGCGCCGACCTCGTGGTCCTCGCCGTCCCGGCCCAGACCCTGCGGCTCCAGCTGCGCGAATGGAAGGACCTGATCGGGCCCGGCGCGCTGGTGGTTTCCCTGATGAAGGGCTTGGAACTGCACTCGGACGCCCGCATGAGCGAGGTGATCTGCGAGGAGCTGGACATCCCCGCCGAGCGGGTGGCCGTGGTTTCCGGCCCCAACCTGGCCATGGAGATTGCCCGGGAGGAGCCGACGGCGTCGGTCGTCGCGTGCGCCGACGCTGCGGCGGCGGGCTGGATGGCCCGCAGCTGCACGGCACCCTACTTCCGGCCCTACACGACGTCGGATGTGGTGGGCGTCGAAATCGGCGGCATCGTCAAGAACATCATTGCGCTGGCCGTCGGCATCTGCGAAGGCAAGCAGATGGGCGACAACACCAAGGCTTCCGTGATCACCCGCGGCCTCGCCGAAACGTCCCGGCTGACGCTGGCCCTCGGCGGCGAAGCCCGGACCATGGCGGGTCTTGCCGGTCTGGGCGACCTCGTCGCCACCTGTTCCTCCGCGCTGTCGCGGAACCACACAGCCGGACGGCTGCTGGGCACCGGCCTGAGCCTGGAGCAGGTCACGGCCGAAATGACGCAGACCGCCGAAGGCATCAAGTCGGCGCAGGCCGTGCACGAGCTTGCCGGCAAGCTGGGCGTCGAGATGCCCATCACCGCCGCCGTCGTCGCGGTGCTGGCCGGAAAACTGTCCGTAGACGAACTGGGACCGCTGCTGCTGTCCCGGGACCTGAAATCCGAAGGCGATTACTAAGAGTGTCGGAAATGAACTTGACTCCAGAAGCCCGGTCCGGCCGGTCCAGGCCCCGGGTGGCGGTGCTGTTCGGCGGCCGCTCCAGTGAGCACGCGGTCAGCTGCGTCACAGCGGCCGGTGTCCTCGGCGCGATTGACCAGACCAAGTACGAGGTGATCCCGATTGGGATCGCCAAGACCGGCCAGTGGGTACTGGCCTCGGGAGACACCAATGATTGGTCGCTCTCCGCCTCCTCGCTGCCGGAAGTGGCGCCGTCGGACCAGACCGTGACGCTGGCCGAGATCAGCGGAGAACACCAGCTGATTGTGGCCTCTCCGAACCAGGTCCCGCAGGAGCTGGGCTCAGTGGACGTGGTCTTCCCGCTGCTGCACGGGCCGTTCGGCGAGGACGGCACCATCCAGGGTCTCCTGGAGCTCTCCGACACCCGCTACGTGGGCGCCGGCGTCCTGGCTTCAGCCGTTGGGATGGACAAGCACTACATGAAGGTGGTCTTCGAGTCCGCCGGCCTGCGTGTGGGTCCCTACATCACGGTGACGGACCGGCAGTGGCTCACCGACCCTGAGCTGGTGCGCAAGCGCGTGGACCAGCTCGGCTTCCCGGTCTTCGTCAAGCCCGCGCGGGCCGGCTCCTCGATGGGCATCTCCAAGGTGGACTCGCTCGAGCAACTGGACGCCGCGATTGAGGCTGCCCGGGAACACGATCCCAAGCTCGTGATCGAGGCCGGCATCGTCGGCCGCGAGATCGAATGCGCCGTGCTGGAAGGTCGCGGGACCGACGCGCCCCGCACATCCATGCCGGGCGAAATTTCGGTTGCCGGCGGCGGCCACGACTTCTACGACTTCAACGCCAAGTATGTGGAGGACGACGCCGCCGCGCTCAGCTGCCCGGCCGACCTCCCCGACGAGGCCATCGCCCGGGTCCGCGAGCTCGCGGCGGTCGCTTTCGACGCCGTCGGCGCCGAGGGACTCAGCCGCGTGGACTTCTTCTACACGCCCGAGGGTGAACTGATCATCAACGAGATCAACACCATGCCCGGCTTCACGCCGAAGAGCATGTACCCGCAGATGTGGAAGGCCTCGGGGCTGGGCTACGCGGAGCTGATCGACGAGCTGATCTATCTGGCCCTGCACCGCAAGACCGGCCTGCGCTAGGCCTTGCGCAGGCGGGCTTAGCTGCCGACGGGATTACTTGCCGGTCGGCAGGTTCTGCAGATCCTCTTGGCCCACGCATTTCCGGGTTGCCTTGATCTTCGCGGCCGGGGCGGCGAGCTCTGCCAGCACGGTGGCCGAGCTGATCTTGTTGGGGTCCATCAGGATTTCCGTGGCGGGTTCGCGCCCGAACGTGGTCAGCGTCCACACCGGGTTGCCTTCCTTGATCACCCAGTCGACGCCGTTGACGCTGACGCAACGGTCCGTGGTGGGGCCGGGGACGTTGACGCCGCAGCGCAGGACCACCAGTGACGGATCGCCCCACGCCGCCGTCGCCTGACTGTTGGTTTTGCGCAGTTTCGCATCGCCAAGGCTGTCTGGCAGCGCCAACATCATGGGCGCGCAGGCGGCGTTCGCTGCGTCCTTGGCAGGCGTGACGTCGACGACGGGGGAACAAGCGCTGAGCACGAGCCCGGCTACGGCGACGGTTGCGATTGCCAAAAGGCGAGGCGGACGCGGGGAACCGTGCGGGAGCTGCATCCCTCCAGCCTATCCCGGCGCTGAAGGTCCATCCGAACCAGAACATCCACGAGTACATGGCACAATGGGCCGAGCTATATCTGTTCGCCGTTACAAGAGTTGGGGACGCACTCATGCCCGTTGAAACTGAAGACCAGGCTCCCTACGAGGACGCCCAGCGGTCCCGCACCAGGAAGAAGAAGACTGCACGCAACGTCCTCCTCGGTGTCGTCGCGTTCTTTCTCGTCGTAGCCGTGGGTGCAGGGGTTTACGCCTTCAATCTGGCGAACAGCTTCAACTCCAAGTCGCAAAAGATCGAGCAGGCCTTTCCGGCGGAATCTGCGCGCCCGGCCGAAACTAAAACCGACGCCGTAAACCTGCTGCTGCTTGGCAGCGACAGCCGCGCCGCAACTCTCGGCGACGCGGAAGCCGGCGGTCCCTCGGACCAGCGCTCGGACACCATGATGTGGGTGCATATCCCGGCAGACCGCAAGAACATCTACATGATGTCCATCATGCGCGACACCTGGGTGCAGATTCCCGGACACGGGGAGGCAAAGATGAACGCTGCCATGGCACTGGGCGGTATTCCGTTGGTCGTCCAGACTCTGGAAGGCATGTTCGACACCCGGCTCGACCACGTCGCCGTGGTCGATTTTGAAGGATTCAAGGCGATGACCGACGCCCTGGGCGGCGTCAACGTCAACGTGCCAACGGCTTTCAATACCAAGCAGTTCTCGTTCGCCGCGGGAAAGCAGCAGCTCAGCGGTGAACAGGCCTTGGCCTTCGTTCGTGAGCGCAAAGCCTTCAGCGACGGCGATTACCAGCGCGTCAAGAACCAGCAGCTATTCCTGAAGGCACTCATGTCGAAGTTCCTCACGGCCGAGACGCTGACCAATCCGGTCAGGATCAGCAGCCTGGTGGATACCGTCTCGCCGTACGTCAGTGTCGACAAGTCTCTCGACGCGGCTGCGGTGGCCTCCCTGGCGGTGGGGCTGCGCAACGTCCGGACGGCAGACGTGGCCAGTTTCACCCTCCCCACCGCGGGCATCGGTACTTCGGCAGACGGACAGTCCATCGTACTGCGGGACGACGCCGCCATTGCCAAGGTAGCCGCGGCCCTGCGTGGGGACACGCTCGAGAACTTCATCAAGTCCATCGGGTCGGGTTCCTAGCAACGCGCCATTGTTCAGTGAATTGCCGGGAAGCCGGTAGGATGCTATCGGTGCCGACTCTGAACTGCGGCCCCGACGTAAAGTACGACGCTGAACTTACGACGTACCGAACAGGATTTTGCTTTGGGGGAACATTTGAAGACGTCACGCTGCGGCGGTTACCGGACTGCACTTAGGACGGCGGCGCTTGGCGCGGCCGCCGCTCTCGCCCTCAGCCTGGCTGTCGCCCCCGCACACGCGGAAGGTGATGGCACGCCTGCCCCTGATCCCATCGTGATCGTGGATCCGGCGCCTTCCGATCCCGCTCCGGCTCCTTCAGAACCAGCTCCTGCGCCGGACCCCGCCCCCACCGCGCCCGCCGGGCCGGTGTTTCCGCAGCCGGCCCCGTCCGTACCTGCACGTCCGGCCGTTCCGCCCGCAAATCCGGTGCCGGCCGCGCCGGTCGTCATTCCCGCCGCACCGGTCGGCCCGGCGCCCGAGCCGGTGGCGCCCGTGGTTCCCGCGGAGGCACCGACCGAGGCCGTCGAGGAAAGCACGCCTACGGTGACTCCTTCGGCTAGCGCCTCGACCGCGCCGGCGTCGGCTGCCCCATCCAAGACTTCCGCGCCGGAGCCGGCCCAGGCCAACCAGGTAACCCAATCCTCCCCGGTGATCCAGGCAGCAGTCGCCGCGGCAACCGGCAGCCCTTTCGGCGTGCAGCTGGTAACCGTTCTGGTCCTGCTGGCGGCGGGCTTTGCCTACTTCCGCGCCTTGGGTGCGAGGGGCCGCGTGACCTCCAAGGGCGGTCGCTAGCATGGCCCGGGCAGTCCGCCCGAATCCGTTCGAAACTCCTGCGCCAGCGGCCCGGCCCATTCGCGTCAGCCTGTTGGTGCATTCCTATTGGCCGGAGAGCAGCCCGCCCCAGCGCCGCTGGACGGCCCTGCTGAAGGAATTCTGTGCCACTGGCTGGGACGTCAATGTGATTACGCCCGTGGCCCACGCGCCGTCCGGACGGCGCGACCTACCTGCCAAGCTGGCAGGCCGTGCGTTCCGGCGGCAGAAGGGCCAGTTCTCTGAGCAGATCCGGCGCGTCCCCTACCTGCCGCATGGCAACTCCCAGCTGGCACGCTTTCTCGATCATTGTTTCTCTGCCGTCATGACAGTGCCGCTCGGACTGTTGACGCCGCGGCCCGACGTCGTCGTCGCCACCGCGCCGAGCCTGCCGATCCTTGCCGCTGGCTACCTTCTGGCCCGCCTCCGCAGGGTTCCTTTGATCGTGGAGATGCGGGACGCCTGGCCAGACCTTGCCCGTGACTCGCGCATGGTGAAGGGACGCGTCAAGAGCGTCGTAGAGGTGGCCGTCGATTTAATCCAGCATCGAGCCGACATGGTAGTTACGGTCACCGAAGGATTCGCCGAGACCCTGCGCGGACGCGGCATTAGGAACGTCGCCACGGTCAGCAACGGGTTGCATGTGGACACCATCCCGGTCCTGGGGCCGCCGGAGCCGGAGCGTGACACTTTTGAGGCCTTGTACCTCGGCAACCACGGCGCGAGCCAGCGGTTGGAAGTGGTGATCCGAGCCAGCGCGCTAGTAGGGGACTCCATGCACCTGCACCTGGTGGGTGACGGGACACGAAAGCCAGCGCTACAAAAACTGGCGCGCGAGCTCAACGCCCCGGTGACCTTCCATCCGTCCCTGCATGGCCCGGCCGTGATGGAGCGCTACGCCTCGGCCGACACCTGCATCGTCTCGCTCCGGGATGACTGGAAGTCGTTTGAAACGACTGTGCCGTCCAAGACTTACGAAGTCCTGTCCCTGGGCCGCCACGTCACGGCAATCGTCATTGGCGAAGCCGCCCGCATAATCACTGATGCCCAGGCCGGCGACATTGTGCCCAGCGGTGCGGAGGCTGTGGCGGAACTGTGGCGCGAGCTGGCCGCAGACCGCTCCCGTCTGGTGCGGGACGAGACCAGCCGGCAGTGGGTCAAGGAACATGCCGACTATTCCCTGCTGGCGGATCGGTACATGGGGCTGATCGAGGAACTGCTGAGCCGGGAGACGGTCTCTTCCCGATGACCCAGCTCTACCGTAATTTCCGGCTGGCCGCCGGGGTGGCCAGCAGCCACCTGACCGACGATCCACTGCTACTGCTCCTTCAGCTGAGCCGGCGCCTGCCGGCGCGCCTCGTGGGCCCGCTCTCCGCAGCGGTCACCCGTCTCGCTCCTCGGAATTCCGCTGCACTTCCCGTTCTCCTCGCCGCCCTGGTGGGCGGAGCCGGCGCCGACGTGCAGCGGCGGCTTTCCCTCGCCGCCGCAACCGCAGCGACGGGGGAGCGCGCCCGCCGGCTCGCCGACGTCGCCCTCGCCGCCCAGCTGCCCGGCCTCGTGGACGGATTCCTGGAATGCGCGGCAGGTGCTAACGGTCTGGCCCAGGCACGCGCGCGCCGCTTTTGGTACGACGGCGCGTTGAGCGACGCCGTCTCGGTGCTGGAGGACGCTGTGCGCGACGGCGCGGGGCACGGCGCGCGGGGGCAGCGGGCACGGCTCGCAGCAGAGCGGGACGTCCTTGCCGGGCTGGCCGCGCCGGACCTGAAGCCTACGGAATGCAGTCCCGTCCCCGGGCGGGTGCTGCATCTGTTGACCAACTCCCTGCCGCACACCGCCAACGGGTACGCGCAACGGTCACACTCCATCCTTGCCGCTCAGCAGGCTGCAGGCTGGGACGTCCTGGCCGTGACCAGACTGGGCTACCCGGTCCAGGTCGGCAAGATTTTCGCGAAGCCGTTCGATGTGGTGGACGGTGTCCGTTATCGGCGGCTCCTTCCGGCAAAGCTGTCAGCAACCATGGATGCGCGGCTGCAGCAGCAGGCCGAAGAGCTGCTGGACATCGTGCTGAAATTCAAGCCCAGCGTGCTGCACACCACCACGCACTACGTCAACGCCCTAGTGGTCCGCGCCGTTGCCCAGGCCGTGGGCATTCCCTGGGTGTATGAGGTGCGCGGGCAGCTGGCCGACACCTGGGCCTCGACGCGGGGTGCGGAGGCCAAGGAGAGCGAACGCTACCGACTGTTCCAGGAACGCGAGGCCGAGGTCATGCGGGATGCTGACCTGGTGGTCACCTTGGGTGGTGCCATGAAGGCCAACATCGTGGCTGCCGGCATCCCGGAAGCAAAGGTGCTGATTGCGCCGAACGCTGTAGGCGGTGACTTCCTTAAGGAGCCGCTGGATGCCGACAGCGCCCGCCGTGAGCTTGGGCTCAACGGTGGCGGACAGTACATCGGCACGGTCAGCAGTTTGGTAGCCTATGAGGGTCTCGACTGCCTTATCGACGCGTTTGCACTGCTGGCTTCTCAATTTCCGCACCTCAAGCTGCTGATCGTAGGAGACGGTGTCTCCCGCCCCGCGCTCGAGGTTCAAGCACGCCAGTCAGGCTATGGCGACCGCATCATCTTTACCGGGCGGGTACCGCGCGAGCAGGCGGTGCGCTACCACCAGGCTTTGGATATTTTTGTGGTGCCACGCAAGGATCTTGAAGTGACCCGGTCCGTGACGCCCCTCAAACCCGTGGAAGCATTGGCCTGTGCCCGCCCGGTGGTGGCGAGCAGGCTCCCGGCGCTGGCGGAGATTGTCGAGGACGGGTTGACCGGACGCTTGGTCACAGCTGACGATCCGGTGGCGTTGTCCGAGGCAATTAGGGAATTGCTGTCGGACCCTGAGCTTGTGGAGCAAATGGGCGCGGCGGGCCGGTCCCGGGTATTGCGGGAAAGAACATGGGCTGCCAACGTGGTGGCCTTGGCAGCGGAGCTGGGAAAGCTGGGAGTGACCATCTGATGAGCATCAAGGAACAGGCCGAGGCCCCCACCGTCTCTGTGCCCGTCAACCTCGCCCGGCTGAGCAAGGTGGGCCAACGGCCCGATCTGCTGGACTACTTAGTGCAGCTTTGGGACCGGCGGAGTTTTATTTACTTTGATGCCCGAGCCCGCGTTGCCAGCGGCCACGACAAGACCAACCTGGGAATTGCGTGGCTGGTAATCACCCCATTGCTGAACGGGTTGAGTTTCTACCTGATCTTTGGCATGTTGCTGGGTACAAGCAAGGGCATCGACAATTTTATCGGCTACCTGCTGATTGGAACGTTCACCTTTCAGATGAGCACCCGTTCCATCACTAGTGGGGCGAAGTCGCTGACCAGCAACACGTCCATGATCCGGGCCTTCCAGTTTCCGCGAGCTGCACTGCCCCTGGCGGTTAATGTCCGGGAACTGTTGTCGAACATCCCGGTGACCATCGTCATGCTGCTTTTCATCATCTTTACGGCCCCTTCCGAGGTCATCTCCTGGCGCTGGCTGCTGATCTTCCCGGCGATTGCACTGCAGTTCTTTTTCAATCTGGGAATAGGGATGCTGCTTGCCCCGATCATTCTTAGAATTCCAGACCTCGGGATGTTGCTCTCCTTCGTGATGCGCCTGTGGATGTACGCCTCTGCCGTCTTCTTCGCGGAGGACCGCTTCGACAATCACCCGGCACTCCGCGCCATCATGGATTACAACCCCGTATACCTGGTCATCAAGATCATCCGTGACTCGGTGCTGTACGACACCACTCCTTCCTGGCGCACGTGGGCTGTATTGTCCATCTGGGCACTGGCGTCGGTGGCTGTGGGGATCATAGTTTTCTGGCGCGGAGAGGAGCGATATGGACGTGTCTGAGGTTTCGAAGGTATCCGGAAAGCCGCTGACGGATCCCACCGTGGTGGTGGACGAAATATCGGTCGTTTACCGGACCAAAAATCAGTCAGGAGGAAGGACAAATGCTCCGACGTCCGGACTGAAGGCATGGCGGGCCTCCCGCCGCGGCGATGCCCAGGTGCGGACGACGGCGCTGAGCAAAGTGTCCTTCGTGGCCCATCAAGGGGACTCCATTGGCGTCATCGGCCGCAACGGCTCCGGCAAGAGCACCCTGATGAAGGTTCTGGCGGGCCTGATCATTCCGGACGAGGGTACGGTTTATGCCGCCAGCAATCCGGTTCTGCTCGGTGTCAACGCGGCCCTGATCACTTCCATGTCTGGCGCACAGAATATCCGCTTAGGTTGTTTGGCGATGGGGATGAGCCACGCTGAAGTTGATGCGAAGTTCGATGACATCGTTGAAATGTCCGGCTTGGAACACGAGATCTACCACCCGATGAAATCGTATTCCTCGGGCATGGGTGCCCGTCTCCGCTTTGCGATCGCCGCGGCCGTGGACCCGGAGATCCTCCTCGTGGACGAAGCCCTCAATACCGGTGACGCGCAGTTCAAGGACCGCTCCAAAAAGCGCATGGAGCAAGTGACTAACCAGGCGGGAACCGTGTTTGTGGTCAGCCACAGCCTGGGGACGATTACCGACATGTGCAACCGAGCCATCTGGATCGACAAGGGCGACTTCATCATGGACGGAACCCCCGAAGAAGTGGCCAAGGAGTACAAGAACTTCATCTGGCGCATGAACGAGGGCAACGCCGACTATGGCCGAAAGATCCGCGCCGAGCTGATGGCCAGTCTGCCGGAAATGCGGACCACGCTGCTGCCCAACGGCTGGAAGCGGTCCCGCTAAGCCATGGGATTTCGAGACAAAGCCGCCTACTGGCGCCGCGCCCTGTGGCATGCCCGCCAAGGCGGCATGGGACAGGTCAAAAGCTACCTCCACCGCAGTGGATCCGAACGCGAGGAGGCCAGCCTGGCTGGCGTCCGCGGCGCGGAGGGCGCGTGGCGCGGGCTGGGACGGGGCCGCCGCCTAATCTTTCGGGAAACGTCCATCGGTACTGGGGAGCCGCGCAACCCGCAGCTCCGCGTCGGCATCATAATGGATGATTTCTCTGCGGCGGCGTTCGCGGCAGAATGGACGGTCGTCGCGCTCAGGCCCGACAGCTGGGAGGTCCAGCTCCGGGACGAGGGGCTGGACTTCGTCGTTGTCGAGTCCGCCTGGTCCGGGAACGCCGGGCTGTGGCGGGGCAAAATCACCAGCACTGCGGGCCCATCCCCCGCTTTCCGGCAATTGATCGCAGGCTGCCGGGCGGCCGGACTGCCGGCGGTCTTCTGGAACAAGGAGGATCCGCCGCATTACGAGGACTTCCTCCCCGCCGCCAGACTGTTCGACCACGTCTTCACCACCGACGCGAACATGCTCCCGCGCTACCGGTCGGACCTGGGCCACAGCAGGGTGTCCGTGCTGCCGTTCGCAGCGCAACCGCGGATCCACAACCCCGTCAGGCCCCGGCACGGTTGGCATGGCCGGGAGATCGCCTTCGCCGGGATGTATTTTGCCCACAAGTATGAGGACCGCCGGCGGCAGATGGATTACTTGCTGGGTGCCGCCGTGGACGCGACGGTGGGCAAGCGTCCGGGGTTCGAGATCTTTTCGCGACAGCTCGGCGGGGAGCCGCAGTACCAGTTTCCCGGACTTCTCAAGAAGCATGTGGTGGGGTCGCTGTCCTATAAGCAGATGCTCACCGCCTACAAGGCGTACAAGGTGTTCCTTAACGTCAACTCGGTTACGGACTCGCCATCGATGTGCGCCCGGAGGATATTCGAGATTACGGCGGCCGGGACATGCGTGGTGTCAACGCCCAGCGCGGCCATCACGGAATTCTTCCCGGAGGGCGAGATCCCCACGGCAGACACCCGCGAGGCTGCCACCCACCTGCTGAAAGCCCTCACCGCCAACCCGGACTATGCACAACGCCTCGTCCACAAGGCCCAGCGCAGGATCTGGGCCGAGCACACGTACAGCCACCGGGCGCAGGCCATCGCGGGGGCCGCACAGCCTGCGTTGTCCTCACCGGCAGCCAGGCCCCAGGTATCCGTCCTGGTATCGAGTTTCCGGCCGCAGCAGCTGGACCATGTCCTATCCGGTGTTTCCGCCCAGCAGGGCGTCGATGTCCAGCTGGTCTACCTCGCCCATGGTTTCCAGCTGGACGCCGGCGCGTTCCGGCGACAGTGCCTGGCAGCCGGGCTTGCCGACGTCGTCGTACTCCAGGAACCGCAGCAGACGACGCTCGGAGAGTGCCTTAATGCCCTGGTGGCGGGCGCGGACGGCCGGTTCGCCACCAAATGGGACGACGACGATGTTTACAGCCCGCTCTACCTGGGCGACCAGGCCCACGCCCTGATGTACTCAGAAGCCGAAGTGGTGGGCAAGCGGGCGCATTACATGCACCTTGCCGGCGCAGGGGCGACCATCCTGCGCAACCCGCAGCTGGAGCACCGATACGTCGAAGCCGTCTCCGGGCCCACGATTTTCACTGCCACGGACACGTTCCGACGTCTTCCTTTCGAGCCGCTGCAACGCGGAGAAGATTCGCGCTTCCTGAGCGACGTGATCGAGGCGGGTGGCCGGATCTACTCGGCGGACCGATTCAACTACTGCCAGATGCGCAGCGCTGACGTTTCGTCGCACACCTGGCCCATTACCAATGAAGAGCTCTTGGCTTCTTCAAAGATTCAGTTCTTCGGTTCGCCCGAAGACCACATTTCTGTTTAGGGGAGACATGGACGAGACGATTTTTGATGTTGCGGTCATCGGACTCGGCTACATCGGCCTGCCCACGGCGGCCAGTTTTGCCGCCAAGGGCAAGCACGTGGCCGGCGTCGATGTTAAGCAGGCGACCGTTGACGCCGTCAACCGCGGCGAAGTGCCCTTTGTGGAGCCCGACATGGCTGTGGTGGTCTCCGGCGCGGTCAGCCTGGGATACTTGGTGGCCATGACCACGGTGCCGGCCGCGGATGCGTACATCATCGCTGTGCCCACACCGCTGGCCGAGGGCAAGGGCGCTGACCTTTCCTACCTCCGCAGCGCCGCTGAGGCGCTGGCGCCGAAGCTCCGAGGCGGCGAACTCGTGGTCCTGGAATCGACGTCCCCTCCGGGAACCACGGAGCGCTTGGGTTCCTACCTCATGGAACTCCGCCCGGACCTGTCCCTCGACGCAGCCGGGGGCCACGGGCAGGTGCACGTGGTGCACTCCCCGGAACGCGTGCTGCCTGGACGTATCATGATCGAAATCGTCACGAATGACCGCGTCATTGGCGGCCTCACGGAGGAAGGCGCACAGCTGGCCAAGCGGCTCTACGAAGTCATCTGCCAGGGACAAATCCTGCTGACGGATGCTACTACCGCCGAGATGACCAAGCTGGTGGAGAACACTTTCCGTGACGTCAACATCGCCTTCGCCAATGAACTGTCAATCATTTGCGACAAGCTGGGCATCGACGTGTGGAAGCTGATCGAAATGGCGAACCACCACCCGCGGGTCAACGTGCTGCGCCCCGGTCCCGGAGTCGGCGGGCACTGCATTGCCGTGGATCCATGGTTCATTGTGGACGCCGTCCCGGAGCACGCCGGCTTGATCCGTACCGCCCGGGAGGTTAACGATTCCAAGCCATACCACGTTGTCCGGCAGGCAGTGGGGGCCCTCGCTGATAAGCCGGGCGCCACCGTTGCGGTCCTGGGCCTGGCCTTTAAAGCCAATATCGACGACGTCCGCGAGTCGCCGTCCGTGACGATCGTGCAGGAACTCGTGAAGCAGCTGCAGGCGAGCACCATCCTGGTTGTCGACCCCCACGTGGAGGAGCTCCCAGCTGCGCTTGCCGGGTCCGGCCTCTCCAGGCTTCACGGCCAGGACGAAGCTATAGCAGCAGCAGACCTGGTGCTGCTCCTGGTCGATCACGATGACTTCCTGACCGTTGACCCGGCGTCCCTGGAAGGCAAGCAGGTCATCGATACTAAGGGCATCTGGAACCAGCCGGACGTTGCGGAAGCCAGCCTCCAGCACATTCCCGTGGGAGCCAGCGCCGGTGGATAGGCGAGCCCAGAGCGTTTCAGCGCCGATCGAAGAGCAACTCCGCCAGGCTGGTTTTGTCCTAAAAGCCCTGCACACCCCGCGACGCGAAACGCCCCTTGTCAGGGTCCTGGTCCAGGCCGCAAAGTCGTCGGACTTGGAGATTGCGGGGACCGTCGCATCGCTTTTCGGCTCCGCTAACCAGGATTTCGCCGTAGCCATCCTTGGTGGGGCCGGCGCCCGGCCCCAGCTGGAGCAATGGCTCGCCACCGACCGGCGGTTTTCGTTCGTCGGCACTGACGGAACTGATCTCCTCGAGGCCCGCTTTACCTTGGTGCTCAGCGCCGGAACGGCCTTGGGCTTGCATTCGCTCGAGGCAATGATCGAGAGCCTGAAGCAGTCGGAGGCGCTGGTGCTACGGGCACTGGTGGATGGTCAGCCCGGTGCGATTGAACTTTGGGAGACGGACACCCTCCGGAGGCTGTCGGAGCAAGGCGACCCGGAAAAGTCTGCGCGCAAGGCCGGTGGCGAGCGTTGGGTATCGGGGAACGCACTGGGCCTGCACGACTTTCGACGTCCCAAGCCCAAACTGCATTTGCGCAAGGGCGCTGCCGCAGCCCTTGACCTCAACATCGTGGTGAGGGACCTTTCGGACAGTGCCACCCGTCAAGACTACGAGGAGCGGATTCGGCAGCTGGAAGCAAAATTGAGGAAGTCCGAGATGGAGCGCCGCCGCCTGGAGCAGGGGTTTGCGCCGAACCGCGGCCTTTCCCGGGCCCGAGCGATCGCCCGGAAAGGTCCTGCCTACATTCTGGTCCGCCTCAAAGCCCGCACCGGCCGGGGCGGGAGCTAACAGCATGCAGATCAAGAGCGTGTCGGTGGGCTCGGCGGCGTACCCCATGGCGAAGCTGGCGTTGGATCTGGGTTTGGACTATGCCCGCACGGACTGGGAGCACCGCGATCCAACAGCAGGCTCCGACTGGGAACACGGCGTTGCGGCGGAACAGTTATGGTGGGACAGCTATGTTGTGCAGGCGGAATCGCTGGCCGAGGCCCGGGTCCTGCTGCCGTTATTCCGCAGCGAGGGACGGGCGCATCGCTTTGTGCTTGTCATTCGAGGACTCTTCCCGGCGGAGGACATGCCGGCCTGGACTCCGCGCAGCCTCCAGGTCAAGGCTGGCACTTCCGCGCTGACCGTGCCGGGGCTCGGCCTCGCGGTTGTAGTCGAAGGGGGCAAATGGGTGAATGTCCATGCTGCCGCCGTCGCGGCACTGCGTTGTGCGTCGCCAGCCAACCGTCCGCCTGTGCTGGGGGGACTGCGCGTGGGCTTCACAGAGCCAGCTGACCTCGCTTGGCTGGCCGGGGACACCCTGGGCAGCTTCATGACCGAGGCGCTGCTGCAGCCCGAGTCGGATGACATCTATCCCGTAGACGTACTCGTGGGGGACAGGAAGCTCACGCAGCAGCTGGGCGGACACATCCCGGTCCACCCTGGGCGGGTAACCCCGCCAGTATGGACTCCGACGGGGACGGTACTGCCTCCTGTTGACACCGCAGTTGTTTCACCGATGGGTTTCCTGCCGTACCCGGACAAGCCTGCGCGGCCGCTCGAGCCGTTCGAGCTCGCCGGGGGAGTCCTGCACGAATCGGACCTCGCCGCCCTGCGGCCGCATGACTACCTTGAGGTAGATGGCGACAGCTTCGGCGGGCTGGACTGGGAGCTGGCCCGGCGTCTGAGCCAGCTGGCTGTCGCCGGAGTGCCCCTCCTGGCGCGGAATTTGGCTGCCCCAGTTCGGACCCTGCTCGGTGATCAACTCCTGGAACACCTTGACGCTTTCGACGCCGCCGACCCGCCGGTATTGAGGGAATCGAAGTCGATTGGGCTTCGGCGGGCAGCATTGGATCTTTACAGCCCGAAGGCCGTTTGGAACACCGTGCTGGGCGAGCTGGGCAAACCACCACTCCCGCTGCCCTCCGTGAGCGCGGTGCTGGCTACCCGCCGGCCCGAGAAGCTGGTGTCCGCCCTGGAACGGCTGGCACGCCAGAGCTGGAAATCCGTGGAGGTGGTGGTGGTGCTTCACGGCTTCGACGCGGAACATCCGGAGGTCCAGCGCGCCATCCAGACGTACCCCGGCGAGCTGTTGGTGCGCTCCGTCCCGGCGGACATGATCTTTGGCGAGGTGCTGAACGTCGGCGTCAACGCCGCCAGCGGCGATCTGGTCTGCAAGATGGACGACGACGACTGGTACGGCCCGCACCACCTGCGCGACCTCGTTCACGCCAAGGACTACAGCGGTGCCACCTTGGTGGGCTCGCAAGTTGAGTTCGTGTACCTGGAGAGTCTGGATATCACCACCCGCCGGCCTCCGCTCGGCGAGCAGTACTCGGACCACGTGGCCGGCGGCACCATGATGCTGGGCCGGGACGAGCTTCGCCAGCTTGGCGGATGGAGGCCTGTGCACCGCGCCGTTGACCGATGCCTCCTCCTCGCTGTCCAGGCCGCTGGCGGACTCATTTACCGCTCGCACGGCCAGAACTACATGATGCACCGCCACTCCGGCGCGGATTCTCACGGCGGCCATACTTGGAATCCGGAAGACAGCACCTTCCTGCAGAGTGTTGCGGAGCAATGGGACGGCTTCCGGCCGCCGCCACAGCTTGACGTAAGGAAGGGCGCCACGGGCGCCCGCGCCCAAGCCTTCCGCAGCCATTTTCGAGTGTCTCCCAGTAGCAGGCACTTGCAAGTCGATGAACAACTCGATGCCACCCCGGGGGAATAACTTGAACATCAGACAGCTCATCCGCAGAGCCAGGAAGCTTGCGCCGAAGAAGAAGGCCGCGGCGGCGGGGATGGCTGTTCTGTTCTTCACAGCTCTCGCGGGGGCCTACTTCCACTCCGTGTTCATCCTGGTCCCGGCCCTGTTACTGGTGGCTGTAGCCCTGCTAGCTGGACTGGGAAGGATGGATACTGCGCTACGGCAGGCCCGACGAGCGGCCATAGTGTCAGCACCCTTACCGATCCCCGCTCCGGAGCGGAAGGAAGCCGGGGGTGTGGGGCCTGCCCATTGGTGGGGTACGGGCGCAAATATCCCGCCTGCCAGACTGGTTCAACGGCTGACGAAATTCCGCTCCTTTGACGGCCGGGACGTGCTTGCCCGAAGCGTGACGTCAGGTCGCTGGGACTGGCAGCAGATGGAACATGTCCTCGAGCTATTCCGGCTGGGCGGCCTGGCACAGGAATCGATCCTCAGCATCCTGGACTCGACCGCCAAGGGCAGGCTGCTCCTACTGGCGGACACCTGCTACCGGCAAAACCTCCGCAAGGACGACATTCTTAACGCCAGCACGATCTATCAGTATGTCTACGGCAAGCTGGGTCCGAAACACTTCCAAGGCAAACGCCGCAGTGAGTTTTTCCTTGATGCCCTGGCGCAGACGGGACGTGGCGATCAGACCCTGGAACTCGAGGGCCTCTACGACGCCGATACCAAGAATCCCAACGATCTCCATCTCTACAGGGCCAACGCAAAGAATCCTTTCCGTCACCCGTCCCGCACGGAAGACGAATGGATGGCGGAGATCAATGCCATGTACGAAGCCGCTGGCCTCGCACCGATTCGGCTCAAAGACGGCGCTGAGCCGGCCTTCCTCCGGCTGTCCACTGATCTCGTACCGGCTGTGAACGAAGGGCCGCTGGTAACGATCGTGATGCCGGTCTTCCGCCCAGACGCATCTACCGATCTGGCGATCGAGTCCGCGCTTGCTCAGAGCTACCGGAATATCGAAGTCATCATCGTTGACGACGGTTCCGGAGACGCTTTTACGGACCGGCTTGGGAAGTGGAAACTTGCGGACCCGCGGGTAAAAGTTGTGCGCAATAAGCCGAACTCGGGCGCCTACACCTCCCGTAATATCGGATACTCCTTGGCCGCCGGCGAATTCATCACCATCTTCGACGGGGACGACTGGCAGCACCCTCAAAAGGTCGAAATGTTGGTGGCGGCGGCCATCAGGCAGGAGGACCACCGCCTCGTCTCCGCACCGTGGTCTCGTGTAGGCGAGGATCTAATGTTCCACTACCGGGGCTGGAGGGGAGCCTACGTAACTCCCGCCCACGTCTCGGCGATGTTTCCGGTAAGCGTCATCAGGGAGCGCTTGGGCTACTGGGATGCCGTTCGAAAAGCGGCAGACACCGAGTTCATTCTTAGGTACCAAATCCTGGTGAACGACGAGGAAGTTCTTGAAGTCACCCAAGCACCGCTGACGCTGTCGCTGGTGGGCTCCACCAACCTGTCCATGGAGGACTTCCGGATGGGCTACCGCTCGCCTGACCGGGTGGCCTACCGGGCCGCCTACGAGCATTGGCACCGCCAGATCCGCCGCGGCCGCCACAGCGGCTTCCTGGACTTTCCCTCTGTTCGGCGTGCCTTCCCGGCGCCCGCGAGATTCCTGCCCGCCCGGCCAGAGCGGGTTGAACTAGACGTGCTCTTTGTCGGGGACTTTGGAGCCACTAGGGAGCGCGCGTCGGCGATGTGGCACGACATCGACGAAGCGCGGTCGGCGGGACGAAGGCTCGGGATGATGCATATACCCAGCATCCTGAACACCATTTCGTTTGACACATCTTTCAGCGAGGAATTGTTGGACGAATTCGCCGCGCAACGGCTGACCCGGGTGGAACTGACCGACGATGTTCGTTCCCGGATCGTCAAGGTTTACGACCCCACCAGCTTCCAGTTCACGCGTGAATTACGGGGCGGACATACAGCGGACACTATAATGGTTCGAGCTTCCGAGCCTCCTTTCAACCCGCACACTGGAGCACACGCATATGCCGTTACGACCGTCGCCCGCAACCTTGGCGCGATCTTTGGCGGAGCCGTTCAGTGGGCTTCGGAGGACTCTGACGTGGCCGCCGTTCTGGAACGGTCCCTTGGCAACCCGGTTGAAGTGGAGGTTCCGGACAGCGAAGTTCTGGAGTTCGTGCCGGCCGTTGGCGAAGGCTAGAACTGCGCCGCGGGCGACTGCCGAACTCGGCGCAACGGCGGCGCGGCCCGTCCCAATCGACTGGAACCAGGCCGCTGAGTGGGATTCGGATAACGGCGTCGCAAAGCTGACTGTGGCGTCGGGGGCATCAGTCACCTCGCTTCCGATGCAGGATACTCACATCGTCTTTGAGCCGGATGTCTCCGGTGGACTGCCACTGAGGATGCTCTTCGAGCCGGCGAACAGCGGCACGCTGGTGATTTCACTGCACGGGGCAATGGACCGTGGCCGGTTTAGGGTGCCCCGGTTCGAATGGCGTCGGACCCTCAATCGTCTGGACGCGGCCCGTCTTTACTTGTCCGACAGCACTCTCGAGATTAACAACTCCCTGGAAATCGGCTGGTATGTCGGCACGGAAGGCCAAGACCTCGTGGCCGAGTACGCGACGGTCGTCAACCAGATCATCGCTGCCGGTGGCTACTCGAGTGTGGTCTGCGTCGGTAGCAGCGCTGGCGGCTATGGCGCACTTGCTCTGTCCCGCAGGATTCCCAACTCCGTGGCCGTAGCCTTCTCGCCGCAGACCACCATTGGCGGCTATCATCTGGCCCAACGAAAGGCGTTAGCATCAGCCGCCTTTCCCCGGCACAAGTCCTATGAGCAAGTCGAGCAAGATTTCGGGACCAGGGTTAATTTGCGGAAACTCTATCGAGAGTTACGCCCCGTCAACTTTGTGCACCTTGTTCAAAACACCGGGGACCAGTTCCATTTCGAGGCCCATTATGTGCCTTTCGCATTAGCGAACGGTGTCAACCCGGACAAGGGCGGCTTCGACCCGCGACGGAAAGTAAATCTTGTGGCTGAGCGCTACGAAAACGAACATGCACCTCCCTCGCGGGGGTACTTCATCTCCCATATCCAACAGGCGCATTTGAACTTCTATGGCCGGGAGCTCCGTCTTAGGCCCGCCGATCCGGTACGTGAAGCAGAGCTAGGACCACGATGACATTACTGCCCTCCCTTTCCACCAATGCGGAGCTGGACCGCTTGTTGTACAGGAACGGCTTCGTCGTGTCTAAGTCACCGGCTGAAGCACCTTCGTTGGCAGGCTGGACGTCGGTGCCCTTGGGCGATGCATACCTGACGCTGCATCCGGAAACCAGGTTCGTCACTGCTGCCGCGAACGGGCGGCATCTCGCGCTGGTGGGACTGGCTTTTGACCCGGAGAGGGGACTCTATCAGGAGAGCGATGTCCTGGCAGCCCTCCTGGACGCTGTAGCCAATGACGATGATTTTTACGCTGTTCTCGACCGTCTGGCGGGTAGGTTCGCGCTGATTGTCCAGTCGGACGGCAGGACCGAGATCTATCAGGACGCGATGGGGTCCAGGTCGGTCTTTTATTCCACCGCCGGCGCGCCCATTGCAGCGTCACACGCCGAGATCGTGGCTGATCTCATCGGCGCGCGCTTCGCTGACTTCTTCGTGCCTTTTCTTACTTCCCGCAATTACCAGCAGCGGGATGTGAAGTACCTGCCCGGAGTCGCGACGCCCTACGACCACGTGGTTCAGCTGACGCCCAATACCAAGTTGATCATGCCGCAGCAAGCGGTAGAGCGATTCTGGCCGCGGGAACAGATCGGAGCAGAGACCAGTAACGAGGAAGCCACTGCAGCCTTGGTGGCCCACCTGCACGGTCTCCGCGGGTACTTGGCGATCAATGGACGGCGGCCGGTGCTGGGTTTGACAGCCGGCACGGATAGCCGGGGCGTTTTTGCCGCCACGAAGGACAGCAACCCGGTCATCTTCACCTACGTACGTAGCGAAAGTGCCAATTTGACCGGCTCGCCGGACGCTCGTAGGGCGTCGGAGATCGCTGGAACCTATGGATTGGAAGCGCAGGTCTGGCCCATCCACAACCGCCTCACGCTCAATCAGACGGACGATGCTCTATCGGAGGCGTTCCGACGGGCGACTGCCTATTATCGGGGTCCGGGTTCGCCGTGGCTCGGGCGCTTGGCATCGACAGGGGAGAAGGTGCGGGACGGACTCTTCATCCGCGGCTTCGGCGGCGAGGTCATGCGTGGCTTCTATCAGAGCCAGGACAAGCGGATTACCAAAGTCAACGTTCAGCAGATCTCAAATRCTTATGACGTCAACGCCGGTTCGCGCATCACCCGCAACTTTTTTGAGGACATGATGGAAAGGGCCTCCCTCACCACGGAATCCATCATGGGCTATGACCCTAATGACATCTTCTACTGGGAGCACAGGATGGGAACCTGGGGGAGTGTGTCCATGTCTGAAGCCGATCTGGCCATGCCGTCGATGGTGGCGTACAACTCCCGCAATCTCTTCAAGACCTTCATGGCGCTGCCGGAAGCAGTGAGAGCCAGCAGGTCGGCCTTCGAGGCGGCGACCCTCGAGTTGGCCCCCGCCTTGAAAGATCTCAGCTCTTAGGCCGGAAATGTTCGCTCCGAGACGCGGCCGCGTCTCGGAGCGAACATGTTCAACGGTGACCGGGCAACCCGCGTGGGCTCAGAGGGAGGCGTAAAGCCGACCTGTGCTAGTCAGGGTGCCGTCCGAGTTGTAGAGGGCAGAGTGCCCCATGACCGGGTCGCTGATGGAGCGTGTCTTCCACGCGAATCGCTCAACGAACGGCATTTGACGCATGCCGGCTACGGTCGCCCGCATGAAGTCGTTGGTCTGGGCCCTGCTGTAGCGGCTGGGACGGGTTGAGGTTGCGCTCCAGTCCGCAACTGCATACTCCGTCACCCACACAGGCTTGCCATACTTCTCGTGCAGCATGGTCACCTTGTTCAGGAAGTCCTGGACGTTTGGCCACGCGTAGCAATGCATGGTCACGAAATCGACGCGGAGTCCACGTTTCTTGGCCTTGGACATAAATTCCTCCAGCCACAGGCTTGAGGGCTTCGCCGTCGCGGGCGATCCGAGCCTCAGTCCGGTTGCCTGAAGTTTGGGCCACAGGCTGATCGCCTGGTCTACGGTCATGTTCGCCTGGGACCGGACGTCCGGCTCATTAAACCCTAGAAGGTTCTTTGACTTGGTGAGAGGCAACTGACTTGCGGCGTATTTGATGGCCCCCTGATCCAAGGCTTTGGCGCTCCGGATCATCGGCACGAAGCCGGGCGATGTTGTCACGGTGTACTTCGAGCCCCAGGAGTAGTACCAGCTGAGGTTCAGACTCCTGATCTGCCGGAGAGCCAAGGCATCAGTACCGGCGTGGCTCACGCCCTTCAATGCCTTGACAGCCGGCAGCACAGTCGGGGACATTGCCATTCCAGGCTGTAGAAGGGCCGCCTGCGCTGGTAAGGCGTTCGCCGCGAGGAGTGCGCCCGGGGCCGCCATCGCGGCAAGGGGGATCGTGAGAAACTTACGGCGGTCCATAACGACCTTTCTGGAATACTTGATAGCCGTCCACCTTGCGGCGGAAGCGGCGATGGAATCATCGGGCTTCCGGCCGCTAACGGTGGTAACCAGAGTCAAATTAGCACGGTGACCGTGCCGAGATAGGCGGTATTGCCGCAGGAATGGCGCAGTTGTTTCCCAGCATTGCCCAGAGGAATCACCTGTGCGGAGGTTGGCGCCGGGGGCCGGTAGACTTTGAGACGCGACGAGCCGCACGGATTTGGCCCGAGTCCGCCCAGGCGTAGGCCACGCCGTGGCTTGGTTGCATCGAACACAGGAATCCTCTCGGGTGTCCGCTGCCGACTGGACGGTCCAAGCGCCTTGCCGTAGCGATGCGAGAGTCCCTGTGGCGCTGAGAGCGATGAGAAGGAATATTTTTGCAGATGAGTGTCCCAAGCTCCACCGTGAAAGCTCCGACTCGGAGTCAACGGCTCCTCAACACCGAGGTATTCGACGCAGAGTACTACGCCGCTGAGTGCGGGAGGGACTTCGAGTCGAAGCAGATTGCTGCGCGCCACTTCGTTCAATATGGCATGAAGAGCGGTCTCAGCTTCCACCCCCTCTTCGATTTGGGAATGTTTCCCGCGCACGTGCGCGATCGTTACAAGGCTGGCGATGTGGAGTTCCTGCTCACATACCTCCGGAGCCCGGAGTCGCGTGAGCACTCTTGGTCATGGCTTTTTGATCCCTCTCGACTCACGGAACCAGGCTCCGAGGGGTCGGTCTTGCTGTCCCGGTACCGCCCCAATAAGGAGCGACTCCTTCCCGTTCCTAACAATCTGCCCGGCACAACGCCCACCTGGCCGGAAGTTCGATCACTACTTATTTCCCATGCCCAGATGTCCAAAGCCTATGAGTTGGGGAAGAAGCCGCTGCGGCTGTCGGCATGGTCGGAAACCGCAGAAAATGAGTGGCTCGAAAGCGTCGACGACGTGCCTGTGGTTCCGCCTGCATCGGGCATGCTGGTTAGCATCATCATGCCTGCGTGGAACCGGGAAGCAGCGGTCGCAGATGCCATCGAATCGGTGCGCCAGCAGACCCTGGAATCCTGGGAGCTCATCGTCGTCGACGATGGTAGTACGGACGGCACGCGTGACGTCGTGAAATCGTTCGCCAGCGTCGACGGACGGATACGTTTGGTCGAGGCGGATCATCTGGGGGTCTGTGCGGCGCGCAACCGTGGGATTGAGGAATGCAGGGGCGAGTTCGTGGCGTTCCTTGACTCCGATAACACCTGGCGCCCCGACTTTCTTCGGAACATGTGCGCGGGGCTAGCTGCCTCCGGCGGGAAGGCCGCCTACTCCGCCGTCCGCATGCTCAACGCCCGAGAGGAGTATACCGGCCAGCCGATCACGGCAGACCAGTTGCTGGTCCGGAACTACGTAGATCTCAACGTTCTCGTAGCGAAGACCTCTCTCGTCCGAGAGTTGGGCGGGTTTGACCCGTCTCTTCGCCGGTGGGTTGACTATGACCTTGTCCTTCGAATAACTAAGACGACCGGCATAGAGTACTTTCCTTTTATCGGATGCGACTATGTGGACGATCAGAATGAGGACCGGATCACTCGGCGGGAATCGGGGAACTGGGAGTACGCGGTTCTTGGCAAGAATGTGCAAGATAGGTTTTTTCCTGATGGCCTCACCCAGCCGCTGAACTCTCCTTCGCTGTCCGTGATCATGCGCGTCACAGACAAAGTCGAGCTCGCGATTAAGAATGTCAGCAGAATCCAAGAGACGGCCGGCTCTGGTTTGTCCGAATTTGTTGTTCTGGACGAACTTCAGGGCTTTCGTCCGTCCATGCGTCTCCGTGCCGCCCTCGCAGGCATACCTGGGCTCAAGTACATCAAACTTCCCAGGCGATACACCGAGGCTATTGCCTACAATATTGGCTCGGCCCATGCGGCCGGCCCGCTTCTGCTCTTCACTAAGGAAAGCGTTGAGATCCGCGAAGGCACTCTGACGAAGCTCATTGGGCAACTCGAGGATCCAGCTGTCGTGGCGGCGCAGCCGCTGCTGACTGATCCCGCCGGTATCGTCGTATCCGCGGGCGCCGTCGGCCGCAGCAACAGTCTCGCTATTCCTCTGTTCCAGGGATTAAACGTCGCCGATGCCCGCCGTCACAGCGGCAGAGGGATCGACGAACTGGCAACGTCCGCCTTCGTGGTCCGGGCGGATAGCTTTGAGCACCTGGGACGTTTCAATCCGATCTTTGCGGGTGAGGCCGCGGTGACTGATTTCCTGAGGCGACTCAACGCATCTGCTGCGGGGGAGTTTGTTGTTGAGACGTCCGCCCTCGCCGTAGACCACTCAGCAGATGAGTTCGGGGAGCGGCCCCCTCTAGCCGCGGCAGATGCCGAGTGGCTAAGCCCTCCTGTGGAGCCCGCCAGATCGGTGGAGGCCCACTACAGGGACGTTGACCTAGAGGTTGTGGGGTTTACTTCGCCCCGGCATCCAGACCTGCAGCCTGTGGTCCCAGTTCTCGCTAGGCGGAGCACAAGAACGGGTTCGGAACCCAGCCTTCGCTGGGCGATCAAGATCGGCGCTGACTTCACCATCGGTGGTGATCGCTGGGGCGATGTCCCTTACGCTGCGGATCTAGCGGAGGCACTCACTGCTCGCGGGCAAGAGGTCGTGGTCGACAGGGCGATGGCATTCTCCAGGCCGTCAAACCACCTGGATGACGTCGTGGTAGTCATTCGCGGACTGCACTCTTGTCGTCCCCAGCCAGGTAAGACGAATATCTTGTGGGCGATCAGCCGACCGGACATGATTACTCGAGAGGAACTCCTCGGTTTCGACGTCGTTTTCGGTGCCTCCCGAGTGTGGTGCGACTACGTGCAAAATCACTGGGGGATCGAGGCGCGTTACCTGCCGCAAGCTACAAACCCCCGTCGATTCCGGCCCCATTTGGGTGCTGGCCAAGAGCCGCTCTACGGCTTGTCCTTCGTCGGTGGGCCGCGGAAACCCATCGGTCGTAAGATTGTCGCCGACTGCCTAAAACTTGGCCAAACCGTAAACGTGTGGGGACCTCGCTGGGATCGATTCATTCCGCCACACATGGTCGTGGCTGATTTCGTCGACAACAATGACTTATCCAGGGTCTACAGTTCTTCCCGGGTGGTCCTCAACGACCACTTTGAGGACATGGCTCGGTGGGGGTTCGCCAACAATCGTCTTTACGACGCCGTGGCCTCCGGTGCCCGTGTGATTAGCGACGCCGTCGACGGCATCGATGAGATCTTCAAGGGGGCAGTACAAACGTACACATCGGCGGCGGAGCTTAATGCGATCCTTAACGATCCCAGTCGCTTCCCGGATGATGCTGAGATGGCGTCCATCAGCCGGATAATCAGGGATGAACATAACTTCGACATTCGGGCCGGAATACTCCTGAAGGCAGCTCTGGAACACAGACAGTCCACGCGACCCGCCTCTTAGGTCTCGCTCACGGACATCGATGATTTTGCCTTCGTCGAAAGAGGCGCGACCGCGGCGCGGGCGTGCAAGGTAGGCTGATTTTCGAACTGAGGATCCAGTGAGTCGAAGTTGACAACCGCACTCATCGACTATTGCGGTGCTCCCCTGCTCCACGGTAGGGCCCGCGTCCCATTCTCCCGGGTGGACGCCGTTCGTTGCCATAGATCGTTTGCTCCTGCTAGTCCTTAGGCACGAGGTGCAGTCCGAAGTCGGCGGTGCTGACGAGCGAGCCGTTCTGCTTGTGTCACAAGAGCTGCTGAAATTTACAGGCCAGCGCTCGATTCGGTCCTTCGTTCGGTCAGGACTGCGCACCTTCGTGCTCGCTCACCCAGGCCTGGGCGCGCTCGTAGTCCTCAGGGGTGTTGATCTCGATGCTGCTGCTCTCGGCGACGCGGGCGACAATGACGAGGCCATGTTCGAGCGCACGGAGCTGCTCGAGGTTCTCTGCCCGCTCCAGCGGCGTGGGCGTCAGCGTCGGGAACCGGCGCAGCACATCGCGACGGAAGGCGTACAGCCCTAGGTGTTGAAGATACGGGTGGTCGACTCCGCGCGGGTTCGCCGGGATGAGGGAGCGGGAGAAGTACAGAGCCCGGCCATGCGCATCGGTGACAATCTTGACCGTATTGGGATCGTCGGCGAGCCCGGGCTGGAGCGGCATCCCCACCGTCGTCATGTCTGCAGTCTCACCCTCACGGAACGGGGCGAGCAACGCGCTGAGCGCGGCCTGGGACACGAACGGCTGGTCCCCTTGGACGTTCGCGACGACGTCGTACTCTCCGGGCATCAAGTCGGCCGCTGCGGCGACCCGCTCGCTTCCGTTTGCCAGCGACGGTGACGTCATCACGGCATCGCCGCCGAACCCCTGCACGGCCTCGAAGATCCGTTCGTCGTCCGTCGCAACGACGACGTCGTCAAATTCACCGCTGGCGATCGTCGCATCCCATACCCTCTGCACTACGGTTCGCCCGCCCAATTCGAGCAGCGGTTTGCCCTCAAGCCGGGTGCTTAAGTATCGGGCGGGAATAACGGCGAGAGCTCGCATAAATGGACATCCTCAATAATCGCGAACGGGAGATAGATTTAGTCTAGTAGGATCGGTGCATGTCGAAAACCGTGGCCGTAGGGCCGAACATTTCTGTGTCCAATGATCGCCCCTGCGTGGTCTTCGGTGGGATCAACGTCATCGAAGACCTCGATTCGACACTCCGAGCCGCGTCACGCTATGTCGAGGTGACCACCAAGCTCGATATGCCGCTGGTATTCAAGGCATCCTTCGACAAGGCGAACCGCTCCTCAGTCGACTCATACCGTGGCGTCGGGCTTGACGAAGGCCTAAAGATTTTCGCCGCCGTCAAGTCGGAGTTCGGCATCCCGGTAATCACTGACGTCCACGAGCCCGCGCAGGCCGCTCCCGTCGCTGAGGTGGCGGATGTCCTGCAGCTACCGGCGTTCCTCGCCCGCCAGACGGACCTCGTCGTGGCGCTCGCGAAGACGGGTCGTCCCATCAACGTCAAAAAGCCGCAGTTCTTGAGCCCGAGTCAGATGGCCCACATCCAGCGCAAGTTGGCAGAGGCTGGTAACGAGCAGGTGATTTTGTGTGAGCGTGGGTCGCAGTTCGGCTACGACAACCTCGTGGTAGACATGCTTGGCTTCCGTGAGATGGTCGAGGCGTGCGGCGGAGCGCCCGCGATTTTCGATGTCACGCATAGCCTGCAGCGCCGCGAGGCGGGCGCGGCCGCTTCCGGAGGGCGGCGGCGTCAGGCCGTCGAGCTCGCCCGCTCCGGCATGGCGCTCGGCATCGCCGGGCTGTTTGTTGAGGCGCACGCGGACCCGGACAATGCAAGGTGCGACGGCCCGAGCGCGTTGCCGCTGAGCGCGCTCGAAGGGTTCCTCGGGCAGGTCAAGGCGATCGACGATCTCGTTAAATCATTCCCCGTACTGGATATCGCGTGATCGAACTCGTCCTGTTCGATGTCGACGGAGTGCTTACCGACGGCACCATCTGGATGGATGGGTCCGGCGAGGCGGTCAAGGGCTTCCACGTGCAGGACGGGCTCGCTGTATCGCTCCTACATGTACATGGGATCCGTTGCGGCGTGCTGTCAGGGAAGACGAGCGCGCCGCTCGACGCACGGATCAAGCAGCTCGGCTTCGATGTCGCGGTGACCGGTACGCTAGGCAAGTCCGAGGCGCTCGCGTCCATCACGGCGGACCAGGGGATCTCCAGCGAAGAGGTTGCGTACGTCGGCGACGACGTTGTCGACCTGCCGCTTGCGGGTATCGTGGGCCGGTTCTACGCGCCCAGCGATGCCCACCCCGTCGTGCTCGCCGCCGCCGACGTCGTGCTTACCCGCCCAGGCGGGCGTGGCGTCGCCCGCGAGGCTGCGGAGCATGTGCTCGCAGCACGCGGGCTGAGCCTGGAGGACATGTACAGACCCCTAGTAGAAACGATGACGAGCAGCCATGTCGTTCAGTGACGCCACAGTAAGCCCGGCACGAAAGCACGCGGAAGCCGGCCGCAGGGTACTCGCCGCCGAGGCGCAGGGCGTAGCCGACCTCATCGAGCGCGTGGGCGCTGATTTCGAAGGGGCAGTCGAGGACATCCTCGTTTCCTCGGGCCGCGTGATCGTGTGCGGGATGGGCAAGTCGGGTCTTATCGGGAGCAAGATCGCCGCGACCCTCGCGAGCACTGGCACGCCGAGTTTCTTCATGCACCCAGCCGAAGCACTCCACGGCGACCTCGGGATGGCTACGGAAGCCGATTACTTCCTCGGCATCAGCAATTCCGGCGAGACGCAGGAGCTCGTCGCTCTGCTGCCTTTCCTGCTCGACAACGGTAATCGGATCCTCGCGATGACGGGGAACCCCACCTCGACCCTCGCGAGCCACTCGACCTTTCACCTGGATGTCTCGGTCGCTAAGGAGGCATGCTCGCTGAACCTCGCGCCGACGTCCTCCACAACTGCCGCGCTTGCGATGGGCGATGCGCTCGCGGTTGCTCTTATGGAAGCGCGCGGCTTCGCGCCTGAGAACTTCGCCCGTTTACACCCGGGGGGGTCGCTCGGGCGACGTCTCCTTGAGCTGGTGACCGACGTGATGATTAAGAGCAACCTTCCGTGGGTTTCGCCTACCGACCGAATCCTCGAGGTCATCCGACATATAACCAAGAGCCAGCTCGGCATCGCTCTCGTGTCCACGCCGAGCGGCCCCGCTATCATCACCGACGGCGACATTCGTCGGGCCGTGCAGGCCTATGGCGACGCCTTCTTCTCGCTCGTGGCAGCAGACATCATGACAACGACACCTACGATGGTCGCCCCGACCACGCGGATGGAGGACGCCTTCGCGCTCATGGAAAGCCGTCGGATCTCGTCTGTGCTCGTCGCCGACGGCGAGAAGGTGCTCGGCGTGGTGACCAACCAGCCCTCCCCCCGCCGCTGAAGCGGGGCAGACCTTGGCCGCGTCTCGACTTGGTCAGTGCTTGAAGTAGACCCTCAGCTCATCGTCGGTCATGGTGTGCTCGGAGCGGTAGCGGAAATCTTGAGCGTCGCGACCCTCGCCGTCGTTCATTGTGGACTGGGATACGACGGTCGCGAGTGGGCGGTCGACGTGGAACGCGACGATCGATTCGAAGAACTGCACTGTCCACACCCGCAACTCCGGGTCGTGGTCCTCGACGAATGCGGAGAAACGGTGGTTGACGCCGTGCACCAGATTGAGTGCCCAGCTCACGAAGGAGGTGTTGCTTGGGCCCCCGAACTCCGTCATATACGACGTGTGCGTGTCCTCGACAACCAACAGCCCCTCGTTCCGGATGTGGTCGAGCGCCGATGCCGCGGTGACGATCTGCTGGGGATACGTGTGTCCGCCGTCGTCGAGGAAGATATCGACGTCGCCGACCTGGCGGAAGAATTCCTCCCAGAACTGCGGGTCGGACTGATCGCCGATGTGGATCTCGAAGCCCTCCTCGCGCAGCCAAACAGCCTCAGGGTTGAGGTCGACACCTATTATCCGGGCATCTGGCCCGAAAAACTCACGCCACATGTACAGCGAGCCGCCGTTGAGGACTCCCACCTCGACGATCACCGGGGCCTTGCCGACGAAGCGAGAGAACAGATGGTCGTAGACGGAGAAGTACGTAGTGTGCTTGAGGCTCAAGAACGGAGCTGCGTCGTAGCACGCTCGGGCCCGAGAACTGTGGACCGCCTGAGTTCCTACGTGGCCAGACGGAGCCTCCGTCATCGCCCACTCGGCGTCTCCGACAGGCAACCGCGGCACTTCCTTCTCCTTCGCGACTCGATGATCCACTAAATATGTCTTGGACTTCGCGGTGCGCGGTGACGTGACACTACGCCAGGCGTCCAGGAACTCGGGTTCGAAATGTTCGGTGGTGCCGCGCACCTGGCGGTAGAGCATGAAGGCGATTGCCTCATCGTCGGAGTCGACCCGAGACAGGTAGCGTTCAGCGTTGCCCGTAAATACGATGTCTGGTTCGATAAGTTCTACCATCTCTCGATGGTAGAACCTGGTCCGCAGGCAGATGACGCGAGTGAAGACGCCGCTGAGGTGCTTCAGCATCATGCGGAAGAACGAATCGCCGAAGAGGAGCACAGTCCTATCGACTGGCGCGTCCGGGCTGAATAGGATATCGATCATCCCGTCGTTGAAGCCGCCTCCGCTACTGAGCTCAGTGAACTCCCAGTCCGGGTCGAGGTGCAGCACCTCCTGGAAGAGTTGAGGCATAAGCTTGCTGCCGAGGTCGCCCGGCCAGCGCCGCGGTTTCGTGATGCGCCGCTCGATCGCCGTCAGGGCAGCGGGCGCATCGACGCCGACGGCCTCGAGCATGTGGCGGAGTACGACCCACGATCCTGTGTCGGACAGGTGCGAGTCGAGAGGCATGCAGGAGCCGTCGATCGACTGGAGGTCGGCAGCCGGATAGATGATGTGTGAGGCGGCATCGGACGACGCGTGATCGAGGTAGGTCCGGCCGAGCCTGACGACGGGCTCGAACGGGAATTCGTCGACCAGCACAGACTGCTTGTCGGGGAACACCACGTGTGCGTAGCGGATGCCGCGCGCCTCGGTGTGGCTGGCTCGCGCCTCGACGTTCTCCGAGAATGACAGTAGCGATGCCATCGAAGGGCGCAGCTCACCGGTCGCGTGCTTGAGCGGCTCGTGGCTGCCGCCGGCGAGGAATGCCACACCGCTCTTGGTGATGAGCACCTCGCTCTCGATCCTCCAGAGCTCCTCGGGGATGAGTCGCCACAACCCGTCGTCGACGATGCATCGCAGCAGTCCCGTGATGCCTGTCCATGAGGGCATGCCGCCGGGACCGAACTCGACATGCGATGGATCGAGGCCGGGGGGGACTGCATCGTCGCGCACGGGAAGGCTCTTGTCGACACGCGTGAACGCGGGCGTCTCGCCTCGATCTTGGATCGCGGCCTCCGTCGCGCTCTCCCAGTCAATGGCCGGTGCGCCTGCCCAGCGCGACGCATTAGTCCCGAACGCGCTTGCTAGCTGTCGCGACAAGTCAACTCCACCCGCTGACACGACGGCGAAAGCGCACTGCGACAGATCCACGTCCTTCACCATCTGCGCCGGGGGGCGCTGACCCGGCACGCGGTCGAGCGGAGCCAATATCAATCCGGCCTCGGCCAGCCGCTGGGCGCCTGTCGCGCCGAGGTATTGCGAGAGCGTGTCCAGCCACACCGAACGGCCAGTGAGCAGCACCCTTCGCCCCGCAGCTTGGGTCAGTCCGCGCGCTAGCTCCAGTAACTCAGCTTCGGACGTCTCCACGGCGCGGTTATAAGCCTCGAGCGCGCCGAGGTCGTCGAAGATCAGTCCGTTGAGCAGCCGGTACCCGATCTGCGACGGATGGTTGCTGGTGTCGATGAACAGACGTTGCACTTCGTGCATCGGCAGGAGCAGAAGCGGCGACAAGTCAATGATGTCGAGCCCGGGGAGCGCAGCGACGATTTCGTCGTAGTTGAACACCGGGTGCCGATAGGGCTTCTCTACGATGTGTCGACCCGCGAGGCGATCATGGACCTGCCTACCGAAGGCATCCCAAAGCACGTACCGTGCGCGGGCTCCGAAAGTCTCATGCCAGGCGCGCAACCCTGCCACGCCACGCTGCAGCATGGCCCGGTCATGCTCAAGGGTCATCGCTCCGGATGCGATGGCGAGAAACCCGTCCAGCAGGGTGTCGGAAGGCACCGGGTCCTCTAGGAGGATGCCGTTCCCGAACCGGAAGTCGCCGACGAGGACGGCAACATCTCCCTCAGGGCCTGCTACGTCTGTTGCCTGCTTCAAAAGCGACGCGTGCCATATCGGCGCACCCCCGATCCCAATGAATCGGCCCCATTCCAATGGTGACTCAACGACCCCGTCCCGTACGTGCTGGCTCCAGCGAACGAGATGGGATGGTCCAGCGACCAGCGCGACGCTCGGCGGATTACCTACCATGCCAGTGCCCCCCGCGCGCGCGTCTTGCGCGCCGCCTGCTTCGCCGCGAGGGCGGTTTCCATATGTTCATGGATCGTGACCGCCAGAGGCTGGAGGTCCGTGATAAGGGGCTCGGCCGGGTCGACGGGTGCGCCGAGGATCACGCCGCCGTCGACCAGTGCCGCGTGGCCGAACAGGCGTTCCACAAGGTGGGCCAACGCACCGTCGTTCGCGCCGGTCTCCTCGGCGAAGCTCGTCAAGGTGAGTGCACCCCGGCTTACGAGCGGGCGCAAGACGTCCGGCCGGGCCCAGAACATCGTCCCAGCGAAGAACCCCTCATCGGGGGTCGCACCTAGGAGCGACTCACCGAGTTCGCCCCCGTCGTGGTACGGGTACTTTGTGAGTGAGAGGTAGTGCGGCTGCGGCCCGACCTCGCGGACAGCGGGGTCTGTCCGGAAGGCGTCGAGGATCGCCGCCACACGAGCAGGGCTGCCGAGCAGAGCGTCCAACGCCTCGCCGCGCCACAGCTCACCGAGGTCGCGGCGCAGGCGGCCGGCATGGAAGTAGCCGGCCTTGGTCTGCAGGTGAAGGATCGCATCGTAGTCGTGCTCGAGAATCGCGGGTAGCACGTCGAGGAATGGTCCAATGTCGCGGCCGCGGTTAACCACCGGGTAGAGCAGCGCGTTTGGATAGACCGCGCGGACCTGTTCCGCGATGTGGCGGTTGCCCCAGTCGGGCATCGTCACCACGAGGTCGAACCCCTCGGGGATGTTCGCTAGCCTCTCGAGGATCTCCGGGACGAGATCGCGATAATACAGATGCGCGACGACGGCCAGCTTGTTTCCTCGCGTGTCGAGGCCACTCCGGATCGCGGCGAGGCTGGCTTGACGGCGAGTTTCGGCATCGTGATCTAACGGGAAGTCGGGAAAATCGGGGATGCCGCCGAGCACCGGTTCAGCGGCGGCGACCAGCTCGTCGACCAGTCGATCGACCGAGCCGACGTTGAGACCACGCCTAGGCTTGCGTCCTTCGCGTAGACCGTAGCGCGCCCAGTGATGGACTGGATCCTTCCCCGCTTTGGCGACGTCGCTATGCGTGGTGAGATAGAACGACTCGTCGACGATTCGCGCGGCGCGGACGTACTTCTCCGCGGTCTTCGGATCGGCGAACGCCGTCAGCAGGGCTTTGCGGAAGCTGTCGGCGTCAACTGCACCGACTAGGGCCAGGAGTCTGCGGGCCGGGCCGGAGTACCCGGCGCGCGAGATGTCGGCTAACGTCGGCTCGAGCGCTGGGGGGCGCGCCGGCATCAGGTTAGGCAAGCCGAACTCGTTCGATCCGGGTACGGAGCCCCCCTTCACCATTCGCGCACGGCTCTGGTGCTCCCTGGCCAAGCTGAACGCTTGATAGATGCGCTTTGCAATGGCGACGGCGTCGCCGTCGTAGCCACGGCGCGCCGCGTCGATGGTGACAGCAGCGCTCTGGAAGGCGTGGAAGTCGCCGCGAACGGCGTCTTTCGCCAGGTATCCGCCGAGCATGAAGCGGCGAAGCAGGCCGATCCCGTATCGGTAGGTCGGCAGGTCGAAGGCGTCGGAGATCGCCTCGTCGAGGTCGGGGAACAGGCCCGTAGGCTTGTAGCCAGCGTCGCCCAGCACGGAAACGACTTTGTCAAAGTACAGCGACTCGAACCCAACGGAGCTGTTGACCGTCACCACCAGATCGGCCAGCGCAACCAGCTGGGCATTTTTGTACTCCGCCTTTGTAGCATCCAGCCACACAACGTCGTCCGCCCAAGGGCGTAACGCGGCCCGGGCCAGGGAGAAGGCAAGGTTGGACTGTTGCCGGATCTTGGCACCAGGATGTGTCTTGATGACGGTCAGGTAACCAGCGGCCGCGAGCTTAGGCACGACGTCGAGGACGACGTCTTCGACTGTCTCGTACTTGGAGAAACGCAAGAGGTTGGCGTCGTCGTGGAGCTGGAGCGGGAGGAACGCTATTTTCCGGGCGGTGCCGAGGACCCGGGCGGGCCAGTCCCCACCCTCGAGGGGTAGGAACTGTTGTTCGTAGGGCAGGGCCTCGATGTTCGCCGAGTAGCCGTAGAGTGTCTCGGCGGCAGTCATAGGGTTGTCGCCGACGATCCCGCGCAGGTCCTCCACCGACAGCCGGGGGACGATCGCATTGCCGTTAGTGCCGAACGGGTCCATGACAACGCTCTGAAGGAACGGGGCACGGGTGCAGCCGAGCTCCATCGCAATGCGCGTCACGGGCCGCTCCTCGACGAATCGCGTCACGGCGCCATTCTCACCCCAATGGACGATGATGTCGTAGGGGAAGACACTCCAGACGCGGTGCAGGATCTCGACGTAGTCGTCGGCGACATCTCCACCCGCCATAAGATTCAACCATGCCGGGGTGCCCTCGGTCTCCCAGTCGCAGAGATGCTCGGCGAACAGAACTTCCTCAGCGGGACTCGCCCGAATGAGGCGCTTTTCCAACCCGGCCAGGGCCTTGTCTCCGAGGGCGCCCACCAGGGCACGCGTGGTATACATGCGAACGTCGAAATCCGACGTGGACCCCGCGAGTAGCGGAAGGAAGTCCCGAGCTATGTCCTTGAACGTTGCCTGGCTGTCCCGGATCGGATGCGGCTCAACGTAGATGAGGACTCTCATGATTCACTCCATAATGTCGTCAGACCGTCCACGTGGGAGGTGCTACGAAGGAAATCGAAGTTCTCCGCCGCCTGGGGCTTGTAGTCAACAGATTTCACGGGCGCGGATAAGGCCTCGTACCAGTCGTCGGCGGACTCCATGAGGGCCAGGCCAGATCCGCTGGCGTGCATGTCCGGGATGGGGCTCGCGAGCAGGCGGCAGCCCGACAGTGCTGCTTCGAGGAACTTCACCCGCGACTTGCACGCGTTGAAGTCGCTCATCTCTAATGGGGCGATCACCGTGCTGCAATGCGTCATCAGCCCCGGCAGACGCAAGAAGTTAACTACGGGCGCCGTGCTGACGTTGGGCAGCGCAGCGAGTGAAGACGGGACCGCGACCGGTCCTACGATCATCAGTGTGAAGTCGGGGTTCTCCATCAACACCCGGTGCAGCGCATCGGCCACGACGGGGAAATCGCGGTCATGGCTCTTGGTCCCTGCGAAGTAGCCAATCGCCGTATGCGGGCGCGGCACGAGGTACGTCTCGAGCTCGCCATGGATGGACAACACCGAAGGTGGGATGATGTTCGGTACGACGTTCACTTCGGCGTCCGGATTAGATTCCTTTACCCGCTGTGCAAGCGGCACAGTCGAGACCGTCACCTTGTCGAACTCCCGCAGGCCCGAGAGGTTGCTTGCGAATGCGGCGATGGCCCTCTCGGGTGTCAGTGTCCTGTTCTTTGCCGCCGAGGACTGCAAAGCGATGGTCTCGTCGCCAAAGATGAGGTCGTCGTAATCGGCGATGAGCGTTTTGCCGGCCCTCCGCAGATGACGGATGACAGGCAAGAAGTTTGCACGGGCCGTGTTGGGCCGGTGGAATACATAGACGTCGTAATCGAAATTGGGGTCTTTGTAGAATTGCGTTGCCGAGTATACCGAGGCAAAGTTGCCCTGGCCAACCAGCACCTCAGCAGGGTGATAGCACCGATACCGTACCGATGGGTCGCTGATGGGTCTCTCACTTCGCCCAGTTTCAGAAACGAAACAAATCGACGTCATGCCGCGAAGCTCCGATTGCCATCTCCGAGCCCATTGTCACAGCTCTCGTACCTGCTCCCGGCCACGGCCTGACCGATCCGCACATTCCAGTCGGCAATTACCATGCGTTCCCCCTCGAAAGTCATATCCAGCAACCCACTTTAGCGCACGAACCGCCTCGGGTTTTTTGGATGCCCTGATAGCAAGGGTGAAGCGCCTGACCCGGAGCTCAGTTTCGTAAGGCCCGTTTACGGCGTTGGAGAGGCGACGCCGTATTGTCTCCCGTACGGGGCCCGGAGGCCTTGATTGAGGCTGATTCCGGCGTCTCCTGCGAGCCACGGCTTCTTCTATGGCGGATTCGCCGGGCAGAAGTGGGTCTTCTTGCCTGAGTGGAATTGGAACAACTAGCGGGATCGGCGACCGGCAGCCCTCAGAATTGCCCGAGGTCGGAGCATACTTGCCCCGCGCGGACGACTGGATGGGGGTATCGGGACTCGGTTCGCGGCATGAAGTTCAATAGGATGTCAACGCCATCGGGGGACCGTTGGGTGGAAAGTGTAAGGCGCAAGTCCGCCTAAGAGATTAGGGGTGCTAGGGCGTTCCGCAGGTTGGGAAGATCCAAATTTCCAGCGTCATCAGCCTTGTACGGAATTTGCGCAACCTGCTGTTTCTTGATTGCGCAAATTGCCTGTTGTGTGGCGATCATCTTCCCTCTAGTTCGAGAGTCTCCCACTTCGAGAACCTTGCCGCCAGGCTGCTGAAAGACGCTCAGGTGCAAGGCAGAGCCTGATTGCCCGGCCAAAATTGGTGCAGAGCGCGCTGCTCGGATTTGATCCGTGACGGACATCGTCTCGGGGAAGAGAACGTCAAACCCGTATTCCCGGAAAACGTCATCGACCGACTCGGAGTTTGCGAATTCTCGTTCCGAGTGTGCGCCTTGTGCCTTGTGAAAAAGAGTGCGAGACAGGTACACGGGCGCAGCGATAGCCCCTCCTGCCGCCTCGGACACGGCCGTCCAAACTTTGTCAGCTACGGCCGATATGTGGCGTTGGTAGTGGTACGGGCGCGTAGCTATGGTGAGCTGACTGGCCACGGCTGGGGTGTCCAAGACGACGTGGACTTCGACGTCTGTTAAAAGCCGCAATATTTCGAACTGCCAGTCGTAGGTTCGAGGGGAGTTGAATCTGTGGGCCACGATCCCATCGAACTCCGCCCCTGACTCGAACAGAGGCCAAAGGGTGGGAAGTGTCTCAACCAAGAAGTGGCCGAATCCGTGCATCCAAGACCCTGCGTAGAGCCACTGACCGACCAATCGAGTGTCCTCAGCGTCAAGCCGCTCACGCTGGGCAAGGATCGGTGGGTTGACGGATATTACCAAGTCGGCGTTGACGCCCCCCATCCGCTGAGAGTCGGCACACAACTTCCCTGCGCTGTCGTAGACGGCGCCCCGGACGAAACTGCGGGGTGCAGGTTTGTCCCAAAAGATGGAGCCGCTCTCCGCTCTAGACAGCACCGCGCCGGCGACCACCCGCTGGGTCACGCTTTCATCTAACATGACCGGGAAATTACAGGTGGCCCAGGCAGGCTTAGCCTCAATCGCTGTCGTCACGCAGGTTCTCTCACTTCGTCATGGGGGTATTGCGCTCCAGCCTACTATCCGGACTCAGGCGCTTCCCATGGAAACAGACACCTGCCCGGCAAATCAGCTGTATCAAGAGGAAGCGGTTCAGGTGGATGTCGACCCTGTCGGTCGCTTGTGGGCATCGGAGAGCCGGATAATCGAACAGCAGGCTATATAGTGGACCCGTTTGGTTGCGTGATCTTCGCCCAGACAACGAACTTACTGCAGCTACTGGGGGACTAGTGTCACTTCGTCTAACCGTAATCGGCACGGGCTACCTCGGCGCAACCCATGCGGCATGCATGGCTGAACTGGGCTTCGAAGTCCTAGGCGTCGACGTAGATAAGGAAAAGATCGACAGCCTCAGCAGGGGAGAGTTGCCCATCCACGAGCCGGGCCTGCCCGAACTGCTGCGCAAGCACACCGAATCGGGCCGCCTGCGCTTCACTACCTCGTTCGAAGAGGCCGGCGCATTCGGTGACGTTCACTTCATCGCCGTCGGTACCCCGCAGCGGGCCGGCGAGCACGCTGCGGACATGACTTACGTGGACGCATCGGTGGCAGCGATTGCCCGGGCCGCCACCAAGGATTCCCTGATCGTCGGAAAGTCCACCGTTCCGGTGGGCTCTGCACGTCGACTTAAGGGCCTCGTGGCCGAGGAGTCGCGCGACGGCGTGACGGTCAACTTCGCCTGGAACCCGGAGTTTTTGCGCGAGGGTTTTGCGGTGGAAGACACTCTGCGCCCCGACCGCCTGGTCATCGGCGTAGACTCCGATGCCGCCGAGGGCACTTTGCGAGAGGTATACGCTGACGCCATCAGCCGTGATACCCCGTTTATCACCACGGACTTCGAGACCGCTGAACTGGTCAAAGTTGCGGCCAACGCGTTCCTCGCCACCAAGATCTCCTTCATTAATGCCTTCTCCGAGGTCACCGAGACTGTCGGCGGCAACATCCGCACTCTGGCTGACGCAATCGGCCTCGACGACCGGATCGGGCGGCGTTTCCTCAACGCCGGCATCGGTTTTGGTGGTGGCTGCTTGCCCAAGGACATCCGGGCTCTCCAAGCCCGGGTTTCCGAACTCGGCCTGGACAGCACCATGCGCTTCCTCAATGAGGTTGACGAAGTGAACCTCCGTCGCCGCGACCGAGCGGTCCACGTTGCCGAGACGTTGCTGGGCGCAGTAGAGGGCAAGCGCGTCGCCGTTCTTGGCGTCGCTTTCAAGCCCAACAGCGATGATGTCCGTGATTCGCCGGCACTGGACGTGGCTGCGAGGCTGTACAACAGCGGTGCGGACGTGAACGTCTATGACCCGGCTGCCAACGCGAATGCCGCCAAGCGGTATCCTCGGCTGAACTACGTGGACTCCATGGACGTAGCCGTTGCGGATGCAGATCTGGTCATGTTGCTGACCGAGTGGCCGGAATTCGTCCTCACGGACCCTAGCGAACTGGGGACAGCCGTTGCACACAAGCGCATGTTTGACGGACGTAATGTCCTGGATCACGAGAAGTGGGGGGCGGCAGGCTGGGACATTGTTTCGCTTGGCCGCAAGAGCGAACTGCTCGACCTCGCAGCCGCAATCTAGAGGTTCGCAGCACTGGGAGTGACATAAGCCCGGCCGAGTCGTTGATTCGGCCGGGCTTATGTGGTGCGTCGTGTGAGTTCCGTAGCTGAAGCCAATGGTGTTGGGTGCTTAAAGGGACCGGTACAGCTGGCCCACGCGCGTCAGGGACCCGTCCGTGTGGAAAAGCGCAGACTTCCCCATGACGGGATCCCCCTCGGCCCGGGTTTTCCACGCGAAACGCTCGACAAACGGCATCCGGCGGAGTCCGGCCACCGTCTCGCGCATGAAGGTCATGACCTGTTGTTCCGAGTAGCGGCTGGGCGAGCTGGGCGTGGCATCCCAATCCGCCACCGCAAACTCCGTGATCCAAATGGGCTTGCGGTAGCGGTTGTGAAGGTTCTGCACGGAATTCAGGAAGGCCCTGGAGTTCGGGGACGGGTAGGAGTGCATCGTGATGAAATCCACCCTAAGTTTTTTCTTCGCAACCTGGTCCATGAATTGCTTGAGCCAGATACCCGTCACCTTTGCTGGCGAGGGGGACCCCAGCCGTAATCCCGACGCCATCAGTTCCGGCCAGTAACTGATCGCAGACGCCACACTCATAGCAGACTGCTCGGGGTGGTCCGGCTCATTAAATCCCAGAAGTTCCCGCGCGTGGGTGGTACCCAGCTCAGACACGACGTCGTCGACAGCGCCCCGTTCGACTGCCCCTCCGCCCCAGATCATCGGGACGAAGCCGGGCGTCAGGCGCACGTCGGGGTAGTTTGCGCCCCACGTGTAGAACCAATTCACATTCAGGGAGTCGAGCTGCTTGATCCCTTGCTGGTCACCCAGGGCAAGACCTATACCTTTAAGCGCTCCACGGGGAACGGCGTGCACGTTCGCCGCAACCCGGCGCTGGTCGATAGGTCCGGGTTTGGCCACTGCAAGTCCCGACGTGCTGGCGGTTAGGGCTAAGCCGGTTGACGCTCCCAACGACAATCTCAAAAAGTCCCTGCGGTCCATCTTCACTTCCGCTCCCACTTCGCTCCGTTGAGGCCAAGTTTGAGCGCTCCCGCCCCCGGACAATTTCAATTTTCCCACGATTTGGACGGCTTGGCAGCAGTCAATAAGCTAGTGCGTACTGTCGCGATCTGAGAGTCAACTTTCCCTTCGATCAAGGCTATCAGTTGCTATTGGGGGCAAAAACTTGAACAAGACTTATCCGGCAGGATTCGACCGCGTAGATGAAGAATCACCATTCCTCGCCTTTGTAGCAAAGGAATTCAAGCTTCGCGGGACGGAACGCCGTAAGGAATTGGCGCAGAAGATAATTTCGCATCCTTTCGTCGAGCAATTGGGGATGCGGGTCCCCGAACGTCTCGCCGTGCTGGACAGCCTGGAGGACCTCAGCCAGATGGGCCTTCCGGACTTATTTGTGCTGAAACTGGCCAACGGCTGGTCCTCCCGTGGAGTCATGATCCTTGAGCGCACCGGACCCGGCGCTTATTTTGACCACATGAATCTCCAAGTCCTGGATGTTGAATCAATCGTCCGCGTCCAGGACGCGGCGGCTGCATCGTTCGGGCACCAGCAAGGCTGCTGGATTGTGGAAGAACTTGTGGTTCACACGCTGGGCGTAGGGGCCATACCCTTCGACTACAAGTTCTACTGCTTCGACGGCGACGTGGGGCTTGTGGTGCAGATCGACCGTAACTCCGGCCCGGTGCGAATTGTGCTTTTCGATGGGTCGTTCCGGCCGCTCCGGCTTGGGCGGGACTATCTCCTGAATGGCACTACGAAGCCCGGTACACCGGTAGTGCCACTTCACGCCCCGGAGATGCTGTGGTGGGCGCAGCGGCTTTCACGCGAAGTCGATTCGCCGTTTGTGAGCATCGACATGTTTGACAGCCCGACCGGGCCCGTTTTTGGGGAATTCACATATTCGCCCGGAGGAACGCATCGGAGGATGTTCGTGTTCTCCCACAACATGCTCGACCGGTTCGACGCCCTCATCACCAAGACCGGTCCCGCCGTCGATCCGCTGGCGCAAACATCATTGGAACTGCGGAAGTCGCTAGTTCACCCCGGCCCGCTGGCTTACAGGGCCTGGGCTGGGTATGCCTATGGAGGCGGGCCCAAGGGCGCCGAGCGACTGCACGGGCATTACCGGCAACTGGCCGCGGAGTGCGAGCCCAGCGACCCGCTGCTTGGCTGGTACCGTCTGTTGAGTGGAATCTGGGCCGCCATCCGGGACCGCGCGTGGATCCTGAACCGTAGGTTACTCACCCAGTCGCCGGCAGCCGCTCCTGCGGGGCCTGCGAGCCAACCTAGCGTTGAGGCTGCCTCTAGCTAAATTCGGCGATCCGGTAGCCGACGCCCAGCAGTTCTTCAATGGCGGCGACGGTCCGGGCGGCGGCTTTGCCGTCGCCGTAGGGGTTTACCGCGTTCGCCATCGCCGCGAAGTGGCCAGCGTCGTGCAGCAGCCGGGTCACCTCAATGACGATCTGCTCCTCGTCCGTGCCGATCAGCTTGACCGTGCCTGCCTCGAGAGCCTCGGGCCGCTCGGTGTTGTCCCGCATCACCAAGACCGGTTTGCCCAGACTGGGCGCTTCTTCCTGCACGCCGCCAGAGTCGGTCAGGACAACGTGGGCCAGCGAGAGCATCCGGGTGAACTCGCCATAGGGGAGCGGCTCTGTCACCACTACATTGGACTTGCCCTCCACCGCCGGCAGGACGGCCTCCCTGACCGCCGGGTTCTTGTGCACCGGCAGGACGATTACCAGTTCCGGTTCGGAATCTGCGAGCCGGGCGAGGGCCCGGCCGACCCCGCGCATGGCGTCGCCCTGATTCTCCCGCCGGTGGGTGGTGACTAGCAGGATGCGCCGGCCGGAGGCTGCGAGTTCTTCGAGCTGCGGGTCGGTGAAGGGGATCTCCTTGCCTACAGTGGCTAATAAGGCATCGATTACGGAATTCCCGGTGACCACCACGTCGTCCGCGCTGATGCCCTCGGCCAGCAGGTTCGCCTTACTTACCGGCGTGGGGGCGAGGTGCAGGCTGGCGATCTGGCTGGTGATCTTCCGGTTGGCCTCCTCGGGGAACGGAGAGAAGAGATCGCCGCTGCGAAGCCCTGCCTCGACGTGGACGACGGGGATGCCGTGGTAGAAAGCCGCGATCGCGCCGGCCGTCGACGTCGTGGTGTCGCCCTGAACGATCACGGCGTCCGGTTTGTCACCCGTGAAGAGCCGGTCCAGGCCGTCGATGGTGCGCGTCATGATGGCGGAGAGAGACTGGCGCTGCTGCAGGATATCGAGGTCATGGTCCGGCACGATGCCGAAAAGCTCGTTGACCTGGTCCAGCATCTCGCGGTGCTGGCCTGTGACGGTGACAACGCAGTCAAAGTGGGGGGATTCCTGCAACTCAGCTACGATGGGGGCCATTTTGATGGCTTCGGGCCTGGTTCCGAAGATCGGCATGATCTTGAGCATGAAAAATTCCCCCAAAGTTTTGTGTTGACGTCGGCAACGATGCTACGGGAATGCGTGCGATTCGAGGAATCGATGGCACCGAGCAGCCGTGCTTGATCGCATCGCTGACGGCCCGATGGTTCCTAGCTGGCAAGCAGCAGGGTAGCAACGAGGGCGGGCACAGCCAGACAGACAGCGATGACAGCGACAAGGGCGACGAGCCGCTTACGCTGGTAGTTGGTCTTGCGCGCGGCACCCGGGGGAGTGCGGGGCTTGTCGCTTGCGGCTGGCCGGGGGCCCCACGGGAATGGCTCGGCGTCCGGGACCAGCAGCGGATCGGGGATGTCGGCACGAAATCGCTTCCGGCGGAGGTGCCTGGGCGCCGCAACGAGCGGCGGAGTTTGTTCGGCGTCATGCTCCAACGTCGGTCCTCCTCGCTCGTTTCGTTCTCGCCTTGGTCGACGACGTCTACCGGGCCATCCTCAATTCTTACATCACCAGCGGTTGGATCTGCATTCGAACCGAATTCCGGATCCTGCGGCCTACCTCGCCGCTGCGACGCCAGCAGGCTCTTCGAGCAGGCCCAGAAGGTAGGCGCCATAGCCGCTCTTCACCAGCGGCGCAGCGCGCTCGTAGAGTTCGCCGTCGCTGAGGAATCCCAAGCGCCAGGCAATTTCTTCCGGAGCACCGATCTTGAGGCCTTGGCGGTGCTCCACCGTCCGGATGAAGTTCGAAGCGTCGTTAAGGGAATCGAACGTCCCGGTATCAAGCCAGGCAGTGCCGCGAGGCAAGATCTCCACGTGGAGTTCGCCCCGGTCCAGGTAGACGCGGTTGACGTCTGTGATCTCGAGCTCGCCGCGGGGCGAGGGCTTGAGGTTCTTGGCGATCTCTATGACGTTGTTGTCGTAAAAGTACAGGCCGGGAACTGCGTAGTTGCTGCGGGGTTGGAGCGGCTTTTCCTCAAGCGAGATGGCCTTGCCGTTCTCATCGAACTCGACAACGCCGTATGCTCCCGGGTCTGAGACCCAATAGCCGAACACCGCGCCGCCCTTGATGTTTTCGAAGCGGCGGAGCTGGGTCCCCATGCCCTGGCCGTAAAAAATGTTGTCGCCCAGGACCAGCGCTACCGGCTCGTTGCCGATGTGCTCCTCGCCAAGGATGAAGGCCTGCGCCAGCCCGTCGGGACTGGGCTGCTGCTTGTAGGTGATGTTCACCCCGAATTTGCTGCCGTCGCCAAGCAGCCGCTGGAACTGGTCGGCGTCGTGCGGGGTGGTGATGATGAGAATGTCGCGGATGCCGGCGAGGATCAGCGTGGAGAGCGGGTAATAAATCATCGGCTTGTCATAGACCGGCACCAGCTGCTTGCTTGAGCCAAGAGTGATCGGGTGCAGTCGGGAGCCGGTACCGCCGGCCAGGATTATTCCACGCATGGCACTTATCATTGCCTGCAATTTGTCCACCAGCAAACCGGCCCTTCGCGCGCGTTAGGCTGTACGGATGCAGAAACTCCTTGTCACCGGCGGCGCCGGCTTTATCGGCTCGAACTTTGTCCATTACGTCATGGAAAACACCGACGGCCATGTCACCGTGCTGGACAAGCTCAGCTACGCCGGCAACCTGGAATCCCTCAAAGGCCTGCCGGAGGAGCGCTTCCGGTTTGTGCAGGGAGACATCTGCGACGCCGCAGTGGTGGACAGCCTGGTGGCCAACGCCGACGTCGTGGTTCATTACGCGGCCGAATCGCACAATGACAACTCGCTGCACGACCCCCGCCCGTTCCTGGACACGAACATCATCGGGACGTACACCCTGATCGAAGCGGCACGCAAGCACAACAAGCGCTTCCACCACATCTCCACCGACGAGGTCTACGGCGACCTGGAACTCGACGACCCCGAGCGGTTTACCGAAGATACCCCGTATAACCCCTCCAGCCCGTATTCCTCCACCAAGGCCGGGTCGGACTTGCTGGTCCGGGCCTGGGTGCGGTCCTTCGGCCTGCAGGCGACCATCAGCAACTGCTCCAACAACTACGGCCCGTACCAGCACGTGGAGAAGTTCATCCCGCGCCAGATCACCAACGTGATCGACGGCATCCGCCCCAAGCTGTACGGCAAGGGTGAGAACGTCCGCGACTGGATCCACGCCAATGACCACTCGTCCGCCGTCCTGGCGATCATTGCCAAGGGCCGGGTTGGCGAGACCTACCTGATCGGCGCCGACGGCGAGAAGAACAACAAGGACGTCGTCGAGCTGATCCTCAAGCACATGGGGGAGACGCCCGACGCCTACGACCACGTGGTGGACCGGCCCGGCCACGATCTGCGGTACGCGATCGACTCCGCCAAGCTGCGCGACGAACTCGGCTGGGAGCCGCAGTTCTCCAACTTCGAGGCGGGAATCGAAGACACCATCGCCTGGTACCGGAACAACGAGGACTGGTGGCGTCCGCAGAAGGCCGCCACCGAAGCCAAATACAAGGAACAGGGCCAGTAGGACATGTCGATCGAGTTCTCGAAAAAGCTCACCGCCCACGAAACGCCGATTCCCGGCGTCGTCCTCTACGACCTTCCCGTCCACGGTGACAACCGGGGCTGGTTTAAAGAGAACTGGCAGAGGGAAAAGATGGTGGCGCTGGGCCTGCCGGACTTCCGTCCCGTGCAGAACAACATCTCGTTCAACGAGTCGGCCGGAACCACCCGCGGCATCCACGCCGAACCATGGGACAAGTTCGTTTCCGTGGCCACCGGGCGGATTTTCGGCGCATGGGTGGATCTGCGCGAAGGCCCTACCTTTGGGGCCGTCTTCACCGCCGAGCTGGATCCCAGCCAGGCCATTTTCATTCCCCGGGGAGTGGGAAACGCCTTCCAGACACTGGAAGACAATACCGCCTACGCCTATCTGGTCAACGACCACTGGTCCGCCGACGCGCAGGGCCAATACACGTTCCTGAACCTTGCCGATGAGACCGCGGCCATCAGCTGGCCGGTCCCGCTGGAAGAGGCCGAGCTCTCGGACAAGGACAAGGCACACCCGCGGCTGGCCGACGTCACGCCGATGCCGCCAAAGAAGGTCCTGATCCTCGGCGCCGACGGACAGCTTGGAAAAGCGCTGCGGAGCGAGTACTACCGCGACGCGTCCGTGGAATTCGTCGGCCGCAGCGAATTCGACCTCGGCAGCGAGGACTCGTTCAGCGGGCGGAACTGGAGGAATTACTCCGCCATCATCAACGCCGCCGCCTACACCGCGGTCGACGCTGCCGAGTCGGCCGAGGGCCGCGCCGCTGCGTGGGCGGTCAACGTCACCGCCATCGCCCGGCTCGCCCGGGTCGCCGTCGAACACGACCTGACCCTGGTCCATGTGTCTTCCGACTACGTCTTCGACGGCAGCCGTAGCACGCACGACGAATCCGAACCGGTGTCTCCCCTGGGAGTCTACGGGCAGTCGAAGGCCGCCGGCGACGCCGTCGTCAGCGTCGTTCCGCGGCACTACATCGTGCGCACCAGTTGGGTGGTGGGCGACGGCAACAACTTCGTCCGGACCATGGCGTCGCTGGCGGACCGCGGCATCGAACCGTCGGTGGTCAACGACCAAATCGGACGCCTCAGCTTCACGGAAGATATCGCGGCGGGGATCCGGCACCTGCTGGAGAGCCGCGCGGCCTACGGCACCTACAACCTCACAAACACCGGTGAGCCCCAGTCCTGGGCGGACATCGCTGCCGAGGTCTACGAGCTGCGAGGCAAATCCCGGGACGCCATCACCGGGGTAAGTACCGAGGAGTACTTCCGCGGGAAATCTGTCTCACCGCGGCCGGAGAACAGCGTGCTGGACCTATCCCGGATCACGGCCGCGGGCTTCAACCCCGCACCGGCACGGCAACGCCTCAAGGAATACACCGCCGAGCTGTAGCGGGAGTGGCCTGCCCGAGCGAGTCCGGTCAGGCTGCCCGCGACGCGCCGCGACGCGACGCGCCGGGCCCCGGGTCCGTGCATTCGGGTGTCACCGGGCCTCCAGGGCTCACCGGGCGTCCGGCGGGCACTCCGGCCGCAGTGACACATCCAGCAGGCCGCCCGTCTCGATGACAAAGCGCCGCAACCACTGTCTCGGCGACAAGTCAGGGTGCGAGGGCACCATCTGGACGTCCGCCGTCGTGCACTGCTCCATCAGGCGGCCGGCGCGGGCGACGTGGTAGCTGGAGGTCACCACCGTGATGGACTTCCAGCCGTTGGCCCGGACGAGCTTGCCGATCGCTTCCGCCTCGCCCCGGGTGTCGTATTCACCGGGCCGGAAACAGACGAGGTTCGAGCCGGGGACCTGCTCCGTATTGCACAAATCGTCCGCCGTCTTGTTCCCAGGCGTGTCCGTATGGGAGAGCGCCAGGATCGGCGCACCGATTTCCTGCTGGACCTGCTGGGCCACCGGCAACCGTTCGGAACTGGCCCCGCCCAGCATGATGACGGCGTCCGTGCGGTGCACGCTCAGCGGGTCGACATTGACGAAGAGTTGGACCGCGATGATGAGCCACAGTATGACTGCCCCAAGAGTGAAGCCAAGGGCCTGCACTAGGGCGGGCGGCACACGGGGCATCGGTCGAGGCATGCCTATGAGTCTGGCATGTGGCTTTCCAACCATGAAATGCCGTTGTCACCCCTGCGCGGTAGCGTAGGGCTGTGCCTGAAACGCTGCAGCCCGTGCCCCAAAATCCGGAGTCCCTGACCGTGGGTGAACTCTCCGAGTCCGAACTCCTTGCCCGGATCTTTCCGCGGCTCCACGGCGGGGACAGCAGTGCCCTCCTGCTGGGGCCGGGCGACGACGCCGCGATCGTGGCGGCGCCGGACGGCCGCACGGTGGTGAGCATCGACACGCAGGTGGTGGACCAGGATTTTCGGTTGGAATGGAACAACGGCTACCGGACCACCGGCTATGACGTCGGCTGGAAGGCCGCGGCCCAGAACCTCAGTGACATCAACGCCATGGGCGCCCGGGCCACCTCGATGGTGGTCAGCCTGACCATGCCCCCGGACACCCTTGTGTCCTGGGTGGAGGACTTCGCGGACGGGATGAGCTCCGGGATTCGCGAGCTGGGCGCCCCGGACTGCGCCGTGGCCGGCGGGGACCTCGGCCGCGGACGCGAACTCGCCGTCAGCGTAGCCATCCTCGGCACGCTGGACGGCCAGGCCCCGGTACTGCGCTCCGGCGCCCGTCCAGGGGACACCCTGGCGCTCGCAGGCACCGCCGGATACGCTGCGGCCGGCCTGGCGTTGCTGGAATCCGGTACCCCCGTGGACGGCCTGAACTCGGAACAGCGCACCCTGATGGACACCCAGTGCCGCCCCCGCCCGCCGCTCGCGGCAGGGCCGCTGGCCCGGGAGGCCGGCGCCACCGCCCTGATGGATATTTCCGACGGCCTGGTCCGGGACGGCGCGCGGATGGCCGCGGCCAGCCACACCGTGCTGGACCTGGACCCAGTGGCCCTCAAGGAGCTCGGCGTGCCGCTGCAGCCGGCCGCCTCCCTGCTGGGCGCGGAGCCGATGGACTGGGTCCTTGCCGGCGGCGAGGACCACGGCCTGCTCGCAGCCTTCCCGGCCGGCGTTCAGCTGCCTCACGGTTTCACTGCGATAGGCTCGGTAGAGGCCTCTGCACCAACGGACAGCACAGGCGTCACCATAGCGGGCAGGCCCGCTGACACTGTGGGATGGGATCACTTTGCAGACTAAGATTGCCGCCAACGCGCAAGCGATGAAGCGGTGGTTGGGCAAGGCGGAAACAACGCTTGGAAACCACAGCGACCGCCTGAACGCCATCAACATCTTTCCGGTAGCCGACGGCGACACCGGCACCAACCTCTACCTCACGGTCCGCGCCGCCGCCCGGGCGCTACAGGATGTCGCCACCGACACCGCCGCCCTGCCGCAGCTGGACGCCGACGCGGCGCTGCACGTGGTGGGCCCGCCCAACCCGGCCCAGAACGACGTCGGGGCCGTCCTGGCCAAAGCCGGCCAGGCCGCCATGGAGCAGGCGCGCGGCAACTCCGGCACGCTCTTCGCCGTCTTCCTGTGCGCCGCCGCGGAACCGCTGGCCGGGCACCCCCGGCTCAGTTCACCCCTGCTCGCCACCGCCCTGAACCGGGCCCAGATCCGGGCCTGGTCCGCGCTGAGCGACCCGGTGCCCGGCACCATGCTCTCCGTCATGGAAGCGGCAGCCCGCGCTGCTGCCGCCGTCGACGCCGAGCACGACGGAGACGACAGCAACCACACCCTGGGCCTGGCGCTCGACGCCGCCGTCGAGGCCGCCCTGGCCGCCGTGGTGCACACGGAGGACCAGCTCGAGGCCCTGCATACCGCCCACGTGGTGGACGCCGGCGGTGTCGGGATGCTCCTGATCCTGGACTGCCTTCGCTCCGCCGTGCTCGGCGAGGAGCTGCAGGACCAGCTGCTCGACGGGCTGCACGGCTATGACGTCCAGGCCCCGCACATCCACGTGGACATGCCGCGGGACGACGGCGTGGAAGTTATGTGCACCATCACGCTCTCGCCGCTTGACGCGGCCACCATGCGGCAGCGGCTCGACGAGATGGGCGAGTCCGTGATCATGAGCCAGGTGGGCGGCGAAGCCAACGAAGAAGGCGCCTACCGGTGGCGGGTCCACGTCCACGTGCCCGACCCCGCGCCCGCCGTCGCCCTGATCCGCTCGCTCGGCGAACCCTCGGACATCAACGTCAGTGAGCTGGCCCTGCCGCGTAACCCGGATGACCTTCCCTTGGAAGCAGTTCCCGACGCCGGCCCCCGCACCACGGACCTCGACGGACATGAACGCTGAACTTGAACTGGGCCTGGAACGCCGGATCGGTAAACGGTCCGCGGCCGTCATCGAAAAACACCTCGGCATCACCACCGTCGGCGGCCTGCTGAACTACTTCCCGCGCCGCTACCTGAGCCGCGGCGAGCTGACCCCGATCAGCGAGGTCCCGCTGGACGAGGAGGTGACCCTGATTGCGCGGGTCATCTCCAACAGCACCCGGCCCATGCGCGCCCGCCGGGGTTCGCTGACCGACGTCGTGATTACCGACGACGCCGGTTCCCCGGCTACCGGCCTTCCCGGCACCCTCAAGGTGAGCTTCTTCAACGGCTTCCGGGCCAAGGCCGAGCTCCAGCCGGGCCGGCGCGCCATGTTCTCCGGCAAGGTCACCCGCTACGGCGGATCGCTCGGCCTCACCAACCCCGACTTCCTGCTCCTCGACGAGGATCCGGACACGCCCGGGATGGACCCGGAAAAGCTCGCCGCGATGCCCATCCCCGTGTACCCGGCCACCGCCAAGCTGACCAGCTGGTCCATCCAGAAGGTCATCTCCACACTGCTGGACACGCTCGAGCTGGACAGCCTCGAGGACCCGCTTCCCGACGAGATCGCGTCCCGGGAGAAGTTCCTGCCCGTCGCGGACGCCTACCGGCTGATCCATGCCCCGCAGACCCCCGCGGACTGGCAGCGTGCCCGGGACCGTTTCCGCTACCAGGAAGCCTTGGTGCTGCAGTCCGCCCTGGCCCGGCGCCGCGCCCAGCTCGCAGCGGAGGAGGCAACGGCGCGCCGTCCCGCCGCCGACGGCCTGCTGGCGGCGTTCGACCGGCAACTGCCCTTCACCCTGACCGCTGGCCAGGCCGCCGTCGGCAAGACCCTCTCCGAGGAACTGGCACTGGACTCGCCGATGAACCGACTGCTGCAGGGCGAGGTGGGCTCGGGCAAGACGATCGTGGCCCTGCGCGCCATGCTGCAGGTGGTCGACGCCGGGGGGCAGGCCGCGCTGCTGGCCCCCACCGAGGTGCTCGCGGCGCAGCACTTCGACTCCATCCGGCGCACCCTCGGACCGCTCTCCCGGGACGGGCTGCTGGGCGGCCTGGGTCCGGATTCCGTCCAGGTCACCCTGCTGACCGGCTCCATGCCCACCGCAGCACGGAAACAGGCCATGCTGGACGCCGCCTCCGGGACCGCCGGGATCGTGATCGGCACCCACGCCCTGCTCAGTGAAAACGTCTCCTTCTACGACCTCGGACTGATCGTGGTGGACGAACAGCACCGCTTCGGCGTCGAACAGCGCGACGCGCTCCGGTCCAAGGCCAGCAAGCCGCCCCACCTGCTGGTCATGACCGCCACCCCCATTCCGCGCACCGTGGCGATGACGGTGTTCGGCGACCTGGAGACCTCGGTGCTGGACGAACTGCCGGCAGGCCGCGCCCCGATCTCCACCCACGTGGTGGGCCTTGCCGAGCACCCGGCCTGGGCCACCCGGATCTGGTCCCGCGCGCGCGAAGAGATCGACGCCGGCCACCAGGTCTACGTCGTCTGCCCCAAGATCGGCACCGACGACGACGGCGACTTCACCCCGGGCGAGGCCGAACCCACCGACGCCGACCTGGCGGAGACCGGCGCCCGGGAGCTCGCCTCGGTGACCGGCGTCATCGAACAGCTGCGGGACGAACAGTCACTGGCCGGCGTGCCCGTGGCGCCCCTGCACGGCCGGCAGGACCCCGTGCTGAAGTCGGAGACCATGGCCTCGTTCACGGCCAACCAGACCAAGCTGCTAGTCTCCACCACGGTGATCGAAGTCGGCGTGGACGTGCACAACGCCACGCTCATGGTGATCCTGGATGCCGACCGGTTCGGCATTTCGCAGCTGCACCAACTGCGCGGCCGGGTGGGCCGCGGCGGGCTGCCGGGCACTTGCCTGCTGGTCACCACCCTGGAACCGGGACATCCCAGCCGGCGCCGGCTGGATGCCGTGGCGGCGACCACCGACGGCTTTGAACTCTCGCAGGAGGACCTGAAGCTCCGCCGCGAAGGCGACATCCTCGGCGCCTCCCAGTCCGGCGGCCGCTCGACGTTGAAGCTGCTGCGGGTGCTGGAACACGAGGACGTGATCGCCCGGGCCCGGCAGGACGCCCAGGCGATCGTGGGCGCTGACCCGGACCTGGCCCGCCACGCCGGCCTCGCCGCGGCCATCGACGACTACCTCAACCCTGAAAAGGAGGCGTTCCTTGAACGCGGCTAGAACACCAGGCACGGCTAAACCAGCGGGCACGGCTAAACCATGAGCCGGATCATCGCCGGAGCCGCCGGCGGCACGCCGCTGGTGAGCGTCCCCGGATCCCTGACCCGCCCCACCACGGACCGGGTGAAGGAGGCCCTCTTCTCCCGGCTGGACGCCTTCGAGGTCATCGCGGACGCGCGGGTGCTGGACCTCTACGCGGGTTCCGGTTCACTCGGCGTGGAAAGCGCCAGCCGCGGCGCCCTGACCGTGGACCTGGTGGAATTCGACGGCAAGGCCAGCGAGGTCTGCCAGCGCAACGCGGACCTGGTCAACACCGTGGCGCGGCGCAAGGTCGTTGCCGTGCACCGCTCCAAAGTGGAATCGTTCCTGGACCGGGCCGCCGAGGGGACCCGCTGGGACCTGGTGTTCCTGGACCCGCCCTACCCGCTGGACGAGGTCGCACTGGCCGCCGTCCTGGCCAAGCTGCTGCCGCACCTGGCCGAGGGCGCCGTCGTCGTGGTGGAACGCTCCGCCCGCACCCCGGAACCGACTTGGCCGGACGGCCTGGAGCGGTTCGCGGAGAAGAAGTACGGCGAAACCCGGCTCTGGTTCGCCGAGCCCGGCGTGGAGCCCGCGGAGGCGGGGGCAGCGGAAGTGGCGGAGTAGTCCCGCAGACTGTCTGAGGACGACGGCGGAACCTACCGCCGTCGTCCTCGTCCGGTGTGGCGAGAGCCGTTATTTCAGGATCGTGCCCGAGACGTCCGGCGTCGAGGGCACAATTCCGTACTTGGCCATCAGCTCGCCCAGTTTGCCCAGGGTGGGTTCATCGAGCTTGCCGTTGAATTCCTCCAGCCGCAGCTTCTTGGCCACGGCCTCCGGCATCTTCATGAACGCAGGCAGCAGTGCCCGGACCTTGTCCGGGTTGCTCTGCGCCAGGGCCAGGGTCTCTGTCATGGCCGCCTTGAAGTCGGCAACCACCTGCGGATTCTGCTGGGCATAGCCGCCGCTGGTGAAGGTGACCATGGTGGGAAGACCCGGCAGCGCCGCCTGGTTGTTGTACGTCACCAGCTTGTTGCCTTCCGCCAGCAGCTTGGAGAGGAACGGTTCGGGAACCCAGACGGCGTCGGCGTTCCCCTTGGCGAGCTGGGCACCCATGTCCTGGAAGGGCAGTTCGAGGAACTGGACCGCGTTCGGGTCGCCGCCCTGCTTGGACACGACCTCCTTGATGGTCAGGTCTCCCTGCGCATTGAGGGTGTTGACTGCGACCTTCTTGCCGACCAGGTCCTTGGCCGAGGTGATGCCCGAGCCCGCCTTGGCGACGACGCCGTTGATGTCATCCCCGGTGGGGAGCGAGTTTGAGTACCCGGAGACGATCTTCATGTCCAGGCCCTTGTTCTTGGCCAGGAGCACGGACAGCGGGTTTCCCACGGAGAAGTTCATGGTTCCGGTGGAGACGGCGGGGAGCATTGCCGCCCCGCCCTGCCCGCTCTGCAACTCGACCTTGAGCTTGTGCTTGGCAAAGATCCCCTCGTCGATGCCCAGCTGCACAGCGGCAGACGGCGCAATCGAGATCACACCCACACTGATGTTGCGGACACCATCGCCACCGGCGGCCGAGGAGTTGGAGGCCGACCCGGACGGCGACCCGGCGCCGCAACCGGTGAGCAGCAACGCCGCGGCAACTCCGACGGCGGCAAATGTGAGTCTCTTCATAACAGTCCACTTCCTTGGGGTGAGTTATTAGGCGGTCGGGACACTTGCCGGGCAGACCACCCGGCGGCCGGCCCCGAAGCTACATAAATGACAACCCATATAATTGACAAAGTCAATGATAATTTTCTCAACTATTTTCCAGGGTGCGGGCCAGCGGCGGTATCGTTGACGCTGTCAAGCGTTCCGAGGCGCCAACCAGAAGCTGCGAGGATCTGTGGCCGAATCAACCCAGCACGGCGAGGATTTGTTTGAAGGCGCCGCGATTCCGGCCGTCCCCGACCGCTTTCTCACCAGCGATCTGGTGGACGAAATTGAATTCCTGGCAGCGCGGGCGCGAGCCCTGGGCAGCGCGCACGCAAATGCCATGCTCGCCTCGCTGGATCTGAAGGTGCGGTCCTACTCGGTCCTGGCGATGGCCTGCAGCGACACCGAGCCGTCGCAGCGCGAGCTCGCCGATTTCCTGCGCTTGGACCCGAGCCAGATTGTCTCCCTGGTTGACGCCCTGGAACAGCGCGGGCTCGTCTTCCGCGCGCCCGATCCGCGCGACCGGCGGTCCAAGGTCATCCGCGCGACGACAGCCGGCGCGGAGCTGCATCAACGTGCGGCGGCGGCCGTCCGGGTGGCTGAAGATGCGTCCCTGGCATCGCTCGACGGTGGGGAACGGGACCAGCTTCGGGTCCTGCTGCGGAAGATCGCGTTCAGCTGAGTTCCGTACCGCTGCCCCGGGCCGTGGACTAGTCCGAGAGGACGTCCAGCTCGACGCCGGAGAGCACCTTGGCCGGGTGCGGGCCGCGGGCCGTCAGCGCCGCGGTCCAGACCTCGGGCCACGGTCCCTGGGTGCCGGTCAGGATGATATTCCCAGGGTGCCGGCCAGCGAACATGCCGGTCTCTGCGAACGCGGACACATCGGCCATCGCCCGGCGCAGCGCCGCGACCTGGCTGCGGACCAGTGTCAGGCCCGGCTCGTCGCCGACATTGACGATCAGTACGCCCCGCGGGGTCAGCCTGGCGGCCGCTTCCCGGTAGAACCCGGTGCAGGCGATGTGTTCGGGTGCCTCCGGGCCGGAGAAGATGTCCAGGATCACGACGTCGAAGCGCAGTTCCGCGGGCAGCGTCGCCAGGGATTCGCGGGCGTCGCCGATGACGGTGTGCAGTTCGGTCCCGTCGGGCATCGGCAGCTGCCGCAGCACGAAGTCCAGCAATTCCCGCTCCAGCTCCACGGCGTACTGCACGGAACCCGGACGGGTCGCCTGGATATAGCGCGCCAGCGTCAGCGCCCCGGCGCCCAGATGGAGGGCGGTGATGGGTTCGCCCCACGGCGCCGCGAGGTCCACTACGTGGCCGATCCGGCGCAGGTACTCGTAGAAAATGTCGCCGGGGTCGGCCAGGTTGACGTGGGACTGTTCGGCCCCGCCGATGCTCAGCACGAACCCGCCCTCGGTGAATTCGTCGGCCTCGATCACAGCGTGCTGGCTGGTGGTCCGCAGGAACCGCGTGGCCGCAGGGCTGCCCTCTGTGCTCACAGCCTGTCCCGGAGCGTGGAGAGCCGCTCGGCCGCTTCCTCCAGCACATAGGTCTTCTTGCAGAACGCGAAGCGGAGCAGGCTCCGGGTCCGCTCGGCTCCCTCGGCGTGGCAGAAGACCGGGACCGGGATGGCGGCAACGCCCACCAGTTCCGGCAGCCGGCGGGCGAGGTCCACCGAATCGGAAATCCCCAGCGGGGCGGTGTCCACGTTCACGAAATAGGTGCCCTGCGGGGTGAAGACCTCCAGCCCCGCCGCACGCAGGCCTTCGCTGAGGATGTCCCGCTTGAGCCGCAGGGTGTCGGCGATGCCGGCGTAGAACTCATCCGGCAGGCCCAGGCCGACCGCAATGGCGCTCTGGAACGGGGTGCCGGAACTGTAGCTCAGGAACTGCTTGACCGTCCGGGCCGCGGCAACAAGGTGTTCCGGGCCGCTGAGCCAGCCGATCTTCCAGCCGGTGAAGGAGAACGTCTTTCCGGCGGACGAAATGGTCAGGGTGCGGTCGGCCGCGCCGGGCAGCGTGGCGATCGGCAGGTGCGCGACGTCGAAGGTGAGGTGCTCGTAGACCTCGTCGGTGATGATGACGGCGTCGTGCTTGATGGCGAGCTCGACGGCCCGTTCCAGCACTTCGCGCGGGAAGACCGCGCCGGTGGGGTTGTGCGGGTTGTTGACCAGCACCACCTTGGTGCGGTCGCTGAAGGCCGCGGCCAGGGCGTCGAGGTCAGGCATGAAATCGGGAGCCAGCAGCGGGGCGGTGACGTGGGTGGCGCCGGAGAGCCCGATGATGGCGCCGTAGGAGTCATAGAACGGTTCAAAGGTGATGACCTCGTCGCCGGGCCCGACCAGGGCAAGGAGGGCTGCGGCGATGGCTTCCGTGGCGCCGGTGGTGACGATGATTTCCGTCTGCGGATCCGGGGTGAGCCCGTAGAACCGTTCCTGGTGCAGGGAGATGGCCTCGCGCAGCTCAAGGATGCCCTTGCCGGGGGCGTACTGGTTGGCCCCCGCGGCGATCGCGGCCTGGGCCGCGTCCTTGATCTCCGCCGGGCCGTCCTCATCCGGGAAACCCTGGCCGAGGTTGATGGCACCGGTCCTGAGCGCCAGCGTGGTCATTTCCTCGAAGATGGTGACGCCCAGGTCCCCGCCGGGGGAGAGCAGGTTGGCGCCGGTCGCCGCACGCTGCCAGGGGGCCAGCGGCTGCCCGCTCACCGGGTTCCCGCCTGGCTGGGGTTTTCACCGGCACCGTCGCCGGCGCCGTTGGAGGCACTGGCCGTGCGGCCGGTGAACTTGTCCATGGTGGTGTAAATGCCGAAGACCTTGCCGCCGACGAAGTCCCAGGCCCGGACCGGCAGCACCCCGCGCAGCACCTTGCCGAGCTGCGCCGTCGCCGGGGCGATCAGCTGTGGCTGGCCGGCCACGGTGGCGCGCCAGGCGCGGTTGACGGCGTCGTCCGGGGTCATCAGCGGGGTGAAGAGCGGGCCGCGGGCGCCGGCGAACATGCCGGTGGAGATGTAGCTGGGGCAGAACGTGGTCACCTTGAGGTGGCCGTAGCCCTGCTGTTCGAGCTCCAGCCGCAGCGAGTCGCTCCAGCCGATGACCGCCCACTTGGAGGCGGCATAGACGCTCATCCGCGGGTTGGACACGGTGCCCGCGGCGGAGGCGATGTTCAGGATCCGGCGCGGCCGGCCGGCGTCGGCCATCATGGCCGGGAGGAAGGCGTGGGTGACATACATCGGGGCGAGGGCATTGATGTCCATGGTCAGGGCGATGTCGCGGGCCGGTTCGTGGTCCCAGAACAGGGCGCCTCGCACGATCCCGGCGTTGTTGACCAACAGCGTCAGCGGGCCTTCGGACTGCGTCTCCGCGGCGGCCTCCGCGATCGCCTCCCGGCTGGCCAGGTCAACCCGGCGGACGACGGCGCGCGCGCCAAGCGCCGTGACCTCGGCGGCGGTGCTGGCCAGTCCGTCGGCGTCGACGTCCCAGAGAATGACGACGCCGGCCCCCTCCCGGGCGGCGCGAAGGGCGTAGAGCCGCCCCATGCCCATGGCGGCTCCGGTCACGAGGACGACCCCGCCGGCAACGGTGAACGGTTCAGGCGTGGGCTCGGCGGGGGAACTCTTAGATGCTGACATTCCGCCATGCTATCCCGGCCCGCAAGGCCCATGCGGTAGGTTCGGAGCATGAGACGCGCCGTATGCCCTGGCTCCTTTGACCCTATTCACAACGGCCACCTGGAAGTCATAGCCCGGGCGGCCAGCCTCTTCGACGAGGTCATCGTCGCCGTATCCACCAACTACGCCAAGAAATACCGTTTCGGGCTCGAGGAGCGGCTCGACATGGCCCGGGAAACCCTGGCCTCGCTGCGCGGGATCGTGGTGGAACCCGTGGGGGAGGGGCTGCTCGCCGAGTACTGCCGGCAGCGCGGAGCCAATGCGATCGTGAAGGGCCTGCGCTCCTCCTCGGACTTCGACTACGAGCTGCCGATGGCGACCATGAACCGGCAGCTGACCGGCGTGGAGACCGTGTTCATTCCGGCCGAGGGTCACTACCTGCACCTGTCCTCCACGCTGATCAAGGAAGTCTTCACCCTCGGCGGCGACGTCGCGGACTTCGTGCCGAAGTCCGTGCTGAAACGGCTGAGGTCCGGCGAGCCGGTCCAGGATCCGCCCCGCAGAGGGTAAGCTTGATCGGTACTCGGCGGCCTGCTGCCGGTTGCGCGGCCCTGACCGGGCCTCGTGTGCGGAGCTGTTCCGCGCGCTGCCGCCCGGTTTGAGTCCGTCCGGAAGATCAGGCTAAGATGGTACGTCGGTCATATGTTCAACAGGAGTTCTCATTAAGCGAGATGCTAGTTCGCCCCTGGCGTTCGACGTCAAGGACCTCGGACGCAGTCCGGGAAGCATGCGGACACTGACGGAACATGTACCCGCACCAAGTGACCTTGGTGTGGCGCTCATTGGTGTGCAGGAAGGCTCGGACGTCGAGTTGGATCTGCGCTTGGAGGCCGTACACGAAGGAATTCTGGTATCGGGCACCGCAAACGTCGAAGTAACCGGCGAATGCGGTCGATGCCTGGATCCCCTTGCGTATGACCTTGAGGTCAATGTGCAAGAACTTTTCTTCTACGGGGATGCTGAATTCCCGGACGAAGAAGACGAACAAGAGCAACGTCGAGTCGAGCACGATCTGATCGATCTTGAGCCGGTGTTGCGGGACGCAGTTGTCACTATGCTGCCGTTCCAGCCGGTGTGCCGGGAAGACTGCCAGGGCCTTTGCTCCGAATGCGGAGTTCGCCTGGAAGACGAGCCGGGGCACCACCACGAGGTCGTAGATCCTCGCTGGGCTGCCCTAGCTGATCTGGCTAAGCCTGACCGGCAAAACTGATTTGTAAGTGTTGGACTAGAGAGAAATGAGTTAGCCGTGGCTGTCCCGAAGCGGAAAATGTCTCGCTCGAATACCCGCGCCCGCCGCTCCCAGTGGAAGGCAACTGCCCCCCACCTGGTGAAGACCGTGGAAAACGGACAGGTTGTTTACAGCCTGCCGCACCAGGCAAAGGTCGTTACCGACTCGGCTGGCACCGCGCTGTTCCTTGAGTACAAGGGCCGCAAGGTCGCAGACGTCTAATCCGCCAACAGGCTGACTAAGATGTCTTCAACTGAAGAGCTTCTGAAGCGTCTCGGTGTCTCTATTGACGCCGGGACGCTTCGTCTTGCTCTGACACACCGTTCCTACGCCTACGAAAACGGCGGGATCCCCACCAACGAACGGCTCGAGTTCCTCGGCGACTCCATCCTGGGCTTCTCCGTCACAGATGCGCTGTACCGCGACAACCCCGAGCTGCCCGAAGGTGACCTGGCCAAGCGCCGTTCCGCCGTCGTCAGCACCCGGGCGCTGGCCGGCATCGGCCGCAGCATCGGGCTGGGGGAGTACATCTACCTGGGCCAGGGCGAGAAGCTCACCGAGGGCAAGAACAAGGCCTCCATCCTGGCGGACACCATGGAGGCGCTGATCGGCGCCACCTACCTGTCCAACGACCTGGAGACCGCGCGCCAGCTCGTCATGCGGCTGGTCGGCCCGCTGCTCCAGGACGCTGCCGCGCTGGGCGCCGGCACGGACTGGAAGACCAGCATCCAGGAGCTCGCGGCCAGCCGGCAGCTAGGCACGATCAACTATGCCGTGGAGGGCTCCGGCCCGGACCATGCGCGGTCCTTCGAGGCCGTGCTGCGGATCGGTGGCAACGACTACGGCACCGGCTCGGGAAATTCCAAGAAGGAAGCCGAACAGGAAGCAGCCGCTGACGCCTGGCGCCGGCTCTCCGCCCCCGCTCCCGCCCGGACCGCGGACGCCGCTCAGGCCGAGGCCTCGGACGCGCCGGCCGAGGCACCGGCCGACGCCGCGCCGTTCAAGACCCAGACCGGCAGCTAGGCGCCACCCTTGCCTGAACTGCCCGAGGTCGAGGTGGTCCGGCGCGGCCTGGTGAACTGGGTGCGCGGCCGGACCATCATTTCCGTGGAGGTGCTGGATCCGCGCTCCATCCGCCGGCACGCGCTTGGCGTCGAGGACTTTGCCGGAAACCTTGAAGGTGCCCGGGTACTCGACGTCGTCCGTCGCGGAAAGTTCCTGTGGCTGCCGCTGGCGGACACCCCCGCGGGAGCCGGCAGTGCGGCCCCGGGCGGCGACGGCGCGGCTGCAGGGCCTGCCCCCGCCGTCGCGCTGATGGCCCACCTGGGCATGTCCGGGCAGCTCCTGATGCAGGACGCCGCCGTCGCGGACGAGAAGCACCTGAAGATCCGGCTGAGGCTCAGTCCCGCAGCAGGCATGCCCGAACAGCTGCGCTTCGTGGACCAGCGCATCTTCGGCGGGCTGTTCCTCACCGCCCTGATCCCCACGCCCGACGGCGGTCCCGGCGGCCTCGCGGAGATGCCGTTGCCGCTGATCGCCGAGGAAGCCTCGCACATTGCCCGGGACCCGCTGGACCCGCACTTTTCCTTCGACGTCTTCTACCGGCGGATCCGGGCACGCAAGACCGGCCTCAAGCGGGCGCTCCTGGACCAGGCGCTGGTTTCCGGGATCGGCAACATCTACGCGGACGAGGCGCTCTGGCTGGCCAAACTGCACTACGCCCGGCCCACGGATACCCTCCGCCGGTCCGAGGCGCTGCGGGTGCTCGACGCGGCCCGGCAGGTCATGACGGACGCCCTCGCCGCCGGCGGAACCAGCTTCGATTCGCTCTACGTCAACGTCAACGGCGCCTCCGGCTACTTCGAGCGGTCCCTGAACGCCTACGGCCGCGAGGGCCAGGAATGCCGGCGCTGCGCGGAGGCGGGCATCGTGAGCCTGATGAAGCGCGAACAGTTCATGAACCGCTCCTCCTACACCTGCCCGGTCTGCCAGCCGCGGCCGCGGAACGGACGCTGGTAACCCTGAAGGCAGCGTAAATCCGCTGAATTCGTTGTGGTGCCAGTAGATTTAGGGCAGGAAACACCCCCGCGTCCGCCATACAGGAGACCCGAAACACCTTGCATCTCAAAAGCCTGACCGTCCGCGGATTCAAGTCGTTCGCCTCCGCGACGACGTTCGAATTCGAACCCGGCGTCACCGCCGTGGTCGGACCCAACGGCTCGGGCAAGTCCAACGTGGTCGACGCACTGTCCTGGGTGATGGGCGAACAAGGGGCCAAGACGCTCCGCGGCGGCAAGATGGAAGACGTCATTTTCGCCGGAACCTCCGGCCGGCCGCCGCTGGGCCGCGCCCACGTCTCGCTGACCATCGACAACAGCGACGGCGCGCTGCCGATCGACTACAGCGAAGTCACGATCTCCCGCACGCTGTTCCGCACCGGCGGCTCGGAATATGCCATCAACGGCGCAAGCTGCCGGCTGCTGGACATCCAGGAACTGCTCTCCGACTCCGGCCTGGGCCGTGAAATGCACGTCATCGTCGGGCAGGGACAGCTGGACAAGGTCCTGCACGCCACCCCGGAGGACCGCCGCGGCTTCATCGAGGAGGCCGCCGGCATCCTCAAGCACCGCCGCCGCAAGGAAAAGACGGTCCGCAAACTCGAAGCCATGCAGGCCAACCTCGCCCGGCTCAGCGACCTCACCGGGGAAATCCGGCGCCAGCTCACCCCCCTGGGCAAGCAGGCCGAGGTGGCCCGCCGCGCCCAGACCGTCCAGTTCGAGGTCCGCGACGCCCGCTCCCGGCTCCTGGCCGACGACCTGGTCCAGCTGCAGTCGGTGCTGGCCCAGGACGTCGCGGATGAGAGCGCGCTGAAGGCCCGCCGCGGCGTCGTCGAACAGGAACTCGAAAGCGGCCGCCAGCGCCAGGCCGGCTTGGAGCAGCTCGCCGCAGAGGCCACGCCAAAGCTCAACGCCGCCCGGGACAACTGGTACCAGCTCTCCTCCGGACGCGAACGGCTGCGCTCCCTCGGATCGCTCGCCGAGGAACGCCGCCGCTTGCTCGGGACCTCCGATGCGGCCCCGGACACCGGCCGCGACCCCGAGCAACTCGACAAGCAGGCAGCCCGGGTCCGCGCGGAACAGGCCGGGCTGGAAGAGCAGATTGTCGAGCAGCGAACCGCCCTCGACGCCGCCACCGCCGCCAAGCAGGACGCCGAAAGCGCAGCCGCGGCGGAGGACAAACGCCTCGCCACCCTGCTCCGGGCCGCCGCCGACCGCCGCGAGGGCCTTGCCCGGCTCGCCGGCCAGGTGGGTGCCGCGAGGTCCCGGGTCGAATCCGCCCAGGCCGAACTCGGCCGGCTGAGGGAATCGCAGAAGTCCGGTGAGGAACGGCGCCGCCTCGCCCAAAGCGAGTTCACCGCCCTCGAATCCCAGGTGGCCGGCGTCGAGGACGGCGAGGAAACCCTCGACGCCGAATACGAAGCCGCAAGCGATGCCCTCGACGCCGTCGTAGCCGAAATCGACGCCCTCAAGGCGGCCGAACGCGAAGGCGAGCGGGAACGCGACGCCCTTGTGGCCCGCCGGGACGCCCTGCAGCTTGGCCTGAACCGCAAGGACGGCTCCGAACATGTGGTTGCCGCGGGGCTGCCCGGCGTGCTGGGTCCGCTCGCGGGCATGCTGAGCGTGGAGACCGGCTACGAGGCCGCCATCGCCGCCGCGCTGGGCAGCTGCTCCGACGCCGTCGTTGTCCGCGACGCCGCCGCGGCCGCCGCGGCCGTGCAGCTGCTGAAGGACGACGACGCCGGCCGCGCCGCACTGCTGCTCGCCGACGGATCCGGGACAGCCGCAAAAGCCCCGGAGGGAGAACTGCCTGCGGAGGCCCGCTGGGCCGCAGGACTCGTCAGCCCGGCCGGCGACAAGAACGGCGGCACCGGCCTGCCGCTGGGGCAGTTGCTCGAAGGCACCGCTGTCGTCGAGGACCTCGACGCCGCGGCCCGGCTCATAGCCGCCCGGCCGGAACTGACTGCGGTGACCCGCACCGGGGACGTGTTCACTGCACTGAGCGTCAGCGGCGGCTCCTCCACGGCGCCGTCGCTGCTGGAAGTCCAGGCCGCCGTCGACGACGCCGCCGCCCGGCTCGCCGGCGTGGCGGCCGGGCTGGAACGCAACCGCTTCGCCCTGGCCGCCGCCGAATCCCGCCGCGCCGCCGCCCAGGACCGCGCCGACGCCGCCCTTGAAAAGCTGCACGACTCGGACGCCCGGCTCGCCGCCGTGGCCGAACGGCTGGGCCACCTGAACTCGGTGCTGCGCAGCGCCGTCGGGGAAAGCGAACGCCTCGCCGCGTCGCTGGCCCGGGCGGAGGCGAACATCCAGGCGGAGCAGGAGTCGCTGGAAGCTGTCGCCGCCCGGCTGGCCGCGGCCCAGGAGGCCCCCGCCGAGGACGAGCCCTCGCCGGAACACCGCGACGCCCTCGCCCTCGCGGCATCCGCGGCCCGCGCGGCTGAAATGGAGGCCCGCCTCACGCTGCGCAGCGCGGAGGAGCAACTGACCGCCCTCCGCAACCGGGCCGCGTCGCTGGAACGGGCCGCCGCCACCGAACGCCGCGCCCGCGAGGAGGCCGCCGAACGGGCCCGCCGCCGCCGGCTCCAGGCCGGCCGCGCCGCAGCCGTGGCCGCCGCCGTCGGGCGAGTGATCGGCTTCATCGACGTGTCGGTGGAACTGGCCCGCCGCGAACGCGACCGCGCCGAGGAGCGCCGCGAGCAAATGGAGCGTGAACTGTCCGCGGTCCGCGCCGGCAACGACGCCCTCGCCCGTGAACTGGCTGAGCTGACCGACTCTGTGCACCGGGACGAACTGGCCCGCGCGCAGCAGCGCCTGCGGATCGAAGCCCTTGAGCTGCGCAGCGTCGAGGAACTCGGACTGACCGCGGCCCAGCTGGTCGCCGACTTCGGCCCCGACCAGCCCGTACCGCTGCCGGCCGGCGAGTCGGCGGACAAGTGGGCGGCCCTCCGCGCCCCCGTGGACGAGGACGGACACGAGATCGTCGACGGCAAACCCTTCGTCCGCCAGGAGCAGGAAAAGCGGCTCCGCAAGGCCGAACGCGACCTCTCCGCCCTGGGCCGGGTCAACCCGCTCGCGCTGGAGGAGTTCGCGGCCCTCGAGGAGCGCCACCAGTTCCTGAGCACGCAGCTGGAGGACCTCAAGTCCAGCCGCAAGGACCTGCTGGACATCATCAAGGAAGTCGACGAACGCGTGCAGAAGGTCTTCGCCGAGGCCTTCGAGGACACCGCGGCGCAGTTCGTCCGCGTCTTCGCCCGGCTATTCCCGGGCGGCGAAGGCCGGCTGGTGCTGACCGACCCCTCGGACATGCTCACCACCGGCATCGAGGTGGAGGCGCGCCCCGCCGGCAAGAAGATCAAGCGGCTTTCCCTGCTGTCCGGCGGTGAACGGTCGCTGACGGCGGTGGCCCTGCTGGTGGCGATCTTCAAGGCCCGGCCCTCGCCGTTCTACGTCATGGACGAGGTGGAGGCCGCCCTGGACGACACCAACCTGGGCCGCCTGATCACCATCTTCGAGGAACTGCGCGAGTCCAGCCAGCTGATTGTCATCACGCACCAGAAACGCACCATGGAGGTCGCGGACGCACTCTACGGCGTCACGATGCGCGGCGACGGCGTCTCCACCGTGATCAGCCAGCGGCTGGGGGCCGAGGTCTGAGGTCCGGGCGCCTGAAGGCCTGCTCCGGACGGAGCCGGGGCCGCAACCGGGGCGTTTGGGGTTTGTGAGAAGCTAGGGGAGTGAACGACATCCTCCCCATCATCCTGCCCATCCTCGTTGCCCTGGTGGTCCTCGGTGCGCTGATTCCGGTGCTCATGAAGACCCGGAAGAACATCACCAACTACCCGTCGCAGCGCGACGCGAACGACCCCGTGCAGGGTACCGGCGGCGGCACGCTGCTGGAGGACCGTCCCGCTCCGCCCCGCGGGGCCACGGCGCCGGACGCCGTCGACCTCGAAGGCCTCGAAACCGTCGAGGTGCCGGACAACGTCGCAGGCCTCGAGACCGTTCCGGTCGAGACCCCGCTGCCGGTGGCAGGCCGCCTGACCCGACTGCGCGAACGCCTGGTCAAGTCCAACAACATCCTGGGCAAGGGCCTGCTCGCCCTGCTCTCCGCGGACAAAATCGACGAAAACGTCTGGGACGAGGTCGAGGAGACCCTGCTGCTGGCGGACCTCGGTACCGAACCGACGATGCAGCTCGTGGATGCCCTCCGCGAACGCGTCAAGGTGCTCGGGACCCGTTCGCCCGAGCAGGTCAAGGCCCTGCTGCGCGAGGAACTCATCAAGCTCGTGGACCCCACGATGGACCGCAGCCTGAACGTCGAGCGGCACGCGGACAAGCCCGCCGTCATGATGGTGGTCGGCGTCAACGGCGTCGGTAAGACCACCACAGTCGGCAAGCTCGCCCGCGTTCTCGTAGCCGAGGACAAGGATGTGCTGCTTGGCGCGGCCGACACCTTCCGTGCCGCCGCGGCTGAGCAGCTCGCCACCTGGGGCCAGCGCGTCGGCGTCCCCACGGTCAAGTCCGACATCGACGGGGCGGACCCGGCGTCCGTCGCCTACGAGGCGGTCAAGGCCGGCATCGACCAGGAAGTCGACGTCGTCATGATCGACACCGCGGGCCGGCTGCAGAACAAGGTCGGCCTGATGGACGAGCTCGGCAAGGTCAAGCGCGTGATCGAAAAGCTCGCCGAGGTGGACGAGGTGCTCCTGGTCCTGGACGCGACCACCGGCCAGAACGGACTGAACCAGGCCCGCGTCTTCGCCGAGGTCGTGAACATCACCGGCATCGTGCTGACCAAGCTGGACGGCACCGCCAAGGGCGGCATCGTCGTCGCGATCCAGAAGTCGCTCGGGGTGCCGGTCAAACTGATCGGCCTCGGCGAGGGCGCGGACGACCTGGCGCCCTTCGACGCCGAAAGCTTCGTGGACGCGCTGCTGAACTAGCAACTCAGCAGTCCAACTAGCTCGCACTTGTTGTCGTTTTCAGCGCTCAAAACGACAACTAGTGCGAGCTAGTTCGGGTTAATCCGTAGCGTCCGGTCAGTAGCTGAAGTTCAGCACCGTGACGGTGCCGGCCGTCAGCTTTAACTTCTGCGTAGCCGAGCCGTAGGCGAAGCCCGGCACCGTCAGACGCTTGGCGGCCGGGACCGGCGAATCCTTGGCCCCGTCGATCACCGTGCTGTCCTGCGCGTTCAAGCGGGGCCCGCTGAGCTGTGTCATGGTTCCGCGTCGGGCTCGGCCGGGCAGCTTCAGCGAAACTTCGGTCTGGCCGTACTTCGCGGGGTCGTTTTCGTTGACGATGACCACAGTGGTGCTTCCGTCCGCGTTGCGCAGTGCATAACTGTTGGTCAAGCCTCCGCCCTTGCTCCCGAGTTGCAGGAACTTCCCTGGCGCCAGGTCAGCGACCATCGCCATCCCGAAGTAGTTCGCTCGAGGGACCATCTGGCCGTTGGGCTTGAGGTAGGTTCCGCCGCTGCACAAAACGGACATGGGAGGCCCACCCTTGCAGGTCGACAGGGAACTGTGGAAGCCCAGCCGGGTGACGCCCAGGCGGGCGGCATTGAGCGCGTAGTCCGCGGCCCACAGCGCCGCCGCATGCGTCTTGGTGGTCTGGTTGGACCCTGGGCAGGCTGACATGCCCGTCTCCGCGAGCCAGGTCTCTACTCGGGCGGCTTTGGCCACCTTAAGGGCACTCTCCTGGTAAATTGCGGCGCGCTGGCGGTTGAGCCGTCCCAGAAGGTTGGAGATTGTGGGGAAGTCCGGAGACTTCGCGTCCTTGCAGCTGGAGAGCCGGTAGTTGTGGAAAGACAGGACTTTCTTCTGCGGCAGCTTGGCGTCGACAAAGGGCTTCCACCATTTCTGGTCGTAGACGCCGGGCCCTGAAATGGTGACGCCGGGGGCGACCGCATGTATGGCTTTTGCATAGGCTTTGAGCTGAGCGACGTACTGCTCGACGCCGTAGCTGGCCGGCCGCAGTTTCGTGGCGGCAAACCCGTTCGGTTCGTTCCCGACGGTAAAGCTCAGCAGCCGCGGGCCGAAGATCCGGGACGCGTTCTTGATCATGTCCGCTGCCCGCCGGGGGTTGTTGTGTCCCAGGTCCACCGTGAGGCTGATCCTGGCATTGGTCGCATTCAGGAGGGCCGCCACCCGCTGCAGGTCGGCCGGCGTGACTACCTTGGCCGGGTGGGCTTTGTCACCTTTGTAGTTCTTTGGCAGTGCTTCGCCTGAGGACGTCCAGAAGAATCGACGGTCAACGGAGTTACCTCCAAACCGCAGGACGGTGCCGTCCGAGCCTTTGAGGAGCTTCACCATCGAGGCATTCTCCGCGCCCAAAGCGGGATCCGCGAGGTCGGTCGCTTCCAGGGAAATTCCGACGGTGCCCTTGTTCAGGCTCGTTCCGACCGGCACGTCCGTTACCGCCAGCGTCAGCGGAGCCACTTGCATCAAGGGGGAGCCCGGCGGGGGCGGGATCTGCTTGTAGAAGGTGGCGTCTGTGCTCTTGTCCTTCTCGGCAGGCTGCTTGGGGCTGTCCCGGGGCGTGGGTTCGGCCTTTTCCGACGTCGAATTGGGTTCCGATGTCGCACTGGGGTTCGACGACACGGTGGGCATGCCGGCAACGAGCGCGACGGCGGCAAGGACCGCAATTGTCGCGAGGAGGCGGGTGATTTTTCGGGGAGGGCGGCGTCTGCGGGAGACTGGTTCCGCGTCGAGTGCCGGGTGGTCGGTCCGGGGCATCTCGGCTAGCCCCGGGCGGGGGTGCGCTGGAAGGTCTCCCGGGCGAGCAGCCAGCCCGCGGCCGCCGCGAGCAGCACCCCGCCGGTCACGCCGAACGCCCAGCCGTAGCCCAGTCGGTCCGCCAGCAGCCCCGCGATCACGGGCCCCACGATCGCGCCGCTGTCCGCGGTCATCTGGAACACGGCAAGCACCCGGCCGCCGGAGCGCTCGTTGCCCACGACGTCGGCAATCGCCGCCTGCTGCGCGGGCCCGAGCAGGCCGGACCCGATGCCGGCGACGGTCGAGGCCAGAAGGAACCAGGGCAGCTCGTGAGTGAAGCCGATGGCGGCGGTGGCGAGGCCGGTGACGACGAGCCCGGCGAGCATCATCGGCTTCCGACCCAGATTGTCCGCGAGCCGCCCGGAAAAGGTCAGCGCCGCGGCGTTGCCGGCGGCGAACACGGCCAGTGCCCAGCCCGCGGACGAGGACCCTGCACCGAGCGCCGCGACGGCGAAAAGCGGCACCGTGGCCATCCGGACGCCGAAGGTGGCCCAGCCGTTGGCGAAGCTGGAGGCCAGCCCGGCCCGGTAGGCGCTGTCCCTCAGCGCCTCCCGGAGCAGCATGGCCGGGGCCGCCGCACCCGCCTCACGGGAACCTGCCGGGACATGGCTGAGCTGGGTCTGCACGACGGCGGCGGCGAGCACCAGCGCGGCCGCGTAGGCCAGGAACGGCACCCGCAGGCCGAAGCTGGCCAGCAGCCCGCCCACGATCGGGCCGCACACGTTGCCGATCAGGAAGGCTGAGGCGTAGGCACCCGAGACGCGTCCCCGGCTTTCCGGCGGCGCCAGCCTCACCACGAGGGCCATCGACGCCACCGTGAACATCACTGACCCCACACCGCCCAAGCCGCGGAAGACCAGCAGCTGCCAGTAGTCCTGGGCGAAGGCGCAGGCTGCCGTGGACGCCGCCACGATCAGCAGACCGGCCACGTACACCGGGCGTTCGCCCAGCCGCACGATCAGCGCCCCGCCGGCCGGAGCGAAGACGAGCCGCATGAACGCGAAGATGCTGACAATCACCGCCGCCGCTGTCGCGCCGACGTCGAAAGTGGTGGCGAACTGGGGGAGCACCGGCGCGACGAGGCCAAAGCCCAGCGCGATGAGGAAGGCAGCGACCAGCATCACCTTGATGTCCCGGGGGAGGCGGGGTCCGCCGGGGCGGCGGAGGCCGGCCAGCGGGCGGGAGCCGTTGGCGGAACGGGTTGCTTTGCTCATGGTGCTGCTTTCGGTGCTGCTTCTGATGCCCAAGGGCAGCCAGGGGCGTGATTGAACGCGTGAAACATAACCGTAACAAGCGCGAGACGCACCATTTACTTCCGGGAGGTTCTTGTAACAACCCGGCAATGTAAATCCTCTGCCGGTGAAACACGGCGCCAGCAAACTCTTCTTAGAACGCAAAACGCGTTGGACCGGCGGACAAGTCCGCACCTAAGAGCAAGAGAGGACGCAGACCATGGAACTCACCGCAGGTCTCGTTTGGCTCCTGGTCGCATCAGCCCTCGTGCTGTTCATGACCCCGGGCCTGGCATTCTTCTATGGCGGCATGACACGCGCCAAGTCGGCTTTGAACATGATGATGATGAGCTTCGTTGCCATTGGAACCGTTGGCATCATGTGGGTCCTGTGGGGCGCTTCGATGGCTACGAGCAACACCGACAACTTCTTCCAGATCTTCGCTAACCCTTTCAGCCACTTCGGGTTGCACAACTTCACGGAGCCGGCGGACCTGCTCAAGGTGGGCTACGCGGCGACCTTCGCCATCATCACGGTGGCACTGATCTCCGGCGCGGTCGCTGACCGGGCCAAGTTCTCCGCATGGGTCATCTTCACGCCCATCTGGGCCACCCTCGTCTACGCGCCGCTGGCCTTCATGGTCTGGGGCGGGGGCCTCTTCTCCAAGGACGGCTGGTTCGGCCAGACGTTTGCCCCGGTGATCGACTTCGCCGGCGGAACCGTGGTGCACATCAACGCCGGCGTCGCCGGGCTCATCCTGGTTCTGATCATTGGCAACCGCAAGGGCTTCGGCAAGGACCCGAACCACCGCCCCCACAATGTCCCGTTCGTCATGCTGGGCGCCGCAATCCTTTGGTTCGGCTGGTTCGGCTTCAACGCCGGTGCCGCCGCCACGGTTGAGCAGGCCGGCCTGATCTGGATCAACACCCTCGCCGCTCCGGCCGCCGCGATGCTCGGCTGGCTCGCTGTCGAACGCTTCCGCGACGGCCACCCGACCTCCCTGGGCGCCGCTTCCGGTGTGGTGGCCGGCCTGGTCGCGATCACCCCGGCCTGCGCCAACGTCTCCCCGCTCGGCGCGATCGCCCTGGGCGTCGTCGCCGGTGTGGCCTCGGCCCTCGCCGTCGGCCTGAAGTTCAAGTTCGGCTACGACGACTCGCTCGACGTCGTCGGCGTGCACCTGGTTTCGGGTGTCGTCGGCACCGTGGCGATCGGCTTCCTGGCCACCCCGGCCCAGGGCACCGCGGGTCTGTTCTACGGCGGCGGCACGACGCAGCTCGTGGCGCAGGTTCTCGCAGCGCTGCTCGCCGTAGCCTTCACCGCAATCATGACCTTCATCATCGCCTTCCCGATCCACAAGCTGATGGGCTTCCGGGTGTCCCAGGAGCAGGAAGTCGTGGGTGTGGACCTGAGCCTGCACGCCGAGACTGCCTACGAGTTCGGCGTCGGCGGCCACGGCGGAAGCTTCCAGCCGCTGCACGAACTGATCACCGGCAAGTCGCTGGGCGACAGTGCTGAAGTACCGGCAGCCGAGGCCGTGGACGTCAAGTCGAACGGCAAGAAGTCCGCAGCTGGCAAGGAAAGCGTGGAAGCATGAAACTGATTACCGCAATCGTCCGTCCGGAAAAGCTCGACACCATCAGGGAAGGCCTGGAGGCCTACGGCGTGCAGGGCCTCACGGTCAGCGCGGCCAGCGGCTACGGCCGGCAGCGCGGCTACACCGAGGTGTACCGCGGCGCCGAGTACAACGTGGACCTGCTGCCCAAGATCCGGGTCGAGGTCCTGGCCACCGACGAACAGGCGGACGACATCCTGGACGTCATCATCGCCAGCTCGAACACCGGCCGGGCCGGCGACGGGAAGGTCTGGACGATGGACGTGTTCGAGGCGGTCCGCGTCCGAACCGGTGAACGCGGCGCGGCAGCCATCTAGGCTGCAGCCCTCCAGCCGCTGCCGCGCGAGCGGACCGCGATCGGGGGTTGCGACGGCGGGCCGGGCACCTGGAAAGGTGCCCGGCCCGCATTTTTTGTTGCGTGCGTTGGGGCCGCTAGCGCCTGCGGGAGCGCCCGACGTCGGGCGCCGCCTGCCTTACGCCGGCCAGCCCTCCGGACCGGGCGTGCCGGCGGCATATTCCTCCAGCGGGACGCTGTCCCGGGCCCAGGCCTTGAGCACGGGTTCGAGGATGCGCCAGCAGTCTTCCGCGGTGTCGCCGCGCACGGACAGCAGCGGGTCGCCGGTGAGCACCCCTTCAAGCACTTCACCGTAGGGGAGCAGCTCGGAGGCGCTGAGTTCCGCCTTCAGGGTGGCCCGGTCCAGGCTGAGCACGTTGCCGGGGCCGTTCACGTCGACGTCGAACTGCAGCGTGTCCGGGCCGAAGCCGATGCGCAGCTGGTTGGGGGAGTCCACCCCGGTGAAGCCCTTGGGCAGGTGCGGCACCGGCCGGAACGTGACCACGGCTTCCTTGCGCATGGCGCCCAGCGCCTTGCCTGAGCGGAGGATGAACGGCACGCCCTGCCAGCGCCAGTTGTCGATGTCCACCTGCACCTCGGCAAGGGTCTCGGTGTTGCGGGACGCGTCCACGCCCTCTTCCTTGGCGTAGTCCGGGACCTTCCGGCCGTCGATGGAGCCTGCCGTGTACCGGGCGCGGCGGGTGTTCTTGGCGTACGGCGCCTTGATGCTGCTGGCCCGCAGGAGCGTGGCGACGGCGTCGCGCAGGTCCCGCTCGTCCACCGAGGCGGGCGGTTCTATTGCCATCAGGGCCATGATTTGCAGCAGGTGGCTCTGGATCATGTCGCGCAGGGCGCCGGCGCCGTCGTAGTAGCGGGCCCGGCCTTCCAGCGCGAGGTCCTCATCGAAGATGATCTCCACCTTCTCGACGTAGTCCCGGTTCCACACCGGCTCCAGGAAGGTGTTCGCAAAGCGCAGGCCCAGGATGTTCAGTACCGTGGCCTTGCCCAGAAAGTGATCCACCCGGTGGATGTGGTCCTCCGGGACCAGTGCGGCCAGGGTCTTGTTCAGGTCCCGTGCCGATTCTTCGCTGGACCCGAACGGCTTCTCCATCACCAGCCGGGTCCCGGCGGGGACCTGCTCCGGGGTCAGGGCTTCGCAGGCCAGCTGGCTGATCTTCGGCGGCAGGGCGAAATAGACAGCCACCGGTCCTTCCAGCGTGGCCAAGAGGCTGGCCAGCTGCCCTTCGGCGGTGACGTCCAGCTGGTGGTAGCTGGTGCTTTCGCGGATCCGTTTCAGCTCCCGCTTGCCGCTGGAGTCGGCCTGGGAGTTGGCGTCGGCGAAGGAGGTCTCAAGGCGTTCCAGCCACTGTTCCGAAGTCCAGTCGTCCGAGCCCGCGCCCACCAGGGTGAGGCCGGATGCGTGGCCCCTCGCCACCAGCCGGGCCAGCCCCGGCAGCAGCAGCCTGCCGGTAAGGTCGCCCGAGGCGCCGAGGATGAGCAGGGTTTTTACTGTTGGTTGACTGGTCACCTAAGCCAGCATGCCATCTTGAAGGCGGGTCTTGGTACCCTAGATAGTCGAGTCCCGTTGTCGAGGCAGTTCGTTCCGGCGAAACAGTCACGACTCTGGCGTGCCGCACTGGCCGCCAGCTGTAGATCCACTGAAAGAAGTGCACGGCGCGTGTTCAATTCACTCTCTGACCGGTTGACAGCAACCTTCAAGAACCTCCGTGGCAAGGGCCGCCTCACCGAGGCGGACGTTGACGCCACGGTCCGCGAGATCCGGCGTGCCCTGCTGGACGCCGACGTTGCCGTCCCGGTGGTCAGGGAGTTCACCGCCCGCGTGCGCGAGCGGGCCCTCGGCGTCGAGGTCTCCGGTGCGCTGAACCCGAGCCAGCAGATCGTGAAGATCGTCAACGAGGAACTCGTCGAGATCCTCGGCGGCGAGACCCGCCGGATCCGGCTGGCCAAGACCGGGCCGACCATCATCATGCTCGCCGGCCTCCAGGGTGCCGGTAAGACCACCCTCGCCGGCAAGCTTTCCAAGTTCCTCAAGGCGCAGGGCCACAGCCCCATGCTGGTCGCCTGCGACCTGCAGCGCCCCAATGCCGTGACGCAGCTGCAGGTTGTCGGCCAGCGCGCCGGCGTTCCCGTCTTTGCCCCGCACCCGGGGGCCACCTCCTCCGAGCTGGACCACCCTGCCGGTGACCCGGTCGCCGTCGCCCGTGCCGGCGTCGAGGAAGCCAAGCGCACGCTGCACGACGTCGTGATCGTGGACACTGCCGGCCGGCTTGGCGTCGACGCCGAAATGATGGAACAGGCCCGCCAGATCCGCCGGGCCATCGTCCCCAACGAAGTCCTGTTCGTGATCGACTCGATGATCGGCCAGGACGCCGTCAACACGGCGATGGCCTTCGATGAAGGCGTCAACTTCACCGGCATCGTGCTCTCCAAGCTCGACGGCGACGCCCGCGGCGGTGCCGCGCTGTCCGTCGCGTCGGTCACCGGGAAGCCGGTCATGTTTGCGTCCACCGGCGAAGGCCTGGACGACTTCGAGCTCTTCCACCCGGACCGGATGGCCTCGCGCATCCTCGACATGGGCGACGTGCTCACCCTGATCGAACAGGCCGAGAAGTCCTGGGACAAGGACGAAGCGGCCCGGATGGCGAAGAAGTTCGCCGACCAGGAAGACTTCACCCTCGAGGACTTCCTCGCCCAGATGCAGCAGATCCGCAACATGGGCTCGATGAAGAAAATGCTCATGATGATGCCGGGCGCGCAGAACATCCGGCAGCAGCTGGAGCAGTTCGACGAGCGTGAGATTGACCGGGTCGAGGCGGTTGTCCGGTCCATGACCCCGCACGAGCGGGTGGCCCCGAAGATCATCAACGGCTCCCGCCGCGCCCGCATCGCCCGCGGTTCCGGCGTGCACGTCTCCGAGGTCAACGGCCTGCTGGAACGCTTCGCGCAGGCACAGAAGATGATGAAGAAGATGGCCGCCGGCGGAGGTATGCCGGGGATGCCGGGGATGCCCGGCATGGGCGGCGGCGGAGCCCGCAAGGGGGCCAAGAACGCACCGAAGAAGAAGGCCCGCTCCGGCAACCCGGCCAAGGCCGCTCAGGAGCTCAAGGACGCGGAGGCACGGCGCGCCGCTGGCCCCAAGGCTGTGCCCACCGGTGCGGCCTTCGGCCAGCAGGGCGGGGAATTCGACCCGTCCCAGCTGAACCTGCCCAAGGGTTTCGACAAGTTCCTCGGCGGCAGCAAGTAGCGGAAGCCACCTTGGCGCCGGCCGCATCTCGGTGGCCAGGATGCCGGCGTGCAGGATGTCGTCGGCTTCGATGACGGACCGGTGCCATAGGCTTAGGGCATGTTCAAGCAGCGCGTAGTTTTCGTCCACGGGGCCGGCAGTTTTGGCGCCGCGGCGTGGCCGAAGCAGCACGGCATGGCGCTGAGCTACGACGCCTTGTTCCTGCGGCGGCACGGCTTTGACGCCGTCGCCGAGCCGCAGGAGACGGACTTCGCCGCCGACGCCGCAATTGTGCTGCGGGCCCTGGCCGACGACGGCCGCGGCGCTGCCGGCGGCCACGTGGTGGCCCATTCGCAGGGTGCGATCGCGGCGATGATGGCGGCCGTCGAACGCCCCGACCTGGTGCAGTCGCTGACCCTGGTGGAGCCGGCCTGCCTGTCCTTGACCGCGGAGCTCCCGGCCAGCGCTGCGCACCGGGCGCTCATGCAGCCGCTCTTCGACGTCCGGCACAGCCTCAGCGACGACGACTTCCAGCGGGAATTCGTCCGCCGTGCCTTCGCCGCCGGCGCCCCGGGAGCCATGACGCCGGAGGCCCTCCGGGCGGCGCGCCGGCTGCGGCTGCAGGCACCGCCGTGGGAAGCGCCGCTGCACATCGTTCCCGGCGTGCCCACCCTGGTCCTTACCGGTGGCTGGGAGCCGCTCTACGAGGAAATCGCCGGCTACCTGAGGGAGACGGGCGCCCTGCACCGCACCGCACCCGGAGGGCACCGGCCGCAGGACTCAAAAGAGGGCGACCGCGCCATCCGCACGTTCATCGCCGACGTCAACCGCAGCCGGCACGCCCACGCCTCGTAGGAGTGGCCGGCCGGACGCCTACCCCGCAGGGCCGGCGCCCGGCCGCGGCCTAGGGCTGTGCCTGTGCCTAGGCCTGTACCGCTGACTGTGCGCCCACGGTGGGCTCGGGCAGGTAGACCTTGCCTCCGGCCGCCAGAAATTCGTCGCTTTTCCTCCGCATTCCGTCCGCCAGCTGTGCCAAGGCTGCCCGGGAATCCGCCGAACCGTACTCGTCCCGGATGTCCTGGCTGATCCGCATGGAGCAGAACTTCGGCCCGCACATCGAACAGAAATGGGCTGTCTTAGCCGGCTCCGCCGGCAAAGTCTCGTCGTGGAATGCCTCAGCCGTCACCGGGTCCAGGGACAGCGCGAACTGGTCCCGCCAACGGAATTCAAACCGGGCCTTGGATAGGGCATCGTCGCGTTCGTGCGCTCCGGGGTGGCCCTTGGCAAGATCGGCGGCGTGGGCGGCGATCTTGTAGGTGATCACGCCGGTCTTCACGTCGTCCTTGTTGGGCAGGCCGAGGTGCTCCTTCGGCGTGACGTAGCACAGCATGGCGGTCCCGTAGCGGGCGATCTCGGTGGCGCCGATCGCCGAGGTGATGTGGTCATAGCCCGGTGCGATATCCGTGACCAGCGGCCCCAGCGTGTAGAAGGGCGCGCCCTTGCAGAGTTCCTGCTGGCGCTCCACGTTTTCCCGGACGAGGTGGAACGGCACGTGTCCCGGGCCCTCCACCATGACCTGGACATCGAAGTCCCAGGCCCGTTGCGTGAGCTCCGCCAGGGTGTCCAGTTCGGCGAACTGGGCAGCGTCGTTGGCGTCCGCCGTCGACCCCGGCCGCAGGCCGTCGCCGAGTGAGAAGGCGACGTCGTAGCGGGCGAAAATTTCGCACAACTCGTCGAAATGCGTGTAGAGAAAGTTCTCCTGGTGGTGTGCGAGGCACCACCCAGCCATGATGGAACCTCCGCGGGACACGATGCCGGTGACCCGGTTGGCGGTCAACGGGACGTACCGCAGCAGCACCCCGGCGTGGATCGTCATGTAGTCGACGCCCTGCTCGCACTGTTCGATCACCGTGTCACGGAAGATCTCCCAGGTCAGGGCGTTTGCTTCGCCGTTCACCTTCTCCAGTGCCTGATAGATCGGGACGGTGCCGATGGGGACGGGCGAGTTGCGGATGATCCATTCGCGGGTCGTATGGATGTCGTCCCCGGTCGAAAGGTCCATCACCGTGTCCGCCCCCCATTGCGTGGCCCATTGGAGCTTGTCGACCTCCTCGGCGATGGAACTGCTTACCGCGGAGTTGCCGATGTTCGCGTTGATCTTCACCAGGAACGCCTTCCCGATGATCATCGGCTCGGACTCCGGGTGGTTGATGTTGCTTGGGATGATGGCCCGGCCGGCGGCGACTTCGCCGCGGACAAGCTCGACGTCGCAGTTCTCCCGCAGCGCGACGAAACGCATCTCCGGTGTCACGATGCCGTGCCGCGCATAATGCATCTGGGTAACCGTTCGGCCTTCGACGGCGCGACGCGGCTCGGGCGGTGCGCCCCGCCATTCAGCCGAGGCGGCGCCGCGCCTGACCGCGGACTTGCCGTCGTCGAGCAGAGTGCGTTCCCGGCCGCTGTACGGCTCCGTGTCCGCGCGCCCGGCGATCCAGTCACGGCGGAAAGCGGCGAGTCCCACCACCGGGTCGCTGCCCGGGCCCGCGGTGCGGTAGACCCGGAACGGAGGATTCCCGACGCCGCCAGGGGACGGTGCCAGGGCGATTTCGGTTACCGGGACGCGGATCCCGCCGTCCTCGACGTACGCGAGGGCATGCGACTTCAGGGACTGCGTCACGGTAGCTGCTGCGGCGCTGTTCCCATTCTGGGCAGGGCTCTGCTGTGGATTTGTTGCGCTCAAAGAGATACTCACTTCCTTCGCCGGCATTACCCGGACAGGTTCAACGGTCGCAGGCTGCGTCAGCCCGATCTCAGCCCCTGCAAGGGCACCCGTGTGGTCGTAGACGAAGCTACCACAGCCCGACGGGAAGCCGTCGAGGGGCTGGGGGGCTGGGCGGGCTTGGCCCGCGGATCGCGATGCGGATTAGGCTTTAGGCCATGAGCGGCATCATCGAGTTCAGCGGCCCGGTCCTCACCGGAGCCGACCAAGAGCGGCGCGGGCTGTGGGCCGTGGACGGCCGCCTGACCTTCCGGCGCCCCGCGGCCGCGCCGGACCTGGTCCTGGACGGTTGGGTGATCCCCGGGCTGGTCGATGCGCACTGCCATATCGGGCTCGGACCCGGCGGGGATGTTCCCGAGGACGTTGCCGAGCGGCAGGCCCTGACCGATCGCGACGCCGGTACCCTGCTGGTCCGCGACGCCGGCGCCGTTCATGACACCCGCTGGATCCAGCAACGGCGCGAGCTGCCACGCATTCTCCGCGCCGGGCGGCACATCGCCAGGACGCGGCGGTACCTGCGGGGCTTCGCCGTCGAGGTGGAACCCGAGGACCTCGTGGAGGCCGTACGCAAGCAGGCCCGCGCGGGGGACGGCTGGGTCAAGCTGGTGGGGGACTGGATCGACCGCGACGCCGGCGACCTCGCTGCGAGTTTCCCGGCCCGGAGCGTCAGGGACGCGGTCCGGGCCGCCCACGACGAAGGCGCCCGCGTCACGGCGCACTGCTTCGCGGAGGACACCCTCGATGACATGCTCGACGCCGGCATCGACTGCATCGAACACGGAACCGGGCTGCTTCCCCGGCACTTGCCGCGCTTCGTCGAACAGGGTGTCCCGATTGTCCCCACCCTGATCAACATCGCCACTTTCCCGGACATCGCGGCCCAGGCCAAGGCAAAGTTCCCCCGCTACGCGGCGCACATGCTGGGGCTCTGGGAACGCCGCGCCGAACGGATCCTCGAGGCGTATGAGGCCGGGGTCGCCATCTACGCCGGGACGGACGCGGGGAGTGTGATCAAGCACGGGCGCATCGTCGACGAACTTGAGGCCCTGCACGGCGCCGGGCTCCCCGCCGGCGCCGCCCTCGACGCAGGGGCCTGGGCCGCCCGCGACTGGCTCGGAGCCGACGCGATCACAGAAGGTGCCAGTGCCGACGTCCTGGTCTGCGCCGAGGATCCGCGCGGGAATCTCGGCACCCTGCGCGAGCTCAGGGGCATCGTGCTCCGCGGCGAACTGGTACAGGGGAGCATCCCCGGCCATTAGGAATAAATTGAAGCTTCAAGTAATTTAACTCTACGAGGGTCGCCGAAGGTCGGGGGCCACAGAACCACCGGAGCGTTTCAATGACCGTAGAAGCCAGCACCCAGGATCTCCTTCCTGCCGAACTCACCATGGGCACCGTGATGCTCAAGGTCGGCGACATGAAGCTGATGACGGACTACTACCAGCGCGCCCTCGGCCTCGACATCGTTGCCGAGCAGGACGGCGGGCTCTACCTCGGACGCAAGCTCAAGCCGCTGGTCCACCTGGCACCGGCACCCGGGCTGAACCTGCCCTCCCGCGGCGAAGCCGGCCTCTTCCACACCGCCCTTCTCTTTGAGGACCAGCCCTCGCTGGCCGCCACCGTCGCGTCCGCCGCGCAGTATGAGCCGCAATCCTTCACCGGCAGCGCCGACCACCTTGTCAGCGAGGCCTTCTACTTCAATGACCCGGAGGGCAACGGTATCGAGCTCTACTGGGACCGCCCCCGCGAAGCCTGGTCCTGGGACGGCAAGAACGTCGTGATGGACAGCCTGGCCCTGCCGCCGCAGCGCTACCTCGAGCAGCACCTCACCGAGGCGTCGCTCGCCGGGCAGCGCGAGGCCGACGCCGGCGTCGGGCACGTCCACCTGCAGGTCGGCGACGTGCAGTCCGCGCACGACTTCTACGTCGGCACCCTCGGCTTTGAGAAGACCGCGGGCTGGCACGGCCAGGCGCTCTTCGTCTCAGCCGGCGGCTACCACCACCACATGGCCATGAACGTTTGGAACAGCCGCGGCGCCGGCCCCCGCCGTGACACCCTCGGCCTCGGCGAAGTGCTGGTTGAAGTACCGTCCGGCGACGACGTCGGCGCCCTCGCCGACCGCCTCAAGACCGCGGGCGTCCAGTCGCACCACACCGGAGCCGAGCTGCGCTTCGAGGATCCGTGGCGCAACAGCATCCGCGTCGCCGTCCGCTGATCATCCGGACATGCCCAGCCTGCAGCGCCAGCGTTGGACATGTCCAATCCTCGAAGCCCACTCCGGGCATGTCCAACTTTCGACGGCAGGGTCCGCGGACATGTCCTGTGTGCGCGTCGGGGAATGGACATAGTGGGATTATGTCCATTGCTCGCGGCCAGGGGTGGGCATTTCCGCTGGCGGGAGTGCGCGAGGCAGGGCGCGGCATGGGGTCGCCCGGTCATGTCCGTCCGCCGATCGGGACGCCGGGCATGTCCATCCGCCGCGGCCAGGGATGGACATAGTGGGATTATGTCCATTGCTCGCGGCCGGGGCAGGGCATGTCCGGTCCGGGCGCGGCCGGGCTGGAGCGGATAGGCTGAAAGCGACGCCAAAAACGCGGCCAGCGCCGCCAACCCTCATGAGGAGCACTTCCTTGGGATTTACTGAAATCTTCGTCGCCACCCATGACGCCGCCCTCAAGCGTGCAGCGGCCCTCGACGGCGGCGCCGCGGTCGCCCCCGGCGCGGTCCGGATTCCGGACATCAGCGACTTCGAAGTCGAACGCCTGGGTGACCTGGCCGGGACTGCCGTGCATGCCGCCGGGGCCGACTATGAGCTGGCCATGGTGGACGTGGCCAGCGACTCCCTGTTGGGCGTGCCGGCCGCCATGGTCCGTGCCCTGGCCGAGTTGCTCAGCTACGAGACCGAGGGCGAGGGTGATGTCCTAGCGGACGTCGCCGAAGGCTGGGCCGCGGAGGAGGACATGCCCTTCGGTGCCGACCAGGCCGCCCGCTATGTCCGCCAGCTCGCCGAACTCGCTGCCGGCGTTGACCCCGCCACCAAGGCCGGGCTCTACGTCTGGACCTCCTGACGCGCCCAAGCCGACGGCTCGAAAAAGTGCCCGGACACGCAGCCCTAGGGCGTCAAGTCGAAATCCGCGCGGTGATCTGGCACAATGAACAGGTACTCGATCTGCGTGGCCCCTCTCTCCGCGTCCGGATCTTGTCCTTTTAGAACCCCCTAGTACGGCCCGCCCCACGGGTGCAGAACGCCGGGCTCGACCCCGTTTCAGAAACAGGAGTGACCACAAAAGTGGCCGTAAAGATTCGCCTTAAGCGCTTCGGCAAGATGCGCGCACCGTACTACCGCATCGTCGTCATGGACGCACGCTCCAAGCGTGATGGCCGTGCCATCGAAGAGATCGGCAAGTACCACCCGACCGAAGAGCCCTCGTACATCGAGGTCGACACGGACCGTGCCCAGTACTGGCTCGGCGTCGGCGCACAGCCGTCCGAGCAGGTTGCCGCGATCCTGAAGATCACCGGTGACTGGCAGAAGTTCAAGGGTCTCCCGGGCCAGGAGGGCACCTTGAAGACCAAGGCTCCCAAGGAAGCCTTCGTCACCCCGGAAAAGGGTTCCGTGATCATCCCGGAAGCCATCACCAAGAAGGCTAAGAAGGACGACGCAGCCGAGGCTCCCGCCGACGCCGAAGCAGAGACCACCGAGGCTGAGTAAATTGCTGGCAGAAGCGCTCGAACACCTGGTCCGCGGGATTGTTGACAGCCCCGAGGACGTCAAGGTCAGTGCGAAGAACAACCGCCGCGGGGACACCCTCGAGGTGCGCGTTCATCAGGACGATCTGGGACGGGTGATCGGACGCCAGGGCCGCACCGCACGCGCTTTGCGCACTGTGGTGGCGGCGCTGGCCGACGGCGAGCCGGTCAGGGTCGACGTCGTCGACACCGACCGCCGCCGGTAGCGCGACCAGCATTATTTGTCTTTAGTCCGGCCCCTTCACCAGCTTATGGTGGAGGGGCCGGACTGTTTTGCGCAGCAAATGCACCAACAAATCCCAGACTTTACGAGAACCCGAACAGAGGAACAGATGCAGCTTCAGGTGGCACGAATCGGCAAGCCCCATGGCATCCGCGGCGAAGTGACCGTCCAGGTGCTGACGGACGCCCCCGGTGACCGCTTTGTTCCCGGCACCCAGTTCGTGGTGGAACCGGCGTCGGCCGGGCCGCTGACCGTTGAGAGCGCCCGCTGGAACAAGGACATCCTGCTGCTGGCGTTCGAGGAGGTGGAGACCCGCAACGAGGCGGAAGCCCTCCGCGGAGCCAAGCTCTACGTCGAGACCGAAGAACTGGACGAGGACGACGACGAGGGCTGGTACGAGCACGAGCTGGTGGGCCTGGACGTCCGCATCGGCGACCAGGTGGTCGGCAAGGTCTCCGGTCTGCACACCATGCCGGTCCAGGACCTGCTCGTGGTGACTGACCGGGACGGCAAGGAAATCCTGATCCCGTTCGTGGAGCAGATCGTGCCTGAGGTTAACGTCGCGGACAAGTACGTCCTCGTCACCCCGCCAGCCGGCCTTTTCGAGGTCAACACCGAGGCCGGCGGGACCCCCGACGACGGCGGCACCGAAACAGACGCCGACGCCGAGGGAGCCAGCGACGCCGAACGTGGCGCGGGGGACAACGCCTAAGATGCGGATCGACGTCGTCAGCATCTTCCCCGAATACCTGGCACCGCTGGAACTCTCGCTGATCGGAAAGGCCCGCCAGGACGGGCTGCTGGACCTCAACGTCCACGACCTCCGCGACTTCACCACGGACCGGCACCGCACCGTGGACGACACCCCGTATGGCGGCGGGGCCGGCATGGTGATGAAGCCCGAACCGTGGGCCCAGGCCCTGACCGCCATTGCCGAGGCCGGCCCGAAAGCGCCTGGGGCGGAGGCCGTCCGGAAGCCCGTACTGATCGTCCCGTCGCCGGCGGGGGAGCGCTTCAGCCAGGCGATTGCCCACGAACTCGCGGAAGAAGAGCAGCTCGTCTTTGCCTGCGGACGCTACGAGGGTATCGACGAACGGGTCCTGGAGTGGGCTGCGGAACACTTCACCGTCCGGCCCATGAGCCTCGGTGACTACGTGCTGAACGGCGGGGAGGTGGCCGTGCTGGCCATGGTCGAAGCCGTGGGGCGGCTGCTGCCCGGCGTCGTCGGAAACCCCGAATCGCTCGTGGAGGAATCCCACTCCGACGGCCTGCTCGAGTACCCCGTGTACACCAAGCCCTCCAGCTGGCGGGACCGCGAGGTTCCGCCCGTGCTGCTGAGCGGCAACCACGGCAAGATCGCGCAGTGGCGGCGTCACGAACAGTACCGGCGCACCGCCGAACGCCGGCCGGACCTGCTCGACGCGTTCGACGCCGGCAAGCTGCCGCGCGCGGACCGCACCGCGTTCGGGGAACTGGGCTACGACGTCGTGGACGGCCGGCTCCGGCGCCGCCCCGACGCCTGAGCTGAGCCGATTCGCGAAGCCCATTCGCTCCGCCAATTCACCAAAACGTGCCGGAATGTGGCAAAATTAGTCCTTGTGCCTGCTGGGTGCGAACCTGCCACAGGGGGAGCGTCACCAACAGCGCGGCACCCCGGCCCCGTCAATTCCTGACGGAGCCGGAACGACAAAACTTTCGGCGGGAATTTCCGGTGCGCACAGCACCCGGGCTTGGCCGCCGTGACCCAACGTGAATGACCTGTGGCGTTCACCAGGAGTGGATCAATGCATATCCTCGATTCCGTAGATGCAGCTTCGCTGCGCAACGATGTTCCCGAGTTCCGCGCGGGTGACACCATCAAGGTGCACGTGAACATCATCGAAGGCAAGAACTCCCGTGTCCAGGTCTTCCAGGGCTTCGTCCTGGGCCGCCAGGGCGACGGCGTCCGCGAAACCTTCACCGTCCGCAAGGTCTCTTTTGGCGTCGGCGTGGAGCGTACCTTCCCGGTACACTCCCCGATCATCGACAAGATCGAGCTCGTCTCCAAGGGTGACGTGCGCCGCGCCAAGCTTTACTACATGCGTGCACTGCGCGGTAAGGCTGCGAAGATCAAGGAAAAGCGCGACTTCCAGACCGCCAAGTAAGTCCTTCGGACTTTCCAGCGGGTCCACGGAGGGCTCCGGCGTTTGCCGGAACCGTCCCCACTGCGCCGTTCAATTAGAAAAGCGTTAGAGGACACGGATCATGGAACAGACAAGACGCCGGCCCAGGAAACTGGGCTGGCGTTTTGCGCTTCTGGGCCTGGTGCTGGCCGTGGCAATCAGCGGCCTGGTCCGGTCACTGTGGCTGGATGTTTACTTCATCCCGTCCGCGTCGATGGAGCCGCTGCTCCGCGACGGTGACAGGATCCTGGTGTCCCGCACCGACTTCGCGTTCGACCCGGTCCGCCGCGGCGACGTCGTGGTCTTCGACGGCCGCGGCTCTTTTGCCCCGCTCAGCAGCGGCAAAGGACCTGCGGCTGACGTCCTGACCGGCGCTGGCCACTGGCTGGGCCTGACCGGCAGCGACACCACCTATGTCAAGCGCGTCATCGGGCTACCTGGCGACCGCGTGGTGTGCTGCGGCGCGGACGGCCGGCTCACAGTTAACGGCCAGCAACTTGAGGAACGCTATCTGTATGAAGGCGACGCCCCGAGTAAGTTGAAGTTCGACGTGATTGTCCCGGACGGCAGGCTCTGGCTGATGGGAGACCACCGTTCGAAATCGGCCGATTCGCGCAGCCTGCTGGGCGCGCCGGGAGGCGGTATGGTCCCGCTGGAGCGCGTGATCGGCCGCCCGGTACAGATCATCTGGCCGCTTGATAGATTTGCAGCAATTCCGCGGCCCAACGAGGCCGCCACGACGATGAAGAACGGACAGTAGATGCCCGAGACCGGACCCCGGACTCCTGATCCGCGGGGGCACGACGAGCCCCGAGTGACCTCCTCGCCCATCCCCGGCGCCGAACACCCGACGACGCGGCTGCCCGCCGCGCCGAGGCCCGAACACGCGCCGGACACTCGGCCGGTGCCCGCTGAATCGGTGCACGCTGAACCGGTGCACTCGGCGCCCCCACAGCCCGCGCAGCCCGAGCGGGCCGAGGGCGCCCCATTGGCCGGTCCCTCACATGCCGGACCGTCGTCGGCGCGTGCCCGAAAGGCTAAAGCCCGCCAGGGCCGCAACCCGATGCTTCTCTGGCTTAAGGAGATCGCCACGGTGGTGGTGATCGCCGTCGTACTGTCTTTCCTGATCAAGACCTTCCTGTTCCGGGCTTTCTATATTCCGTCCGAGTCCATGATGAACACGCTGGACGTCAACGACCGGATCTTCGTCAACTTGCTGGTGCCGGAGCCGATCGCCTTGGAGCGCGGGGACGTCGTGGTGTTCCGGGACACCAAGGGATGGCTTGTCCCGAGCGCCGTGAAGCCGGCCGGTCCGTTGACCGGTGTCCAGGATGCGCTGACGTTTGTGGGCCTGCTCCCCGACAACTCCGAGCAGCACCTGGTCAAGCGCGTCATCGGCCTGCCGGGCGACCACGTCGTCTGCTGCGACGGCAGCGGCCGGCTCACCGTCAACGGGGCTCCCCTGAACGAGAAATACGTCAACAGCGCCGAGGTCCCGCAGGTGCGCGACTTCGACGTCGTCGTCCCTGCCGGCAAGGTCTGGGTCATGGGCGACAACCGGAACCACTCCGCCGACTCGCGCGCCCACATGGAAAGCAACGGCGGCTTCATCGACGTGGCCGACATCGAAGGCAAGGCGGCCGTGATCGCGTGGCCGTTGAACCGGATCACGTCGCTGGACAACTATCCGGACGTGTTCCGCGGCGTCCCGGCTCCGGTGAAGAAGTAGGGACAGCAGTGTCCGAAGCTCCAACCCTCGACTACGAGCGCCGCTTCCGTGGCTCCGGCGCGCGGCTGCTCGCCGGGATCGACGAGGTGGGACGTGGTGCCCTGGCCGGACCCGTCAGCGTCGGAATCGCCGTCGTGGACCTGCATAAGCAGAAGCTGCTCGCCGACGTGCGGGACAGTAAGCTGCTCAAGGTCGCGGACCGGGAACGGCTCGAACCGCTGGTGCGCAGCTGGAGCGTCGCCTCGGCCGTGGGGCACGCCAGCGCGGCGGAAATCGACGCGCTGGGGATCATCGGCGCGCTCCGGCTCGCCGGCAACCGTGCCTGGTTCGCGGTGCTGGCCGCCGGTGTGACACCGGACGTGGTGCTCCTGGACGGCAGCCACAACTGGCTCTCACCCGTGGCGCAGGCCTCGCTGTTCGACGAGGGCCCCGAGGAGCCGGGCTGTGACGCGCCGGTCCACACCCTGGTCAAGGCCGACATGCAGTGCCTCAGCGTGGCCGCCGCATCCGTGCTGGCCAAGGTCGAACGTGACCGGCAGATGGCTGTCCTGCACACCGAGTACCCGGCGTTCGGCTGGAACGAGAACAAGGGCTACGGCACCGCTGCGCACAAGGAGGCCCTCCGCGCCGCCGGCCCCACGCCGTACCACCGGGTGAGCTGGCAACTGCTCGGCGACTGAGCGGTGGCGCGCGCCCGGCGCCCGATGGTGCAAGATGGAACCATGAGTGCCGAGGACCTTGAAAACTATGAGACCGACATGGAGCTACAGCTCTACCGCGAATACCGCGACGTCGTCGGGCTGTTCAGCTATGTGGTCGAGACCGAACGGCGTTTCTACCTGGCCAACCACGTGGACCTGCAAGCGCGCAGCGCCGACGGCGAGGTCTACTTCGACCTGACCCTGCAGGACGCCTGGGTGTGGGATGTCTACCGCTCCGCCCGGTTCGTCAAGAGCGTCCGCGTCATCACTTTCAAAGACGTCAACGTCGAGGAACTCCCGCGCAGCGAGGAGCTCGCCCTGCCCAAGGTCGAGGGCCTGGGCAACTGATTCCTGCCTCGCGTGACCTGAAGTTACCCACATAGCCGAATTTTTGTCCGCGTGCTGGCCGCCCTGCGATCCACGCTGGAGGCATGAGAGCTAAGGACATGCTGGGCCGGCGCGGCGAGGAACTCGCCGCCGGCTTTATCGAAGCCCAGGGGATGCGGATTGTTGACCGCAACTGGCGTTGCCCCGAGGGTGAAATCGATATCGTCGCGCTCGACGGCGACGCCCTGGTCATCGCCGAGGTCAAGACCCGAAGATCCCTCGCCTACGGGCACCCGTTCGAAGCCGTGGGCGTGGACAAGCTCGCCCGGCTGCACCGGCTGGCCTCGGCCTGGTGCCGGGACCATGAGCTGCGGATGCCGCTGCGCCGCGTAGACGTCATCGCCGTGGTCGACGACGGGACCGGTTCCCCGGCCATCGAACACCTCAGAGGGGTGGGGTAGATGGCGCTGGGACGGACCTATTCGGTGGCGCTGGTCGGCCTGAACGGCTACATCGTCGAGGTCGAGGCCGACATCGGCCAGACCCTGCCCGCGTTCGTGATCCTCGGCCTGCCGGACGCCTCGCTGAATGAGGCCAAGGAACGGATCCGGTCTGCGGCGCAAAACTCCGGGATCCCGCTCAGCCGCCGGAAGATCACCGCGAACCTCATTCCGGCGTCGCTGCCCAAGCGCGGCTCCGGATTCGACCTCTCCATCGCCATGGCGGTGCTGCTGGCCGCCAACGACGTGCGCTCCACCGGACGCCATGTCTTCATCGCCGAACTTGGCCTGGACGGGCGGCTGCGTCCGGTCCGCGGCATTCTGCCGGCCGTGATGGCGGCTGTTCAGGCGGGGTATCCCGACGTTGTGGTGGCCCAAGCCAACGCCGCCGAAGCAGAGCTGGTGCCCGGCGCCAGGGTCCGCGGCTACCGGACCCTGGCCAGGCTGGCGTTCGATTTCGGCGCCGACCCGCAGGACCTTGCCCTGGACTTCGAGCCGGACACCGCGGATGCCGACGACGTCGACGGGATGGCCCCGGCCGGCCTGGCACCGGATATGTGCGACGTCTCCGGCCAGTCTGACGGGCGCCGGGCCCTGGAAGTGGCCGCCGCCGGAGCGCATCACGTGCTGTTCACCGGCCCGCCCGGGGCAGGCAAGACCATGCTGGCAGAGCGCCTGCCCGGGTTGCTCCCTGATCTCGGTGACCGGGAAGCCATGGAGGTGACGGCCATTCATTCCCTCAGTTCGCTCACCTCGGCTTCCGTCACGCTGCTGCGGCGGCCGCCCTACGAGAATCCGCACCACACCGCCACCGCGGCTGCCATTATCGGCGGAGGATCCGGATTGCCTCGGCCCGGCGCGGCGTCCAGGGCTCACCGCGGCGTGTTGTTTCTCGATGAAGCCCCCGAATACGAGCGCCGGGTCCTCGACGCACTCCGGCAGCCACTCGAAAGCGGCGAACTGGTCATCCACCGCTCGGCGGGCACCGCTGCCTACCCGGCCCGGTTCCAGCTGGTCCTCGCTGCCAACCCCTGTCCCTGCGGCAAAGCCTCCGGAAAGGGCGTGAATTGCACCTGCACCCCGATGATGCGGCGCCGTTATCTCGCTAGGATGTCGGGGCCGCTGCTGGACCGGGTCGACATCCAGCTGGAGGTCGAGCGCGTCGCACTCGCAGACTTCGGCCAGCCCCGGGCCGAAGAGGCCACAGCCGACATCGCCGCCAGGGTGCGCGCCGCCCGGGAGCGCCAGCTGGACCGGCTCCGGCCGCTCGGACTGGAAACGAACTCGCAGGTTCCCGGACGGGTGCTCCGCGGCCCCCTGCGGCTCTCGGGACCGACAACGCGGATCCTCGACCATGCGCTGGAACGCGGCGCCCTGACGGCCCGCGGCTATGACCGGGTGCTGCGTCTGGCGTGGACCCTTGCGGATCTCTCCGGCCGCGACGGGCCGGACGCGGATGACATCGGTCAAGCGCTCAATCTTCGGCAATCCGCGTCGGCTGCCGCGTGACGGCGCCGAGCTGTCCCATCCCGCCACGCCCCGCTATCAGCACCACAGCAGCACCGGAAGAGGAGAGAGCAGCACCATGACACAGAACGAAAGGACCGCCCGGGCGGCGCTGTCCAGGCTTCTGGAACCCCAGGACGCCGCCGGCCTGGCGCTCGTCCGGGTTGCCGGCGCCGAGGATGCGCTGCGGATCGCCACCGGGCAACTGCCGGCCGGCCCGAGGCTGGAGCAGGAACTGTCCCAGGTGCTAGAGCAGAACGGCGCCGGCGGCGGCTGGACCGGCCTGGGCATGGCACTGAAGCGCTGGGCACCGCGGGTACCCGACCTGGCGCCGGAGCGCGACCTGGCGACCATGCAACGCCTCGGCGGCCGCCTGATTATCCCGGCGGACAACTCGTGGCCCGGCCAGCTCGCGGACCTGGGGCTGCAGGAGCCGCTCTGCCTCTGGTGGCGGGGCGTGGAACAGGAGTTGCCGCGAGTTCACAAAGCCATTGCGCTGGTGGGCTCCCGCGACAGCACAGCCTACGGCTCTGCAGTAACGGGTGACCTCGCTTATGGGCTGGCCCAGCGGGGCTTCACGATCATCTCCGGCGGAGCCTACGGGATTGACGCCCACGCCCATCGGGCCGCCCTGGCCGGGGCCGCCGCGGGCCTGCCAACTATCGCCGTCATGGCAGGGGGAGTGGACCGGTTCTACCCCGCGGGCAATGAGGATCTGCTCCGTGCGGTGGCCAACCAGGGCGCCGTGCTGGCCGAGGTCCCGCCGGGTTCTGCCCCCACACGGTACCGCTTCCTGCAACGCAACAGGCTCATCGCTGCGCTGGCCGCCGTCACGGTGGTGGTCGAAGCCCGGTGGAGATCCGGGGCGCTCAACACCGCCCACCATGCCGAGACCCTGGGCAGGGCGGTCGGCGCGGTGCCGGGCTCGGTGCACAGTGCCAACTCGGCCGGCTGCCACCGGTTGCTGCGCGAAGGCGGCGCAGTGTGCGTCACGGACGCGGCCGAGATCGCGGAACTGGCCTCGCCGAGCGGCGAGGCGCTGCCGGAGGCCAAGGCGGGCCGGGCGGAGGCCCACGACGGGCTGACCCTCGAAGACCTCATTCTCCTGGACGCCCTTCCGCTGCGGATCACCAGCACTATTGAGAAGCTTTCCGTGGTCGCCGGGCTGAGCCCGGAATCGGTCAGGGCTGGTCTTGGGCGGCTCGGACTGCTGGGCCTGGCCGAATCACACCGTGGCGGCTGGAAACGCTCCGCCAAGGCGGGCTGACGCGATGCACCAGCTCGGTGGCGCATCACCGCCCGGGGGCAAAACGCCATGCCGCCCCGCGCCGCGACTTCCAGCATGGTGCGGAGCAAGCACGCGGGCGTTGGCGGCGCGCCGCCGGACTGCGCTGGCGCCGGCCAAATTGCTGGGAGAGTGGGAGGGTGTCAACACAGCAACTTCCCCCAGCGCTCGCTGCGGCCGCCCACGGCTTCGGCCGGTATCTGGAGGCTGAGCGGGGCCGCTCCGCCCACACCGTCCGCGCCTACCTTTCCGACGTCGGAAGCCTGTTGGCGCATGCGGTCTCGGAGGGCGCGGAGGATCTGGCACACCTGGAACTCGGCACACTGCGGCGCTGGCTTGGCACCCAGAGCGAAGCCGGGATGTCACGAGCCACGCTGGCCCGGCGCGCGGCCACCGCGCGGGCCTTCACCGCGTGGGCCGTCCGCGAGGAGCTCATCGCCGCCGACCCCGCCCTGCGGCTGAAGGCCCCGAAACGGGAGAAGTCCCTGCCCGGCGTGCTGCAGCAGGGGCAGGTGCAGCGGCTGGTGGCCGGAGCCGAGTCGGCCGCCGCGGAAGGGGAGCCGCTGGCCCTGCGCAACCGCGCCATGCTGGAGCTGCTCTACGCCACGGGCGTCCGCGTCGGCGAGCTGGCCGGCCTGGACATCGACGATCTCGACCCGGACCGCCGGACCCTGCGGGTGCTCGGCAAGGGCAACAAGGAGCGGACGGTTCCCTACGGCCTCCCGGCCGCGGTCGCCGTCGACGACTGGCTGCGCCGTGGACGCCCGGCCCTGGCGGCGGACGGCTCCGGCCCCGCGCTCTTCCTCGGGGCGCGCGGAAAGCGGGTGGACCAGCGGCAGGTCCGTAGCGTCGTCAAGGGGCTGCTGGACGGGCTGGGGGACACCTCGGCCACGGGTCCGCACGCACTGCGGCACTCGGCGGCAACCCACCTGCTCGACGGCGGGGCGGACCTCCGCGCGGTGCAGGAAATCCTGGGGCACAGCAGCCTGGCAACCACCCAGATCTACACCCACGTCTCCGTAGACCGGCTCCGGAAAAGCTACCAGCAGGCGCATCCGCGGGCTTGACCGGCCGCCGTCCGGCACGGCGCCGCGACCTGGGCCATCAGGGCTCCCGGGGGCCCTTCCGGGGCGTGTCAAGGGCACCTGTGGACCATTAGCAAAGCCGGAACGACTCGCCGGGAGCGACGCGCCGAATTGCACTGGCGTAATTAGGCGGGGTACGGCACAATGAGACTCACGCCCGGCAACTTTCAAGTGGTGCTTGAACCGCTAAAGCATCGATTTACCACCTGAGAACCGGACATATTTTTTGCATATTGTTGTTTTGAAGAAACTGAATAGTCTGGCAGGGGCCAAGAGCCCCGCACGCGGATCCACGCAGCAGACAGGCATCCAGGCAGAGGTCGTTGGGGAAGACGTACCTATAGCTATGGAGGATGGAATGTCTGTTGCACTAACCCGCGGTGTCCTGTTCGTACACTCGGCCCCGACCGCCCTGTGCCCCCACGTTGAGTGGGCCATTGGGTCTGTCGTGGACAAGCGCACGGACCTTGAGTGGACTGCCCAGCCCGCTGCGCCCGGAATGTTCCGGGCCGAGCTGTCGTGGACCGGAACACCGGGCACGGGGGCTCAGTTGGCGTCTGCGCTGCGCGGCTGGGCTCACCTGCGCTACGAGGTCACCGAGGAGCCCAGCCAGGGCGTCGACGGCGGCCGCTGGTCGCACACCCCGGAACTCGGCATCTTCCACGCCGTCACGGACGTGCACGGCAACATCATGGTCTCCGAGGACCGCATCCGCTACGCCTACGAATCCGGCGCCGGCGACCCTTCCGCGGTCTACCATGAGCTCTCGCTGGCCCTCGGCGAGGCCTGGGACGAGGAACTCGAACCCTTCCGGCACGCCGCCGAAGGCGCCCCCGTACGCTGGCTCCACCAGGTCGGCTAGCCACCCGGGGGCTCTTCCCACGACCCTGGACGTACCGCACCACACTCCATAGCAACGCCAAATGACAGATGGCGGCAATGTTCACCAGGAACATTGCCGCCATCTGTCATTTCGGCGTGCGGCCCAGCTGAGCGGGCCCGGCGGGTTAGACGCTGCGGACGGCGATGACGGCGTTGTGGCCGCCGAAGCCGAACGAGTTGCTCAGTGCCACGATGCTGCCGCCGGGCAGGGCGCGCTCGGAGGTGACGATGTCGAGGGGGATCTCCGGATCCTGGTTCTCGAGGTTGATCGTCACGGGCGCCTTGCGGTCGTATACGGCCATGACGGTCAGTACGGCCTCCACCGCACCGGAGGCACCCAGCAGGTGGCCCATCTGCGACTTGGTGGCGGAGACGGCCACGTTATCCACTTGGCTGCCGAGGGCGGCCTTGAGGGCGGTGTACTCGGGCTTGTCGCCGACCGGGGTGGAGGTGGCGTGCGCATTGACGTGCACCACGTCCTCGGCCTGGATGCGGCCGTCGAACATGGCCGCCTTCAGGGCGCGGGTGGCGCCGAGGCCCTCCGGGTCCGGGGCCGTGATGTGGTACGCGTCGGCGGTTACCGAGGTGCCGGCGAGTTCGGCGTAGATTCGGGCGCCGCGGGCGAGGGCGTGCTCCTCGGCCTCGAGCACCAGAGCGCCGGCGCCTTCGCCCATCACGAAGCCGTCGCGGTCGCGGTCGTAGGGGCGCGAGGCATGCTCGGGATCGTCGTTGCGGCGGGACAGCGCCTGCATCGAGGCGAACGCGGCGATCGGCATCGGGTGGATGGCGGCTTCGGCGCCGCCGCAGACGACGACGTCGGCCTTGCCGGAGCGGATCAGGTCCAGGCCCATGTGCACGGCTTCGGTGCCGGACGCGCAGGCGGAGACGGGGGTGTGGGCGCCGGCACGGGCGCCGAGGTCCAGACTGACGGCCGCGGCGGGGCCGTTGGGCATCAGCATGGGCACGGTCATGGGGAGGACGCGGCGGGGGCCCTTTTCGCGCAGCGTGTCCCAGGCGTCCAGGAGGGTCCAGACGCCGCCGATGCCGGTGGCGAAGGCGACGGCCAGGCGGTCATGGTCGATGTCGGTGATGCCGGCGTCGGCCCATGCCTCGCGGGAGGCGACGACGGCGAACTGCGTCGACGGGTCCATGCGCTTGGCCTCGACGCGGCTCAGGACCTCGGTGGCGGGGTTGGAGGCCCGAGCAGCGAAGTGCACGGGCAGCTCGTACTTGGCCACCCAGTCGTCCTCAAGCGTGTGCGCGCCGGAGACGCCCTTCAGCGCGTTCTTCCACATCGTGGGGACATCGCCGCCAATGGGTGTGGTGGCACCCAGACCGGTAATGACTACTTTGCGTGCCATGGGATCACTCTCTGTCGGTGCGCCTGCCGTATCCGGAACCTGGTGAAGGCGGCCGGGGCCTGCGTAGGGAAAACTCGGTGGTCATGCAGAAATCAGGGATTGAACTGTGGTGTTCCGGTCCGGGACGCTGTCGAAGCGTCCCGGACCGGAACAAGCCCGGCCGTTGCCGGCCACAAGCTCCGGCCGGTTGCCGGCCGGAGCCAAGGCGCAGGCGGAATTAGGCCTGGGCGTTGGCGATGAAGCTGACGGCGTCGCCGACGGTCTTGAGGTTCTTGACCTCTTCGTCCGGGATGCGCACGCCGAACTTTTCCTCGGCGTTGACCACGATGGTCATCATGGAGATGGAGTCGATGTCCAGGTCCTCGGTGAAGGACTTGTCCAGCTCGACAGCCTCGGGGGCCAGGCCGGTCTCTTCGTTGACGATTTCAGCCAGGCCGGCCAGGATCTCTTCGTTGTTAGCCATTGATGGCTCCTTTTCTTGTTGTTGCCGTCGGCTTCCGGTGGTTGTTCCGGGAACGTCGGGCGAAATGATTCAAACCGAGGGTTCGGCTTGGTTGGGAATCCGTGCTGTTGAGGAATGCGTTCAGCTAGGGAAGTGCGGTGGCCGCCTACGGAAGCACAATCACCTGGGCGCCGAAGACAAGTCCGGCTCCGAACCCGATCTGCAGGGCCAGTCCGCCGCTCAGTTCAGGGTTTTCCTGAAGCAAGCGGTGGGTGGCGAGGGGGATGGAGGCTGCCGAGGTGTTGCCTGCTTCGGCGATATCCCGGGCGACCTTGACGGTCTCCGGAAGCTTGAGCTTCTTGGCCATCTCATCGATGATCCGCATGTTGGCCTGGTGCGGGATGAAGGCCGCGAGGTCCTCGGCCTTGATCCCGGCGGCGTCGAGGGCCTGCTGGGCCACCTTGGCCATTTCCCAGACCGCCCAACGGAACACCGTCTGGCCGTCCTGCCGCAGCGTGGGCCACAGGGCCGCCTCGGTGACGGCGGCCTCGCCCTCGCTGAGGGCGGCGTCGCGCTTGTCGGCGGCGGCGAAGTCGCGGATGTCCAGCATCGAGTGGGTCATGCCGATGGCGTCCCACTTGCTGCCGTCCGAACCCCATACCGAGGGGCCGATGCCCGGGGTGTCGGAGGGGCCGATGACGACCGCGCCGGCGCCGTCGCCGAGCAGGAAGGAGATGGTGCGCTCGGTGTTGTCGATGACGTCGGAGAGTTTCTCCGCACCGACCACGAGCACGTACTTGGCCGCGCCGGAGCGGACCAGGGCGTCGGCCTGGGCGATGCCGTAGCAGTAGCCGGCGCAGGCGGCGGAGATGTCGAACGCCGGTGCCGGGGTGGCGCCGAGGCGGTCGGCCAGGCTTGCGGCGGCCGAGGGCGTCGCATACGGGTGGGTGACGGTGGAGACAATTACCGCGCCGAGCTCGGAGGCCTCAATGCCGGCCTTTTGCAGGGCCTCGCGGGACGCGCCCTCGGCCATGTCGATCACGCTGACGTCGGCGGGGGCCCGGTGGCGGGTGATGATGCCGGTGCGCTGCCGGATCCACTCGTCCGAGGAGTCGATCCACTGGCAAACGTCCTCGTTGGTGACGATGACGCTGGGCCGGTACGCGCCGACGCCCATCACCCGGGTGTTTTCCTGCAGGGGAGCCTGCTTCAGAGTAGGAGCGCTCATTCCCCTCCCTCCAGTTCTGCGAATAGGGCCAAGGCGGCGGAAAGGTCATCCGGGGTCTTGACGGTGACGGTCTTCACGCCGGGCATGCCGCGCTTGGCCAGGCCGGCCAGCGTCCCGGCCGGGGCCAGTTCGATCACTCCGGTCACGCCGCGCTTCACGAGGGTCTCCATGCAGAGATCCCAGCGGACCGGGCGGGAGACCTGGGCAATCAGGCTGTCGACGGCGGCACCGCCGTCGGTGACCTCCGCGCCGTCGAAGTTGGACAGTAGCGGGACCTGCGGGTTCCGCGGGTGCAGCGAGGGCCGGAGGGCCTGCAGCGCGGCGACCGCGGGGGACATGTGCGAGGTGTGGAACGCGCCGGCGACCTTCAGCGGGATCACTCGGGCCTTGGCCGGGGGATTGTCGGCGAGGGCCTTCAACTGCTCCAGGGTGCCGGCCGCGACGGTCTGGCCGGCGCCGTTGACGTTGGCCGGGGTGAGGCCGCAGGCCTCGATCGCGGCCAGGACTTCGGCGGGGTCCCCGCCCACGACTGCGCTCATGCCGGTGGGGGTGGCCGCGGCGGCCGCGGCCATGCCGTTGGCGCGTTCGCGGACAAAGGTCATCGCTTCGGTCTCGGTCAGGACACCGGCCAGGGCGGAGGCGGTGATTTCGCCGACCGAGTGTCCGGCGAGGATGACCGGGAGGGTGCCCAGTTCGACGTCGAAGAGCGACTTGGCGGCCACGAGTCCGGCGGCGACGATCAGGGGCTGCGCGACGGCGGTGTCCTTGATGGTCTCCTCATCGGAGGTGGTTCCGTGGGCGGTGAGGTCGATACCTGCTATTTCGCTAAGGGAGGCCAAATGGCCTGCGACGGGAGGCAGTTCCAGCCAGGGGGCTAGAAAACCAGGGGTCTGGGAGCCCTGTCCAGGGCAAACGATTGCAAGCACGTATCCAGCTTTCCAAATTGCCGCGTGATTCATCGGTACTCTCATGCACCAAGCTCACTGGGTCAGATTGTAGGAAGTCTACAACGGGTCAGGAGTTGTTGCGCGACGGCTGGCGTTCCGCGGAGGGCCTGGGCGGGGCCGAGAGCCGGCCCACCACGAGCGCCGCCTGGAGCACAAAAGCCTCCCGGGGGATCAACGGATCCCAGCCCGTGACGTCGCAGACACGCTTGAGCCGGTAGCGCACGGTGTTGGCGTGGACGAAAAGCTCGCGGGCGGTCGCTTCAAGCGAGTGGCCGAGTTCGAGGTAGGTCCCGAGGGTCTCCACGAGGCCGTTGGACGCCGCGACCAGCGGCCGGTAAATGTTCTTGACCAGGGAACGCCGGGCCGCGTCGTCACCGGAGATCACGCGCTCGGGCAGGAGGTCATCGGCAGCCACGGGACGCGGCGCGGAGGGCCACGCCTTGGCTGCGGTCAGGCCGGCGAAGGCGGACTGAGCGGAGCTGCTGGCCTCCAGCAGGGATCCGGCCTCGGCGCCGTAGACCACCGGCCCCGGGGCGAAGAGCTCGCTGAGTTTCTGGCAGGCCGTTTCGCGGTCCTGCACGCCGCCCAGGATCAGGATCAGCCGGTCGCCCTGGATCCCGACGAGGGCGTCCTCGGCGAAGCGCCCGGCCGTGCGGCGGAGTTCGCTGACGTAGCTGGCGCTGGGTTCCGACGGGGAATTCCCCACCATCACGGTGAAGCGTTCCTGGGCTTTCCAGCCCAGGGCGGCGATCCGGGAGCGCAGCGCGTCGGTGTTTTCGCCGCGCAGGATCGCGTCGACAATCAGCGCCTCCAGCCGGGTGTCCCAGGAACCGCGGGTCTCGGCGGCGCGGGCGTAGACGTCGGCCGCGGCGAAGGCCACCTCGCGGGAGTAGCGCAGCACGGCCTCGCGCAGGCCGGCCTGGTCGGCTTCCGGGGCGATGATCGGCACCTGCTCCTCGACCACCTCCACGACGATCCGGATCAGCTGCAGCGCCTTCTGCAGGCTGATCGAGCGGGTCAGCTCGGTGGGGGCGGTGCCAAAGACATCGGAGAGGATCCAGGACGGAGAGCTGGGCCGCTCGAACCAGGTGACAAAAGCGGCAATGCCGTTCTGCGCGACCATGCCCAGGGCGGAGCGCTCGTCGGAGTTCAGCCGGCTGTACCAGGGCAGTGATTTCTCCAGCTGCCGCAGGGTCGTGGTGGACAGCTGGCCCACGCTGGCCCGGAGCTTCTTCAGCGTCTCGGCCTTCTCCGGGGTGAGCGCCCGCACGGACGGCTTGCGTTTTGCGGGAGTGGTGGTGGGCTCTGCCATGCATCGAGCATACGGTGCCCGCCGTCCAAGCTCCATTTGTGCAAAGGCTACAAGTCCCTTTGGGCTGCGTCACAGGCTTAAACGCCCGACGGCGGCCCCCACCCGAAGGTGGGAACCGCCGTCGTGCGTTCGCTTTGGTGACTAAGAGTCGCCGCCCGCGTTGCCGGTGGTGCCGGCGTTGACGTTGAGCAGGCGGTACTTCTCGATTGCCTGGGCCGGGGCCTGGGCGTCGACCTCGCCGCGGCGGGCCAGCATCTGCAGGGAACGGACCACGATCGAGTGGATGTCGTTCTTGAAGAAGCGGCGAGCGGCGGCGCGGGTGTCCGAGAAGCCGAAGCCGTCAGCGCCGAGCGAGGCGAACTCGTTCGGGATGAACTGGCGGATCTGGTCCGGAACGGCCTTCATGTAGTCCGAGACCGCCACGATCGGGCCGGTGGCGCCGGCGAGCTGTTCGGTGACGAACGGGACGCGGGCCGGCTGGCCCGGGTTGAGGAAGGCGTCTTCCTCGGCGGCCATGGCGTCGCGGCGCAGTTCGGTCCAGGAGGTCACGGACCAGACATCGGCGGAGACGCCCCAGTCCTCGGCGAGGAGCCGCTGGGCTTCGAGGGCCCAGGGGACGGACACACCGGAGGCCAGGATCTGCGTGCGCGGGCCGTCGATCTTGGCCGGTGCCAGCAGGTAGATGCCCTTGATGATGCCCTCGACGTCGAGCTCGGCGGGTGCCGGCGGCTGGACGATCGGCTCGTTGTAAACCGTGATGTAGTACATCAGGTTCCGGGCCGGGTCGTTGTCCGCCGGGCCCGGACCATACATCCGGTTCAGGCCATCACGCATGATGACGCCGATCTCGTAACCGTAGGCCGGGTCGTAGGTGACGACGGCCGGGTTGGTCGAGGCCAGGATCGGGGAGTGGCCGTCGGCGTGCTGCAGGCCCTCGCCGGTCAGCGTGGTCCGTCCGGCGGTCGCGCCGATGATGAACCCGCGGGTCATCTGGTCGGCGGCGGCCCAGAAGGAGTCGCCGGTGCGCTGGAAACCGAACATCGAGTAGAAAACATAGATCGGGATCAGCGGTTCGCCGTGCGTGGCGTAGGACGTGCCCGCCGCGGTGAAGGCGGCGACCGAACCGGCCTCGTTGATGCCGGCGTGCACGATCTGGCCTGCAATGGATTCCTTGTAGGCCAGGACGAGGTCGCGGTCCACGGACAGGTAGTTCTGGCCGTTCGGGTTGTAGATCTTCGCCGTCGGGAAGAACGCGTCCATGCCGAAGGTGCGTGCCTCATCGGGGATGATCGGCACGATCCGGGAGCCGAAGTCCTTGTCCCGCATCAGGTCCTTGAGCAGCCGGACGAACGCCATGGTGGTGGCGGCCTGCTGCTTGCCGGAACCGCGGTTGGCGACCTCGTACGCCTTGTCGCCCGGCAGGGTGACGTCGGTGTGCTTGGAGCGGCGTTCGGGGACGAACCCGCCGAGGGCGCGGCGGCGTTCCATCAGGTACTGGATCTCCGGGGCGTCGGCGCCGGGGTGGTAGTACGGCGGCTGGTACGGGTCGGCCTCGAGCTGCTCGTCCGTGACCGGAATGCGCAGGTGGTCGCGGAAGGCCTTCAGGTCCGCCAGCGTGAGCTTCTTCATCTGGTGGGTCGCGTTGCGGCCCTCGAAGTGGGTGCCCAGGCCGTAGCCCTTGACCGTGTGGGCCAGGATGACCGTCGGCTTGCCCTTGAACTCGGTGGCGGCCTTGTACGCGGCGTAGACCTTGTTGTAGTCGTGGCCGCCGCGCTTGAGGTTCCAGATCTCCTGGTCCGTCATGTCCGCGACCATGTCCTTGGTCTGCGGGGTCTTGCCGAAGAAGTGCTCGCGGACGAATCCGCCGGATTCGGCCTTGTACGTCTGGTAGTCGCCGTCGACCGTCTCATTCATGATCTTCACGAGCGAGCCGTCTTCGTCCTTGGCGAGCAGGTTGTCCCACTCGCGGCCCCAGACGACCTTGATGACGTTCCAGCCGGCGCCGCGGAAGAACGCCTCGAGCTCCTGCATGATCTTGCCGTTGCCGCGGACCGGGCCGTCGAGGCGCTGCAGGTTGCAGTTGATGACGAAGTTGAGGTTGTCCAGCTTGTCGTTCGCGGCGAGCTGCAGCAGGCCGCGGGACTCCGGCTCGTCCATTTCGCCGTCGCCCAGGAACGCCCAGACCTGCTGGTCCGAGGTGTCCTTGATGCCGCGGTTGTGCAGGTAGCGGTTCGACTGCGCCTGGTAGATGGCGTTCATCGGGCCGATGCCCATGGACACGGTGGGGAACTCCCAGAACTCCGGCATGAGGCGCGGGTGCGGGTAGCTGGAGAGGGCGTGGCCCTCCTTGGACTTCTCCTGGCGGAAGCCGTCCAGGTCCTCCTCGGTCAGCCGGCCTTCCATGAAAGCGCGGGCGTACATGCCGGGGGAGGCGTGGCCCTGGAAGAAGACCTGGTCGCCGCCGCCGGGGTGGTCCTTGCCGCGGAAGAAGTGGTTGAAGCCGACCTCGTAGAGGGTCGCCGCACCGGCGTAGGTGGAAATGTGGCCACCGACGCCGATCTCGGGACGCTGGGAGCGGTGCACCATGACGGCGGCGTTCCAGCGCAACCAGGCGCGGTACTTACGTTCGATCTCTTCATCGCCGGGGAACGGCGCTTCCTGGTCCACCGGGATGGTGTTGACGTAGTCGGTGGTGGTCACCATCGGCACGCCCACGCTCTGCGCGCCGGCCCGCTGGAGCAGGCTCCGCATGATGTATTGGGCACGCTCGGTGCCCTGTTCCTGAATCAGGGTGTCCAGGGACTCCAGCCATTCGGCGGTCTCTTCCGGATCACGATCAGGCAGCTGGTTAGTCAACCCGCTGAGGATATGGGAGGTATCTTCTCCTGCAGCCACGTCCAACCTCTCTTTGAGCGCATTCATCGGCACCCTCAGCTCCGGCAGGGTAACTGCCTGGCGTGAACGCGACGTGTGCGACATATCGGTAACAGCAGCCCGGTCCTGTACGCCGGGCTAGGTCCAATCACAACCATGCCTGCCTGTATTAGCGGTCGGTTGTCCGCGCAGGCAAAGTCGTCATCAGCCACTCTAGCCGTGTCAGTCCGCGGATGCGTAGCTGTCCTATGGGGCCACCGCCGTATTTCACGGGCATACTGGTTCTGTGACGTGGACCCCCTCCGGGGCCCGCGGAACGGCCGGTGTGACGCAGAATATGGCGGATCGCGGCGTTAGCAGCTTGAAGCAAAGGCCCAAAGGGTGTTGGCTTGTAGTAATGGAAATCACTAGCACCATTGGGTCCACCAAGCAGTACACCAAGAAGTACAAACAGCATAGGAGCAACACGTGAGCGAGGCCGACGCCGCCACTTCGGTAAATGTGGCGGAAAAATTGGGTTTCAAAAATGGAGATCTGATTCAAGAATTCGGTTATGACGACGACGTCGACTTCGACTTGCGCGACGACATCGAGGACCTCACCGGCTCGGAACTCTTCGACGAGGACGACCATGAGGTGGTCGACGCCGTGATCCTCTGGTGGCGGTCCGACGACGGGGACCTCGTTGACACCCTGGTCGGCTCGCGCACCACCCTGACCGAGGGCGGCGTGGTCTGGGTGCTCACCCCGAAGAACGGCCGGGTGGGCTACGTCTCGCCGGCCGACATCCAGGATGCCGCGCCCACCGCAGGCCTGCACTACACCACGTCCGCTGGCGTCTCCAAGGAGTGGAGCGCCACCCGGCTGGTCACGCGGAAAAACAAGTGACCCAACCCGGCGCAGGAGTGGCGCTGGCAACCGCCGTGCCGGCGGTCGGCCAGCCCGCCCCCGACTTTGAGCTGGTCAACCAGTTCGGCGAGCCGGTCCGGCTGTCGGAACTGCGCGGACGCAATGTGGTCCTCGTGTTCTTCCCGTTCGCGTTCTCCGGCATTTGTACGGGCGAACTTTGCGAAATCCGGGACAACCTTGCGCTCTTCGAGGACGCCGACGCCGCCGTGCTGGGGGTTTCGGTGGACAGCAAGTTCGCGCAGCGCGCCTACGCGGAAAAGGAGGGTTACTCCTTCGACCTCCTGGCGGACTTCTGGCCGCACGGTGCCGTGGCCGAGCGCTATGGCGTCTTTGACCCCGACAGCGGCATGGCCAAGCGCGGCACCTTCATCATCGACGCCCGCGGAACGGTCCGCTACGTCGTGGTGAACCCCCGCGGCCAGGCCCGGGATTTCACCGAGTACCGCGCCGCCCTGGCGGGGCTCGCAGGGAATTGACGGGGACAGGCGCGATGCGGCAGCGGCGACCCGGCGTCGGCATGACTGGCTTTGCCAGCCTGCCGCCGGTCGTTGCCGCCGAACCGGCGCGGAGCGAACTCGAGGTCCTGCGGGAAATCCACGGCGTCCTCGCGGGGGAGCGCTTCGCGTTGCTCACCGGCGCCGGGCTCAGCACGGATTCGGGCATCCCGGATTACCGGGGCCCCGGGGCGGCTCCGCGGGCGCCGATGACCTACCAGGAATTCATTGGCGACCCCGAGAATCGCCGTCGCTACTGGGCGCGGAACCACATCGGCTGGTCCCATCTGCGCCGCGCCGATCCTAACGACGGCCATGCGGCCGCCGCCCGACTCGAGCACCGCGGGCTCCTCACCGGCCTGATCACCCAGAACGTGGACCGGCTGCACGAGGACGCCGGGAGCGTCAACGTGGTGGACCTGCATGGCCGCTTCGACCGGGTGGTCTGCCTGGCCTGCCATCGCCGCTACAGCCGCTCGTTGCTGGCCGGCGTGCTGGAGGAACTCAACCCTGACTTCCTGACGGAAGCACTCGCCGCCGGTGTCGTGGAAATGGCCCCCGACGCCGACGCCACCGTGGAAGATTCGGAGCTGATCGCGGGTTTCGTCGTTGCCAACTGCCCGGCCTGCGGCGGCACACTGAAACCCGACTTTGTCTACTTTGGCGAGAACGTGCCCAAGGACCGGGTTGAGCGCTCCTACGCCATGGTGGACGACGCCGCGGCCCTGCTGGTGGCCGGTTCCTCCCTGACCGTGATGAGCGGACTGCGGTTCGTCCGGCACGCCGCCAAGCAAGGCAAGGCGGTGGTGATCATCAATCGTGGGCAGACCCGCGGCGATGACCTGGCCACCATCAAGCTGGAGGCAGGCGTCAGCGAATCGCTGACCTGGCTCGCCGCGGAGCTCCCCTCACTGTGAGGCGTTCCGGTCCGGCCGGCGATTGGCGTTTCCGGCGCCGTTTCGGGTAGAGTCATTGTTCGTTGGTGGACGCACTGAAGTGCGGAAACAGCATCTTGGGTCTTTAGCTCAGCTGGTAGAGCGCCACGTTTACACCGTGGATGTCATCGGTTCGATCCCGGTAGGACCCACCAAGGAAAACCCCGTCGCGGCAGGCCTAAACGCCCGCCGCGGCGGGGTTTTTTGCTCTCCATGTGCTGTGTCCTGCACTATTCCCGCGCCTAAAAGTAGCCGGAACTATCTGTGTGCTCACATATCGGTTGGCAACGCGCGGGCGCTACGCTGCTGGCCCCGAGGGCCACTGCTCGCCGCGGGGGTCGGCAGGGGGCGCCCCGGCCGAGCAGGGAGTGGGGGATTCCGAACCGATAATAAGCTAAGTGATATTGTTATCTTACTTATTTGGGGGGCGACTTGTTAGGTTTACGTTCTTTTTTTGCCAGGTTTTGGGCTACAAAATGCCGGCTATGCGGGATTCCTGTTCCGGATTCCCGGGTCCCTTACTGCAAGGAGCAGCACCAGACGGAGTTCGAATCCGCAAACGCCTGGTAGTGGAGCGCGGCCCCGCTGCCCATGCGCTGTGGGCCATCCAAGTCCGGACTGCACCAAAATGTCGGTGCCTGTCCGTACCGTCACCGGCATGGAACATGTGATCGTAAAAACCGGCCCTGACGGACATCCGCGGGCCGTGGTCCGCGGTGGCCGCGAATGGGTGGTTGGCGCGGAACCCGTGCGGTGGTTTGAGCGCGTGAGCTGGTGGGAGGCCGAGCGCCGGATGCCGAAGGGACTGAGCCGGGTCGATGTCGAGGTGTGGCAGGTCCAGGCCAGGCTGGGCCGGAACAGCGGATCGGCCCTAACTACGATGGAAATCATCCGGGACGGCCTCGGCGGAGGCTGGCGGCTCCGGGACGCGGTGGCGGACGCCGCCTGACCAGCGCTCACCCGCGGCAAAAGCTTCCGCGCAATGGAAAAGCCTGAGGGCAATGGAAAAGCCTCCGGGCAATGGAAAAGCCTTCCACCGCGACTATTGGGGGATGCCGCGGTGGAAGGCTTGTTAGAAATATACCGTGAATGCGTCCAAATGTGAAACGCCTAGCGGTTGAATTTGACCATCGACGGGACTAATCCGGGCCCCGCGGCTGTCTATCGGAAGCCGTGCCGCTGCCGTGCGGGCGGACTAGCGGGACTGGACCGGGACGAAGACGCGGGGCTGGTCCTTCCAGCTGGGTTCCATGTCCGCGATTGTCTCGCGCATGATCTTGTTGGAGGCCTCGCGGGCGGCCACGCCGTCGCCGGCCGCAATCGCCTCCGCCACGTCCACGTGCCACTGCAGCGCGGAAGCCCGCGGATGGTCCGGCATCAGACCGTGGACGGTGCGGCCGGTCAGCGTCTCGGCCACCTGGCCCACCATGTTGGCGAACATTTCGTTGCCGGAACCGGTCAACAGCAGGGAATGGAACTGGATATCCAGCTCGAGGAACCGAGGCACGTCGCCGGCCACACCGGCCTCCCGCATGGCGTGGGAGATTTCCACCAGCTGGCTGCGGAGTTCATCCGGGGCGTTGCCGGCCGCCAGTTCGGCCGCCACCGGCTCCACCGCGGTCCGCAGCTCGGCCAGGGAGCGCAGCTGGGCGCCGCGGCCCTCGCCGGCCAGGCGCCAGCGGATCACGAGCGGATCGAAGGGATTCCAGCGGCTGGCGGGGAGCACCCGGATGCCGACACGTTTGATGGTCTCGACCAGCCCCAGGGACTGCAGCACGCGCACCGCCTCGCGGACCACCGAGCGAGAGACCTTCAGCTCATCCTCGAGGTGCTCGGCCAGCATGACATGGCCGGCGGGGAGCTCGCCGGCGACGATGCGGGCTCCCAGATGCTCGATGGCGCGGTGATGCAGGCTGGTCGACATAGTCGTAAGCATAGTGGCGCAGGCCGCAATCCCGGGGCTACAGGCGCAGTGGCCGCCGAAAATCATAGACTGTTTGTGACGCGCCGTATTCCGCCACGTGGGCGCTGCTTTCCTGCAGTCAGCGGAAATACATATGGTTTATTGACAGCCACTGATCCCAAGAAGCGTGTTCCGCAGCAACTGCGGGACGAACTGCACTCGATGCACAGAATGAATTGGAGTTTTGATGTCAGCACACATCGGTGTCACCGGCCTTGCGGTGATGGGGGCCAACCTGGCCCGGAACCTGGCCCGTAACGGCTTCACCGTTGCCCTGCACAACCGTTCCGTGGAGAAAACCGACGCGCTCCTCGAAAAGCACGGCCAGGACGGCGACTTCGTCCGCACCGAAACGCTGCAGGAACTCGTCGACTCGCTGGAGAAGCCGCGCCGCGTGCTGATCATGGTCAAGGCCGGCAAGCCGGTGGACTCCGTGATCGAACAGCTCGAGCCGCTGCTGGAGGCCGGCGACATCATCATCGATGCCGGCAACTCGCACTACGAGGACACCCGCCGCCGCGAGGCCGCCCTCGCGAAGAAGGACCTCCACTTCGTCGGCATCGGCGTCTCCGGCGGCGAGGAAGGCGCGCTCAACGGCCCCTCGATCATGCCCGGCGGCTCCAAGGAGTCCTACGAGGCGCTCGGCCCGCTGCTGGAAAAGATCGCAGCCCACGTCGACGGCCAGCCCTGCTGCGCCTGGATCGGCACCGACGGCGCCGGCCACTTCGTCAAGATGGTGCACAACGGCATCGAATACGCCGACATGCAGGTCATCGGCGAGGCCTTCGACCTGCTGCGCTCCGGCGCGGGCATTGAGCCGGCCGAGCAGGCAAAGATTTTCGCCGAATGGAACAAGGGCGAGCTCGCTTCCTTCCTGATCGAAATCTCCGCCGAAGTCCTCGGCCACGTCGATGCCAAGACCGGCAAGCCGTTCGTCGACGTCGTGGTGGATGCCGCCGGCCAGAAGGGCACCGGCCGCTGGACGGTCATCTCCGCCCTTGAACTGGGTTCCCCGACTTCCGGCATCGCCGAATCGGTCTTCGCCCGCGCGTTGTCCTCGCAGGCGGAGCAGCGCAAGCTGGCCCAGGAACTGCTGGCCGGCGGCGAGGCCGCCGTCGAGGTCCCCGAGACTTTCGTCGAGGACGTCCGGCAGGCACTGTACGCCTCCAAGCTGGTCTCCTACGCGCAGGGCCTGGACATGCTCACCTCCGCCGCCAAGGAATACGGTTGGGACCTCAAGCTGGACGAGATCGCCTCGCTGTGGCGCGGCGGCTGCATCATCCGCGCAGAGCTGCTGAAGGAGATCACCACGGCCTACGCCGCGGACGAGAAGCCGGCGAACCTGCTGTTCGCGCCGGCCTTCACCAAGGCGATCGCCGAGGTCCTCCCGGCCTGGCGGCGCGTGGTGGCCACCGCGGTGCAGCTGGGCATCCCGGTGCCGGTGTTCTCCTCCTCGCTGGCGTACTACGACGGCCTGCGGCGCAAGCGCCTCCCGGCCGCCGTGATCCAGGGCCAGCGCGACCTCTTCGGTGCACACACCTACGGCCGCATCGACACCGAGGGCACCTTCCACACCCTCTGGGGCGAGGACAAGTCCGAGATCTCGGCAGTGGACACGCACTAATCCAGACCGGTTAATCGACAGCGGCCGGCGGCCCCGKTTTGGGGCCGCCGGCCGCTGTCTTTATGACTGCGTGCCTTAGATGCGGTACTCGATCAGGTACTCGGCCGGGTCGACGGCGGGTTTGGTTTCGCGCTGGGCGTCGCGGTGCCGCCAGGTGGCGGGCACTCCGGTCAGGATCGATTCGGCCGGGGCGTCCTTGACTACGACGGCGTTGGCGCCGATGGCGCTGTCCCGGCCGATCGTGATGGGGCCCAAGACCTTGGCTCCGGCGCCGATGACGACGCGGTCCTCGATGGTGGGGTGCCGCTTGATCTTTGCGAGCGAACGGCCGCCGAGCGTGACACCGTGGTAGATCATGACATCCTCGCCGATCTCGGCGGTTTCGCCGATCACAACGCCCATGCCATGGTCGATGAAGAAGCGGCGGCCGATCGTGGCGCCGGGGTGGATCTCGATGCCGGTCAGGAAGCGGGCCAGCTGGGAGATCAGCCGCGCAGGGAAGCGCAGCGAAGGGTTCTGCCAGAGCCGGTGCGTCAGGCGGTGCGCCCAGATCGCGTGCAGGCCGGAGTAGGCAAAGAAGTTTTCGAAAGAACCGCGCGCCGCCGGGTCGTGGGACCGGGCGGCGTCGAGGTCTTCCTTCAGTCTTGCGAAGAAGCTCACAAAGACCTTTCTACGAAATCTTGGGACAGGGCTGGGCTTAGCCGCGGATGTCGTCGTACAGCACGGTGGAGATGTAGCGCTCCCCGAAGTCGCAGACAATGGCAACAATCAGCTTACCGGCGTTCTCCGGGCGCTTCGCGAGCTCCAGGGCCGCCCAGACGATCGCGCCGGAGGAGATGCCGCCGAGGATGCCTTCCTTGACGCCCAGCTCGCGGGCCACGCGGACCGAGTCCTCCAGGGTGGCGTCAATGACCTCGTCATAGACGTTGGTGTCCAGGATTTCCGGCACGAAGTTGGCGCCGAGGCCCTGGATCTTGTGCGGGCCCGGGGCGCCGCCGTTGAGGATGGGGGAGTCCTTGGGCTCGACGGCGATGATCTGCACGTCGGGCTTGCGCTCCTTGAGTACCTGGCCGACACCGGTGACGGTTCCGCCGGTGCCGACGCCGGCGACGAAGATGTCCACCTTGCCGTCGGTGTCCGACCAGATTTCCTCGGCGGTGGTGCGGCGGTGCACCTCGGGGTTGGCCTCGTTGGCGAACTGCTGCGCCCAGATGGAGTTCTCCGTGTTCGCGACGATCTCCTGGGCCTTCTCCACGGCTCCGCGCATGCCCTCGGAACCGGGGGTCAGCACAATTTCTGCGCCGTAGGCGCGGAGCATGACGCGGCGTTCCGTGGACATGGTCTCGGGCATGGTGAGGATGACCTTGTAGCCGCGGGCGGCGCCGACCATGGCCAGGGCGATGCCCGTGTTGCCGGAGGTTCCCTCGACGATGGTCCCGCCGGGCTTGAGTGCACCGGACTTCTCCGCGGCGTCGATGATGGCGACGCCGATCCGGTCCTTGACGCTGTTGGCCGGGTTGTAGAACTCCAGCTTGACCGCCACCGTGGCGTCCAGGCCTTCGCTCAGCCGGTTGAGGCGGACCAGCGGGGTGCCGCCGACCAGCTGGGTAACATCGTCATAGATCCGTGCCATGGGTAGGTGTGCCTATCTGTGAGGAGGAATTCTAAGGTCAGCGTAACGAGGGCGCTCAGGCCCTAGCTAAGCATTAAGCCATGCAGAGTAATATTTCCTGGCCTTCGCCAGCTTCGGGTTGATGATCACCTGGCAGTAGCCCTGTTCGGGGTACTTCGCGTAGTAGTCCTGGTGGAAATCCTCCGCCACGTGGAAGACCGGCAGGCGGCTCACCTCGGTGACGATCGGGTCCGACCACAGCTCCTGGTTCCGGCCGATCGCTTCCTCGAAAAGGATCTTCTCCTCAGTGGTCTCGTAGAACATCGAGGACCGGTACTGGGTGCCGACGTCGTAACCCTGCCGGTTCAGCGTCGTGGGATCGTGCAGGGCGAAGAACATGTCCAGGATGACCTCGGCCGGGATCACCTCCTCGTCGAAGGTCACCGCCACCACCTCGGCATGGCCGGTGGTGCCGGAGCACACGCTGTAGTAGTCGGGGTTGCGGTCGTGGCCTCCGGTGTAGCCGGAGACGACCGAGCTGACACCCTTGGTCTTTTGATAGACGGCGTCGAGGCACCAGAAGCAGCCCCCGCCGAGGACGAAAGTTCTCATGTCCTGTTCAATGGACGAAGGGCCCGGATCATTCCCGAACCCGGCATTCCGCCAGCATCCGGGACTCCCGGCAGGGGTGGCTGGCACCGCGGATAGGGTAAAAATGAGGTTATGGAACCTGAGAACACCGACGTTTCAGCGCAGCCCGACGAAGCTACCCGCACCGGCGAGGCTGCCACGCTGGGCATGATCCTGCTGGCCGTCGAGGAGCTCTGGCCCGAATCGCTGGCGGAGGAGTGGGACGAGGTAGGCCTGGTGGCCGGGCACCCGTCCGCCGAGGTGAGCAGGATTCTCTTCGCCGTGGACCCCACCCTCGAAGTCATCGAGGAAGCCGTCGCCTGGGGCGCCGAACTGCTCATTACGCACCATCCTCTGCTGCTCAAGGGCGTCACCTCCGTTGCCGCCAACACCCCCAAGGGCAAGGCGGTGCACCGGCTGATCGAGTCCGGGACCGCACTGCTGACAGTGCACACCAACGGTGATTCCGCCGTCGGGGGCGTCTCCGACGTGCTGGCCGACGCGCTGGGCCTGCAGGACGTGGTGCCGCTGACGCCGGCCGCGAACGGCCTTCCGGAGGAAGGGATCGGCCGGGTCGGGGACCTCGCCGACGTGCAGACGCTGGGGGACTTCGCCGCGCGGGTCTTCGGCATCCTTCCCTCCGTGGCCGGCGGCGTCCGTGTTTCCGGCGACCGGGACGGCCTGGTGCGACGTGTGGCCCTGTGCGGCGGCGCGGGCGACTCGCTGTTCAACGAGGTCCGCGCGAGCAACGCCGACGTCTACCTGACCGCGGACCTGCGCCACCATCCGGCGTCGGAGGCCCGCGAGGCTGCCGTCAATGACCGGCCGTACCTGATCGACGTCTCGCACTTTGCGAGCGAGTGGCTGTGGCTGCCGGCGGCCGCCGAGGCCTTGGGGAATGTGCTGACCGACCAGGGCCACGACATTGAGATCCGGGTCAGCAGCACCAACAGCGACCCCTGGGACTTCATTCTGACTCCGGGCGGCGACTAGAGTCTAGGGAGCGCCGGTACGGTGCCCGGCTCCGGCCGGTAAGTGAACAAGCGGAGGAAATAGTGGCCAAGGCAGCACCGGCGGAACAGTTGAAGTTGCTCGAATTGCAGGGACTCGATGCCAGGCTCAAGTCCCTGTCCAACCGCCGCCGCAGCCTTGAAAGCGACTCCCGGATCACCGACCTGGAGGCTGCCCTCAGTGTGGCCAACGGAGAACTCGGGACCGCGAAGGTGGCGGTGCACGACGCCGAACTGGAACTCAAGCGCGCCGAGGCCGACGTCGAGCAGGTCGCCTCCCGGATCGAACGCGACGAGGCCAGGCTCAACAGCGGCACCGGGCTGTCCAAGGACCTCGTGGCCCTGCAGCGCGACATCGCGTCCCTGAACAAACGCCGCTCGGATCTTGAGGACGTTGAACTCGAGGTCCTGGAGCGGCTGGATTCGCTGCGCCTGCGCCAGGCCAGCCAGCAGCAGATCGTTGACGATATCCAGGGTTCCTTTGGCACCATCCGCGCCGAACTGGACGAACAGCTCGCCGAAGTGGCCGCGGAGATGACCGTGGTGCGCGGCCAGCGCGCCGAGTTCGCCGAGGGACTGGACGCGGGAATGCTCGCCGTCTACGAGAAGACGCTCGCCAAGCGCGGCGTCGGCGCGGCCCGGCTCTTCCACGGCACCTCCGAAGGATCCGGCATGCAGCTGAGCCCCGGTGACCTCGCCGAGATCAAGGCCGCCGCCGAGGACGACATCGTCTTCTGCCCGGATTCCGGGTGCATCCTGGTCCGCTCCGCCGAGTGGGCCTAGTCCCCAAGTGACTCGCAGTTGTTGTCGTTTAGAGGCGTCTAAACGACAACAACTGCCAGCTAGTTGGGCAGGATGAGGTTGAGGGTGTGCGGCTTCCGGGCCGTGCCCTGGACCAGCTCCGCGGACCATTTCTCGGCGGCGGCCTTGTGCAGCTGCGCCGGGGTCTGCGGGGTCTTGCCGCGGCGGGCCAGCAGGTGCCGGGCAAGCTCTCCGCGGGTGTGCTTGGCGAAGTGGCTCACCACCTTTCGGACGCCGTTGACCTCCGTGAAGACGTTCACCGCCACGGTCCGCTCGGGCGGGGGAGCCCAGGCCGCGGCGTAGGTGCTGGAGCGGCAGTCGACCAGCAGCTCGCCGTCCGTTGCGGCGGCCAGGGCCTCAGTCAGTTGCGGCTTCCAGAACGAGGCCAGCCGTCCGACGTCGGGCAGGGACGTGCCCATCGATAGCCGGTACGCCGGCACCCGGTCCGCAAACCGGATCGCGCCCCAGAGCGCGGAGATCACCAGCACGTTTTCGTCCGCCTTCTTCCGCTGCGCCGGAGTCAGCGAGCGGTAGTCCAAGGCGTCGTAGAGGACGCCGGAATACACCTGGTGGGCGGGCGCGGCAGGCTCGGCGTGCAAGCGGGTGTTGCGTTCGACGTCGGCCTTCAGCGAGGCGCCGACGCCCAGCAGTGCCAGGGCGTCTTCGTGCGCGCTGACGGTGCCGAGCGCCTCGAGCACCTTTGCGCGGTAGGCGTTGAGGCCGGGGAAGCTGAGCGAAGCCGCGTCGACGGCGTCGCCGCCGGTCGCGGGGGTCTTGCCTTCGGAGGGCGGCAGCAGAATTAGCACCGTACGATCCTACCGGCGGCCAGGCGGCTGCAGCCGCGCGCGGCCCGGCGTCGGGCTAGCGCCGATGTCCGGTGTTGTCGAGGCCCACGAAATTCGACTGGCCGACTGTCTTGGCCCGCTGGATGTCCCGCCGTGCCCGCTCGGATTCCGGGTCGCTGCCCAGCCGCGCGTGCTTCCGGCGGGTCAGGAGGTCACGCACGACGGTCGCGACGACCAGCAGTCCGGCGGCGACGGCAAGAAGCAGCAGTTCCATGCGGTCAGGCTACCTTCGTTGGCGCCGCCGGAACAGGGGGAGGCGCCGTGGTCGCCACAGGGGTGGGGCCGGCGGCCTGGGTCGGCGCCGCTACCGCTGCCTGGGCGGCCTTGGTCTCCCGGGCCAGGAACGCGGACAGCTCGCCGATGGTGCTCATCAGCGGCGCCGGGAAGACCACGGTGGAGTTCTTGTCCACCGCAATCTCGACGAGGGACTGCAGGTTCCGCAGCTGCAGGGCCAGCGGATGCGCCATCATCATGTCAGAAGCCTCACCGAGCGCCGCCGCCGCGATCGACTCGCCCTCGGCGGCAATGATCTTGGCCCGCTTCTCCCGCTCGGCCTCCGCCTGCCGGGCCATGGCGCGCTTCATGCTTTCGGGAAGCTGGATGTCCTTCAGCTCCACGAGCGTGACTTCGACGCCCCACTCCAGGGTGAGTGCGTCCAGGATTTCGCGGATGTCGCTGTTGATGTGTTCCGTTTCGGACAGGGTCTGGTCCAGGCTGTGCCGGCCGACCACCTTGCGGAGCGTCGTCTGGGCGATCTGGTTGATCGCGGCAGCCACATTTTCGATCGCCACCACCGACTTCACGGCGTCGATCACCCGGTAGTAGGCCACCGCGGAGATATCCACGCTGACGTTGTCCTGGGTGATGATGCCCTGCGACTGGATCGGCATGGTCACGATCCGCAGGCTGACCAGCTGCAGCCGGTCGATCACCGGGATGATAAAGCGCAGCCCGGGCATCCGGACTCCGATCACCCGGCCCAGCCGGAACAGCACGCCCTGCTCATACTGGCGCACAATCCGGATCGAGGCCCGGGCCAGGATGAGCACGAGCGCGGCGATGATCAGCCAAATGACGACGGCGGTGAAATCCATCCGAATCGCTTCCTTGCCTGGCGGGGTTGCTGCTTTCATTCTCCCACCGGCAGGCCCAAAAGGCGCCGGTGCGGTGAGCCTGCGGGGGCAGCCCGTAGAATGAGAACCGGATGGGTTGACCAGGCGGCCGCGCGTCACGCAAGTGGCTCGAGGAACGTCCGGGCTCCGCAGGGCAGGGTGGTGGGTAACGCCCACTCGGGGTAACCCGCAGGCCAGTGCCACAGAGAATAGACCGCCTGCCCCAGGGCCGTGTCCGCACGGTCGGGGGAGCAGGTAAGGGTGAAACGGTGGTGTAAGAGACCACCAGCTTCCCGGGTGACCGGGAAGGCTAGGTAAACCCCACCCGGAGCAAGGCCAGACAGGACACGTTTGAGGGCTGCCCGCCCGAGTGTCCGGGTAGGCCGCTGGAGGGCGTCGGCAACGGCGTCCGTAGATGGATGGCCGCTACTCCCGCGCCGGCAACAGCGCGGGAACACAGAACCCGGCGTATCGGTCAACCCATCCAACCAAACGAAAAGGACCGGCACCGTGTGGTGCCGGTCCTTGCCGTTTGGATCGAGGTGTAGGTTTCGGATCAGGCCTTGGCCTTCCGCTTCACCCAGCCCCACGCCGCCGTGGCGACGAACAGGACCAGGCCGATGACGGCCAGCCAAAGCAGGCCCTTCACGACGAAGCCCAGGATCGAAAGAATGAGCCAGATGACAAGTAGTGCAACTATGAGTCCCATCTGGACATCCTACGTCAAGGGCTGCGTGACGCGGCGGACCCCGCTCGTGTGAGTGATTTCACGCCGCCTCCGGCCCCCTGGACCGGCGCCCCGCTCTAGAATGGATAGCGAACGTAGATGTTCTGCCACCGGGTCTGCGTTCGCCGCCGGTGGCTTTTTCTTTGCGCTCCATGCAGGCGCCCGGGGTGGACCGAATCCCCGCCGCGTCCAGGTTCCGGAGATCCGCCGGCAGCCGACTTCCGCATACGAGGACGTATGTGGTGGATTTTAGGAAGGTAGTTCTGTGAGCCAGACGTCAGATTCTTGTCTTGATACGTGGATGGGCCGGGAGGCGCTCGCCGAGGCCATGATTCCGGTGATCGGCCGGCTGTACCGCGAAAACAACGTGGTGACGTCCATCCACGGCCGGAGCCTGATCAACAAGTCCACCATGAACATCCTCAAGGCGCACCGTTTTGCCCGCCGGATGAGCAAGGAAGAGCTGCGCCTCGAAGAGACCGCGCCCCTGCTCGACGCCCTCACCAAGCTGGACCTCGGCGCGGCAGCCATCGACATTGCCCGCCTGACCGAAAAGTACCGCGTAGAAGGCAACGGCATCAGCCTGGACGACTTCCTGCGCGAGGAGCTGGCCGAAGTGGTCGGCAAGCGCGGCGGCGACGACCGCACCAGCACCGACGTCGTCCTCTACGGCTTTGGCCGCATCGGCCGGCTCCTGGCCCGCCTCCTGATCGAGAAGGCCGGCGGCGGGCACGGCCTGCGGCTGCGCGCGATCGTGGTGCGCCGCGGGTCGGACAACGACCTCACCAAGCGCGCCAGCCTGCTGCGCCGCGACTCGGTGCACGGGTCCTTCGAAGGCACCATCAAGGTGGACCTCGAGAACGACACCATCACTGCCAACGGCGTCCAGATCCAGGTCATCTACTCGGACAACCCGGCCACGGTGGACTACACCGCCTACGGCATCCACGACGCACTGGTGGTCGACAACACCGGCCGCTGGCGCGACGCCGAGGGCCTCTCCCAGCACCTGCAGAGCAAGGGCGTTTCCCGCGTTCTGCTCACCGCCCCGGGCAAGGGCGAGCTGAAAAACATCGTGCACGGCATCAACCACGCCACCATCACGGATTCGGACAAGATTGTTTCGGCGGCGTCCTGCACCACCAACGCCATCACGCCGGTACTAAAGGCGATCAACGACCGCTACGGCGTCGTGCACGGCCACGTAGAGACGGTCCACTCCTTCACCAACGACCAGAACCTGATCGACAACTTCCACAAGGGTGACCGCCGCGGCCGCTCCGCCGCGCTGAACATGGTCATCACTGAGACCGGTGCCGCCAAGGCTGTCGCCAAGGCCCTGCCCGAGCTCCTGGGCAAACTGACCGGCAGCTCCATCCGCGTCCCCACCCCGGATGTCTCCCTGGCCATCCTGAACCTGAGCCTGGAAAACGGCACCACCAAGGATGAGGTCAACGACTACCTGCGCGAGATGTCGCTGCACTCGGAGCTGCGCAAGCAGGTCGACTACATCGATTCGCCCGAGGTTGTCTCCACCGACTTCGTCGGCTCCCGCCGCGCCGGCATCGTCGATGGCCTCGCCACCATCAGCAACGAGAAGAACCTTGTCCTCTACGTCTGGTACGACAACGAATTCGGTTACAGCTGCCAGGTGGTCCGTGTGATGGAGGAAATGGCCGGCGTGAACCCGCCGTCGTTCCCGGCCAAGGACGCGGCCGCGACCCTCGAAGCTGCCGGGCTGCCGGTCGAGGTCGGGTAGCCCCACTTTGGACCTTCCCGGCCGGTTCGCTGGAATCGGCCGGGAAAGGGAACCACAATGGAGCCATGGAACAGAACTCGGCTGTGGAGCACGAAACCACCCTGGAACATGCCCTCGACGTAGCCCGGCGGAACGCCAAGGAAGCCAAGCGCCTCCTCGACGACGCCCGAGCCAAACGCGAGGCCGGCGAGATCGACGACGCGCGGGTCAGCCAGTTGGAAGCGCTGCTGAATCTCGCCGAGGAGGACCTCCGCCGGGTCACCAAGGAACAGTGACCGCTCGGCACTGACCAGCCGGCGGCCGTCCGGCCGCCAGCCCCGGGGCATAGCCTGTCCTGTCCTGCACACTGTGGACAACCGGGCCGCTGTCGGTGCCCCGGCCTAGGCTGATGAGGTGCAGCAGCCCCATCCCTCCCCGGAACTTCCGTGACCGTCACCTGGCGCGACTTCAGGCGCGCCCGGCGCCGGTCGCGCCAGGCCTGGGCATTGCTGGGCGCCACGATGCTGGCGTTGCTGGCTGGCCTCGGCTGGTTCTTCACCGCCGGCCAATTTGCGATCGCAGAGCCGAGGGTGGCGGGGCCCACCGAGGCTCCCGTGCTGGCGGCGGGTTGGATGAAACCGGTCGCGCCGGTTCGGGCCGTGCCGTCCGGTCTCGCCGTGGACCTCCTGTCGGTGCTGCCGGTCAAGGGCCGCGCAGCCAGCGGCAACTACAACCGCAGTGCCTTTGGCCAGGCGTGGCTCGACGTCGACCGTAACGGCTGTGACACCCGCAACGACATCCTCCGCCGAGACCTGGCCGGCGCCATGTTCACCGAAGGCTCCCGCTGCCGGGTCGGATCCGGGACCTTCCAGGAGCCCTACACCGGGCGGACCATCGCCTTCCAGCGCGGTGCGGCGTCCAGCAAAGCCGTGCAGATCGACCACGTCGTGGCGCTGGGGGACGCCTGGCAAAAGGGGGCCCAGCAGCTGAGTCCGCTGCAGCGCCAGCACCTCGCCAACGATCCGCTGAACCTCATTGCCGTGGACGGGCAGGCCAACCAGGACAAGAGCGCGTCCGACGCCGCCACCTGGCTGCCGCCGAACAAGGCGTTCCGCTGCCACTACGTCGCCCGGCAAATCTCGGTGAAGGCCGCCTACGGGCTGTGGGTAACGCCGGCCGAAAAGGACGCGATGAAACGGGTTCTCGGTGCCTGCCCGGGGCAGCAGACCATCGTGCCGCGCTGATGTCCGGGCTGATTCGCGCTGCTGTCTGCGCTGTTGGGAGCGGAACGATTCCCGGCTCATTGACACCCGACACTGCCAGGTCTAGGACTGGAATCGTCAGCTACGGCCCACCACTCGAGGAGTAGAAATGGCCTACGGAGTTGTGCACTTTTTTCCGGGAGGAACCAAGGAACAGTACGAGGCGTCCATTGCCGCGGTTCATCCCGGCGAAGGCCGCTTGCCGGAGGGGCAGGTCTTTCATGCCGGCGGCGCATCGGCCGGTGGATGGACAATCATGGCGGTCCACGATTCCCAGGAGAGCTGGGAGAAATTCCGTGACGGCATCCTGATGCCCAAAATGCAGGCCGGCATCGAGGGCGGCTTCACATCCCCGCCGGAAGAGACCGTCATTGAGCTTTACAAGGTGATGCCTTAGGACACAGGCCGTCCGGCAGTCAGAACAGCAATGAGACGAGGCACCAGCAGGCCACGACCAGCCCCACGACCAGCATCGGGACGTTCCACTCGGACACGACCGTGCGCTCGGCCGAACTCTGGCCGGGGCCGCTGGTTGCGCCCGGCTGCCTGGCATCCTGCCAGGCCCGGACAATCGCATCCCGTCCGCCCGACGTCGGAGGCTGGCCCATGCGCTCATTGGACGGCAGCATCCCGAAGGGGCGTTCCTTCCAGTCCCGGGCCTGTTCGAACCCGGTGCCAAAGGCGCTGGGCGGCGTCGGGGCACCCCAGCTGACATACTTCCTACCGGCAGCCCTCACCGTGACGGAGTAGCGGACCTCGACGTCGTCCACGGCGGCGAACGGGATCCGGTGCCGTCGGAGCCCGTTGACCACGTCAAACTTGTCGGCTCCCACGATCAGCCTCGGCTGCCACTGCGTCAGATAGACCAGCAGGGCCGCGGCAGCCAGCCACGGCGCGGCCGCCACGGCAGCCCCGCCCCTTCCCGCGAGCATCAGCCAGCCCATGCCGGCAGCGCTGCCTCCCCAGACCAGGAGCGATACCACCCGGCCGGATGGCTCCTTGAAGGTGCGCGGCCTCGGTCTTGAGCTTGTTTCGGTTTCCCCCATGCGCCACATCATGCCAGCGGAGTGCCGGTTTCCCGGCTAGGCCCGGGCGGCTTGTTCCGCGAGTTCTGCTTCGAGCCGCTCGACGTCGGCCCGGTGGCAGAGCTCGGTGGCGCGTGTGGTGACAGTCGCGCTGCCGGCAGCGACCGCCGAACGGAACGCATCAGCCAGCGTGCGCCCCTGCGCCAGCCGGAGCACGAAGGCTGCCAGGAAACTGTCGCCGGCACCGACCGTGCTCTGCACCCGTACCGGCGGCACGGCCAGACGGAGCGTGCCGCCCTGGGACGCCAGGACTGCTCCCTGGCCGCCCAGGGTCAGCGCGACATGTTCGGCGGATCCGTCGGCCACCAGCGCCATGGCGGCGTCGAGCTCGCTTTGCTCGGTCTCCAGGGTCGTGCCGAAATGCAGCCCGAGCTCCCGCCGGCTCGGTTTGACCAGGAAGACCCCCTCGGACAAGGCGGCGGCCAGGGCCGGTCCTGAGGCGTCGACGACGCAGCGCGCATTCTGCTCGCGCGCGAGCCTGGCCACCTCGGCGTAGAAGTTATCCGGTACACCGGGGGGCAGGCTGCCGCTTGCCACCACGTACCCGCCGGGCTGGATGGAATCCGCCACGAGCGCCAGGCACAGCCGCCACTCGGGTTCACTCAGCTCGGGTCCCTGCAGGACAAAGCGGAACTGCTTGCCGGTGGAGGTCTCATCGACAGTGAAGTCCTGCCGGGTGCTGCCCTGGATCGGAACCACCAGTGTGGGGAGCCGCTCCGCTTCGATCCGTCTCCGGTAGGCCTCGCCCGTGGGGCCGCCCGCCGTGTAGATGGCCAGGGGACGTCCGCCGAGCCGTTGGACCACCCGGGCCACGTTCACGCCGCCGCCGCCCGGATCCAGGCGGCTGGGTCCGCAACGGAGCTTATGACCGCTGGTGACCACCCCGGTGGTGGTGCTGATGTCCAATGCTGGATTCACGGTGACCGTGAGGATGGGCTGTGCCGGCGTGGTGGCTTCCATGGGGCCAAGCATAAGAGCACGGCGTTCACACTGTCCCCGGGCCTAGATCCCCTTGTGGGCAGTGGGGCGCTCCGCAAGAATGGGCGCGGCAGGACAGGAGGCTGGAATTCAGCCGCCACGACCGGGCGGGACGCATGGCACATCGCAAGAGAAACACGGGCAAGGGTAGCGCCGGGCGGGAGCCCACGCGCCATAAGGACGGCCCGGGGGAGGAGCCGGGGCAGCCTGGCCGGCTGCCTCTCGGCGTCTACACCGCGGAACTGGCGCGGCTTCAGGCGGAGCTGGTTGCGTTGCAGGAATGGGTCCGCAGCACGGGCGCACGGGTGCTGGTGATCTTTGAAGGGCGCGACGCCGCCGGCAAGGGCAGCGCCATCAAGCGGGTCACCGAGTACCTGAATCCCCGCGTTGCCCGGATCGTGGCGCTGCCGGTACCCACCGAGCGGGAGCGCGGTGAATGGTACTTCCAGCGCTACGTACAGCACCTGCCGGCGGCCGGGGAAATCGTGCTGATGGACCGCTCCTGGTACAACCGCGCCGGCGTCGAACGGGTGATGGGATTCTGCACGCCCGCGGAACACAAACGCTTTATGGCCCAGTGCCCGGTCTTTGAACGGCTGCTGATCCAGGACGGGATCCTGCTGTTCAAATACTGGTTCTCGATCAGCCACGCGGAGCAGGAACGGCGTTTCAGGTCCCGGCTGGAGGATCCGCTGCGTCAATGGAAGCTCTCGCCGATGGATCGGGAGGCGATCCTGCGGTGGGAGGACTACTCGCGGGCCAAGGACGACATGTTCATGCAGACGGATACCGCGGAATCGCCGTGGTTTGTGGTGGAGGCAGAGGACAAACGCCGGGCCCGGATCAACATGATCGCCCACCTGCTCTCCAGCATCGACTACACCGAAGTCAGGACGGAGCCGGTTACCCTCCCGCAGAGGCCGCGCGCCGTCAATTACACCCGGCCGCCGCGGGACTTGTTCCGCTACGTCCCCGACCATGCCGCCCAGCTGCTGAAACCGAACGAGGACTAGCCCGCCGGGGCGTAACTCCACGGCGGAAATTCCCCACTTTTGGGGGCGGCCGCCGGCGCGTCCCGCGAAATTCGCGGCGATTTCCTGCGTGTTGGCGTCAAAGGTGGGGAGACTCCGCGCCTGCTGGCGCAGTCCGAACGGGGACTAGCCCGCCGGGGCTAGTGGCCGAAGGGATCCGGGTCTACACCCGGCATCCAGGTCAAACCGGGGACGCCCCAGCCGCTCTTCTTGGCCTGCTTCATCGCCTTACGGGCGTAGCGGTCGATCAGCCGATTGACGTACAGCTTGCCGTCCAGGTGGTCGTACTCGTGCTGGATCACGCGCGCGAACCAGCCCGTTGCCTCGAACTCGACGGGTTTGCCGTCGCCGTCGAAGCCCTGCACCCGGGCCCATTCGGCGCGTTTGAGCGGGTACTGCCCGCCCGGGAAGGACAGGCAGCCTTCCTCTTCCTCGTCCGGGTCCGGCAGCGCCCCGGAGACTTTGGAGAGGGTCAGCACCGGGTTGACGACGACGCCGGAGGGCGGGGCGCCGTCGTCGTTGGCGTACTTGTACACGAAAAGCCGCTTGCCCACACCGACCTGGGGCGCGGCCAGGCCGACGCCGTTGGCGGCGTCGTTGGTCTCGAACATGTCCGCGATCAGGGTGCGGAGTTCGTCGTCGAAGACTTCAACTTCGGCGGCCCGGCGGTGCAGCACGGGTTCGCCCCAGATCGTGATGGGTAGGACTGTCATGTCGAAAAAGTTCCTTTAGTGCTGTTGGCTGCTGGTGCTGCGACGGTCAGCCGGCGATGGTGCGGCCGACGACGTCGCGCATGATTTCGTTCGTGCCGCCGAAGATCGTGAGCAACCGTGCCGCGAGGAAGGCCTGCGCCACCGGGTACTCCAGGATGTAGCCGTAGCCGCCATGCAGCTGCAGGCACCGGTCGGTGATGGACTTGGCCCGTTCGGAGGCCCAGAGCTTGGCCCGCGCCGCCGAGGCGGCGTCGAGTTCACCCGCGTTGAAAGCCCGGATGGCCTGGTCCACGTAGGTTTCAGTGACCTCGACCTCGGTGAGGATGTCGGCCAGTTCGAAGCGGCTGTTCTGGAAATCGATGATCCGCTCGCCGAACGCGTTGCGGTCCTTTGTGTACGTCACGGTCGCCTCGTAGACGGCGCGGACGACGGCGGAACTGGCGACGGCGATGGCCAGCCGGCCCTGGGGGAGCTGCTCGGCGGCGTACTGCAGCCCCTTGCCTTCTTCGCCGACCAGGTCCGCGTGCGGTACCCGGACGTTGTCGAAGAACAGCTCAGCGGTGTCCGAGGCCTTCAGCCCCATTTTGTCCAGCTGGTTGCCGGTGTTGTAGCCCTCGGACTTGCGCACCATGAACAGCGAGAAGGAGTCGCGGCCGCCCCGCCCGGTGCTGCCGTCGGTGCGGGCCAAGACCAGGGACGCGTCGCCGGAGATGCCGTTGCCGATGAAGGTCTTCTGGCCGGTGATGAGCCAGTCGTCGCCGTCGCGCACGGCCTTGGTGCGGATGCCGCGGAGGTCCGATCCGGCGCCGGGCTCGGTCCAGGCGACCGAGGTGACCGTCTCGCCGGAGACCATGCCGGGCAGCCAGCGCGCTTTGAGATCGTCGGAGCCGTAGGCCAGCAGGTGGGGGAGGACCATGTCATCGTGCAGGTGGAAGGCCAGCCCCACGGCAAGGTGGTTGCTCTTGGCGAACTCCTCGTCCAGCACGGCACGGAAGCGGTAGTCGTCCATGCCCAGGCCGCCGAATTCTTCGGGAACGGCGAGCCCCAGCAGGCCCTGCTCGCCGGCCGCGGTCCAGAGCGAACGGGGCATCATGTGGTCCTGGTCCCACTGGCCGTAGTGCGGGGCCACCGCCCGCGCGTTGAACTCCGCAGCCATCTCACGGAACATCTCGTGGTCTTCTTCAAAGAGCTGGCGCTTCATCGCGGTTCCTTCCACGCACGGACGAGACTGGACAGACAACAAAGGCCGCACCGGATATCCGGTGCGGCCTTTGGAAAAGGTCGGACAATTCTGCCGTCCTTTGTGAGGGTGAGCGACGGGGGTTGAACCCGCGACCTCCTGGACCACAACCAGGCGCTCTGCCAACTGAGCTACGCCCACCATGTGCCCCGCCATGCCTTCCGGCGAACCGTCTGGCTGAAAAGGCAACGACAAATAGCTTACCTGCTGTTTGGGGGTGGTTTTGCCACTTTCCTCGAATTCGACGAAATTTTCCCTAAACGTGGTGGAGATTACTCCGCGGGTGCTGCTGCCGGCGCCTCGGCGGGGGCGTCCGCAGGGGCCATGATCGACTTCGCGATCCGCTGCGCCGTGGCGCTGTCCGGACCCGGTGCGGGCACAAAGACCGCCTCCCGGTAGTAGCGGAGCTCGTCGATGGAATCCTTGATGTCGCCCAGGGCACGGTGGCCGCCGAGCTTGGCGGGGGACTGGAAGTACGCCCGGGCGTACCAGCGCCGGGAGAGTTCCTTGATGGTGCTGACATCGATCACGCGGTAGTGCAGGTGCTCCACCAGTTCCGGCATGTCGCGGACCAGGAACACGCGGTCGGTGCCCACCGAGTTGCCGCCCAGCGGGGCCTTCTTCGGGTCCGGCACCCACTTCTTGATGTACTCGAGCACGGCGGCCTGGGCTTCGGCCATGGTCTTGCCGTGGGGGAGTTCCGCCAGCAGCCCGGACCGGGTGTGCATGTCGCGCACGAAGTCGTTCATTTGGGCCAGCGCGGCGTCGTCCGGCTTGATCACGACGTCCACGCCGTCACCGAGGATGTTGAGTTCCGAGTCCGTCACCAGGGCCGCAACCTCGATGAGGGCGTCGTTCTTGGAGTCCAGGCCGGTCATTTCGCAGTCGATCCACACGATGCGTTCATTAGATATAGGCACCCGCCCAGCCTACCGTTCCGCCGCCGCTGAGCGGTCCGGTGCTAGGATTTCGGGTACGCGGCCGTCGAAGATTTTCGTCATCGCGGCGTGCCCCATGGCCGGCTTGTCGGTCCGTTGCGGGCCAAAACGAGCCCCACAAGAGATTGGACGATCCTGAGATGACGGCGCCTGTACCTGCGGCGGGGGAAACGGCTGCCGGTACCTCCCGCCAGTCTCCGAAGGCCGTTGTTGCCGATGTGGATAATGCCAGGTCGCCGATCCTTGCCGGATTCCTTGGCTCCGTGTTCATGGCGGTCGGCTCGCTGGGCGTCGGCTGGCTCGCTCCGGTGTCCGAACTGCGGCGCCTACCCTTGTTCATCTGGATGCGGACCGAGGCGGTGGGTGTCGGGCTGAGCATTGTGCTCCTGGCGGTCGGCGGAATGCTCCTGGTCCGCGCCTGGCTCCGGCTGGGGCAGCGCGTGCGGAGCTGGGGCCCCGGGGCCCGCAAGGCGACGCTGCTGGCGGTGGCTGCGTGGGGGCTGCCGATGATGTTCTCCGTCCCCTTGTTCAGCCGCGATGTCTACGCCTATATCGGCCAGGGCCGGCTGATGGTCGAAGGGTTCAACCCCTACGAGAACGGCATCTCGGCGCTGTCGAACTACTTCCAGCTGGGCGCGGACAAGATGTGGACCGAGGCTCCCGTGCCGTACGGACAGCTCTTCCTCTGGATCGAACAGTTCGTGGTCTGGTCCACGAACGTCCACCCCGAGGCCAGCATCATGCTGTTCCGGCTCGCGGCCCTGCTCGGAATCGTGCTCTGCGTGATCTACGTGCCGAAACTGGCCGAGCTGCACGGCGTCAACCCGCACCGTGCCCTCTGGCTCACCGCCGCCAACCCGCTGTTTCTGACCAACTTCATCGCCAGTGTGCACAACGATGCCCTGATGATCGGCCTGGCCCTCGCCGGCCTCTACTACTGCGCCACCAAACGCGTGCTGCTGGGCCTGGTCCTGGTCACGCTTTCCATCTCGGTCAAACCCATCACGATCGTGTTCCTGCCGTTCATTGGCCTGCTGTGGGCCGGCAAGAACGCCAGCTGGCCGCGCAAGTTCGTCTTCTGGGCGCTCACCGCCGGCCTCAGCCTGGCGCTGCTGTACGCGATGAGCCTGGTAAACGGCTTCGGCTTCGGCTGGATCAACGGGCTCTCCGCCCCGGGCAGCATCTGGATCTGGTACGCACCGGTCGGCCTGCTGGGGCTCATTGTCGCCTCGATCTTCAACGCCTTCAGCCTGGACGGCTGGGGGATGGCCAAGTGGGTGTACGACGCCGGGAAGCTGCTGGCGCTCGGCATCGTCGGCTGGCAGATCTTCCGCGGCGACTTCGACCGGCTGATGCGCCGGCTCACCCTGGCCTTCGCCGCCGTCGTCTTCCTGGCACCGATGATCCAGTCCTGGTACGTCGTCTGGCTCATCCCGCTCTTTGCGGTGACCGGCATCCGGGACGACTGGCAGGTCAAGGCGTTGTACTTCATGGTGTCCTTCTTCATGGTCTACGCCATTTCGGACCAGCTGGAAGTCTTCCCCTACCTGCAGACCGACGACCTGGGCCTCGCGCTCGCCCTGGCCCGCAACGCCGCTGCCATCATCGCCCTGCTGTTCGCGCTGTACCTGATCTTCCTCGACCCGAAAACCAAACAGCTGTTCAGCAAGCCATCGGAACCGGTGACCACCCGGCCCGTCATCTGAGCCTCCGGAGCCACCTGCTCCCGCGTCGGAAGGAAGCCCCATGTCCATGATCAAGAGCCCCGAAGAGATCGCCCTGATGCGCGAGGCCGGACGGGTGGTGGCTAACGCGCTGGCGCAGGTACGCGAGGTTGCCGCCGTCGGCGTGTCCCTCAAGGAGCTCGACGGCGTGGCCGCGCAAGTGATGGCCGAGGCGGGCGCCACGCCGGCATTCCTGAACTACCGTCCCCGCTGGGCTTCCGTCCCTTTCCCCGGCGTGATCTGCACCTCGGTCAACGACGCCGTGGTGCATGGCATCCCCAACGACTACCGGCTCGAGGACGGCGACCTGCTCAGTGTGGACTGCGGTGCCTTCTTGGCGGGCTGGTGCGGGGATGCCGCCGTCAGCTTCATTGTGGGCACGGCAGACCCGGTGGACCAGGCGCTGATCGACGCCACCGACGAGGCGCTGGCCCGCGGCATTGAAGCGGCGCGGATCGGCAACAAGATGGGCGACGTGGCGTACGCGATCGGCGGGGCCGCGCGCCGGGCCGGCTACGGGCTGCTCGCCGACCACGGCGGCCACGGCATTGGCCGGACCATGCACGCAGAGCCGCCCGTGCCCAACGACGGCCGGCCGGGCCGGGGCATCAAGCTGACCGAAGGTCTGGTCATCGCGATCGAACCCATGCTGATCCTCGGCGGCAACGGCGACTACTACCACGACGACGACGAATGGACCCTCCGATCGGCCAACGGACGCCGCGCCGCCCACAGCGAGCACACCGTGGCGATCACCGCGGAGGGCCCGGTCATATTGACGCTGCCATAGGGCCGGCGGACGGCGCCGCGCCCGCTGGTGGTCAGCGGCTCCGCGTGGCCTGGCCAGCCAGTCGGATGCGCTGGCGGTGCGTTGCGAGCCGCAGCTGGATGATGCGGGCCGCCCCGGCGATCGCGACCAGCACACCGCCGCCGACCGCCGCGATGAAGAGGGCAACGCCGAGCGGGACGGAGCCCTCCAGGCCGAAGAACTTCACCTGGACATAGACCTGGTTTTGCAGGATGAAGACGATCAGCAGGATCAGCACCACCAGCGCGCTGGCAACCGCAGTCCACACCATGCCCGCGCGGGTGACCCGGCGGGGTTCCGGTGCGGCGGCCGTCGGTGCCGGCGTACCGGCACGGGGAGCTTCTTCGCGCGGAACGGCTATGGCGTCGACGGGGGCCCCGGCGCCGGGGTCGGTGCTGTCTGCCGTGCCGCCGGCGGGGTAGCCCTCAACGGAGCCGGACGGGGCCTCAGAAGTCACCGGGTACTGCGCGGGAGCGGCGTTGCGCGGATCCTGGGGATCGAATCCGTGGGGTGTCTGGGTCATGGCGGCCGTACCTTTCGATTGCGGGCGGGTCGCTCAGGCTTTCCCTGGTGCCCCGCCTGTCACCTCAATACTAAGCGTGCTCATGGCTCGGGAGGCTTGCAGCCTAGGGGTGCGTTGCGGCTCAGTCGGGCCGCGGCAAACGCAGGAAGGCAGGCTGTTGGCACCGGGCGGGCGGGGGTATAGCGTCACAGCCAAAGGGGCGCCCGGAGCGGGCGGTTCAGGCGAGGAGGCATGGCCGTGACGATCGTCGACAACGCCGTCTACGTGGACGGGTACCGGACCGCGGACCCTGAGGACCTGGACGAGACGTATTTCCTGTTGCGGCAGCGCCAGGGCATGGCCTGGATCGGACTCTACCGTCCGGACGCAGCGGAGCTTCGCTCGGTGGCCGAGGAATTTGACCTGAACCATCTGGCGGTGGAAGACGCGCTCGCCGGCCATCAGCGCGCCAAGCTGGAACACTACGGCGACACCCACTTCCTGGTGCTGCGCCCGGCCCGGTACCTGGATGAGGTGGAAAAGGTCCAGTTCGGCGAGATTCATATTTTCACCGGTCCCGATTTTGTGGTCACCGTCCGCCACGCGGAATCACCGGACCTGGCCCGGGTGCGCCGTCGGATGGAGTCCCAGCCGGACTTCCTGGCCCTTGGGCCGGATGCCGTGCTGTACGCCATCCTCGACCAGGTGGTCGATGAGTACGAGCCCGTTGCCGCCGGCCTGGAGAACGACGTCGACGAGATTGAAGACGAGCTGTTCGCGGCAGATCCGGGAGTCTCCCGCAGGATCTACGAACTCTCGCGGCAGGTGATCATGTTCCAGCGCGCTACGGCGCCGCTCACCGGCATCCTGCAGGCTCTCCGGGCCGGCGCCCCCAACCACGTGCCGGGCCCGGAACTGCAGGACCACTTCCGCGATGTGCTGGACCATGTGCTGCGCCTGAGTGAACGGATCACTGCGTTCCGCGCCCTGCTCCAGAACGCTCTCGCGGTCAACGCCGCCCTCGTGGCGCAGCGACAGAACGATGAAATGCGGCTCCTCACGGAGTCGAGCATCGCCCAGAACGAACAGACCAAGCGGATCTCGTCCTGGGCCGCCATTCTCTTCGCGCCCACGTTGATCGCGTCGATCTACGGGATGAACTTCCGCCTGATCCCGGAGCTCGACTGGGTATTCGGCTATCCGATGGCGCTCGGGCTGATGCTGGTGATGGGCGTGGCCCTTTACCTGACCTTCCGGCACAACAAATGGATCTGAAGGGGCCGGGCTTCGCGTCAGAGCGGGCTTCGGGGCGGCAGGGGTGCGGCCCTGGGCGGCGGATAAGCCGCGACCAGGGCCGCACGTTGTGCCCCAGGAGGGAATCGAACCCCCGACCGGCGGATTAGAAGGCCGCTGCTCTATCCCCTGAGCTACTGGGGCACGTTCGGCGTGCCGACAGGCTACTGCCGGGGACGCCTCAAGAAGTTTACAGGGCCCCGCGCGCTCCGCCAGTCACGCGTGCCCGCAAATGCCTGTGCCTGGCCGACCAGGTTTTCCACATAGCGGAATCCCGCACTGCCGTCCGGCGCGCCCGCACGTGAAGCTGGAACTGCTCGGTGGGGCAAGACCAAATCGAGCGAGCGTACTCAAGACAGGGCTTGTTCAGGACAGCGACTACTCAAGACAGGACAGACCAATGAACGACAGCATCACGGTCCGCGGCTTCGTCGCCTCGGAGATCAGGAGCACGACGACGCCGGGCGGGGTCGCCACCGCTTCCTTCCGGCTGGGCTCGACGGAGCGGCGCTTTGACCGCTCCGCAAACGCATGGGTGGACGGAAACACCAACTGGTTCACGGTGCAGGGATACCGCCAGTTGGCCGGAAACATGGGCTGCAGCATCAAAAAGGGCCAGCGCGTCATCATCGTTGGCCGGCTCAAGATGCGCAGCTGGGAAAAGGACGGCCGCGTTTATCACGTGGCAGAAATCGACGCCGAGTCTGTCGGCCACGACCTGATGTGGGGGTCCGCCAACTTCACGCGCACCGCCGCCAATGGCCCGGTGCCCGGACAGGACGCCGCAGCCCCCGAACGCACCGGGAGCGGCCACGACGCCCATGACGACGACCGCGGCGTGGACGCCGACGCGGACGATGCAGGGGCCGACGATGCCGGGTCGGACGACGACGATCAGGATTTTGACGCAGAGACCGGCGAATTGAAGGGGGCCGCCGCCTGAGGCCGCCGGACGGCCGCCCATGGCAGAATTGCCGGGTGAAGCGAGCCCGGACGAACTCTCAAGATCAGGCGGTGCTGCCAGTGCTCGGGGCGCTTATCCTGCTGCTTGCATCAATGGCGGGTTGTTCGGCGGCCGCTGGGGGCAATGGGGGAGCGCCGGGGGGCGTCCTCTCCGCGGAAACACCGCCGGGCACGGCCCGGCCCGCACCCGCCCGGATCCCTTCCGCGGCAGCGACAGCGCGCCCTGCCACCTCCGCGGCCGCCGCCCGGCTTGAGGCAGCTTTGGCGAAGCTGGCCAGGGAGGCCGAGCCCGGAACGGAACAGATCCGGGCGGCCCTCGTCGAAGCCGGATTCCCGCGGGACGGCATCGAAGTCACGGCGAGCCGAACCCCTACCGGGCTGCAGGCTGACGCTGTAGAGGCTGCGGTCCGGCAAGACCGGGACTGCGTCGTTGCCCAACTGCGCAACGGTACGGTGGCGGTGACCGTGTTGACAGTCTTGGCGGATGGCCGCTGTTTCGCGGGCACACCCGCCTAGAGACCGTCCGCAGACCAGGTGCCGGGCCGCCGGCTGGCCGGGGGACCGGAATGTGAGTTATCCGCGTCAAGCCACTAGATTTGTAGGCATGGCGGAATTTATCTACACAATGACCAAGGCCCGCAAGGCCGTTGGCGAAAAACTTATCCTCGACGACGTGAGCATGTCCTTCTTCCCGGGGGCCAAGATTGGTGTTGTTGGCCCGAATGGTGCCGGTAAGTCCACCATTCTCAAGATCATGGCCGGCCTGGACACTCCCTCCAACGGCGAGGCCCGGCTGAGCCCCGGCTACACCGTCGGCATCCTGCTGCAGGAGCCGCCGTTGAACGAGGACAAGACCGTTCTGGGCAACGTCCAGGAAGGCGTCGGCGAGATCTACGGCAAGATCCAGCGCTTCAACGAGATCTCCGAAGAGATGGCCAACCCCGACGCTGACTACGACGCTCTCCTTGAGGAAATGGGCCAGTTGCAGGAAGCCATCGACGCCGCCGACGCCTGGGATCTCGACTCCCAGCTCGAGCAGGCCATGGATGCCCTGCGCTGCCCGCCGGCCGACGCCGATGTCACGCTCCTCTCCGGTGGTGAGCGCCGACGCGTCGCCCTCTGCAAGCTCCTGCTGCAGAAGCCGGACCTGCTGCTCCTTGACGAGCCCACCAACCACCTCGATGCCGAGAGCGTGTTGTGGCTTGAACAGCACCTGTCCTCCTACCCGGGCGCAGTCCTCGCCGTCACCCACGACCGGTACTTCCTGGACCACGTGGCCGAGTGGATCGCCGAGGTGGACCGCGGCCACCTGTACCCGTACGAGGGCAACTACTCCACGTACCTCGAGAAGAAGCGTGCCCGCCTGGAGGTCCAGGGCAAGAAGGATGCCAAGCAGGCCAAGCGCCTCTCCGAGGAACTCGAGTGGGTCCGCTCCAACGCCAAGGGCCGCCAGACCAAGTCCAAGGCCCGTCTGGCACGCTACGAGGAAATGGCCGCCGAGGCGGACCGTACCCGCAAGCTCGACTTCGAAGAGATCCAGATCCCGCCGGGACCGCGGCTGGGCGGCCTGGTCCTGGAGGCCAAGAACCTCCAGAAGGGCTTCGAGGACCGCACCCTGATCGACGGCCTGTCCTTCACGCTGCCGCGCAACGGCATCGTCGGCGTCATCGGCCCGAACGGTGTCGGCAAGACCACCCTGTTCAAGACGATCGTCGGGCTGGAGCCCCTCGACGGCGGCGAACTGAAGATCGGCGACTCCGTCAAGATCTCCTACGCTGACCAGAGCCGTGGCGGAATCGACCCGAACAAGACCCTGTGGGAGGTCGTTTCCGACGGCCTCGACTTCATCCAGGTCGGCCAGGTCGAGATGCCGTCCCGCGCCTACGTTGCCGCGTTCGGCTTCAAGGGCCCGGACCAGCAGAAGAAGGCCGGCGTGCTTTCCGGTGGTGAGCGCAACCGCCTGAACCTGGCCCTCACCCTCAAGCAGGGCGGTAACCTGCTGCTCCTCGACGAACCGACCAACGACCTCGACGTCGAGACTCTCAGCAGCCTCGAAAACGCCCTGCTCGAATTCCCGGGTTGCGCCGTCGTGGTCTCGCACGACCGCTGGTTCCTGGACCGGGTGGCCACGCACATCCTCGCCTACGAAGGCGACGAGGAGAACCCCTCCAAGTGGTACTGGTTCGAGGGCAACTTCGAATCCTACGAGGAGAACAAGATCGAGCGCCTCGGCCCCGACGCGGCCAAGCCGCACCGGGTGACGCACCGCCGCCTGACCCGCGACTAAGTCCGCAAGGCGGTCCCGCCAGGGCCTACGCGAAAGGCCCGGCTCCCCACGGGGAGCCGGGCCTTTCGCGTGTCCGCGTCAGCCGCGGTCGGCCTTGCGCATCTGGTGCTCCAGCACCTTGGTCTGGACGGCGCCCTTGACCTTGTTCTTGAAGTCGGTCGGCACCCGGATCATGCCTTCCTGGGCCACCGTCGCGACGTGCCGGCCGTCGCGGCTGAAGATCTTGCCGGTAGCCAGGCCGCGGGCACCCTGCGCGCTGGGGGATTCCTGGACGTAGAGCAACCACTCGTCCACGCGGACGGGCCGGTGCCACCACATGGCGTGATCCAGGCTGGCGACGGACATTCCGGGGGTAATCCAGCTCATGCCGTGCTTGCGCAGGACGGATTCCAGCAGCGTGTAGTCGCTGGCATAGGCCAGTGCGGCGCGGTGCATCTCCGGGTCATCGGGCATCGGGCCGAAGGTACGCATCCAGACCGCGTTCCGGGCTTCCTTCGGGCCTTTCGCGGAGACGTACAGGGCCGGATCCACGTGGCGGATGTCGAAGGGGCGCTCGTAGGCCCAGTGGCGGGCCACCGGGTGGTCGTACTTGCCCAGCAGGTCGGCCGTGCTCGGCAGCGACTCCGGGTCCGGTATCCCGGTGGGCATCTGGGTCTGGTGCTCGATTCCTTCATCCTCGTCCTGGAAGGACGCGATCATCGACAGGATGGGCATGCCCTCCTGGTACGCGTGGACCCGGCGCGCGGAAAAGGAACGGCCGTCGCGCAACCTCTGGACGCCGAAGGTGATGGGCTTGTTGGCGTCGCCCGGCCGGAGGAAATAGCCATGCATGGAGTGGACCCCGCGGCCGTCCGGAACAGTGCGGCTGCCCGCCACGAGGGACTGGGCCAGCACCTGGCCGCCGAAGACGCGCTGCCGCGGCTGCTTCTGCGAGGGGCCCATGAAGATGTCCTCGTCGGTCCGTGCGCCCTCCAGCTCGCCGAGGGTCAGGAGTTGGATGAGCGAGGAGGTGGGGTCCTCGGTGGGCATCGCCTGCAATCCGGCTTCGGCTTCAGTCATGGTTTGACTCTAGACGGCACCCCGGCACGGCTCAAAAGAGGCACAGCCGGTAGAGTCAAGATTGTGTCTGACGTCCTAACCCAGCCCCTGCAGTTCACCGATCCCCGCGACCTCGCCGACCTGCGCACCTTCGCCACCCGCGCCCGGGCCGTCGAGGACGGCGCCATCCGGCTGAACGCCAGCGGGCCGGTCCTGGCCGCGTACGTCTGCGTGCTCCGGCCGCGGCTGCTGGGGGAGGCAACCCCCACCATCCTGGGGCTCCGGACCGTGGCGCTGGCAGCGCCGGCCGAGCTCGATGTGACCGTCCCGCTCTCTGCCGTGCTGGACCGTCTGGCCCGCGCGGGCGCCGACGACGTCGAACTCCCGGTGCCGCCGATGGCCGTCACCGAATCGTGGGCCGGCGTCGGCGCACCCCGCACCGGCTGGGAGCCGCTCGGCGCGCTGCCGGACACTGTCCTGCGGCAGGCCGCGGAGGCAGGCATCACCGAGATCGCAGCCATCATCCCGGACAAGCCCGGCGCCCTGATCGTGAACAACGCCCGGGCGACCGTCTGGGGCCGGGAGTTGCCCGACGCCGGCGGACTGCCCGCCGGGGCCGCGTTCGCCGCGCTGACCCTGGGCTTCCTGGCCGACGGCGAACAAAGCCTCTTCCGTTCGGGCCGCTGGTTCCGGCTCAGCAGCCCCCGCGGCCACGTCCTGGTCCGCGCCGGCTCGGGACTTTAGAGCCGCCAGGTCCAGAGGGGCGGCCGGCTGGCGGACTACCTGCTCAGTCCGCCGTGACGGACGCGAGTTTGACCGGGATCCGCTGTCCGGCCCAGGTAGCGGTGAGGGACTCAGGGCCAGCGGTCTGTTCCGCCAGTTGAAGCCGGCGGATGACCAGCAGTTCCAGCGCTCCGGTCCGGACCACTGTTTCCGCGTCCGTGCTGGAGGCTGTGCCGGGGCCGAGGGCCGGCGCCGCGGAACGTAGCGGCCCGGTGCTGCCAACGAGAACGGACTCCGGCATCGCCTCGAGCCTGCCATCGACGTCCAAAAAGTGCTGCGCCTGTGACTGGCCCGTCAGGATGGCGGCAGCCAAGGCGTCCAGGTAGCAGGGATCGCCGACGGCGTCGTAAACCCACCGTTCGCCGAGGACCGAGTGCTGCATGGTGCCGATCAAGGACGCTTCGGCGCCTTGCAAGGGCGATCCCCGGTAGCTCAGCGGCACCTGGAACACGCTACCGTCAGCGGCGACGAGGATCGTCTCGATGCCAACTTCGCCTTCCGGGTCGTCGAACCGGAAGGCGCCCACCTTCCCCAGCGCCGCGGCGGTTGCCGTGAACCAGGGTTGGCGCGGCAGCCAGCCTTGGAGGAGTTCAAGTTTTGTGGGCTGCAGCTCAGCCTGATGAATGATCGCCATGATCGTCAGCCTAGCCGGACCGGGGTGCCGTCCCGGTCAGAACCGGAGGACGCTGAGTTCTTCGGCAGGCTGGAACCCCAGCCGGGCGTAGAAGTTCCGGGACGCAGGCGATGGCGAAAGCACCATCCGGCCCGCGTTGAGGCCCCGCGAGAACTCAACCGCCGCCTGGACCAACTGTGCTCCGATGCCGGCGTTCCGGAAATCCGGCAGCACATAGACGTTGCCGAGGTAGACCCAGCAGGAGGGCGGTTTCCCCGGTTTGGGCATCCGCTCGAAGACCAGGAGGTTGAGCATCCCGACCAGTCGGCCGTCCACCTCGGCGACAAAGAACTTCCGCGGGTTGGCGTCCATCCAGTCGCCGTAGATCTCTTCGAAGCCGTGACCGTCCTGCGGTTCCGGCTCCTGTTCCGCGGCCCATGTGGCCCTGAGCGCTGCAAGGGCGGGGCGGTCCCCGGGCCATTCGTCGCGGATTATTGGCATGGGAAGTACCTTACTAATCCCCGCGATGGTCCTGGGACGGAATACTTGCCGACCCATACCCGGCAGGGTATTCTGGACGCAGAAAGACCCCGGAGGCATTCCCCCAAGTGCCTCCGGGGTCTTTCCACGTCCGGTCCTAGGCCCCGGAAGGGCTGTTGACCATCGAGAGCGCGGCCCGCTCCATGTAGTCCCAGAGGGTCCCCTCGTAGAGCGGCGGCAGGTCCAGCGCATCGACGGCGGTGCGCATGTGGTGCAGCCAAGCATCCTTCGCCTCGGGCGTGACGCGGAACGGCTGGTGCCGCATCCGCAGCCGCGGGTGGCCGCGCTCCTCGCCATACGTGGTGGGGCCGCCCCAGTACTGTTCCAGGAACATCAGGAACCGCCGCTTGGCCGGCCCGAGGTCCTCTTCCGGATACATCGGGCGCAGCAGCGGGTCGGTCGCGACGCCGTCGTAAAACACATCGATCAGCTTCACGAACGTGTCGTGGCCGCCCACGGCGTCATAGAAGTTGTCGGTGTAACCGGGCTGGCTGAACGGATCGTTCTGCATCAGCATCTTGGGCTGGCGGGGTTCGCCGGAAATGGGGATCGACATTTTATTCTCCGGCCTGTTGCTGGGTTGAGGAGCCGGCGTCGTCCGCCAGCCCGCTGTCGGGCGCCACGTAGCTGCCCTGCGAACGGTTGCCCACCCGCAGGATTTCGCCGTTGCGCAGGTACCAGACGGTGCCGTCCTCGGCCCTGACCCGGGTGATGCGCAGGCCCATGGACTCGACCGTTCCCACCACTTCGGACGTTTCGATGATGTCGCCGATACCGTACTGGTCCTCGATGGTGATGAAGATGCCGGCCAGGAAATCGCGGATCAGCTGCTGGGCGCCGAAACCGATCGCGACGCCGAGGATGCCGACGCTGGTCAGCAATGGGGCGATGTTCACGTTGAGGTTCTGCAGGACGTACATCACCGTGATGACGACGACGAGCACGCTGACCACGCTGTTGAGCAGCGAACCGATTGTGTTGGCGCGCTGCTCGCGCCGCTGATGGTCCAGGGCACGAAGCGCGGGTGCCACCCAGCGGAAATGCGGTTTCTTGAAGAACGTGGTTCCGGCGGCAACCCGCTTCGTGATGCCCGCGATCACGAAGGACGCCACCAGCCAGGTGGCGACGCCAACGCCGATGCTGATCAGGACGCCCGGCAGGTTGACTGCCGAGATGTCCGGCGGCGTGAGGGGCTCGGCGGTGGTCAGGCTGTACATCAGCAGGGTTTACTCCTTAGGGGCGCCCGCGTTCGCCGGGCGCATAACACTCTGTTCAGCTTCCACATTAGCGCCGTAGCGTGGCCCCATGCGCATCCTGGTCCTCGGCGGCACCGCCTTCCTGTCAGCAGAAATCGCCCGGCAGGCCGTCGCCGCCGGGCACGACGTCATGTGCCTGGCCCGCGGGAGTCGGTCGGCCCCGCCGGAGGGCGCCAGCTGGCTGAAAGCGGACCGCTCGCTGGGCCCTGCCGCCTACGCCGGCGCCGCCGGCGCTGGGGACTGGGACGCCGTCATCGACGTCGCCCGGGACCCCCGCCAGGCGCGGGAGGCACTCGAAACCTTGGCCGGAACCGCCCGCCACTGGACCTTCGTTTCGAGCTGTTCGGTCTACGCGGACCCTTCCGTCCCGGGCACGGCCGAGGACGCCGCCGTGCTCGCCCCGCTGGCGGCGGGAATCGAGGCGACCATGGAGAACTACGGCGAGGCAAAGTCGGCCATCGAACAACTGACAACGGAACTAGCCGGGGACCGGGCGCACCTTTGCCGGGCCGGGCTGATCGGAGGGCCGGGGGATGGCTCGGACCGCTACGGCTACTGGCCCGCCCGTTTCGCCCGGGACCCGGGGCCGGTGCTGGTTCCGGACATTCCGGCGGATCCCACCCAGATCATCGATGTCCGGGACCTCGCCGCCTGGCTGCTGCTGGCGGCGGAGGCCGGCGTCACCGGGGCGCTGAACGCGGTCGGCGAACCGGTGCCGTTCGCCGAGTACCTCGAAGAGTCACGGCAACTGTCGGGGGGAGCTGCGGAGGTGGTGGCCGCCCCGGCCGACTGGCTCGCCGAACGCGGGGTGAACTACTGGGCCGGTCCGGACTCGCTTCCGTTGTGGCTCCCGCCCGGCCACGAGGGCTTTGCAGCCCGCAGCAACGCGGCGGCCCGCGCCGCGGGACTGCAGTTGCGGCCGTGGACCCGGACGCTGCGGGACACGCTGGCGGACGAGCGCCGCCGCGGACTCCACCGGGAGCGCCAGGCGGGGCTCACCCCGGACGTCGAGCGCCGGCTGCTACTCGAGTTCCAGACCGAGTTTCAGTCCGCCTGAGCATCTGCTGCCGGATCCGCCGGATCCGGTGCACCGGGAACCGGTTCCACGGCGGCTGAGGCCTCGTGCCGGACCGGGAAGTTGACGCTCCGGGCGATGAAGCACACCGCGTTCGCTCCGCGGTGCAGTTCCTCGAAAAGTTCCCCGGCCACCGGGGCCGCCGTCGTGACCCGGGGTTTGAGCGTGACCGATTCGAACTGGCCGCTGCCGTCGCGGTTGGTCCGCATCACGCCCTCGGCACGGTCCTCATAGCCGGTCACCACCACGCCGTGCTTCACGGCGACGTGCAAAAAGGACAGCATGTGGCACTGCGAGAGCGCCGCCAGCAGCAGCTGCTCCGGGTTGTACCGCTCCCGGTCGCCGTGGAACGTGGGGTCCGCAGAGCCCTTCAAGACCGGCAGCCCGGGGATCTCGACGTCGTGGTCGCGCGAGTAGCCCCGGTAGGAGGACGTCCCGCTGCCCAGGTTCCCGGTCCAGCGAACCGTCAGGGCGTAGTGGTGCTCGTCGAGGTTCATGCGGCCAGTCTAACGGCGCAGGAACGGCAGGACCCCGGCGCCGCCGAGAGCGGTGCCGGGGTCCTGAACTGCTGGTCCTGAAGTGCGGGCTAGTTTCCGCCGGGCCTAGACGTCAGCCGCACGTGCGCGCAGGGCGCGGGCGACGCCGTCGCGGTTTTCCAACATCATCCGGCGCAGCGCCGCGCTGTCTTCCGGCAACGAGGCGAGGAACGCGTCGGTGCGGTCCACCGTGGCCTGCGTGGTCAGCTGCGCCGGGTAGAGCCCGACGACGATCTGCTGGGCCAGGGCGTGGGTGCGGTCCCTGACGATGCCCGGCACGGCCTCGAAGTACTTTTCGGCGTACGGCTCCAGCAGCGCGGTGTCCAGCACGCGGGTGAAGCCGGCCACCGCCGAACCCTGCAGGGCGTTGGACAGCTCGCCCTTGACCACAATCGATTCCCAGGCCGCGGCCTTGGCCTCGGCGGTGGGGATGGCCGCCTTGGCAAGGGCCGCGGCGTTCTGTCCGGTGGCGGTGTTGTCGTGCTCCAGTTCGGCGTCAATCTGCTCCTGCCCGGCGCGACCGCCCACCACGAGGGACGCGATCAGCTCCCAGCGCAGGTCCTGGTCGACGGCGAGGCCGGGCAGCTCGCGCGAGCCGTCCAGCAGGCCGGCGACGGTGTCCAGCTGGGTCGCGCTGCGTGCCAGCAGGGCGTAGGACTTCACAAACTGCAGTTGCGCGTCCGACCCGGCCGGGACGCGGGAGGCAAGCTCCCAGAGCCGGTCCGCGGCGGCGGTGGCGGTGGCGTCCTTGTGCTCGGCGGCCACGTAGAAGTTCAGCGTGGTGGCGAGCTGGCGGAGCTGGACCAGGATCACGGAAGAATCGGATTCCTCGGCGATGTTGGCCAGAATCAGTTCCACGTAGCCGCGGGCCGGGGTTTCGCCGTCGCGCGCCGCGTCCCAGGCCGAACCCCAGACCAGCGTGCGGGGGAGGCTCTGGCCGAAGTCCTTCAGGTGCGCCGTTGCGGTGGCGAGGGACTTTGGATCCAGCCGGACCTTGGCGTAGGCGAGGTCGTCGTCGTTGAGCAGGATGAGGTCCGGCTGCGCCAGGCCCGCCAGGGCGGGAACCTCGGTGCGCTCGCCGTCGACGTCGAGCTCCTCGCGGTGGACGCGCTCCAGCTTCCCGGCGCCGTCCAGGTTGTAGAAGCCGACGGCGAGCCGGTGCGGGCGGATGGTCGGCTGCGCCTCGGTGGCGGACTGCAGGATGGCGAACGAGGAAATGCTCCCGTCCTCGCCGACGGACAGCTCCGGCTTGAGCGTGTTGACGCCGGCGGTCTCCAGCCAGAGCCGTCCCCAGTGGTCCAGGTCGCGGCCGCTGGCCTTTTCCAGCTCGACCATCAGGTCACTGAGCTCGGTGTTCTGCCAGGAGTGCTTGCGGAAGTACTCGCGGACGCCGGCCATGAACTCTTCCGGGCCCACCCAGGCCACCAGCTGCCGCAGCACCGAGGCACCCTTGGCGTAGGTGATGCCGTCGAAGTTCACCTCGACGTCCTGCAGGTCGTTGATCTCGGCGAAGATCGGGTGCGTGGTGGGGAGCTGGTCCTGGCGGTAGGCCCAGGACTTTTCCACCGAAGCGAAGGTGGTCCAGGCGTGGTCGAATTTTGCGTTCTCGACGGCGGCGAGGTGGGACATGTACTCGGCGAAGGACTCGTTGAGCCAGAGGTCGTTCCACCAGCGCATGGTCACGAGGTCGCCGAACCACATGTGGGCCAGCTCGTGCAGCACGGTGATGGCGCGGCGTTCCACCTGTGCGTCGGTGACCTTGCTGCGGAAGACATAGCCCTCCAGGATGGTCACGGCCCCGGCGTTCTCCATGGCCCCGGCGTTGAACTCCGGGACGAAGAGCTGGTCGTACTTCTCGAACGGATAGGGGCAGCCGAACTGGGCCTCGAAGAACTCGAAGCCCTGGCGGGTCAGGTCGAAGATGTTGTCCGCGTCGAGGTACTGCATGAGGGACTTGCGGGCGAAAACGCCCAGCGGGGTGACTTTTCCGTCCGCGGACTTCACTTCGCTGCGGACCGACTGGTACGGACCGGCGATCAGGGCGGTGACGTAGGAGGAGAGCCGCGGGGTGGGGGCGAACTCCCAGACCGAGCGCGCACCGCCGTCCTCGCCGGGGATGGTTTCCACCGGCACCGGGGTAGGGGAGTTGGAGACGACGTCCCAGTGGGAGGGCGCGGTGACCGTGAAGCTGAAGCTGGCCTTGAGGTCTGGCTGCTCGAAGACGGCGAACATGCGCCGGGAATCCGGAACCTCGAACTGGGTGTACAGGTAGACCTCGTTGTCCACCGGGTCCACGAAGCGGTGCAGTCCCTCGCCCGTGTTCATGTAGGGCGCGTCCGCGACCACCAGGAGCTCGTTCTCGGCGGCCAGGTCCGTCAGCTGGATCCGGATGCCGTCGGAGACCTCCGCGGGATCCAGCTCGCGGCCGTTGAGCGTGACGCTGTGCACCGTGTGGGTCACGGCGTCGATGAAAGTCGAGGACCCCGGCTTGGCCGTGAACTTCACGGCGGTGGTGGAGCCAAAGACCTTTTCGCCACGGGTCAGGTCGAGGCTGACCTCGTAGGAGTCGACGGCGATCAGTTCGGCGCGCTCGCGGGCTTCGGCGCGTGTGAGGTTCATACCGGGCAAGAGGTGCCTCCAGAAATGGTGGGAACGGTGGAAACGATACTGTGAAATTATTCTTTCACGTTGTGGTGCGTTGGCAAGTTGTCCACCTCACAGCGCGTCCCCTCCGGCGGGCCCCGGCAGGGGTAGCGTTGGGTTCATGGGAAAGATCCGGGATTCCGTTGACGCCAGGGCCCTGCGTTTCGCCGTGGGTTTCCCGCTCATGCTGGCCGTCGCCTTCGTGGTGTGCGCGCTGCTGATCCGTGTGGACCTGCCCGAGCCGCTGGCCGTCCGCTGGACCGGCGCCGGCGCCGCCGATTTTGCGCCCTTTGGAGCAGTGGTGGGGGTTGGTGCGGCAATGATCGTTCTGGTCGGCTGGGCCGTCCTGCTGCAGGCGGCGCCGCTGTCCCGGCCGGCCCTGATGCGCCGGTTCATGATGGGCGCCGGGCTGGCGGTAAGCCTTTTCGTCACCACCGTCCTTGCCGCCGTACTCGTGGGCCAGCTGGGGCTGGCCGATGCGCGGGAGTCCCGCGTGGACGTGGCCGTCCTGGCCATGGGCAGCGGCGCGGCCCTGGGCCTCGGGGTGGTGATGGGCTTCGTCTTCAAGGCGGACGAGCGGTGGTCCACCGAGGACGAAAGAGCCGCGCAGGCCGCGCTGGAACGGGAGCTGGACCCCGAACTGGCCGGCGATTCCGTGAGCCTCTGGGTCCACGCCCGCAGCTCGGTGTTTGTGATGCTCGGGATTGCCACGCTGTTCCCCGCGGCCCTGCTCACCGTTGCCGTGCCGTGGCTGGCCGCGTTGCTCGTGGCGGTCGCTCTGCTGGCCGCCGTGTTCCTCTTCGCCCGCATCCGGGTGGACCGGAGCGGCCTGCGGGTGTTCGCGGCCGGGTTCGTCCGGGTCATGGATGTTCCAGCGGCGGCCATCGATTCGGCGACGCCGAAAGAGGTCAAGGCCGCCGACTACGGCGGCTGGGGCTACCGGAGCCACGGCGCCACGACGGCGATGCTGGTCAGCAGCGGCCCCGCCGTCGTCGTCGACCGCTCCGACGGCCGACGGCTGGCGGTGAGCGGGGGCAGCGCAACGACGGCGGACAACGTCGCGCAGGTGCTCTCCCGCGTGGCGGCGCGGGCTCGCCGCAACGGCGGGGCGCCCGCGGCGTAGCCCTAGTAGGCTGGGACGAGCCCTGATCAGCCGCGCCGAGAGTCCACCGGCGCCCCACAGAACGGATACGCCGTGACCACTGCCCCGGATTTCCCGCGCGTCCACATCGCCACCGACCACGCCGGTATGGAGCTCAGTGCCCATCTGGTGGCCCACCTCCGAGCGAAGGGCTACGACGTGGTGGACCATGGGCCGAAGGTTTACGACGCCCTGGACGACTACCCCTCGTTCTGCATCAACGCCGCCCGCGCCGTTGTGGCCGACCAGGAAGCCGGCACCCCCGCGCTGGGAATCGTCCTGGGCGGTTCCGGCAACGGCGAGCAGATCGCCGCCAACAAGGTCAAAGGCGCCCGGGCCGCCCTGGCCTGGAACCTCTCCACGGCAAAGCTGGCCCGTGAGCACAACGACGCCAACGTCGTGGCCGTGGGCGGCCGCCAGCACAGCGTCGACGAGGCCACCGCCATCATCGAGGCCTTCCTGACCGAGCCCTTCAGCAACGATGAGCGCCACGTCCGCCGGATCGGCAAGATCGCCAGCTACGAAACCACCGGCGAGGTCGTCGAGTAGTGCCGGAGGGGCATTCGGTCCATCGGCTGGCGCGCCAGTTCGCGGACGTCTTCGCGGGGGAGCGGCTCGCCGTGTCCAGCCCGCAGGGACGTTTTGTGCACGGTGCCGCCCTGCTGGACGGCCACGTCCTCACCGGGTCCGTGGCGCATGGGAAGCACCTGTTCCTCGACTTCGACCACGGGCTGGTCCTGCATGTCCACCTTGGGCTGTACGGCGCGTGGGACTTCGGCGGCGATGCGGACTTCCGCGGGGCCTCCAGCATTGGCGCGCCCCGAAAAGTAGGGGAGCGGGAGGTCTACAGTGACGGCGGCGCGGATCCCGTGTACGCGGGCCCACCGGCTCCGGTGGGCGCGGTCCGGGTCCGGCTGGCCGGCACGCACGGGTGGGCGGACCTGCGCGGGGCGACCACCTGCGAGACGCTGACCGAAACCGAGGCCGAAGCCGTCACGGCACGGCTGGGCCCGGATCCGCTGCGGAACCTCCCGGGGGACCGGGAGGACTTCATCGCCGCCCTGGCGAAAAAGCGCACGCCGCTGGCCACCCTGCTGATGGACCAAAAGGTGATTGCCGGCGTCGGCAACGTCTACCGCGCCGAGCTGCTGTTCCGGCAGCGGCTGGACCCCTGGCTGCCCGGGAGCGCCCTGCCGGCAGAATCCGCCGGGCTGCTCTGGGATGACACCGTGGCGATGATGTCCGATGGCGTCCGCGACGGCCGGATCATCACCACCCCGGCAAGCTACTGGACAGGGCGGGGCGACGGGGCAGGGCAGGGCGACGGGAAAGGGCAGGGCGACAGGCTGCCGGAGCCTGAGGAAGCGCACTTCGTCTACCGCCGGCAGGGCCTGGACTGCCGGGACTGCGGCGCAGCCGTGGCACTGACCGAGCACGCCGCCCGGAAGCTCTACTGGTGCCCGGCCTGCCAGCGGGCCTGAACCGGCCGGTGCACCGCGTCCCCGTGACGGATCATGGCGGGGTGGACACGAAAAAAGCCCCTCCGGGGAGGGGCCCAAGCTTCGTCATATTCGGAGGGGACGACGGGAATCGAACCCGCGTAATCAGTTTGGAAGACTGAGGCTTTACCATTAAGCTACGTCCCCGGGAATTTGCTGGAACTTCAGCAAAACTTCCGGGCGGCTGTTGAAGCCGGATACAACTAAACCCAATTCAGGCCCCCAGTGTCAAATGTGCAAATCAGCACAGTATGACCGTAGACTGTTCTGTGCACTTACGGGGTGTAGCTCAGCTTGGCTAGAGCGCCTGCTTTGGGAGCAGGAAGTCGCAGGTTCAAATCCTGTCACCCCGACTCTGCAGCAACTGCCAGATATGTGGCGTTGCAGAACCCCATCCCCCAAAACCAGGAGTACTTAGACTGTGAAGAGCGCTGTCGAGAACCTCACCCCTACGCGGGTCAAGCTCAATGTTGAGGTCCCCTTTGAGGAATTGAAGCCCAGCATCGCAGAGGCATACAAGACTGTTGCTTCGCAGATCCAGGTTCCCGGGTTCCGCAAGGGCAAAGTCCCCTCCAAGCTCATTGACCAGCGCGTTGGCCGCGGCTACGTCCTGGAAACGGCCATCAACGAAGGCCTCAACGGCTGGTACCAGGCTGCCGTGCAGGAAACCGGCATCCGCCCGCTGAGCCGTCCCGAGGTCGAAATCACCGAGGTGCCGGATCCGTCCGCCACCGACGGCGAACTGAAGTTCCACGCCGAGGTCGACGTGCGCCCCGAAATCGAACTCCCGGACTACTCCGGCATCAAGGTCGAGGTCGCGGCTGCCGAGTCGTCCGACGCCGACGTCGACAAGGCCCTCGACGAGCTGCGCGGCCGCTTCGGCACGCTCAAGTCCGTTGACCGCCCCGCCGCCGACGGTGACTTCCTCACGATCGACATCACCGCCTCGATCGACGGCGCCGAGGTCGACTCTGCGTCAGGCCTGTCCTACCAGGTCGGCGCCGGCACCATGCTCGAAGGCCTCGACGAAGCCGTCACCGGCCTGAGCGCCGACGAAGACGCCATCTTCGACACCACCCTCGTGGGCGGCGACCACGCCGGCGAGGCCGCGCAGGTCAAGGTTGTCGTCAAGGCCGTCAAGGAGCGCGAGCTTCCCGAGGCCAACGACGACTTCGCCCAGCTGGCGTCCGAGTTCGACACTCTGGCGGAGCTCCGCGAGGACCTCGCCAAGCAGGCCGCCGACTCCAAGACGGTCGAGCAGGGCGTAGAGGCCCGCGACAAGGTCCTGGACAAGCTCGTCGAGCTCGTAGAGGTGCCGGTTCCGGAATCCGTCGTCGAAGAGCAGCTTGAGCAGCACTTCAGCGCCGAGAACTCCCACGGCGAAGGCGAGCACGACACCGAGGAACACCGCGCCGAGGTCAAGGCCAACACGGAGCGTGCCTTCCAGAACGAGATCATCCTTGACGCAATCGCCGAAAAGGAAGAAGTCAACGTCACTCAGAACGAGCTGATCGACTACATCGTCACCACCGCCGGCCAGTACGGCATGGATCCGAACCAGTTCGCGCAGATCATCGATCAGAGCGGCCAGGTTCCCATGATGGTTTCCGAGGTGCGCCGCCGCAAGGCACTCGCCGTGGTCCTGGGCCAGGCCGAGGTCACCGACTCCGAGGGCAACAAGGTTGACCTGAGCGACTTCGTCCGCCCCGGCGGCGAAGAGGCCTCCTTCGAAGCCGACGCCACCGACGAGGCAGCCGCAGCCGAAGCACCCGCCGAGTCCACCGACGACGCGGCAGCTGCCGAAGCGCCCAAGAACGACGACCCCGCGGCCGTGAAGTTCTAGCACCCACGGTTCCCGCAGTTCCTGCCCGCACCCCCGGATCACTGATCCGGGGGTGCGGCTTTTTAAGCCTGCAATGAACCCTTCCGGGCAATCGTGCGCCGTCAGCGAACAGCCCTGCGCCTGAGCACAAAGCAGCCGCGAAAACCGTTAGTGTCCATGTAGGAAAGTTCAGTGATGCCGTCCAGTGGCGTCACCGTCGCCAGCGAGAGGTAAGTACACATGTCACAGCAAGCAGGGGCACCCCGGATGGCTACCGTCGATCCGGCAGCCCAGGATAACTACATTTACAACCGCCTGCTGAAAGAGCGCATTATCTGGCTCGGCTCCGAGGTCCGCGACGAGAACGCCAACGCGATCTGCTCGCAGCTGCTGCTGCTCTCGGCCGAAAACCCCGAGAAGGACATCTACCTGTACATCAACTCGCCCGGCGGCTCCGTCACCGCCGGCATGGCCATCTACGACACGATGCAGTTCATCCCGAACGACGTCGTCACCGTCGCCACCGGCCTGGCCGCCTCGATGGGCCAGTTCCTGCTCTCCTCCGGCACCAAGGGCAAGCGCTACGCCACTCCGAACGCCCGCATCCTGATGCACCAGCCCTCCGGCGGCATCGGCGGCACCGCCTCGGACATCAAGATCCAGGCCGAGCTGATCCTGCACATGAAGAAGGTCATGGCCGAACTGACCGCCGAACAGACCGGACAGACCGTGGAGACCATCCTCAAGGACAACGACCGCGACAAGTGGTTCACGGCGCCCGAAGCCCTCGAATACGGCTTCTTCGACAAGATCGCGGCGCACGCCGGGTCCGTGGCAGGCGGCGGCGGAACCAACGCCGACGCCGGCACCGAAAACTAACCGGCACGCAGACAGAACCGACTTCAGGAGCAATGAACATGGACTACAACTTCGGATCGACTGCCGGTAACCTGCCGACCAGCCGCTACGTGCTGCCGCAGTTTGAAGAGCGGACCCCCTACGGCTTCAAGCGCCAGGACCCCTACACCAAGCTGTTCGAGGACCGCATCATCTTCCTGGGCGTCCAGGTCGACGACGCCTCCGCCGACGACGTGATGGCGCAGCTGCTGGTGCTCGAGTCCACCGACCCGGACCGCGACATCACGCTTTACATCAACTCCCCGGGCGGCTCCTTCACCGCCATGACGGCGATCTACGACACGATGCAGTACATCCGCCCGGAGATCCAGACGGTCTGCCTGGGCCAGGCCGCGAGTGCGGCCGCCGTGCTGCTCGCCGCGGGCACCCCGGGCAAGCGCCTGGCCCTGCCGAACGCACGCGTCCTGATCCACCAGCCGGCCCTCTCCGGCGGCCAGGGCGGACAGGCCTCCGACCTGGAGATCCAGGCCGCCGAGGTCATGCGGATGCGCTCCTGGCTGGAGGACACCCTGGCCAAGCACTCCGGCCGCACCTCGGAGCAGGTCAACAACGACATCGAACGCGACAAGATCCTCACGGCCGCCGAGGCCATGAGCTACGGCCTGATCGACCAGGTGCTTGACTCCCGCAAGATCAAGCCGCAGGCGATCACCAAGTAGCAACACGGCAGTTCAACCACGACGCCGGTGCAGCTCAAGCAGAAATGGGCCGCACCGGCGTCTCCTTTCCACCCATCAGGCCGAAAGTGACCTAGAGTGGAAGTTGTCACGGCCTCACGTCCCGCGAGGAACGTCCGTGATTCCAGTAACGGGTGCAGCGCTGCACAGGAGCACGACCCAGCCGGCAGCAAGATACTAAGGGGTTCACATATGGCTCGGATTGGCGAGAGCACCGATCTGCTGAAGTGTTCTTTCTGCGGAAAGAGCCAGAAGCAGGTCCGCAAGCTCATTGCCGGGCCCGGCGTCTACATCTGCGACGAGTGCATTGAACTCTGCAACGAGATCATTGAAGAAGAACTCGCCGAAGTAGCTGACCTGGGGAGCTTCGAGCTGCCCAAGCCCCGCGAGATCTTCGACTTCCTGCAGGAATACGTCATCGGCCAGGAGCCCGCCAAGCGGTCCCTCGCCGTCGCCGTCTACAACCACTACAAGCGGATCCAGGCCGGCCACGCACCCAAGAGCGGCACCCTTGCCGAGGGCGGCCACCACGACGACGTCGAGATCGCCAAGTCCAATATCCTGCTGATCGGACCCACCGGCTGCGGCAAGACCTACCTCGCGCAGACCCTCGCCCGGCGCCTCAACGTCCCCTTCGCCGTGGCTGACGCCACCGCCCTGACCGAGGCCGGCTACGTGGGTGAGGACGTCGAAAACATCCTGCTCAAGCTGATCCAGGCCGCGGACTACGACGTCAAGAAGGCTGAACAGGGCATCATCTACATCGATGAGATCGACAAGATCTCGCGCAAGAGCGAGAACCCCTCCATCACCCGAGATGTCTCGGGCGAGGGGGTGCAGCAGGCGCTGCTGAAGATCCTCGAAGGCACGGTCGCCTCCGTCCCGCCGCAGGGCGGACGCAAGCACCCGCACCAGGAATTCATCCAGATCGACACCACCAACGTGCTCTTCATCGTGGCCGGCGCCTTCGCCGGCCTGGAGGAGATCATCGGGTCGCGCTCGGGCCGCAAGGGCATCGGCTTCGGCGCCCCGCTGAACGAGGTCAAGAACAACGCGGACTCCTACGGCGAAGTCATGCCCGAGGACCTGCTGAAGTTCGGCCTTATCCCCGAATTCATCGGCCGGCTCCCGGTCATCACCACGGTCTCGAACCTGGACCGGCCGGCGCTGATCCAGATTCTCTCCACGCCCAAGAACGCGCTGGTCAAGCAGTACCAGAAAATGTTCCAGCTCGACGGCGTCGAGCTGGTGTTCGAGGACGAGGCCCTGGACCTGATCGCTGACCAGGCTCTGGAACGCGGCACCGGTGCCCGCGGCCTCCGGGCCATCATGGAGGAAGTCCTGCTCCCGGTGATGTTCGACCTGCCGAGTCGCGACGACGTCGCCAGCGTGGTCATCACCGAGGACGTTGTGGCCAAGAAGGCCCCGCCCACCTTGATCGCCCACGACGTCAAACGCCGTAAGTCCGCCTGATCCGAACCGCGCAGCGCGCCGGGGAAGTTCCGGAATAAATCCGCCGGCAGCTTCGCTATGACTAACTGATGCTCCGTGCCGTCCGCGGCCATTTCCGCCGGCCCGCCGCGGTTCCGCGTCCCCGTTGACTTCCAAAGGAGAACTCCTGTGCCTGAGACCATGACGAATAAAGCTGACTTCTGGTTTGACCCCATGTGCCCCTTCGCCTGGGTGACGTCGCGCTGGATCAGCGAAGTGGAAGATGTCCGCGACATCAAGACCGAATGGCACGTGATGAGCCTGGCCGTCCTGAACGAAGGCCGGGACGAGCTGCCGGCCGAGTACAAGGAATTCCTGGTCAAGGCCTGGGCCCCGGTGCGGGTGATCGTGGCCGCCGCCGAGAAGCATGGCGCCGAGTACATCAAGCCGCTTTATGACGCCATGGGCACCAAGATCCACAACGAGGGCAACAAGGACATCGCCGAGGTCATCGCCAAGTCGTTGGCCGAGGCAGGACTGCCGGCCGAGCTCGCGGCCGCCGGCCAGAGCGACGAGTTCGACGCCCAGCTGCGCGCCAGCCACGAAGGCGGCATCTCCCTGGTCGGCCAGGACGTCGGCACCCCGGTGGTGGCGTTCAACGGCACGGCGTTCTTCGGCCCCGTGCTCACCCGCATCCCGCGCGGCGAGGACGCTGGCAAGCTGTGGGACGCCACCGTCGCCCTCGCCTCCTTCCCGTACTTCTTCGAACTCAAGCGCAGCCGCACCGAGAGCCCCGTTTTCAGCTAGGCAGCCCCCGGCAGCGACCGCGAGGGCCCTGGAAGAACTACTCCCATGTAGTTCCGCCGGGGCCCTTGTGCATCCACAACCTCGGGAGAACAATAGAACTTACCCACTTCGAAAGAAGCGGGACGCAGGAACCAAAGATTCAGTGACACTCATCCGACGCAGCCTTCGGCAAAGTCAGATGATGGCTACCAGTGACGAGGTAGGAAGACCTGAAATTCCAAGGATCCCGCCAGATTACCTAAGACGTCACGTGGTGATCGAAAAGTCGAAGCCCCACCAACCGCAAAAAGCTGATGGGGCTTCCCCTTTGCCCAAAAATGGCCTCAGATTGGTGCCATGAGCACCGAGCCCATCGCGGACTACGCCCTGCTGTCCGACTGCTGGTCCGCCGCGCTGGTCAGCGCCGCAGGCTCCGTGGACTGGCTTTGTTTCCCCCGCTTCGACAGCCCCTCGGTCTTCGGCCGGCTGCTGGGCGAGGAGGCCGGCTTTTGGTCCATCCGGCCTGCCGGCCAGTACACAACCACCCGGCGGTACGTGGGCCCGTCCATGGTGCTGGAGTCGCTCCACACCACCGCCCGCGGGCGACTGACGGTGAGCGACGCCCTGGTCCTCGGCTCCGGCCGGCGCGGCCACGACCTCGGCCAGGCGTCCCCCGGAACGTTGCTGCGCCGGCTGGCCTGCACCGCGGGGACCGTGGAGGTTGAGGTCAGTTTCGCGCCGCGGCCCGGCTACGGCCTCATCCTTCCAATGCTTCACAACGTCGACGGCGGCGTCCTGGCCCGCGCCGACGCCGAGGAACTCGCCCTTTCCTCCCCGGTGCCGTTCGAGCTCGACGGCGGCACGGCGCGCGCCGTCCTGCGCCTCCGCGCCGGTGACGCTGTTGGCTTCGCCCTGCACCGCCAGCGCGGCCAGGACGAAGCGCCGTCGTTCTGGAGCCAGCAGGAGATGGCCGGCCGGCTTACGGACACCGTCGAGGGCTGGACAAGCTGGTCCGGAATCCACCAGAGCTACAGCGGTCCGTGGCAGGCGCTGGTGGCAGGCAGCGGCCGGGTCCTGCAGGCCCTGAGCTACTACCCGAGCGGTGCGATCGTGGCCGCACCGACCACCTCGCTGCCCGAGGTTGCCGGCGGCACGCGCAACTGGGACTACCGCTACACCTGGGTCCGGGACGCCAGCATGACGCTGCAGGCCCTGTGGGTGGCGGCCTGTCCGGACGAGGCGGGCAAGTTCTTCCAGTTCCTCGCCACGGCCGCCGCCCGCCAGCTCGCCGGCGGCGAAGAGCTGCAAATCATGTACGGGATCGGGGGAGAACGGGACCTGCCCGAACGGGTGCTGCACCACCTCCCCGGCTGGCGGTCCAGTGCACCGGTGCGCGTCGGCAACGGCGCCTGGAACCAGCGGCAGCTCGATGTCTATGGCGAACTGCTGGACGCCGCAGCCACCATGCCGGAATTCCTGGCGGAGCTGGCACCGGAGACCCTGCGCTTCCTCGCCGACGCGGCCGACGCCGCCATGGCCCGCTGGCAGAATCAGGACCAGGGGATCTGGGAGGTCCGCGGCGACCCCCGGCACTACCTGTATTCCAAGCTGATGTGCTGGGTGGCGGTGGACCGTGCGATTACCCTCGCCGGGATGCTGCAGGCGAGCGACCGGGTGCCCCGCTGGACGGACGCCCGGGAACAGATCGCCGCCTCCATCCGCGACAACGGCTGGAGCGAGGCCGCGGGCGCGTACACCCAGGCGTACGGGAGCGAGCAACTCGACGCCTCTGCCCTCATGCTGGCGATCGTCGGATTCCTGCCGGCCGGCGATCCCCGGTTCCTGGCCACGATCGAGGCCATCGAGCACCGGCTCACCGACACCCGCGGGCTGGTCTACCGGTACCACGGCGACGACGGGCTCCCGGGCGAGGAGGGCGCGTTTTTGCTGTGCACGTTTTGGCTCGCACACGCCCTTGCCCTGGCCGGGCTGACGGAAAGGGCCAGGGCGGTCTTCGAGCGGGCCGCCGGATTCGCCACCGGCCTGGGACTGATGGCCGAGGAGGTGGCCCCGGACAGCCGTGAGCTGCTGGGCAACTTCCCGCAGGCGTTCAGCCACATCGGACTGGTCAACGCGGCCTGGGCCATCAGCGAGGCGGAACGGCGAGGCCGGGGTTCTGCCACCTAAGGGCGGCAGAGGACCGGCACGGCGTCGAGGGAACAAGTCCGGAAGCGCCGCTGTTGCCTCCAGTGAGCAAGCTGACCACGCGACCATTGGAGTGCCATGCCCATCACAGCCCACCTTGACCTGACCCTCAAAGCGGAATCCCTGCCCACGGCGCCGGCCGTGCTCCGCGACATTCTCGCCGACACCCGGGCGTTCGACGGCTGCCTTGGCGTCGATGTGCTGGTCGACAATGCGGATCCGGCGCACATCCTCGTCGTGGAACAGTGGGCGTCCCTGGAGCACGACTCCGCCTACCGCGCCTGGCGGGCGGGCGAGGGAGCCAGCGGGCTGGGAGACCTCCTGGCCGCCCCGCCGGTCCTGACGCACTTCGAGGCCACCACCGGGATCTGAGCCCGGAAGACCCAGAGCAGAAGACCCAGAACAGAAGACCCAGAACAGAAGAGGGCCCTCCGCCCGGCGTGAGCCGGCCGGAGGGCCTTCTTCTTTGTTGTCGCTTTGCGTGGGTTACGCCTGGGCGGGCTCCTCGGCGGGGACCAGCACGACGTCGCTCACGGTCAGTTCGCCCTCGCCGGCCACCAGCGCCAGCTCACGCGCGTTGGCCGCGGCCTTGAGGTCGCCCAGTCCGGCCTTCAGCTGCGTGGTCAGGGACTCCGACGCCGTGATGGTCGCGGAGAGCACCTCGGTGCGCTGCTTGACCTTGGCCTCGGACTTGGCCTTGCGGATGCCGCCCAGCGCCGCGCCCACGGTGGCGAGCAGGGTGGTGTCGCCGTCGATGTCCACGGCGGCCGGCCACTGCGCGCGGTGCACCGAGCCGGTCCGCCACCAGCCCCAGACTTCCTCCGTGGCGAACGGCAGGAACGGCGCAAAAAGCCGCAGCAGGGTGTCCAGGCTCGTCGCCAGCGCGGCCAGCACGGACGCCTGCTGGGCCTCGCCGGCGGCACCGTAGGCGCGGTCCTTGATCAGCTCCACGTAGTCATCGGTGAAGTGCCAGAAGAAGCTTTCGGTGATCTGCAGCGCCCGGGCGTAGTCGTAGTTCTCGAACGCTTTGGTGGCCTGCTGGACCACGTCTGAGAGCTGGGCAAGCACGGCGCGGTCCAGGGGATTGGTGAGGACCGAGAGGTCGGAAGAGACCACCGAGTCCTCGGTGGCGCCGAGGTTCAGCACGAACTTGGACGCATTGAGGAGCTTGATCGCCAGACGACGGCCAATCTTCATCTGCGCGATCTCGTAGGCGGTGTCCGCGCCGAGCTTGGCCGAGGCCGCCCAGTAGCGGACGGCGTCCGAGCCGTATTCGTTGAGCACGTCGGTCGGGACGATCACGTTGCCCTTGGACTTGGACATCTTCTTGCGGTCCGGGTCCAGGATCCAGCCGGAGATCGCCGCGTGCTTCCACGGTGCGACGTCCTGCAGGGCATCGGCGCGGACGGCAGTGGAGAACAGCCAGGTCCGGATGATGTCGTGCGCCTGCGGGCGCACGTCGAACGGGAAGACCTTGGCGAAGAGTGCCTCATCGGTGCTCCAACCGCCCACGATCTGCGGGGTCAGCGACGAGGTGGCCCAAGTGTCCAGGACGTCCGCGTCGCCGGTGAAGCCGCCCGGCACATCGCGCTGGGCCTCCTCGTAGCCGGGGGCCGCATCCGCGGCGGGGTCCACCGGCAGCTGCCCGTCGGCGGGCAGGATGGGCGCGTCGTAGTCCGGGTTGCCGTCGGCGTCGAGCGGGTACCAGACCGGCACCGGCACGCCGAAGAACCGCTGGCGGGAGACCAGCCAGTCCCCGTTCAGACCGGTGATCCAGTTCTCGTAGCGGGACCTCATGAAGGACGGGTGGAATTCGATCTCGTTGCCGCGGCCGACCAGGCGTTTGCGCCGCTCCTCGTCACGGCCGCCGTTGCGGATGTACCACTGGCGGGAGGTGACGACCTCGAGGGGCTTGTCGCCCTTTTCGAAGAAGTTGACCGGGTGCATGATCTTCTTCGGTTCGCCGTCGAGCAGGTCCGCGGCGGCGAGCAGCTCCACCACGCCTTCCTTGGCGCTGAAGACCGTCTTGCCGGCGATCGCCTCGAACGCGGCCCGGCCTTCCGCGGACGTGATCCAGTCCGGGGTTTCGCCGATGATGCGGCCGTCGCGGCCGACGATCGCGCGGGTTGGCAGCTGCAGCTCGCGCCACCAAGTGACGTCAGTGAGGTCGCCGAAGGTGCAGACCATGGCGATGCCGGAACCCTTGTCCGCCTTCGCGAGCGGGTGGGCCTTGACCTCCACCTCGACGCCGAACAGGGGAGAGGTCACCGTCTTGCCGAAGAGCGGCTGGTACCGCTCGTCGTCGGGATTCGCCACCAGGGCGGCACACGCGGCGAGCAGCTCGGGGCGGGTGGTCTCGATGTAGATCTTCTCGCCCTCGGCGGTGAAGAACGGGTAGCGGTAGTACGCGCCGGCGACCTCGCGGTCCTCCAGCTCGGCCTGGGCCACTGCGGTGCGGAAGGTGACGTCCCACAGCGTGGGTGCCTCGGCCATGTAGGCATCCCCGGCGGTCAGGTTGGCCAGGAACGCCCGCTGCGAGATGGCGCGGGACTTGTCGTCGATGGTGCGGTAGGTCAGGTCCCAGTCGACCGACAGGCCGAGGGTCTGGAAGAGGTTCTCGAAGACCTTTTCGTCCTCGACGGCGAGTTCCTCGCAGAGTTCGATGAAGTTCCGGCGCGAGACGACGTCGAAGTCGCGCTGGTTCTTGGCGGGCTCCGCCGGCGGCCGGTACCCGGCGTCGTAGGGGGTGGCCGGATCGCAGCGCACGCCGTAGTAGTTCTGCACCCGGCGCTCGGTGGGCAGGCCGTTGTCGTCCCAGCCCATCGGGTAGAAGACGTTCTTGCCGGTCATCCGCTGGTAGCGGGCCAGGACGTCGGTCTGGGTGTAGGAGAACATGTGCCCCACGTGCAGGGACCCCGACGCGGTGGGCGGGGGAGTGTCGATCGAGTAGACCTGCTCCCGGGCGGTCTCCCGGTCGAACTTGTAGGTCCCTTCGTCAAGCCAGCGCCGGGTGAGGGCGACTTCGAGCCCCTCGAGGGCGGGCTTGTCCGGAACGTTGATGGGGGCAGTGGTGGGCGTGTCTGTACCCTGAGTGTCTTCAGCCATGGGTCAATTCTTGCAGTTCTTTACACTTCGCTTCACCGCGCTTCGCTAGTTTCGCGAATCTAAGTGCAATAACCTGCACCACTATGGAGGAAAATACCGGAAGTTTCGCGATCAAGCGCATCTACGACGAGACCGCCGACGACGACGGTTGCCGGGTTTTGGTGGACAGGCTCTGGCCGCGCGGAGTCAGCAAAGAACGGGCGCGACTGGACTTGTGGCTCAAGGAAGTGGCGCCCTCGCCGCCGCTGCGCACCGAATTTGCGCACATGCAGGAACGCTTCGCGGACTTCCGCGCCGCCTACGAGGCGGAGCTCGAATCCAACCCCGCCGTTGGCACCCTGCGGGAACTGGCGACCGAACACGGGAAGGTGACCCTGCTGTTCGGCGCCCGGGACCCGGAGACCAACCACGCCCGGGTGCTGCTGGAGTTCCTCGGGCGGGGCAGGAAATGAGCCGCCGATTCCCATAGGGTGGTGCCATGACTGAGGGAATCCACAACGCAGGAACTGCAACTACAGCAAAAGCCGCCGTCGTCACCGGCGCCAGCACCGGGATCGGGCAGGCCACCGTGCGCGCGCTCCGGCAGGAAGGCTGGACCGTCTTCGCCGTCGCCCGCCGTGCCGAACGGCTGGAGGCGCTCGCCGCCGAGACCGGCGCCGTCGCGGTCCCCGCCGATGTGACAGACGACGCCGACGTCGCGCGGCTGGTGGATGAGGTGACCCGCGCCGGCGGCATCGACACCCTGATCAACATCGCCGGCGGTGCCCGCGGCGCGGACAAGGTGGCCGAGGCCAAGACCGAGGACTGGGCGTGGATGTACGAGGTCAACGTGCTCGGCACCATGAAGCTCACCCGCGCGTTCCTGCCGATGCTGCGTGCCTGCGGCGAAGGCACCGTCCTGAACCTGACCTCGACGGCGGGGCTGTCCGCCTACGAGGGCGGCGGCGGCTACAACGCCGCGAAGTTCGCCCAGCACGCCCTCACCGGTGCCCTGCGCTTGGAAGAGGCCGAGCACAACCTGCGGGTGATCGAGGTGGCCCCCGGCATGGTGCAGACCGAGGAGTTCTCACTCAACCGGCTCGGTGACCAGGGCGCCGCGGAAAAGGTCTACGCCGGCGTCGAGAAGCCGCTGACGGCCGCCGACGTCGCCGACGTCGTCCGCTTTGCGGTCGCCGCGCCGCACCACGTCAACCTGGACCAGATCGTGATCCGCCCGGTGGCGCAGGCCTCCAACTTCAAGGTGATCCGCAAGGGCTAGCGGCAACCGCCGGGGCGCACCGGGCTCCGTCGTCGGGCCCAGCGGGCCGCCCCCGGACGTTCACCCATGCGTTGCACGGTAGTCGGACAGGGGTGGCTGGGAGTTGGCCGGCGGAGGACACCGTGGGTGGGCAACTGCACACCACCAGAGTGGAGACTCCTTCCCATGCGCACCCCCACGAAGCCCGCTGGTTCGATTGTCGGCGCCGCCGCACTCGGCGCGGCCCTGCTCCTTGCCACTTCCGTCCAGGCCCATGCTGCCGACACCAACCCGAACGGCGGCGACAACCACTTCGACCTCCAGGCCCACCGCGGCGGCATCGGCCTGACCGTCGAGTCCACCCTGGCGTCCTTTGCCAAGGGCATCGAGACCGGCGTCTCCACCCTCGAGCTGGATCTCCAGATCACCAAGGACGGCCGTGAAGTCATCACCCATGACCGGAAGATCAGCGGCAAGAAATGCCTGGACACCGCGCCGGTCACGCCGAACGACCCTCAGTACCCGTACGTGGGTAAGTACATCAAGGACCTGACCTTCGCGCAGGTCCGCAGCCTGGACTGCGGCTCACTCACCCAGCCCGAGTTCCCCGGCCAGCAGGCCGCCCCGGGCGCCAAAATGCCGACCCTTGCCGAGGTGTTCGCCATGACGAACGCGCACCGGGCCAGCCAGGTGAAGTTCAATATCGAGACCAAGGTCGAAGCCGGTGCTCCCCAGGAAACCGCCCCGCGCGAGCAGTTCGTTGACGTGGCCCTGCGTGAGATCAGCAAGGCCCACATGCAGCACCGCGTCTCGATCGAGAGCTTCGACTGGGGTGCACTGCGGCTGGTGCAGCAGCGCGCGCCGCAGATCCCGACCGTGGCACTGACCAACAAGGACTTCCTGCAGGCAGGCCAGCCGGGGAAGTCCCCTTGGCTTGGCGGCATCGACGCCGACGACTTTGGCGGCGACCTGATCGCTTCGGCCGCGTCGCTCGGCTTCAGTGCCATCTCGCCGGTGCACGGCACGCCGCAGAACGGCAAGGTCACCGACCCGGACTACGTCCCCTACGTCACCCCGGACATGGTCCGGCGCGCCCACGCGGCGGGCATGCAGGTCATTCCATGGACTGTCGACGACAAGCCCACCATGCGCGCCCTGATCGGCGCCGGCGTCGACGGCCTCATCACCGACTACCCGAACCTGTTGCGCGACGTCATGGCCGAGTCCGGCATGAAACTGCCCAAGCCCGCGCCGTCCGTCGGGTAGCCGCTGGGAGTTTCCGGTAACATCGACGTATCAGCTTTGACCCGGCCATCACCGGTGAGCTTCCGGAAGAACGCCCCGGCGCAGCAGCATTGTGCGCCGGGGCCGGTAGAACCGGACGGGTAAGCCCGTCACAGCAGTCAACGAGCGGCCGCCGCCGGTGCAGCGCTTTCCTTGGATTCTTAGGGAAAGGGCGGGACCGGCGCCGGTAAGTGAGGTGGTACCGCGGTGCCGGTGTTGTTCCGACAACACACGGGCCGTCCTCGCATCCTGAATGAATCCCGTTGTTCACCAGCTCAACCCAGGATGTCGAGATGACCCATTACCCAAAGGCCTCAGCCGCACCGTCAGGCGCCAGCACCTCCGCTTCCAACACCTCAGGCGTGTCCGCTTCCGTGAAGTTCCCGGAGATCGAAGAGCGCATCCTCAAGTACTGGGACCAGGACGGCACCTTCCAGGCCAGCATCGACCAGCGGGATGCGGGTAAAGACGGGTCCAACGAATTCGTATTCTATGACGGCCCGCCCTTCGCCAACGGCCTGCCGCACTACGGCCACCTGCTGACCGGCTACGCCAAGGACCTCGTGGGCCGCTACCAGACCCAGCGCGGCCGCCGCGTCGAGCGCCGCTTCGGCTGGGACACCCACGGCCTGCCTGCCGAACTGGAAGCCATGAAGCAGCTCGGCATGACGGACAAGACCCAGATCGAGGCCATGGGCATCGACAAGTTCAACGACGCCTGCCGCGCCTCGGTGATGAAGTACGCCGACGAGTGGAAGAGCTACGTCACTCGCCAGGCGCGCTGGGTGGACTTCGAGAACGACTATAAGACGCTCAACGTCGAGTACATGGAGTCCGTGCTCTGGGCTTTCAAGCAGCTGCACGAAAAGGGCCTGACCTACAACGGCTACCGCGTGCTGCCGTACTGCTGGAAGGACGAGACGCCGCTGTCCAACCATGAACTGCGCATGGATGACGATGTCTACAAGAACCGCCAGGACCAGACCGTCACCGTCACCTTCCCGATCACCGCGGGGGAGTCGGCGCTGTCCCGCCAGCTGGCCGGGGTGCAGGCGCTCGCCTGGACCACCACGCCCTGGACGCTGCCCACCAACCTGGCGCTCGCCGTCGGGCCCGCGATCAACTACGTCGTGCTGCCGGCCGGCCCGCACGGGATCAAGGCCGCCTCGGCCGAGGCCCCCGTCACGGGCAGCTTCCTGCTCGCCGCGGACCTGCTGGGCGCCTACGCCAAGGACCTCGGCTACGGCGACGGCGCCGAGGGTGCCGCAGCGGCCGAGGCCGCCGTCACGTCCCGCCACACCGGCGCCGAGTTGGAAGGCCTGAGCTACGAACCGCTCTGGGACTACTTCCACGACGCCGAGAAGTACGGCACCGAGAACGCCTGGCGCGTCCTCGTGGCGGACTATGTCACCACCACCGACGGCACCGGCATTGTCCACCAGGCGCCGGCCTACGGTGAAGACGACCAGAAGGTCTGTGAAGAGGCCGGGATCCCGGTGGTCCTCTCGGTCGACGAGGGCGCGAAGTTCCTGCCGCTTTTCGGCCACGGCGACCTCGCCGAAATCGCCGGACTCCAGGTCTTCGAAGCCAACAAGCCCATCACCCAGGTGCTCCGCGCCCAGGGCCGCCTGGTCCGCCAGGCCAGCTACGAGCACTCCTACCCGCACTGCTGGCGCTGCCGCAACCCGCTGATCTACCGCGCGGTGTCCTCCTGGTACGTCGAGGTCACCAAGTTCAAGGACCGCATGTCCGAGCTGAACCAGGAGATCAACTGGATCCCGGGCAACGTCAAGGACGGCCAGTTCGGCAAGTGGCTCGCCAACGCCCGCGACTGGTCCATCAGCCGCAACCGCTACTGGGGCAGCCCCATCCCGGTCTGGCAGTCCACCGACCCGGACTACCCGCGCACAGACGTCTACGGCTCACTCGCCGAGATCGAAGCCGACTTTGGCCGGCTGCCGCTGAACAACGACGGCCAGGTGGACCTGCACCGGCCGTTTATCGACGAGCTCACCCGCCCGAACCCCGACGACCCCCGCACCCCGGAACAGGGCCAGTCCGTGATGCGCCGCGTCGAGGACGTCCTGGACGTCTGGTTCGATTCCGGCTCCATGCCGTACGGCCAGGTCCACTACCCGTTCCAGAACGAGGAGTGGTTCGACACCCACAACCCGGCGGACTTCATCGTCGAGTACATCGGACAGACCCGCGGCTGGTTCTACATGCTGCACATCCTCTCCACCGCGCTGTTCGACCGGCCGGCCTTTCGCAACGTCATCAGCCACGGCATCGTGCTCGGCTCCGACGGGCAGAAGATGTCCAAGAGCCTGCGCAACTACCCGGACGTCTCCGAGGTCCTGGACCGTGACGGCTCCGACGCGATGCGCTGGTTCCTGATGTCCAGCCCGATCCTGCGCGGCGGCAACCTCGTGGTCACCGAGCAGGGCATCCGGGACGGCGTCCGCCAGGTCATCCTGCCGCTGTGGAACGTCTACAGCTTCTTCACGCTCTACACGAACGCCGCGAACGGCGGGGACGGGTACGACGCGAAGCTGCGCTACGACGGTTACGCCGACACCCTGGATCAGTACCTGATGGCCAACACCGGGGACCTGGTCCGGAACATGACCGCGCAGCTGGACAGCTACGACATCTCCGGGGCCTGCGACGAACTGCGCGGCTACCTGGACATGCTCACCAACTGGTACGTCCGCCGCAGCCGCCAGCGCTTCTTCGACGAGAACGTCGACGCCTTCGACGCGCTCTACACCGCGTTGGAGACCGTCTGCCGGGTCGCGGCATCGCTGCTGCCGCTGGTCTCCGAGGAAATCTGGCGCGGCCTCACCGGCGGGCGCTCCGTGCACCTGGCCGACTGGCCGGACGCGGACCTGTTCCCGGCCAACGCCGGCCTGGTTGAGGCGATGGACCGGGTCCAGCAGATCTGCTCCACCGGCTCCTCGCTGCGCAAGGCCGCCAACCTCCGCGTGCGACTGCCGCTGCAGGAACTCACGGTCGTGGCACCCGGCGCGGACGCGCTGGCAGGCTTCGCCGCCGTCGTCGCCGATGAACTGAACCTGCGCTCCGTGCGCCTGCTCGACGCCGAGAGCGCCTCCCCGGAGGAGTTCGGCATCGAGCAGAAGCTCGTGGTCAACGCCCGCGCGGCCGGCCCGCGGCTGGGCAAAAACGTCCAGCAGGCGATCAAGGGGTCCAAGTCCGGCGACTGGTCCGTGGACGACGCCGGTGTGGTCACCGCCGGTGGCCTCGCCCTCGAGCCGCAGGAATACACCCTGGAAACCGTGGTGGCAGAAGCAGCCGAAGGCGAGGGCTCCCGCGCAGCGGCAGTGCTGCCGGGCGGCGGCTTCGTGGTGCTCAACACCGAGGTCACCCCGGAGCTGGAAGCCGAAGGGACCGCCCGCGACCTGGTCCGCGCCATCCAGCAGGCCCGCAAGGACGCCGGGCTGAACGTCAGCGACCGGATCCGCACCACCGTCACCGCGGCGCAGGACACCGTCGAGGCGCTGCTGGCCCACGCCGCGCTGGTCAAGACCGAGACCCTGACCGTGGAGCTGGACACCGTTCCCGCCGAGGTCAAGGAACCTCAGGTCAGCGTCGAAAAAGTAACCGTTGAAGCAGGGGCATAATTCATGAGCGACGAATTTTCCGTAGAGAGCGTCTACGCCGAGCTGCTGGGCCGGGCGCCGGAAAACAAGATGGAGCCGAGGCTGGCTCCGCTGCACCGGGCCATGGACATCCTGGGGGAGCCGAACAAGGCGTTCCCGATCATCCACGTCACCGGCACCAACGGCAAGACCTCCACGGCCCGGATGATCGAGGCCGGCCTGCGCGCCCACGGGCTGAGCACCGGCCGGTACACGAGCCCGCACCTGTCCAAGGTCACCGAGCGGATCAGCATCGACGGCGAACCGGTGCCGGATGAGACGTTCGTCCGGATCTGGGACGAGATCCGCCCGTACCTGGAAATCGTGGACAGCGAGCTCGTCGCCGAGGGCCAGCCGCGGCTGACCTACTTCGAATGCCTGACCATCCTCGGCTTCGCGGTGTTCGCGGACCAGCCGGTCAATGTCGCCGTGATCGAGGTGGGACTCGGCGGCATCACAGACGCGACCAACGTCGGCGACGGCCAGGTTGCCGTGGTCACCCCGATTTCGCTGGACCACACGGAGCTGCTCGGCGAGACCACCGAGGAGATCGCCTACGAAAAGGCCGGCATCATCAAGCCCGGCGGGTTCCTCATCAGCGCCGCGCAGCCCGTCGACGCGGCCCAGGTGCTGCTGGAAAAGGCCAAGGAAGCAAACGTGCCGTTCCGCTTCGAGGGCGTGGAGTTCGGCGTCGAGTCCCGCACCGTCGCCGTCGGCGGCCAGATGGTGAACATCCAAGGCATTGCGGGTCGCTACGAAGACCTGCTGCTGCCCCTGCACGGCGCACACCAGGCGGAGAACGCCGCCGTCGCCGTCGCCGCGCTGGAAGCCTTCTTCGGCGCCGAAAAGCCGCTCGACTCCGAGGTGCTGCAGGAGGCCTTCGCCTCTGTCACCTCCCCGGGCCGGCTGGAGGTGCTCCGCACCGCGCCGACCATCATCGTGGACGCCGCGCACAACCCGGAGGGCATCCGGGTCTCCGCCGAGGCGATCCACGAGGCCTTCAGCTTTAGCAAGCTCGTGGTGGTGGTGGGCGTCCTGGAGGAGAAGGATTCCGAGGAAATCCTCCGCCAGCTCAAGGAATCCCTGGGCGACCTCGCCTCGGACTACTGCTTCACCCAGTCCAACTCGCCCCGCGCCGTACCGGCCGAGGACCTCGCGGAGCTGGCGCTGGACCTGGGCTTCGGCGAGGACCACGTCCACGTGGCCGAGAAGCTCGACGACGCCCTGGAATGGGCCGTGGAGCGGGCCGAGTCCAACGACGACCTTGCAGCCGGGATCCTGGTTACGGGGTCCATCACGCTCGTTGCCGAAGCCCGGATCCTGCTCGGAAAGACCGAGGCGTAACCCATGGCCAGACTCACCAAAGCCCAGCGCGAATGGCGTCCGGGCATGCCCAAGAAACGCCGTTCCACCAAGGTCATGTTCGCCTCCACGGTGCTCCTGCTGGAGGCCTTCGTGGCCCTCTTCGGCACCCTGGCGGTCTTCGGCCTCCGGCGCGGCGAGTTCCCGCCGCTGCTGGTCTTCGGGGTCGGGATCGGACTCAGTGCGGTGCTTGTGCTGACCTGCGCGGTGCTTTCCAAGCCGTGGGGCGTGGCCTTGGGCTGGATCCTGCAGCTGGTGCTGGTCCTCACCGGGATTGTGGAGCCCACGATGTTCGTGGTGGGCGGCCTCTTCGCGATCACGTGGTGGTACGGCATCCGCACCGGCATCCGGATCGACCGCGAAGCCGCCGAACGCGAACGCGAGCAGGCGGCCTGGGAGGCCGCGAACCCCGAGGGCCAAAGCAACTAGACTTGTCCCGAACCCCACCCCAACACATTGGAGCAGCTGTGAGCACTGAGCGCACCCTAGTCCTGATCAAGCCCGACGGCGTCGCCCGCAACCTGACCGGCAGCATCATCGCCCGGATCGAAGCCAAGGGCTACACCCTGGCCGAACTCAAGAAGGTCAACGCCAGCCGCGAACTCCTCGAACAGCACTACGAGGAGCACGTCGGCAAGCCGTTCTACGAGCCCCTCGTCGAGTTCATGCTCAGCGGGCCCGTCGTTGCCGCGATCTTCGAAGGCCACCGCGTGATTGAGGGCTTCCGCTCGCTCGCCGGCACCACGGACCCGACGACGGCGGCGCCCGGCACCATCCGCGGCGACTTCGGCCGCGACTGGGGCCTCAAGGTCCAGCAGAACCTGGTCCACGGCTCAGACTCGGCGGAGTCCGCCGAACGCGAGATCAAGATCTGGTTCTAAGAACCCGCGGCACCACACCGAGGTGACAGATAAGGCCAATGTTCGCGTTGAACATTGGCCTCATCTGTCACCTCGCGGCGTTTGCGGAACGCTCAGTAGCCGGAGGTTCCGATGAACACCTGAATGAAGGCGAAGAAGATCGTGGCGACGACGGCGACGTAGAGCAGGGCCGTGAGGATCCAGCCGGAGTCCGCCAGGATGCGGGCGGCAGCGGCGGGCACCCGGATGACGCCGTGGCTCACGTTGCGGACCGTCACCCAGACGAACAGCGGAATCATCGCGGCCCAGACGATCATGCAGAACGGGCAGAGAATGTGGATCGAGTACAGCGCCTGGGACCACAGCCACACCACGAAGGCGAAGCCCAGCGTCACACCGGCCTGCAGCCCGATCCAGTACCAGCGGGCAAACGTGGCCCCGGCGAGGATTCCCATGGCCGTGGTGATGATGACCGCGAACGCGACAATGCCGATGAACATGTTCGGGAAGCCGAAGACCGAACTCTGCCAGGTCTGCATTACCTGGCCGCAGGAGATCCACGGGTTCACGTCGCACACCGTGGCGTGGTTGGGGTCCTTCAGGACAGCCAGTTTCTCCAGCACCAGCGTGCCGGACGCGAGCCAGCCGACGACGCCGGTGATCAGCAGGAGCCAGGCGAAGGGCCGGTCGCGCGTCATCGGGGGCAGCGGGCGCTCCGCAGCTGCCGCGCCGGTGCCGCGCTCGTGGGCGGTCACGTCGCCGGGGGCGTGGGAGATGCTGGGCATGGGATTTCAGTCCTTTGCGTCGGGTGCTCTTGGGCCGATTCTATCGCCGGAGGCTGGATGTAACCGGGTAGGAGTCGTGCCCTCACCGGTGATTCGGTCCGCGGCGCGGACTGGATGTCCCGCTTAGCCCTGCTTTGGCGGCTCCTGTGAGACAATGAACCTGGCTGGGGCCCGATCCACATTCGGGTTTCGGTCCGGCGACTTTGCTTTCAAGACCGCCAATGATGAGCAGGGCATACTTCGGATCCCTCGATCCGGCCTATCCCGCAATGCCATTGGACGGCACCTGGTTGTGACAGAGAGATCAACGGGTTCAGAGCAATCTTGCCGGCCTTCCAGGGCTGCCGCACCCCACTGCCGGTGCGAACCTGGAGGTATCCAATTGACTTCTGTCAATGCCTGCGGGTGTTGACAAATATTTGCCCCACGGGTGCCGGATGTGGCGGTACATCAGGGGCAGGAGTGTCGCCACATATGGATAATGACCAGCTTGTAGCCGGTAACGACGAAGCCGCTGTTGCCGAAGTAGCACCGGAAGCCGCCGCCGCGGAGGCGCCCAAGAAGGCCACCCGGTCCCGCCGCAAGGCGGCCCCAAAGGCGGAGGCCGCCGATGCGGCCGTCGCGTCCGACGTCGTTGCTGACGCCCCCGCCGTCGACAATCCCGAAGCGGCCCCGGAAGCGAAGGCCCCGGCCCGCCGGAGCCGGTCGCGGAAGAAGGTCGAACCCGAGGTGCTGCCCGCCTTCGCTGACTCAGCCGCCAGCACGGAAACTGCGGTTCCCGCCGATGAAGCGCCTGCCGAGCTGCCGGCCGCCGAGGCGGCACCGGAGAAGCCGGTCCGCCGCCGCGCCTCCCGCGCGAAGACAGCCGTGACGCCTGCAGCGACGGAAGAAGCCCCGGCCCCGGCCGAGGCTCCCGCCGCCGTGGCTTCCGACGCGCCGGCCCCTGAGGCCGCGCCCGTCGAGGCCCCGGCCGACGCTGCACCCGCTGCCGAGGCGTCTGTAGAAACATCCGGAGCCCCCTCGCTCTTCCTCGCACCGGGCGCCGTCACCTCGATGATCTTCCAGGCCCCGGATCTGAGCACCGTCATCCGCCCGGCCCCGGCCCCCGCTGCTGTTGCCGAGGAAGCCGAAGAAGAAGAAGACGAAGAAGCCGAGGGCGAGGATGCCGGCAGCCGCCGTCGCCGCCGCAGCCGTGGACGCCGTGGCCGCAGCCGGACCGGCGAAGCCGACACCGACGCAGACGGCGCAGCCGAAGATGCAGCGGAGACCGGCGAGGACTCCGAGAGCACCCTCGAAGACGGCGTGACCTCGCGCCGCCGTCGCCGTCGCCGCCGCGGCGACCAGGATCTCGAACTGACCGGCGGCGGGGACGACGATCCGCCCAACACGGTAACCCGCGTCCGGGCGCCGCGCTCGGTCAGCGAGGCCCCGGTCAACAACCGCGTCACCTCCGTCAAGGGCTCCACCCGCCTGGAGGCCAAGAAGCAGCGCCGACGCGAGTCCCGCGACACCGGCCGCCGCCGCACCGTCATCACCGAGGCCGAGTTCCTGGCCCGCCGCGAATCCGTGGACCGCCAGATGATCGTCCGCCAGCGCGACGACAGAATCCAGATCGGCGTCCTGGAAGACGGCGTGCTGGCCGAGCACTTCGTCTCCAAGACCCAGCAGGATTCCTTGATCGGCAACGTCTACCTGGGCAAGGTCCAGAACGTGCTGCCGTCCATGGAAGCCGCGTTCGTCGATATCGGACGCGGCCGCAACGCCGTGCTGTACGCCGGCGAAGTCAACTGGGACGCCGTCAACCTCGAAGGCAAGCAGCGGCGGATCGAAAATGCGCTCAAGTCCGGCGACTCCGTGCTCGTCCAGGTCACCAAGGACCCGGTCGGCCACAAGGGTGCCCGCCTGACCAGCCAGATCTCGCTGCCCGGCCGTTACCTGGTGTACGTGCCCGGCGGTTCCATGACCGGCATCTCCCGCAAGCTGCCCGACGTCGAACGCAACCGGCTCAAGCGGATCCTCAAGGACCGCCTGCCGGAAGACGCCGGTGTCATTGTCCGCACCGCGGCCGAGGGCGCTTCGGAAGAAGAGCTGACGCATGACATCAACCGGTTGCGAGCCCAGTGGGAGGGCATCGAAAGCCAGTCCACGTCCACCAAGATCCTCGCCCCCGAGCTGCTCTACGGCGAACCTGACCTGACCATCAAGGTGGTCCGCGACGTTTTCAACGAGGACTTCTCCAAGCTGATCGTCTCCGGCGAGGAAGCCTGGGACACCATCGAGGCCTACGTCACCTACGTGGCACCGGACCTGGTGGGCCGGCTTGAGAAGTGGACCAAGGACACAGACATCTTCGCTGCGTGGCGCATCGACGAGCAGATCCACAAAGCACTGGACCGCAAGGTCTTCCTGCCCTCCGGCGGCTCGCTCGTGATCGACCGCACCGAAGCCATGACCGTGGTGGACGTCAACACCGGCAAGTTCACCGGCAGCGGCGGCAACCTCGAGGAAACCGTCACCAAGAACAACCTCGAAGCGGCCGAGGAAGTCGTCCGGCAGCTGAGGCTGCGTGACATCGGCGGCATCATCGTGATCGACTTCATCGACATGGTGCTGGAATCCAACCGCGACCTCGTGCTGCGACGCATGGTGGAGTGCCTAGGCCGGGACCGGACCAAGCACCAGGTTGCCGAGGTGACCTCGCTGGGCCTCGTGCAGATGACCCGCAAGCGGATGGGCACCGGGCTGCTCGAAGTCTTCGGCGAACAGTGCGAGGCCTGCGCCGGCCGCGGCATCGTCACCCACGACGAGCCCGTGGAACACCGCCGTGCCAACACCGTCGCCGCAGAACACCACGTCCCGCGGACCGAGCACCAGCCCGCCGCACGCAGTGAGCGCAAGCGTCGCCGCGGCAAGGGCGGCCAGGGCGGCGAAGCCATGCCGTCCGCACCCGTCGCCGTGCACGCCGAGCCCACCGAGGCGGAGCGCCACGCCAAGGCAGAGGCGACGCGCGCCGCGCTGGCCAACATCGCCGCCGCGGCGCACGCTGCCCACCTGCACGATGGTGAAGCGACAGCAGCTCCCGACGCCGAAACCCGCCAGGCCGCGCTCGACGCCGCCGTGGAACTCGCTTCGTCGGAGGAGGCAGCGGGTCGTCCCGCGGCCGTGCTGACCTTCGGCGGCGAACAGGTTGCCTTGCCCTTCGTCGAGCACGCCGAGGAAACCCCGCAGCCCGCGCTGACCCTGGACCTGCTGACCGAAGCGTTCGCCCACCTGGGCGACGCCGAGACCGGCAAGCCAGCCGCCGCGGCTCCGGTTGCCGAGTCGCCCGCAGCCGAGGTTCCCACGGCCGAGCACGCGGCGGAGCACGCTGCGCCTGCAGCTGCAGCGCCGTCCCGCGCCACCCGGGGCCGCGGCCGCGCCAGGACGGCGCGGATCCAGCCGCCGAGTGTACGTACCGCCGAGGCCGAGGCCCCGGCCCCGGCTCGCCAGGAAGCTGCGAAGGCCCCCGCGGCCCAGGCGCCGGCCCGCCAGGAAGCCCGCAAGGCTCCTGCGGCCCAGGCCCCGGTACGCCAGGAAGCCCGCAAGGCCCCTGCGGCCCAGGCCCAGGCCCCGGACACCACCGGACCCCGACGGGTGCGCCGGAACCGGAGCGCCAGCCGAGCCCAGGGCGCCGCCAACGAGACGTCCGTGCAGCAGCGCGAGACCGCTCCGTCGGTTGAGGCCGTCTCGGTCCATGAGGCCAAGGCCCCGGAGCCGGCGAAGGTGGCCGCCAAGCCCGCCGCCAACGAGCCGATCATCCTCGGCGTCGGCGTCCCGGCGTCGGAGCTCTAGGACCAAGCAGGCACCACCACTCGCGGGTTCCGTCCGGGATCGACGTAACATCACGTCGACCCCGGACGGAACCCGCGAGTGCGTTAAGGGGACGGGCTGAAATTTAGCGGGGTTGCCGGCGAGGAACGCTAGGCTGGGGGACTGACACGGGGTGCCGCGCATCGAGCCGGCTGAGATCCAGACCCGTTGAACCTGTCCGGTTAGCACCGGCGAAGGGATGTCTCTTGTCTTCAACAACCCAGCCTGCATCTAGCCGAACCTCAGCCTTCCTGCAGTCCGTCTTCCCGGAGCCCGACGGCGGGGCCTCAACGCCGCCGCGGATTCCGCGGGTGCTGGCCATCGCGGGCTCGGACCCCTCCGGCGGTGCCGGCATCCAGGCCGACCTGAAGAGCATTGCCGCGAACGGCGGCTACGGGATGGCTGCCATCACAGCCCTGACCGCCCAGAACACCCAGGGCGTCCGGTCGGTGCATGTACCGCCGGCAGCGTTCCTGACCGCCCAGCTGGAGGCCATCAGCGACGACATCACCATCGACGCCGTCAAGATCGGTATGCTCGGCGACGACTCGGTGATCGACGCCGTCCGGGCCTGGCTCGAAAAGGTGCGCCCCGGCGTCGTGGTCCTGGACCCGGTGATGGTGGCGACGAGCGGCGACCGGCTGCTCCAGGAATCGGCCGAAACCGCGCTGCGGGCTCTCCTGCCACTGGCGGACCTCATCACACCGAACCTGGCCGAGCTGGGCATGCTGCTGGGGGAGCCGCCCGCCGCGGACTGGGCCAGTGCGCTGGAACAGGGCAAGCGGCTCGCGGCCCTGGCCGGCACCACGGTTCTGGTCAAGGGAGGCCACCTGCCGGCCGGCGGAGCCCAGAGCGACGGCGCCCAGAACGACGGCGGTTGCCCGGACGCGCTCGTCAACACCGGGGGAGTGCTCGGCCAGCAGACGGTGGTGGTGCCGGGCGAGCGGATCGACACCCGCAACAGCCACGGCACCGGCTGCTCGCTGTCCTCGGCTCTGGCCACGGTCCAGGCCCGGACGGGGGACTGGGAGGCAGCGCTGCGGGAGGTCAAGCCGTGGCTGCTGGGTGCGTTGCGGGAAGCCGGACGCCTGGAGGTCGGATCCGGCAACGGCCCCGTGCACCACTTCCACCACCTGCAGCACGCTGCGGCACCCCAGCTTCCTGCCGAGGGCGAGTTCGCCACGCTGCTGGCAGGGCACGCGGCGGACGGGCTGGACGCGATCTACGGCCTGGACTTCATTCGGGGGCTCGCGGACGGTACCTTGCCGGAACCCGAGTTCGCCTACTACCTCGGCCAGGACGCCCTGTACCTCAACGGCTACTCCCGGGTGCTGTCCCGCGCGGCGGCCCTGGCGCCGTCGGAAGCCGAACAACTCTTCTGGTCCCGCTCGGCGCAGCAGTGCCTCGAAGTCGAATCCGAACTGCACCGGAACTGGCTGGCCGGCCGCGCCGTCGAGACCCAGCTGGGACCGGTGACCAAGGCGTACGTGGACCATCTGCACGCGGCATCGCTCGCCGGCAGCTACGGCGTGCTCGTGGCCGCGGCGCTGCCGTGCTTCTGGCTCTACGCGGAGGTCGGCGCCACGCTGCATCGCGAGTTCCTCGCTGCCGGCGCACCGGCAACGCATCCCTACGCGGAGTGGCTGCGCACCTATGCGGACGAGGCCTTCGCGGAGGCGACGCGGCAGGCGATCAGGTACACGGACGCGGCGGCCCGTAGAGGCTCCGAGGCGGAACGCAGCGCCATGGCGGTGGCGTTCAGGCAGTCCTCCCGCTACGAGGTGGAGTTCTTCGACGCGCCGAGGCTGCACGCCTGAGCCGCGCTACGCGAAGCAGCCGGTAGGATAGTTGGGCGCGGTTCCGGAAGTCGCTGCGGCACCATAACTTTGGCCCCCGGGCGCAGGGTGTGGCGTCCGTCACGCACTACCTGCCGGGACCAGCCTCGTTTGCGGCCGAAGGCAAAATTAGCGTAGTCTAGATCTTCGGTGCTTACGCCAACACTTGGGTTATGACCTTGAGGAACAGTTCACCCGTATTACGGGCAGGACTTTTCCGCAGGATAGCTCATGGGTTCCCCCGGGGAATCCACCGGCGTTGAGGCACAGCGTGAGCCGGTCCAAGCATTTGGGCCCCAGGTTCCGCACGCAAATCTAGTAATAAACGTCGAGAGAAGTGAGTTCCCCAGTGGTGTACGCGATTGTCCGCGCAGGCGGCCGCCAAGAGAAGGTTTCCGTTGGAGACTTCGTTACCCTGAACCGCGTCCCCGGTGGAGCCGGCAGCACTTTTGAGTTGCCCGCACTGCTCCTGGTGGACGGTGACAAGGTCACGTCTGCAGCCAAGGACCTGGCCAAGGTAACGGTTACGGCTGAGATCCTCGAAGACCTCCGTGGTCCGAAGATCGTCATCCAGAAGTTCAAGAACAAGACCGGTTACAAGAAGCGCCAGGGTCACCGTCAGGAACTGACCAAGGTCAAGATCACCGGTATCAAGTAACTAACGTTACTGTTCAGGTTTTCAGCAGATTCCCCAGAATTTTAAAGGCAGGCATTTCTAATGGCACATAAAAAAGGCGCGAGCTCCACTCGCAACGGTCGTGACTCCAACGCCCAGTACCTCGGCGTCAAGCGCTTCGGCGGCCAGGTAGTTTCCGCAGGCGAGATCATCGTCCGCCAGCGTGGCACCCACTTCCACCCGGGCGCCGGCGTTGGCCGCGGCGGCGACGACACCCTGTTCGCACTGACCCCCGGCGCTGTCGAGTTCGGCACCCGCCGTGGTCGTCGCGTTGTGAACATCGTGGCTGCTGCAGCTGCAGAGTAACAACAAGTTCTAAATCGGTGGGGCGGACCAGTAGGTCCGCTCCACCGGTGTTTTAACCGCATTACAATCATCTTGGGCCCCTTGCGGGCCCGAGGAACAGCACTGAGGAGATCCACGTGGCGAGCTTTGTAGACCGGGTAGTACTGCACGTATCCGGCGGTACCGGCGGCCATGGCTGTGTCTCCGTCCACCGCGAGAAGTTCAAGCCCCTCGGCGGTCCCGACGGCGGCAACGGCGGCAACGGCGGCGACGTCATCCTGCGCGTGGATCCCCAGACCACCACCCTGCTCGACTACCACCACGCCCCGCACCGGCACGCCACCAACGGCGGCCCCGGCATGGGTGACTGGCGCGGCGGCAAGAACGGCGAGACCCTGGTCCTGCCCGTGCCCGAGGGCACGGTCGTCAAGAGCAAGGACGGCACCGTCCTGGCCGACATGGTGGGCGAAGGCACCGAGTACGTCGCCGCTGCCGGCGGCATCGGCGGCCTCGGCAACGCCTCGCTGTCCTCGCAGAAGCGCCGGGCCCCCGGCTTCGCGCTGCTGGGCATCGAGGGCGAATCCAGCGACATCGTCCTGGAGCTGAAGTCCATCGCGGACATCGCCCTGGTCGGCTTCCCGTCCGCCGGCAAGTCCAGCCTGATCGCCGCGATGTCCGCCGCGCGGCCCAAGATTGCCGACTACCCGTTCACCACCCTGATCCCCAACCTCGGCGTCGTCCAGGCCGGCGACGTGCGCTTCACCATCGCCGACGTCCCGGGCCTGATCGAAGGCGCCAGCGAAGGCAAGGGCCTGGGCCATCACTTCCTGCGCCACGTCGAACGCTGCGCCGCGCTCGTGCACGTGCTGGACTGCGGCACGCTGGAATCGGACCGTGACCCGCTCTCGGACCTCGCCGTGATCGAAGCCGAGCTCGAAAAGTACGCCGTGGACATGAGCTACGCCGGCACCGACGGTGAAGTCGTGCCGCTGAACCACCGCCCCCGCCTGATCGCCCTGAACAAGGTCGACCTGCCGGACGGCAAGGACATGGCCGAGTTCGTCCGCCCGGAACTCGAAAAGCGCGGCTACAAGGTCTTCGAAATCTCCGCCACGAGCCACGAGGGACTCCGCCAGCTGGGCTTCGCCATGGCCGAGATCGTCAAGGCCGCCCGCGACGCCGTGGCCGCCACGCCGCCGAAGGTCCAGGCCCCCGTGCTGCGCCCGCGCGCCGTCAACGAGAGCGGCTTCACGATCCGCCGCGAGGAAAAGAACCTGGAGCCGCTGTTCCGCGTGCTCGGCGAGAAGCCCGTGCGCTGGGTCAAGCAGACCGACTTCACCAACGAGGAAGCCATCGGCTACCTCGCTGACCGCCTCGCTAAGCTCGGCGTCGAGAACGAATTGTTCAAGCAGGGCGCCAAGCCCGGCGATATGGTGGTCATCGGCGAGGACGACGGCGTCGTCTTCGACTGGGAGCCGACCATGATGGCCGGCGCCGAACTGCTGGCCTCCCCGCGCGGCACCGACGTGCGCTTCGCGGACATCGGCGACCGCCCCACCCGTGGCCAGAAGCGCGACGAGCAGCAGGAACGCCGCGACGCGAAGGCCGCCGCCCGGGCCGAGCTGGAGGCCGAGCGCAAGGCCGGCATCTGGACCGAATCGGTCAGTGCCCGCCGCGCCCCGCAGCCGCTCAAGGAGAGTGGACTCGGCGAAGCCGATGACGAGTAACGCCGTCGTCGTGCCCGGAGCGGCGGCGGTCCCCAGCCGCACCCTGCTCTCCGGCGCCCGCCGAATCGTGGTCAAGGTCGGGTCTTCCTCGCTGACGTCCATCAAGGGCGGCATCGCCGAGGAAGCCCTGAGCGACCTAGCGGACGCCCTCGCGCACAAGCGCAACGCGGGCACCGAGATCATCCTGGTCTCCTCCGGGGCGATCGCCGCCGGGCTGGCGCCGCTGGGGCTCGAAAAGCGCCCACGCGACCTCGCCACCCAGCAGGCCGCCGCGAGCGTGGGCCAGGGCCTGTTGATGGCCCGCTACACCCACGCTTTCGGCGCACACGGCGTCACGGTGAGCCAGGTGCTGCTGACCGCGGACGATTTCATGCGCCGCAGCCAGCACACCAACGCCTTCCGCGCCCTGGACCGGCTGCTGAACCTTGGCGTCGTCCCCGTGGTCAACGAAAACGACACTGTCGCGACCCACGAGATCCGCTTCGGCGACAACGACCGGCTCGCGGCCCTCGTGGCGCACTTGGTCCGTGCCGACGCCCTCGTGCTCCTCTCCGACGTCGATTCGCTCTACGACGGGCCGCCCTCGCACGGCGCCAAGCGGATTGCCCACGTCTCCGGCCCGCACGACCTCGAAGGCATCTCGATCGGCAGCACCGGCAAGGCCGGAGTCGGCACCGGCGGAATGGTCACCAAGGTCGAGGCCGCGTCCATCGCCGCCGGCTCCGGGATCAGCGCCCTCGTGACCTCCACCGCGAACGCCGCCGCCGCGCTGGCGGGGGAGGACGTGGGAACCTGGTTCTCCGTCAACGGCGCCCGCAAGCCAATCCGGCTGCTCTGGCTTGCCCACCTGGCGTCCGTGCAAGGCACTTTGGTACTCGACGACGGCGCCGTCCGCGCCGTGCGCGACCGCCACACCTCGCTGCTGCCCGCCGGGATTACCGCCGTGCACGGGGACTTCGAAGCCGGCGATGCAGTGGAGATGGTCGGCGCCGACGGGGCCGTGATCGCCCGCGGCCTGGTGAACTACGGGGCCGCCGAGCTGCCCCAGATGCTCGGCCGCTCCACCCGTGAACTCGGCAAGACGCTGGGCCGCGGCTATGACCGTGAAGTTGTTCATGTTGACGACCTGGTGCTGGTCTAAGCTGCCGCCTCGCCTAAACTTGGAGCATGACTGAGGCCCTGACTTCGCACCCCGACCTGCCGGTTCACGACGCGCCCTCCGGGGGCCTGCCGCCGGCCGCAACGGACGTCGAAGCCGCCGTGCACGCCGTCGCAGACCGCTCCCGGACCGCCTCCCGCCGGATGGCCCGCGCCAACCGGGCCTGGAAGGACCGGGGGCTGCGCGCCATCGGCGCCGCACTGCTGGAGCACAAGGACCGGATCCTGGCCGCCAACGCCACGGACGTCGCCGCCGGCCGGGCCAATGGCACCTCCGCGGCGCTGCTGGACCGCCTCACCCTCAACGACACCCGGGTGCAGGGCCTGGCCGCCGCACTGGAAAACCTCGCCAACCTGCCCGACCCGGTGGGCAACGTGGTGCGCGGCCAAACCCTCCCGAACGGGTTGCGCCTGCGCCAGGTCAACGTGCCGATGGGCGTGGTTGCCGCGATCTACGAGGCGCGTCCCAACGTCACCGTGGACATTGCCGGACTGGCCCTCAAGAGCGGCAACGCCGTAATCCTGCGGGGCGGAAGTGCCGCCGCCGCCACCAATGAGGCCCTTGTCGGCATCCTCCGCGAGGCGCTGGAGTCCGTGGGCCTGCCGGCGGACGCCGTCCAGAGCGTTGACCAGTACGGCCGCGACGGCGCAAACGTCCTGATGCGTGCCCGCGGCCGTGTCGACGTGCTCATTCCCCGCGGCGGACGCGAGCTGATCCAGACCGTGGTGACGAACTCCTCGGTGCCGGTCATCGAAACCGGCGAAGGCAACGTGCACATTTTCCTCGACGCCTCCGCGGACGAGGAGATGGCCGTCGAGATCCTGCTCAACGCCAAGACCCAGCGGCCCAGCGTGTGCAACACCGTGGAGACGCTGCTGGTCCATTCCGCTTCCACCGTGCTGCCCGCCGTCGCCGCCGCCCTGCGCGCCGCCGGCGTGACTCTGCACACAGACGACCGGATCCGCGCCGCGCTCCCGGCCGCAGTGGAGTCCGTGCCGGCCACCGAGGTGGATTGGGCTACCGAATACATGGACCTGGACCTGGCGGTGGCCATGGTGGACAGCCTCGACGAGGCCGTGGAACACATCCGCACCTGGTCCACCGGGCATACCGAGGCGATCCTCACCAACGACCTCGCCAATGCCGAGCGCTTCATCGCGGAGGTGGACTCGGCTGCGGTAATCGTGAACGCCTCAACGCGGTTCACCGACGGCGGGGAGCTGGGCCTCGGCGCCGAAGTGGGCATTTCGACGCAAAAGCTGCATGCCCGCGGTCCGATGGGGCTGACCGAGCTCACCACCACGAAGTGGATCGTGCAGGGCGAAGGCCAGGTCCGGGCCTAGCAACGCGGTAACATGGAACAGAAGCCAGGAACGGCGGGGACCTCCGTCGTCGCAAAACCGCAATTAATTTGTGAAGTCACTAGGGGAGAACATGCTGTTGCAGCAGATCACCACGTCCATCGCCGCAGCCGTTGAACATGAGGAGCTCGCGCCGCTCATTGCGCCGCCGTTCGTCATTGGCGGCTCCATGTTCGTGATCCTGCTGGTCCTGATGTTCATCACGCTGTCCTACGGCAACCTCGGCAAGCGCCACGAAGCCGTCGAGGAGCACGCGGATCCGCACCGCCAGCACCCGAACAAGCACGACCACGGCCAGGGCCACTAATATTTCCGCCAAAGTGAAGCAGCACGGCGCGAAGCGCCGCCTGCGGCTGGGTGTGATGGGCGGCACGTTTGATCCGATCCATCATGGTCACCTCGTCGCGGCCAGTGAGGTCGCGGCGAAGTTCGGCCTCGACGAGGTGGTGTTCGTTCCCACCGGCCAGCCCTGGCAGAAGAGCAGCAAGAAGGTCAGCGAGGCCGAGCACCGGTACCTGATGACGGTCATCGCCACGGCCTCGAACCCCCGGTTCACGGTGAGCCGGGTTGACGTCGACCGCCCGGGTCCCACCTACACCATTGACACCCTGCGCGACCTGCGCACGCTGCGGCCGGACGCCGATCTGTTCTTCATCACCGGCGCGGACGCGCTGGCCCAGATCCTGTCCTGGAAAGACATTGACGAACTGTGGTCCTTGGCGCACTTCGTCGGTGTGACCCGCCCCGGGCACGTGCTGGACGGCATGGGCCGCGATGATGTCAGCCTGCTCGAGGTCCCGGCCATGGCGATCTCCTCCACGGACTGCCGGGCACGCGTCGCCGCTGGAAATCCTGTCTGGTACCTCGTGCCGGACGGCGTGGTCCAGTACATCGCCAAGTACGACCTGTACGACGGCCAGCCCGATCCCGGGCCGGATTTCCGGGAATCCCGGGCTGCCCTCGAAATAAACCAAACCGCCAGCACCGAATGAGCCTTCAATGAGTCAGGAACAGCCTCCCATCCGCAGCCGCCGCGAATTGCGCCAGGCCAGGGATGAACGCCAGGAAGTGAACCCCGGCGCCGGTACCGCGGGTGCTGGCGCGGATCAGGCTGCCCGGAATCAGGACGGCGGGGGTTCCGGCTCCCGGCAGGCCGGCGCGGATCCCTCCTTCTCCGGACGTCCCGAGGAACCGACCGAGGCCGAGACCACCGGCCGCCGCCGCGTCCCAGGCCCGGTGGATTCCGTCCGGACTACTTCCGCCGCCGAACGGTCCTCCCAGATCCGCGCCCGCGACCGCGCCGCGCTGCGGACCATCAAGGAACTTGCGGAGAAAGAGGGGCAGCTTTCGCCCGGCGGTGCGCCCACGCGCCGCCAACTCCGGCTCCAGCAGCTTGCCGAGGAGACCGCACCTGCCACCTCGGCCAAACCGATCGTGTCGATGCCCAGCCCGCGAACCCGCTCGCACCCGGTAGTGGGAGCGGCTGCCAAGCCGCCGGCCGGCACGGAAACGTCCGCTGACGCGGTCCCGACGCCGGCGGAGGCTGCCGCCGCCCCGAACCAGGGCGACGGCGAACCCGGTCCCGGCCGCGGCGGAAAGCTGCCGGAGGGAATGAGCGTCGAGCAGGCCCTCGCCGCGCGCGAACTGCTCGCCGAGCAGGCCCGCAACCAGATGGCGAAGATGGAGCACATTGCCGCCACTGATCCGGACGCCGTCGACCCGGAGATTCTGGCGGAGCAGATTGCCCTCGCCGAGCGGGCGGCGGTGCTCAACCGCCGCGCGGCCGCGAAGCAAAAGCTGGCCGAGCAGAACAACCGGCCCGCCCAGCCGCGCAGCGAACAGCCTAAGAACGATCCCTCGACCGCCAGCAACCTCGCCATGGTGACGCCGCTGGAATTTGTCGAGGTCCCCGGCGTGGAGCGGCCAGTAATGAAGCGCCCTGCCACGTCGTATGTCCCGCTGGTCACCAACTCCAGCCCGAAGGTCCAGCCTCCACGCACCTCGCGCCGTCCCGGCCAGGCCCGCAAGCGGGATGCCGCTCCGGTCAACGGCCGCTCCGGTGTCCTGGCACGCGCGGAGGCGGCCGCGCAGGCCGCACAGGTCCGCCGCCCGGCTGCGGCAGCCGCCCCCGAAAATCCCAGTGCCCCGGCGGTGGAGGAAGATTTTGCGGCACGTCCGCCGGTCGCTGCCAACGCCGCCTACGGCCTCGATCCGCTCGACGCGGCCACGGCCGGATTGGGCCGGGCGCGGCGTCTGCGAGCCCTTCAGCTCGGCGTTCTGGCCCTCGGCGTGCTGGCGCTGATTGCCGGCATCATCCTGATCGTCACCGGACTGGCGCACTAGCCGCTCCGCCGCGGCGGCGCCGGGCTGCTTCGGTAGCCTTCCGGTCCCAGCAGCGGTTCCAGCACACAGCTTTTCATTCCAACAGCTTTCGACATTCAATGCTTTTACATTCAACAAGGAGTCCCGTGACTGCAACCGATTCATCCATCGCCACAGCCCGCCACGCAGCCCGTGCTGCCGCGGAAAAATTGGCCGAGGACATTGTGGCCCTCGACGTCAGCGAGCGGCTTGCCCTCGCCGACGTCTTCCTGATCGCCTCGGCACCGTCGGAGCGACAGGTCAACGCGATCGTCGACGGCATCGAGGATGAACTGTCCAAGTTCGACCTCAAGCCCGTGCGCCGCGAAGGACGCTCCGGCGGACGCTGGGTGCTGCTGGACTACGCCGACGTCGTCATCCACGTCCAGCACGAGGAAGACCGCGTGTTCTACGCCCTGGAGCGCCTCTGGAAGGACTGCCCCGTCGTGGACCTCCAGCTCGGTGACGACGCCTCGGCGAAGGCCACTGCCGCCACCGAATCCGAGTAGGCGGCGCGGCAGCCAGCAGCGCAAAACCCTGAATATGCCCGATTTGGAATTTTCAGAAGTGCTGATCTAAGATATTTGAGTTGCTTCGGAGAGAACGAAGTCGGAGCAGCGAAAATTCGGGGCTGTGGCGCAGCTGGTAGCGCACCTGCATGGCATGCAGGGGGTCAGGGGTTCGAGTCCCCTCAGCTCCACCGGATAATCCGCCGGAATCGAAAGATTCCGGCGGATTTTTTTGTGCCCTCCCCGCCCGGAGGCGTGCGTACAGCGGTCCGGCCCGACACGCCGCACGCCGATTAGCGTCGGCGGCAAATGTAGATTAAGCTAATCAGGTTGCTTGATCGAACCGGCTCTTTGAAGGTCCCGGTCAGCGGCAGTTTCGGGGCTGTGGCGCAGCTGGTAGCGCACCTGCATGGCATGCAGGGGGTCAGGGGTTCGAGTCCCCTCAGCTCCACCGAACGAGGTCCCGCTCTCTGAGCGGGGCCTCGCTTAGTTAACGCTCAATTAGGATGGGGACCGTGAACGACTCCCTGCCGCCGTGCCCCGAATGCTCCAGTACATACAGCTACGAGCTGGGTGCCCTGCTGGTCTGCCCCGAATGCGGCCATGAGTGGTCCGCTGCTGCCGATGCGGCGGAGGCCGAAGCCGGTGCCCGGGCCGCGCGAGTCATCAAGGACGCGGTGGGCAACGTGCTGGCCGATGGTGACACCGTAACGGTCATCAAGGACCTGAAAATCAAGGGCAGCTCCACTGTCATCAAGGTCGGGACCAAAGTACGCGGAATCCGCCTCATGGACGGCGTTGGAGACCATGACATCGACTGCAAGGTCGACGGCGTCGGACCCATGCAACTCAAGTCCAGCGTCGTCAAGAAGAGCTAAGCGGGGGACCCGCCATTCTTGAACCGCGTCCGGGCCAACCGGAAGCGCCCGTAATCTCCGCCGACGTCGTGGTCATCGGTGCCGGCCAAGCGGGGCTGTCCGCCGCCTACCATCTGCAGCGCCGCGGCTTCGTCCCGGGCGGCGTCCCGGCCGGCGTCTCCGGCAACGCCGGTGCGGACAGCGCCGCCGACCCGCTGAGCTATGTGGTGCTCGACGCCGAGGACGGCCCCGGCGGCGCCTGGCGGCACCGTTGGAAAAGCCTGCTGATGGACACCGTCAACGGCATCAGCGACCTCCCCGGCATCGCGCAGCCGCAGGTGGACCCGCAGGAGCCCAGTTCGAGTTTCCTGAGCCGCTACTTCGGCGGCTACGAATCCCGGCTGGGCCTGGCCATCGAACGGCCCGTGAAGGTCCACGCCGTCACCCGCGAGGACAGCAACCCGGCCGGACGCCTGCGCATCACGACCTCCCGCGGCACCTGGTCCGCCCGGGCCCTGATCAACGCCACCGGCACCTGGACGCGCCCGTTCTGGCCCATCTATCCGGGCCAGGCCAGTTTCCGCGGCAGGCAGCTGCACGTCGCGGACTACGTGTCCGCGGAGGAATTCCGCGGCCAGCACGTGATCGTGGTGGGCGGCGGCATTTCCGCCGTCGGACTGCTCGACGAGATCTCCAAGGTCACCGGCACCACCTGGTTCACCCGGCGGGAGCCGGTCTGGCGCGACGCCGCTCTCGACCGGCAGGCAGGCCACGACGCCGTCGCCCTGGTCGAGGAGAGGGTCCGGCAGGGGCTGCCGCCGCAGAGCGTCGTCGCCGCGACCGGACTGATCTGGACACCGGCCCTGCGCGCCGCCGCGGACCGCGGCGTGCTCAAGCGACACCCCATGTTCACCGGCATTGAACCAGGGGGAGTGCGGATGGCGGACGGCAGCTTCCGGTCCGCCGACGTCATCCTCTGGGCAACGGGCTTCCGCGCCGAGCTGGAACATCTCGCGCCCCTGCACCTGCGCGGACCCGGCGGCGGCATCGCGATGGACGGCACCCGGGTCGCCGCGGAGCCCCGGGTGCACCTCGTCGGCTACGGGCCGTCGTCCTCCACCATCGGGGCCAACCGCGCCGGCCGGGCCGCCGTGGCAGGGATCGTCAAACTGCTGGCCGGTTCGGGATAACGTAAAGCGGTGCCCGTTACCAACAATCTTGAATCCCTCTTCCCCCGGCTCCGGAGGTTCCCCGACGTCGAGGCCGCCAACCTGCAGGCCTGGGACGCCACCGACCGTTTGTTGCTGGACACCGCCGCCGAACTGCGGGCCGCCGGCCAGGTGGCATCCGGCGGCAGGATCGCCGTCGTGGGGGACCGCTACGGTGCACTGACCCTCGGTGTGCTCGCGCTGGGGTGGCACGACGCCGGCCCGGTCCGGGTGCACGAAGACCTGATCACGGGCGAACGCGCGCTGCGGCATAACGCCGCCGCCACGGGGCTCACCGAGGGGTTCGAGCAGCTCCCGCTGGCCGACGCCGTGGAGGGCGCCGCCCTGGTCCTGCTCCAGCTGCCGCGGTCCCTGGCCGAGCTGGAGGAGATCGCCGACGCCGTCGCGCGGTACGCCGCACCCGGGGTGGTGCTGCTCGCCGGCGGCCGGGTCAAGCACATGAGCCTGGGCATGAACGCTGTGCTGGAGCGCTACTTCGGGGAGGTGCAGCCGCAGCTGGCGCGGCAAAAATCACGGATCCTGCTGGCCCGGGCCGCGAAAGCAATGGACGGGCCACCGCCGTTCCCCGTCTCTGAGCGGAACACCGGGCTGGAGCTCACGGTCTGCGCCCGCGGCGCCGTGTTCGCCGGCACCGGGCTGGACATCGGAACCCGCTTCCTGCTGGATTTCCTGCCGGAGATCCCCGGCGTCCGGCACGCCGTCGACCTCGGCTGCGGCACCGGCATCCTGGCCGCACTGTACGCCCGCAGCCATCCGGAGGCCCGGGTCACCGCCACCGACCGGTCCGCGGCGGCCGTCGATTCCGCCCGGGCGACGGCCCGCGCCAACGGCCTGGACCGCCGGATCGAGGTCCTGCAGGACGACGCCATGAGCACCCTGCCGGACGGATGCGCCGAGCTGGTCCTGCTCAACCCGCCCTTCCATCTCGGCGCCGCGGTGCACGCCGGAGCCGGGATCAAACTGATCGAAGCCGCGGCCCGGGTCCTGGCCCCCGGCGGTGAACTCTGGACGGTGTTCAACAGCCATCTTCACTACCAGCCCGCGCTGGAACGGCTGGTCGGCCGCACCCGGGAGGTGGGCCGCAATCCGAAATTTACCGTCACCGCGAGTGTCCGCAGGCCACGGCCGTAGGAGCCCGCGCCGGTAATGGTAGGCCGTTCGGGCGAAATCTGACCGACTGTGACGGCCGAAGGTGGGGGCGTGGGGCCGCGGGTAACGTACGATTCTGACATCAGCAGTGCTTGGCCGAAGACGTTTAGAGGTATCAGTGACTGAGATCCGAACACCCTCGCCGCGGCGCGGAACGAACCTCCCACGGATGGGGGATTTCAACCTCACGGTTATCCTGGATGCGATCCGGCGCGCCCCGGGCGGCCTTAGCCGGGTGGAACTCGCGCAGCTCGTCGGACTCTCGCCGCAGACCATCTCCAACATCTCCCGCCGGCTGCTGGACCAGAACCTGATCGTCGAGGCGGGCAAGGAGGGTACCGGTCCCGGAAAGCCGCGGACCATGCTTCGCCTGAACGCCGCTGGCATGTATGCCGTCGGCGTCCATCTGGATCCCGCCGTGACGACGTTCGTGGTGCTCGACCTCGTGGGGGCCGTGGTCAAGCACTCCCGGATCAAAACGCCGTCCGGCGCCGATCCCGGTGCCGTCATTGACACCATCGCCGCCGAAATCAAGCAGCTGATCTCGGATTCCGGTGTCGACCCCGCCAAGATCGCCGGCCTCGGCGTCGCGTCGCCCGGCCCCATCGACCTCAACGAGGGCACGGTGGTGGACCCGCCGCTCCTGCTCGGCTGGGACCGCGTCCCGTTGCGGGATGCCCTCGTAGAAGCCACGGGACTGTCCACCCTTGTGGACAAGGACGTCACCAGCGCGGCGGTTGCGGAAACGTGGGCCGGGGGTCCCAGCGGGGCCGGGAGTTTCATCTTTATGTACATGGGCACCGGGATCGGCTGCGGAATCGTCCTCAACGACGAGGTGGTGCGTGGGACGTCCGGAAACGCCGGCGAAATCGGGCACATTGTGGTGGACCCGGACGGCGCCCTGTGCGACTGCGGGCTGCGCGGCTGCGTGAAGTCCACGGCCATACCCCAGGTGCTCGTGGCCCGGGCCGAAGAAGCCGGGGTGCTCGATGGACCGCGCGGGAGTAACAGCGGTCCTGCCGTCCAGGAACGGTTCGCCCAGCTCTGTGCCCAGGCGTACGGGGGCGACAAAAAGGCCGCAGAGATTATCGACAGCTCCGCCGTGCTTGTGGCCCGGGCAGTGTCCGTGATCACCAACACCCTGGACGTGGACCGGGTCGTCTTCGGGGGACCGTTCTGGAGCTGTCTCTCGGAGACGTACCTGAACCTGGTCCCTGACCTTGTGGCGGAAAACAGCGCCACCCGCAAAATCCACGGGATCGAAGTGGTGGGCACGGGCGTGGGCGAGGATGTGGGTGCCATCGGTGCCGCCTGCCTGGTTCTTGAGCACACCCTGGCGCCGCGCTCGCAGCGCCTCCTGCTGGAGCGCTAGCCGGGAGCTTCCTCTCCAGTGCCGGGAACGGAATCCGTCAGTCGATGTCCTCGATGACGGTCCCGAACGGGATGGTGTCATCAAGATGCGCCTGGTGGTCGTGCGGGTGCACCACCACCCGGACCCCGTGCAACTTGTCAGCCGCCGACTGCATCAGGATCGGGCGGACGGTGTTGATGACGCTCTCGCTCTTGCCGGCGAGATACTCCTGGTAACTGGCTGGAAGCTGGATCATGCCCTCAGGATAGACCTGCGCCGCGGACATGGGGAGGGCCGATAGGGCCCCGGTTCCGGGACAACGTCAGCCCACATAATCGGCATGATAGGCGAAGAATCTTCCGTGGAAGGCTTCGCGAAGGCGTAAAGTCGCGTCTTAATTCGGCGGAGAACTTGAATGCCCTTCCCAGGCGCCTTAGAGTCGTAGACAAGTTACCGCGGTAACGTGTCAGCGATCCTCCGCTGCGGGCCGGCTCTTGGAAGAATTCCATGCGAATTATTCACGGGCGGCCTAGGAGGGTGTGGGTGCCCCCATGTGGGCCTGACATTTGCTCACGGACAACTTCGTATCAGGCGTAACAGTCGCGGCTGCGTCCTGCTGAAGTTTCCTCCGTGTTCCCCAAACTCAACTCATTGGCGGCAGCGCCGGCCGGACTCCGGCCCAGCTGGCACCAATGGCCCACAGCCAAGGACGCAAATGTCTCCACCAAGCCTTATTGACGCACATCCAAATCTCGCCGGTGCGGCCCCCGTCGCCCTGTCCTACGAACTCTTCCCGCCACGTTCGCCAGCGGCTGCTGAGTCGCTCTGGACCACCATCGGGGAACTGGAAGCCACCAGCCCCGACTACGTGTCCGTCACCTACGGCGCGAGCGGCTCAAACCGGAACACCGCCGTCGAACTCATCAACCGCCTGGTGCAGGAAACCACGCTGCGCCCGCTGGCGCACCTGACCTGCGTAGGCAACACCCCCCAGGAGCTGGCCGAAATCATCGGCGAACTGCTCGACGTCGGCGTGCGCGGCATTCTCGCCCTGCGCGGCGACCAGCCCAGGGACGGCGGCGCCCCGGCCGATGGCTCGCTGCGCTACGCCCAGGACCTGATCGAGCTCATCCGCCGCGTCGAGCAGCGACGCTCGGCTCTGCTCTGCGCCGGCAAGGTGGCGGTCGGCGTCGCGGCCTACCCCACGCGGCACCCCGAATCCCCGAGTGAGGCGCACGACGTCGAGGTGCTGCTGGCCAAGCAGCGCTCCGGCGCGGACTTCGCCATCACCCAGGTCTTCTTCCACACCGAGCAGTACGCCCAGCTGCTGTCCCGGGCACGCCGGGCCGGCGTCACCATCCCGATCGTCCCCGGGGTCATGCCGCTGACCAGCATCCGGCGGCTCACCCGGCTGGGCGAACTGACCGGCGTCGAACCGGCGCCGGAGCTGATTGAGCGGCTGGCAGCCGCCGATACCGACGCCGAACGCAACCGGATCGGGGTCAGCGCCACCGTGGACCTGGCCAACGCGGCCCTGGACGCCGGGGCCCCGGGCCTGCACCTGTACACGTTCAACGAGCACGCCAGCGCCCTCGAGGTGCTGGACAAGCTCGCGCTTCCCCGCCCTCGAAGCGGCAACCGGCACAGCAGCCACCAGCGCCCGGCCGGCCGCCGCCAGCTCGCCAGCTGACGGCGCCGGTAGACACAACTTTCCTCTGCACAGCACCACCAACTCTTAGGACTTCCCATGACTGACCACAACACCACTGCCCCCACCCCGTTCCCGGCCGCCTCGATCCTGGGCTACCCGCGCATCGGCCGCCGCCGCGAGCTCAAGAAGGCCGTCGAGGCCTACTGGGCCGGCAAGATCGACGCCGCCGCCCTGGACGCCGCCGCCAAGGAGATCCAGCTGGGCACCGCCAAGCGCCTCCAGGGCCTCGGCCTGACCGAAGCCGCCGCCGTCCCCGGCACTTTCTCCTACTATGACCAGGTGCTCGACGCCGCCGCCCACCTCGGCGCCGTGCCGTCCCGCTTCGGAAACCTCCTCGACGCCGAGGGCCAGCTGGACATCGACGGCTACTTCACCCTGGCCCGCGGCACCAAGGACCAGCAGCCGCTGGAAATGACCAAGTGGTTCGACACCAATTACCACTACCTCGTCCCGGAAATCGGCCCCGAGACCAGCTTCGCGCTGACGTCCAACCGGATCGTCGAAGAATTCGAATACGCCCTGGCCAACGGGGTGGAGACCCGCCCGTACATCGTCGGCCCGGTCACCTTCCTGCTGCTGAGCAAGGCCTCCGACGACGCCCCGGCCGGGTTCAACCCGCTGTCCCGCCTCGAGGACGTCCTCCCCGTCTACACCGCACTGCTGGAAAAGCTCGCCGCGGCCGGCGCCAGCTGGGTCCAGCTCGACGAGCCCGCCCTCGTGGTGGACCAGGACACCCCCGCCGACGAGATCCAGGCCGCCGTCGCCCGCTCCTACGAGGTGCTCGCCGGCGCCGCGGACCGTCCGCAGCTGTTCGTCTCCACCCCCTACGGTGCGCTCAACGGCCAGCTCGGCACCCTCGCGGCGACCGGCATCGATGCCCTGCACCTGGACGTCTTCAAGGGCGACGTCCCGTCCGCCGCCGCCCTCGCCGCGCTGGGCGACAAGACCCTCGTGGCCGGCGTCGTGGACGGCCACAATATCTGGCGCAATGACCTGTCGGCCTCGGCCGCGAAGATCGCCGAGCTGCAGAAGTCGGTGGCGAAGCTCGCCATCAGCACCTCCACGTCCACCCAGCACGTCCCGCACGACGTCGACGAGGAAGTCCAGCTCTCCGCGCAGCTGCGCAGCTGGCTGGCCTTCGCCGACCAGAAGGCCACCGAGGTCGTCACCCTCGCCGGGCTGCTGAGCGATGCCGACGCCGTCCGCCCGGCCATCGAGGAGGCCACCCGCATCATCGCCTCCCGCGCCGAGGCCGAGGGTGTCCGCCGTGCCGAGGTCCGTGCCCGCACCGCTGCCCTGACCGACGCGGACTTCAGCCGCTCCGCCTACGCGGTCCGCGAAGAAGCGCAGACCGAGGCGCTGCACCTGCCGCCGCTGCCCACCACGACCATCGGCTCCTTCCCGCAGACCTCCGAGATCCGCACCGCCCGGGCCCGCGCCAACAAGGGCGAGCTCAGCACCGAACAGTACGAGCAGCTCATGAAGGATGAGATCAAGCGCGTCGTGGAGCTGCAGGAGGGGCTCGGCTTCGACGTCCTGGTCCACGGCGAGCCCGAGCGCAACGACATGGTGCAGTACTTCGCGGAGAACCTCGAAGGCTTCGACGTCACCGTGCACGGCTGGGTGCAGTCCTACGGCTCGCGCTGCACCCGCCCGTCCATCCTCTGGGGCGACGTCACCCGCAGCGCCCCGATCACGGTGGAATGGGCCCGCTACGCGCAGTCGCTGACCAGCAAGCCGATGAAGGGCATGCTCACCGGGCCGGTCACCATCCTCGCCTGGTCCTTCGTCCGCGACGACCAGCCCCTCGGCGAGACCGCCAACCAGGTGGCCCTCGCGCTCCGCGACGAGATCGCGGACCTGGAGGCGGCCGGTATCAAGGTCATCCAGGTCGACGAGCCGGCCCTGCGCGAGCTCCTGCCGCTGCGCAAGGCGGACCAGGCCGCCTACCTGGACTGGTCCGTGAAGTCCTTCCGCCTCGCCACCGCCGGCGCCGCGGACGCCACCCAGGTCCACACGCACCTGTGCTACTCCGAGTTCGGCGCCATCATCGACGCGATCGACGGCCTGGACGCCGACGTGACCTCGATCGAGGCCGCCCGCTCCCGCATGGAGGTTGTGCACGACCTCGAATCGCACGGCTTCGGCCGCGGCGTGGGCCCGGGCGTCTACGACATCCACTCGCCGCGCGTCCCGGGCGAGCAGGAAGTCACCGAACTGCTCAGCACCGCGGTCAAGCACGTCCCGTCCCGCCAGCTCTGGGTCAACCCGGACTGCGGCCTGAAGACCCGCGGCTACGCCGAGACCGAGGAGTCGCTGCGCAACCTGGTCACGGCCACCAGGACGGTCCGCGCGGAACTGCTCGAAGCGGCCAAGTAGCACGCAGCCGACCCGGCGGTTCGCTGAAGGGTCGGCAGCCTTAACCGACGACGGCGGCCGGCCACCTTCCTAGGTGGCCGGCCGCCGTCGTACGTTTGTCCCATCGGCTGCTGAGCAGGGGCCCCTGTCAGCGCTCAGAAGGGCCGCTGCGGAACAACAGATTCAGGATTCCCAGAGGATCTCGTCGTCAACCACGCCGTCCTCGTCCGCGGAGGCCACCAGGACCTCGTCGGAGAAGTGCGCGCCCAGGGTGAAGTCGAGGACGAAGTAGCGCTCCGGCTGGCCCGGGTAGATGCCGACGTGGCCGAGCTTCAGGGCCTTGAGGAAGACCTGGTTGGTCAGCTGTGACTTGTCCGTGACGCCGAAGACCTGCTGCAGGTGCTCGGGCTTGATGGCGTTGCAGTGGAAGCGGAGGTATTCCTGCGGGCTGGTGCCTTCCTGCTCCAACTCCTCGGCGATCATTTCGCGGACCTGGTCCACAAGCTCGGGCAGGAAGCGCAGCCGGTAGTCAACCTTGTGCATGGCCGCCTCGTCGAAATGGTCATGCGCGTTGACATTCAGGTCAAGCTCCAGGGGTTGGCCGGCAAGTTCGTGCTTCGCAGCGAAATTATGGTCACGCCCGTGGTTGAGCTCGATCTCTCCAAAGTGCTGGCTCGCTACCTTGCTCATGTCTTCAACATAGTCCTGAATACGGGTCCGTTCCAGCATTGGCCGGCATTTATCCGATACCGCCCCTGAACACCGGCAGGGGAACGGTACATTGATCGGATGCAAACAGTTGCCGCCACCGTTGCCCGCGCCCGAGATTTTTTTGACAGCGGAACCACCCGCCCGCTGGCGTGGCGGCTGGAGCAGCTCGGCAACCTGCGGCGGATGCTCATCGAGCGGCGCCGGGAGTTTGCCGCCGCACTGGCCCGCGACCTGGGCAAACACGAAACCGAGGCGCAGCTAACGGAAATCGGGTTTGTCACGGCGGAAGCCGCGCATCTGGAGAAGCACCTCGAAGCCTGGCTGCGGCGGCGGCCGGTGTCCGTCCCGCTGGCGGTCCAGCCGGCGAAGGCCTGGACCGAACTCACCCCGCTGGGCGTGGTCCTGGTGATCGGCCCGTGGAACTACCCGCTGCAGCTGCTGCTCGCCCCGCTGGCCGGCGCCCTGGCCGCGGGGAACGCCGTGGTGCTCAAGCCCAGTGAGCACGCCCCCGCCACCTCCGCCGCCCTGGCCCGCTGGATTCCGGAATACCTGCCCGGCGCGGCCCAGGTGGTCGAGGGCGGCATCCCCGAGACCACGGCGCTGCTGGCGGAGCGCTTCGACCACATCTTCTTCACCGGGGGCGAGGCCGCGGCCAAGGTGGTGCTCCGCGCCGCAGCCGAGCACCTGACGCCGGTGACCCTGGAACTGGGCGGCAAGTCCCCGGTGTATGTGGATGCCTCCACGGACCTGGCCGGCGCCGCCAAACGGATCGCCTGGGGCAGGTTCATGAATGCCGGGCAGACGTGTGTCGCTCCCGACTACATTCTGGCCACGGAGGACGTCTTGGTGCCGCTGGAACGCGAGCTGGTCAAGGCCATCAATGCGCTGTTCGGCACGGATTCCGCGCGGAGCCAGTCCTACGGCCGGATCGTCAATGACCGGCACTTCGCCCGGCTCGCGGGGCTCGCGGACAGCAGCACGGTGGTCCACGGCGGTGAGCGCGACGCCGGCAGCCGGCACTTCGCTCCGACGCTGCTGCGCCCGGCGCCCGGGGATGCCGTGATGGGGGAGGAGATCTTCGGCCCGTTGTTGCCGCTGGTGCCGGTCAGCGGCCGGGACGAGGCGATTCGGACGATCAACGCCGGAGCCAAGCCGCTGGCCCTGTATGTGTTCAGCAACGACGCCGACACGCGCCGGGCGTTCGCCGAACAGACCTCCTCGGGGGCGCTGTGCTTCGACGTGCCGGCCGCGCACCTGACCGTTCCCGGGCTGCCCTTCGGCGGGGTGGGCGGCAGCGGCATGGGCGCCTACCACGGCGAACACTCGCTGCGGACGTTCTCGCACGAGCGCTCCACGCTCTCCAAACCGCTCTGGCCGGACACCCTGGCGCTGATCTATCCGCCGTACACAAGGGCGAAGCACCGGATCATCAGCACGCTCGTGGCGCCGGCCGGGAAGACCGGAAAGTCCCGGAAGTCCCGGAAGCCGGCGGAGAAGCCGGGCCGGTCCTAGCGCTCAGTCCCGGCGCGTGGTTCCGAGTTTGTGGAGCGTGTCGGCCAGCAGTTCCACGAACAGCTGGACCTGGGCCGTCTGCTTCTCCTTGGGCAGCAGCGCGAAGACGTTGCGGGCCAGCCGGATCTCGGGGACATCCAGCACCACCACGCCGGCCGGCCGGTGCAGCAAGGCCAGCTCGGGGACCAAGGCCGCGCCCAGGCCGGCAGCGGCCATTTCCAGGCTGGCGTGGAAATCGTCGCTGTAGGCCACTACGCGCGGGTGCAGGTTGCAGCTGGCGAAGAGCCGTTCGATCACTGTGGCGTCGGAGGTGCCGGGGTGGTGCATGATCCAGGGCATGTCGGAAAGGTGGTCGGCCGCCACCTTGGATTCGGGGCCGATGCCCCAGGCCGCGGGCAGCACCACCCGGAAGTCGTCGTCGCCGATCCACTGCCGGTTCACCGTATGCGGCCAGGCGAGGCCGGACTGGCCCACCTGGTAGACCAGCGCGACGTCGAGCTCGCCGCCGGTGCGCAGCCCCTGGATGGTCTGGCCCGGCTCGGCCACGGAGACCCGCAGTTCGATGCCCAGCTTCTTCCACGCCGGATTCTGCAGGATCCGGGGGAGGACGTACGTGGCCAGGCTGGGGAAGATGCCGAGCCGGAGTTCCTGGCTGGCACTGTCGTGGGTCCGGGCCGCCGCCGCCATCAGCGCGTCGATGTCGGTGAGGACCTTGGCCGCATGCCGGGTCATCACGACAGCGGCCTCCGTCGGGTTGATGCTGCGAGCCGAGCGCTGAAACAGGGCCACCCCGGTGTCCCGCTCCAGGGCTGACATCTGCTGCGACACCGCCGAGGCGGTGTAGCCCAGCCGCGTGGCGGCCGCCGCGAACGAGCCCAGCCGGACCACTTCCACGAGCGTTCGGAGGTGCACGGGGTTGATCAAGGGCGGCCCTTCGGTGGTTACGGTGAGGCGGGAGCGAAATCCCGCTTCATTCTGGCACATTGGTGTGCAGGCGGCCGCTGGGAAATCGGACTCATCCGGCCGCCCCGCGGTTACGAATTGCCCATAAGACGGTCCACCAGGACGATTCAGGCGAAGCAACAGGAGCAGACCAGTGCAGCAAGCATCAAGCATCCCGGACGGACGGCGCGTCGCCGTGATCGGAAGCGGGGTGGCCGGACTGACCGCCGCCTACGTCCTGAACCGGCGCGACCACGTGACGGTGTTCGAAGCGGATGCACGGCTTGGGGGCCACGCCCACACGCACGACGTCGGCCAGGCCGACGGCTCCGTCCTGGGGATCGACACCGGCTTCATCGTCCACAACAACCGGACCTACCCCACCCTGCTGCGGCTGTTCAAGGAACTGGGCGTGCAGACCCAGGAATCGGAAATGAGCATGTCCATCCGCTGCGACGGCTGCGGACTGGAATACGCGGGCGCCCGGGGCGGCGCGCGGGGCATCATCCCGAGGCCCTCCACCCTGCTGCGCGGCCGCTACCTGCTGATGCTGCTGGAGGTCACCCGCTTCTACCGCCGGGCCCGGGCCCTGCTGGCCGAGGCCGACGCCGCCACCGGCACCGGCACGGCTGCGCCCGAGCTGACCCTCGGCGAGTTCCTGGACCGGGAGAAGTTCAGCAGCTACTTCGTCGTCCACTTCATGACCCCCGTGGTCAGCGCAGTGTGGTCGTGCGACCCCACCACCGCCCTGGCCTACCCGGCCCGCTACCTCTTCACCTTCCTCGGCCACCACGGGCTGCTCGGGGTGAAGGGCTCCCCGCAATGGCGCACGGTCACCGGCGGCTCGCGCAGCTACGTGGATAAAGTCGCCGCGACTCTGCCGGACATCCGCCTCTCCAGCCCGGTCACACGGGTCCGCCGCCACGCCGGCGGGGTGGAAGTCACCACCGGGGAGAGCACCGAGCAGTTCGACGCCGTCGTGATCGCCACCCATCCGGCGCAGGCGCTGCGGATGCTCGAGGACGCCACTGCCGCCGAGCGCGAAGCCCTGGCCGGCATGCCCTACTCGGTCAACCACACGGTCTTCCACCGCGACGACGCCGTGCTGCCCGCCAGCGACAATGCCAAGGCGTCCTGGAACTACCGGCTGCCCTCGTGCGACGCCCGCCCCGACCGGGTCCTGGTCAGCTACGACATGACCCGCCTGCAGCGTCTGGAACCGGCGGACGGTAAGCGTTACATCGTCAGCCTGGGCGAGTCGGAGCTGATTGGAGACGGCACCGTCCTGGAGCAGATGGTCTACGAACACCCGCAGTACACGCCGGATTCACTGCGCGCCCAGCAGCAGATCCTGGGCCTTGGCGACGGCAGCCTGGCGTTCGCCGGCGCCTACCACGGCTGGGGCTTCCATGAGGACGGCGCCCTCTCCGGCGTCCGCGCCGCAGGGAAGCTGGGACGCGAGTGGGAACCCGCCGGTGTTGCCGAGGTGAAGGCGGCTTCCTTGCAGGCGGCTGCCCAGGAGGGGGCATGAGCAGTCAGGCAGCCATTTACCGCACGTCGATCGCGCACGTGCGCCGCACCCCGCTGCACAATGCCTTCACTTACCGCAGCTACAGCTGGTATGTCGACGTCGATTCCCTCCCCAGCCTGCCGCGCTGGCTCGCCCCGCTGGCCAGCTTCTGCGTTGCCGACCACCTCGGTGACCCGGACGGAACGCTGCGCGGCAACGTCGAACGTTATCTCGCCACCCAGAACATTGAGCTCGACGGCGGGCGGATCACCATGCTGGCCAGCGCGCGCGTCTTCGGCCACGTCTTCAACCCGCTCAGCCTGTTCTGGTGCCACGACGGCGCGGGGGAGCTGCGCTGCGTCGTCGCCGAGGTCCACAACACGTACGGGGAACGGCACTGCTACCTGCTGGAGACCGACGACGCCGGACGGGCCACCGTACCCAAGGCGTTCTACGTCTCGCCGTTCAACGACGTCGACGGCCAGTACCGGATGAAGCTGCCGGAACCCGCCGAGCGGCTCGCCGTCTCGATTGTCCTGGAGCGGGACGGGCAGAAGCCGTTCGTCGCGACCGTGGACGGCAGCCGCCGCGACGCCACCGTGCCGAACATCCTGGCCGCGGCGCTCGCCGTCCCGCTGGCGCCGCTGCGGGTGGCCGCGCAGATCCGCTGGCAGGGAATCAAGCTTTGGGCACGTCGGTTGCCCATCATCAAAAGACCACACCACCCCTCACAGGAGGCAGTCCAGTGACCATGACCGAAGCGACCGGGTCCCAGCCTGCGCAGACGAACACCACGCAGGCGAACACGGCGCAGACGAACACATCCGCGAACCCGCCGGTGCCCTACACGGTTCCGCAGCCGCCGGCGGCTATCGACGCCACGATCTGGCCCAGCATCGCGGCCGTGCCCTCCAGCCTCAAGGCCCGGCTGGCGGGGAAGGCCGCCGATGCGATCTTCCGTGCCGCGGTGCGCCGCCTCCCGCTGGAGGTGCGCTACCCCGACGGCTCCGTCCTCGGGAGGGCGGCATCCGGCCAGGCCGGGCCGGGCCAGTCCTTCCCGGTGATGACGATGAACCGTCCGGAGGCATTCGCTGCCCGGCTCGGCGACGGCGGACTGATCGGCCTTGGTGAGTCCTACATGGCCGGGGACTGGGACGCGGACGACCTGACCGCCGTGATGGAGGTCTTCGCGGCCCGGGCCGGAACACTCGTACCTGAGCCGTTGCAGAAGCTCCGCGGCCTGTACCTGCCCCGGACGCCGCGCACCGAGCGGAACACGGAGCAGAACACCCGCTCCAACATCTCCCGGCACTACGACCTGTCCAACGAGCTCTTTGCCACGTTCCTGGACAGCACCATGACCTACTCCAGCGCCCTCTTCCCGGAGAGCGGCGACGCGTTGCGGAATGTTGCCTGGGACGGCCTGGCCGCCGCGCAGCAGGCGAAGATCGACCGGCTGCTGGACAAGGCCGGTGTCACGGAGGGAACCCGCGTGCTGGAAATCGGCACCGGCTGGGGTGAACTTGCCCTCCGGGCCGCGGCCCGCGGGGCGACGGTCTACTCCGTGACCCTCTCCAGCGAGCAGCAGGAACTGGCGCGACAGCGCGTGGCCGAAGCAGGCTACGCCGACGCCGTCACGATCGAGCTCAAGGATTACCGCGCCGTGGAAGGCGAGTACGACGCCGTCGTCTCCGTGGAGATGATCGAGGCGGTCGGCTACGAGTACTGGGCCACCTACTTCCAGACGATCGAGCGCGTGCTGGCCCCCGGCGGCAAGGTCGCCATCCAGGCCATCACTATCGGCCACGACCGGTTGATCGCCACCCGGACCAGCTACACCTGGGTGCACAAGTACATCTTCCCGGGCGGCGTCATTCCCTCGGTCCGGGCGATCGAGGAGATCACCGAGAAGCAGACCGGGCTCCGGGTCCGCGAACGACTCGCCATGGGCGAACACTACGCCCAGACCCTGCGGCTCTGGGAGGAACGCTTCATGGCCCGCGCGGAGGACGTCCGCGCCCTCGGGTTCGACGAAATCTTCCAGCGGATGTGGCTGTTCTACCTGTGCTACTCCCGCGCCGGCTTTGAGACCGGTTACCTGGACGTGCAGCAGATCGTGCTGGACAAGGTTTCCAGCAAGACTGCCGCCGGTAAGGCAGCGGCCAAGGTTTCCAGCGAGCGGACCGCAGGATGACGGCGGCGCTTGCAACCATGATCGCTGACGTCCTTCGCCCGGTGGTCGGCGGTGAACTCCCCGTCCGGCTCGTCGTGTGGGACGGCAGCGAGGCTGGTCCGGCCGGGGCTCCGGTGGTGCGGCTCAACTCCCCGGATGCCATCCGCCGGCTGCTCTGGGCGCCGGGGGAGCTGGGTGCCGCGCAGGCTTACGTCACCGGGGAACTCGACGTCGACGGCGACCTGAACTCGGCGCTTGAGCACCTCTGGAAGGTGGTCCGGGACCGCGGCCTGTCCGGCGTCCGGCCCACCCCGTCCATTCTGGCCGGCGTCGGCCGGATCGCTAAGGCTGCCGGCGCCTTGGGCGCGCCGCCCGAACCGCCGGCCAGCCAGGCCCGGGTGAAGGGCCGGCTGCACAGCCTGATCCGTGACCGCGCCGCCATCAGCCACCACTACGACCTCAGCAACGACTTTTACGCGCTGATCCTGGACCCGCAGATGGCGTATTCCAGCGGCTACTGGATGGATTCCCGCGGGAACGCCGCCCCAGGGTATGGGCTCGAGGACGCCCAGCGGGACAAGCTGGATCTGGTCTGCCGCAAGATCGGGCTGAAGCCGGGGATGCGGCTGCTCGATATCGGCTGCGGCTGGGGATCGCTGAGCCTGCATGCGGCGCAGCACTACGGCGTCGACGTCGTCGGTGTCACCCTGTCGGTCGAGCAGAAGGCGTTCATCGACGCGCGGATCAAGGAGCGAGGGCTGGAGGGCCGGGCAGACATCCGGGTGCAGGACTACCGCGAGATCCCGGACGGCCCGTTCGACGCCGTGGCATCGCTCGAGATGGGCGAGCACGTGGGGCAGCGTAACTACCCCATCTACGCCGCCGCACTTTTCAACAACGTGGTCCCCGGCGGCCGCGTCCTGGTGCAGCAGATGTCCCGTCGCGGCAAGCATCCCGGGGGAGGGCCGTTCATCGAGTCGTTCATCGCCCCGGACATGCATATGCGCCCGGTCGGGGAGACGCTGGGGTTCCTGGAGGGCGCCGGTCTTGAGGTCGAGGCCGTCGAGGCGATGCGCCGCGACTACGTCCGCACCCTTGAGGCCTGGTACGCGCGGTTCGAGCAGAACCACGACGCCGCCGTCGCGATGATGGGTGAGGAGATTGCCCGGGTATGGCGGCTGTACCTGGTGGGCGCACTGCGCAGCTTCGCGGAGAGCCGGATGGGCGTGGAACAGATCCTCTGCAGCCGGCCGGAGTAACAGTTCCGGCAGCTCCACCCTAGAAGGACTTGGCCAGCAGCTTCGCAAACATCCCGGGCGCCTGCTGCACGCCGCTGCAGTTGCTGGAAGCGCTGCTGCCTTCTTCGGGCCGGCTGGCGGAAGTGCAGGCGATGTCCCGGTTCAGCGACCACATGGACATCCGCCCGATGCCGCGTTCCGCGGCGAAGCTGTTCAGGCCTTCGGCGTCCGCGAGGGTGAAGACCTGGCCTTTCACATCGTTCACCCCGATCATCGGGGTGAGCCCGATCCGCTGCCACAACGCCGCATCGTCGAGCGGCTTGCCGGCTTGCTTGTACAGTGCACCCAGAGTCTGGTGGGTAGCCTCGGCAGCGCTTTTTGCCGCGGCGAGCATCGTCTGGCCAGGCGCGAGCGGTTCAAAGTCCATCACCATGATGTTGACGCCGGCGAGTTCGACTCCGGCGTCCAGCATGGCTGTCACGGACTTTTCGCCATCCGTCGTCAGGCCCTGCATCGACACGGGAAGGGTCAGCCAGACCTTCAAAGGGTTGACGGCAGGACTGTCGGCCTGAAGCTTCGCGGCGGCCGCGGCACGTCGTGTTGCCGCGGCCTGATCGCTCAAGCCCGCGCCTTCTATGTCGAAGTCCAGGGTGTCGAGTCCGTACTTGGTGATGACCGCCGCGTAGGCCTTCACCAGCGCGGCGAGGTCGGTGCAGGTTTCGGCGAGCTCCTTGCCGAGCTGTCCTCCGAAAGAGACAGCTATGTCATTGCCGGCCTTGCGGAATGATTTGATCTGGTCGTCCACGCTCAGCTTGGCGCCGGCCTGGTCAAGCGTGTGTACGCCGTCCCAGGAGGGTTGGCAGGTATTTTTCGGATGTGCGCCAACAAAGGACAGAACCGTGGTGGCGGCTCCGTGAAGTGCCGTGTCCTGTAGGCGCAGGCTCGGGAGGAGCGTGACGTCGAGGTAGCCGCCGAACCACTGAGGGGCCGGCGCGGACTGGCTCCTGCGCGGCTCCTGTCCGTAGTTGGTCGGCGGTGCCGGAGAACAAGCGGCGACCGCCAACACTACGGCGGAGGTGGCGAGGACCCCGCTCCGGCTGCGGGAGCGGGGCCTATTCCGTCTTTGCATGAATGCTTCCTCCGTCCGCCACGAGGGCCGTCCCTTTCTTCGCCACGGATCCCGCCAACGGCCCTAGGCTACAACGGGGCCAGCTGGTCCGCATGCGCCGGGGCGAGGGCACCCAGTTTTGCCTGGCCCGTCGGCATCAGGACGCTGTTGGTGCGTTCGGGCCTGTACCAGCCGACGGCGGTGCCCCGCAGGGCCAGAATCGCGGACCCGAACACCACGTAGGCGCGGAGGGGTTCGTAGATGAGCCGGTAGATGGGGACCATGAGGAGGTGCATCGGGCTCTCATGGACCATCAGCACGGCCACTATCGAGATGATCATGTGGGTTGCGGCGACGAACACCGAGAACGCGGCGACGGCCTGCCATTCGCCGCGGGCCAGGCTGGTCACAGCCACAATGACCGTCAGGGGCATGAAGACCAGCGGAACCAGCACCGAGATCAGGGCGTAGGGCATGGTCAGCATGCCGAGGGCGCCGAACCGGGGATTGAAGAGCATCGAGCGGTGCTTGTAGAGCGTCTGGATGTTGCCATAAGTCCAGCGGAGCCGCTGCTTGAACAATCCCCGCAGGGTCATGGGCGCTTCCGTCCATGCCACGGCGGAGTTCTCCTGCACGATGCTGTAGCCGAGCCGCTGCAGGGAGAGGGTGAGGTCAGCATCCTCTGCGAGCGTGTCGTGAGAGTAGCCGCCTGCCTGGATGAGTGCCTCCCGCCGCCAGGCTGCGCAGGCGCCCGGGACAATCGAGATCGCTCCCATCAGGCCCTCCGCCATTCGGGTGACGCAGATGCCGGAGAGATATTCAAGGCTTTGCCAGGCAGTCAGGAGATTGCGGCGGTTTCCGACTTTCACGTGCCCGGCGACTGCTCCGACGATCTTGCCGTTGCGCGGCGCCAGGAAATGGCGGGCAAACATCTTGATGGTCTGGGGTTCAAACAGCGTGTCACCGTCGAGGGTGACCACAATTTCTCCGCGGGACTGGGCTATTCCGTGGTTACTGGCGGCGGACTTTCCGCCGTTGGGCTGGTCGATGACGCGCAGTTGCGGCCAGGTCTGGGCGTATTCGGAAAGAACCGCCAAAGTGCCGTCGGTAGAGCCGTCATTAATGGCGACGACTTCCATCCGGGGGTAGTCGCTGGCTCTAAGGGCATCCAATGTTTTGGCCACGACAAGTTCTTCGTTGAACACCGGCAGGACGACGCTGACGAACGGCCACTCTTCCTCCTTGACGTCCGCCCAAAGACGTTTCTTCTGCCGCTGATTGTTGATGACGGCGAGGACCACGTAGAGGAACGTCAGGACGGTCAGTGAGCCGATTCCGAACCAGAAAAGCCAGGTGAGGACCACGTTCGGAGTCACTAGATACGTCGTCATCGCGGCCAGGGTCGCATCGTCCTCCACGGCGGCCTTGGCGTCCGACTGGGGAATGTATTCGGGCGGAAGCAGCGGCTCGACCGTGGTGAAGGTGTAACCCATCGCTTTTGCCTGCGGGATGAAAGTCTTCAGCATTTCGATCGTTGCGCTGCGATCACCGCCGCCGTCGTGAACCAGGACAATGTGTCCTTGTCCGTCCAGTTTCTGCGCCTTGATCGGAACGCCGGGGGCGTAGGACCAGTCACGCGTATCAAAGTCCATGTTGATGTGGAGGAACCCCAACTGCTGGGATTGCAGGAGGGCCAATGTGTTGTTCTCCGGGTCTCCGGTGGGGATCCGGAACAGCCGTGTTCCATAGTTGTCTGCGGCGCGCATAACCCGGTCCGCCCCGATAATTTGCTGGCGGTTAAACAGGTCGTCGTGAGCCCAGAAATCGATGTGGGACATCGTGTGGTTTCCGACCATATGACCTTCCTGGGTCATGCGGCGGAAGATATCCGGGTACTTGACGATGTTGTCGCCAACCGTAAAGAACGTCGCCGGCACGCCTTCTTTGGACAGCAAATCCAGAATTTGCGGCGTATTCCGCGGGTCCGGCCCATCATCGAAGGTCAACATCAATGTGTGGTCCGCCGGCTTCCCAAAAGTTTCCATGGCGTAGGGGCTGTTGCCGATCAGCTCAATTTCCTCGGCGGTGGCCTCCCTCCAGATGGTGTTGCTGAAGGGATCCTTGAGGAAGACTTTGCCGCCTCGCCGCTCGATGAGCGCTATCCGGTCGAAGGCGAAGCCGCCTTCAGGGCCGATTCGGGGAATGTTGCGCAGATCCTGGGTGGACAGCAATTTCCGGGGATACTCCACGGACTGGTTCTCCGCTGCTTTCCATACCGGGGCGCTGGCAGCGGGCAGGATCCACACGACCGACAGGACGATCAACAGCACGCTCGCCACCAGGGCGACGAGGATGCGTCGCCACCGTTTTCCACTGGGATCGAAGAAGACCGGTGCAGTGCCGGAAACTGGGGATATTTTCTTCATGGATTGCCTCGACAGGGAATCTGGTGTGATGAAGTCCCGACCGGAGTCAGGGCGTGAGCGCCAGTGCTCGTGCCCGGGGGTCAAACCCGGAATTGGCGGCCAACTCGCGGAGGGAAAAATCGGCGCTCATCTGATCTCTCCCTTGAAGCCGCGGGAGCCGCCGGTTCGCGGCGTCCCCCTATGCCTTCGAGGTTAGGAGCGCCCGATGGGGTCACACACGCGTAGGAAACACCCGCGTTTTAAGAGTGGTTCTACTTGGTTTGAGGGGCCGACTACCGCGATTGGTGGCGACGAGTCGAGTAAGCGCGGAGGGGCACAACTGGGGTGCCGCCGGACTCTGAGAGACGGGTGAAGCTTGCGTCTATCGCCGCAGCCGGGCCGACGGGTAGCGTTCTAGGTACGTGGTCCGAATTAGTGGAGGCAGATGCCGAATGCGCAGAGAGATGGGACTGGCCGCGGGCTTGCTGTCGGTTGTCCTGGCTGCCGCCGCGTGCGAGGGCGCGCCGCCGTCGCCACCGCCTTCTCCTTCGTCATCGGGGCTCTCGGCCGTCCCGGACACGTACATCACGGCCTATACCTGGTTCGACAACACGCCCGAGGGCTCCCCGGACATCAGCCACCCGGTGCTGCACAAAAAGGCGGGCGGGGCAGGGACCTACGCGGATCCGGTGACGATCGCCGTCGGGCACTCCCTGGAGACAGGCCAGGATGTCCTTGATTTCCCTGCCGGCACCCGGATCTACTTACCCGACGTCCGCCGGTACTTCATCGTGGAGGACACCTGCGGGGACGGCCCCACCCCGGAGGACGGGCCCTGCCACGCACTGGCGGCCAGGCACGGGGGTGCATCCAGCTGGCTTGATGTCTGGATTGGCGGCGAGGGGGAGAGCGAGTCATTTGCCAGGCGCTGCGCGGACCAGGTAACCGGTGTCCGGGCCGCCGTCTTCCACCCTGCGGACAACTACGTCGTGGCTTCCGGGGTGGGTGTGATCCACGACGGCAAGTGCGATAGCGGCTACGGCAATCAGCTCGTCACCACGTCACCGTCCCCGAAGGCCCGCTGATTTCCTGCTCCGAGTTTGAAAACAGGTCAAAGGACCCTGTCGATTGGCCTCTCCGCGCTTGCCAAGGTAACGTTTGGGTTACCGGTTGGTACACACGCCCGACAGAACATCCAGAATGCTCTTGCGTGTGGTAATCCCCTCGGCGAGGCGTCTTAGCGCTCCGCATGCCGTGACCAACTCCGGGCAGGAACCATCCCCAGGGACTGCCCGTTTTCCGCACCCCATGAAAAGGCTTTATTTTCCATGCGCAGAAATACTCTGCTGGCCGCCGGCATGCTCTCGGTCCTCCTCGCCACCTCGGCGTGTGGCGCCGGAACCGGCGCCTCCAATTCATCCGCCCAGTCTTCCGGAGCGGCAAACGCCGGCGTTGAGGTTTCGGCCGCTGCCGATAAGCCGTCCGCCGAGGTCGGCGCCTCGCAGCGGGCCGCTGCCGAGAAGGCCAAGGTTGCAGCTGTAGCCGCCAAGAAGGCCAAGGCGGCAGCAGCGCAGAAGGCCGCGGCTCAGAAAGCCGCAGCCGCTGCAGCAGCCAAAACGGCAGCCGCAGTAAAGACGCCGGTAACTGTTCCCGCCGCACCCGCCGTGCCGGCCGTGGCTCCGAAGCCGGCCCCGGCACCCGTTGTGCCGGCGTCGTCCTCCGAGCGGGTTGTCCACACCACGTACACGACGGCGTACACCTGGTACGACAACACACCGGTGGGCTCAGCCACGATCAGCCACCCCATTCTGCACAGCACGGCCGGGGGCACCGGCACCTACAACGACCCGATCACCATCGCCGTGGGTCATTCCACTGCCACCGGTAAGGACGTGCTGGACTTCCCGGCCGGCACCCGGATCTATCTTCCGGACGTGCGCCGCTACTTTATCGTCGAGGACAGCTGCGGCGACGGCGACGACCCCCAAGGCGGCCCCTGCCACCAGGGCACCAACGTGGAGGGGACCAACTCCACCATCTGGATCGACATGTGGATCGGCGGCCAGAGCATGAGCGCTGACGGTGCCGACAACTGCGCCAGCCGGGTGACGAACGTCCGTACGGCCGTCTTCAACCCTGCCAGCAACTACGCGGTTGCCCCGGGCACGGGCGTGATCCACGACGGCAAGTGCGACGCCGGCTATGGCAACACGCTCCTGAAGCGGTAGCTTTCGGGAGATTGACCTCCGGCTGCGGCCGGAGGCCCTGCGGGGGCTGGCGAGACTTCGCCGGCCCCCGTTTTCTGTTGGCGGGGCCGGTGTTGGGCCGCCCCGTTCCGCTCCGGAGGCCCAAAGACCCTTGTTCCTGGCCTGGGACAACGCAGACTTGGATGGAGTAGTCGCACCCAAAAGGGGAGGGCGCCATGCGTCGGTCCGCACAGTCCGTCAGGGCAGTTTCAGTAGGGTTTTGCGTCGCTTTTCTGCTGGCGTCCTGTTCTTCCCCCAGTGGCCCGCCAACGGGTACCGGGACAGCTACACCGTCGCCGGCCGCCTCGTCCGCAAGCTCGAAGCCGGGCCTGAAACCGTTGGCCCAGGCTTCACCCCGGCCGACAGGGCAGGCCGACTGGAAGACCTACACGACGCCGGATGGCACGCTTATGTTCGACTACCCGCCGGACTGGACCGTCAAGGACCGGGCCCGCGAGGCAGCGCCCGGGGGAGTCTTCATCGAAGTCCTCACCGGCGCCCGCAAGTCGATCGCCACCCTGCGGACCAACATTGTGACCAAGGCGAACTGCACCCGGAAGTTGCCCTATGCCCTGATGGACTCACAGGAGCTGCCGGCTCTTGCCCGGAACGGTGTAAAGCCGCGCTTTGTGTTCGAGGGCCGGGACGACCATGAGTCCTACCCCTCAAGGCCGGCCCCGTTGTCCTACGGGATCACCTCCGCACCGCTGCCGGCCGGCCCCAGCGCCTGCCCGATTTTCCAGTTCTTCAACTGGCCGCCGGGCGTGGCGGCCTTCAGCGGCGTCTACGATCCGCTCCTTACGACACCGGGGGACACGCCCGACGTCGACACCCCGGAGTCCTATACGGGAACCGAGGAGTACGACTCGCTACGGCAGATGATCACCTCGCTGCGTCCGGCGGACTAGACCCGGCCGGGCGCCGCCTGCCGAGGGCAGCGCGCCGCCGCCTCGGGTCCAAACCCGTCCATCCCGGTCCGGACACTCGGGGTGGCTCTTGCTGTGCCTTCGCCCACTGGATGTGGTGCTTCGTGCCACTCCGCGGCCTGCTGCGACGCACCTGCGACACGCCGTCCAAAATGCGACACGCGGGGCGGTTAATTGTGGCTAAGTACTCCACAGGGTGTGGATTTCGTCCTCGAAAACGGCTGAAATCCGGACATTTTGAAGGCCCTGGGCTGTGGATTAAAAGTGGGTTAAATGACATACTTGTAATACATCATCTTGGGGTCCGCGCGGGACTCTTGCACTACATGTAGTATCGACATACAGTTCGAGCGGAGCGGTTGCAGACCGCCGGGCGAGGCCAGTAACGGATAAGGATTCCTGTTCCGGTCAGGCCCCACCGGACACGAACCACAGATTTCAACAAAGGGGACTGAAGGACATGACCGTTACGGTTTACACGAAGCCGGCTTGCGTGCAGTGCAACGCCACCTACCGCGCTCTCGACAAGAAGGGCATCGCCTACCAGAGCGTCGACATCTCCCAGGATGCCGAGGCCCTTGAGCGCCTCAAGTCCCTGGGCTACATGCAGGCCCCGGTCGTCGTCACCGACCAGGATCACTGGTCCGGATTTCGCCCGGACAAGATCGAAGAACTGGCACAGGCTGCCGCCGTCGCGGTCGCCTGAAAGCCAACACACGGCACAAGCACGTCAGATGAGGTGACTCCGATGGCACCGGTTACAGCGGCAACAGCTGACACGCCGCTGGCAGCAGGCGCCGGAGATCCGGACCCGGTCCGAACCACCAGCAGCCACCTCATCTACTTTTCCTCCACCTCCGAGAACACCAAACGCTTCGTTGCGAAGCTGGGTGTCGACGCCGCCCGCATCCCCCTCCACGCGAGGGAACCGGGGCTGGTGGCGACCGAGCCCTACGTGCTGGTGCTTCCCACCTACGGGGGGACCGGGGGAGAAGGATCGGTTCCGAAGCAGGTCATCCGCTTTCTGAACGATCCGAGGAACCGGCAACAGCTCCGTGGAGTGATCGGGGCGGGCAACACGAACTTTGGGGACAACTACTGCATGGCCGGGGACATCGTCGCCGCCAAGTGCCAGGTCCCGCACCTATATCGTTTCGAACTCATGGGGACGCCGGAAGACGTCAGCCGAGTACAACAAGGATTGGAAGAATTTTGGACACGACTGTCGCAGACACCGAAGTGACCGGGGACTCCCACGGCACCGCCGGTAAGGCCAGCAATACCGCCGTCGAGAAGCACACCGTAGCTGGCGAGAAGCCGGCCATGCCGGCCGCCTACCAGGGCCTGGGCTACCACGAGCTCAACGCCATGCTGAACCTCTACGGCCCCAACGGCGAGATCCAGTTCGAGGCCGACCGCGAGGCTGCCCACCAGTACTTCCTGCAGCACGTGAACAACAACACCGTGTTCTTCCACGACCTCGAGGAAAAGCTCGACTACCTCGTCAAGAACGAGTACTACGAGCGGGAAACCCTCGACCAGTACACGATGAACTTCATCCGCGAGCTGTTCAACCGCGCCTACAAGAAGAAGTTCCGCTTCGAGACCTTCCTTGGCGCGTTCAAGTTCTATACCTCCTACACGCTCAAGACGTTCGATGGAAAGCGCTTCCTGGAGCGCTACGAGGACCGCGTCTGCATGGTGGCCCTGCACCTGGCCCGCGGCGACGAGAAGCTTGCCCTGCAGATGGTGGACGAGATCATCGAAGGCCGCTTCCAGCCGGCCACCCCCACGTTCCTGAACGCGGGCAAGAAGCAGCGCGGCGAGCTGGTCTCCTGCTTCCTGCTCCGCATCGAAGACAACATGGAGTCGATCGGCCGGTCCATCAACTCCGCGCTGCAGCTCTCCAAGCGCGGCGGCGGCGTCGCGTTCGCACTGACCAACATCCGCGAGGTCGGCGCGCCGATCAAGCAGATCGAGAACCAGTCCTCCGGCGTCATCCCCGTGATGAAGCTCCTCGAGGACAGCTTCTCCTACGCCAACCAGCTCGGTGCCCGCCAGGGTGCCGGCGCGGTGTACCTGCACGCCCACCACCCGGACATCTACCGCTTCCTGGACACCAAGCGCGAGAACGCGGACGAGAAAATCCGCATCAAGACCCTCTCCCTGGGTGTCGTCATCCCGGACATCACCTTCGAGCTGGCCAAGAAGGACGAGGACATGTACCTGTTCTCGCCGTACGACGTCGAAAAGGTCTACGGCATGCCGTTCTCCGACGTCTCGGTCACCGAGAAGTACTACGAGATGGTGGACGATTCCCGGATCAAGAAGACCAAGATCAAGGCCCGCGAGTTCTTCCAGACCCTCGCCGAGATCCAGTTCGAATCCGGCTACCCGTACATCATGTTCGAGGACACCGTGAACCGGGAAAACCCGATCGACGGCAAGATCATCATGTCCAACCTGTGCTCGGAGATCCTCCAGGTCTCCCAGCCGACGACGTACCACGATGACCTGTCCTACGACCAGACCGGCAAGGACATCTCCTGCAACCTGGGTTCGATGAACATTGCCAAGGCGATGGACTCGCCGGACTTCGGCCTGACCATCGAGACGGCCATCCGCTCGCTCTCGGCAGTCTCGGACATGTCCAACATCACCTCGGTGCCCTCGATCGCCCGCGGCAACGACCAGAGCCACGCGATCGGCCTCGGCCAGATGAACCTGCACGGCTACCTGGCCCGCGAGCGGGTCCACTACGGGTCCGAAGAGGGCCTGGACTTCACCAACATCTACTTCTACTCGGTGGTCTACCACGCTGTCCGGGCCTCGAACCTGCTGGCCATCCAGACCGGCCAGACCTTCGGCGGCTTCGAGAAGTCCAAGTACGCGTCCGGGGAGTTCTTCGACAAGTACACGGACCGGGAATGGGTCCCGCAGACGGCGAAGGTCGCCGAGCTGTTCGCGCACATCCACATCCCCACCCAGGATGACTGGCGCGAGCTGAAGGCTTCCGTCATGGAGCACGGCATCTACAACCAGAACCTGCAGGCCGTCCCGCCGACCGGCTCGATCTCTTACATCAACAACTCCACCTCCTCGATACACCCGGTGGCGTCCAAGATCGAAATCCGCAAGGAAGGCAAGCTGGGCCGCGTGTACTACCCGGCGCCGTACCTGACCAACGACAACCTGGAGTACTACCAGGATGCGTACGAGATCGGCTACGAGAAGGTCATCGACACCTACGCCGCCGCCACGCAGCACGTGGACCAGGGCCTGTCCCTGACGCTGTTCTTCAAGGACACCGCCACCACGCGCGACATCAACAAGGCCCAGATCTACGCCTGGAAGAAGGGCATCAAGACCATCTACTACATCCGTCTCCGCCAGCTCGCGCTGGAAGGGACCGAGGTAGAGGGCTGCGTCAGCTGCATGCTGTAACCAGCCGCTGAAGGCTTGAGTACGACGGCGGGCGCCCGCCCGCCGTCGTACGCTTTAACTTAGAGAACAACCCAACATTGAGGGGATGACATGACCGAGAAGGTCAAGCTGCTTAGCCACGTCGAGGCGATCAACTGGAACCGGATCCAGGACGACAAGGACGTTGACGTCTGGAACCGCCTGGTCAACAACTTCTGGCTGCCGGAGAAGGTGCCGCTGTCCAACGACGTGCAGTCGTGGGCGACGCTCACCCCGGACGAGCAGCAGCTCACCATGCGCGTGTTTACCGGCCTGACCCTGCTGGACACCATCCAGGGCACCGTCGGCGCCGTCTCGCTCATTCCGGACGCCCTTACCCCGCACGAAGAGGCTGTCTACACGAACATCGCGTTCATGGAGTCCGTGCACGCCAAGAGCTACTCCTCCATCTTCTCCACGCTGGCCTCCACCAAGGAGATCGACGAGGCGTTCCGCTGGTCCACCGAGAACGAGAACCTTCAGAAGAAGGCCCAGATCGTCATGGACTACTACCAGGGCGACGACCCGCTGAAGCGCAAGGTGGCTTCCACGCTGCTGGAGAGCTTCCTGTTCTACTCCGGCTTCTATCTTCCGATGTACTGGTCCTCGCGGGCCAAGCTCACGAACACGGCCGACCTGATCCGCCTGATCATCCGCGACGAGGCCGTGCACGGCTACTACATCGGCTACAAGTTCCAGAAGGGCCTGGAAGGTCTCTCCGAGGAGCGCAAGCAGGAGATCAAGGATTACACCTTCGAGCTCCTCTTCGAGCTGTACGAGAACGAAGTCCAGTACACGCACGACCTTTACGACTCCGTCGGCCTGGCCGAGGACGTCAAGAAGTTCTTGCACTACAACGCCAACAAGGCGCTGATGAACCTGGGCTACGAGGCCATGTTCCCGGCCTCCGTCACCGACGTGAACCCGGCGATCCTGTCGGCCCTGTCACCCAACGCGGACGAGAACCACGACTTCTTCTCCGGGTCGGGGTCGTCGTATGTGATCGGCAAGGCTGTTAACACTGAGGATGATGACTGGGACTTCTAGTCCTCTGTGAGATGTCGACCTAATTGGAAGAATGGCACCCTATTTGGAAGAAACGCATCGCCTAGTTGGAAGTCTTCCAAGTAGATTCCATTAAAGCGGCTCTGCACGGTAAATCGTGCAGAGCCGCTTCGAAAGCTTTCATACCCTTGCCACCTCAGTATGAGGGTGCCCCTGGCTCTTGACCTTGATGGTGCTGAGTAGTCGATGACTGTGTAGGTGGTGGCGCAGCCCGCTGCCGACACCGTGGCAGTTGCCCGCATTGTGATGCGCAGGATGCTCTATCCCCTGTCAGGGCCCGAGTCGGCGGCCGGCGCTAACCGTCCACGCATACAATGAACCGATGACTGACGAACCGAAGAAGGTGCGTTTCTTGACGATCTCGCAGGCGGCCGAAGAGCTGAATGTGAACCCGAACCAGATCCGGGCGTTGCTCAGGACAGGGGAGCTTCGCGGAATCCACATCGGTGGCCGGGCGGTGTGGCGCGTAGCGGCCAGCGACGTCGAAGACTACATCGCCGAGGCCTACCGGCGCACTGCCGAACGGATCGCCGCCGGCGAGCTCAAGGACGACCGGGAGTCATTGCCCGAGTAGCCTGTGTGGCCAGCGAGTGATCTAGCCGTGTTCCGTCAGTCGGGGCTGGCTGAGGGATGACTCGTTGAGGACCTTGGTCCGGTCGGCCGCGACGGTCTCGCAGTAGTCCTTGATCTCAGCGCCGTTGTGCTGGCCGGCGTGGTTGTCCAGGACACGAACATAGGCCAGGGGCGGCTCTGTGTCGTGGGTGGCCTGGTTACTCGTCGAGCAGGGGCAACACAGCTTGTCTAAGTAGCGGCGCAGCGACTTGTGGCTCAGTCCTGCCCCTTGTCAGTGCTCGGCGTGGTCGAGCTGCGCCAAAGCCTGGAGGTGAAGGGTCATGCCGCCATCCGGCCCTGACGACGGTTCCGAGCAGGGGAGTGCGGTAGCGGATTTCACCTTTCTGTCCTTGCTGGTGATGGTGTCGCTTGCCTACTTCATCATTACCGCGCGTGTGTTGTCCCGTGCGCCCGAAAATTAGCAATACCGCGTCTAAATTTTCCGATTCTTAACAGTTGCTAATCTAAAAGCAAACGCGCCGTGGGCCGCCGCCGGAAGCTAAGTACCTTCGCTTTTCATTCCAGTCCTTGAACACGACTTCTCCAACCATCGCGTTGGCCGCCTGATCGATCACGGCGAGGACGGGAGGGTCATCGGCGGATCTCTAGCGTTCATAGGTCACGCGGAGTTTATCAACACTCCAAGGCAGCGTTAGTTACATCGGTCCGATGAGCCCAGCGGAGGTGCGTGGTTGCGATACTGTGCTGACTTACGTGCATTACCTTTTGAGCGAACGAGGAGCAGCGCTTTTGTCGATACTCTACGGAGACGATCCCCTTACCGGTGATCATGGAGACACCTTTGGTAGGAATAGGATTGTCAGCCGCGTTGTGTCCTCCCTGGACGTACTTCGAGACAGAACGTCCAGCTCTGTCGCTGCTCTAGTGGGCCCATGGGGTAGTGGCAAAACAACCCTGTTGAACCAGGTAGAAGCGACCCTAGTGTCTGGCAGCGACTGGCGCGTGGCGAAGTACAATCCATGGTCGTACTCATCCATGGACTTAGCCGTTCCGGCTTTCTTCTCGGAGATTAGGGCTGCTCTGCCGGACGATTCCAAGAGCGAAGGGACCAGAGCTGCAATAGGCGGATGGATCTCACGGCTTGCCCCGTTAGGCAGCATTGGAAATATCGTCGGTGCAGATCTTTCCGGCCCGGCGCAGCTTGTCGCCGATATGGTGGCTGGGGACCGCAGTCCCGAGAAGCTTCGTTCCCAAGCCGAGGAACTTCTTCAGGAACTGAACATTCCAATCTTAATGCTGATCGACGATCTCGATCGCCTGGGTCCGGACGAGCTTCTTATGACCTTCAAGCTTGTCCGCCTCCTCGGCAGACTACCGAACGTGTACTACTTGCTGTCTTATGACGAAAGGACTCTCCAAGACGTCCTTTTGAGGACGGGCCTGGTGGCTAACGAGAAAAGCAGGGCACGTGAATATATGGAAAAAATGATCCAGCTACGACTGGATATACCCACGATGCTTCCTGACGATCGACTGAGCTTGGTTAATGCAGTGCTTCAGGAAGTACTTACGAGCCATGACGTAGAGCTCAGCGATCAGGACATGAAGCGGATGAGCCGATCTTGGGCCAAATGCGTTGACCGCTACATCATCCCAACCCCGAGCGGCCAAGAGACTTTTCACTCAAGTCGACGCGACTTGGCGTGACGTCTCAGGCGAAGTCGACTTCGTTGAATTTGTCCTCATGACTTTCCTTCGAACTTTTGAACCTTCAATTTATGACTTGGTCGAGGCGCGCTCTGACGAGCTTCTTTCGGGTGATGGCGGTACATGGAACTTCAACCATAGAGAGAATCATCAACAACGCTGGGAACGATGGCTAGGGTATATTCGGGAAGCGGAAGCCCAACATCCGGAAGCCATTGCTGAGCTCCTCGCGGATTTGTTCGTCCCCCTCCGTAGCGCCAGAAACAACACGGAATATGGGCATGCCGCCAAGACGGACATCGCCAACCGTAAAGGCGTCGGGCACCCCGACTACTTCTACAGATACACACAAACGAGCGTTCCTCAAACCGACATAGCCGAGAGCGTCATCCTTGAATGCCTTCGAGAACTCCGAGAATCATGCCCGGGGGCGGCAACAGCAGCCGTTACAACCAAGCTCCTGGAGGACGATCGTCTGGTCGTATCGAAGATTATGCGGCACGGGAATGATAATGCCTTGCCAGTCAGGGGGCTTATGCAACTGCTCGCCTCGAATTATGAGGCCATTGCCGCCAAGGAGACGGGACTCTTGTCGCGTCCATCGTGGGCAGCTTTGGAACTTGCAGAACACCTGCTAAAATCGGTGCCCGAAGATGCCATTTCCATCATCGAAACAAGCTGCCAGACGGCATCCGGTCTCGCTTTTGTGAGTGACCTATTGCGGCAGCAACTCCACTTTGGAGCCAGCGGCAACGACCCGGTGGATTGGACACAAAAGGCTGGGTCTGTTGTTGCCGAGAAGATCAAAGCCCAACTGCGGGGTTTGGATGAGGCCACATCAGACGCGGAGTTCGAAAATGCGTTTAGAAACATTTGGGCTCTCCGAGACCTAACGTCCAACGACCAAGCGCAAGCATTCCTCTGGGGGCTCATCGGCTCGAGCCCTAGGTGGGCGGCCATAGATGTCCTAACAGCGATGCTTCCAATCGGCAGCGGCAGCGATGGTGAAGACGAGTGGACGAGCGTCGGTGATTTTGAGGCTGAATCCGTGGAATCGATCCTAGGCATTGAAAAGGTTGCTGAAGCTCTGGTTGTTACTCCCACCCCGGCGGGCCCTCCGGCGCCGTTCCCCCGGTTTGACCACAGGCCCACCCTTAACGAACGCCGACCCTTCGCACTGGAAAGCTTCGGTCGGACCCTCCAATCATTCCGGCGACAACAGGAGTAGGGAACCCATCACCTGAGCTGGCGTATAAGTGCTCGGCCACACTCGCTGGGCGACACCGGTTAGGTGCCTGCCGTGTTGTGATGGCGAAGTGTTTCTCGTTTCGGGGCTGACCAACCAGTCAGACCCGATCGCCCAAATATAAAGAATGGATATGGGAGCGGAGTCTCCCCAACTGGAAAAGCGGTGCTTGTGAGCCATTCTCCACATCCAAGCTTGCCGTACTCGGCGTTCACTCAGGCCTGCCGAGCCTTCAGGCCAAGCGAATTGGTGCCCGCGATCGCACGGACGTCAGCAACACAGGGTCCACCGCCGTATACAAATAAAGTGAAGCACCAGGTGCCGCCTTGGGGACTGGCCGCCGCTGCGCGGGAGTCCCTCCTTTATGGCAATGAATACCGCGACAGACCTGTCTCCGATGGCGCGCTACGCGCATTGATGCTCAAGTTCCAGATCGCAATGACTCTGAGCGATTCTGACTTAGATGATGAGGATCTCCTCATTAAGGTATCTACCCGTTTGACCTATGAGCAGTTCCCCTACCAGGAGTCGATGTTCGACGAGCTGGCACGGTCCCACGCCTGGATGGTGGAGGGCCTGCCCCAAGTGGAGACAAAGGTCATCACCGAGGACTCGCTGGCCGTTATGTTCGACGGTGTGCCGTTGCGGGAGGCAATCGGTGCGACATTTTTACTCCAAGTTGGTGCTCTGCTGAACGGTGGCGTTTACATGCAGAGCTGGCTCGATCAACCTAACTTCGTCGAGGTGCTAGAGATCTATCCGCGGTCGAGCATCGAGATAATGGCAGCTCGACTGACAACGACACCCGAGGCCTTTCGCGCTGCATTCAAGCAGAACTCAGTGGGAGCGGCGACAATGGCTCGCTTTGACTACAACCCCCTCGTCGCAACGCCTTTTATCGACCTCGGGGACGGCCCTGTTGCACCCGCAAACCAACTCATTCTGCGCACTGTCACCCCTGGGGGCTTGTACTATGCCGGTTGGGCTAAGCACGGTAAGGCCTTCGCCGATGATCTCGGTCATCTGCTTGAACACTACATTGGCAGGCAGCTCAAGCTGATCGAAGGCGCCGAAGTCTTGCCCGAGATCAGTTACGGCAAGGGCGGTGGTACCAAAAGCGTCGATTGGTTCGTTATCCTCCCGAACTTGGTCATCTTGGTTGAGGTCAAGCTGCGCCGACTTGGCACCGCCGCCCGTGCCGGCGATACTGCCCTGATGGAAACGTTGAGCGACACGCTGGGCGGTGCCAGAGCGCAGCTGACGCGCACGGTGGAGCAACTCTCCGACGGACACCCGGCCTTTGCTGAGATTCCGACCGACCGGCCTATGCTCGGAATGGTTGTGACCGCGGAGCCGTATTACACCGGGGCCGCGTTCCTATTCGATCAAGGCTTGGCAATCATCCCCGGTGGTTCTTTGCCTGATGTTCCTGTCGCTGCGGTGAGCGCACGAGACATCGAGAACCTCGTCACGCACGGTGCCGGCCTCGAGCACATGTTGCTCGCGAAGGTCGCGGAGAGTAGCAAGCGTGCTATTGGCTTGACCGACCTCGGCAAGAAGGCTGGCGTTGAAAACGTGATCTTGTCGGAGGCACTAGACACTTATCCATGGCCGAAAAGGAAAACTCAGACTACGACTGTAGGTGAAAAGTTTTTGGGGTAAATCCTAGTGCTGGCCACTCCGCTCAACCGCCAGTCAATAACGCGGTGAAGGTCCCCTCTACACAAGGCAACGCTGAAGTTGTCTCTCAACCCAAGCTGCGCCGACAGTAGGACACTTCAACGGGCACCTCGCGGAGTGCCGCTAGATACGTATGCCAGGCGCGGCGGTCACAGCCCGGTTTAGGAAATGTTTTCAGGCTCTGCCGATCGACAGGGTTGACTATAGGTGGATCGGTTCAGTCAGGACTTCCAACAGATACTCCGGATACTCGCGACTTATGACGCTGACTTGGGTTCCTCTACCGTTGGCTGAAGATCTATATGCGTGACCGACAAATGCAGGAATGCCCATTCGTGCAGCAGATTCGTGGGACGGTGCAGCAGCAGGGTCCGCAGATCTCGTTTCGTATGTAAATCGCCCCTCACTGACCACTACGAGGGCTACCCCGTGAGCTTTGGCGAAGTCCAAAGCTCCACGTTGAAAGGGTGCAGTCGCCACGATCAGGCCCTTCTGGGCGCCTGCACTGAGAACTTTTTGATGAAGAATCTGAACTACTTCACGTTTGATGGGGTTTTTGTGGCGCTTTGCCTCAATAAGAACACGGAATGTCATGCCGTTCACATCGAAGTGCATTACGGCATCCATGTCGTATGTCCCGTCGGTACCCTCGACCACCTCATGGAGCTTCACTTCCAGATTGTCGACGGTGTTGTTCAAGCTCCGCAGAGTAGCTACGACGAACTCTTCGAACTCTGAGGCGCTCATTTGGGCCGCAGGGGGATACCGAGTCATCTCGAAGGCTACGTCATTAGGCGCCTGCTGCGATCCCCTCATGAGTGTGCTTCGCAGCGTTGGTCAAATAGAGCCCACCCTCGGCGTAGGATCCGAAATGCGGCTTCGAACGGTTGGGATATGTCCTCCAGCGATCCCCCTGCGGTACCTGTTGTAAGGAGTTCCCCGTTCCTCGGACTATCCAGCGTTGCGCGCAAGGTAAGAGCCCAGGCAAGGGCATGGGCATCACCGCTCATCTGCCGCCAGAGAAGGTTGACTGAATGCTGCAGGCTCATACTGCTGGGGTAAGTCACTTCTGCTGCGTATGGAATAACTTTGTCCGAGACGTTGAGACCCGCTCTGTCGGCGCCGGCGTCTGTGGCAATCTGCATCCGACCGGTTAGCCAGTCGACCTGCTCTTGGATCTGTAGTTTTTCGGCATCAGTGAGTCCAAGAATCTTCAGATGTTCTAGGTGGAACTGGCGGAGCCGTTTGTAGGATTCAATGACGACGGCCAATCCGCGCGCGCGCCGGACTGTAGCTTCTTCGGGTCCAAGGACATAAACAGCTTGGGAGGCCGCGACCAGCGCCCCACGCAGGGTTGTGAAGTGGGCAGTCGGATAAAGTTCGCCAGCCTCGATCGCTGTCCAGGCTAAGCGAAGGTGCTCGCCGGCAGATGCCAAGCATAGGCGCGTTGCATCACTAATGGGATGGTAAGGAAAGGCTGCATTGTCACTGGCCAGCTGACTTCCTGGTTCCGGCCGTTCCAGTTTATGTACCCGGAGCCTCCACCCCTCCAGATCTCGCTCGTAGGCCTGCAAATGCTGGAAATACGCGGAGTGCTTTTCATTCATTGAGACCTCGACTGACATTTCACATGATTATTTGACGATAAAGGACACCTGATTCATAGCGTATCGAGCCAGCAGCCAGGGGCACTAATGCTGTCGAACGTCTGGTGCAGCAGCCAGCGGACCGGAAAGACAAGACGGCAACGCACCACCCGCCGTACCGGCGAGCGACGCGAGCCTTGTGGGTGGTTGGCTTGGGAGCGGAAGTCACCAAAGGGCACGCCGAAGGCGTGCCCGCGCAGCGGGCACGGCAGACAGCAGGAAGGTGGCTCGAAGAGGAAACGGAACGCCAGGAAACAGATCGGCCCCTCGTTGCGGAAGCACTCCGGAAGCGAAGGAGCGAGGGGCGAAGCCCCGAGTCCTCTTAATATGGCGATCCCCCAGCTGCCACCAAAAATTCGCAAGGCCCGGCGTCACGGCTATCGCCGGCCCGACAACCCGCACCACCGAAGCCTGAAACGAAGAGCTGAGCATCGCGGGGGACCGCATCGAGCGCGTCCATGAGGCCGCCGAGGGTGAGCTGCTGGGATTCCATGAACCTCATGTGTGCGGACCTCCGGCCCGCGGTCCCCGTTCAGGCAACTTCTGGAGGACTGTCAGGACCCATCGCAGTGGGGCACAAAGATGGCATCGGCAATCTCGCCGGGCCTGACCGGGCTATGATACTGGCCAGTTGTGAAGCTCCCGTCGGGTGCGATCACCTTCGCCTTGAAGCACATGTCCAACCGAACACCGTCAGTTCTCACCAGTTCAAACATGAATCCACTGGTGTTGAGCCGCCCGTCCTCGAGCTTCAGGCGCTCGAGCGAGGCTGCATCAATCACCCCTGTGACTGAAGCTCTCAAATTCCCGATGGCGTCTTGCGCCATAAGCGGTTTCAAGCTCGTGAAGGTGGGGGCCACATCAACATCGCCCTTCGGGGCCGTGGCTGAGGGATTGTGGAGGCCGGAAGACGAGCCAGCGGTCGGGGCGTTATAACCACCCGAGGCGGTGTAACCAATCATGCTGAACATAATCTGAAACATCACCGAAAACTTGAAAAGTGAAAGCACGAACGAACCGATCGTCATTACCATCGCAGCTTTGGTCATCCGAGTAGCCCCAAACTCCGACTTTCGTGCCCCACGATGCAGGACAGTCACAACAGCCGCCATGAAAAAGAGAATGACGCTGTCGATGGGAAGCAGGATGCCCATTGCTATGTCGTCTATGTTTTGCTGCATTGCCGACTCAGCGTCGTCGGGCGAGAGCCCGGACGAGTATTTGAACAGCTCAAAGATCCCGAAGACCGTGAAAACCGCATAAACAGCAATCGACATGCAGACGAGCCCCATGCTCCACCGCGCCCAGATCCGCCCAGTGTTCCGGATCGGTCGGCCTGGCTGCGGGGGATGTGGCGCCCTCGGCTGTTGGCGCTGGTCTTCGAAGTAGATCAATGTCTCTGCTCTCAATATGAAGGGGAAATAGCTAATCTGCGAGAAGGCAGGACATTCGCCCCCGCCTGCTTGAACTATCGGCCGTTGAGGCCGCCGGGTGAGCCTGCGGGGACGTCATTGTCGTTCGCGCCTTGGATCGACTCGGCCGAAACACAAGGAGCCTGCTCGCTCTGGTAGAGAGCCTCCGCGACAGGCAGATCTCCCTACGCATATTGACCCTTGGCCTGGATACGGGGACGCCAGCCGGTTTGATGGTCCTTTCTGTGATGGCTTCCCTGGCCGCTCTGGAGAAGGCCATTTTGGTGGAGCGAGTGCACTCGGGCCTCGAAGCCGCGCGGAGGCGCGGCCGGGTCGGCGGACGGCCGCCCTCGTTGTCTGAAGGACGCAAGCGGGAGGTCGTTCGGATGAAATCAAGTGGCCGAACAGTGGCAGAGATTGCCAGGCTTATGGTTACCAGCGAACGCACGGTTCGGCGTGTGCTCGGTGCGCAGACAGCAGAAAGCGACTGACGCCCACTCGATGACTATTGCGTTGACTTCAGTGGGCCTGCGGTTCTCGGGCGAATTGGGCACGCTGGCGATTTAGCCTCTAGTCCTGGCCCGGCGTGCGTGAGCCGCGTAGCATGCCCCGGACCTGGCCAACCCAGAACTTCTCTTTGGCCTGAGGCGACGAATCGGCGGCAAGGATCCCGTCATGCTGGGCAAGAGCCCAGAAACCAGTCCCGGCGTCCTTGGCATCCAGGTAGACCACCACTGACGAGATCATGAGGGCAGGATTATCGGCCTGGTCACGGTCAACGATCCGCCCTAGAAGCTCGCCCATCGCAGCGCGTCCACCTGAGTCGCTGGAATTAAACCTTCCAACCCGGTGAGATTCGTGAGCACCGTGTTGAGCTCGGATTAGGAATTCCGGCGCTCCCGCCCTGCGACCTCTTTTAGGAATCGGTGCCCCTGGCTAACGAGCTCGGTCCATTCCGCGTGCTCGAATCGTAACAGCCGCCCCCAACCACTACGGCCGGTGCCGTCCCGGCAGCCCAAGACCGCGACGCAGACAACGTTGACGTTGTCCCGGTGTTTGAGCTGCAGTGTTTGCCGGACTCCGCACTCGTACGGCTGGTGGGCTCCTTTTACGACGAGGCCCGATGCTGAGGATGACGTCATCGGCCGGCGCGGCCAAGCACTGAGGAAACGAAACCAGAAATTCCCGTTGACGGCTCTAGGAGGGCGACTATCTAGGGGATGGGTGGCCTGCCCTGTATTTTTCTCCTAAATCGCTGCAGTCGTACAGGCCAGAGGACTTTCGGCTCGGGGGAGGGAGTGAGGCCCATGGAAAGGGCGTTCGCCGCAAAGCCCGCCCTTTCGGCAGCAGTGTATGTGAAGTTTTCGGGGTCGTTGTGTACTTCCTCCACCGGATCCATCAAGTAACGGCTCCACCAGCGACCGCTAGCATCCCTGAACAGAAGCTTTGCCCCAATGGAAGGACTGCCGGGATAGTGACTGTTTGCGACGGTGAAGGAGACGACATAGTCAGACCCTGGTTCAACTGGGCCGCCGGTCACGATGCAGGTGTCATCAATGATTTTGTTTAAGCCCAGGTCCACAATTTGAACTTTGATGGGGCTTATTAGCTCAGCGCTACCGTTGTGAACTTTCACCGTGGCCTGTAATCCTGGCCGAGTGGCGATGGGGGTGGAACCGCCCGAAGCGTCGGGAAGATAGGCTACGGCGGTACTTCCGTTGCCGATGCGGGCGCCATTGGGGAGAGGATCGAGCGTTTCTCCTTGCATGAACTCCGTAATGTGCGTGATCTTGGCATAGACCAAACGAGCCTGTGACTCTTTGCGCAGGTGGACACTCTGGCGATAGGCGAGAGCAGCAACCAAAAAGGCCATTGACGTACCGATGGCAGATACCCAGTCGGGCCAAGATCCTGCTCCAACCTCAGAAAACAATTTCCACACAAACCAACACTACGGTGCTGGTTGGACAGCCTACGGAGATGACACAGCTCCGCGAGGGCCGGAGCTGGCCAGCCAAGCTAGCGCAAAGTGGGCGATTCGCGGTCGTCAGAGTGCCAGCTTCAGCCGGGTCACGCCGCTGTAGGGTGAGGGTGACAAAATTCAGCCAATGAAGTCGTCGCACGTGGGTTCATAGAGTCCCGGCCCGAAAGCCGCGAGTTCCCATGAACTTCTGCCGAGCCTCGGCCACGCCCTCGGGGGAGTGGAGTTCCGCCCACGTCTTCTTGCGGTCAGTCTGGAGTTCCTCGGGCACGGTGGGCCGACGGTACAGAGTCTGCACGGCCGGCTCGTTCGGAGGGCGTTGCTTCTGTGGCTTGCCTCGCCAGGCGTCTACCGGGCGGGGTTTGGCTGATGGTTCTGTCGTCCGCGTTTTTTTCAGAAGCGGGGCACTGACCAGGGACCATTTCTCGGTGCCGATGCAGGAAACGAACATTTGGCCCATGAGGGCATCACACGCGGGGCACACGAAAGCGCTGTACTCGGCACCTTTCGTCTTGCTGCGGCGCATCTTGAGGTAAGCCTTTCCGACGTCGGCCCTGGTCTCCCCGATCCACCGGTTGAGGGCTTGATGCACGTCAGGATGATTCTCGTAGCGCTTGGATCGTATGTCGGTCTTGACCTTCAACCGGGGAGCGGCCGTGTGTTGAACCCCGTCGTCACCGGCCTGCGCCTCCCACAGCATCATCGGGTGCTCACAGGACCAGCACTGAGTGAGGGTTGCCCACACGAACGGTCCGCCGTCGGTGTGGACCGTGTGCGCTCCGTAGGCGGCTTCCGGCGAGGCACTGTTCAAGTTCATCTCGGCGATACGTTCTTCCAAGTGCCGCTGCTTGAGCTCGGCCTCCTGGCGCGCCCTCTGCTCTCTTTCCTGTGCTCTCCGGATCGCCGCGAGCTGGTCCTCCGGGCTGCCCTGTGGCCAGCGCGGCGGGTACGTCAGGATGGCGTCGACGAATTTCCCCAGCGTGTTCTCACTGGAGAATGAAGAAATGGCCGGCAACTGCAGCAGCTCCGCTGGGTCCTCCGGAAGCTGCGAGCTCTTGCCGAATCCGGTCACAACGACTGGAACCTCGATGCCGTTGTGTTCCAGCTGGCGGGGAACGATCCAGACAGGGAAGACCCGGTCATTGAAGTAGCGCTGGCTTCGGGCCTGATACCCCAGCGGCGCCTGTGAGGAAAGCTGGACCTCGAAGGCTATACGACGCGCCCCGTCATCGGACTCGGCGAGGACATCGATAATCCACTCACGGGACGGGTGAGGATATTCCAGGCAGGCATGCCAGCCCTGGATGGCATCGATCCGGTCGCGCAGCGCGGTCTTCACTGCCTGGTGTTGCGGTGTCTCCCCGCCGTGCTCCACGCGGCAGTCGGCAACCGTCAGGTGGGCGAAGAACCTGGTCTCGCCCCGCGTCTTTGCCACAGCACGGATCCCGCACAGAGGCATGACCATTTGTTTGCGGTCGTCAGAGGACTGAAGCTCGGCCCAGGATTCACGTGTGTGCTTTGTGGCATCGACTCGTTCGCCGTCGAGCATGGCTACCAGTGGCATTGTCCTCGCCCCTCTCAGCGGCCCCCGCCGCTGCTGGTCCGAGTCAATCATGAAGGGGCTTGGCAGTGCCACAGCCGCGTCTGAAAAGTATGCAGTCACTAGTCCTAACAAGACGGTGACCAGGTGCAGTTGACAACGCACAGGGGCTTCAGCGTGTTTTTAACGACATCAGGAGCGCTCCTTGCTGCAGCACTTCAAGGGGCAGGGAACTGGCAGCAACGTACACGCTTGTTCATCTTTGTTCGGGATGGGACAGGTACGAAAAAGCGTGTACCTAGTGGACGTAGCCGCCGGCTTTCTGCACCCGCTGAATGAGATCGCCGACCGGCCCGCCGACTCGGCCCGCTTGAACCGGGAAATGGGCATCGACGATGTCACCGGACACCGCATGGTTGCCGGTGTCCGCGAAGACGCCAAGGTCCTGTCCCCTGGGACCTGGCCGGACGCAAACCGCACCACCCGATCGCGTCCAAGATCGAGATCCGCAAGGAAGGCAAGCTGGGTCGCGTCTCCTACCCGCCGCCGTACCTCACGGACGAGAACCAGGAGTATTACCGGGACGCCTACGAGATCGGCTACGAGAAGGTCATCGACGTCATGCCGCGGCGACCGAGCACGTGGACCAGGGCCTGTCGCTGACGCTGTTCTTCAAGGACACCGCCACCACCCGCGACATTAACAAGGCCCAGATCTACGCATGGAAGAAGGGCATCAAGACCATCTACTACATCCGTCTCCGCCAGATGGCCCTCGAAGGGACCCGAGGTGGAAAACTGCGTCTCCTGCCAGCTCTAATGCACGCAGGCGCCTGATCCGCTAGACAGAAAGCCCCGGTGACTTTGGTTGCCGGGCTTTCTGCTGCCCTGCACTGGTTTCCGACGTTTCCGACGACTATGATGGACGTTATGAACGTAGGAAGAGCGAAGCCGGCGTCTTCCGGCCCGGCCCAGGCCCTAATCCCGGAAGTGGACCTTCGGGTCTTTGCGGAGAGCCGCGGGATCAAGCTTCCCGCAGCAGCCATCAGTGCGGATGTCGCCAAGGCAATCATGGAAGTCTCCATGATGACCGCGAGCAGCATCTCCGCCCTCGGGCCGGCCATGGCTGCTTTCAAGGGAACCACCTCCCCGCAGCTGGCCCGGGCCATCCAGGCAACCGAGAACGCCTGGAAAGGTGTCGAGGCCGAATACGGGCTGCTCGGCAGCATGGAAGTCGCCCGGCTCATTGGCTCCGGAAAATCGGGTCGCAGCTTCGCCTCGGACCAGCACGCCGCCGGCAAGCTCATCGGCATCAAGCGGGGCAACAAGGTTCTCTACCCCGGATTCCAGTTCGACCGGGCGTCCGGCAAGGCCCACGCGTCCGTACCGGCGCTGCTCGGCATGGCCAAGGACGTCGGCTGGGACGAAGAGGACCTGATCCTCTGGCTGATTGCCCCTTCCGGGTACTTCCACGGCGACCGCCCGGTGGACCATCTGAACGACGCTGACCTGGTGGACAAAGCCCGCCAGAAGGCCACGGTCGAATGGTGACGCCGCCCCCGGACCCGTTCACCGTCCAAGGGTTCGACCTGCCGGCCGGTTCGTCGATTTACCGTGTGGCGTCCAACGCCAGACCCGTTGATGTGTTCAATCCCGGACACGGGGCGCCGACCAGGTGGGCGTTCTTCGGTGGCCCGCCGGTTCCAGTGCTCTACGCAGCCCAGGACGAGGTCGCCGCGGTCAGCGAGACGCTCCTGCACGACATCCCGCACAAGGGCGGACTGCTGCTGCCAGACGCGTACATGGACAAGGTCGCCGCCCGGCTCGTCACGCGCCGGGACCTCCGCCTCGCGTCCTTCATGGGGACCGGCCTCCGTGCCCTGCAGGTGGAAGCACGGGACCTGACGGACTCCGACCCGACCACCTATGGCGATACTGTCCAATGGGCCGCCGCGGCCCATACCGCCGGCTTCGCGGGCGTCGTCTGGATGAGCAAGCGGTGCAACACCGACCGGGCCTACGTCCTGTTCGGGGACCGTGTGGATCCGGGGGACCTTGAGATCGACCCCGGCTACGCCCGTGTTTTCGCCCAGGGGCCGGACCGCGACTGGCTTATCGACCTGTGCGGGCCTCTGCATATCGAGGTAATGGTCAAGGGCGCCTGACCCCGCCCCAGAGCCCCGGCTGCTTCGGCAACCGGGGCTCTCGCATAATCTAGGGCAGAATATTCGCAGCACACACCAATCCAGGGGGAGTAATGAAGCCACGCAGCATCCGTAGCGACCGCGGATACAAAGATCACGAGAAGTACGTCAACCGGACTATCCGGGATTGGGCCGGGCAGAACGGTGTGAAGGTTTCGGACCGGGGCGCCATCCCGAAGGCGGTACGCACCGCCTGGATAGAGGCCCACAAGGATCTGAACAACCCGGTCATCTGGCACAGTATCCTTCAGGACCCCTCGACCGGCGTCTGGTACCGCGCCGTGGAAGTGCTCTGCTACCGCTGCGCCAGCATCCACCAGCACGGCGGCGAGGTCGGAACGCGGCCGGCACCAGAATCCAACCACCGGGTCCCCCACTGTTCCGGGGACTACGCCGACCAACCCGGCGGCTATTTCATCGAGGACACCCTGCCGGTGGATGAAAACGAGCAGGCCATGGCCGCGGAGAACGCCGCTCTCGCGATCTCCTGACCCGCAAATGTTGGCCCCGGTCCGCTTCGGCAGGCCGGGGCTTTCTGCTGCCACGGCGAGCTGATTTCCGGCGTCGCCTGGCTCCTTATCCCCGCGCCCCCATGGACAGACACGCGCAACAGCCTGCTGAACGGTTGGGAACGGGCCAAAAAAGCGCCGGCCGGCGCCTGCTTCGGCGCTAGGGGCCCGTCGGCTCCGCCCCACACATGGCGGCTGACGGACTGATGCATGGGCGATGTCCTGCTTTGTTGCCCAGTTGATGTTCATGCCATTGACATCGTCGTCGATGGACACAGGGGCCAAGGCCACGCCAGGGGAGTAGTAGGCGTACGCGTCCTTCACTGCGTCGTAGACGGCCCGCTGCTTCCACCGTGAAGGCCCCAGCCCCCCCAAAGACACCTTCATCGTTCGAGCCACCAAACATCCTGTCCGATGACACGGAGGCCCACTTCCCTCCGTGCCTCCCGGCCCGAAGGCAGATGTCTCCAAACGACAGTGCGGAGCCGCTGTAGGCCGCGGACCATGGCAACGCGGGTACCGGGGTGCCGCGAGCATGAGCGTCCTGTAGCGGCTGCACGCGTTGCCTCCGGTGAGCTCCTGGACGACGGGGAGCTCTACATGGAGTGACCTGGCTGCCCGAAGTCCAGCAAGATCTGCGGGACGGGCTTCATCACTGGCAGGAGATGGCCGCACTGGCGCCGGAGGGCAGCCCGGAGCCGACGCCGCTGAGGGTGCTGGACATGGTTGCGTGGCGTCACGTTGAGAAGGTGGCCCGCGGAAGGCCGCGGCGAAAATATCCGACGAATGAAAAAAGGCCCGGGAGCCGCAGGACCTTGCGGGTGGGGCGCTGAGCAGTTGTTGTTGGCGCCGTTGCGGATCCACTTCCGTGTCATAAACAGGGCGGTCTGCATAGGTCGTCGTTAAGGTCCGGAGACTAAGCGGAGGCACTGACAACCTACATAACCCGCGCCTCTTCCCGTGGCGGAGTTAGTCGGGGAACCGCCGCGGCCCGAGCTCGAGGAAGATGGCCGGCCCGTGCTGGTGCAACCCGGACCGGAAATCGGGGAGGTTCACCGGCAGGAGCAACGGAGGGCTCCAATGTTCGGCGAGCCCGAGCTCCTGCAGGTCCATGGCAGGCGTCAGGGGCTCATCGGCCAGTCGGGCGAGCCTGTGCCAGTCGAACTCGTGGGCGGCCTTCTCTTCCCGCGTTCCGGTCCAGCCGGCAGTCAGCCAGTCCATCTCCGGCGGCCCACTCCACAGCGTCGTGGCGGCCGTCAAGGCCTCAGGGTTGGGCGCGATAAGGAATTCCGTCGCGAAGGACGCTGTCGAGGCGTTGATCGCGGTGACGTCGGCGGCGGCCAGGGAGTGCCGGGCCATAAGGGTCCGCCAGGCACCGTCGCGCCACACCATCACCCACCGCTGCCGCACCGGCGTGAGCATCACCGCGAACCGGGGCGAGAGCGGTATGACGTAGCCGGGCGTCGGCGCGCCTTTCGCATGGCCGACCGGGGTGAGGCCCAGATCGTTGGTTATGAACCGGCCGCCGGAGTCTGCCGCATCCAGGAGGGTCCATTCCGCTGCGGTGACGGGGGCGAGGAGACGCTGGAACTCGAAGATGCGTCCATTACTTATGTGGTCGGCTGTGCGGCCCTCTGCCATGTCGGTGAGCATGGGATTCCGCTGGGAGTACCGGGGCCCGAACTCAGCGCCGCGCACAAACAGTGAGGTAGCGAAGGGGACGAGCACCTGCAGCCAGGTCGGGGCGGTGAGGGTCGTCGGGTCAGCCGTCAGGGCTTCGGTGGCCCGGGGCAGCTGTCTTTCGTAGTGTGACCACACCTCATCCAGAGAATCGGGCTCCCACATCTCATGCAGCGTGTAGAGGTCATGGACCGCCCCAACCCGGGAGGGCAGGGTTCGGAACGGCGCGGCCGATCCGCGGCGCAGGCACCAGATCGGCCTGCTGCGGCGGGGCCCGTCGATCGACGCGGAGAATCCACCGAGGTAGGCGGCCGGGATGTAGTGGTGAAGGGGCACCGTCCCATTCTCCAGGGACACGGAAAAGGGGCCGGCCCTTTGTGGACCGGCCCCTCGGCCGGGCTTGGAGTTGATGGCTTCCCGGACCAGGGCGGTGTTGTCGGCGGCGATAGCGTAGAAGGCAGCCGTGTCAGCCAGCGGCCAGTTCCAGGTCCTCGATGCCAGCTGAGGCCGGGCCGCCTTGCACACCCAGACCGACGACGCCCTCCCGGCCGCCCCAGGCCAGCCGGCCCACGGCAAGGTCGCCTTCGACGTCCCCGCGGCTGGCCACCCTGCCAACCAGCCGTCGGGCGCCATCACTGTCGGGGGCTAGGGCTTCCCGAACTTCCGCACCACCATGATGCTCACGCAGGTGCCGAGAACGATGCTCGCCCAGCTGATTGATAACCAACCGAACAGCGTCGGCTCAGTAGGCAAAAGGTTGCCCAGAACAGCGATCAGCGTCCCCGGCAGGAACTGCACCGCCATGGTGAGGTAATCATGCCGATTCAGGGCATACATCACCAGATGGTTCTTCTTCTGACGCCGAATGTAGAGCCCGAGGACTGCCAAGCTGAGTCCGGGGACCAACATAAAGGCGGTATATCTCACCAACAGCCATGCATTGTCCGGCCCGGCGGGGTATGCCACAAAGAGCCAGATTGCTATTGCGCACACCGGGGCTGACAGGGCTACCCCGATCAGGAAATGTGTCCAGGGACTGGTGGAGTCCACCTTCCCTGGTGATGTAGGCGGTTGCCCTAGGTCAACCTGACTCGAGAAGGTGCCTTCCCTGGGTTCTTTCCGGTCCTCGGCGGCCATCGATGCCGCGGTGTTGTTGGATTGTCCCCTTCGAGGGCCCTCCAAGAACTGCAGCGCAACCCACGATCCGAATGCCGCAGCAAGGACGCCCGCAACGAAGTCCATGACCGGCCAGCCACGCCGGACCGTCTTTTCTGTTCCCGGCCGCGCCGGCGGTGTGGAGTTCTTCAAAGTTCCCCCAGTTTTTCGCCGCACGTTGCGGCCCGCCCTAGACATTAGCGGTAACCGGCGGATGGCCCTGGCACGGGTGTCTACGCATGTTCAGCGGCAGATCCCCCGTGAGCCCCACGGCCCGGGCTTGGAACTGACCAAAGTTTCGGAAAAACCCTAGAGGGGCTTCTGACGGCCGAATGACGAGGACGGACGCTGGAACGTCGGATTGCTTGCATTTGCCCCACGACGCAACTCGCCCGACAAGTACACGCAGCTGCCTCGGACGACGGGGTCGCGAAGATCTGTACCGGAACAGAGTCCGGACCACAAACTCCCAATTACACGGCCCACTCCGCTCAGTTCTCAGGAGACGTGCCCCGCGGCATTCCGCCGATCCCTTGTTGGAAGAACTTCCAAATAGATCTACGTCTCACAGTCCTCTGTGAGATCGGAAGCTAGTCGGCATTCCTCCAAGTAGGTGTCACTGAAGCGAGCCCTGCGCGATGAATCGTGCAGGGCTCGCTTCGTGAGTTTCGTCCATGGTTTGTAGCAGTGGCGCGGTCGTCTTTCACCACGAGATTGACCACGGACACGCCCACGCGCTGACTGAGCTGGCCAGGGGACGAGACATCCACACGCGCTCCGCCCCCTCGGCCGTGGGTACCGCAGCTTCGACTTAGAACACGAGAACGAGGCACCCGGGGACCTGCCCTCGGCCGTCCGCACACATGAGGTTGGACAGTGCCGGGACCCGGACTCCGAACCCGCGTCCCGGAGCGGAATTCTTCCTCGCCCGGAGTGGTTCCAAGAGTATGGCCCTTCCCCTTCCCCGGATTTCCATTCTCGACCGTGCCAACGCACGGGACGGGTTTCCTGCTGCGGACGCCCTGAACCGGGTGCTGGAACGGGCCCAGCGGGCCGAGGAATGGGGTTACCACCGCTTCTGGGTTGCAGAGCACCACGCGGTGCCAGGCATTGCCGGTTCCGTTCCGGCCGTGCTGATGGCCGCCGTTGCTGCCCGGACGCATTCCATCCGGGTCGGTTCAGGAGGCATCATGCTCCCCAACCACCAACCACTCGTGGTGGCCGAACAGGCGGCCACGCTGGAGGCTCTGCATCCCGCACGGATCGACCTGGGCGTCGGCCGGTCTGTCGGTTTCACCCCGGCAGTTCGGAATGCGCTGGGCGCCGGGAAACAGGACGCGGAGCGGTTTGAAGAGCAGCTGGCCCAACTGCTGGCTTACCTGTCAGGAGCCGCGCCCATCACTGCCCGGCCGCGGAACGATTCGGCTACACCGGTATTCGTGCTGGCCACCGGTTCGGGAATCGATATTGCAGCCCGTGCCGGCCTGGCTGTGGTGCTGGGCGGCCCGGCTGTGTTCCGGACGGATCAGAACGGCACACTCCCGGCGCTGGAAAGGTACCGCTCACAATTCCGTCCATCACGCTGGTTCGAGCGGCCCTTCATCATAGTTTCCGCCAACGTAGCAGTGGCTGCCACCCGCCAGGCAGCGAGGGAACTGCTTCTGCCCGAAGCCGTCGCGCTGGCCCGCTCCAGGACCACCGGCGAATTCGCTGCCTTGGCGCCCGTGGGTCCGACCGAATGGGCCGGGCTGACTCCCCGGGAAAAGGAAGCGGTCGAAATGAGCCTGTCCACATCGCTCTACGGCACGGCCTCCGAGGTGCGGACCCAAGTCCAGCACCTGCTCGCGGCCTCCGGAGCCAACGAGTTGCTGATCACAGGCGGAGCCTTCGATGTCGCGGCACAGGCGGAATCCGACCGGATCCTGGCCGGGATCTTCCCCCAAGACGAGCGCCGCAGCATGGACGACCGCCGTGGATTCGCGGCATCCCGCTGACGCCCACCTGACTTGACGCCGCCTAGCGCCCTCCCAGCTCTTCGCTGCTCCCGGTCATTGGTTCATCCTTTTGTAAAGCCTCAATCACCTCAGCGTATGCCCGGCAGCTCAGGTATGACCCGGACGCGGCCGGGCGACTTTAAGGAGCGCTGGAGAGGGATAGGGTCAATGCGCACCCCGGCAGTGTGTATTGGGCTGTCCGGACGAGGGCGATCGATGCAATATTGACGGAGGACACGACGGCGCCGAAGAAGCAGCGCATACGGCCCCCGGATCCTGTGCGCTGTCCACAACCGGGGACGATTCTTATTCTTCTACCCTCTGGTCAGCAAAGGACGACCCCGCACCCGGTCCGGCGGAAGGGAATGCGGCGAGCGCGGCATGGGCTTTGCTCGACAGCACTCGCCCTCATCATTCCAGCGGTCATCCTTGCGTTCTCATTCGGAACCGCACCCGCACGTGGTGCCGTCGCGGGCGGCCTTACGGGGGGCTCATCATCATCTGGCCATATCTAGCGGGCCAGGGGACAGCATCCAAGATTGGGAGCTAAGCAGGGTGGAACAGCCGTCCACCCGACTCCCTCCAGAAGTAGCTGTCCCATCCGTAAAGAGCCAGTTCGCTTCGCAGTCTTACTGGGTGTGTCCCTATTCGGGTTGTGAGTGCACTCATCTGCCGTAGATCGAGCCTCTACTGAACACGCCCGCGACAAGGAGCCCCGCGGCTGTGGGCAGGTTCGCCTCCACGCGGCCGCCTTTACACGTGGTCGAGCACATGATCGCGCGGTGGGGTCTGGCTCGTACGAGTGCGCCTTTCGTGGGTGATGACAGTGGCGGCTAAGGCGATGCTGAGGCCAACGACGGTCTCGAGAGCCCGCTGAGTCAGGAGGGTGCCGATCGAGGCGGGCAGCATGAGATCGCCGAGCAGAAGGGCCATCGGGGTGAAGAAGACCAGGCCGAGGCTGTAGTTGCGCCCGGTTGTCAGCTCGGTGCACGCCTGGAGCACGGCGATCACGATGATCGCGGCATAGCTGCTGGGGTGGGCGGCCAGGACGAGGGCTGCGACGCCGAGGCCGGCGGCGGTGCCGATCACCCGCTGGGCAGCGCGCGTGAGGCTGGCGTGCAGGTCGGGTGCCGACATGGGGACGGATGCCGTGACGAAGGTCCAGTAGGGGTGGCCGATGCCGCTGGTCGCGACGGCGAGGGCGGCGGCGGCGATACCGAGCAGATAGCGGGCGGCGTGGCGGCCCACCGGGTCGGACGGGCGTAGGCCGCGCCACGACAGCCGATACCGCACCGGGTCGCCGCCGTCGCGGGCGGTGCGACCCGGGAGGGCGAGCAGCAGTGCGAAGACGGCCGCGCCAGTCGCAGCGAGGGCGGCTGCGGGCACCGCGCTCAGCGCGATCGGGACCGTGGCCGAGGCTGTGAGAGCGAAGACCGGGTTGAGAGCTCCGGCCGGATGCCATCGGCCTAGCTCGGCTAGCACTACCGCGACGCAGGCCCAGGCGGCCGCGACCGGGACGAGCAGCCAGAGCCGGAACGGGACGGTCGCGACTAGGGCGCCGACGACGACGCCGACCACCAGCACCACGCCCGCCTGCGCCTGCATGGCTAGGCGTACCCGAGCCGGCTCGTGTCGGCCGTACAGTGCGGTGAAGGCACCGATCGCCGCATACAGCAGCAGGTCGCCGCCACCGGACGCCAAGCAAGCCACCAGCGGTACGAAGATCGCCAGGCTTGCGCGCAGGGCGGTCCAATGGGCGCCGGCATGCGGGCCCAGATCGAAGACTGCCGCCCACCAAGACCGCGTGGGGGTGGCCTGCGTCATTTTAACCTTCCGAGGTGGTACAGGAATGAAGTACCTCAAGGTTACTACACGTATGAACTACTATTGAGTTGACCGAGGCGACCGCCACGGAGGCGCGGAGGAGCCGGATGGACCAGGACGCAGACAGCCTGCCCGCGCATGGCGACGTCGTAGACCGGATGCAGCGTGAGTGGGCCCTGCTGCGCCCGGACCTGAGCTTCACCAGCCTCGGGGTGATCCACCGCGTGCTGCGCGCTTCCCGCCTCATCCTCGAAGCCAGTGACGCCTTCCTCGCCGACTACGGGCTCACCCGCGGCGAGTTGGACGTGCTTTCCGCGCTGCGCCGTACGGGCGAACCTCTGAGCCCAACGACGCTGGCCCAGACGCTGCTTGCCCCGCGCTCGGCGATCACCATGCGGCTGAACGCCCTCCAGGCTCGGGGACTGCTGAGCCGGACGGCCAACCCGGCCGACGGCCGCTCGTCCCTGCTCGTCCTCACCGACACTGGCGCCGCGCTCGTGGACGAGGTGATTCCCGCCCAGCTCGCCCTCGAAGATGCCCTACTCGGTGAAGCCCCGGCCTGGGCCATCGAGGGCTTGGTCGGTCCCCTGCGGGCACTGACCTCGGTGTGGGAGCAAGGACGAGGCCACCAAGCCGGGTCCAGCAAGGACCGGCGGAACGGCGCGCTCGAGCCCTCCGGATGAGCCGCAGCAGCGCGCGCTTCGGGTGAGCATCATCCGACGCGCTACCGGGCTCCGCGTGGTAGACCACCAACGGCGCGCTGCTCCAACCTGAGGACGAAGAGCTACCGCGCGATGCGCGGTGGTCATCAGCCCTGCCGACTCCCGACGCCGGCAGCTTGTTTAGGGGACTATTTGCGCAACGCTGCCCAGGCTTGGAAACCGCCGATAAGGTCGGTCGCGCGGGTCAGTCCCAGCCGTCGCAGGGTGTGTGCAGCGAGACTGGAGCTGTAACCTTCATTGCAGACCACCACGATCCGCCGTGCGGGGTTGTCAGCGATCGGGAGCCGGTGGGGGCTGGAAGGGTCCAGCCGCCACTCGAGAACGTTTCGGTCAATAACGACCGCTCCCGGAAGATCACCGTCGCGGTCTCGCTGATCGACCGGCCGCGTGTCGACAACGAGGGCGCCCGCTGCCATCTCTCGCTCAAGATCCGAAGCGTGAACACGCTCGAGCCCCATGCGGCTCTCAAGTAGTAATTCGTTGATCGTAAGCGTTGCAGGGGAAGCGCTCGGATCTAGGACCCGTTGGCAGATCGGAACGCCGTCATCGGAGATTTCACACTGCGTCACGGTTTTCCTCGCTCTGCCTGCTGATCCGTCTGTCGTTCCACCCCCAAGCGGAACCATGAGCTATTTTGGTCATCAATCCAAGGGCATGGAGGGAATCATGTCAATACACGTCAGTCACGCAATACGGCCATGCCCGACCCTCTCGCGGCGGAGTCGGCCCGTGCCGCGGGATGAGGTGCGAGGCTGAGGCCCCGTGGGAATAAGAACCCCCCGCCAAAAGGTTGCATCGTGGTGTGAAGAACATCGGATTCCTGTCCTTTGGCCATTGGAACGACCACCCGGAGTCCGGCACGCGCAGCGCGTCGGACGCGCTGTTGCAGGCGATCGATCTCGCGGTCGCGGCCGAGGAGCTGGGGGCGGACGGCGCGTACTTCCGCGTCCACCACTTCGCGCGGCAGTACGCCTCCCCATTCCCGTTGCTCGCCGCCATCGGGGCACGGACCAGCCGCATCGAGATTGGTACCGGCGTGATCGACATGCGCTACGAGAACCCGCTCTACATGGCGGAGGACGCCGGTGCGGCCGATCTGATCTCGGGCGGCCGGCTGCAGCTGGGCATAAGTAGGGGTTCACCCGAGCAGGTCATCGACGGGTGGCGTCACTTCGGCTTCGCCCCCGCCGAGGGCGAGTCGGACGCCGATATGGGCCGCAGGCACACCGAGCGCCTGCTCGAGGTGCTCACTGGCGAGGGCTTCGCGGCGCCGAGCCCCCGCCCGATGTTCCCGAACCCTCCGGGCCTGCTGCGCGTGGAGCCGCATTCGGAGGGCCTGCGTGAGCGCATCTGGTGGGGTTCCGGCTCGAACGCCACGGCCATGTGGGCGGCGAAGCTCGGCATGAACCTGCAGAGCTCCACACTCAAGGATGACGAGAGCGGCAAGCCCTTCCACGTCCAGCAGGCCGAGCAGATCGAGCTCTACCGGCAGGCCTGGAAGGAGGCGGGACACGAGCGGGAGCCGCGCGTTTCGGTCAGCCGTAGCATCTTCGCCCTAACGGACGAGCGCGACTGGCAATACTTCGGCCGCGACCGCCGCAGCTCGGACCAGGTGGGCAACATCGACGAGAATACGCGCGCGGTATTTGGCCGCTCCTACGCGGGTGCCCCGGATGAGCTGGCCGCGAAGCTGGCGGAGGACGAGGCGGTCGCCACGGCAGACACCCTACTGCTCACGGTCCCGAACCAGCTCGGTGTCGACTACAACGCCCACGTCATCGAGTCGATTCTGAAGTATGTGGCGCCGCAGCTCGGCTGGCGCTGACCCCGTGTGGCAGCTTCCCCCTGGGAGACCGCTGAATATGTGGCGTGGTTGGCTGGTGCTGTACGCGTGCCGGAGCGCCCCCTTTGAGCGCGAGCAAGGCCAGCCCCAGCATCTCGAGCCCAGTCCAGGCTAGCGTCCCGCCCCAAATCTCGGCGGAGAAGCTGAGGGCCCCATCGTGGATTGCCACACCGGCGAAGTAGGCGGCCCAAAACACGACGGGCGAGAGCGCCGCCGCAGTCATGAGCCTTGCCTGGTGGCCCGGGGCCGGGCGGACCACCGCCCACACCACTCCCATGAGCACGGAACCGACGAGGGCCACCGACACGAGCCAGGCGTCCCGCATCGCGACCATAAGCTGCATCGCTACGGAGGGTACGAGTGCCATGGCCGCGGGCACCGCTGCGTTCAGGCGCCAGCGCAGCGACAGCAACAGGACGGGCACGAAGAGCACGACCGTTGAGACGAAGAACGATCCCAAAGCGACCAGGATGGCCGACGACGTCGGAGCCGTCACCGCGGGCTGGGCTGCGGAGCCGGTGTACGTCTGGACGAGGCCATGGCGCGCGAAGACAGCGAATTCCTGCAGGATGAACGCCGCAACCATGCCCGAAAGCATCGCGCTCACGACGGCCGGCACCAGCTGTGGCCGTGACCGCTCTGGCGCGTGCCATGCGGCGGAAAACGGCGCGCTGAGGATCAGGAATGCGCCCGCAGCAAGTCCCAGATGGGACGGGCTGAACAGCGCCTTGAGGTTCTGCTCAATTCCGAAGACCGAATGCCAGGCGAAGTCGGCCACCCCGGAGGCAAGGAAGAGGAAGACGCCTGCAGCGGCGGGTCCGTAGCCGGCCGGGATCGCTTCCGTCCACCGCATGCCCGGTGCGTGCCGGCGCCACGTCAGGGCGGCGAGCCAGAGGGCGCAGGCAGCAAAGCCCGAGTAGAGGACCGCGTGCCAAGGCGTGAAGAAGGTCTCAAGGTCGTGGAGGTTGTTGTGGGCCCAGCCGTCCACGTACGTCCCGCCGAGGAGCCAGACCCCGGCGGCGAGGGTGATGGTGTCTTCAGCAACCGTAGTGGGACGGTGCACTGAGACCTGCGGAATGGCCAAGGCGTTGGCGGCTGCGGCGTCCATGGTTCCACAGTAGGACTCGCGGCCTTTGGGGGCGAGAGGCTAAAAGCCCGGGGGTCACCGCATCACGGTGCGGTGACCGGCATCCAGACGCCGGGTCCAGCCGCGCGAGTCCAGATATTCAAGCAAGGGGACCGCGACCCGTCGAGTTGTGCCGAGGGCCTGGCGTGCCTGGCTGGTGGTGAAGGGCTGCTCCAAGCGGGCCAGTTCGCGCATCGCCAGGGCCGGGGCCGTAGGCAGCAGCACCACCCCGTCGCGCAACCGCAAGAGCCGCCCGGTGCGCTCGCCGGCAGCGAGCTCCCGGGCGCCCAGGCCCAGTGCGGCCAGCTCATCGGTTTCCGGGGCATGGAAGGCGTTTTCAGTGAGCCTGCGCTCCAGCTCGGCGACTGCCGGCCCGGCGGCGCCCAGGTTGCCTTGGGTCCCTGGCAGCCGGACGTGGCCGCCCTCCTGTTCGAGACTTGCTTCGCGGATGACCGGGTCAAGAAGCCGCTCATCGGGCAGTTTGAGAAGGTCCCGGGCCGCGCCCCGGGAAAGGCCCGGTGCGAGAGGATCGCGCTCCTGCAGTTCCCCGAGCGCCGTACGCAGCCGACGCTGCCATGCCTCGAAGAGGGGAGCGTGCACCCACCAGTCGCCGAGAACCTGGACGCCGGGTGGCGCCGCCTCGTGCGCAGACAATAGCCCGAGCCGACGCAGGTGCTCTTCCTGCACGGCCCCGCGGCCTGCCACTTCCCCAAGCACGTCTCCGGCGGCGTCCATGCCTGCGAGCCGCTCAGCCCAGTGGACGCCGTCCCCGCGCCGCCGCAAGGCCGGCGGATCGGCGTCGAGCACCTGCGCGCCGCCCAGCACCGAGCGGGTCCCGGGGTCCCGCAGCACCAGACGGTCTCCGAGAACGAGCGGCAGGCGCCGGTCCAGGACAAGCCGGGCGTGGTCGGCACCGAAGGGACGCAGCCGGGCCGGCACGGCAGCGGTTCCGGCATGCACCATGAGCTGCTCCGGTACGTCCGTGTAGGCCACGCCGGTTGTGCGCTGGATGCCCAGGACGCCCGTGACGGGCCACGCGTCGGGGGTCAGCAACGCGTCTCCCCGTCGGACGTCGGCGGCGGAAACATCGCGCAGGTTCAGTGCCACCCGGTTGACCGGCCCCAGCGAGGAGTACGACGTGTCGCGGCTTTGCAGGCCGCGGACCACGACGGACCGTGAGCCATCGTGGCCAAGCAGCTGCAGCCGGTCACCTTGAGCAAGTGTTCCCGCTGCCAAAGTTCCGGTCACCACGGTTCCGGCACCCTTGATGGTAAACGAGCGGTCCACCCACAGCCGGAGCCGGCCTGTGGTGGCGGGGGCGGGCACCCCGGCCAGAACGCCGTCGAGCGTCGCACGCAGTTCGGTCAGCCCGGTGCCCTCGATGGCGGACACAGCCACTGCGGGCGCATCCGCCAGGCCTGTCCCGGCCAGCTCTCTGCGCGTCCGGGCGAGCACTTCACCAACCTGCCCGGGTGCCCGGTCGGAGCGGCTGATGACTACGACGCCGTACTCGATGCCCAGCGCCGTGACGGCGTCCCGGTGGTCGCTTGACTGCGCCTGCCAGCCTTCATCGGCAGCGACGACGAAGCAGACGACGGGAGCGGGTCCGATTCCGGCGAGCATGTTCCCGAGGAATCGTTCGTGGCCCGGTACGTCCACGAAGGCAACATCCTGCCCGGAAGGCAACGTGGTCCAGGCGTAGCCCAGGTCAATGGTCAGTCCACGGCGCCGCTCTTCCTCCCAGCGATCCGGTTCCATGCCGGTAAGCGCGCGCACCAGCGTGCTCTTGCCGCAATCGACGTGTCCGGCGGTGGCAACGACATGCACGGTTCAGCCCGCCCTGCCTGCATCCGAATCCGTGAGGGTCGCCAGCGCCCGGCGCACCGCGTCGAGTATCCGGTCATCGTCCTCTTCGGGCACGCAGCGCAGATCGAGCAGGCAGGAGCCGTCATGGACGCGCGGGAGCACGGCCGGGTCGCCGGTTCGCAGGGGCGCCGCGAGCGCTTCGGGTAGCCGGAGCGCCCACCCCTGCAGTGCCACGCCGGGCGCTCCGCCGCCGCCGACCCGGCCGTCGTGCGCGACGACCGGTACCCCGAGTGCCGCGGCAAGCCGGGCGGTACGGTTCCGCAACCACTCCGGGTCCGCGTGCAGGGCCCGGACAACCGGCGGTGCTTCACCCGCGACCGTCGCCTCCAGCGCCGCGAGGGCCAGTTTATCGGCCCGCACTGCTCGGGCCAGCGGGTGGCGTGCCAGCCGGGAGATGATCTCCGTCCGGCCGAGCAGCAGACCGGCCTGGGGTCCGCCCAGGAGTTTGTCGCCGCTGGCGATCACGACGTCGGCCCCGCTTGCCAGCGCGGTGGCAGCGTCCGGTTCTGCGGGAAGAAGCGGATCGGGCGCCAGCAGTCCACTGCCGAGATCGGCCACGAGGGCGACCCCGTGCGCCGCGGCGAGCCTGCTCAGTTCGTCCAATGGAACAGCGGAGGTGAATCCGTCCACCCGGAAGTTGCTCGGGTGGACCTTGAGGAGGCAGCCGGTGGCTGGTCCGATGGCGTCGGCGTAGTCCCGCAGGTGCGTGCGGTTGGTCGTGCCCACCTCGTGCAGTGTCGCGCCCGTTGATTCGATCAGGTCGGGAAGCCGGAAGCCGGCACCGATCTCAACCAGTTCGCCGCGGCTCAGCACCACCTCCCGGCCGGCGGCGAGGGCCGTGGTGGCCAGCACCAGCGCCGCAGCCCCGTTGTTGACCACCAGAGCGTCCTCGGCAGCGGGACAGGCGGCGAGCAATGCGGCCCGGGCACCGGCGCCGCGGCGGGCGCGGCTGCCGGTTGCCAGGTCGAGCTCCACGTCGACGTAGCCGCTGGCTGCGACAAGTGCTTCGACCGCGGACGCGGACAGCGGGGCGCGGCCGAGGTTGGTGTGGACGACTACGCCGGTTGCGTTGAGCACCGGGCGCAGGGTGGTCGCCCTGCGTGCGGCGACGGCGGAGAGCAGGGCCGGTTCCACCTGGCCGGGAGCGAGTTCACCGCGCCGCGCCCGCTCCTGGGTTTGCCGGACGAGTTCACCGATGAGTTGTGCACTCAGACGACTCCGGGCCGCGCGGACGGCCGGCAATGCCAGCAGATCGTCGGTGCGCGGAATCAGGCGGCGGGGATCGACCTGGTCCACACAGTCCCTCTTCCTTCCGCGGCATTGCGTGACGGTGGTTGGCGGAGGCGGACGGGAATCGAACCCGCCAGGCCGAGATACTCAGCCTCACCGGTTTTGAAGACCGGGGGGCCCACCAGGACCCGGACGCCACCGCGTTCAATGTAGCAGATTGCCCCCGGGGGTAGCCTAGGGGTGTGAAAGAGACCGAGACGTCTATTCCGCAGCTCAAAAACGACGGCGTCGGAGCAGTCCGGCTCACCGGCTATGCCCACGGTGGGGGCTGCGCGTGCAAGATTCCGCCCGGCGAACTCGAAGAAGCGGTGCGCGGCCTTACCGGCCAGCCAGGAGCGGACGTGCTGGTGGGTCTTGACAGCGGCGACGACGCAGCCGCCGTCCTGGTGCGCGGCGACCTGGCGGTATTGTCCACCGCCGACTTCTTCACTCCCGTGGTCGACGACGCCTTTGACTGGGGCCGGATTGCTGCCGCCAACGCGCTCTCTGACATTTACGCCATGGGCGGCCGCCCGATCATGGCAATCAACCTCGTCGGTTGGCCGCGCGGCGTGCTGCCGCTCGAGTTGATGACTGAAGTGCTCCGCGGCGGCCTGAGCGTCGCCTCCGAGGCGGGGTGCCCGGTGATTGGCGGGCATTCGATTGACGATCCCGAGCCGAAATACGGCATGGCGGTCACCGGCGTCGCCCATCCGGACCGGTTGCTGCGCAACGACGCCGCCCGGCCCGGGCTGCCGCTCACCCTCACGAAGCCGATCGGCGTCGGACTGCTCAATAACCGGCACAAGCAGACCGGTGAAGTGTTCGCGGAAGCCGTGGCGACGATGACGCGCCTCAACCGCGACGCCGCCGAGTCCGCGGTGGCGGCCGGCGTGCGGGCGGCCACGGACGTGACGGGTTTCGGGCTGCTTGGACATTTGTACAAGATGTGCCGCGCCTCCGGAGTGGGTGCAGTGATCGACCGGGCGGCCGTGCCACTCGTCGAGGGCGCCCGGGAGGCGTTGCGGGACGGCTTTGTCTCCGGCGGGACGCGGCGCAACCTCGATTGGGTTCGACCGCACCTGCGGGCCGAGGCGGGCGTCACTGAAGACGATCTGCTGCTGCTTGCCGATGCGCAGACTTCCGGCGGCTTGCTCGTGGTCGGCGAGGTGCCAGGCTATCCAGTGATCGGGCATACCTTCGTCGGTCAGGGCATCGAAATCCGCTGAACCCGGGATCTCCTGAACCCACGGTCCTCTAGATCAGCATCCCCTAGAGCACAGCGGACTCGTCAGCCGGCAGTGGTGATCGAGTCTCCGGTGATGCCGGCGGCGCGGCGGGCGGCGAGACGGTTCTTCTGCGGTTCGATCGTGTACCGCGGGTCCCGAGCCGAGGCAAGGCCGGCCTCGAACACCCCGAACCGGGTCAGCCCCGAGGCGGCCAGCAGTGCCAGTCCCGAGGCCGCGGCCACCGCCCGGTTGCGTCCGCCCAACAGTGCCCCCAGTCCGCCCGCAGCGGCTAGCCGCTCGCTCCATTTCAGCATGACACCGGCCTTGCCCTGATGCAGGGGCTCGGCGACCACTGGGTCCATCCGGTGCTCCATCACCCGCATGGCCACCACGTCACCCATCACGCCCAGCACCGCAAGTTTCCGGGCCGGGCCCGCCTCCTGTACCGGAGTCGTGATCATCGCGAGCCCGGCAGAAGCGAGGGCCGCGGAACTCACGAAAACGAAGGGCAGTTCCTCGTGCGCGGCGTTCCAGGTGGGGGTGGCCGTGTCACCGAGCAGGACCGCCGTGTACGCCGCCAGCGGTCCGGCGAAAAACGCGGCCTCGAAGCCGGCCGGTCCCTCGACCGCGTACAGCAGGTTCCGCAACGGACCCAGCGGCAACCGCGCTCCGGTCATCCGATCGACCTCCGCTGCCGCCGAGACCGCCGCGCCCACGCTGAATGCGCTGAGAATCCACGAGCCCACGCTCATCGGCGAGGTCAGTTTGATGGTCCGCAGCATGTTCAGGAAGCGCTCCGGCCTGCCCAGATCCTTCAACAGCGCAACGGTGCCCATGCTTGCTGCCGTCAGGGCACTCAGCCGGGCATTCCGGCGCAGCGTCGGCCGCCCGGTCAGCTGGCCGCCGAGACCGAGCAGTGCAGAGCCGGCCGCCACGCCGCCAAGGAACAGGTAGGCGGCCACATCTTCGGTCCAGGGTGCCGGTTTGACCACGGGACGGCCGTAGTACGAGGTGAATTCCGGCTCCGGGACCATAGGCATTTCTCGGGAACCGTCACCGCCGTCGCGGCGGCCGGTGCCGCGCTTGCCGCCAGCCCGACGCCGGCGGGCAGGCTCGGGCGGCCGAAAGCTGTCGAACTCAGAGTGGGTCACGCGCGCCCTCCCAGGAAAGCCAGCGCCGCAGCGGCGGCCATGCCGGCGACGGCCATACCGGCCCGCCGGTACATCTGCGGCAGATCGGCGGTTGGCACCCTCGGATCCGGCGGAAGCCCGTACACTTCCGGTTCGTCGAGCAGGAGGAAGACCGCTCCGGTTCCGCCGATGCCGTCGAGTTCGTTCGCACCATAGAGCCTGGCTTCCGTGAGTCCCTGCTGGTGCAGGGCGGCGACCCGTTCCCGGGCCGTCTCCACCATGTCGTCATGGTTGCCGTACTTGATGGACGTCGTCGGGCAGGCTTTAGCGCAAGCGGGCGTCTCATCGTCGACCAGCCGGTCGTAGCACAGCGTGCACTTCTGGGCGACGCCGACGTTGGGGACGGCGGACTGCTTGGCGTGCGGCTCCTCCCGCTGGGCGGCCACCGCCACCATGCCGTCGCTGCGGCGCTCAATCACGCCGAAGGGACACCCGGCCACGCAGGTTCCGCAGCCGTTGCACACATCGTCCTGGACCACCACCGTGCCGAACTCCGTGCGGAACAGCGCTCCGGTCGGGCAGACATCAAGGCACCCGGCGTGCGTGCAGTGCTTGCAGACATCGGAGGACATCAACCAACGGAAGTCTGCCGTGTCCGGCGGCGTCGTATCCACATTCGCCAGGTCCGCCCCGGCGGACGCCGCCGTCGGGGGAGGCCCGATGCGGGGCATGCCGAGGTTGACCAGCGCGCGCCCGGATTCCCGCGCCTCGGTAATGCGTTCCTGGCCCTGTTCAACGAAGGCGACATGCCGCCAGGTGCTGGCGCCGAGTCCTCCGGTGTTGTCATAGGAGGCTCCCAGCAGCTCCAGGTTCCCGTCGTGGGGGTTGTGGTTCCACTCCTTGCAGGCCACTTCGCAGGCCTTGCAGCCGATGCAGATGGAGGTGTCTGTGAAGAACCCCTTGCGCGGCTGCTGGTCCTCCCACCGGGCATCGGCGGCGGGGTCGGTCGGTCCGGACAGCTGGCCCATCTAATCCTCCAACATCGAGTCGGCATCCGGAACGGTGCCGCGCGGATCGGTAACGAGTCGGTTCCCGGTCTCGGTCGTCGCTCCGGCCCGGGCCTGGTACTCAGCAACCAGGGCAAGCAGCTCCGCCCCGCGGGGCCGGCGGCCCGGACGGATGTCACAGGAGGCGGCCTTGGATTCCTGGATCTGGACGTTGGGGTCCAGCGTCACGCCCAACAGGTCATTGGCCGCGTCACCGCTGACCACAGCATCCGCTCCGACGCCCCAGTGGTACGGCAACCCGATCTGATGGACGGTGTGGCCGCCGACGGCCAGCGGTTTCATCCGCTCGGTGACGAGCACCTTCGCCTCGATGGCGGAGCGGGCCGAAATGATGGTGGCCCACCCGTACGGCTCAAGCCCGCGCTCAGCGGCCAGCTCGGGAGAGACCTCGCAGAACATTTCCGGCTGCAGCTCCGAGAGGTACGGCAACCAGCGGCTCATTCCGCCGGCCGTGTGGTGCTCGGTCAGCCGGTACGTGGTGAAGACGTAGGGGTAGACGCCCGCGCCACTGGTACCGGCGCTTGGTGCACTGAGGTTGTCTGCGCGGGGGTACACCAGCCGGGCCGGATTTTGCTGCTGCGGGTAAAGGCCATTGGCCACCGGCGATTCCTGCGGTTCGTAGTGGGTGGGAAGGGGGCCGTCGACGACGCCCTTCGGCGCGAACAACCATCCCTTGCCGTCTGACTGCATGATGAAGGGATCATCTCCTGTCAGGGCGGCCGGACCACCGAGATCGGGGTCGGGTTGGCTGCCCGGTGCAAGGTCAATCGGGAAGTCGGGAACGTCGTCTCCGACCCAACGTCCCTGCTCCTGGTCCCACCAGATGTATTTCTTCCGCTCGCTCCACGGTTTACCGGCCGGGTCGGCCGACGCCCGGTTGTAGAGGATCCGGCGGTTGGCCGGCCAGGCCCAGCCCCATTCCGAGGCGGCAGGCCCTTGCTCATGGCCCGGTTTCCGGTTGGCGGCATGGTTGATGCCGTCGGCGTAGACGCCGGTGTAGATCCAGCAGCCCGCCGACGTGGAACCGTCGGCGCGCAGCTCTGTATACGCGGAGAGCGGTTTGCCTGCGTCCGGGCCGTTGAGGTGGCGGCCGTTGATCTCGGCCAGCACCGCCTCGCCGTCGGGCTCGCCGTGTTCGTCGGTGGGGTAATCCCAGGTGAGGTCGAGCAGCGGACGGTCGCGTTCATCCTCCGAACCCGCCAGTTTTTCGCGGATCCGCTGGCCCAGCTCAAAGAAAAACTGCAATTCACTTTGACACGCACCAGGCGGTGCCACCGCCTGGTGCCGCCACTGCAGCAGCCGCTGGGTCTGCGTGAACGAGCCGGCCTTTTCGACGTGGCTTGCTGCAGGCAGGAAGAACACTTCGGTCTCGATGTCTTCGGTGCGCAGTTCGCCCGATTCGATCTCCGGGCCGTCCTTCCACCAGGTCGCCGACTCGATGAGGTTCAGGTCGCGCACCACCAGCCACTTCAAGTGCGACATGCCAAGGCGTTGCATCCGGCCGTTGGACGAACCTACGGCGGGGTTCTGTCCGAGCAGGAAGTAGCCCTCCACCTTGTCCTCGAGCATGTCCATCACCGTCTGGTACGTGCCGTGCGCTCCTGTCAGTCTGGGAAGGTAGTCGTAGGCCCAGTCGTTCTCCGCGGTCGCGGCGTCGCCCCACCAGGCCTTCAGCAGGCTGATGACGTAGGAGTCGGCGTCCGCCCAGAAGCCCTTCTGCTTCTTCGACGCGATCGCATCCAGGTATTCGCTGAAGGTGTCGTGGCGTCCGGCGCTGGGCATCGGCAGGTAACCGGGCAGCAGGTTGAACAGGGTTGGAATATCCGTGGAGCCTTGGATGCTTGCATGCCCGCGCAGGGCCATAATTCCGCTGCCCGGGCGGCCCACGTTGCCGAGCAGAAGCTGCAGGATAGCGGCGGCCCGGATGAACTGCGCTCCGAGCGTGTGCTGGGTCCAGCCGACGGCGTAGGCAAAGCACGTTGTCCGTTCGCGCCCCGAGTTTTCCGTGATGGCGTGGGCCAGATACTCGAAGTCCTTGGCGTTGATGCCACACATGTCCTGGACCATCTCCGGGGTGTAACGGGCGTAATGGCGCTTCAGGATCTGGAAGACGGTCCGGGGGTCCTGCAGGGTATCGTCACGTTGCACTTGGGCGTGTTCCAGGGCGGGGCCGCCGCTGCCGAACTGGTCTCCCGCGGCCCGATCCGACGCGTGGGAGCCGTGCTCGGTGCCCGCCCCAGCGTCCCCGATGGTGCCTCCGCCCTGTTCCGCGTACGACCATGACGCCATGTCGTATGCTCCGGTTTCGGGATCATAGCCGGAGAACAGGCCGCCAAGGTCCTCGGCGTCGCGGTAATCGGCGTGAACCAGCGTGGCCGCGTTCGTATAGGCGCTGACGTACTCCTTGAACCACAGGTCGTTGGTGATCACGTAGTTAATCAGCGCGCCCAGGAGGACAACGTCAGAGCCGGCCCGGATGGGGATGTGCTTATCCGCGACGGCCGAGGTGCGCGTGAACCTGGGGTCGACGTGGATGACCTTCGCTCCGCGGGCCTTGGCCTCCGCAACCCACTGGTATCCCACAGGATGGCATTCGGCCATATTGGAACCCTGAATGATGATGCAGTCGGCGTTGGCCATGTCTTGCAGTGATTGCGTCGCACCACCGCGTCCAAACGAGGCTCCCAAACTGGGAACCGTGGAGGAGTGTCAAATGCGGGCTTGGTTCTCGATTTGCACTGCTCCGGCAGCCGTGAAGAGTTTCTTGATCAGGTAGTTCTCTTCGTTGTCCAGAGTTGCCCCGCCCAGCGAGGCTATGCCCATGGTGCGTCGAAGCAGCCGGCCTCTTGCGTCTTCCTGCTGCCAGGTCCGGCGGCGGGAATCGACGAAGCGGTCCGCCACCATGTCGATGGCCGTTTCCAGATCCAAATGCTGCCACTGGGTGGAGCGTGGCGCACGGTAGAGCACTTCGGTCTGCCGGCCCGGCGAGTTGACCAACTGCTCGCTCGCCGAGCCCTTGGGGCACAACCGGCCACGGGAAATCGGCGAATCGGGATCGCCTTCGATCTGAACGACCTTTTCGTCCTTGACGTAGACCCGCTGTCCACAGCCCACGGCACAATACGGGCACACGCTCTGCACGACGCGGTCTGCGGTGGCCGTGCGCGGGGTGATGTCCCTCGTCCGCGGGGAGGTTACCGCCGGGCCGCGTCCCAGCAGATCGCCCGTGCTGAACTGCCGGACGACCGGCCACTGAAGAAAACTGCGCCGAGCCATGGCAGGAGCCTACACAATCCGGGGCCCCAACGACAGGGTGTCGATGAAGCGTTCCGTGCTGCCCATCGCCTTCGACGTTTCGGCGGGCCGTTGGAGTGCACGGCCGCCGTTATCCAGGCGAGCCGTCGAACAAATCCGGAGAAGTCCTCGGTAAGTACGGCTTGTCCGCATCGCGGCGCCGGGACCCGCGAGCCGGACATTGTGGGCCGAAGTCCGAGCTAATGCTTGGCCGTCCGGTGCCGAAGAAAACCCCTGCCGAGAGGGTCCGGCAGGGGATTCCGGACGTAGTATCAGCGCATACGGAAGAACTGAGGTGAGCAGATGAACACCGACGCATCACAGACGGACGGCCCTTCCGGGCAGCCAGAACAGGGCGGGAGTGGCAGCGGCGGACTGGCCACACAGCTCAGCGACCTGGCCAGGGAGCTGCAGCACGAACATGATCCCGACAGGGTGCTTGCCGGGATAGTGCAGGCCGCCGTCCAGCTCATCCCCGGCGCCGCCGATGCGTCCATCAGCGTGGTCACTGGCCGGAAGAAGATCGATTCACCGGTCGCTTCGGGAGACCTTCCCCGCAGGGTTGACGCTCTGCAAAGCACATCCGGACAGGGGCCGTGCCTGGACGCGGCCTACGAGGACCGGATTGTGCGGGTGCCCGACCTCAGCAGTGAGACCCGTTGGCCGGCCTTCTCCCGCGGCGCCGTTGAGCTTGGGGCGCGCAGCATGCTTTCAATCCAGTTGTTCGTCGAAGGCGACCGGCTGGGTGCGTTGAACCTGTATGGAGCCAGTCCGAACGCTTTCGACCTAGAGTCGGAGCAAATTGGGCTGCTCGTCGCTGCCCACGCAGCGGTGGCCTTCGCCGACTCCCAGAAAATCAGCCAGCTCAATGAGGCGCTGGTCTCCCGCCAGCTCATCGGCCAGGCCGAAGGCATCCTCATGGAGCGTTACAAACTAACCGCCCAGCAGGCCTTTCTGGTCCTCTCCCGCGCCAGCACCACTTCCAACACGAAACTGCGTGAGGTGGCAGAAAACCTGACCAGTAGCGGAGAAATGTCGACCGAAATACCTCCGCGTCCAAAGTAGGGCAGTGCCGCGGCAGATCGTCAGTTCGCGCCTGCCCCGTCCCCGGAGGGCTCATCGTCGCGCGGTGCGCCGCCCCGGCGCCTGTCTACTTCCTCACCGACAAGGAGAAGGAGCTCGCTGGCGCCGGTCCGGCCGCCGAGGCTCTGTGCCTGACGCAGTGATTGGCGCAACTTCAACAGGTCTTCAGCGGGCACGAACGGCCATCTCCCGAAATGGTGGAATATCCGCTCGTGGCAGCCGGAGCTGCTTAGTTCCATCACGCGGCCGTCCGCGTTGGGGCACTGGGGCGGCACCCGGCGCGTGCGTGATGGCTGCGAATGGTCCGGCCCCGGCCTGGCTAAGGGCGGGGAGCGTTTCAGGGCAATCCACGAGGAGCTGGTCAAGATCAAGCAGGACGTCAAAGCCGGGCAGGACGCGCGTCGCGCGTCGCACCACCGCGAGGAGGCCTTGAACGTTTTTGGGGGTCAACCGGCCGGTGGGCCGAAGGGTAACTGCGGCGGCGTCCATGTCGACGGCGACAGTTACGGAGAGTTTCGCGAGCATACAGTGTGTCCTCTGGAAAAGAACGGAGGCCACTGCCTGACCTCTTCCAGAGTATCGGAGTATGGCTGGAACGGACCTGTTGTGACGACACTATTCCCGGCGGCGTCAGCGCGCCGACGGTCGGTCGCCGGGCTACGACCAGGGCGTGCGACGGTCCGACGAGTTGATCCGCCCGCGGATCTGCCCGCTAGCTGCGGCCGCCGCACGACGGCGTCGCTAGCCGCCGCACGACGGCGTCACCAGCCGCCGCGCGTTGGGGTGTGACCCTTCCGGGCGTCGTCGGGCATCGGCATTTCGGCCCGCAGGCCCAGGAGCCGGATGGGCCGGCCCGCTTCGATGGCGGCCGCAAGGTCCAACGCCTGCGCGAGGATCTCGTCCCGGTCGAACGTCTCGGGAATCTTCCTTGCGTGGGTCTTGGTGACGAATGGCGCGTACCGAACCTTCAAGGTCAGCCCAATGACGGGACGTCCTTCGGCCGCAACATCCTCGAGGACGCGCGCCGTCAGCTCCCTGACGGCATCGTCCACCTGGGCAGGCTCGGTCAGGTCGCGCTGGAAGGTGGTCTCCCTGCTGTGACCGCGGGCAACCCACGGGGTGGCGTCCACCACGCTGGCGCCGTCGCCACGTGCCAGCTCCGCGTACCAGGGACCCATTCTGGGGCCGAACTCCGGGACCAGGTCCTGGGGGTCGGCGGCGGCGAGCTCGGCGACAGTGTTGATGCCCAGTTTGGCCAGCCGGCCGGACACCTTGGTTCCGACGCCCCACAGCTCCTTGGTGGGCAGGCTGCCCATGACCTCGAGCCAGTTCTCGGAAGTGAGGCGGAAGACGCCGGCCGGCTTGCCGAAACCGGTGGCTACCTTGGCACGGACCAGGGTGTCGCCGATGCCCACGCTGCAATGCAGCTGCGTTTGCTCCAGGACGGCGGCCTGCACCTGCCGGGCGTAGGCTTCCGGATCCTCTGACTCGATGCCGACAAAGGCTTCATCCCAACCCAGCACCTGGACGGTGGCGCCCGGCTGCGCGCGCAGGGTAGCCATCACCGTTTCAGACGCCGCGAGGTATGCCTCGTGATCGACGGGCAGGATCACGGCGTCGGGCACTTTCCGGGCCGCAATGCGCAAGGGCATTCCGGATCCCACCCCGAACGCCCTGGCTTCGTAGGACGCGGTGGAGACCACCGCCCGTTCCGTGGGATCGCCGCGGCCGCCGACGATGATCGGCTTGCCCGCAAGCTCCGGCCGCCGGAGCACTTCGACGGCGGCGATGAACTGGTCGAGATCGACGTGCAGCACCCACCGGATTCCGTCCACGCCACCAGTCTGCCCTAAACATCACCGGCAGGCATCGGCCGCAGCAGTCGAGTTTGCGGCGCCGGTCCGGGGAAGCTAGCCCTCACTATGTGATTCACGAAGCTTGAACCTTCAAGTAAAGCCGACTAAGCTGAAGGCATGACTTCGACACTCGACCGCCCTCCGGTTCTTTTCCTCAGCCATGGCGCGCCGCCGCTGGCCGACGACGCGACGTGGACGGGTGAACTCAAGAATTGGTCCGCCACCTTTGACAAGCCCAAAGACATCCTGATGGTGTCCGCCCACTGGGAGAACGCCCCGGTCACCCTCAGTGCCACCGGGCGCAACCCGGGACTGGTCTACGACTTCGGCGGGTTCGCCCAGAAGTACTACGACGTCACGTACGACGCCCCGCAGGCTCCCGGGCTGGCCGCCGAGGTGGAGAAGCTTGTGGTCGGCCATGGCCACCACGTCGAGCGGGACGAGAGCCGCGGCCTGGACCACGGCGCCTACGTCCCGCTCAAGGAGATGTTCCCGGACGCGGATGTACCGGTGGTGCAGATGTCGATGCCCACCCTTGATCCGCAGGGCCTGTTCGATCTGGGCAAGTCGCTGGCGCCGTTGCGGGACCGCGGCACGCTGATCGTCGGATCCGGCTTCACCACACACAACCTGCGCTGGTTCAACCCCGCCGGGGGACCCGACAGCACCCCGCCGTCGGTCTCCCGTGAGTTCGACCAGTGGGCCGAGGAAGCGATGGCGCGCGGCGACGTCGACTCTATCCTGGACTTCCTGCACAAGGCCCCGGCAGCCCGCGAGGCGCACCCCCGCAGCGAGCACTGGGCACCGCTGTATGTGGCGCTTGGCGCTGCCTACGAGTCCGGTGACCTGCAGGCCAAGACCGCCATCGACGGGTTCTGGTTCGGCCTGTCGAAGCGCTCCTGGACCCTGACCTAAGCCAAGAAACCTGCTGCGGACTTCCTCCGGTCCGTTCTCCGGATGCCCCGCTCTTCTTCCAATCTACCGCGCCCTAAGGGGCTTGCGGCAAGGCCCCCTTCATGCTTCAAACTGGCTCGGTGGTGCCGGAAGCGGTGCCGGGGAAGCCAGCCTGGACAAGGCGCGGAGAGGCGGGGGTATTGGTGGTTGATGTGATCGTTGCGGGCGGCGGTCCGACGGGGTTGATGCTGGCCGGCGAGCTCGCCTTGGCCGGGATAGATGTGGCGATTGTGGAACGCCGACCGACGCCGGAACTGGTGGGCTCGAGAGCGGGCGGGTTCCACTCGCGGACGATCGAACTCCTCGACCAGCGCGGGATTGCAGACCGGTTCCTCGCCGAGGGCAAGGCCGTCCAGGCGGCATTCTTCGGCACGACGGCGCTGGACCTGGGTGACTTTCCTACCCGGTATCCGTACACGCTCGGCCTGTGGCAGAACCACATCGAGCGGATCCTGGCAGGCTGGGTGGAGGAGCTGGGTGTGCCGGTCCATCGGGGGCTCGACGTTGCCGGCTTTGCCCAGGACAGCGGCGGTGTCACGGTCCATCTCGCCGACGGCGGTGCGATGCGCGCGCTGTACCTGGTGGGCGCCGACGGCGGGCGGAGTGCCGTCCGGAAGGCGGCCGGCATCGAGTTCCCCGGCTGGGATGCGACGAGGAGCAGCCTGATCGCCGAGGTGGAGGTGTCGGAGGAGACGCCAGAGGGCATGCGCATCGACGAGGTGGGGGTCCACGGGCTGCACCCGATGGAGGACGGGCGAACCATGCGGGTGGTCGTGACCGAGAAACACCTTGGGCCGGCCACCGAGCCGACCCTGGCCGACCTCGCCAGGGCGCTGGTCGAGGTCTACGGCACGGACTTCGGGGTCCATACTCCGACCTGGATCTCGCGGTTCACCGACGCCACACGCCAGGCCGCGGCCTACCGCAGCGGCCGTGTGCTGCTCGCCGGGGACGCCGCGCACATCCACTCGCCCTCGGGCGGCCAGGGGATCGGCCTTGGGATCCAGGACGCCGTGAACCCCGGCTGGAAACTCGCCCAGGTGGTCAAGGGAAAGGCGCCGGAGGGCCTGCTGGACAGCTATCACGCCGAGCGGCACCCCGCCGGGGCGCGCGCGCTACGGCACACGATGGCACAGTCCGTTATGCAGCGGTCCGACCCGCGCATCGGCGCATTGGCCGACACAGTGGCCGGCCTGCTGACGATCGATGAGGCCCGGAAGCGGCTTGGCGGCCTCATCTCCGGCCTCGACGTCCGCTACGACCTGGGGGAGGGGCACCCGCTGCTCGGACGCCGGATGCCCGATCTCGACGTCGTCACCGCCAGCGGTCCGCGGCGGGTGTTCAGCTACCTGCACAACGCCCGCGCGGTGCTGCTCAACCTCGGGGCGCCGGGCAGCGTCGACCCGGGGCCGTGGGCGGACCGGGTGCAGCCGGTGGACGCCATGTACGACGGCGGATGGGAGCTTCCGGTGATCGGTCCGGTGAGCGCCCCGGCTGCCGTGTTGATCCGTCCGGACGGGTATGTGGCGTGGACGGGAGACGGAACCTCGCGGGGGCTGGCCGAGGCGCTGGCCAGGTGGTTCGGGCCTCAGGGCTGACTAGCCACGGCCCGCCTGGGTGACAAAGTGCTCAACCCGGCGGTCCGGCACCAGCCAGATCAGGGCCACCACGGTGTACACGGCAAGCCCGAACAGCGGTTGTACGACGCCCACGGCAATCCCGGTGAGGTAAATCAGCGGCGACGCCTTGCCCTTCCAGTCCCGGCCGACAGCGCGTGCCAGGGCGCCGTCTCTGCCCTGCTGGCGGATCAGTGCCTGCTGCAAAATGAAGTAGGCGATGGCTGCACAGAACAAGTTCATCCCGTAGACCAGCACCGGTACCTGGACGAAGCCGGTTTCATCCATCCAGCGGGTCGTGAAGGGGAACAGCGAAAGCCAGAACAACAGGTGCAGGTTGGCCCAGAGGATTGACCCGTTGACGTGGTCGGCCAGGTGGATCATGTGGTGGTGGTTGTTCCAGTAGATTCCAACGTAAATGAAGCTGAGCAGGTAGCTGAGGAAGGTTGGCAGGACATCAGCCAGGCCATGCCAGGTCGGTTCCTCCGGCACCCTCAGCTCCAGGACCATGATCGTGATGATGATGGCCAGCACGCCGTCGCTGAACGCCTCCAGGCGGTTCTTGTTCACACCGTTTCCTCCATCAAGTCATCATGCTCGCGGCAGACGGCAACGGCAACGGCAACGCAACGGCAACGCCGGTCGGATCAGATGTTGGCAGCCTCGCGCCCCGCCACGCGCCGGGAGAGGAACTCCTCCACCACTGCGGCGAACTCGTCAGGCCGCTCGATCTGCGGCATGTGCCCCGTCTTAGCGAAGACATGTGACTCGGCGTGCGGCAGTGCCGCCGTCGCCGCCGCCAGATGGCTAAACGGCAGGATGTGGTCGTGGGAGCCCCACAACACCAGGGCGGGTATCTCCGACGTCGCCAAAGCACCAAGCAGGGACGTCCGCCATTCGGCCCGAACGCCGGAGACTGTGCCAAGGTCGCGGGCGACGTCCAGCAGCGTCTTGCGGTGCGTGGCCCGTCGCGACAGGGCGAAAGCGTTGCCAACCCGGGCGTCGGTCACCAGCCTCTTGTCATAGAAGATCGACTCGACCGTGCGGCGGGAGGCCGCCGCAGCGGGACGCATGAGCAGGGCCGCGAGCGGCCGGACCGTAAGCAGGCGCAGGACCAGCGCAACCTCCTTGCCGAATCCGGCGCTGTTGGCAAGAACCAGGGCGGAGACGCGGTCCGGATGGTCGGCCGCCAGTTTCATGGCGACGGCCCCGCCGAGCGAGTTGCCGATCACGGGCAGCGGCTCGTGCACCCCGACGGCGTCGAGGAGGGCCGGCAGGGCGTCGGCAAGCTTTGCCAACGTCGCCGGCCCGGAGAGGCGGGCAGAGTACGCGAACCCGGGCAGGTCCACGCTGATGACCGTGTGCCGTGCCGCGAGACGATCGTGCTGCTCGTTCCAATCCTCCAGGCTCTGGCCGATGCCGTGCAGGAGCAGCACGGGATCCCCGCTGCCGGTCTTCCGGAAGCGCAGCCGCGCACCGCCGACGTTGACGTATCCCGTTCCCGGAAGCTCAAGAGGGCCAAGCGCCGCCGTCGTACGTCCGAACGCGCGCACCTGCTGCCCACGCCGGCCGAAACGGACGTGGTCCGTGACCCGGCCGGCCCTGAGCAGGGCGAAGTCGCGCAGATAATTCTGGTGCAGCCGCCAGGGTGAGCCGGCGCCCTGCCGGGGGAGCTTGTCCGCGCCGCGCAGGATGTACCCGGCTTTCAGGTCGATCAGCGAAGTTAGCCCCGCGTCCGCAACCTCGCCGGGCGCCGCGGGTGCAACCCACTGCAGGTTCCGGCGGTCGAGGTGCTTGAGCAGCCGGCAGATATAACCCGCGACCAGATCGGCCTTGAGCGTCCATGACGCGTTCGTGTAGCCGATGGTGAGCGCAAAGTTGGGTACGCCGTCGAGCATCATGCCCTTGTAGGTCAAGGTCTTGCCGACGTCCACGGGCTCGCCGTCCACGGTGAGGGTCATTCCGCCAATCACCAGCAGGTTCAGCCCGGTCGCCGTGACAATCACGTCGGCAGGAATCGATCCGCCGGAAACCAGGTCAATCCCGTCCGGGGTGATCCGGGAGATCTCGTCGGTCACGATGTCGGCAGTGCCGGCGCTGATCGCCCGGTAAAGGTCCCCATTGGGGATGGCGCAGACCCGCTGGTCCCAGGGCTGATACGACGGGGCCAGGTGCGTGTCGACCGGAAAGCCGGCCGGCAGTTTGGCGACGGCTGATTTCCGGAGGATCGCCTTCATCGTTTCCGGCCGCCGCCGGCTGAGCTGGTACGTGAACATCGAAAAGAGAACGTTCTTGGCCCGGACGACGTCGTAAGCCAGTTGGGCGGGCATCTTGCCTCGGAGGCGGTCGGCCAGGTGGTCCCGGGAGGGCACGGGGGCGATGTAGGTGGGGGAGCGCTGCAGCATGGTGACCCTGGCGGCCGTCTTCGCCATCGACGGCACGAGCGTCACCGCGGTGGCGCCGCTGCCGATGACCACCACCTGCTTGCCCTCGTAATCGAGGTCGGCCGGCCAGTGCTGCGGGTGGACGATCGATCCGGTGAAGGTGTCGGCGCCCTCGATGGCCGGGGTGAAGCCCTCGTCATAGCGGTAGTAACCCGAGCAGACGGACAGGAACGAGCAGGTAAAGGTGGCGGGCTTGCCGGGACGGGATGCCGCAGCGTCCTGGCGGTACTCGCCGCCCGACGTCGGGACCGCCGTCACCGTCCACAGCGCGGTTTCGCTTGACCACTCGGCCGAGACGACCCGGTAATTCAGCCGGATCCGCGATTCGAGACCCTCGTCCGCGACCGTCGCCTGGATGTACTCGCGAATCGAATCGCCGTCGGCGATGGCCTTGGCGCCGGCCCAGGGCCGGAAGGAGTAGCCGAGCGTGTACATGTCGCTGTCGGAGCGGATGCCGGGGTACCGGAAGAGGTCCCAGGTGCCTCCGACGGCGCTGCGGGATTCCAGGATCGCGAACGACTTCCCGGGCATCTCGCGTTTCAGCCGGCTGGCGAAGCCTATGCCGCTCAGCCCGGCGCCGACAATCAACACATCCACGTGTTCGCTCATACCGCCAAGTTATCGACTTAGTGTTGAGAGAGTCAACACGGCGTCGGAAAGTTGGATTAGGATGGGCGGCATGGTTCAGCGAGGAAGACGCTCCGCAAAGGTCTCGGGTGATGAGCGCCAGGACACAATCCTGATTACCGCCGAGGCCCTCCTGGCCGAGCGGGCCTTCGACGATATTTCGATTGAGGAGCTGGCCCGCGGCGCCGGCATTTCACGCCCTACCTTCTATTTCTACTTCGGGTCCAAGGACGAGGTGCTGCTGGCCCTGCTGGACCGTGTCATCACCGAGGTTGAGCACCGGGTCGGTGACCTGCCGCGCGATTTCGAGAGCGACCCCGCGGCAGCCTGGACCCGTTCCATTGGCATGTTCGTCGAGGTGTTCGCGGCCCACCGGGGTGTTTCCACGGCGGCGATCGCGGCGCGCGCCCGCAACGAGGAGGTGCGTGCGCTCTGGTCCAAGTCGATGCAGTCATGGGTCGACTTCTCCAGCGACGTGATCCGGTCCGAGCAGGCACGAGGCGCTGCGCCGGAGGGCGTCGACGCCCACGACCTGGCCGTAAGCCTCAACCTGATGAACGAACGGGTGATCACCGCGGTCCTCAACCAGGAGAGTCCCGCCATCCCGGAGTCCAGCGCCCTGCACGTGTTATCGACCATCTGGATCCGCAGCATCTACGGCTCCGACAACCCCGGCCGACGGTAACGTCCGCGCCGAAAGGAAGAACGCAAATGGCAGAAATCAAGACCCTCACCGTGCTTGGCACCGGAGTACTCGGCTCCCAAATCGCCTACCAGGCCGCGTTCCACGGGTTCGCCGTCACCGCCTACGACCTCGACGATGAGGCCCTCGACAAGGCCCGCTCCCGCTTCGCGCAGCTCGCCGGCATCTACCGGGCGGCGAACATTGCCGGCGCCGGGGAGGGCAAGGCCGAGGCGGCTCTCGGCAACCTTCGCCTCACCGCCGACCTCCGGGGCGCCGTCTCCGAGGCGGACCTCGTGATCGAGGCCGTACCCGAACTGCTCGAGCTCAAGCGGGACGTGTACCGCAAACTCGCGGAGCTGGCCCCCGCCAGGACCATCTTCGCCACCAACTCCTCAACCCTGCTGCCCAGCGACCTCAAGGAGTCCACCGGCCGCCCCGACCGCTTCCTCGCCATCCATTACGCCAACAACATTTGGGCGCAAAACATCGCCGAGGTGATGGGCACCGCCGACACCGACCCGGAAGTGTTCGACGCCGTCGTCGAGTTCGCGCGGAACGGCGGCCTGGAGCCGATCGAGATCAAGAAGGAGAAGGCCGGCTACGTGCTGAACTCGCTGCTGGTTCCGTTGCTGAACGCGGCCGCCGGCCTGCTGCTGCAGGGCATCGCCAGCCCGGAGACAATCGACAAGACCTGGCGCATTGCCACCGGGGCGCCGAGCGGACCGTTCCAGATTTTCGACGTCGTCGGCCTGGGCACCGCGTACAACATCGCCGCCTCCTCGCCGGACGCCGGGTCTCAGGCATTCGCTAAGTATCTGAAGGACAATTACATCGACATGGGCAAGCTCGGTGTCGCGACGGGCGAGGGCTTTTACCGGTACTGAGCCATGCCGGCGCCACGTGCTTCCCGGGTGTCAGCCCCGGCCGTTCGCGTCCAGGACCGTGACGCTCAGTGGCATCCGGTTGGCCCGGCGGAGCCGTCCGGCCAGCACGTTGCGCACCCCACGGGTCACCATGGTGGTCTTCGTCAGATACCGGAACTCGGCCGCGTCCGACGTTACGAGATCCAGGAGGGGGCGCGCGGCGTCGTCGGGGGTCTGCCCCCACAATCCGACGACGAGCTGCAACGCGCCCAGCCGATGGTCGTACCCCGGCTGGGACGTGATGTGCCCCAGCAGGTCCGTCACCACCAGCCCCGGGTTCATGCCATGCACCCGGACGCCGGTGCCTCGGGTCTCCAGCCGCAACGTCTCGGTGAACTGCCGGACCCAGCGCTTGCTTGACGCGTAGGCATTCTGCAGCGCGACGGGCCCCCGGTCGCCTTGGCCGTAGACGTTGACGAGGTCGCCGCGGCCCTGGCCGAGGAACACGGGCAACGCGACTCTCGATCCGTGGAACGTGCCGAGGATGTTTGTGCGCACCACCCGCGTGAAGTCGTCGACCGGTGTGGACGCCGTGGGCCCGAAGACGCCGGAGACTCCGGCGTTGTTGACCCAGATGTCGAGCGTCCCGCGGCTTAGCGCCTCGTCGCGAAGGGCCTCCACGTCGGCGAGCTCCCCGGTGTCGCAGCGACGTCCGGACGCCGCGATCCCTTCCGTTCTCAGCCGCTCCACGGCGGCGGCGACGTCGGCGTCGGATCTTGACGCCAGCACCACGGTCGCCCCCTGGTGCCCCAGCAGCCGCGCCATGGCAAAACCCAAACCGCGTGTCGAGCCGGTCACGACCGCCACGCGTCCGTGGAGGACGTCCCGTTGCGAACTCATGCTTCTCTCATACGCGCAGCGGCCGTGGAGAGCAAGAGTTGTCATCGGACTCGGTACCGGGGCGGAGCGAGGCTCAGGGCTTGGTCATCGACTTGGGCGGCGGCGGGAAGGGTGCGGCGGGGTAGAGCGGGGCCACCTGCTGCATGTAGTTGGCCCACTGCGGGCCGGCGAGCATGTAACCGTCAATGTTCCGGTAGAACTTGCCGTTGATGGTGACGTTCTGGCCTGGCCGTTTCTGGCCCGCCAGGGTGTCGCCGAAGAACGATGCGGTGGCGAGGCCGGTGGTGTAGCCGACCACCCAGGTCGCGCCATTGTTGTTGGAGGTGCCGGTCTTGGCAGCCACCGGAACTCGGGCCTGGACCTTGGGTTCAATGTAGATTCCCGACCCCCGTTTCAGCACGTCCTGCAGCACGGCATTCACGCCGCGGGCCACCTCGGGCCTGACCGCGCTCCGGCAGTCGCTGGCCTGGGCCGGAAGCTCCCGTCCGGCGGCATCGGTCACCGCGGTGATCGCGATGGGGGCGCAGTACTTGCCATCGGCGGCGAAGGTGGCAAAGGCATTCGCCAGATGGAGCGGCGCCACGCCGATGGCCCCGAGCAAGTTGCCCAGCTGGTGCATGTTCACCCGGGCGTTGTCCACGCCGCTGTGGAGGCCCACCGTGTCCACCATTTTCTGGATGCCGCAGAAGTCCAGCTGGGCGGCCTCGGCGAAGGTTGCCGTGTTGATGGAGTTGTAGAGCCCGTAATTGACGGGCATCTTGCGGTAGTAGCCCTCATCATTGTTCTTCAAGTCGTCGGCGGCACCGAGGGCCCTCTGCGCTGTGTTGTAGGCGCCGAGGACCTTGCCACAGCTGGACCTCCAGGGGAAGTCCAGCGGATAGACCCGCCGGGAAGCATCCACCTTGGTGAGCATGGATTTGCCTTCATTGAGCCACTCCGCGAAAGTGAACGGTTTCATTGTGGACCCGGGCTGGAATCCGCCGGCGCCGTTCAGGTCCTTGCCGTTGGCGTCCTTGGAATCGACGTTGAAGTTCAGCTGGGTGTCGAACTTTCCGGGGGCGGGCAGAAACACGGTGTTTTGCGCCATGGCGAGGATCTTGCCGGTGCCCGGCTGGATAGAGACCAGGGACGCGCCCCATTTGTCCGGGTTGGCCCCGGCTGTGGCGTCGACCTGCACCTGGGCGGCCGCCTGCAGCCTGCTGTCCAGCGTGGTGGTGATGGTCAGGCCGCCGCGGTACAGCCTCCTTTCGCGTTCCGTGGTGTCGGCGCCGTAGGCCGGGTTGTTGAGGATCAGGTGGGAGACATAGTCGCAGAAGTACGGGGCCATGTCCGCCGCGGAGCAGCCCTGCTTTGCGGCGGCGATTTTCAGCCTGACACCGCTGGCGACGGCGGCGTCATGGGCAGCCTGGGTAATTTTTTCCTCGCTGAGCATCTTGTCCAGGACCTGGTTGCGCCGCTTGATGGAGTTTTCCGGATGGACGGCGGGGTCGTAGAAGCTGGGACTGTTGACCAGGCCGGCCAGCAGGGCAGCCTGGGGCAGGGTGAGAGCCTTGGCGGTGGTGCTGAAGAAATGCCTGGCTGCGGCCTCAATGCCGTATGCGTCGCGGCTGAAGAACACGATATTGAGATAGCCCTCCAGGATCTGTGCCTTGGTGTACTTCTTTTCCAGCTCGATGGCGAGCTTCATCTCGCGTACCTTGTCGCCGATGTTTTTCTGCCCGCTGAGGATGACCTGATCGCTCCGGTCCGCCGACAGCAGGGACTCGTTGATTACGTTCGTGACGTACTGCTGGGTGAGCGTCGATGCTCCCTGCCTCGCGCCGCCGGTCAGGTTGGAAGTGAGCGCCCGGAGAATGCCCTGCGGGTCGACGCCGCCGTGTTCGTAGAAGCGGCTGTCCTCGATGGCGACAATCGCATCCTTGATGTACGGGGACATCTGGTCCAGCCTCACCTTCACACGGTTCTCCGCGAAAAAGGTGGCAATCGGTTTCCCGTCCGCGCTCAGGACTTTGGTTGACTGCGACGGCGCAGTCACGGCCAGCTCGGAGGGAAGGTTATTGAAGAACGTGATTGATCTGCTGACGGCGACCCCGGCCGCCGCCACACCGGGGACCACCAGGCTGGCGGCCAGAACACCGCAGAACGCGCTCACTATCAAGAACCCGAGGACCCTCCTAAAGGCCGCGGCCAGCCGAGCTCCGAATCGCTTTTTCTGCGCCATTTTCTGTCCAGCTATCACGCTCAAAATCTGTGCCCAGATTAGGCCGGGCCGCCCCCGAAGGACCAGTGCCGGAAGGCCTTCCCGCTGCCGGCATCCGGGAGGCGCGACACCCGTCCGCTTCCGGGAGCCCGAGTCCCTGTGAGAGTTCAACATTTTTTGCCGAGCAGCAGGCCTCGCCGTTTCCGCTGCTCGCCGCAATCGCCGCCGCACCTCGCGCATCGAACTCGGCACCGGCGTGATTGACATGCGCTTCGAGAACCCGCTCTATATGGCCGAGGAGGACTCCTGGGCCCAGGCGGATGCCCGGGACCAGGTCGGGTACCTCGACGGCGGCCTTGCCCGCTTCGGGCGCAGCTACGCCGGCGAACCCGAGCCCTCGTGCAGGAGCTCTCCCGGGAGGCCGCCGTGGCCGGTCGGTGGCCAATGACTCTTCCCGCGAGGGGCATGTCGCTGGTAGGCCGGTAATCAGGTCCTGATTGTTCCAGTCTTCCGGGAGGCCCCATGGCCGAGGTAATCATTGGCACCTCCCGCGGCGAAATGCCGGCCTACTTGGCCACGCCGGCCGGCGAAGGTCCCTGGCCCGGCGTCGTGGTTATCCATGACGCGCTGGGCCTGAGCCGAGACACCCGGGGCCAGGCCGACTGGCTGGCCCGCGAGGGGTTCCTCGCAGTGGCACCGGACCTGTTCTACTGGGACACCAGGGCAGCCTGCCTCTGGTCCCTTATCCGCGGCTGGCGACCCCTCGGCGACCTGGACCTCACCCGCGCTTGGCTGGTGGCACGTGGCGACTGCACAGGCCGCGTCGGGGTGATCGGCTTCTGCATGGGTGGTGGCTTCGCCCTCATGCTCGCACCGGATCACGACTTCGCCGCGGCCAGCGTGAACTACGGCGGACTCGACGACGCCACGGCCAGGGCCATGCCGCGGGCCTGCCCAATAGTGGCGAGCTACGGAGCAAGAGACCGCTGGCCCGGGGTGCGCCGGGTGCCCGCCCGGCTGGAACCGCTGCTGGCTGACGCAGGGATAGACCGCGACATCAAGGTCTATCCCGGCGCGGGCCACGGCTTCCTCAACCGGCATGGCCCGTCAGACCTGACGTTCGGCGACAAGTTGCTGGCGAAACTGGTGGCCGCCGGTTACCACGAGCCCTCGGCCGAAGACGCCCGACGGCGTGTCCTGGCGTTCTTCCGGACGCATCTGAACCCTGAGGGGGTGCCACGATGACCTCGCAGCGGACGGGGGGAATGGCCGGCGCAGTTGCCGCGTTTCTCACCGCCGCTTATCTGATGGTTGTGCGCCCGCGCCTGCTACGCGCCGGTGCGACCGACGGTGAAGTTCACGGACCCTACCCAGGTGCCGGGCTTATCCCGGACGGGACCCGAAGCGCCACGATGGCCGTGACCATTGACGCGCCACGTTCGCGCGTGTGGCCCTGGCTGGTGCAGATGGGAACCAGGCGGGGCGGCTGGTACAGCTGGGACCGCCTGGATAACTTCGGGCGCCGCAGTGCCGGGACAATCCATCCTGAGTGGCAGGATGCCGCCGTTGGGGACCGGCTGGCGGCCACGCCGGACGGCAGCCAGTGGTGGGAGGTCGCGGCGCTGGAACCCGAGAAGTTTCTGGGTCTGCGCATGTCGATCGATTTGCGCGGGCGTCCGTTCGACCCGGCGGGAGAGCGGCCCCGTCACTTCACCGACTCGCTGTGGGGGTTCGAGCTGAAGGACGCGGCAGGCGGCCGCACCAGGCTGGTGGTCAGCGGCTATTGGTCGTTCCGGCCCCAATGGCTTCAACCTGCGCTGAGTATCTTGGTGTTGGAGCCCTCGCACTGGGTCATGCAGACCCGCCAGTTCTCAAATCTGAAACGTCTCGTTGAGTCAGAAAGCAGCTGAACCCCGGAATCCGCCTCCGGCAGGGCCACCACCAGCGCCCTCTCCGACCCCGCTGCCCAGCAAACTGCGGGTGAGCGCCTCGCCGTCGGCCATCAGCTGGCCCACGGACGTCTGAAGGTGGCCGTCCGCGACCGGGACGCCGGCCAGGGCGGCCGCCACGACGGCACGGCGGATCAGTTCGCGGGCAAAGGAGGCCGTGGTTCCTTCGGTGCGGGCAGCCGCCTCATCAAGGGCGGCCGCACTGAAGGGGATCCCGCGTGAATACAGCTTGAGCAACGCCACGCGCTCGGGCTGCGCGGGCAGGGGAATCTCCACGGCCAGATCCACCCGCCCGGGGCGTTGCGCGAGGGCGCGTTCCAGCATGTCCACCCGGTTGGTGGTGAGGACGAACGCCACGTCGGCGTCGCTGGCCAGGCCATCCATCGCGTCGAGCACCTCGAATAGCAGCGGCTGGGGTCCATGTCCGAAGCTGCGGTCCTCGGCAATGAGGTCACAGTCCTCGAGCACCACGATGGAGGGCTGCAGCGCCCTGGCCATGGAGGCCGCCTCGGAAATCCGGGCAAGCGATCCGCCGGACAACAGGATGGCAGTGGCACCTTGGCTCCGGCTCAGCAGATACCGCACCGTGTGGGTCTTTCCGGTGCCCGGCCGCCCGTAGAGCAGGATGCCCCGCTTCAGGTGCTGCCCGTACTGGTTGAGGGTGTCCCGGTGCTCGGCGATGCCGAGGGCATGGTCAGACACTTTCTGCAGCAGACCGTCCGGCAGGATGACCTCGGACGCGGCCAGATCCGGCCGGGCGTGGAAGGTCACGCCTGCCGCGCTGGGTCCGTACTCGCCCATGACAAGGGAGATGACCTGTCCCTTCAAGATGCTGTGGCGCTGCATCCGACGTCGGAACTCCGCGAGGAAGCTTGCGGCAGTATCGGTAGCGCCGGCCAGGACTTCCAGGGACGCCGTTTGCCGACCGTACCGGGGGTTGGCATCCCGTTGCAGCACCACGATCGGATGTCCGCCGTGACTGAACAGCCAGAGCCCCAGCGCCACGGCCTGCCGCTGCTCGTCAGGGCCCACCGCGAGGTTGGCGTAGTCCGGCTGGGAGAGGGGGAATTGGGGAAAGACCTGCGCCTGCTGCAGCATGTCGCTCAAGGAATGATGGTGTCGCTGGTCGCCGCCACCGATGCCGACCAGCCGGGACTTCGGATCCGCGCCCGCCAGCTCGGCCATTAGGATGTCTGCGTCGACGAACCGGTGCGGCGGAATCTCCTCCACCACGACAGAAACCGACCCGGCCGGCGCGCCCAAATGTTCGGTAAGCGTCGACAGCAACTGTGGTCCCGCCGGCGTCCGGTGCTGGCCGGACTGCGCAAGTTGCACAAGCTGCGCAAAATCGTCGATGAACTTCCCCAAATTTTCATCCATGCGCAGACCCTACCAGCGGCCGCCAGCGTAGCGTCCGCTGCCGCACCATCTGCTACTGCCCGTTCCGCTCGATCGCCTGGCCCAGGACCCGGGCGCCCTCCGGGAAGGCCCCCGGGTTCGGCCCGGCGTAGTTGAGCCGGATGAAGGGGCCTGCGGGTTCGGCAGGGAACCATTCCATGCCGGCGGCGATCAGCACCCCGGCGCGCTCGCAGTCGGCGCTGAGCCGGTCGACGTCGGTCCCGTCAGGCAGGCGGGCCCAGAGGTTCAGCCCGCCCTTGGGGACCAGCGTCAGATGGGCCTGCGGGGCATGCTCGCGAAGGCTCGTGACCAGCAGGTCGCGGCGTGACTGGAGCTGGTGGCGGACGCTGCGCAGGTGCGTCTGCCAGGCCGGCTGGGTGACGACGTCGAGGGCGGCGGCCTGGAGGACGCCGCTGACGTACATCGACTCGGCCCCGCGGTCCGCGAGGATGCGGTCCCGAGCCGGGCCGCGCGCGATCACGGCCCCCACCCGCATGGCCGGCGAGACACTCTTCGTCAGGGACCGCAGGTATACGACGTGGCCGGAATCGTCACGCGCGGCGACGGGGGAGGGGGCCGAAGTGATGCCGAAGTCGTGGGCCCAGTCATCCTCCACCAGGAACGCTCCGTGCCGGCGCACCACCTCCAGGACCTCTTCGCCACGCCGGCCCGTCCACTGCGCCCCGGTGGGGTTGGCGTAGTTGGCCTGCGCGTAGAACAGGCGTGCGCCGGTCTCCTGGAACGCGCGGTCCAACCCGTCCGGCTCCGGGCCGTCGGGTCCGCTCGGAACGGGAACGACGCTCACGCCGGCCTGGGCGGCAGCGAGAATCGCGCCCCAGTAGCTTGGGGATTCCATAAGCAGCGGCTGCCCGCTGCCCACCAGCGACCTGAAGATCGAGCTGAGTCCGCTTTGGGTTCCGGGCAGTACGACGACGTCGCTCGCAGCCGGCGGGGTGACGCCGGCCTGCATCGAGGCACCCAGCTCGTGCGCGAACCAGGACTGCAACTCCGGGAGCCCCGCTGCCGGTGCGCGGGACAGCGCCGCGTCGCCCCGGGCGGCCCTGGTCAGGGCCGCCCGGACCAGCCGTTCGGGCAGCAGTTCGCGGGCCGGGTAGCCGGAGTGCAGGGCGATGACATCGTTCGCCGCGCTGCGCATCGCGGTGGATGCCGGACGAAGCTGCGCGTGCGGCGTCCGCAGCGCCGCGGTCTGCCAGCCGTAGTCGGAGGGGCGCGCCGTCCGGATCTCCCGGACGAAGGTCCCGACGCCGGGCCGGCTCTCGATGAGCCCCTGGGCGGCAAGGACCTGCAGCGCCTTCTGCACCGTGACGGGACTGGCCTGGTGTTCGGCCACCAGCGACCGCGTAGACGGCAGCCGGGCTCCGGGGGCGGCACGTGCGATCCACTCTTTGAGCTGCGTCACAATCCGTGAACTGCTATCGTGGTTCATGAGAGACAATAGTAGCGCTACTGTACTTTTTCGCCCAGTGATACCGACCCCTCGGTCCGGCCGTTCCGGCGGCGGCCTCGGGTGGGGACTGCTCGGAGTTGCGGCGTTCTCCTTCACCGTTCCCTTCACCCGGGTGGCGGTGGCGGGACTGTCGCCCTTGTTCATCGGCTCCGGCCGGGCGGTCGTTGCCGCGGCCCTGGCTGCCACCGCCCTGGTGCTGACCCGTCAGCGGTTTCCGCTGGGCCTTCAGTGGGCCCGTCTCGCGGTGGTCGGCGGCGGGATCGTCGTCGGCTTCCCGCTGCTCACCTCGTTCGCGCTGACCAGTGTGCCCGCCAGCCACGGCGCAGTCGTTATCGCCCTGCTCCCGGCCGCTACCGCCACCGCCGTCGTCCTCCGCGGCCACGAACGTCCGCGCGCGGCTTTCTGGTTCGCTACGGCTGCCGGCGCCGCGGCGGCCCTCGGCTTCGCCTTCGCGCAGCCCGGGGGCTTCGGGCAACTGCACTGGTCGGACCTGCTGCTGCTGGGCGCGGTCGTCGCCGCAGCCATCGGCTACGCCGAAGGGGGCTTCCTCGCCCGGGAGCTCGGTGCGTGGCAGACCGTCTCGTGGGCGCTCGTGCTCGCCGCGCCGTTGATGCTGTTTCTGGCCGCGTGGACGATGATCCAGCACCCCCGTCGGGTACTCCGGCGCAGTGGGCCGCCTTCGCCTACCTCGGCGTCGTCAGCATGTTTCTCGGCTTCTTCGCCTGGTACCGCGGCCTCGCCATCGGCCCCATGACCCAAGTCAGCCAGATCCAGCTGATCCAGCCGGTGCTGAGCATCGCCTGGGCCGCGCTGCTCCTTGGTGAAACCTTGACGCCGACCACCCTGGTTGGCGGGGCCGCGGTAATTGCCTGCGCGGGCATCGCCGTCCGCGTCCGGCTGAGGCCAACACCGCCGCCACCGCGGCCCTGACTTTTCCCGCACCCCACCCAACGGCAAAGGACAATCCCATGTACATCCCAGCGCACTTCGCGGCGGGCCCCGGCGCCGTCCGTGACCTGCTCACCACCCCGGCGGCCGCCAACCTGGTCACGACGACCGCGCACGGCATGCTCGCCACCTTGCTGCCCTTGGTTTACGATCCCTCAATCGGCGAGCACGGGGCCCTGCACGGCCATCTGGCCCGGAATAACCCGCAGTGGTCCGAGCCGGCTCTCGGCGAGGCCCTGGTCATCATGCAGGGCGCCGACGCCTATATTTCACCGGGCTGGTATGCATCAAAGGCCGAACACGGGCGCGTGGTCCCGACCTGGAACTACTCCACGGCCCACGTCTACGGCACCCTGGTCATCCACGATGATCCGGCCTGGCTCGCCGGCCACGTCAGGCGGCTCACCGACCTCAACGAAGCCGGTTCAGCCCGGCCCTGGTCCGTCGACGATGCGCCGGAGCGGTACATTGCCGGCCAACTGCGCGCCATTGTCGGCGTCGAACTGCTGATCAGCAGGATCGAGGCGAAGACCAAGCTCAGCCAAAACCGCTCCGATCAAGACGTCGACGGCGTCGTGGCCGGACTCGCGGGGTGCGGGCACACAGCCAGTGCCCGTGACGTCGAACGCGCACGCCGTGAGCGGCGCCCGGACCTGGGAGGGTAGGCCGGCTGGGTCCGAACTGCCGCGCCCCTACCGTTCGTCGCTGGCGTAGCTGAGCCCGATCTGGCTTCGGACAGTGTCCAGCGCGGCCATGACCTGGACCGTCTCGCCGGGTGACAGCACGTCGTTGGCCACCGCGCCGTCGGCAATGAGCCGCTCGACTTCCCACGCCTGGTACTGCATGCCGCGGCCGGTGGCCGGCTGGTCAAAGCGCTCAACGACGTTGCCGCCGTCGTCGTACCGGGTGAAACCGGTGGGCGTGTACCAGACCGGGTCCATCTCGATGCTGCCTTCGGTGCCGATCACCGCGGCGCGGTTGGGCCCAGCGGTGTCCAGTGCGCAGTGCAGCACAGCCTGCTGTCCGTCCGCGTATTCGAAGATCATCGCGGTCTGGCGGTCGACGCCGGTGGCCGTCATGCTGGCGGCTGCCTGGATCCGGGCTGGCTCGCCGAACACGTCGAAGGCGAAGGAGACCGGGTAGATCCCCAGGTCAAGGAGGGCTCCGCCGCCCAGGGCGGGGTCGTTGAGCCGGTGCGCCGGATCCTTGGGCAGGTTCTGGTTGTGGTCCGCAATGACGGTCCGGACCTCCCCCAGGGCACCCGAGCGGATCAGTTCCCGCACCCGGACCATGTGCGGGAGGTAGCGCGTCCACATCGCCTCGAGGGCCACGAGGCCCTTCGATGCGGCGAGGTCCACGATTTCCTGCGCCTGCCACTCGTTCATGGCGAACGGCTTCTCCACCAGCACATGCTTGCCGGCGTTGAGGGCCAGCAGTGCGTTCTCGTAATGGAACGGGTGCGGCGAGGAGATATAGACGACGTCCACCTCGGGGTCGTTCACCAGCGCTTCGTAGCTGCCATGGGCCGCGGGCAGCCGGAACCTGCCGGCGAACTCGCGGGCCGTCGCGAGGTTCCGGGAGCCCACCGCCTGGACGTTGAAGCCGTGTTCCACCAGGTCCGAAGTCTGCAGCCCGGCGATTAATCCGGTGCCGAGGATTCCCCAGCGGACGCCACCGGGGGAGTCGGAGCTTTTGGGGGCGCGCGTCGCGGCGGTGTCTGACATGGCTTCGGTTCTCCTTGGGCTGGCGGTCAGGTCGGCGTCGCTGCGTACGGATCGCAACGACGCCGTCTGAGCATGCTAGCCCAGCACCGGAGCCGGCCGGGGACGAGTCACTTGCAGGTGCAGCGCTGTTCGGTGGGCACCTCGGCCATGACGGAGTCGACATGCTCGCCGCAGCCGGCCCAGGTGATCTTTCCACAGCTATTGCAACGGACGGGACTGCACATTGTTTTCTCCTTAAGTGGGTGCTGCTGGTTGGGTGCTGCGTTGGTTTGGTATTGCTGGCGGTTAGGACGCGGGCGCGGCGGCCATCTTGGCCCGGATTTCTTCCATGTCCAGCCCCTTGACGGCGGTGATGAGTCCGTCGAGCCCGCTGGCGTTCATGGCGCCGGGCTGCGAGAAGACGAGGATACCCTCTCGGAAGGCCATCAGGGTGGGGATCGAGGTGATGCGTGCTGCCGCGGAGAGCCCCGGCTCAGCCTCCGTGTCCACCTTCGCGAAGACGACGTCGGGGTGGGCTTCGGAAGCTTTGCGGAATGTGGGGGCAAACATGCGGCACGGACCGCACCAGGCTGCCCAGAAGTCCACCAGGACGATGTCGTTGCCGGAAATGGTGTCGTTGAAGGTCTTTTCAGAAATGTCGATGGTTGCCATACTCCAAATATATACCCCCGGGGGTATCGGAGCAAGCGTGCGCCACGGGGGAGGTGGATGGCGCGGGGTCTTGATCAAATACCCCCAGGCGCCGAGGTGCAGAGGCTAACTCTCGACGAAATCCGTGCCCTCTTCCTGCGCCTGGCCTGACGCCCCGGGGCTTGCGCGGCGCCCCCGGCGACTCCGGGCGAACAGCGGCAGATTTTGAACCTCAATACCCCTGGGGGTATATTTGTGAGTGGCTGGATCGGCCACATGCCCCTGCCGAACGCCTCCCGAAAGGTGCACATCAATGGACATTACCGCCCAGCAACTCAACGAACAGCTCAAGAGCGGCAGCGACGCCCAGGTCGTGGACGTTCGCGAATCCGAGGAGATTGCTTCCGGCATGATTGCCGGCGCCCGCCACATCCCGCTGGCGCAGCTGCCGGCCCGCTTGGGGGAACTGGACAAGACCCGTCCCGTCGTCGCCGTCTGCCGCAGCGGCCGCCGCAGCGCCGCAGCCGCCGACCAGCTTGCCGCCGCCGGCTTCACCGCCTACACGATGACCGGCGGGATGCTCGACTGGTCCGACGCCGGGCTGCCCGCCGGCTGACACTCCCCATAGACTGCCCGGGCGGCGCCTCCCCCCATGCGCCGCCCGGGCCTCCACCTGTCCTGACTGCGCCCTAACGGGCTTCAGGCCGGTGGACGGCGGCCCGCATCCGCAGGGGTGCCGCCAGAACCACCCAAGCTAGACCGAAAGAGACTATGACTACCTCAAACAAGACCACTACGGCCGAGTCCGCACCCCAGTCCATTGACGCCGCCACGCTCAAGGCCTGGGAGGACAACCACGATGACCTGATGGTGATCGACGTACGCAGCGGTGCCGAGTTTGATTCGATGCACATCAAGGGCTCGTACCATGTCCCGCTCCCCATGCTGAGCGAACACACCGAGGAATTCGCCGCCAAGATGGGCACCCGCGTTGTCCTCGTATGCCAGTCCGGGAATCGGGCCGAGCAGGCCCGCAAGCACCTGGACGCAGTCGGCCTGGGCAGCGCGAGCGTGCTGGCCGGCGGCGTTCCTGCCTATGCTGCCGCCGGCGGCAACGTGGTGAAGGGCCGCAACACCTGGGCCTTGGAACGCCAGGTCCGCATGACGGCCGGCTCCCTGGTCCTGGCCAGCATCGTGGGCAGCAAGCTGCTCTCGCCGAAGCTCGGCCTGCTTGCCGGCGGCATCGGCGCCGGCCTGACCTTCTCCGCGGCGACGAACAGCTGCGCCATGGGCCAGATGCTCTCCAAGATGCCGTGGAACCGTTCCGCCAACGAGCCCACCGCCCACCAGGCGCTGCAGAACCTGGGCTCCAAGGCATGATCCTCACCGCGGCGGCGTTCGGGCTGGTCGTCGGCGGCCTGCTGGGCCTGGTTGGAGGCGGCGGGTCCATTCTCGCCGTCCCCGCCCTCGTCTACGGCGTGGGGCTTCCGCTGGCTGCGGCGATCCCGACGTCGCTGGTCGTTGTCGGCGCGTCCTCCGCCGTCGCGGTGCTGCCCCGCCTGTGGGGTGGTGTGAACTGGCGGCTGGCCCTCATTATCGGTGCGGCCGGCACGGCAACTGCCTACCTGGGCGCTTACGTGAACCGGTTGCTCGACCCGAAGGTGCTGCTGCTGGCTTTCGCCGCCATCATGGTGTTCGCCGGCATCCGGATGATGCTTCCGGCCAAGGCCTCCGGCGGCTCCTGCGCCCTGCCTAGCGGCGGCGTGAATTGGCGCAGCTGCCTGCCCAAGGCCATCGCGACGGGTGCCGTCGTGGGTTTCCTCACCGGGCTGCTCGGCGTCGGCGGCGGCTTCCTGATCGTCCCGGCCCTGACCCTGGTCCTGGGCCTGCCGATGGCGGTGACCGTCGGTACCTCGCTGGTCATTATTGTGATCAACTCGATTGCCGGCTTCGCGGCGCACCTCGGTGACCTGCAGATCGACTGGGCCGTGACGGCAGCGTTCGCGGGGGCAGCAATGGTTGCCTCCCTGATCGCGGGCCGGCTCGGAACCAGGATTCCGGACAGGGTGCTCAAACGCGGCTTCGGCGTCCTGGTCCTGCTGGTCGCGGCCTACGTGAGCGTGCAGGCACTGCTCTCCTAAGCCGGACAGCCCGAGGGAAAACAGCACGGCGATAAAGCGCCGGAGGACATGTCCTCCGGCGCTTTTTCGTTGCCCGGGTTCTGCTCAAGTCGGTTGGTGGAGGGTACCTTTGGTGCTTAGGGGGATGAATGGAAGAGATCTTGATCGCAGGCGGGAAAGGACGGCTCGGAATCTGCGGGCCTCATTTTCACCTGGTTTGGGCGCCGGGGACGCTTGTCGACGCCCGGGACGCGGCCGCTTCGATTGAAGCGATGCGGGCCCTTGGCGGCGGCCGGGAGTTGCCCTTACTCGTGGAAATATCCGGTGTAACGATGCGCTCGACGGCAAGACATACCTACGAACGTGCCAAGGCAGTGACCGCGGTGGCCCTGCTGGGTTCCAGCGTGGTGGACACCGTCGTTGCGGCGGCACTTGGTCGCCACAGCTTTTGCCCGCACGCGTATTTCACCTCACGCACGGAGGCGCTGGAGTGGCTGGAGGGCCTCCAGCTTCCGGAGCTCGCCGCGGGGGAGGGAACGGGCCTGCACAAGGCGTAGCCCCGGTGCCGGCTCCCGTCGCCGCCTGACGACAGGGATTGGAACTTGTCGCGGACACAGCTGTGGCGGCGACCCGGGTTACCCGGGCCGCCGCCACGCTGTCACTGTGTTGCCTTACTGGTTGTCCCGCTTAGCTGGCCGGAACGGTTTCCGGTGCCTGCCGGCGGGCGGCCTGTTCCATTGCGTTCCACGCGGAGTAGCTGCCGTCGAGTTCGACGACGTCGTAGCCGGCGCGGCGCAGCGCGCTGGCCGCGACGGAGTTCCGGACGCCGCTCTGGCAGTAGGACACGATGGTGCCTTCGGTGGGGAGTTCATCCAGGTGCCACATCACGCGGCCGCCGCTGAGCTGGTAGGAGCCGGGGATGTGGCCGGCTGCATGTTCGGTGCGGTTGCGGACGTCCAGGACCATGGCGGCGTCAAAGCCGTCGAGTTCCTCGGGCTGGATCAGCTTCGGGACGCTGACCGGCAGGCCCTCGAGGCTGGTGACGTAGCCGGCGACTTTGTCGATGCCGACCCGGACGAGGTGGTCCCACATTTCCTGCGCGTCCGCCTGGCTGGAAGCGAGGAGGACCAGCGGGTTGGTGTCGGTTTCCGGGTTTACGACCCAGGCGCCGAAGCTGGCGGTGGACTTACCGGCCGGGACGTTGACGGAGCCGGTGACGGTGCCTTCGTGGACCTCGTTGTTCGGGCGGGTGTCAACGAAAATGACCTTGTCCGCGGCGAGGTCGCGGGCGACATCGGCGGTGCCCAGCTCGGGGAGCGGGGCGCGTTCGCCCATGACGGCGGGGCCTTCACGGTTTTCGCGTTTCATCCGGGCGAAGTAGGCGTGCGCGTCCGGCTGGCCGTCGAGGAGTTCATCAATGAAGCCCTGCTCGTCGTTTGCGGCCAGGTAGGGGCCCCACCAGGCGTAGAGCCGTTCGTAGCCGACGGTCGAGGACGGGATCGCGCCCAGGGCCTTGCCGCAGGCGCTGCCGGCGCCGTGGCCCGGGTGGACCTGGACGTGGTCCGGCAGGGTCAGGAACTTGTCCCGCAGGCTGGCGAACAGCTGCTTGGCGCCTGCGAAGCGGGTGTCGACGCCGCCGGCGGCCTCATCCAGCAGGTCCGGCCGGCCCAGGTCGCCGGAGAACACGAAGTCACCCGAGAGCAGGTAGCCCGGCTTGTCTGCGAATGCGCCGTCGGTGATCAAAAAGGACAGGTGCTCCGGGGTGTGCCCGGGGGTGTGGAGGGCCTTGACCGTGATGTTGCCCAGCACGATCTCATCGTTGTCGTTGAGCCGCTCGGCCTCAAAACCGTACTGCCAGTCCGCGCCGCCCTCGCCCGAGACATAGGCGGTGGCGCCGGTCGCGGCGGCCAGTTCCCGGGTGCCGGAGAGGAAGTCCGCGTGGATGTGCGTCTCGGTAACGGCCACGATCGTCATGCCGTTCGCGGCAGCGAGGTCCCGGTACACGGCGATATCACGCCGGGGATCAACCACAAGGGCCTCGCCCTTGGCCTGGCAGCCGATGAAATAGCTCGCCTGGGCAAGGTCTTCGTCGTAGATGCGCTCGATAAGCATTCGGGAGAACTCCTTCTTGAGGTGGACGGGGAAGGGATTCCTTCCTCCTCTACATTCAACAGTAATACCCCCGGGGGTATCGCGCAAGCGGCGCCGGACCGGTCCTGCGGTGCCGCCGACGTCGCCCGGAGGCTTCAGTTGCCGATCCTGGCCAGCACCTTGTTGATGGTCGCCGCGAGCCCGCGCGCGGCCTGAAGGACGCCGGCGTCGGACAGGGCTTTCGTTTCCGTTTCCACGCACAGCCTGCCCTTCCGGGCACCCACCTGGATGTGCCGGACTCCGGTCCCGTCGGGAAGCACATAAACCACGGCGTAGCCCGCTTCGCCGCCGGTGTTGACGATCGGGTGTCTGATGGCGGTCCAGGTGCGCGAGCCGCCGCCCGGCAGGCGCTCCCGGATCGAACTGCAGCGGCTGAGGTCGGCTGCCCGGCTGTCAAAAGGGGACGGCCCGGCCGGCGGGGGCGGCAAGCTGACGAGCCGCAGGCTGATCTGGTCCAGCACCTGCGGCCCACCGGCGATCTCAGCCACCACGGTGGCCGCCCCGGAGAACGAGGCAAGATAGGCGGCGTCGTCGTAAATGCATCCGGAAACGGCCGGCGCCGTGGCAGGGCCGCTCCGGGTGTAGCGTCCCTCCAGCACCTGGGCCGGCCTTCCAGTGGGGCCGGTAACGCCCTGCAGCAGCCTGGCCAGTTGCTGCGGCGTCCGTTGTTCGGGGGGCTGTGGGGTAGCGGGCGGACCAGACGGCGGTGCGGCTGACGGTGCCGTGCCGGAGTCGGTCTGCCCGACCAGTTTTTGGGCCAGCCGGACCAGCGGCTCGAGGGCGGTCCTGAGTTCCGCGTCGGACCTGGCGGTGGGTGCCTGCCGGCTCAGCCCGATCGTCAGGGTTCCCTTGAGTACCTGCAGTGCAACGGTGGCGCCGCCCGGGGGAGTGCCGGCGGTTGCCGGTGTACTCAAAACCGTGGCGTAGGCCTTCTCGCCCACGGCCGGCGTCCTAAGCAGCCTGACCGTGGACGTTGGATCATTCCCCACCGTCTGCCGGAACGTTGAACACCTTTGGGCCAGGTCGTCGGTGTAGGCGAAATCCGCAGCGAGCACGTCGCTGCGCGGTGCGCTTCGGGCAAAGACAAACGCCAGGGCCTCGCGTGACCACACGCCGGTCAGCGTCAGGACGCCCGCGGCGAAGTGCATTGCCAGGTCCGCTCCGCTGGTCGGCGAACTGTGCGGCCGGAACACGCTGCACTCGCCGGGCTCGACGGCCGGCTTATCGGCGGGCTCCGGTCGTCCCTGCAGGCGGGTGCGCAGGTCCGAGCTTCTGGAGACCCGCCCGGTGCCTTCCTGGCCGCTGTTGATCGCCCTGTCCACGAGGACCATGAGTTCCTCATCGGAAAGCACCTTCTCCGCCGTCGCCGACGGGAGGGTCCCGGTTGCGGGAGACGATCCGCTGCCCGCGGGCGGTGAGGGTGAGCCCGGCGTGCAGCCGGTCACCGCCAGAACAGCGGCAGCGCAGGCCAGGAGCCAGCGCTGGGTCCGCGAGCGGGGACCGCTGGTGTTCCGTGTTGTTGCAGCACCTGGACACACGACTGGACTCCCTGCCGTCGAAAGATGTGCTGAGCCCATGATCCGGCGCAGGGCCCGGGGGCACCAGAGGATTTATGCCCCCGGGCCGCGCCGGAGGTTACTCAATGCCGGGGACCAAGTCCGGCGGATGACCGGAAGCAAGTAGGCGACCAAGTGTCCCTAACAACCAACCAAGTAGGACCGGCCGGAAAGCAAGAAGCCCCTTCCAGAAGACGGGTAGGCGCCACTCGCGCGCTGCTCTTTCGGCGCTTCTAGGCTCCGGAGTACTGGGTGGAGTTAGTCAATTGAATGTTCAGAAACGGGTCTCAGCCATGCGTGAACAAGCGGCACTTCGTGCTTTGTCCGGACATTTTCCTGGTCGCTGTGGGGGCGCGGCCGGGGCATCCCATTTCAAGCGGAAGCGGGCTGCCGGATGGTCCCAGGCTCCCTCCCGGCGACGGTCGCGGACCCGACGCGCGTGGGCGATCTTCGTGGCGTCATCGCTCGCCCTGGCCGGGCTATCCGTCAGCGGTCCGGCCTCTGCCGACGTCGGCACGATCGCGCACGATTTGCTACGGACAGGGTGGGACAGCAACGAGACTGCGCTTTCGCCGACGTCGGTCGCGTCATCAAATTTCGGCAAGCTTTTTTCCACCGCCGTGGACGGCCAGGTGTACGCCCAGCCGCTCGTGGTGGGCGGCACCGTCATAGCCGCGACGGAGAACAACAACGTCTACGGCCTGGACGGCGGCACCGGAGCGGTGAAGTGGCAGCGCAACCTCGGTCCGGCCTGGCCGGCAGCGACCGTAAGCTGCGGTGACCTCACCCCCAACATCGGAGTCACGTCCACTCCGGTCTTCGACGCCGCGACCAACAGCGTCTTCCTGATGGCGAAGACGAACGACGGAGCGACGCCGCAGCTCCCGCACTGGTACATGCATTCGCTGGACAGGGTCACGGGGGCCGAGAGGCCAGGGTTCCCGGTGCTCATCAACGGCGCGCCCACTAACGACCCGACACGGCCGTTCAACGCGATGACTGCGATGCAGCGGCCCGGGCTTCTCCTGCTGGATGGCGTGGTCTACGCCGGTTTCGCCAGCCACTGCGACTGGGCACCGTTTGTCGGCTACGTCGTCGGGGTGTCCACCGCAGGCCGGCAGACCACGATGTGGGCCACCGAGTCCGGCAACAGCAGTGCGGAGGGCGGAATCTGGCAATCCGGCGGCGGCCTGGTCTCCGACGGCACCGGCCAGATCCTGTTTTCCACCGGGAACGGGATTTCCCCTAAGCCGGGACCGGGCAAGACCCCTCCGGCGACCCTCGCAGAGTCAGTCGTTCGGGTCAGCGTCGGAGCCGACGGAAACCTCAAGGCCACGGACTTCTTCAGCCCGGCCAACAACGCCAAGTTGGATCAGAACGATGCCGACCTGGGTTCCGGTGCCCCGATCGCCATCCCCACCGGCTACGGCACCACGGCCCACCCTCGCCTGATGGTCCAGGTCGGCAAGGACGGCCGGGTCTACCTGCTGGACCGGGACAACCTGGGCGGTATGGGGCAGGGGAGCGGCGGAACGGACGCCGTCCTCGACGGCGCCGGGCCGTACAGTGGCGTCTGGGGCAGGCCCGCGTTCCTCGGGACCACAAACGGCGGGTACATCTACACCGTGGAGAACAAGGGCTACCTGCGTGCGCACAAGCTGTTGGCCAGCAGCACCGGCGGCATCCAGCTGGCCTCCGTCGGTACGTCCATTGGTACCTTCGGGTACACCTCCGGGGCGCCCACGGTGACCTCCAACGGTACAAACGCCTCCACCGCCCTGGTCTGGGCCGTGTACGTAACGGGACCCACCGGTACCGGCGCGGAACTCCGTGCCTACCGCGCAATGCCGGACAGCACCGGTAAGCTTCAGCAGGTTTTCGCGGCCCCGCTGGGCACCGCCGCCAAGTTTTCCACGGTTGCCACTGACAACGGGCGCGTCTACGTGGGAACCCGGGACGGGCACGTGATCGGCTTCGGTGCCCCGACGACCTCAGCGGTTGGGGCGACAAACACGGACCTGGGAACCGCCGCGGTAGGCACCACCGTGAAAGGGAACCTGATCATCACCGCCAGCAGGGCTGTTACGGTCAGTTCCGTCGCAGCACCTGCGCCGTTCGGGATCGAGGCCCTCACACTGCCCCGGACGCTTGCCAAAGGCGGAACCATGACGGTCCCGGTCACCTTCTCGCCGACCGTAGCCGGACAGGTCGACGGGACGTTGACCGTCAAAACCTCCGACGGCGAGACGGACCTTCTGGGGGTTCACGGCGTCGGCACCAAGGACGGACTGGGGGCAACGCCGCCCACCCTGGTATTCACCGACGTGCCGACCCAGACCAGCAGTCGCCAGACCGTAAACGTGGTCAACACCGGCACGAGCGTCGCCACGATCACCGGCGTCACCTTGCCGGGCAACGCCCAGCTTGCGGTCGACCCGGCCACGCTGCCGGCCGTGGGACAGAAGATTCAACCCCTTACTTCCGTTCCGGTGTCCGTCACCTTCAGTCCGACGACGGCAACCCCGGTGGCTGATCAGCTCCTCATCACGAGCGACCGAGGATCGCTCACGGTACCGGTGACGGCGACCGCCGTGTCGGGCGTAGCGCATCTGCAGTTGCCGGCATCCCTGGACTTTGGTGATGTGCCTGCCGGCGCTGCGGCCACCCGGGATTTCACCATTACTAACACTGGCAACATCCCCCTGACGATCACCAAGGCCAAGGCGCCGGAGGGTGTATTCTCCACCACCGTTCCAATCTCGGAAGGCCTGGTGATCCCGCCTGGAGAGTCCGCACATCAGAGCGTGACGTTCAAGCCGACGGTGGTCGGTCAGGCCGGAACCGCCGACACCTACTACCTGCTGACCGCGGACGACGGCCAAGGAGCACAGAAAGTTATGCTCACCGGAATGGGCGTCGACGATCCCATTGGCCTGAAGGCGTACCAGACCAATGCCGGTGACCCGCGGTCTGTCCTCGGCAGGTCGCTGACATTGGAGTACCCGGTGGGGGCAGGGAAATGCCAGGACTACACCAAGGGTGTGATCTGCTGGTCCCCGTCCACCGGGGCCCATTGGGTCGCAGGCGCGATCTACGCCCGCTACAAGGCCGCGGGCGGCGCTGCCGGCGTCCTGGGGTTCCCCACCACCGACCAGCTGACAACCCCGGACACGATCGGGCGGTATGAACACTTCGCCGGCTCCGGCGGGGCATCCATTTACTGGACGCCAAGCACCGGGGCGCACCTCATCACGGGCGCGGTCCGTGCCAAGTGGTCGGCCCTGGGCAGGGAACGGGGACTGCTGGGCTATCCGACGTCGGACGAGGCGCGCACCCCTGATGGCGTGGGACGTTACAGCCACTTCACAGGTTCGGGGGGTTCATCGATCTACTGGACGCCAAGCACCGGGGCGCACTTCATCACGGGCGCGGTCCGTGCCAAGTGGTCGGCCCTGGGCAGGGAACGGGGGCTGCTGGGCTATCCGACGTCAGACGAGACGCGCACCCCCGATGGCGTGGGGCGTTACAGCCACTTCACAGGCTCGGGCGGTGCATCGATCTACTGGTCGGCGAAGACCGGGTCGCACTACGTCCTCGGTGCGATCCGTGCCAAGTGGACGGCCCTCGGCAGGGAAAGGGGACGTCTGGGATATCCGACCCGGGACGAGTACGCAGTGTCCGTGGGCCGGGCTTCGGACTTCCAGCACGGGCGGTTGACCTGGAATAGCTCAACCAGACTGGTGACCGGCTAGCGCGTGCGAGTCCCGGGCCCCAGCGGTCCGCGTAGGACACTGCGCTCGCCGACGGTTTCCCGCGGGAGGACGCAGCTGCTTAGGCCAAGCCGGCCCCCGCACGACAGAATGGATCCATGAGCGAGGCCGGTGACTTCATTGACGCGGCGCTGCTGCGTGAGAGCTCGTGGCAGCGGGCCGAGGAAGCGCAGGCGCAATACGGCCCGGGCCTGGGGAGCTACGGCTCCTCGGTTGGCGCCGTCCGCGGCACTGTCCGCGACGCGCTGCGCCGGTACCGGTCACTCGGCCGCGACGATGTCACCGCCCTCAGCTCGGAGTTGTGGGAGGTGCCCGTCTTCGAACGCCGCCTTGCCGCCGTCGTCCTGCTGCAGTCCAGCCTGGCCCTGCTGGACAATTCGGACCTGACCCGGATCGAGGGTTTCCTGCGGACTGCGCGCCTGCGCGAGCTGGCCGATCCGCTGGCGACCGATGTCGTCGGGCCGCTGATTGCGGGACTGGACGGCCAAAACCGTTCCCGCGCGGAAACCGTGCTGGGCCGCTGGCTGCAGGACCCGGACGATTGGCTGCGGCGGGCGGCCCTGATGGCGCCGCTCCGCGAGCTACGGGCCGGTGGAGGGGATTGGGACCGTTACCGGCGCCAGGCCGGGCTGGCGGAGTCGGGCACCCCGGACGACGCCGGTCTGGTGAGGGAGGCGATCGCTGCCGTCACCTCCGGGATGGCGAAGTAGCGCTACGTGCCGGGCCGGCGCTCCACGACGGCATACGCCTTTCCGTCGAGGAACTGCCAGTCGGTCACCACCATAAAACCGAGCGCGTCCACACGGTCATTCAGGACGTGGATATCGAAGCCGCCGTCGCGCGGTTCCGCGTCCCACGTGGCTACGTGGATTTCCTTTCCCTCGAGAACCAGCAGCTCTGTGTTGACGTCGAAATCCTCCTGCGGCTGATCGCTGAGCTGGCAAATTGCGACACAGTGGCTGTTCATAACGGGGCCTCCGCTCGGGGAATGCTGGGTGCCCTCATCCTATGGCTGGCAGGTAGCAGCGTCCTAGGCTTTCTTCCGCGCCAGGACACGGCTCCGTTATCTGAATGTGACATTCCCGCCCGGGCCCGTTACCGTAGATGGGTGCCTGTTTGTTTCCGATACGGGCGCTCCCGAGCCGATTGCCTAACTCTGCCGCGGCCTGGGATCCGAATGCAACCTTTCTGGCAGAGACGGGGAAACCACTTTTGACCTGCAGTTTTAGCAGGTCTTGGGGTGAAGCCGCACAGCGCCCGCATTGACGGGCCCGCGGCCGGGTGCCTCCCATCCGAATCCGACAGCTCACCTCGCAGGCATTGGGAGAGGCTACAAACATGACTTCAAGCATTACTTCTGCGCGCCATCGTTCCGACGCATCCGCCGGACGGGCCTCAGCATTCTCGGGCAAATCAGGCACCATCGGTCGTCAGGCCGCAGTAATCTTCGCAGCCTCCGGCCTCGTCCTCACGAGCGGAATGGCAGCCAATGCAGCCGTTGCCCCGGCCGAAAACAAAACCGCCCCGGCTTCGTCGGTTGACGTCGGCAGCAAGGTCTCCGCGCCGGTTACCGCTGATTCCGCAGTTCAGATCAGCTTCGCCCGCCCGGCAGTCGCTACCACGCCGGCGCCCGTGATCGAGCAGCCTAAGCCCGTCACCGCCCCTGCGGTTGCCGCCGCTCCGGCTGTCGCGCCTGCCCCTGCTCCGGTGCTCGCGCCGGCAGCGCCGCAGGTCAGCGTTCAGGCGAAGGCGGCCGTGGCACCTGCCTCGGCAGCCGGCGGAGCCAACGCCGCGATGCTTTCGGCCGCCTACAGCCAGATCGGCATCACCCAGGACTGCACCGCCATGGTTGAGAAGGCCCTCGGTGCGGCCGGTATCCACGTGGGCGACCTCGGTCCCCAGCAGTTCATGGGCTACGGCAAGGTTGTGGGTGCCCCGCAGCCCGGCGACATGATCGTCCAGTCCGGCCACGTCGCCATCTACGCCGGTGACGGCATGGCCATCAGCGGTGGCATGAACGGCAGCAACCAGACGATCAAGCACCCGCTGTCCTGGCTGACCGCCACGGGTGGCGTGACCTTCGTCCGCGCCAGCGCATAGCAAAAAGCGTAAGAACCTCTTTCCAGGGCCGGTGGTCGGCTGCTAAACGGCAGCTGGCCACCGGCTTTTGCGCACGTTTACGCCGGCCGGTGAGCTCAGACGGCGTACCGCAGCAGGACGACGCCGTTGCCAAACGCGCGGGTGCCGGCGAGCGTGAGCGCGGTCCTGTCGTCTGCTGACTTGAACAAGGGATTCCCCCGCCCGATCAGCACCGGGTGGACATAAATCCAGTACCCGTCAATGAGCCCGAGCCGGCGGAAGGTATCGGCGAGGTCAGCCCCGCCCAGTGCCAAGTCGCCGCCGGGCTGCGCCTTCAGTTCCAGCACGTCATCGGCGACGACGTCGCGCACCACCGTGGTGTTCCAGTCGGCCCGTTCCAGCGTCCTGGAGTAGACAATCTTCGGCATGTCCCGCCAAATTTTGGCGAACTCGACCATAGCCGGTGTACTGGACGGATCCTGGTCCGCCGTCGGCCAGAAGTCGGCCATCAGTTCGTAGGTCACGCGGCCGTCCAGGAAGGCGCCCATAGAGGCCAGTTGCTCGTTGAAGTGGCTGTGGAGCTCCTCGTCCACCATGTGCCAGTCAATCTCTCCGTTCGGCCCCTCGAAAAAACCGTCGAGGGAGACCTGGAGGGCCAGAATGATCTTTCGCATGGGCCAGAGCCTACGCCCGGACGAAACGATGCGGGAAGGCGGCGCTCGTCCCCGGTGAACGGCAACATCCTGCCGTTTTGGACTCCAAGCTCGTGCCGTAGGCTCGCGACAAACCAATTTCGGCAGTATGTTGCCGAATGGACAATATTCGGGCACTATTAGGAGAGCCCTGCTGGGGGATCGGCAAAATGATGCCGATATGGCGAAGCCGGGACATCAGACCGCGGCATGGTGTGCGCGCAGCGAAGGGGAGTGCCGGTGAGCGACGTGGCGGCGATTGCCGAGGGGATCCGCCGGACCCGCAAGGAGGCCGGGCTGACCCAGGAGGACCTGGCGCACCTGGCCGGCACCTCGGAGCGTACCGTCCGCGCCATCGAGACCGGGAGCGGCAACCCGTCGCTGCAGGCTGTGGTGGCGGTGGCGAACGTGCTCGGCCTGAAACTCGCGGTGGGCTGATGCCGGCCGAACTCCAGGACCTGAGGTTCGTCAGGGCGGCCGACGTCTACAAGAACGGCCGCCTGGCCGGCCACCTCGCACGGACCGGCGCCGGGGGAGTGCGGTTCTCCTACCGGCCCGACTACCTCGCAGGCGGCCACCCCGCCGTGGCCATCTCCCTGCCCCCGTCCGAGGTGGCAGTGGAAGCCCCCGCCGGGGCGCTGCCCGCCTTCTTTGCCGGACTCCTCCCCGAGGGCCACCGGCTCACCGTGCTGAAGAACGCCACCAAAACGAGTTTCGACGACGAGTTGACCCTGCTGCTCGCCGTCGGGGCGGACGTTCCCGGCGACGTGCAGGTGGTTCCGGCCGGAGAGCCCCCGGCGGAACCGGCGGCCTTGGCCGATACCTCACGGCCCGAGGAACTGGATTTCTCCTTCCTCGCCAACACCGTGGACCTGCACGGCATCCCGGGGGTACAGCGCAAGACCAGCGCCTCCATGCTGACCACTCCGCTGGCCCTGCGGGGACACCGCTACCTGCTTAAACTCGATCCGCCGGAACACCCGCACCTGGTGGAAAACGAGGCCGCCCACCTGAAAGGTGCGAAGGCGCTGAAGATCGCCGTCGCAAAAAGCTCCGTCATTGCCGACCGGAACGGCCTGCCCGGACTCCTCGTCGAAAGGTTCGACCGGGTCAAGACGGCCGACGGCGCATGGCACCGGCTGCCGCTCGAAGACGGCACCCAGGTGCTGGGCCTCCCGCCGGCGTCCAAGTACGGCGTGGCGTCGGAGGATGTTGCGGCCGCGCTGGCTCGGATGTGCAAGGCGCCGGTGGTTGCCAGCCGCAACCTGTACCTCCAGTTCCTCTTCGCGTGGCTGACCGGAAACGGCGACCTTCACGCCAAGAACCTGGCCATCCTGGGCGGTCCCGCCGGTTTCGCGATGGCCCCCGTCTACGACGTTCCCTGCACCCTGCTGTACGGGGACGAGACGCTGGCCCTCCCCGTCGCCGGCAAGACCCGGAACCTCAAGGCCAGGCACTGGGCCGAATTCGCGGTCACACTCGGGTTGCCGCGCCGGGCCGCGGAGAGCGCCAACCGCACTGCGCTTGCGGCGGCGGACGCCATCCGCCTCGAAGACTTGCCGTTCTCGGGTTCCCCGCTGCGCGGAGCGCAGCGGGAATTGCGGTTCAGGCGCCAGGAGATCAACGCCTGAACCAGGACATGGAAGGTCTAGGCCCGGCCGCGCCCTATTCCGTGCCCTTGGCGAAGGTGGCCGCGCTCAGGAACTCGACCCCGACAAACGGGTCTCCGCCTTCAACCCAGGCGTCGTGGCCCGGGGGAATGGTGTAGGAATCTCCCGCGGCGATGTCGATGCGGCCGCCGTCGGTGGTCTCGACGGTCAGCTTGCCGGACACGCAGAACCCCACGTGGCTGTTCTCGCACGTATCAGTGTGCACCACGGGTTTGATGCATTCGGACCAGCGCCATCCCGGCTCAAAGCTGAATCGGCCGATCGTGTAGTCGCCGACGGACACGATGTCGACCTCGGTCTTGTCCGGACGGCGCTTCTCATCGGGCGAGTTGTGGGACTTCACCTGCAGCTGGGTAACAACATTTGTGGTCATGGCACTCCCTCTTCCCTATCAGGGAATTTAACTGCTTACGGAGCCAAGCGTCCTCGCTTGGCCGCCCGTTGTCGATACACATTTCTTAGAAGCTGGACGAGCTCCCGGAGCCGGAAAAGCTGCCGCCGCTGCCGCCGTATCCTGTGGTGGAACCGCCCCTGGCGGAGCTGACGCTGCTGACGCCGGTGCTGAAACCACTGTTGAAAGTGGGGACCGAGAAGAAGTAATAAGAGGGATACACCGTGCCCAGGATGCTGGGCTCATAGCTGCGCCGTTGCTTCTTGCCGGTCCCCGCCTGGGCCTCCTCCATTTCCTTGCGCATGAGCTTGGCCTCGCGCTCGTTCCGGGCGAAGCCGGCGATCACCGTGTCCGCGTGGCTCTTGAGCAGCTCTGAGAGCTCGGTCCTGGCGTCGCGCAGCCGGTCCAGCGCGGTTTCTGGGGTGATGCTGCCGTCGGAAAGTTCCGCGGTCCAGCGTTCTATGTCCCGCTGGCTGCGGTCGCGGAAGGAACGGAGTGCGGCGGCAGTGGCGGAATCGCCCTCACCGTGGCTCTTGGCGAGCATGCCCTCGATCCCCGCCAGGTCGCTGCGGAAGGGGGCGAGCTGCCGGTCCCACGCCGTCGCCCAGATGGACCCGCGGTTCAGCAGTGCGTTCGTGTCGGCGATGACGTCATCCAGGGCATCGAGTTCGGCGGCTGCATCGGCGTACTGCCGGGCCAGCGACAGGCTGGAACGGCGCCCCAGCTGCCGCGGCGTCAGGGCATGCACCTGGTTCGAGAGCCCGGTGGCCGTGTTGTAGCGGCTCAGGAAGGTGCGGTGCTTCTCCAGCACGGTGCTGCCGTACCGCGACGACTCGGGGATGGTGCTGGCATTGAGTTCGGTCACCTGCAGATCCATGCTCACGTTGGCATAGTTCGCGTCGCCGCGGGCGATCTCTTTGCGGCTGCCCACTCGGGTCCGCCAGCGGACCAGCAACCAGGTGCCCGCACCGGCCACCGCGGCCCCCACAGCGCCCCAGGCCGTGACCAGGAAGGCGGTGGAGCGATACCACGGCTGGTTGATCAGCTCCGCGCCGCGCCGAATGCCCGCAATGGTCCCTTCCGTCCACTGGGCGTCGCGCAGCAGTTCCTTGGCGGCGTCCTGGATGTCAGCGCGCTGCTCGAGGGATACCTTCCGGTCCTCGCCCATGTACGTTCCGACGTGCCGGCCCACCGGATCCAGCGCAAAGATGAAGAGGCCGTCCGCCCATTTCTGCCCGTCCTTGCTGATCCAGTCCGGGTGCTCGGCGCGGGCGAAGCGCAGCACCTCCTCGTTGAGGTTGTCCGCCGCGCTGCCCTTGTACGTGTAGACGGCGACCTTGGTGGGCTCGTAGAACTCGATCTTCTGCACCGCAGGGATCAGCGTGTTGCGGTCCAGGACCCCCGCCCGGTCCTCCACGACGACGTCGGCCGGCGGGACGGCGAGCGCCGCCGGCGCGGCGCCCAGCAGGATGGCCAACGGGGCGATGAGCAGCAGCAGGGCGCCCGCCAGTTTCGGGCCAATGATTTTCCGCATGATCCCCATCGCCTGAGAGTAGTGTCTGCTGCCAGCGTCGTCGAGCCGCGGAGGCGCTGAAAGGGCCTAAAGACACCATGACGGGCCATCGCGGCCCCTCCATACTGACGGCATGAGCCAACCGCCGAACGGCCCCGAACGACCGGCCACAGCACGCAGCGACGGCCCGCGCGGCAAGGATCCGGTTCCGGGACCCGCCGCAGCCGAGGCACCGGTCCCGGAGCGGCACCGGCCCGACCGGGTGCTGCAGGGCATCGTTGCTGCGATCGCCGTGCTGGTGGTGGTCGCGCTGGCCGTGGTCTTTCTTCGCGGGGAGCCGCAGCCGCTGGATGAGTCGTCCCCGGCCGGAGTGGTGCAGCGCTACAGCAGGGCCGTCATCGACGCGGACACCGCCGCCGCGGACGCCTACCTCACCGACGCCGCCCGGTCCCGCTGCGCCAACTTCTACGGCAGTGCCCAGGCCAGCCGGGTGGTCCTGATCTCCACCTCGGAGCGGGGGGACACCGCCACGGTGAAGGTCTCGGTGGTGCACTCGGCGTCGGAGGGGCCGTTCGGCCCCTCCGAATACGCCGAGGAAGCCGTCATCGGCCTGGTGAAGGATGCCGGCAAGTGGATGATCAACGATCTGCCATACAGCCTCCAGACCTGCGCCGGCGGGGTGTTGAAAAAGTGAGCGCCACCAGGGTGCCCACCGGCCCAGCGGCGGGGTCGGCGCAGGCGAAGGTCCGCCGCCTGGTGGTCTTCGTGTTGCTCTTTGCCCTCGTGGTGATCGCCGCCAACGGGCTCAGCGGCCTGCTGGAACGGCTGCTGCGCTCCGGCCAGGTGCTGGCCGGAGAAGGGGTCGCGGGGCTGGCGTTGTCGCTGGCGTTCACGCTGATCGGCGGCCCGCTCGCCGCGCTGCTCTGGTGGTTCGTCTGGCGGCGGCTGGACGAGGAAGCGGAGCGGGCGGCCACGTCGTGGGGTCTTTACGTCGCCGCGGTTTACACGATTTCGCTGATCCTCTTTGTGACGTCCCTGCTGGCGATGGCGGCCTCGTTCATCGCCGACGCGAATCCGGAGTGGCGGTCGCCGCTCTCCGTCGGCCTGGTCTGGGCCTTAGTGTGGGTGTGGCACCGCTGGATGTGGCGGCATCGGGCGCGGAGCCCGCTCGAGCTTGCGAACGTGCCGGCCGTCATCGGCACGTATTTCGGGCTGGGCGTCGGAGTGGGCGCCGCGGTGACGGCCTTTGGCGGCCTGCTGGACGTCGCCATCCGCGGATCGATGGAGCTCACGTCGACCGTTGACCCGTGGTGGCAATCCACCCTGCAGGATCTGGTCTGGGCGGCCGGCGGGGGCCTGGTTTGGTGGTGGCACTGGGTCCGGGGTGGTGCGCGCCGGCTCCGGGGCGGGTTCGCCGATGTGGGGCTTGTCGTCGTCGGTGTGCTGGCGGCGGGCCTTCTCGCCCTGGGCGGGGCCGGGACCGTCCTTTTTGTCCTGCTGCGACTGGCGTTTGACCGGCAGGACGCCCTGATGGAATTGCTTGCGCCCCTCGGCGTCGCGATCGCGTCGGCCGCCGTCGGCTCGCTGGTCTGGCGCTATTACCGGACCATTGCGGTCAGCCGCGCCGAACGGACCCGTCAGGCAGGGGCGCTGGTGACCTCGGGTGTGGCCCTGGCGGCTGCCGCCACCGGCGTCGGCGTGATCGTGAACGCGGCCCTCTCCATCGCGGTGTCGCCGTTGGCCGGAGGCAACGCCCGCACCCTGCTGCTCGGCGGCATCAGTTCCCTCGCCGTGGGCGGCTGCGTCTGGTGGCTTGCGTGGCGGCCGGCGAGGCAGCACCGGCTTGAAGGCGCTGTCCCGCTCGGGCGGCGCGTCTATCTCATCGCGGTGTTTGGCCTCAGCGCCGTGGTGGCCCTGATTGCCCTCCTGGTGGTCGGTTACCGCGTCTTCGAATATTTTCTGGGCGACGTAACCGGCGGCAGCCTGGTGGACCGGATCCGCGCACCGCTGGGCCTGCTGGTGGCCACGGGCCTGGCCGCCGGCTACCACTTTGCCGTCTGGCGGCAGGACAGGTCCCGGCCGGCAGCCGCGGGGCTCGGCCGGAAACGGACGATTGGGCACGTGATCCTTGTGGCCGGCCCCGACCCGGAGCCGCTGCGCCGCGCCCTCGAGGAGCTCACGGGGGCCGCGGTTACTGTCTGGATCCGGGACGACATCGCCGTGCCCGTACCGGCGGCCGCCGTGCCTGCCGCCGGCGTGCCTGACGCCGGCGCGCCCGGCGTCGGCCTGTCCGAGGCCGGCGTGTCCGCGGGGGATCCCGGCGGCCGGCTGGCCGAGGCCCTCGCCGGGGTAAGCGCCAAGCGCGTGCTCGTGATCACGGGTCCCGGCGGCAGCGTGGACGTCATACCGCTGCGCGGCTGAGCCGGTTGCGGGCAGCCTGCGACACCGCCCGGCGGGTCTCTGGCCGGTCCTCCAGGGTTAGCAGTAGCCTGTCGATTAGCGGCCGCCCGGCCGTGGTTATCGACGAAGAAGTCGGGGTGCGACATGGCTGGAAAATTCGAAGTGTACAAGGACAAGTCCGGTGGGTTCCGGTTCCGGCTCAAGGCTGCCAACGGCGAGGTAGTGGCGTCTTCGCAGAGCTACAAGTCCAAGGCCAGCGCCATGGGCGGAGTCGAATCCGTCAAGAAGAACGCCGGGGCCGACGTCGTTGACCTCACCGAAGAGCCCGCAGGCAGCATCACCGGGGTAGCCGGCTAGGCCAGGACCCGCCGGCCCGGATCACGGAAGTCCGAATTCCCTGCGGTAGGAACGGACGGCGTTGTGCACCGTGGGAAAAAAGTGGTCCGGGCCGAACCGGCTGCTGACGCCGAAGCGGATGAGCCGGTCCTTGATCGGCCCCTTCATCTCGGCGAACACCAGGCTGATGCCTTTCCGGGCGAGTTCGTCGTCGAGTTCCACGAGGTCATCCAGGGCAGTCGTGTCGAGGTCCGTGATGGCCTCCGACGCCACCACCACCCACCGTACGGGTCCGGGGGCCTGCGCCACGAGCGTGCGGATGTGCTCGGCGAACACCGCGCCGTTGGCGAAAAACAGCGGGGCGTCGAAGCGGGCAATCACCAGCCCCGGCACCCGGTGGCCTTCCGGGTGCCGGCTGAGGTCGTGGTAGCCGGGCAGGTCCTCAACACTGGCCAGCTCCGTGCGGTAAGGGTCCCAGGCGCGCAGGACGAAAGCGATCAGGGACAGGCCGATTGCGACCAGGATGCCCTCGAGGACACCCACGAAGGCGACGCCGAGGAACGTCGTGACGAGCAGCGCCGTTTCGGTCCGGCTCATCCTGATCAGCCGCACGAGGGTCTTGACGTCAACGATCGAGGCCGCCGCAAGGATCACGACGGCGGCCAGGGTGCTGGAGGGCAGGAACGCCGTGATCCCGGGCGCGGAGATCATGAACAGCACCACAAGGGCTGCCGCGATGACGCCGCTGAGCGGACTGCGCGCCCCGGCCTCAAGCGCGATCGGGGTGCGGGACGCGCTGCCGGAAACCGGAAAACCGCCGAACAGTCCGCAGGCCGCATTGGCGAAGCCGAGTGCGCCCATTTCCTGGTTCCCATTCACGCGGGTGCCGCGCCGGCGCGCGAGGCTCGTCGAGAGCACTGAGGTGTCCGCGAAGGCGATCAGTGCGATGCCGGCCGCGGGCCCCAGCAGGGCAAGGACTTCCTCCGGCCGGACGCTGCCAAGCGCGGGCACCGAAGGCTCTGCCGGGAGGGCGCCAACCACCGGAACGGCCCCGCCCAGCCCGGCCGCGGCGGTGACAGCCATGGAAGCCAGCACCGCCAGCAGCACACCGGGGACTTTCCACGGTAGCCCCCGGCAGCCGAGGATGACCGCGATGGTGCCGGCGCCGAACAACAGTGCCAGCGGATTAGCGGCGCCCTGGAGCAGTGCCCGCCCCGTACCGCCAAGGCTGCCGGCGAGTGAACCGGCGTCGGCCGGGATGCCGAACAGCTTGGGCAGCTGGCTGGCGATTACGACGAGCGCTATGCCGTTCAGGTAGCCCACGCGGATGGGCTTGGACAGCAGGCCGGTGACAAAACCGAGTTTGAGGAACCGGCCAACGATCAGCATCGCCCCTATCAGCAGCGAAAGCACCCCGGCCAGGGCCACGGCGTGGCCGGACGCCCCGCCCGCCAGTGGGAGGATCGCCGCGGCGATCATCGGTGCGAGGGAGGAGTCCGGCCCGACGATCAACACCCGCGAGGGGCCGAACACGGCGTACGCGAGCAGGGGAACCACCGAGGCGTAGAGACCGGTGACGGCGGGCAGGCCGGAGGCCTCGGCGTAGGCCATGCCGGCCGGGATCAATGCCGCGCTCAGGGCCGCGCCCGAAGCCAGGTCGGACTTCAGCCAGGAGCGCCGGTAGCCGAGGACAATCTTGAGGCCGGGCGGCACACTTCCGATCCAGCGGCGCACGGCGGCCGGCTCAGTTCCAGGCCGGTGACGAGCGGGCGCGCTTCATGCTCGATTCTACGTCGGCCGGCCGGCCGGCCGGACCCCCACCTAAACGCAGCTTGGCTGGTAGGCGGGGTCGGCCGGCTGACCGGCCGGGCGCCCGAGCGCGTTGGAGACGAGCCGCTGAACGACCGGATCGTTGGGCGTCTGGTCGTGCTCAATCACATCCGCCGGGCACTTGTCCTGGATGGTGATGTTGGTGACCTGCTGCGCTGACCCGGCCAGGAACTGGCTCTGATACGGCGTCACCACCTCATCGTGCGTCGTTGAGATGACCGTGTATGCCGGCCCCGCCACGGTATCCCCGATCGAGTTCAGCTTGGCCAGGAACGGCGAGCCCGCCTGCTGGTCAGCGCAGGCCTGGCAGTTGGAGCCGCCCAGGGAGGTAGCGGGCGGCACGGAGTCCGGTGCCGGAGCTATCAGCCCCTGGGTGCCGTGGTTGGACGGGGCGATGCCGACCAGATGGTTGACCTTTTCCGCGCCGTCCAGGAATCCCATGTAGTAACGAGGCATCATGCCGCCCTGGCTGTGTCCCACCAGGTCGGCCTTCTTCGCCCCGGTCGAGGCCAGTACGGCGTCGACAAACGGGGCAAGCTGCGCCGCGGAGTCGGCGATCGGGCCGGTGGCGTCGATGCCGTTGGTCGAACCGTAGTTGAGCGCGTAGACGCAGTAGCCCTCACTCTTGAGGGCCGGCGCCATGGTCGCCCAGTTCTTTGCCATGCTTTCGAAGGTGCCGGGTACCAGAATCACCGGGTAGGGATGCGCCGTCGTGGGCTTGCACGACCAGTCGTTTGCACCGGGAGGGGAGACGTCGACGGTGTCGGCGTTAGCCGCGGGTGCAGCCGCCAGGGATCCGCAGAGGAGGGCGATTGCACCCACCGCGGCGGACATGGCCTTGGCGCGCTTGGTTCGGGCAGATGTGCTGGGCTGGGACACGGAAGTACCTCTTCGATTGGGCCCCTCGGCACTGAGGGGTCTGTGTAGATGGAGGTGAGTTAGGGACCGCCCCCCTTGTGATCCGGCTCACGTCCACCCCTTCACGCTAGATAGCTTTTCCCGACGTGCGGACTTTTCTGCACGTTTGTGCAGGGGTTTCTCGCCGCATGAGGCTACTTCCCGGTAACAGGACAGCGCGGCTGCACATATGCGCCTCTCCGGCCTTGGCCCAGTGCCGCTGGCTGCTACTGCTCTTGCCGTCTCCGGCTTCAGTCTCCGGCTTTCAAAGGTTGGGCGAAGGTCTTGGCCGCCTGCGATCCGGCCAGGCTGCTGGCGGCTATGGTCACCAAGGCACCGAGGAGCAGGGCGGCGTCCTCGCCGGGCAGCAGCACGTTCAGCTGCGTGCCGATGCTGGCAGCTGCCACCGGCACCCCCAGCTGGGCCGCCGATAGAACGCCCAGCGGAAGGGGAAGTCCGACCGCTCTCAGGCCGGCATGGAGCAGCACAGTCCCGATCCCGAGGGAGAGTCCCAGGACGACCATGTCCGGGTGGCCGCCGAGATCGCGCAGATTCAGGGACGCGCCCAGCCAGACAAAGAAGATCGGGCCGAGAAATCCGTCGCTGACGGCGAAAAGCTGGCGGGCCAGGCGCCTCGGTTCGCCGACGGCGGCCACCACCAGACCGAACGAGAAGCCTGCCAGCATCACGGAGACGTGGCCGAAGTTGGCCACTCCGGCCAGCGCGAAAAGCAGGGTCAGCTGGATTCGCAGCTCCAGGGCAAATTTGCGCTCCTCGGAGAGCCGGTGCATGCGCTGCCGGGTGCCGCTCCGCTCCAGGGCGCGCAACGCGAAGAAGAGCGCCATGGCCGCGACCCCCACCGCGAGCGCCCCCAGCGCGGCGCGGCCGGCGTTCGGCGGATCCACGGCCAGTGGCAGCGCGACGATGCAGGCGATGTCGGCAATCGCAACCTGGGCCGTCATTGCCACCACCTTCGGTCCGCCCAGGCGCAGGGAGTCGACGATCGGGAGGACCAGTGCGGCTGACGATGACGCCAGGAGCACCACATAGAGCGGAGCATGGCCGGTACCGAAGGCCAGGCCCATGCCGGTTCCGATGACCACGGCCGCGCCGGCAGCCACCGCGGCCCTGCCCGATCCCTTTCCCAAGGCGGAGCGGATCTGTGGGTCCCTGACGGGCACATGCGTTCCGGCCACGAACATCATCAGCGCAAAGCCGATGTTTGCCAGCAGACTGAAGGTGGGATCACCCGGATCGACCAGCGAGAGCCCCGTCCGGCCGATCACGACGCCGGCCAGCAGCTCGCCCAGGACCACCGGCAGGCGCCAGCGGACCGGCAGTGCGAGCACGGGCCCGGCGAGGGCGACGACGGCGATCAGCGCCAGGGACAGGAACGTCACCGTGGACGCAACCCGGCGGGCGGCGCTGACGGCGCAAGCGCCCCCGGCACCTGTGCGGCGGGCGCCTGTGCCGCCGGTTCAGGCAGCCAGATGACGGAAGCCGCCGCGGCCCTCATTCTGGGGTGTTTCACCATGGAATGAGACTAGTCCGTCGGGGGTCCGGCGCCCCCGAATGAGACGCCCGCGCCCCGGCGTCAGCGCCCGGCGGCGGGAAGGACGATCTTCATGACGGTTCCTTCGGCCCCGGTGCGGGCCACCTCAACCGTGCCGCCGGCGGCCATGGCAATCTCACGGACCAGGGACAAACCGATACCGAAGCTGCGCTGGCTTCGGGCACCGTCGGCGTTGGGGGTCCTGACGAAGCGCTCGAAGATCCGGTCCTGCTCGACGCCGCTGATCCCGGTCCCCGTGTCTGCGACGGTAATGACGGCCCGGTCCTGCTCCGCACCCGTTGAAATGGTGATGCGCCCGCCGGGCGGCGTGTGGGCGAGGGCGTTGTCCGCGAGCGCCAGCACCGCGCGTCGCAGGGCGTTCTGCTCAATCCTGGCCTGTGGCCGGCCGAGAGCGGCGAAGTCCAGGCGCACCCCGTTCGCCGACGCCAGTTGCTGGAGGCTCTCAGCGACTGAAGCGGCGACGTCGGCCAGTTCGACGGGCTCCGCGCCGGGATCGGGTGCCGCGGCCGTAGCGGCCAGCAGCAGTTCGTTGACGATTCCGGTCAGCGTGGCCGCGTCCTCGCGGATCCGGGCCAGGTTCCGGCCCGGCTGGGAGTCCGGCGCGGCATCGCGCTGCGCGAGCTGGATCCTAGTGTCCAGGATGGCCAGCGGCGTGCGCAGTTCGTGGCTGGCGTCCTGGACGAAGCGGCGCTGCAGGGCCAGCGCCTCGCCCAGCGGGCGGATGGCGCTGCGGGCACTGAGCCAGCCCACGAGGCCGGCGAGTGCGATTCCGGCCACCCCGGCGATGATCATCGCCTCCAGCAGGTCCCTGGAATCCAGGTAGGCGTAAGTCCCGGCAGCCGCGGCGGGCGGCAACTCCGGATGGGCCAGTTTGTTCATGAGATATACGGCGGCGACGGCGAGGAGGCAGACCACCATCACCGCGCAGGCGGCGCTGATCCGCACCGCCACCTTGAGCGAGGCACTGCGAAGGGTGGACTGGTCCGGCGTTCCCCCCGGCACGGTTTCCTTGGTCATTGGCTTCCTAGTCATTGGCGTCGCCGATCTGGTAGCCGACGCCGTGGACGGTGCGGATGACGGTCTTGGCGATCTTCCGGCGCAGGTGGTGGACGTAGGTGTCGATCACGCCGGGCTGGTCGGTGGCGTGGAAGAAGCCTGCGAGCAGTTCGTCACGGGTGAAGACCCTGCCGGGCTCGGCTGCGAGTGCCCCGAGCACCTCGGCCTCCTTCGCGGTGAGGGACACCTGGCCTCCGTACACAGAGCGGACCGAGCGCGACGCCGGATCGAGTTCCCAGTCGCCGATGCTCACCGGGCCGGCGGGCCGGGCGAAGGTGCGCGTCAGCGCGCGCAGCCGTGCCGCCAGTTCGCCGGCGTCGAACGGCTTGGTGACGTAATCGTTGGCGCCGGCGTCGAGCCCCCGGACCTTTTCGTCCGGGTCGCCCAGCGCCGTCAGAATCAGGATCGGTGCGGCTATGCCCTTGGACCGCAAGGCAGCGATCACGCTGATCCCGTCCATCACGGGCAGTCCCCGGTCGATGACCATGACGTCCCAGGGCTCCGTCAGCCCCAGATGCAGGCCGTCCTGGCCGTTGGCGACCAGCCGGACCCGGTAGTCCGGTTCCAGCAGCTCGGCGATCATCGGGCCCAGGGCGGGGTCATCCTCGACGAGCAGCAGGGACGGCCGGTCAGCGGTGGTCATGGAGCCTATTCTTCCGTGGCGGTCTTCCCGGCCAGCACGCCCCCGGCCGTGTCGTGTCCAGTTCCGTCTACACCGGCTGCTTCGTCCGGAGCGGCCGCAGCAGCGGCGCGGCGGTTGCTCCGCCGGCGCCTGAGGAACTGGATCACCCAGGGCACCACCGAGACGAGGACCATGACAACGGCGATGACGTCGATGTTCTTGGCGATGATCTCGTAGTGTCCCAGCCAGGTGCCCAGCAAAGTCACGGACGTGGCCCACGCGAGGGCTCCGACGATGTTCCAGAGGGTGAAGGACTTGTACCCATAGCGGCCGATGCCTGCGGTGAGCGGCGCGAAGGTCCTGACCATCGGCACGAAGCGGGCAAGCACGACGGCGGCGCCCCCGTGGCGGCGGAAGAAGTCCTCCGTGGTGGTCAGGTGGGCCGTCTTCAGCACCCTGGCGTCATCCTTGAACCATCTCCGGCCAAAGCTGCGTCCCAGCATGTAGCCAACCTGGTCACCGGCGATGGCGGCCCCGGTCACGACGCCGATCAGCGCCGGCAACGTCAGGTGCAGCTGCTGATGCAGCAGCCCCGCCGTGAAGAGCAGGGAATCGCCGGGCAGGAACGGGAACAGGACCCCGGACTCAACGAACACCATGGCGGCAATGACGCCCAGCGCGGCCGGTCCGAGCCCCGCGAGCAGGCTGGCCGGGTCCAGCAGGGAGGGGGTTCCGGCCGCGGCGGCCAGGGCAGGGGCCAGTCCCGAAGACAGGATGCTGTGCACGGTCACGTCCTTAGGGTCGGTGTGAAGGGAGGAATGGGGCGGCCGGCAGGCGCTCCACGATCCGGGGCGCGAACCGGTTCCACAGTCCGGTGAGCAGGACCACCGCGGCACTCGCGGCCAGGAAGCTGGCCGCGACGTCGGTGGGGTAGTGGACGCCGACATAGAGCCTCGACCAGGCCACGACCAGCGCCATGGCCGCACCCGCGACGGCGGCGGCCTTGGACCAGCGGGTTCCGCGGGCCAGGAAATACAGGGCGAAGGCGAGCGCGACGGCGAAGGAGACGTGGCCCGAGGGGAAGCTGTTGGAGCCCGTCTCCGGCGCCAGCGGGTCGAAGAGCAGCTTCGGATCCGGCCGTTGCCGGGCGATGAGGAGCTTGAAGGCTTCGCTGGCCACCCAGCCGGAGCAGGCGACCAAGCCAAAGGCCACGGCCTTGACCAGGTCACGGCGGACCAGCCAGAGGTAAACGGAGACGACGCCGACCAGCATGAGCCCTACCAGCGGACCGAACAACACGTTGATGCCCATCGCGACGGCGGTCAGCGCCGCGCCGTGGTGCCGGCTGAGACCCTGGTCCACGCCCAGCTCGGCGGAGGTGTCGCCGGGCACCAGCTGCACCGCCAGGCCCAGCGCGATGACGGCCGCGCACAGCAGCGCGCCCACCACCAGCCAGTGCCTGGCCTGGGGGAGGGTCCAAAAACCTGGTCCGGCAGCGGCCCGATTGTCGGGCAGGCGGGACGGTGCAGTGCGGTCGTCAGTGGCGGGCCCAGTCATGGAATCCTTCGGCTCGAGTCGGCGGCGCGCGGTCACGCGTCCTGATCAACTCTTCCGCGGGGCTCTTAAGAAACGCTTAAGAACTGGCCGCGGGTGTCCTAGGACCCGGCGTTGTAGACGTCCAGGCCGAAGCGGTTCAGGCCCGGTGTCCCGGCGTAGCCCAGGTAGGGCAGCCCGAAGGTGTCTTCGATGCTGGCGAGCAGGCTGTAGTGGTTGTACGGCGTGGTGGACCAGGTGCCGCCCTTGGTGAACGGCGAGAGGACCAGGGCACCGACCCGGCCTCCGCCCATGCCGGTGATGCCCGGCAGCGGCGCATTCGGCCCGGGGCCTTCGCCGCAGCAGGCGCTGGCGTCGCTCTGCGGCCCGTCGGACTCGTCGAAGGTGATGACCAGGACCCCGTCCTGCTTGAACGCGGGGGAGGAGGTGATGGCCGGAACCCATTGCTTGAGCCACTCGTCGGCGCTGGCGAGGCCGCCCGGCTGCCCGTCCACGCACGGGGAATCGTGTCCGTCGTGGCAGAGGTTGGGAGTGATCATGGACAGGTTCGGGGTGGTGGCGGCGGAGGCGAGGTCCGTCTTCAGGGCGGCCAGGTCGACGTCGTTCTTGGCGCAGTCGGGCGAGCCGGTGATCCCGGCGAAGTATACGAACGGGTTGTGGCGCGCCGCGTACTGGTCGCCGACCTTGGCTTTCTGGGTGTCATCGACGGCGCCGAGCGCCGGGTGCCGGCACGGGGTGCCCATGTCCTCCATGTACCCCTTCCAGGTCTTCCCGGCGGCCGTCAGCTGGCCGGCGACGGTGGGGACGCTGGCCGGGAAGACGCAGCCGTCCCCGACGGCCTGGCCCGGGCTGGCCGTTCCGCTGCCGGCAAAGGGGGTGTAGCTCTGGCAGTCGGCTTGCATCTGGGGGTTCGGTCCCTGCCCCGAAATCTGCGCCACGTAGTTGGGCTGCGAGTTGTGCGCGGTTCCGAAGTACTGGTTCAGCAGGACTCCCTGGCTGCGCAGCGTCTGGGAGAGATACGGTGCTGCCGACGCCGGGCCCCAGGTCTTGTCATAGCCCTTGTTTTCAAGGTTGATGACGAAGACGTGCTGGGCCCCGGGCAGGTAGCCCTGGCCGGCGGTGGTGCCGGCCGGGGCAGCGTTGGCCGGCGTGGCCGCCGTGCCGGCCTGGGGGCCGTAGCTGAGCGCCGCGGCGGCCAGTACGAGCAGCGCGGCGGCGGCGAAGCGCTTGAGCGTGCGGCGGCTACGCGGCCGGGGTGCGGAGGTCGGTGCGGATGCGGTAGGGGTGGTGGGGTTCACGGGAGCTTCCATCCGTCGGCGAGTGCTTTCTCTTTCAGTCCGGACCATTCCTCGGCCGGCGGCGGGCCGACGGGGGTGCAGGCCGGTCCGGCTACGAAGGGCGGGACAAGGTATTTGGGCGCGGCCAGGTTTGCCGGTGTGGCGAAGTCCAGGACTTCGGCGATGTTGCGGGCGGCCCTGTCCCGCGGCGTCAGTGGCGGGAGGTTCCAGCGCCATTCGATGGCCTTGAGGACCGAGGTGTGGTCGTAGACGTCGTGGGCGACGTAGCGGCGTCGTGCGCGGGGAGAGACCACCAGGGAGGGGACCCGGAAGCCGCGCAGGGCCGTGGCGGCACTGGTGTCCGGGGCCGTCGTCGGTGCGACGTGGTCGTAGAAGCCGCCCCATTCGTCGTAGTTGACCACCAGCAGGGTGTTGGCCCAGCCGGGACCGGAGGTGACCGCGTTGTAAACCTCGGCCAGGAACGTTTCGCCGGAGCGGATGTCCGCGTGCGGGTGGTCATCGCCCGAGGTGCCGGAGCCCTCGTCGGTGAACCGCGGGTCCACGAAGGACACCGCGGGCAGGGTCCCGGCGGAGCAGTCCGTAAGGAACTCGGAGTAATGGTGCGAGATGCCCTGGTATTTGGCCCCCCAGAGCGCGGTGAAGGGGATGTCGCCGTAGTAGTACTTGCCGGATACGCCTGCGGCGGCGAGCCGGTCCCAGATGGTCGGCAGGGTGCTGGTGACCGTGGAGTTATGGACCCGGTCGGTGGCTGCGGCGTGCTGGTAGAACCGGTTGGGGTAGGTCTCTGCCATGGTCGCGGCGAAGTACTGGTCGCAGACCGTCCAGTCGGGGCCGGCCTGCCGCCAGAAGTCCAGGTCGGCGGCGTCGTAGTATCCGACGGCGAACTCGTCGTTCTCCCCGGCCTGGAGCCAGCCGTTGTTCTTCCCGTTGTTGAACTGGATCCGGCCGCCCTCGTAGGAGTGGTCAGGGTCCGGGTGGCCGCAGCCCTGGAAGTCTGTCAGGTGGTGGGTGGAGTGCGGGATGCCGTAGCGGTCGGTGAAGCTCAGCCCGGACTGTTTCCCGTCGGCCCCCGGCATCCAGCCGAGGAAGTGGTCGAAGGAGCGGTTCTCCATCATCACCACGATGATGTGGTCGATGCCGGAGGCACCGGGTGCAGGCAGCGTCGCCGCGGCTGCGGCCCGGGAAGCGTTGCCGGTGGCCAGGGCCGTGGCGGTGCTGGCGGCCAGGGCCGTGCCGGCGGCGGTCATGAAGTTACGTCGTGTTAAGTTCACGCCCAGAAGTAGATCACGGAAAGGTTACGGCCCCGGCCCGTTTCGGGGCTGGTTCACGAACTGTTCACCGTGTGTTGGCGGTCCGGTACCGCCGCGGAAATCCGGGCAGGACCCCGGACTTCCGCCGGGCAACGGTCAGGCTGGCGCGGTGCCGCCTGGCATCCCGGGCGCGTTCTGGCCGTACTCGGCCGAGATCAGGATGGGCAGGTGGTCGGAGGCGCCGCGCGGCAGCGTTTCGACGTTCTCGATCATGAGGCCCTGGGACGTGGCGAAGTCGAAGTGGCCCTTGAAGACCTTGTACCGGGTGTACGTCCGCCGGTCGCTGAGGGAGAGCTCGTAGCCGGCGTCCTTCATCTGTTCCGTGAGGTACTTGGTGAAGAACGGGTAGTTGAAGTCGCCCACCATGAGTGTCATCAGCCCGCCGCCCATGCTGAGCAGTTCCGCGTGCGCGGCGTGGATCTGGTTCCGGCGCAGCGAGTTCGACGCCGTCAGGGGCGCCGCGTGGAAGGATGCGATGACGAGGTCGTGGTCCGTCTCGTTGTCGACCACCCGGGTGCCGATGAGCCGCTCGTGCGCGGGTGCCAGCACCCGATCATGCATCGACTTCTTCAGTGCGAACGTCTTGGTCTCGTACGCGGTGAAACGGTCCTTGCGGTAGTAGATGGCCAGGCCCAGCCGGTTGCCTCTCGTGGCATCCGCGAGGTGAAGGTCGCCGATGGTTTCGGGCAGGTCTTCGGTGTCGCACTCCTGGAGGCAGAGCGCATCGATCTCATAGCCGCTGGCCAAAGCCTCCAGTTCGCCGCTGGCCTTGTGTTTGCGGAGGTTGTAGCTGATAACTCGGATCAGGGGGAGCACCTCTTCGCGCAATAGTCGGGGTAAACCTGCTCCCGAGTCTACCCAGTCCGGCGGATCGGACGGGACCAGACTGGCCGGGTGACTGCCCGGGCCGCTCCGTGGAACCGCCGCCGCAATGGCGCGCTGAAGCGGTGGTGGCCCGAGGCGATAAGGTGGTTGGGATTCTCTGATTGTTGCTGCGAAAGGGTCGACGTTGACTGCTGAACTACCCGTGCTGGCCGAGGGCGATTTCTACTACGAGGTGCTGGGGGACGGGCGTTTCCGCTCCACCATCCACGCCCAGGGCGCGTGGAACGTGCACGAACAGCACATGGCGCCGGCGTCCGGCATCATGGCCGATTGCCTGGCCCGGCACGAACCGCGGGACGACATGCGGATGGCGCGGATCAGCTACGAGATCCTGGGCCTCATCCCCGGCGGCGAATTTGAGGTCACCACCACCACGCTGCGCCCGGGCCGGACCATTGAACTGCTGCAGGCCGAACTCGTGGCCGGCGGCCGCGTGGCGATCCGGGCGACGGCGTGGCGCATGATCACCTCCGACACCTCGGCCATTGCCGCCTTCGAAGACCCGAGGATCCCGGCACCGGACGACTGTGAGCCCTATGACGCCGCAACGGTCTGGCCGGGCGGGTACATCGCCTCGCTCAAGATGCGCATCGCCGAGGGCCACCGCGCCGGCTCCGGGACCGTCTGGCTGCACACCGACCACCCGCTCACGGACCGGGCGGACAGCAGCGACCTGGCCCGTCTGATCGGCCTTGTGGACACAGCCAACGGGATTGCCGCCCGGGTTCCGCCGGGCAAGGGCAGTTATGCCTTTCCCAACTTGGACCTGCAGATCCACATGTACCGGCGCCCGGAGGGGGAGTGGCTGGGTCTGGACAACGAGGTGTCCTTCGGCACGGACGGCATCGGCCTGACCTCCACGGTGCTGCACGATCTGCAGGGCCCCTTCGGGCGGGCCGAGCAGATCCTGACGCTGCGCAAAAGCTAGTCGAGTGCCCCGGCAGGAAAACTGTCCGGTCAGTGGAAGACGAGCCAGCCGACGGTTGTGGCCAGGCCAGTCAGGAACGCGCCCCAAAGGATGTCCGCCACGACGATCGCCAGCGGCCAGTTCTTCAGCGTCGCGGCGTTGGTGAGGTCGTAAGTGGCGTAGGCGAACCCGCCGAGGGCGGCGCCGTATCCCAGCGCGGTCAGCCAGCTGCCGCCGTCGAGGGCCGGGCGGAGGGCGAAGAAGACGATCCCGGCAATGTAGAGCACGTAGAACACCACGGCGTACCCTAGATGGGGTTTGTCGGCCATCAGGTGGCCCAGGTGCCGGCGGTAGAACTTGTTCATCGACTTGAGCCAGACGGCGTCGATGACGGCGAACGCGGCGGCTACCACTAGGAATTGCAGAATGACCATAAGGGAGCATAACAACATGCAGCAGGCCGCGGCCGGACCCCGGAGCCTGACGGCGTTCCGGCAGGAGCACTCCCTCGGCGCCGCGGAGGATCTGGACCTCGCCTTGGAGCTGCTGCAGCGGGTGAAGACCGGCGCGGTGGGACCCATGCTGCGGCTTTACCGGCCCGCGCCCACCGTGGCCTTCGGTCAGCGTGACACGCACCTGCCGGGCTTCGACGCCGCGGCGCGGGCCTGCCGCGAGCTCGGGTTCGAGCCGTTGGTCCGGAAGGCAGGCGGACGGGCTGCGGCGTACCACGGGGGAACGCTGGTGATCGACCATCTCGAGCCGGACGCCGATGCGATCGCGGGCGCGAAGGGACGCTTTTCCTTCTTCGGCGAACTGCTGGCGCAGGCACTGCGCGACGCCGGGGTGGAGGCCGCCGTCGGGGAGATCCCCGGCGAATACTGCCCCGGCGAGTTCAGCGTGCACGGCCAGGACCCGCTGGCTCCTGAGCGCCGGCTCAAACTCATTGGCACCGCCCAGCGCGTGGTCTCCGGCGGCTGGCTGTTCAGCTCGGTGATCATCGTGGAGAACTCAGCGCCGATCAAGGCCGTGCTCGAGGCCAGCTACGCGGCCCTGGGCCTGGACTGGGACCCGGCGACGGCGGGGGCGGTCAACGATCTTGTCCCGCACCTGGGCGTGGACGCTATCGAGGCCGCCGTGCTGGGCGCGTACGGCCGCTACGCCACCCTGGCCTACGGCGACTTCGACAGCCTGCTGGATTAGCCTGGGGCGCGCGCCGCGAGGAGTTGCTCGCGCAGGATGTCGGCGTGCCCGCAGTGCTGGGCGAGTTCCCGGAGCATGTGCAGATACACCCACCGCAGCGGGAGCGGCCCGCGCCGGTTTCCGGTGACCAGGTCGTCCAGCCCCAGCGGCCGGGTCCTTTCGCGCGACCCAGCGCAGGCCAGCCGGTACGCGGCCTGGACGCTTGCGATGGTGTCGCCGTCGTCCAGGATGAAGGACTCGTCCGGGGTGGCTGGTATGCCGATCTCCTGGCGGCTACGGCGCGTGATGGCTTCGTCGAACCAGACCTTTTCCACGAACGTGGCGTGCTTGACCAGCCCCAGCAGCGTGGTGCGCGAGGGGACCAGGGAGGCCCGGGCCTCGTGCTCGCTCATCCCATCCAGGCAGTCGTGCAGTGAGGTCCGGTGCTCGTCCAGGAAGGCGTCGAACTGCGCCCGAAGGTCGGCCGCGAAGATGCCGGGATCCATGCTGGGGAATGTGCTCATGGGTCCACAGCCTAATACCCTGCCGCCGGGCGCCCGCAGGCCTGCCCTTACCGCATCCACCCCCACCATGGGCTGGCCCCGTCCGCGACTTCGGACGGGGCCAGCCCATGACGGAACACCGGGACGTCAGTGCCCCCGCGCGATCCAATCCTCAAGTTGCGGCGCTTCGGCGCCCACACTGGTCGAGTCCCCATGGCCGGTGCGGACCACCGTGTCCGCGGGAAGCGTCAGCAACCTGGACTTGATCGACTCGACAATGGTGGGGAAGTCGCTGAAGGACCGGCCGGTGGCGCCCGGGCCGCCCTGGAAGAGCGTGTCGCCGGTGAAGACCGTGCCCTCGGCGGCCAGGTAGAAGCTCACGGAGCCGGGCGAGTGGCCCGGGGTGTGGAGCGCCACCAGCCGCGCGCCGTCGACGTCGAAGGTGTCGCCGTCGTCGATGCCGTGATCCGGCTCGGTTCCCGGGAAGACCCGGTCCCAGAGCATCCAATCGTTCCGGTTGAGGTAGACCGGCGCGTTGACCAGGCCGCGGAACTCGCCCACCGCGGCGATGTGGTCGTCGTGGCCGTGGGTGAGCAGGATGGCTGTGACTTTCCGGCCGGCGACGGCGGCCGCGATGGCGGCGGCGTCGTGGGCCGGATCGATCACCACGCACTCCTGGTCATTACCGACGAGCCAGACGTTGTTGTCCACGTCCCAGGTGCCGCCGTCGAGCGAAAACGTGCCCGAGGTGACCAGCCGCTCGATCCTCAGTCCGGTTCCGGAACCGGCGCTCACAGTTCCACCACCGAGCGGAGGACGGCCCCGGAGTGCATCTTCTCGAAGGCGTCTTCGATCTGGTCGATGGTGATCCGCTCCGTGACGAAGGCGTCCAGGTCCAGCCGGCCTTGCTGGTACAGGTCGATAAGCATGGGGAAGTCGCGGGACGGCAGGCAGTCGCCGTACCAGGAGGACTTCAGCGAGCCGCCCCGGCCGAACACGTCCAGCAGCGGCAGTTCCAGGGTCATGTCCGGGCTGGGGACACCCACGAGGACCACGGTGCCGGCGAGGTCGCGGGCATAGAAGGCCTGCTTGTACGTCTCGGGCCGTCCCACGGCGTCGATCACGACGTCGGCGCCGAAACCGCCGGTCAGTTCGCGGATCGCCTCCACCGGGTCGACGGCGGAAGAGTCCACCGTGTGGGTGGCGCCGAGTTCCTTGGCACGTTCGAGCTTTTTGGCGTCGATGTCCACCGCGATGACGGTGGTGGCGCCGGCGAGCGCGGCACCGGCGACGGCCGCCACGCCCACGCCGCCGCAGCCGATCACGGCGACGGAATCACCGCGCTGGACGTTGCCGGTGTTGATCGCGGCGCCGAGGCCCGCCATGACGCCGCAGCCGAGCAGGCCGATCGCGGCGGGGTCGGCGTCGGGGTCCACCTTGGTGCACTGGCCGGCGGCGACGAGGGTCTTCTCGGCGAAGGCGCCGATGCCGAGCGCGGCGGTGAGCTCGGTGCCGTCCGCCAGCGTCATCTTCTGCGTCGCGTTGTGCGTGTTGAAGCAGTACTGCGGCTCGCCGCGGCGGCACGCCCGGCACTCGCCGCAGACGGCTCGCCAGTTCAGCACCACCCGGTCGCCGGGGGCCACCTCGGTGACGTCGGGGCCGACGGCGCTAACCACGCCGGTGGCCTCATGGCCGAGCAGGAACGGGAAGTCGTCGTTAATGGCGCCCTGCTTGTAGTGCAGGTCGGTGTGGCAGACGCCGCAGGTGAGGATGTCCACCAGGGCCTCGCCGGGTCCGGGGTCAGGGACCAGGATGGTCTCCAGGGTGACGGGTGCGTTCTTAGAACGGACTACTGCGCCTTTGACTTCGTGGACCATGGGGTTGGCTCCTTTCATCACCGCTTCCGTGGCGGGAAGCGGCACGGCGCGGGCCCCTGGGGTGAGCCGGGAGTCCGCGCCGTAAGTGGTTTGGGGGGTGTCCTGAAAAGGTGGCGTTAGGCCGCGAGGCGGCTCTTGACCTCGGCCGCGGAGGGGTTGGTGGCGGCGGTGCCGTCCGGGAAGAGCACGGTGGGGACCGTGCGGTTGCCTCCGTTGAGCTGCTCCACGAGTTCGGCGGTGCCTTCGACTTCCTCGATGTTGATCTCGGTGTATCCGATGCCCTGCGCGTCCAGCTGCTTCTTCAGCCGGTTGCAGTAGCCGCACCAGGTGGTCGAAAACATGGTGATGGTGCCGGAATCGGGGGTGAAGTCCACGAAGTTCTCCTCAAGGCAGGTTGACGGCACTGGTTGGCGATGATGAGTGGCATCGCCGTTGCCGACAAAAGTCGTATGTCACTCCCAATAACGGTAACCCGGGGCCCGCTATTCCCTGCTCTATTCCCGCTGGGCGGCCCGCGGTGGCATGCTGGTGCCATGTGTGGACGCTACGTGATGGCCCGGGCCGTCGGGGACCTGCTGGCAGAATTCGACGCCGAACTCGAGGAAGAGGTGGTGATTCCGCCGTCCTGGAACGTCGCGCCGACCGCGGACGTGCCAATCCTGCTTGAGCGGCTGGTGGACGGTGAACCCGTGCGGCAGCTCCACATTGCCCGCTGGGGACTGGTGCCGTCCTGGGCCAAGGACCCCGGCATCGGCTCGAAGATGATCAACGCCCGCAGCGAGAGCGTGCTGGAGAAGCCGGCCTTCCGCAAGGCCACCCGCACCCGCCGCTGCGCCGTTCCGGCCGACGGCTATTACGAGTGGAAGGGCGAGGGCCGCGGCAAGCAGCCGTACTACGTGCACCCAAAGGACGGCAGCCCGGTGGTCTTCGCAGGCCTCTATGAATGGTGGAAGGACCCGTCAAAGACCGAGGGGGACCCGGGGCGCTGGCTGCTCTCGACGTCGATCCTCACCACCGATTCTCCGCCGGAGGGCTACGCGGACGGCATGCTGGCGGAACTGACGGCCCTGCACGACCGCGTCCCGCTGCCGATGGACCGCAGGACCATGGAGACCTGGCTGGATCCGCAGGCGGAAGACGCCGCCGCGCTGGTCGGGCTGGTCCGCGCCGGCGCGCACGACGTCGCCGAGGGCTGGAGGATCGACGCCGTCGGCACCGCCGTCGGGAACGTCAAGAATGACTCCCCGGAGCTGATCGAGCCGGTCGGCAGCCTGTTTTAGCGGACGGGCCGGCAGGCTTGGCTCCGTTCCCGGCCATTTTTGGCTCTGCAGGGCCGAGACAAAGGTACATTTGACTCGATTAGAATCTGGTTCTGCCATGGGGGGCAATGGTGACAATTTTGGGTCGTGAGTCGGCTACCGCGGTCTTTCGAATAAGGCGAAAAGCGAGTGGGCTGCGGTGGATCATCCTAAGCACCGTACTCGCTGTGATGGGCCTTCTCGGCGTATGGATTACCATCCCGGAATGGATCAACGTGCTCCTGGCGGCAATCTCATTTGCCTTGTTGTACATGGAGGTGCGCGCCCACCGTCGCTCCGTTGCCTCGACGGTGTTTGAACCGCGCATTAGCGATTCCTTCGAAAGTTTCGTGCCGACGACTAGCAGCCACGGTCGGTTCACCTATCGCAAGTTCCCGCACGGATCCTTCCTCTCGGACAACCTGGTGAGCTCGGCCATACAGGACGGACTGGAGGCGCGACTGGAACCCAAACCGTTCACGATGCCCCCGTCCCTGAGCGCCCTCGGCCAACGCTTTCTCGACGAAAAGATCAAGGTTAGGCATGTCTTTGACGGGCCTATCCTTGGTTGGAACTCGAACGTTGGGGTAGGGCCGGCTGCGTCTGAGCTGCCTCGCTGGATAGATTTTCAGCCCGCAACCTACTTTCAGCACATCGCAACGGACCAGCTTGCGCTCCACGACGTAAGCCAGGCCGGTCGTTTCACCGAAGACCACGGACGAAGGCTTTTCATTACCCGACGCGGGGCGCTCAGGGACTTCCACGACTCATGGCTTGTAAACGTGGTTGGGACCTCAGTCATGGCATTCACGAGCGATGGCAAGCTGCTCATAGTGGATCAAGGAATTCATAACCTAAACAGCGGCGGTCAGTTGGCTCCGAGTGGCTCGGGTGCGCTGGAGCCCAAGGATTTTCAGGGCCGCGCTTCGCTTCCCTTGGCGGAACTGGCGGCCAACGGGGCCAACCGTGAGTTGCAGGAAGAAGCTGGAGTTCTGGCCAGTGAGATCCAAGAGAGCTACTTCCTAGGCTTCGGACGCTGGCTTGAAAAGGCGGCGCGTCCCGAACTCATGACATTGAGTTTGCTCTCCGTGGACTCGCACGTTCTTGAACAGCGGATGACGGGGAAACTCGAGAGACCGTTCGTTCGCGGACGGACATTCACCAGGCTTGTGGGTGAACCGAGCGAATGGGGATCGTCGCCGGAAACAATGCTCGAGCTCCAGTACCGGGGAAGGCTCTCCCTGCCGCTTTCAGTGGGGCTTTCCCTTTTGAAAGAATTCGTCGCAGCGGGCGGCACGTCTGCAGAAGTGTTTTCGAGCCAGGTCATCGGCGGCGACTAGACCGTGACCTTGCCGCCGGCGTCGACCGTCCAAGTGGGGTTGAAGGCGACCTCCCAGCGGAAACCGTCCGGGTCCGCGAAGTAGCCCGTATAGCCGCCCCAAGGCTGGGTCTTCGGCGCGGCCACGACGACGGCGCCGGCGGCCTCCGCCTGGCGCATCGCCTGGTCCACCTCGTCAGCGCTGCCCACGTTGTGGCTCAGGGTGATGCAGGGGATGCCGGCCGGGGGATCGGTGGCGGCCTCGGCCTGCATCTGCCCGGCGTCCCAGAGCGAAAGGATAAGCCCGTGGTTGACCTGCAGGAAGAGCACCTCGCCGGAAACCTCCCGGTGGACCGGCCACCCGAGGCCCTCCACGTAGAAGCGGCGCGAGGCGTCAACGCTGCGGACACCCAATGAGATGAAGTCGACTCGTGGTTGCATCGTTCGATACTGTCATGCACATGTCCACACATCACCGTGACGCCAAAGACGCCCAGGCCGATAAGGAACAACTCGCCGCCGTGCGGGTGGCGGTCGACGAGGTGGACGAGCAAATCGTCGCGCTGATCGGCCGGCGCGAACGGCTCATCCGGATTGCCGGCACCCTGAAGGCGGACAGTGCCGAGGTGCGGGCGCCCGGCCGCGTGGAGCGGGTCCTAGAACATGTCAAGGCGACGGCTGAGCAGAAGGACATCGACACCGAGATCGTCGAACAGACCTACCGGGCCATGATCGATGCCTTTATCCGGCTTGAGCTGGACGTCTACAAAGCCTCCAGCTAGGGCTGGTCGACTCAGCTAGAGCGACTCTTCGACGGGCACGTTGGCCTGGTACTCCCGGCCCTCACAATCGCTGTAGGCCGTCATCAGATGGCCCTTGGCCAGCCCCATCACCGTGCTCAGCGGAAAGTTGCCGGTGATGGTGTTGCCGGAGTGCTCCACACCCTTGAGGTCGAAGTTCTCTTCCGTGCCGTCATGGCTGAAACAGAAGAAAGAAACTGCCTCGCCGTTCATGAACTCGATTTCCATCCGGCGCTGGTGCGAATGGTCCGGGGTGGCCGCCACGAGCCCCACCACATAGGCCCCGGAACTCGGGATATTCCCGTCTATATCGAACTTCGCCACCAAGGTTGAATCCTTGGCGGCGATGCTTACGTGCTTCAGGAGTGCGCTATGGGAGCTCATAGCTCAATCCTGCTACCTGCGCTTGCGTCCGTCCACCCCCATCTAGGTTTTGTCCCGGGCCCGGCGTAGACTTGAATTGTTCGAAGATATATTCGAATACCCTCTCAAGATTCTTGCCAGAGGTCAGCGTATTCCGGGAGGCACCATGGGGATGTTCAGCGAGTCGGTGGACGTCGCGTGCACCCCGTCCGGCCAGCCGCTGTCCCTTGACTGGGGCGGCCGGCACTACGACGTCTGCGCCGAACCGGTCCGCTGGTTTGAGCGGCGGCAGTGGTGGGCCGAGGAGCAGCGGGCTCCGCTGGGCAGCGGCCCGGGACTGGTGGACCACGAGATCTGGCGGATCCAGGTCCGGGACGCCGGTAACACGGAGGACACCCTCACCCTGGACCTGAGCCGTCATCTGGGCAGCGGTCGCTGGCGGCTGCTGCGGATCCACGATGCCCTGCGCACTATCAGGAAGCCCGAGTCGGCATGAGCTTCACCCACCTGCACGTTGCCACCGCCTTCAGCGCCCATTACGGGGTGTCCTGGCCGGAGGAACTGGCTGCTGCCGCCGCCGCGGACGGGGCCACGGCGCTCGCCTGCACGGACCGTGACGGGCTTTACGGCACGGTCAAGCACCTGAAAGCCTGCATGGCGGCAGGGCTTGACCCAGTCGTGGGGGTGGACCTGGCAGTCTTCGACGACGACGGCGACCTCCGAACCCAGCTCGGCGGCCGCGTCGTCGTACTGGCGCACGGGCACAACCGCGGCGCCGGCTACCGGGCGCTGTGCCGGCTGGTCTCCGACGCCCACGCCCGCACCACGGGCAGGGCCGGAGGAACGGTGCCCGTCGCGGTGACCAGGGCGGAACTGGCCTCCCGCGCCCTCGACCCGCAGACCCTCGAACCGGTGCTCACCGTGCTGATCGGCCCGGACTCCGACGTCGGCCGCGCGATGGGCGGCCGGCGCTACCTCCGGCCCCGCACGCTCTTCAAGCGCTGGCTGGACGCCATGCCGGCGGGAACTCTCGCCGCTGAGGTCGTCTCGCAGCTCAGCCCGCCCGGCGAGCCGCTGAGCACGGCCCACGCGGTGCGAATGCTCAAGCTCGCCGCGGAACACGCAGTCCCCGCGGTGCTGAGCAACGCCGTGCGCTACTGTGCCGAGGACGGTGCCGCGACGGCGGACGTGCTGGACTCCGCCCGGACACTGAAATCCCTGCCCGAGCTCTCCGCCGCGCCGCAGCTGCAACCCAACGGGCAGGCCTGGCTGAAATCCTCCGCGCAGATGCTGCGGTTGGGCCAGGAAATCATGCACGCCGCCGGCTACGGCGCCGCGGACCTCAAGAGCCTGCTGGCACACACCGAGGCGCTCGCGGACCGCTGCCGGATGGATCCGGTCACGGACATGGGATGGAAGCAGCCCGTGGTCCCGGAGGCCTCGGTGATCGGAATTGCGGGGGACCCGCTCGTGGAACTCACGCAGCGCTGCGAGGCCGGCATCAGCCGGCGCTTCCCCGGGATCGCCGGCAAGCCAGCCGAAGAAATGCGCGCCCGGCTGGAGCACGAACTGCGGATCATCGACAGTCTTGGTTTTGCCTCCTATTTCCTGACGGTGGCCGAAGTGTCCCGGATGATCCTGGACATGGGGGTCCGGGCGGCAGCCCGCGGCTCGGGCGCCTCCAGCCTGGTCAATTTCCTGATCGATGTCAGCCAGGTCAACCCGCTGCAGCACGACCTCATCTTTGAACGATTCCTGTCCCGGGACCGCGCCACCCTGCCGGACATCGACATCGACGTCGAAAGCGCCGAACGGCACAACGTCTACCGGAGGATCTTTGAGCGCTTCGGCTCCGAACGCGTCACGCTGATGAGCATGCAGAACGGCTACCGCGCCCGCGGGGCCGTCCGCGACGCCGGCCTGGCCCTTGGCATGGACGGCGGCGACATCGACGAGATCGCCAAACAGCTGTGGCGGTTTTCGGCCCGGAACTTCCGTGAGGCCCTGGTGGAGAAGCCGGAGCTGAAGGAATTCGCCGGCCGGGTGGAGCAGCGGGACTTCACCGAAAACCAGCAACTGGACCTGTTGGTGGACCTGACCGAACGGCTGGACCGGCTGCCGCGGCACATCTCGATGCACCCCTGCGGGGTCATCCTGGGCGATGCGACACTGCTGGACCGCACCCCCGTGCAGCCCAGCGGCCTGGGCCTGCCGATGAGCCAGTTCGACAAGCACGACATGGATCCGATGGGCATGCTCAAGCTCGATGTCCTTGGCGTCCGGATGCAGAGTGCCATGGCGTTCGCGGTCCGGGAGGTGATCCGGCTGCACCCGTCCAAGGCCGAGGTGGTGGCTGCCGGCCGCCACCCCGCAGGCCCGGACGGCGCCGGCCCGGACTACATCGCAGCCGACGGCCGCATCGACCTCAACGCCGTCCCGCTCGACGACGAACCCACCTATGAGCTGATCCGCAGCACCCACACCCTGGGCTGCTTCCAGATCGAATCCCCGGGCCAGCGGGAACTTATCGGCAAGCTGGCGCCCCGGGAATTCAACGACCTCATCATCGACATCTCGCTGTTCCGGCCGGGGCCGATGAAGTCGGACATGGTCCGGCCCTTCCTGGAACACCGGCACGGCTTCGCGCCGGAGGTCTACCCGCACCCGGACCTCAAGCCGGTGCTGCAGGAGACGCACGGCGTCACCGTCTTCCATGAGCAGATCCTCAAAACCTTCGACGTCATGACCGGCTGCGGGCTGGCCCGGGCCGATGAATTCCGGCGGGCCCTCGGCAACGAGGTGCTCGAGGGCCGGGTGGAGGCTTTCTTCCGCCGCGAAGCCCGGGCCCGGAACTACACCCCCGAGGTGGTGGACAAGGTCTGGGGGACGCTGAAAGCCTTCGGCAGCTTCGGTTTTTGCAAGGCCCACGGCGCCGCCTTCGCCGTGCCCACCTACCAGTCGGCCTGGCTCAAGACCCACCACCCCGAAGCCTTCCTGGCCGGGCTCTGGGAACACGACCCGGGGATGTACCCCAAGCGGCTGCTGGTGGCCGAAGCCCGGCGGCTGGGGATCCCCATCCTGCCGCTGGACATCAACCGCAGCCACGCCGAATACCGGGTGGAACGGGTGGACACCGGCCCGGACCGGGGCAAGCTCGGCATCCGGCTGAGCCTGAACGGCATTTTCGGGCTTTCCGGGGCCGAGCTGAAACGGATTGTGGCCGGCCAGCCCTATGATTCCCTCGCGGACCTGCGTGCCCGCACCCGGCTCAGCAAGCCGAGCATCCAGCGCCTGGCGCAACTGGGCGCCTTCGACTCGCTGCACCGCTCCTCCGGCAGCACCGCCAACCGGGCCGACCTGGTCCAGCACCTGCAGCAGCTGCAGGGCAGGCCGCAGCGCAAGGGGGTCGAGGTCATCGAGGGGCAGTTGGCCTTGCCGCTGGGCGACGTCGAGCTCAGGAACCTGAAGGGCGGCCTGCCGGCCCCTACGCTGGTGGAAACAGTGCGCGCCGAACTGGACCTGTTGGCCCTGGATGTCAGCGGACACCTGATGGACAGCCACCGCCCCTTGCTGGACCGGCTGGGCGTTACGACGGCGGACAAGCTGCTGGGACTGCGCAACGGTACCGAGGTGCTGGTGGCCGGGGTGCGGGTGGCCACCCAGACCCCGCCGATGCGCGGCGGCAGGCGGGTGGTGTTCATCAGCATCGATGACGGCACCGGCTGCGTGGACTCGGTCTTCTTCCATGAGGCCCAGGAACAGTCCGGTCCGCTGCTGTTCGGCACCCGGCTGCTGTTGATCCGCGGTACCACCCGGCGGACCGGGCCGCGGGGCATCAGCGTCAGCGCCTCGATGGCCTGGGACCTCAGTCGGACCGAGACGCTGCCCTTCCCGGCGCCCGCCGCCAACCGGACGGCTGCTGCCGAGCCTGGCGCCGGCGGAGCTGCCGCCCCCGCGCAGGGCCGTCCTGAGCACCCGGTCCAGGGCCCGCTGGACGGGATCCGCCGGACCCTGGCCATCACCGGGTTCTCCGGCTAAGCGGCGGCAAAACGCCTGTCGGCCGGCGGCCTGCCGCGTTGGTTGGCCTATCCGGAACCCGATAGCATGGACGAGGCTGGCTGTGGTCCCCGTACGCCACAAGCTACGAAGCCTTAACTTTGAATAGGAGACACCCGTGTCAGATGCCCAGCAGATCACCCTTATCGTCGACGGCGAAGAGACCAAGGTGACTACCGGGACCACCGGCGCGGAACTCTTTTTTGAGCGCCGCGACGTCGTTGTGGCCCGCGTCAACGGCGAGCTGAAAGACCTGGACCAGCCGCTGCCCGAGGGTGCAGCGATTGAAGGCGTCACCATCGATTCCCCGGACGGCCTCAACGTCCTGCGCCACTCCACCGCCCACGTCATGGCCCAGGCCGTGCAGCAGTTGCGCCCCGACGCCAAGCTCGGCATCGGCCCGTACATCACCGACGGCTTCTACTTCGATTTCGACGTCGAGGAGCCGTTCACCCCGGAAGACCTGCGCCAGCTGGAAAAGATGATGCAAAAGATCATCAACCAGAACCAGAAGTTCGTCCGCCGCGTCGTCTCCGAGGACGAGGCCCGCGAAGCCATGAAGGACGAGCCCTACAAGCTGGAACTGATCGGCCTCAAGGGCGCCGGCTCGGACGCCGACGGCTCCAGCGTGGAGGTGGGCGGCGGCGAGCTGAGCATCTACGACAACGTGGAGCGCAAGGAAGGCACCACCGTCTGGTGCGACCTGTGCCGCGGCCCGCACCTGCCCAACACCAAGCTGATCTCCAACGCCTTCGCCTTGACCCGCTCGTCGGCCGCCTACTGGCGCGGCAGCGAGAAGAACAAGCAGCTGCAGCGCATCTACGGCACCGCCTGGCCCACCAAGGAGGCCCTCAAGGCCTACCAGGAGCGGATCGCCGAGGCCGAGCGCCGCGACCACCGCAAGCTCGGCGCCGAACTGGACCTGTTCTCCTTCCCGGACGAGCTGGGCTCCGGACTGCCGGTGTTCCACCCCAAGGGCGGCATCATCCGCAAGGCTATGGAGGACTACTCCCGCCAGCGCCACGTCGACGCGGGCTACGAGTTCGTCTACACCCCGCACATCACCAAGGGCCACCTCTACGAGGTCTCCGGACACCTGGACTGGTACCGCGAGGGCATGTTCCCCCCGATGCACATCGACGCGGAACTGAACGAGGACGGCACCGTGCGCAAGCCCGGCCAGGACTACTACCTGAAGCCGATGAACTGCCCGATGCACAACCTCATCTTCCGCTCCCGCGGACGCTCCTACCGCGAACTTCCGCTCCGGCTCTTCGAATTCGGCTCGGTGTACCGCTACGAGAAGTCCGGCGTCGTGCACGGCCTCACCCGCGTCCGGGGCATGACCCAGGACGACGCCCACATCTACTGCACCCGCGAGCAGATGAAGGACGAGCTCACCAAGACGCTCAACTTCGTCCTCGGCCTGCTCAAGGACTACGGCCTGGAGGACTTCTACCTGGAACTCTCCACCAAGGACCCGGAGAAGTCCGTGGGTTCGGACGAGGTCTGGGAGGAAGCCACCCAGACCCTCGCCGAGGTGGCGCAGGAGTCCGGACTGGAACTGGTCCCTGATCCGGGCGGAGCCGCCTTCTACGGCCCGAAGATCTCGGTGCAGGCCCGCGACGCCATCGGCCGGACCTGGCAGATGTCCACCATCCAGCTGGACTTCAACCTGCCGGAGCGTTTCGAACTCGAGTTCCAGGCCGCGGACGGCACCCGCCAGCGCCCGGTCATGATCCACCGCGCCCTTTTCGGTTCGATTGAACGCTTCATGGGCGTCCTGACCGAGCACTACGCCGGCGCCTTCCCGGCCTGGCTGGCCCCGGTGCAGGTGGTCGGCATCCCCGTGGCCGAGGCGTTCAACGACTACATGTTCGACGTCGTCGACCAGCTCAAGGCCGCCGGGATCCGCGCCGAGGTGGACATCTCCTCGGACCGTTTCCCGAAGAAGATCCGCACCGCCAGCAAGGACAAGATCCCGTTCGTGCTGATCGCCGGCGGGGACGACGCCGAGGCCGGCGCCGTGTCCTTCCGCTTCCGCGACGGCAGCCAGGACAACGGCGTGCCCGTTGCCGAGGCCGTCCGGCGGATCGTCGACGCCGTCCGCAACCGGACCAGCTAGGGGAGCGGCACGTGCAGGAGACCACAGGCGCTGTCCCGGGCTACCCGGGTGACGACGGCGTAACCGACGACTTTGGCCTGGCCGGGGTGCCGGACGCCTTCCAGCGCCTGTGGACTCCGCACCGCATGGCGTACATCAAGGGCGGCCAGCACCAGTTCAAGAACCCGGATGACTGCCCCTTCTGCGTCGCTCCCGAGCGCGAGGACGACGACTCCCTGATCGTGTTCCGCGGCCGGTCCTGCTACGTCGTGCTCAACCTCTTCCCCTATAACCCGGGCCACCTCCTGGTCTGCCCCTACCGGCATATCCCCGATTACACGGACCTGACTGTCGAGGAGACCGCGGAGTTCGCCGAGCTGACCCAGACGGCGATGCGGGTGCTGCGTAAGGTCGCGAACCCGACCGGCTTCAACTTAGGGATGAACCAGGGCGTGACCGGCGGGGCCGGCATCGCGGGCCACCTGCACCAGCATGTGGTGCCGCGCTGGGGCGGGGACGGCAACTTCTTCCCGATCATCGCGCAGACCAAGGCGATCACCCAGACCCTGGGCGAGGTCCGACAGCAGGTCGCCGAGGCCTGGCCCCAGGCCAATGACGAGGGCAGCGACCAGGCCGGCCCTACGGGGCAGCGGCCCTCCGGGACGTCGGATGCTGAATAAGCACGCCCGCGGTTTCTTCACCGCGCTGTTCTCGCCGCTGGCCCGCTGGCTGCTGCGGGTGGGTGTCTCGCCCGACGCCGTCACGATCATCGGCACCGCCGGCGTCGTCGTCGGAGCGCTCGTGTTCTATCCGCTGGGCCAGCTCTGGTGGGGAACGCTGTTCATCACGGCGTTTATTTTCTCCGATGTCATCGACGGCATCATGGCCCGGATGCAGGAACGCGGCGGACGCTGGGGCAACTTCCTGGACTCCACCCTGGACCGGGTCGCCGACGGCGCCCTCTTCGCCGGCGTCGCCATCTGGTTTTTCACCGGCGGCGCCGATATCCCCATCGCCATCGCCGCCGTCGTCTGCCTCGTACTGGGCATGGTGGTGTCCTACGCGCGGGCCAAGGCCGAGGCGCTCGGCTACCACGCGAACGTGGGCATCGCGGAGCGGGCCGAACGGCTGGTGTCGGTCCTGGTGGTCACCGGCTTCACCGGGATAGGCCTCCCCACCGTGGTCCTGTTTGCCACCCTCTGCCTGCTCGCCCTGGCCAGTTTCGTGACGGTCGTGCAGCGCATCGCCTCCGTGCACCGCCAGTCGCTGGAGGAAAATACGGGAAGCGCCACGGAACAGGCCGCCTGAGCCCGTAATCGGAATTCAACCCCGCCGCGGCGGGGGACTAGTATTAGGCTTACCGGCCAATGGTTCCCGGTAATCCGGTGTGTGCGAGCCGGTGTATGCGAGATTGTCATCTGCGTGCCGTCCGCGCCCCGGCGAGGTCATCTATCTACCCATAGGGGTTTTTGTGTCTACACCTGATGTAAGCAGCGAAGCCGGCGCGTCCGCCAAGAACGTTACGGGCAGCAGCCGCGTCAAGCGCGGCATGGCGGAGATGCTCAAGGGCGGCGTCATCATGGACGTCGTCAACGTCGAGCAGGCCCGCATCGCCGAGGACGCCGGTGCCGTGGCCGTGATGGCGCTGGAACGCGTTCCCGCCGACATCCGCGCCCAGGGCGGCGTGTCCCGGATGAGCGATCCGGACATGATCGACAAGATCATCGACGCCGTCTCCGTGCCGGTTATGGCGAAGGCCCGGATCGGCCACTTCGTCGAAGCCCAGGTCCTGCAGTCGCTCGGCGTGGACTACATCGACGAGTCCGAGGTCCTGACCCCGGCCGACTACACCAACCACATCGACAAGTGGAACTTCACCGTTCCGTTCGTCTGTGGTGCCACGAACCTCGGCGAAGCGCTGCGCCGCATCAACGAGGGCGCGGCCATGATCCGCTCCAAGGGCGAGGCCGGCACCGGAGATGTCTCCAACGCCACCACCCACATGCGCCAGATCCGCGCCGAGATCCTCAAGCTCGCCGCCCTGCCCGAGGACGAGCTCTACGTCGCCGCCAAGGAGCTGCAGGCCCCGTACGACCTGGTCAAGGAAGTTGCCGCGACCGGCAAGCTTCCGGTGGTGCTGTTCACCGCCGGCGGCATCGCCACCCCGGCCGACGCCGCCATGATGATGCAGCTCGGCGCCGACGGCGTCTTCGTCGGCTCCGGCATCTTCAAGTCCGGCAACCCGGCCCAGCGCGCCGCCGCCGTCGTGAAGGCCACCACCTTCTTCGACGACCCGGACGTCATCGCCAAGGCCTCCCGCGGCCTGGGCGAGGCGATGGTCGGCATCAACGTCGACGAAATCCCGCAGCCGCACCGGCTCGCCGAGCGCGGCTGGTAGCGTTCGACTGCCTCTCCACAGACTCGGCGCCAAGGCGCCTCGTCCATGGAGCCTCTGCAGTCTCTCTTATTAAGCCAAGAGAGTTAGGCGCGTCTGTCGCCTGATTTTTGATCGACGACGGCGGCGGGCCCCTTTTACGCACGCTGCCGGATCACACCGCCCCGCGCCTTGCGCTTCTGATTGAACGACGGCGGCGGGTCACCTTTCTGAGGTGACCCGCCGCCGTCGTTTGTGTTCTGGGGGTCAGTCGAGGCCGCGGCGCTTGAGCAGCGGTTCGAGCCGGGCTTCCCGGCCCCGGAAGGCGCGGAAGGATTCCAGCGGGTCGCGGCTGTTGCCCCGGGAGAGCAGCTCGGCCCGGAAGAAGTCACCGTTCGCCCGGGTCAGGCCGCCGTTCTCCTTGAACCATTCGACCGTCTCGGCGTCGAGCACCTCGCTCCAGATGTAGGAGTAGTACCCCGCGGCGTACCAGCCGCCGGCAAAGATGTGCTGGAAGTAGCCGGTGCGGTAGCGCGGCGGGATCAGGCTGTGCGCGACGCCGGCGGCGGCCAGGGCCTTGGCCTCGAACTCCAGCGCGTCCTCGGGGATCTCGGTACCGTCGAGCACGTGCCAGGCGAGGTCCAACAGCGCGGCGCCAAGGTACTCGGTGGTGCCGAAGCCCTCGCCCCAGAGGGCGGCTTCGTTGAGCTTGTCCACCGCTTCCTGCGGCAGCGGCTCGCCGGTGGCGTGGTGCCGGGCGTAGTTGGCGAGCACCTCCGGCCACATGATCCACATTTCATTGACCTGCGAGGGGTACTCGACGAAGTCACGCGGCACCGAGGTGCCGGCGAACCTCGGGTAGGTGACCGAGGAGAACAGCCCATGCAGGGCGTGGCCGAACTCGTGGAAGGTGGTCCGCAGCTCGTCCAGGGTCAGCAGCGTCGGCTCGCCGGCCGGCGGCTTGGAAATGTTGAGGTTGTTGATCACCACGGGCCGGGTGTTCAGCAGTCCGGATTGCTCCACGAGGGAGTTCATCCAGGCCCCGCCGCGCTTCGAATCCCGGGTGTAATAGTCGCCCAGGAACAGGCCGAGGTCGGTGCCGTCGGAGTTCTTTACCTCCCAGACCCGGACATCGGGGTGATAGCCCTCAAGGTCGGTGCGTTCGTGGAAGGTGATGCCGTACAGGGCGGTGGCGGCGAAGAAAACTCCATCCCGGAGCACCCGGTCCAGCTCGAAGTACGGCCGCAGGGCCTGCTCGTCCACCGAGTACCGTTCACGCTTCACCTGCGCCGAGTAGTAGGCCCAGTCCCAGGCCTCGAGCGGGTGGCCGGCGACCTCCGCCAGCGCCTCCGCCTCGGCGTCGGCGTTCCGGACGGCGGCCGGGGCGAGCCGGTTCATCATGGCCTGCACGGCCTCGAAATCGGGGGCGGTCTGCTGGTCCACACTGAGCTCGGCAAAGTTGGCGAAGCCAAGGAGGCCGGACTTCTCCGCGCGGAGCCGGACCATGTCCTTGACCAGGTCCAGCACATCGAGGTCGCCACCGCCGCTGCCACGGCCAACCGACGCCTCGAAAAGCCGGCGCCGCACCTCCCGGTTCTCCAGGGCGGCCAGCGCGGGCTGGTTGCTGGGCTGGATCAGGGTGAGCAGGAATTTCCCCTCGTGCCCCGCGGTGCGCGCGGCTTCGGCGGCGCTGGCGACGTCGTCCGCCGGGAGACCGGCGAGCTCGGCGGCGTCGTCCAGCAGCAACGAGGCGGACTTCATGCCCTCCTTGACCCGTTGGCCGAACTCGGTCCCGAGGGTGGACAGCTCGGCGTTGATGGCCTTGAGCCGTTCCTGGCCGGCCGCGTCGAGCTGGATGCCGGTCTGCCGGAACTCTTTGAGGTATTCCTCCACGAGCCGGTTTGATTCCGCATCCAGCCGGTCGGTGTTGATGGCCGCGAAGCGCTCGAACAGCCCCCGGTTCAGGTACACCGCGTCCTGGTGGGCCGAGAAGCTGGGGGAGAGGCGGGTCTCGAGCTCCCGGATGGCCTCCGAGGCGTCCGCGGACACCAGCGTGAAGAACGATGCCGCGGCACGCTGCAGCAGCTGTCCGGAGCGCTCCATCGCCAGCGCCGTGTTCTCGAAGGTCGCAGGCTCCGGGTCCGCCACGATGGCCTGGATCTCGGCCAGGTGTTCGGCGAGGCCGGCCTCGACGGCCTCGGAGTAGTGCTGGACCTCGATGTCCGCGAATGGCGGCAGTCCGTAGGGCAGGGTGCTGGGGCTCAGGAGGGGATTGGTCATGAAATAACTCTTTCATGTACAGCGCCGGTTCTCAATGGACCGCTAGGCGTGTTGTGACCCGGGCCACCGTACGATGACAAAATGCGAATCATCACCCCCACGCTGCGCGGACGGCTGCTGGCCGGGTCCGCCGCGGCTCTCCTGGCGGTCTCCCTGGCGTCCTGCGGCCTCGTCGCCCGCCCGGACTCCAGCGCGGGACCGTCCTCGGCGGCTGCCGCCAATACTGCCGGGACCACTGCCTCTGGAACCCCGGGATCCACGCCGGACGCGACGCCGACACCCACCCCGACGCCGACGCCGGGGAAGGGGCCGGCCTGCGCCGCCATCCGCTGCACCACTGTCCTGGTCACCGGGGACATGCTGGTCCACGCCCAGCTCTGGGAGCAGGCCCGTGCCGACGCCCTCGCTACCGGTGCCAAGGGCCTGGACTTCGAACCGCTGCTGGCGGGCCAGCGCAAGTACATCGAAAAGAGCGACCTCGCGGTCTGCCATCAGGAAACGCCGGTCTCCGGACCCACCGGGCCGTTCTCCGCCTACCCGTCGTTCAACGTGCCGCCGCAGATCATCACCGCCGCCCAGCAGGTGGGCTACCAGGCGTGCACCACCGCCAGCAACCACACCATCGACCAGGGCACCGCGGGCCTGGTCCGCACCCTCGACGCCCTCGACGCGGCCGGACTGCAGCACACCGGCTCCTACCGCAGCGAAGCCGACTCCCGCGGCGTGATGATCCTGAATACCGCCGCCGCCACGGTGGCCGTGATCGAGGGCGCCTACGGTTTGAACGGGCAGACCCCGGAGCACGCCTGGCAGGTGGACATGCTCGATCCCGCCGCGATGATCGCCAAGGCCCGCAAGGCGAGGGCACTCGGGGCGGACATCGTGCTGGGCGTCATGCATGCCGGGGACGAGTACGCCAACGTGCCGAACGAGCAGCAGCGCACCGTGGCCCACGCGCTGGTGGACAGCGGCCAGTTCACCATGATCTACGGCCACCACACCCACTCGGTGCTCCCGATTGAGCGCTACAAGGGGACCTGGATCGTGTACGGGCTGGGCAACGGCGTCACCGAACTCTCGCCCTGGTACGTGGTGAACAACGAGGGGCTGCTGGTGCGGGCGCAGTTCAGCCAGGACGCCGCGGGCAAGTGGTCCGCCTCGGACCTGGCCTGGGCGCCCTCGGTCATTGTGCGCGGGCCTTACCGTTGGTGTTCGGTCGCCTCCGACGCCCCGCAGGGTCCCTGCGCCGGTGCCGCCGCGGACGCGGCCACCCGGCTCCGGACCCGGACCGTGGTGGAATCGATGGGCGCTGCCGCGGCAGGCGCCCATGAACTGCTGATCACGAAGGAGCGGTAGCCCTGGACACACTGAGCGAACGACGGCGGACTGTCGGCGCGCACGGTGCCGAGCTGGCCGTCGTCGAATACGGCCGGCAGCCGGGTCCGGACGTTCCGACGTTGCTGCTGGTGCACGGGTATCCCGATGACCACCGGGTGTTCCTGCCCGTCATCCGGGAGCTTGCCGCAACGCACCACGTGGTCGCGTACGACACCCGCAATGCGGGCGCCTCCGTCGTCGGGAGCCCCGGCGACTTCAGCCTGGCCACGCTGGTGGACGATCTTTTTGCCGTGCTCGACGCCGTCGGAGCCGCCGGGGTGCATCTGGTTGGCCACGACTGGGGGTCGATCCAGGGCTGGGCAGCGGTGCAGGATCCGCGTGCCGCCGGTGTGATCCGCCGCTACACGAGCATCTCCGGCCCGGACCTGCGCCACTTCTCGCGCTGGGTGCGCTCACGGCTCCGGGACCCCCGGTCCTGGCGGCAGGCGGCCGGGCAGTTGCTGCGCAGCTGGTACATCGCGGCGTTCCTGGTCCCGGTGCTGCCGGAGGCTGCCTGGCGGCTGTTCCTGACCCGGCGCTACGAGCGGGGCGCCAAACGCAGCGTCGGCAACGACCCGGTCCGCGGGCTGGCCCTGTACCGCAGCAACTTCCGGTCCGCCCGGAACTGGCCTGCACCCGCGCGGGTGGCGATGCCGGTGCAGGTGGTGGTCCCGTTGCGGGACCCCTTCCTGTCCCCGCACCTGGTGGAGGGGCTTGAGGCGTGGGTGGATGACCTGCGCGTGGTGAGGGTGGACAGCGGCCACTGGTGGCCGGCTACCCGGCCGGCCGAGCTCGCGGCGCTGCTCAGGAACAGCGGAGCCGGAGGATGACGACGACGGCGGCGCCCGCGGTCCATTTGCTCTGCGGGCTCAACGGTGCGGGCAAAACGACGCTGGCCCGGGAGCTTGAGGCAACCTTGCCGGCCGTGCGGTTCAGCCTCGACGACTGGATGCTGCGGCTGTATCCGGGCTTGCACTACGCGGCCGAGGAGTACGGCGGCCGCGCAGAGAGCTGCAAACTGCTCATCTGGGACACGGCTGCGCAGGTCCTGCGCGCCGGGATGGATGTGGTCCTCGACTGGAACCAGTGGAGCCGCGCCCGGCGGGCGCTGTGGCATGGGAAGGCGACCGCGGCCGGGTTCGACGTCGTGCTGCATTATCTCCAGACGCCCTTGGACACCGCCCTTGAGCGTGTCCGCCGGCGGACCCTGGCGGAAGAACCGGGTTCCCATGCGTTGGAGGACTCCGGGGTCCGGCACCTGGCGGCAATCTTCCAGGAGCCGGGGGAGTCGGAGGGGCTGGAGATCCTCCGGGTGTCGGGCAACTGACCGCGGCGTCCGGCGCTTCTCAGTTCGTCAGCGAACCCGACAGGTTGCAGGCCATAAAGACGCTGTTGGGGTCGGGCAGGTAATCGGCGAACGGCTGGCAAAGGACAAATCCGTGCCGTTCATAGAGCCGCCGTGCCGGTGCGAAGAAGTCCTCCGACCCCGTTTCCAGGCACACCCGGCCGTAGCCGCGGTTCCGTGCCTCGTCGAGGATCCGGGCCAGGAGGAGTGCGGCGATGCCACGGCCGCGGGCGTGGAGCGCTGTCCGCATCGACTTGATCTCGCCCTCGCCCGTGCCGAGGTCCTTCAGCGCTCCGCAGCCAAGCAGCGCGCCGCCGGCGTCGCGCGCGGTCCAGAAGGCGATCTCCGGACCGGCCAGCGCGTCCGGGTCCAGGGCGTGCACGCTCTCGGCCGGTGAGGTCGCATACATGTCCGCGAGGTGTTCTTCCAGGAGGCGCCGGACGTCCGGGCGCGCCGGGTTGTCGCGGGCAACCTTGATCATGCGGCGCGCGTCAGCGGGGCCGGCGGGCCGCGTGATCGCGGGCCAGGACGGCGTACGAGTCATCCGGGGTGCCCGGTGAGAAGCTGCCGTACTTGCGCTCGACGGCGGTTTTGATCAGGAAGTCTGCCAGCGCGGGGTTCTTGGGCAGCAGCGAGCCGTGCAGGTAGCTGGCGACGATGTTGCGGTAGCGGGCGCCTTCCTGGCCGTCGCTGCTGTTGTTGCCGGTGCCCTTGGCCGTGGTTCCCAGCGGCGCGACGCCCGGGCCCAGCGTGGTCTGGCCGCTGTGGTTTTCGTAGCCCAGCACGGTGCCGAATTCGGGGGAGGCCACCGAGACGTTGCCGATCAGCCGTTCGTCCGTGCCGTGCGTCTCGACGTCCAGGATGCCGATGCCCGGGATGACGGAGCCGGTCCGGGTCTTGAAGAACTTCCCGAACAGCTGGTACAGCCCGCAGATCACCAGCATCGGCGTGCCGGCCTCGGCGAGTTCTTTCAGGACGGTCTCGCGGGAGAGCAGGTCATCCTGGATCACCAGCTGGCCGCTGTCCTGGCCGCCGCCGCCCACGATCAGGTCGACGCCGGCGGGGAACTCGTCCCCGACGTTGTACTCGAGCAGTTCCGGGGTGTACCCGTGCCAGCGCAGGCGTTGGGCCAGGACCAGGGCGTTGCCCCAGTCGCCGTAGATGTTCATGTCCCGTGGATAGAGCTGCAGCACGCGGATGCTGCCCTTGCTGGGGGCCGGGGTGTCCTCGGGGGGCAGTTCGTGCCCGTAGGAGAGCCCGTTCGGGGTTTCGGGGGACGCGGGGGTCATGAGACCACCTCCACTGTGGTGATTTTGGACAGCTCGCGGCGGATGGCCAGCATGGCCGTGTAGGTGCAGAAAATCCGCTTCGGCTTGTCCTTGGAGCCGCGGATGAAGGCGGCAAGGGCGGCGGCGATGTCCGTGTCGACGGCGCCGATCGCCACGTCGTCGTATTGCAGCCGGAGCGCCATGTCGTAGGCGCGCGAGCCGGAGAGCTGGTCCACGCCGCCGTCGCGCAGGGTGTCGAATTCGACGTCCCACAGCCAGGACATGTCCCGGCCGTCCGCGTAGTTGTCATTGATGGCGATCATCGTGGCGTAGCCGGCGGCCGGGAAGGACTTCAGGCCGAGGCGGAAGCCGCTGGGGTTCTTGACCAGGACCAGTTCCAGCGGCAGTCCGTCGACGACGAGGCTTTCGCCGCGTCCGAAGGCAGGGGCAACGTTGGAAAGCGCCGTCAGCAGGCCGGCGTGGTCGGTGCCCGTGCCGCGGGCGCCAGTGATGGCCCGCGCCAGGGTCAGGGCAGCCGCAGCGTTGAAGATGTTGTAGACGCCGCGGAGCTTCATCCCGGTGCTGACCGTCGCGCCGTCGTACTCGAAGTCGGCGTCGTCCGCGCCCACCCGGCGGAGGACGACGTCGGCACCCGGCTTGGCGGGGGCCGGAGGCACCGGGCTGCCCGGCGTGGCACGCATTTCGTCGTCGTTGGGGAACGTGCTGAGCAGCGAATCATCGAGGCCGAAGTAGCGGACCTCGGGACCGCCGGCCGCCGGGCCGTTGAGCGTGTCGGCGATGCGGGCCACGCGTGGGTCCTCGCGGTTCAGGACGACGGTCCCTGAGGTCTTGGCGGCGATGTGCTGCAGCAGCTCGGCAGTCTTGTCGATCTCGCCGAAGCGGTCCAGCTGGTCGCGCAGGACATTCAGCAGCAGGCAGTAGCGCGGCGGGACCTTGTTGACGAAGTGCACGGCGTGGGCCTCGTCGAGTTCCAGGACGGCGACGTCGGCGTCGAGCCGGCCGCGCCAGTCCACCTCGCCGAGCAGCGCCGCGGCCACGCCCCGGGTGAAGTTGCTGCCGGTGCGGTTGGTGAAGACCTTCAGGCCCTGGCTCTCCAGCAGTTCCACGACCATCTTGGTGGTGGTGGTCTTGCCGTTCGTGCCGCTGACGACGGCGACGCCCAGCGGCAGCGTGGAGAGCGTCCGTTGCATGAAGCCGGGGTCGATTTTTTCGACCACCAGGCCGGGGAGGGCTGAGCCTCCGCCCCGGAGCCGGGAGACCCGGCGGACGAGCTTGCCGAGCGGAACGCTGAAGTAGAGCATGCTTTGTAATATATCCCAGCGGCGGCATGGAACCCGGTCCGGGGGCGCGCTCCGGTGCGGCCCCGGGGAGCGCGGCGCATTATGCTGGCACCATGACCACCCCCCTTTCTTTGCCTGGTTCCGGCGCGGGATCAGGCCTCCGGATCGGCGTCCTGGCGCTCCAGGGCGACTTCCGTGAACACCTGCACGCCGTGGAGGCAGCCGGCGCCACGGGCATCGGCGTCCGCCGCCCCGCCGAGCTGGACGGCCTTGACGGCCTCATCATTCCCGGCGGGGAATCGACGACCATCGACAAGCTCGCCCGGATGTTCGAACTGCGGGATCCGCTGCGCGAACGCATTCAGGCCGGCCTGCCGGTCTATGGTTCCTGCGCCGGCATGATCCTGCTGGCGGCGGACATCGCAGACCCGGCCCTGGACCTTTCCGGCAACCCCCAGCAGACCTTCGGCGGCCTGGACATCTCGGTCCGCCGCAACGCCTTCGGCCGGCAGCGGGAATCGTTCGAGACCGACCTTGAGTTCAAGGGGCTGGAGTTCAGCGCCGATGAATCCGGCGTGGCCCCGGTGCACGCCGTGTTCATCCGCGGACCCTGGGTGGAGCGCGTCGGCGCGGGCGTTGAGGTCCTGGCCCAGGTGGAACCGTCCAAGGCCGGCCACCCGGAATCCCTCGACGGGACGGCTAGAATTGTTGCAGTGCGTTCCGGCAAGCTGCTGGCCACCTCCTTCCACCCGGAAGTCACGGGGGAGAAGCGCGTGCACGAATTGTTTATTCGAATGATCAGAGGAGAAGCGTAAAGCATGTCAGGCCACTCCAAATGGGCGACGACCAAGCACAAGAAGGCCATCCTGGACAGCCGCCGGGCCAAGTCGTTCGCCAAGCTGATCAAGAACATCGAAGTTGCCGCGCGCATGGGCGGACCCGACCTCGCCGGCAACCCGAGCCTGGAACTCGCCGTCACCAAGGCCAAGAAGACCTCGGTCCCCGCTGACAACATCGACCGCGCCATCAAGCGCGGCGCCGGCCTCACCGGCGAGGTCGTGGACTACACCGAAATCATGTACGAATGCCGCGGACCGCAGGGTTCGGCCCTGCTGATCGAGTGCCTTACGGACAACAAGAACCGCGCAGCCTCCGAGGTCCGGCTCGCCATCTCCCGCAACGGCGGCACGATCGCCGATCCCGGTTCGGTCAGCTACCTGTTCTCCCGCAAGGGCGTCGTCTCGCTGCCCAAGAACGGCCTGAGCGAGGACGACGTGCTGATGGCCGTCCTCGACGCCGGCGCCGAGGAAGTCAAGGACAACGGCGACAGCTTCGAGATCCACTCCGAACCGACTGACCTGCAGGCCATCCGCGATGCGCTCAAGGAAGCCGGAATCGACTACGACACCGATGAGGCCGAGTTCGTGCCCTCCATGCAGGTGCCGCTGGACCTCGACGCCGCCAAGAAGTTCATGAAGCTCGTGGATGCCCTGGAAGAGCTCGACGACGTGCAGAACGTCTACAGCAACGCAGACCTCAGCGACGAAGTGCAGGCCGCACTGGAAGCCGAGTGACCCTTCGCGTCCTCGGCGTCGATCCGGGCCTCACCCGCTGCGGCATCGGCGTCGTGGACGTCGAGAAAAACCGCCGCGCCACGATGGTGGCGTTCGGCGTCGTCGGCACCTCCCCGGAGGAGAGCCTGGACCAGCGGCTGCTTGTCATCGCCACCTCGATCGACGACTGGCTGGACAAGTATGAGCCGCAGGTCCTCGCCGTGGAACGTGTATTCTCCCAGCTCAACGTCAGCACGGTCATGGGTGTGGCCCAGGCCTCCGGCGTCGTGATCGCGGCCGCCGCGCGCCGCGGCATCCCGGTGGCGTTGCATACGCCCTCGGAGGTCAAGGCCGCTGTGACCGGCAGTGGAACGTCCAACAAGGACGCTGTCACCAAGCTCGTCACCAAGATCCTGCGGCTGGATGCCCCGCCGCGGCCAGCCGATGCCGCCGATGCGCTGGCACTGGCCATCACACACGCGTGGCGGGCCGGCAGTGGTGCCGCGGTGGCCACCACAGGGCCGGGAAGCCAGTCCCTTACCCCGGCCCAGCGCGCCTGGGCCAACGCGGAGGCCAAGGCGCGCCGCGCGCGCTGAATGTCCGGGGCGCTTGCTAGGGTATTCGTAGATATGTTCGGATAGCCGGCTGCCAACCCAGCCGTAGACCCAGGAGCCAGGCCTTGATCAGTTTTCTCCGCGGAACCGTAGCGCACGTTGGCCTGTCCTCGGCAGTGATCGACCTCAACGGCGCCGGCATGAGCGTCAACGCGACGCCGCAGACCCTCAGCAAGCTCCGCGTCGGGGACGAGGGCAGGCTCTTTACTTCCCTGATCGTGCGCGAAGACTCGCTGACCCTTTTCGGCTTCTCCAGCGACGACGAACGTGAGGTATTCGACGTGCTGCTCAGCGTCAGCGGCGTCGGCCCGCGCCTGGCCCTGGCCGTCCTGGCCGTCCATGAGCCCGAGGCGATCCGGGTCGCCGCGCATTCCGGTGACGGCAAGGCCTTCACCAAGGTTCCCGGAATCGGCCCCAAGGTCGCCGGCCGGATCGTGCTGGAACTGGCCGGCAAGCTGGTCCCGCACGGCACGCCCGGAGGCTCCGCTCCGGCCGTGTCCGCCGAAGCCGTGTGGAAGCCGCAGGTGGTTGCCGCGATGACGAGCCTGGGCTGGTCCGAGAAGGACGCCACCGCCAGCATCGACAAGTCGCTGGCCGATTCCCCGGAGCTCGCCGAGAAGGGCAACGTCGCGGAAATCCTCCGCGCCACGCTGCGCTGGCTGGGCCAGGACGGCGCCCGCGCCGGCAACAGGGTAGGCGCCCGTGGCTGAGCCGTCGCTCGTCGCCGGGGGCGAGGAACCCGAGGAGCGCGCGATCGAGGCCGCCCTCCGGCCCAAGAACCTGCACGACTTCGTGGGCCAGCACCGGGTCCGCAAACAACTCTCCCTCGTCCTGGAGGCCTCCCGGATGCGCGGCCGCAGCGCCGACCACGTGCTGCTGTCCGGGCCGCCCGGCCTGGGCAAGACCACGCTGTCCATGATCATCGCCGCCGAGATGAACGCCCCGCTGCGGATCAGCAGCGGTCCTGCCATCCAGCACGCCGGAGACCTGGCCGCCATCCTCTCCTCGCTGTCCGAGGGCGAAGTCCTCTTCCTCGACGAGATCCACCGGATGTCCCGCCCGGCCGAGGAGATGCTCTACATGGCCATGGAGGACTTCCGCGTCGACATCGTCGTCGGCAAGGGCGCCGGGGCCACCGCCATCCCGCTCGAGCTCCCGCCCTTCACCCTGGTCGGCGCCACCACCCGCGCCGGGCTGCTGCCGGGGCCGCTGCGGGACCGGTTCGGTTTCACCGGCCACCTCGAGTTCTACTCCGTCGAGGAGCTCGAACTGGTGCTGCGGCGCTCCGCCGGCCTGCTGGACCTGAAGGTGAATTCGGCCGGGTTCAGCGAGATCGCCGGCCGGTCCCGGGGCACGCCCCGAATTGCCAACCGCCTGCTCCGCCGCGTCCGGGACTGGGCCCTGGTGCACGGCGTGGATCAAATCGACGCCCGGACGGCGTCCGCTGCCCTCGACATGTACGAAGTGGACAAACGCGGCCTGGACCGCCTGGACCGTGCCGTCCTGGAGGCGCTGATCACCAAATTCGGCGGCGGACCGGTGGGCCTGTCCACCCTGGCGATCGCCGTCGGCGAGGAAACCGAAACGGTGGAAACCGTCGCCGAACCATATCTGGTCCGGGAGGGTCTGCTGGGCCGGACACCGCGCGGTCGGATTGCCCTGGCCCCGGCGTGGACCCACCTGGGTTTTGCGGTGCCCGCCGGCGCCTTCGGGCAGGACCCGCTGGACCTGTTCCAGGCCGGCACCCCCGATAGTGGACCGGCCGGCTTCGGCGTGGATGCCGAGGGCGAAGTCGATCCGGAATGGATCCGTAATAGTCAATAGCACTCGCTAGTGACCTTTTCCCTTTAGACTGGTATGACGCTCGGCACGTTCGGGCCATTGTTTCCGTGTGCGGCTACCGCTAGCCGCTGCCGGCCGGGCATGATTTTCTGCCAGGTCTACTGCCAGGGCCCACACCAGGCGGCCCCGGAACGGAACGGACGTTGCTGTGAAACCAGCTTGCAAGTACAGAACGGAACTTTCCCCTTGGATCCAATGACTATTCTCCTGTTCGTCATGCTCGGCGTGTTCGTCTTCATGATGTTCCGCCGCAACAAGAAGACGCAGCAGCAGCAGGCAGAGCTCCAGTCGAAGTTCGGCACCGGCGTTGACGTCATGACCAGCTTCGGGCTGTTCGGCCGCATCGTTGAGATCGACGAAGCCGAGAACAAGGTTGTTTTGGAGCTCTCCCCGGGCAACACCGCCACCGTGCACCGCCAGGCCGTCACCAAGATCGTGGAGCCGGTTGTTGCCGCCGAGGAACCGACGGTTGTTCCTGACGATGCCTCCTCGCTGACCCTCGGGAAGACCGATGCCACCATCGACGGCGTCGACAGCGCCGCCACCGCCGGTGAGGCGCCCCGCCACGAAACGCCGGACGAAACCCTGCGCCGCCTGAACGACGAAGGCAAGAAAGACAGCTAGTCTGCCTCCTGAGCTATCCCGCGAAGCTACGGTGCGCGGGCATCCGCCGGTGCAGGCCTGACAGGCCGCACCGGCGGTTCCTCCGTAAACAATAGAAAGATCGACAATGGCACGAACTGGCCCCAAAAACTCAGCCCTCAGGGTGCTGGTCTGGCTTGGCGTAATTCTCGCCGTCTTGACTGCCGTCCTGGCGGGCGGCACCATGGCCGGGCAGGCGAGCTGGGCTCCCAAGCTGGCACTGGACCTTGAAGGCGGCACCCAGATGATCCTGGCGCCCAAGGTGGAGGGCGGTTCGGACATCAACGAAGAACAGCTCAACCAGGCCGTGGCGATCATCCGCCAGCGTGTGGACGGCTCCGGCGTCGCGGAAGCTGAAATCAGCACGCAGTCCGGCCGCAACGTCGTCGTCAGCCTTCCGGGCACTCCGTCGAAGGAGACCCGTGCGCTGATCCAGGCGTCGGCCGACATGAACTTCCGCCCGGTCATCCAGGCCGGCGCCGGCGCAGCCGTCCCGGTCGCGTCCCGGACCCCCGCGAACAAGCTGCCCAAGCCGACCGCCGCGCCCAAGAACAGCAGCGACGAGAACTGGGTCACCGCGGACGTCTACAAGAAGTTTGAGGCGCTCGACTGCGACAACCCGTCCCAGGACAAGCAGGAACGCTCCGATCCGGCCAAGCCGCTGGTTACCTGCGAACCCGCCTCCGACGGCAGGCCCGCAATCAAGTACATCCTCGGGCCGGTTGAGGTAAAGGGCTCGGACATCACGACCTCTTCCTTCCAGCTGCAGCGCGGCGCGCAGGGCGCGGTGACCAACCAGTGGGCCGTCGACATCCAGTTCAACGACGAGGGCACCGCCAAGTTCAAGACGGTCACCGAGCGGCTGAACAAGTTCTACGTCGCTGCCGGCGGCGAGACCGGTTCGGACCCGAAGGCGCAGTTTGCCATCGTCCTGGACGACCAGGTCATTTCCGCCCCGCGGGCCCAGGCCGTCATTACCGATGGCCGCCCGCAGATCACCGGCGGTTTCACCGAGCAGTCAGCCAAGGCCCTCTCCGACCAGCTGCGCTTCGGCGCCCTGCCGATCAGCTTCGAGATCCAGAGCGACCAGCAGATCTCCGCCACCCTCGGCGGTGAGCAGCTGCGGATGGGCATGCTGGCCGGTTTGATCGGCCTGCTGCTGGTCGTGGTCTACTCGCTGTTCCAGTACCGGGCGCTCGGCTTTGTCACCGTCGCCTCGCTCGTCGTCGCCGGTGCGCTGACCTACCTGGCCATCGCAATCCTCGGCTGGACCGAGAACTACCGCCTCTCGCTCGCCGGTGTGGCCGGCATCATCGTGGCAATCGGCCAGACGGCGGACTCGTTCATCGTCTACTTCGAACGCATCCGTGATGAGCTGCGCGAAGGCCGCGGCCTGGTCTCGGCCGTGGAAAACGGCTGGAAGCGGGCCAAACGGACCGTGCTGGCGTCCAAGGCCGTCAACCTGCTGGCAGCCCTCGTGCTCTACTTCGTGGCGGTGGGCAACGTCCGCGGCTTCGCCTTCACCCTGGGCCTGACCGCAATCGCCGACCTGATCGTGGTCTTCATGTTCACCCATCCGACCCTGCAGGTCCTGGCCCGCACCAAGTTCTTCGGCGAAGGCCACAAGTTCTCGGGCCTTGACCCGAAGCGGCTCGGCGCCGTGCCCCTGTACCGGGGAGCCGGACGCATCCGCACGCCGGAGGACCGGCCGGTTGCGGCCCCGCGCGCCAAGAACACCGGTGCCGCGGCCGAGGCCGAACGCCGGATGACCATTGCAGAACGACGCCTCGCGGAAAAGCAGGAACAGCTTGCTGGTTCCTCCAAGAGCGCGTCCAAGGAGGGCAAGTAAATGGCCAGCTTCGCCACTTTCGGTAACGAGCTTTACACGGGCAAGCGCTCGTACGACTTTGTCGGTTCCAAGAAGATATGGTTCCTGATCGCCGCGGCCGCCGTCGCGCTTTCCATCCTGCTGCCGATCGCCAAGGGCGGCTTCAACCTGGGCATCGAATTCCGCGGCGGCTCGGAGTTCACGGTCTCCAACGTCAAGGACCGCGACGCCGCCCTCGGCGAGAAGGCCGTCCAGGAAGTCGTCTCCGGGAGCCTGCCGCGCGTCGCCAACGTCGCCGGCAACACCATGCGCATCCAGACGGACAAGCTCAGCGACGACGAGGTGATCAAGGTCAAGGAAGGCCTCACCAAGGCCTATGGCGTGACCGACAACGAGGTCACTTCGACGTTCGTGGGGCCCACCTGGGGCGCTGACGTGACCAAGCAGGCGCTGCTCGGCCTCGCCATCTTCGTGGGACTTGCCGCAGTCCTGATGGCGCTGTACTTCCGGACCTGGAAAATGTCCCTGTCCGCCCTCGCCGGCATGGCGATAACGATGTTCGTCACGGCCGGGGTGTATTCGCTGAGCGACTTCGAGGTCACCCCCTCGGCCATCATCGGCTTCCTCACGGTGCTCAGCTACTCGCTCTACGACACCGTGGTGGTGTTCGACAAGATCCGTGAAAACACCTCGGACCTGCAGGCATCCACCAGGCGCACGTTCGCCGAAGAAGTGAACCTCGCCGTCAACCAGACGCTGGTGCGTTCCATCAACACCATGATGGTCGCCATCCTCCCGGTCGGCGCGATCCTCTTCATCGGGGCCGGACTGCTGGGCGCGGGCACCCTTCGGGATCTCTCGCTGGCGCTGTTCGTCGGCATCCTGATCGGCACCGCGGCGACCATCTTCGTCGCCGCCCCGCTGTACGCCTGGCTGCGCCAGGGGGAGCCGGACCTGATCAAGCAGGCCAAGCGCGTGCAGCAGCGCCGCACCGAGAATGCCGCCAAGGCGGCACCGGCCACGGCCTAGCCGGCAGGCCCGCAGAAGACCGCCCGACGGGCCGGAGAACGTCCCCGCGACGTTCTCCGGCCCGTGGCCGTTGGTCCCGGTTATCGAAGTGTCCTGCTGCGGGAATAGACTTGAATAATTAACGGGTTGTGAGAGGTGCTTCATTGGAAGAACGTTCGACGCCGGTGCCTGCAGCCCCGGCGGATAAGGCTACCGGCCAGGGGCCCCAGACTGGCGTGGTCGCTGCCGGACGCCCGGACACGGCCGTGCCCGTCGACAACTCCGGAACCCGGCCCACCTTCCCCGGACGCCGCGAACGCACCCGCTCCCGGCTGGCGCGCCTGACCGGCCGCGGAACGCCCTCGTACTCGCCGATTCTGGAGCCGTTGCTGCGCACCGTGCGCGCCAACAACCCCAAGGACGACTTCGAACTGATCCAGCGCGCCTTCGTCGTGGCGGAACGATGCCACCGCGGACAAAAGCGCAAGAGCGGCGACCCGTACATCACACACCCGGTGGCCGTGGCGACGATCCTGGCCGAGCTGGGATTGAGCGGGACGACGCTGGCCGCCGCGCTGCTGCACGACACCGTCGAGGACACCTCGTACACCCTGGATGATCTCAAGGGTGAGTTCGGTCCGGAGGTGGCCATGCTGGTCGACGGCGTGACCAAGCTGGACAAGGTCAGCTTCGGCGAGGCCGCCCAGTCCGAGACCGTGCGCAAGATGGTCGTGGCCATGGCCAAGGACATCCGCGTGCTCATGATCAAGCTTGCGGACCGGCTGCACAACGCCCGCACCTGGCGTTTTGTCTCGGCCGAGTCCTCGGCCCGCAAAGCCCGCGAAACCCTGGAGATCTTTGCGCCGCTGGCCCACCGGCTCGGCATGAACACGATCAAGTGGGAACTCGAGGACCTCTCCTTCGCTGCGCTGTACCCGAAGGTCTACGAGGAAATCGTGCGCATGGTGGGGGACCGCACCCCAGAGCGGGAGAAGAACCTCGCCGTCATCCGCAACCAGATCACCGAGGATCTGCGCGCGGCCAAGATCAAGGCCACGATTACCGGCCGGCCCAAGCACTATTACTCGATCTACCAGAAGATGATCGTCCGCGATAAGGACTTCGACGACATCAACGACCTGATGGGTGTCCGGGTTCTCGTCGACTCGGTGCGCGACTGTTATGCAGCCCTCGGTGCCATGCACTCGCGCTGGAACCCGCTCCCGGGCCGGTTCAAGGACTACATCGCGATGCCGAAGTTCAACATGTACCAGTCGCTGCACACCACGGTGATCGGCCCGGGCGGCAAGCCGGTGGAAATCCAGATCAGGACCCACGAGATGCACCGCCGCGCCGAATACGGCGTCGCCGCGCACTGGAAGTACAAGGACCAGCCCAACCGCACGGCGGCCGGTCCGGGGAGCCCGCGCGACGGGGACATGGGCTGGCTGCGGTCGCTCGTGGACTGGCAGCAGGAAACCTCCGACCCCGGCGAGTTCCTCGATTCGCTGCGCTTCGAGATCAACGCCCGCGAAGTGTTCGTGTTCACGCCCAAGGGCGAGGTCATGGCCCTCCCGGCCGGTTCGACGCCGGTGGACTTTGCGTACGCGGTCCACACCGAAGTCGGGCACCGGACCATCGGCGCGCGCGTCAACGGCAAACTCGTGCCGCTCAACAGCGAACTCAACCACGGCGACTGGGTGGAGATCTTCACCTCCAAGGCCGAAGGCGCCGGCCCCAGCCAGGACTGGCAGCACTTCGTCAAGAGTGCCCGTGCGCGGAACAAGATCCGGCAGTGGTTCAGCAAGGAACGCCGCGAAGAGGCGATCGACCGCGGCAAGGAACTGCTCACCAAGGCAATGCGCAAGCAGAACCTTCCGCTGCAGCGCCTGATGACCCACGACGCCCTCGCCGCGATTGCCGAGGACTTCAAGTACGCGGACATCTCCGGGCTCTACGCGGGCGTGGGCGACGGCCACACCTCGGCCCAGTCCGTGATGGAGCGGCTCGTCGAGAGCCTCGGAGGGAACGAAACTCCCGAGGACGACCTCACCGAGATCTCGATCCCCACGCAGGTCACCAAGACGCGGTACTCGGACTCCGGCGTCGTGGTCCGCGGCGTCGATGACGTCTGGGTGAAACTGGCACGCTGCTGCACCCCGGTGCCGCCGGACCCGATCCTGGGCTTCGTCACACGCGGTTCCGGCGTCTCCGTGCACCGGACCGACTGCACCAACGTGTCCGGCCTGATGGACCAGCCGGACCGGATCGTCGAGGTGGAGTGGGCGCCGACCCAGTCCAGCGTCTTCCTGGTGGAAATCCAGGTGGAGGCCCTGGACCGCAAGTCCCTGCTCTCCGACGTCACCCGGATCCTCTCGGAGAACCACGTCAACATCCTGGCCGCTAGCGTGCACACCTCCACCGACCGGGTGGCGATCTCCAAGTTCGCGTTCGAGATGGGCGATCCAAAGTACCTGAGCCACGTGCTCAGTGCCGTCCGGCGCATCGACGGTGTCTTCGACGTCTATCGCACCACGGGCAACCGCCGCCGCAGCTAGCATCCCGGACCGGCTAACAATCCGGGACAGTGCCGCGGTCCTGCTCCGGCAGCAAGGCCGCGAGTTTCGCCAGGGCCGACCTCCGGTACGGCAGCCGGGGCGTGGCCTCCACCGCGCGGATGAGCAACCGCAGCCGCACGTTCAGCTCCGGCGCGGCCAGGAAGGCTCCGAGGGCGGGCACTGCCCGCTCTGCGTCCACATGCAGGGCGATGTCCACTGCCGTCCGCAGCGGACTGGAGACCATGAGCCCGCCGAGGCTGACGACGTCGAACGGCCCCAGCCGCACCTCATGGAAGGTGCAGCCGCGGGTGGCCCGGAGGCTTGAAACGCGCCGGTTGGCGTCCACGAGCAGGGCCGTCCGGTCCGGTTCCCCGGCGCAGCCGTAGATCCACGCCGCCGTCATCCGTCCCGCGACCACGCGCTGCCGGATTGGCGGCGGAATGGTGCAGGCCGCCGCCCGGGCGCGCAGCTGCGGGGTGGACGCGGCGCCGGGCGGGAGGTAGCCGCGCTGGGAGAGTTGCGTCAGCACGCCGTCGGACGCCATGGCCTGCAGCTCCGCCCATGAGAACAGCGTCCCGGGGGAGTAGAGCACCGACGGTGCACCGCCGGGCTGGCCCGGAGCGGACGCCGGCTGGCCGCCAGCCGCGGGGCCGGCACCCGGGGAACTGGCGGCGGGGTAGCCGGGGCGCAGGGTCATTCAGCCATCGTGCCGCGTGGCCCCGGACGCGAAACAGGCCCCGTCCCGGTCATGTGGATAACCGGGAGGGGCCTGTCGCTGCTAGCTGTTCCTAGGAGAGTTCGCTGGCTGACCGCTCGAGCTGCTCAAGCCAGGCTTGGCGGGCCTCCAGGGCTTCCTGGGCTGCCTTGATCTTGCGCTCGTCGCCGGCTTTCTCGGCCTTGGCCAGATCGTCCTTCAGCCCCGCGATGGCAGACTCCAGCTGGGAGAGGGCGCTGTTGGTGCGGGCCTTCGTTTCCGGGTTCGACCGCTTCCAGTTCTCGTCCTCGGCGTGGCGGACGGCGTCCTCCACCTTCCGCAGGCCGGCTTCGATCCGGCCCATGTCCGCGCGGGGAACCTTGCCGGCTTCCTCCCAGCGGTCACGGATGGACTGCAGCGCCTTCTTGGCCGCGGCGAGGTCCTTGATCGGGAGCAGTTCGTTGGCCTCCACCAGCAGGGCTTCCTTCACCTTGAGGTTCGCCCCGTACTCCTGGTCGATCTCCTCGTTGGCGGCCTGGCGATTGGTGAAGAAGACGTCCTGCGCGGCGCGGAAACGTGCCCACAGGGCGTCGTCGTCCTTGCGGCTGGCGCGCGGCGAGGCCTTCCACTGATCCATCAGGCGGCGGTATTCGCCGGCAGCGAAGCCCCAGTCGGTCGAGGAGGACAGCGCTTCGGCCTCGGTGATCAGCTTCTCCTTGGCCGCCTTGGCCGCGGAGTTGTTGCTGTCCAGCTGCGAGAAGTACGCGCGGCGGTGGCGGTCGAAGACGGTGCGGGCGGCGCGGAACCGCTTCCACAGCGCGTCCTCGTTGCTGCGGCCAAGCCGGACGCCGCTCTTCTGGGCGGTCTTCCAGCTCTCGAAGAGCTCGTTCATCCGGGCGCTGGAGGTCTTCCACTGGATCTGCGCGGGATCGTGCCCGGCGATCTCCTCGGCCTCGGCCACGATCGCTTCGCGGGCTGCCAGCTCGGCGGCGCGGACGGCGTCGTGCTCCGCCTTCTCGGTCTTTTCGAGTTCGGTGATCTGGCCCGACAGCGTGTCCAGGCGACCCTCCGCGGCTCGGAGGTCGCCCACCATGTTGCGCTCGGCCAGCAGCTCGCGCAGGTGCGTGACCGTCTTCTGCATGTCAGTCGCGGGAGCCTTGGAGGCAACCCGCTGCTCGAGCAGGACGATCTGGGCCACGACGTCGTCGTACTTGCGGGCGAAGTAGCCGAGGGCCTCATCATCGCTGACGCCGGGGTACTGGCCGACCGGGTGTTCCTCGCCATCGATGGTCAGGAACACGTGGCCGTCGCCCTCGACGCGGCCCCAGCGTGCTGCCTCGGCAAGCGATGTGGCACTGGAGGAGGGGGTGGCGGCGGGCGCGGCCAGCGATGGCGTTGCTTTCGGGCGTGCGGCAAAGGCGGCGGGTGACGGGGCCGGACGGGGCGCGGGAGCCGGGGCCGGGCGGGATTCCGGTGCGGATTCTGCGGCGGCGGCGGCGGCCTCGGGCTGGACTGCTTCCTTGGCCTCGGGCTGGACTGCTTCCTCGGCCTCGGGCTGCACGTCCGCCTCTGCGGATGCGGGGTCGGCCTCCGTTGCCGCGGGCTCCGGGGCTCCCGCCTCCTGTACTTCCGGCGTGGCCGGGTTGGCGCCGCCGGGCTCGTTGGCCGTCTCGGTCACCGTAACCTCGGCTTCGGTCTCGTTGGCAGCTGCTGCCACTGTTTCGTCGGATTTCTGACTGTCTGTCACCGCTAGAAGTCTTTCGCTTGGAGGGAAATACCGGCACCGCGGCCGCGAGGGCCCCGGCTGGTTACTTCAGAGAGAACGAGTCTATCGTGACTGGTTCCACAGGTGCGCCGTCCGTGGCGCTGGCGCCGGGTTTGACGCCGGCCGCCGCAATCTTCTTGACCACGTCCAGCCCGGACGTGACCTTGCCGACCACCGTGTAACCGCCGGCGGCGTCGGCGGGGATCACGGTGTCCTTGTAAACGATGAAGAACTGGGTTCCATTGCCGTACGCGTTGCCGCCGGTCCGTGCCACGGCGATGGTGCCGGCCGGGTACTTGTTGTCGGCAGGGGTGTTTTCCAGCGGACCCCAGGTGTACGCGGGGTCGCCGCTGCCGTCACCGGACTTGGAACCGCACTGCAGCACGCCGAAGGACGCGGCGGTGGTAAGCCGGTGGCAGCTGAGGCCCTTGTAGAAGTTTTTGTCCGCGAGGGACTTGAACACGGCGGCCGCCTGCGGAGCCTTGCTGCCGTCCAACGTGACCCCCAGGCTGCCGCGGTTGAGGGCCAGGGTGCCGGTGAAGGTCTTGCCGGACGCGGTCTCCGGCTTTGGAATGTTCGCGCCGTTGCTCGCGGCGGGGGACGGGGTGGCGGAGGCCGACGGGCTCTGCAGCCCGGCTTCCGCGGCCTTGAACTCGTCCTCGCTGGGATTGCTGGAAAACACCGTCAGCTGCAGCACGACGGCGAGGACGAGGGCGGCGGCGCCGCCGGCGGTCGCGAGGACATTGTCGCGTTTCCGGCGTTTGTCCTGCTCCCGGCGCAGCTCGCGCTTCGCCTCCATCTGCTGGACGCGCCGCTTGGCTTCGCGGGCGCTCCGTGAACTGGCCGCCAAAAGTCCTCCTGGTTGTAGGGCCGCACCCCGGGCCGCGCCGTCGGCGCCGATCCGGGTGCAACACGCAAGCTTCCGGCAGTACCGCCGGCGGCAACCGTTTCGGAGCCGCGCATTAGAGATGCGCGCGCCGAAAGCATAAACTGACTGCCGCACACAGTTTATGCACGACTGGCCGGTCAGCGCGCGACGCCGCGGCCGTTGCAGCCGCCGTCGTTATCTGAGGAGAAAATTCCACCATGGCACGCACCGCCTCCCTGTCCGGATTCCCCGAGTGGCTTCCCGAGGAGCGGCTGGTGGAACTGCATGTGCTGGACACCCTGCGGCGGACCTTTGAGCTGCACGGCTTCTCCTCCATTGAGACGCGCGCCGTGGAGACGGTGGGACAGCTGCTCCGCAAGGGCGAAATCGACAAAGAGGTCTACGGCCTCAGCCGGCTGCAGGACGACGAGGGGGCCGGCGGCGCTACGAGCGACCCAGCCGCGTCCCACAAGGCCGATCCGCACGCCCTGGCCCTGCACTACGACCTCACCGTGCCGTTCGCGCGCTACGTGGTGGAGAACGCCGGTTACCTGGCGTTCCCGTTCCGGCGCTACCAGATCCAGAAAGTCTGGCGCGGTGAGCGTCCGCAGGAGGGCCGCGCCCGCGAGTTCACCCAGGCGGACATCGACATCGTCGGCGACGGCGAGCTGCCGTTCCGCTACGACGTCGAAATCGCGCTCGTGATTGCTGAGGCGCTGGGTGCCCTGCCGATCCCGGACTTCCTGCTCCGGGTCAACAACCGCAAACTGGCCGAGGGCTTCTACAACGGCATCGGCCTGACCGACACGGCAGGGGTCCTGCGCAGCATCGACAAGCTCGAGAAGATCGGCGCGGCCAAGGTCGCTGAGCTGCTCCAGACCGAGCTCGGCGCCACCGAGGAGCAGGCGCAGGCAGCGCTCAAGCTGGCCGGAATCCGAACCGGGGACACCTCGTTCGTGCAGCAGGTCCGGGCGCTCGGCGTGAGCAACGAGCTGCTCGAGGAAGGCCTCAACGAGCTGGAGCAGGTCATAGCCGCCGCCGTCCAGCGCGCGCCGGGCAAGGTGGTCGCGGACCTCAGCATCGCCCGTGGCCTGGACTACTACACCGGCACCGTGGTGGAAACCGTCCTGGTGGGCCACGAGCAGCTGGGTTCGATCTGCTCCGGCGGCCGGTACGACGCGCTGGCGAGCAAGGGCAACCGGAAGTTCCCCGGCGTCGGACTGTCGATCGGCGTGACCCGGCTGGTGTCGCGCATGCTCAGCCAGGAGCTGGCCAAGGCGTCCCGGGCCGTGCCCACCGCCGTTCTGGTGGCGCTGACCAACGACGAGAGCTGGGGCGCGGCGCAGGACGTCGCGGCGCAGCTGCGCGCCCGCGGGATCGCCACGGAGGTCGCGGCAAAGGCAGAGAAGTTCGGCAAGCAAATCAAGTTCGCGGACCGCCGCGGCATCCCGTTCGTCTGGTTCACCGACGACGACGGCAAGCACCAGGTCAAGGACATCCGCACCGGCGAGCAGGGCGACGCCGATCCGGCCGGCTGGGCGCCGGCCGAGGAGGACCTGCACGTCCGCGTGACCAGGGCCTAAGCCCTTCCGCGGCGCGCACCGTTTCAGCGTCCGCTGCGCCTTCGGTGCGCCAGCACCAGGAACCGTCCGGCGACGCCCACAGCCAGCACCGCCGCCATGCCCAGCACCGAGGCGGGCGGCAGTGTCACGGCCAGGACCAGGCAGCCGGCGAATCCGAGGGCATTGAGCCAGCGCGGGGCGAGGCGGCGGGGGCCCGTGAGGGTGAACGCGGCGGCATTCGTCACGGCGTAGTAGATCAGCACACCGAAACTGGAGAAGCCCACCACCGTCAGCACGTTCGTGGTCAGCAACAGCACGATCACGGCCGCGGCGACGGTCAGCTCGGCCACGACCGGAACAGTGTGCGCCCCGCCGACCCGGGCCAGCGGGGCGGGCAGGTCCCTTTCCCGCGCCATCGCCATGGTGGTCCGGCCCACGCCGGTGATCAGCGCCAGCAGGGCGCCGAGGCACGCGGCGGCGGCCCCGGCCTGTACGAAGGGGGCGCCGGCGCGCAGCGACGAGTTGGTCACGGCGTCGAGCAGCGGGGCGGATGAGCCGGCCAGTTGGTCCGCCGGCAGGTGCCACTGCAGCAGGGCCGCGAGTCCGAGGTAGATCAGGAAGGCCGCGGCGAGGGCGGCGAGGATGGCCCGCGGGATGGTGGTGGCTGGATCCTTGACCTCTTCGCCCAGGGTGGCGATCCGTGCGTACCCGGCGAAGGCGAAGAACATCAGCCCCGCCGCAGGCAACACGCCCCACGCCCCGCCGGTGGCACCGGGCTGTAGCGCCTGGAGTGATATTGCCCCGAACGGTCCGCCCAGTGCCGCGCCGGCGCCTTCAGGGTGCGGGCCGATAACCGAGGCCACGGAAACGAACGCGAGCGTGGCCAGCACGACGGCGAGCAGGATCTTGGTCAGCAGCGCCGTACGGGTGATGCCCAGCAGGTTTACGCCGGTCAGCACGACGACGGCGGCAACCGCCACCGGCGTAGCGAAGCCGGGCGCCAAGTAATGCCCGAACGTTAGAGCCATGGCCGCGCAGGAAGCCGTCTTGCCGGTCACGAAACCCCACCCGGCGATGAAGCCGGGCCATTCGCCCAGCTGCCGGCGGCCGTACACGTAGGTGCCGCCGCTGGACGGATATCTGGCGGCCAGCTGTGCCGACGCCACCGCGTTGCAGTAGGCCACCAGGCCGGCCAGGGCCACTGCGACGGTGAGCAGCGGCCCGGCGAGGGCTGCGGCGGGGGAGAACACCACGAACACGCCGGCGCCCAGCATTGAGCCGAGACCGATCGCGGTGGAATCGACGACGCCGAGTCGGCGCTTTAGCTGCCCCGGCACGGGCGGATGGCTAGCCATGGCGGGTGGGGCCTTTCCAACGGGTAAACTCGAACGGGATCGTTCCCGTAGCGGTCCCATTTAACACCACCCTGTTTTCCTTCTGAAAGGCGAGCTGTGCTGCGCACACACGACCTCGGATCCCTTCGCTCCGAGCACATTGGACAAACCGTAACCCTCGCCGGCTGGGTCGGCCGGCGTCGTGACCACGGTGGTGTCGCATTCGTGGACCTGCGCGACGCTTCGGGCGTCGCCCAGGTGGTCGTCCGCGAAGAAGAGGTCTTCCACGGCCTCCGCAACGAGTTCGTGCTGCAGGTAATCGGCACCGTCGCCAAGCGTCCCGAGGGCAACGAGAACCCGGCGCTGGCCACCGGCGAGATCGAGGTCATGGCCGAGAAGGTCACCATCCTCAACACCTCTGACCCGCTGCCGTTCCAGATCGACGAGCACGTTGAGGTGGGCGAGGAAGCCCGCCTCAAGCACCGCTACCTGGACCTGCGCCGCCCGGGCCCGGCCCGCAACCTTCGCCTGCGCTCCGAAGCCAACCGGGTGGCCCGCGAACTGCTGCACCAGGACGGCTACGTCGAGATCGAGACGCCCACGCTGACCCGCTCGACGCCGGAAGGCGCCCGCGACTTCGTCGTCCCCGCCCGCCTCGCACCGGGTTCCTGGTATGCGCTGCCGCAGTCGCCGCAGCTCTTCAAGCAGCTCTTGCAGGTCGGCGGCTTCGAGAAGTACTACCAGATCGCCCGCTGCTACCGCGACGAGGACTTCCGCGCCGACCGCCAGCCTGAGTTCACCCAGCTCGACATCGAAGCCAGCTTCGTGGAGCAGGATGACATCATCGGCCTCGGCGAGAGCATCGTGAAGGCGCTGTGGAAGCTGATCGACGTCGAGATCCCCACCCCTATCCAGCGCATCACCTACAACGATGCGATGGCCCGCTACGGCTCGGACAAGCCGGACCTGCGCTTCGGCCTGGAGCTGACCGAGCTCACCGAGTTCTTCAAGGACACGAACTTCGGCGTCTTCAAGGCGCCCTACGTTGGTGCCGTCGTGATGCCGGGCGGCGCCTCGCAGGCCCGCCGGGCCCTGGATGCCTGGCAGGAATGGGCCAAGCAGCGCGGCGCCAAGGGCCTCGCCTACGTGCTCTTCAAGGAAGACGGCGAGCTTGCCGGTCCGGTGGCCAAGAACCTGACCGAGACCGAACGCGCCGGCCTCGCCGACGCCGTCGGCGCCAAGCCCGGGGACTGCATCTTCTTCGCCGCCGGTGAGAAGACCCCGTCCCGTGCGCTGCTCGGCGCCGCCCGGGTCGAGATCGGCCACCGCACCGGCCTGATCAACCCGAGCGACTGGGCGTTCTGCTGGGTGGTCGACGCGCCGATGTTCGAACCGGCGGCAGCGGCCGTCGCGTCCGGCGACGTCGCCGTCGGCGGCGGCAAGTGGACGGCCGTGCACCACGCATTCACCTCGCCCAAACCGGAATTCATGGACAGCTTCGACACGGACCCGGAAACCGCGCTGGCCTACGCCTACGACATTGTCTGCAACGGCAACGAAATCGGCGGCGGCTCCATCCGTATCCACCAGGGCGACATCCAGGAGCGGGTCTTCAAGGTCATGGGCCTCTCGCACGAGGACGCCCAGGAGAAGTTCGGCTTCCTGCTCGAGGGCTTCAAGTTCGGCGCGCCCCCGCACGGCGGCATCGCGTTCGGCTGGGACCGCGTGGTCTCGCTGCTCGCCGGCGTGGACTCCATCCGCGACGTCATTGCCTTCCCGAAGTCCGGCGGCGGCTACGACCCGCTGACCCAGGCGCCCGCGCCCATCACGGCGCAGCAGCGCAAGGAGGCCGGCGTCGACTTCAAGCCGGAAGCCAAGAAGGACGAGGGCTCAAAGTAGCCTGACCCGATCAGCAGCAAAGGCTCCCCGGGCAACCGGGGGGCCTTTGCCGTTCAAACCGGTGGTCATTTCTTTTGCGGAGGTCACGAACATGGAAGCAGTGCCCGGCCTTGAGGCCCTGATGGACGCCGCGTGGCCAGCCGCCGACCGCGAGGACTGCGGCGGCTGGGAGCTTCGGGCTGCCTCGGGCGTGACGCAGCGGGCCAACTCGGTGTGGCCCCGCCAGCCGGGAGCTGACCCGAACGCGCAGCTCGCCGCGCTCCGGGACGCCCGGCTCTGGTACCGGGACCGCCGCCAGCCGCTGATCTTCCAGGTCTTCGACGACCCGCGCTCCGCGCCGCTCAACGCCCTCCTCGATACCGAAGGTTTCACCCGCCAGTCGGAAACCCTCGTCCTGGTCCGGGCCGGAGGTAGGCCGGCTCCGGGTTCGGCCCGCGGCGTCGAGCTCTCCACGGAACCCTCCGACGAGTGGCTGCAGCTGTGGTGGAGCGTCGACGGCCGCGGCGACGAGCCGGCCCTGGACGTGGCCCGCGGCATCCTGACCGGTTGTCCCTCGCTCTACGCCCTCGTGCGGGACGCCGACGGCGCCCCCGCCGCCGTCGGACGCCTTGCCCTGCCCCTCGCGGAACCTGGCAGCGCCCGGTGGGGTGGTCTCTACTGCATGGCGACCCGTCCCGACGCGCGCCGGCGGGGTTACGCCGCCAGGGTGCTGCACGCCTTGCTGGGTGAGGGAACGCGCCGGGACCTGGCCGGCTACTGGCTGCTCGTCACGGCGGCCAACACCGGAGCCCAGGAACTCTACGCCCGCGCCGGCTTCGAGGAGTCCGGCCGGTATCTGTACCGGCAGGAGCGCCCCAAGCGACACCTGACCGGCTGCTGACCGCGGATCCCTCGGGCCGTTTCGACGGTTCCCTGCGACCAAGGTGTTTCGCAGCGTCGAACGGGCACGGAACCGTCGAAACGGCCGGGTAGGGAGATCCTGCGCCCTACGCCGGCGGGTCTGTGACCATGATCCGCACCGCACACACGTCGGCCGCGGCCTTCTTCAGCACGGCCGCCCGCGGGTCCGGGACGTCCAGGAACGGCAGCCGGACCAGCGCCGCGTAACGCTTGAGCACGGGTTCGGCGAGTACCTGCTCGGCCAGGGTGCGGTCCCCGCCCGGGGCGAGGTATTCGACGCTGTGGTCCGCGAAAATCCGGGCGGCATGCTCGGCCACGGCCTCCACCAGGGCGTCGGCCTGGTTGGCGCGGCGCCGGGCGAAACGCTGCTGGGACCAGCCGCCCGCCGCGGTGCGGGACTGCACATGCCGGGTCCCGGTTTTGGCGGCGAGCACCCGGCCCTCGGACACCACCGCCACCGAGTAGCCGCCGCGGCGCACCAGCACCAGGCCGAGCCGGCGAGGCTGAGAGGCCAGCGACGCCAGCCGGGCCACGGGATCGTTCCCGCGGCCGGGCCGTCCGCCGTCGGGCCAGGGCGGGAGCAGCAGGGCGGTGGCGCCGTCGGCCGCGAGCAGCCGCAGGCCGGCATCGTCGTGCTCCTCCCGCAACTCCCCGTGGCTGGCGCGGAACCGCTCCACCCAGCCGGGCAGCCTTCCGCCGGAGACGAACGCCACACGGGTGTCGGGGCTGGCCATGGCGCGGATCTCCGTTGTGAGGGTGCAGGGGCGGCCGCCGTGTCGGGGCGGGCAGGAACTAGAAGTAGCCTATCTATGTGGATGATCTCTTTGGCTCAGGGCAGGACAACGCGTCGGCGACCAACGACGTCGACGCCGAAGAGTCCGGAGGTGCCAGCTCCCCGAGCGGCACAACAGCCCGCTCCACTCCGCGCAGCCCGCTGGCCGTCCGGATGCGGCCGCGCAGCCTCGACGACGTTGTGGGCCAGCAACACCTCCTGGGCCAGGGATCGCCGCTGCGCCAGCTGGCGGCCGGCAGCGACGCCACCGGACCGGCCGGACCGAGCTCGCTGATCCTCTGGGGCCCGCCCGGCACCGGCAAGACCACGCTGGCACACGTCATTGCCAAGGGCCCGGGCCGGAAGTTCGTCGAGCTCTCCGCCATCACCGCCGGCGTGAAGGACGTCCGCCGGGTCATGGATGAGGCCCTCACCGCGCGGGACCTGTACAAGACCACCACCGTGCTCTTCCTCGACGAGATCCACCGCTTCAACAAGGCCCAGCAGGATGCGCTGCTGCCCGGCGTCGAAAACCGCTGGGTGGTCCTGGTCGCGGCCACCACGGAAAATCCCTCGTTCTCCGTGGTGTCGCCGCTGCTGTCCCGCTCGCTGCTGCTGACGCTTAAACCGCTGACCGACGCCGACGTCGAAGGACTCCTGCGCCGGGCCGCCACGGACGCGCGGGGCCTGAACGGCAAGGTGGAACTGGACGAGGAAGCACTCGCCCACCTGGTCCGGCTCTCCGGCGGGGACGCGCGCCGGGCGCTCACGGCGCTGGAGGCCGCCGCCGGCGTCGCCTTCGGGGACGCGGACGACACTGACGGGATCGCCGGGGCGGGCGGAGATGCACCCGTCAGGATCGAGCTCAAGCACACCGAACGTGCCCTCGACGTCGCATCGGTGCGCTACGACCGCGCCGGCGACCAGCACTACGACGTCGCCAGCGCGTTCATCAAGTCCATCCGCGGATCCGACGTCGACGCAGCGCTGCACTACCTGGCCCGGATGCTTGAGGCAGGGGAGGATCCCCGCTTCGTGGCCCGCCGGATCGTCATCTCCGCGGCCGAGGACGTCGGCATGGCCGACCCCACCGCGCTGCAGACCGCGGTGGCGGCGGCCCAGGCGGTGCAGCTGATCGGCATGCCCGAGGGGCGCATCATCCTGGCCGAGGCCGTGGTCCACCTTGCCACCGCACCGAAATCCAACGCCGCGTACATGGGCATCAACCAGGCGATCGCCGACGTCCGTGCCGGCCTCGGCAACGGCATCCCTGCGCACCTGCGCGACGCCCACTATCCCGGATCCAAGCAGCTGGGGCACGGCAAGGGCTACAAGTACGCGCACGACGCGCCGCATGCGGTGGCCACCCAGCAGTACCCGCCGGACGACCTCGTTGGCCGGAACTACTACGAACCCACCGGCAACGGCGCCGAACGCGACATCTCCACCCGGCTGGAACGGCTGCGGAAGATCATCCGGGGCAAGTGAACCTCTGGTAGGATTGATCGTTGTCTGGCAAGGCACGGACGCACAATCCACCAGTTCTCGGCAGTTCCTGCTGATTTGATGGGTTCGCCCTGTGCCCAGTAGCAAAAGGCAGCGGTTGGCCGATGCTCTCCATCGTGGAGGCCAGTAACACTGACACACCGCAGATATTGGAAGGACACAAGTGGCTAACAACACTCGTGCTCGCCGTACCGCACGCCTCTCGCGTGCACTCGGCATCGCTCTGACCCCCAAGGCCGCCAAGTACATGGAGCGCCGCCCGTACGGCCCCGGTGAGCATGGCCGTGCCCGCAAGAAGCAGGACTCCGACTACGCCGTACGTCTGCGCGAAAAGCAGCGCCTGCGCGCCCAGTACGGCATCCGCGAAGCCCAGATGACCCGTGCCTTCGAAGAAGCACGCCGCACCAAGGGCCTGACCGGTGAAAACCTGATCGAACTGCTCGAAATGCGTCTCGACGCCCTCGTGCTGCGTGCCGGCTTCGCCCGCACCATCGCCCAGGCCCGCCAGCTGGTTGTGCACCGCCACATCCTGGTTGACGGCATCCGCGTTGACCGCCCGTCTTTCCGCGTCGGTGAGGGCCAGCTGGTCCACGTCCACAGCCGCAGCGAGACCATGCCTCCGTTCCAGGTGGCAGCAGCCGGCGCGCACCGCGACGTGCTGCCGATGGTTCCGGCCTACCTGGACGTCAAGCTTGACGCCCTGCAGGCACGCCTGGTCCGTCGCCCGAAGCGCTCCGAGATCCCCGTGACCTGCGAAGAGCAGCTCGTCGTGGAATTCTACGCACGCTAGATCCAACGCGACACCTTACAAAGAAGCCCGTGGCAAGCGCCGCGGGCTTCTTTGTATGTAAGGTACTTGGGGGAGTTCTCCGCTTGCCATGCCCGGCCAGTGGAGGACCACGCAGGAATCCACGTAGTTTCAAGGAGATGAACGTCTATGTCTGGTGGCGATATTGCCGGCCTGATCGCGGCCGGAGTGTTTGCACTGCTGGTCCTGCTGCTCGCCGTACCGATCCTCAAGCTCGGTGGTGTGTTCGACGAGGTCCGCAGCACCATCCGCTCGATCAGCGACGGCGCCACCCCGCTCATGGATGAGGTCACCGCCACCGTCTCCACCACCAACCAGCAGCTGAAGAAGGTCGACGGGATCGCCTCCAACGTCTCAGACGCCTCCGCCAACATCTCGGCGCTGTCCTCGCTGGTCGCCGCGACCGTCGGCTCGCCGCTGATCAAGGTTGCCGCCTTCAGCTACGGTGTGCGGTCCGCCTTCTCAGCCCGCAAGAAGCCCGCCACCGGCCGCCGTAGCCGCTGACCAAACCGATCACGCTGACAGGATCTGACATGAACAGAATCATCTGGATGGGCATCGGCGTCGCGATCGGTGTCATCGCTTTCCGCAAGCTCACCGAGGCGCAGTCGACCCTTGGCCCCGAAGGCCTGAACCGTGCCGTCGGCCGGCTCGCCGACGGCGTGTACGACTTCGCCGACGCCGTCCGCGTCGGGATGCTCGAGCGGGAAACCGAACTCCGCACCGCCCTCGGGGTGGACGCCAGCGCAGACGGCGCCGTCACCGGCCGGGATGCGCTCCGGCGCTAGCCGGGGGAGAATGGGAAACAACGGCGCCCCGCGGGGCGCCTGCCGGAACCAGGCCGGCGCATCAAAGAATTTTCCGAAGGCTGGCAGCACGACGCCCCGCGCCCACATGCTGGCACACACCGCTGGCAGGCAACCAGCCCGGAACCAACTACGCAGTGCATATTGAAGGGTAAGTAACCAGGTTATGAAGTCGCAGGAGATCACCAAGCGCTGGATCGACTTTTTTGTCAGCAAGGGCCACACCGCCGTGCCCTCCGCCTCCCTGGTCTCCAGCGACCCCTCCCTGCTGTTCACCGTGGCCGGCATGGTCCCCTTCATCCCCTACCTCACCGCGCGTGAGGAAGCCCCCTACTCCCGCGCCACCAGCGTGCAGAAGTGCATCCGCACCGGCGACATCGAAGAAGTCGGCAAGACCGCGCGGCACGGCACGTTCTTCCAGATGTGCGGCAACTTCTCCTTCGGCGACTACTTCAAGGAAGACGCCATCAAGTTCGCCTGGGAACTGCTCACCACGAGCGTCGACGACGGCGGCTACGGCCTGCCGCCCGAGCGCCTCTGGGTCACCGTCTACGAAGAGGACGACGAGGCCAAGGAACTCTGGCTCAAGAACACCGGCGTCCCGGCCGAGCGGATCCAGCGGATGGGCAAGGCGGACAACTACTGGTCCACCGGCCAGCCCGGCCCGGCCGGCCCCTGCTCCGAGATCTACTACGACCGCGGCCCGGCCTACGGCATCGAGGGCGGCCCGCTGGCCGACGAGACCCGGTACATCGAAATCTGGAACCTCGTCTTCATGCAGTACCAGATCGACAACGTCCGCTCCAAGGTGGACTTCGACATCACCGGCGAACTGCCGAAGAAGAACATCGACACCGGCCTCGGCATGGAACGCCTCGCAATGATCCTGCAGGGCGTCGAGAACATGTACGAGACGGATCAGGTCCGTCCGGTGATCGACAAGGCCGCCGCGCTCTCCGGCAAGGAATACACCTCCGCGGAAACCCCGGCGGACCCCCACCACACGGACGACGTCAGGATGCGCGTGGTGGCAGACCACATCCGCTCTGCCTTGATGCTGATCGCCGACGGCGTTACCCCCTCCAACGAGGGCCGCGGCTACGTGCTGCGCCGCCTGATCCGCCGGGCGGTGCGCTCGATGCGGCTCCTCGGCGTCGAAAAGGCCTGCCTGCCCGAGCTGCTGCCCGCCTCCCGCGACGCCATGAAGGGTGTCTACCCGATCGTGGAGACCGACTTCGACCGGATCAGCCGGATCGCCTACGCCGAGGAGAAGGCGTTCCTGCGCACCATCGCCTCCGGCACCGCGCGGCTCGAGGACGCCGTGAAGGAATCCAAGGCCGCCGGCCAGCCGCTCTCCGGCGCCGACGCCTTCGCGCTGCACGACACCTACGGCTTCCCGATCGACCTCACCCTTGAAATGGCCGAGGAAGCCGGGCTCAAGGTCGACGAGCCGGAGTTCCGCAAACTCATGCTGGAACAGCGTCAGCGCGCCCAGGCGGACGCCAAGGGCAAGAAGGGCGCCCACGCGGACCTCAGCGCCTTCCAGGAGCTGCTGGCCGCGGGGGAGACCGTCTTCACCGGCTACACCGAGCTTGCCGGTGAATCCAAGGTGCGCGGCATCCTGGCCGGCGGCCGGAAGGTCTCGCAGGCCTCCACCGGCGAGGAAATCGAACTGGTCCTGGCCGAGACCCCGTTCTACGCCGAAGCCGGCGGCCAGGCCGCCGACACCGGGCTGATCACCGGAGACGGCTTCGTCGTCGAGGTCCTTGACGTGCAGCGGCCCATCAAGGGCCTGAGCGTGCACAAGGCAATCGTCCGCGAGGGCGAAATCGGAGCCGACTCACTGGTCCAGGCCGCCGTGGACCGGGAACGCCGCCACGCCGCCGAGCAGGCGCACACCGGTACGCACATCGTGCACGCGGCCCTGCACCAGATCCTCGGGCCGGAGGCTACGCAGCGCGGTTCGTTCAACAAGGCCGGCTACCTCCGCTTCGACTTCGCCTGGGGTGAGGGCCTCAGCGCCGCCACCCGCTCCGAGATCGAAGAAGTGTCCAACATCGCCATCCGGAACAACTTCCAGGTGCAGACCAAGGTCATGGGCCTGGCCGAAGCGAAGGCCCTCGGCGCTATGGCGCTGTTCGGCGAGAACTACGGCAACGAGGTCCGCGTCGTGGAGATCGACGGCGCCTGGTCCCGTGAGCTTTGTGGCGGAACGCACGTGTCCAACACCTCGCTGATCGGCAGCCTGTCGCTGCTCGGCGAACAGTCCGTTGGTTCGGGAAACCGCCGCGTGGAGGCCTTCGTCGGCATGGACGCGTTCCGGCACCTCGCTGCTGAACGCGCCCTGGTCACCGAACTCACCGAGATGCTCAAGGTTCCTTCCGGCCTGCTCACCGAGCGGATCGCCAGCACCCTGAACAAGCTGAAGACGGCGGAAAAGGAAGTCGAGCGGCTCCGCAAGGAACAGCTCACGGCTGCCGCAGCGCAGTTGGTCGGCACCGCCAAGGACGCCGCCGGCGTCAAGGTGATCGCCCACGATGCCGGCCTGGTCAGCGGAGCCGACGACCTTCGCGGCCTCGCCCTTGACCTCCGGACCCGGCTGGGCTCCGAGCCGGCCGCCGTCGCGGTCGCCGGTGTCAGCAACGACCGCCCGGTCATCCTGATCGCCACCAACGAGGCTGCCCGGTCCGCCGGCGTCAAGGCCGGTGCGCTGGTCCGCCTCGCCGCCGGTATCCTCGGCGGCGGCGGCGGCGGCAAGGACGACGTTGCACAGGGCGGCGGCACCGACGCTACCAAGGTCGGCGCGGCCCTCTCCGCCGTCGTGGACGCCATTACCAGGCGCTAACCCAGGACCTTGGATGACTGAATCGGCCGTGCCCGGCGCCTACCCCCAGGGCGTGAAACTCGGGGTAGACGTCGGCACCGTCAGGGTGGGCGTCGCGGTGTGCGACCGCGACGGCATCCTGGCCACGCCCCTGCGTACGCTGGCCCGCAATGCCAAGAAGAACACCGACGTCCGGATCCTCGCGGATCTTGCCGTGGAGCTCGGAGCGGTGGAAATTTTTGTGGGCCTGCCGCGCACCATGAAAGGTGAGGAGCACGCTTCCGCCCGAATGGCCACCGAATATGCAAAGCTACTGGTCAGTAAACTATTGGAGGCCGGATCCGGCGTGCCGGTGAGGTTGGTTGACGAACGGCTGAGCACCGTGTCAGCCCACCGCGACCTGCACCAAGCTGGCATGAGCAGCAGGGACCACCGTAAAGTAGTTGATCAGGTCGCGGCCGCAGGTATCCTGCAGCATGCGATCGATATGCAAAAGGCCAGGGGAACGGATGTAGGAAACCGCGTCAGCGCGGACCTCCCTCCGGGGCCACCCGGTGACGGCGCTCAGGCCGTCCCGGCAGTACACACGCATTCTGCACAACGCATTCTGCCCAAAATGGAAGGCTACAGTGAGCCCGGTCAACAATGACGACTCCTCTGGTGTTGCCAAGAGCGGCGCCGGCCGACCGCTGACGCGCAAAGAGATCAGGGCCCAGGAGAAGTTCCTGGCCACCCAGGGTCACGACGTCATCCCGCCGCAGGCCTTCGAGACGGGGCCGGAAGCTCCGGCCGTGCCGCCAGCCGACGCTTCGGCCACGGCTGATGCACCCCGTGAACCCTCCGCAGACGCCCCGGAACCCCCGGAGGCTGCGCCGACCGTGCACGAACCCGTGAACGAGAGCCCCGCCGCGCGCGTGCACGAGGATCCCGCACACGCAGTACCCATACACGCAGAACCTGTGCGCGCGGAGCCGGTGCTTGAACAGCCCGGGCACGCCACACCCCAGCCGGAACAGCCTGTGCACGAGGACCCCGCGCAGGGGGAGCCGGTCCACGGCTACTCCGGTCACGATGAACCGCACCATGATCAACCGCAGCACGAGGAACCCGCGCTCGAGGAGCCGGTCCACGAGTACGCCGGCGGGATGTCCCGCGAGGAGACCCTGCGCCGGGCCGACGCGCTGCAGTACGGCCACGGCCTTCACGACGGGGCGGATTTCCACCAGGCCTACGCGGACCAGCCCGACGATGAGGCCCACCATGTCTACGACGACGAGCCCGGCCACGATCTGATGGCCGGCGCCGCCAGCATTCCCACCGCCAAGGGCCCCTCCAAGAAGGTCCGCCGGCGCCGCCGCTTCCTCGCCCTCGTCCTGACGTTGGCCGTGTTCGTGGTCGCAATCGTGGTCGGCGCGCAGGTCATCAAACCCCTGCTCGGCGGCGACAAGGTCGCCGACTACCCGGGCCCGGGAACCGGCTCGGTGACGATTACCGTTCCGCCGGGTGCCGGACCCCGGTCCGTGGCGGCGGAGATGGAATCCAAGAAGGTCATTGCGAACGCCGATTCCTTCGTCAAGCAGTTCGCCGCCTCGGGCGGCGCCCTGAGCCCGGGGACATTCACGATGCGCAACGAAATGAACAACTCCGATGCCGTGGCCGTCCTGTTGAACAAGGGCCAGGAAAAGGTCATGTACGTTGCCCTGAGCGCCGGTTTGAGGATCAGCGAATCGCTGCAGGCCATATCCGAGGGCACCGGAATCCCGGTGGCGGAGCTCAAGGCACTCAGCGACTCCCCGAAGCAGTTCGGTGTGCCGTCCAAGGCCAAGAACCTCGAAGGGTTCCTGTTCCCGGGCGAGTACCGCTTCCCGCTGGGCACGTCCGGGAAGGACGTACTGCAGAAACTGGTCGGCAGCACGCTGGAGGAACTCAAGTCACAGGGCGTGACCGATCCGGCCAAGCAGTACGACGCCATCACGGTCGCGAGCATCGTGCAGGCCGAAGGTGGCCAGGCGGAATACGGAGACGTCGCCGGCGCGATCTACAACCGGCTCAAGCCCAACAACACCGAGACGAACGGCCTGATCCAGTCCGACGCCACGGTGACCTACGGGCTGGGCATCCGGAGCTTCCACATCGACGAGGACCAGAAGGCCGACAAGTCGAACAAATACAACACGTACGCCAACGCCGGCCTGCCGGCGGGCCCGATCGGTTCGCCAGGCAAGCGGGCTATCGACGCGGCCGCCAAGCCGAAGAAGAACGACTACCTCTACTGGGTCACCATCAACCTGGACACCAAGGAGACGAAGTTCTCCAAGACCCTGGCCGAGCACAACGGCTACGTGGCCAAGTACAACGCCTGGTGCGAGGCCAATCCCGGACGTTGCGTGTGACGCTGCGGGCCGCCGTCCTCGGGCATCCCATCAGCCACTCAAAGTCGCCGGCCCTGCATCGCGCCGCCTACGCCAAGATCGGCGTGGAAGTGGCCTATGACGCCGTCGACGTCACCGAGGAGGCCCTCCCGGCCTTCATGGCGGGCGTACGCGGGGACGAAGGCTGGCGCGGGCTGTCGGTGACCATGCCGCTCAAGGCCGCGATGGCCGCCGAGGTGGACGAGGTCCGCGGCGTCGCCCGGCAGTTGGGCGTCATCAACACCGTGGCCTTTGAGCGGCCGGGCGCTGCCGCCGGTGCGCCGGTCCGCCTGGTGGGGTACAACACCGACGTCGCCGGGATCGTCAACGCCGTCCGCTACGCCGGCGTGGCCGCTGAGCCGTCCGCCGTCATCCTCGGCGGCGGCGGAACCGCCGCGGCCGCCATTGCCGCGCTGAAGGAGCTCGGCGCCCCGGATGCTGCCGTTTACGTCCGGGACGTCGGCCGCGCCGTCGAAGCCCGGGCAGCGGCCGCCGCCGTCGGACTTCCGCTGCAGGTGCTGCCGCTGACGGCTGCAGCGCCCGCGGTCGCAGCAGCGGACATCGTGATCTCCACCCTGCCGCCCCGCGCCGCTGACGGCCTCGCGGAGGAACTCGCCGCAGCATTGGGCGCGAAGGGCGGCACAGTCGCCGGGGTGCTCCTCGACGTGGCCTACGACCCGTGGCCGAGCCGGATCGCCGCGGCCTGGGCGGCCGCGGGCGGTCGGGTGGTCCCCGGCCTGGAAATGCTGCTCTACCAGGCGGTGGAGCAGGTCCGCCATTTCACCGGCCTCCAAGGACCCGTGCCGGCGGAGGTCATAGATGTGATGTGTGACGCAGTCGGGGTACCCCGGCGGGTGTTCTAAGTGCCTTGCATGGCAGGATGGATTTTATGTTGCGTTGGTTGACTGCCGGAGAATCCCATGGTCCGGCCCTGGTCGGAATTATCGAAGGCGTCCCCGCAGGTGTTGAACTCACCAGCGACCGGATCGTCGAAGCGCTGGCCCGCCGGCGCCTCGGTTACGGCCGCGGCGCCCGGATGAAGTTCGAACAGGACGCGGTGACGGTCCTGGGCGGTGTGCGCCATGGCCTGACCCAGGGCGGCCCCGTCGCGATCCAGGTCGGCAACACCGAGTGGCCCAAATGGGAGCAGATCATGTCTGCGGACCCGGTGGACCCCGAGGCCCTCGCGGACCAGGCCCGCAACGCACCGCTGACCCGGCCTCGGCCGGGCCACGCCGACTTCACCGGCATGCAGAAGTACGGCTTTGACGAGGCCCGCCCGGTCCTGGAGCGCGCCAGCGCCCGGGAGACCGCCACCCGCGTGGCCCTGGGCGCCGTCGCTTCCGCGTTCCTCAATCAGCTCGGCATCGAACTCGTCTCCCACACGGTGTCCATTGCCAGCGTTTCCGTCCCGGAGGGCCGGCCGCTGCCGCTGCCGGACAACGTGCTGGCCCTCGACGCCGACCCGCTGCGCTGTTTCGACCGCGAGACCTCGGACGCCATGGTCGCGGAGGTGGACATGGCGCACAAGGAAGGCGAAACCCTCGGCGGCGTCGTCGAAGTCCTCGCCTACGGCCTGCCCCCCGGATTGGGCAGCTACGTCCACTGGGACCGGCGCCTCGACTCGCGCCTCGCTGCCGCCCTAATGGGCATCCAGGCAATCAAGGGCGTGGAGGTCGGCGACGGCTTCCTCACCGCTGCGCGTCGCGGCTCGGCTGCCCATGATGAAATCGTCAAGGACGCCGACGGCAGGATCATCCGCACGTCCAACCGGGCCGGCGGCATCGAAGGTGGCATGAGCATCGGCGACGTGCTCCGCGTCCGCGCCGCCATGAAGCCGATCGCGACGGTGCCGCGCGCGCTCAAGACTGTCGACATCAGCACCGGCGAGGCCGCCAAGGCACACCACCAGCGCTCGGACGTCTGTGCGGTCCCGGCCGCCGGCGTGGTGGCGGAGGCCATGGTGGCGCTGGTCCTCGCCGAAGCGGTCACGGAAAAGTTCGGCGGCGACTCCGTGCAGGAGACCGCCCGCAACATCAAGGGTTACCTGGACAACATTCCGGCGTCCCTGGACTCGATCGGGCACTAGTGCCGGGTCGTCACGCAGCGCGTAAGTCACTGGACCGCCCGGTCGCCCTGATCGGCCCGATGGCGGTCGGCAAGTCCGCTATCGGGCAGCAGCTCGCCCAGCAGCTCGGCGCCCGCTTCGTCGACACCGACGTCGAAGTGGTCGCCCAGCACGGCACCATCGCGGACATTTTCGCCTGCCGCGGCGAAAACGCGTTCCGCGAACTGGAAGCCCGGGCCGTCGCCAAGGCGATCGAGGAGGCCGCAGGCACCAACACCGCAGGCACCAACACCGTCATCTCCCTCGGCGGCGGGGCTGTGCTGGACTCCGGAACGCAGCAGCTGCTGGCCAGCTGCACCGTGGTCTACCTCGAATGCGATGCCGACACCGTCTCCGAGCGGATTGCCCGGAACTCCGGGCGTCCCCTCCTGGCAGGCGACGCGATGGAACGCTGGCGGACGCTGTTCGCCACCCGCCAGCCGGTCTATGAACGCCTCGCGGACCTGACCCTCGATGTCCGGAGCGGTTCCGTCCAGGAGCTCGCACGCCGGCTTGAAGATGCGCTGGAGCAGCTCGCCGCCGCCCCAACCGCGGCAACGCGCACCCCCGCAGCCACAAGGAAAGTTGAAAAGTGAGCACCGAATCAACCGTCATCAAAGTCACCGGACACGCTCCGGCGGAGAACTACGACGTCGTCGTCGGCCGCGGATTGCTGGCTAACCTGCCCGGGCTGCTGGGGGAGCGCGTCAAGCGCGTCCTCGTCGTCCACCCGCGCGCCCTGCGGCTCACCGGTGACGCCGCCCGCGAGGAGCTCGCCACCGCCGGCTTCACGGCGCTGACGGCCGAAATTCCGGACGCCGAAGAAGGCAAGCACATCGAGGTGGCCTCGTTCTGCTGGCAGGTGCTGGGCCAGAACGACTTCACCCGCTCGGACGCAATCGTCGCCGTCGGCGGGGGAGCGGTGACCGACCTCGCCGGCTTCGTCGCGGCGACCTGGCTGCGCGGCGTGAAGGTCATCCACATGCCCACGAGCCTGCTCGGCATGGTGGACGCCGCCGTCGGCGGCAAGACCGGCATCAATACCGCCGAGGGGAAGAACCTGGTGGGCGTCTTCCACCCGCCGGCGGGCGTCCTCGCCGACCTGGACACGCTGGACACGCTGCCGAAGAACGAGATGATCTCCGGCATGGCCGAGGTCATCAAGTGCGGCTTCATCGCCGACCCGGCCATCCTCGACCTGATTGAAAAGGACCCCGCCGCGGTGTCGGACCCGCGCTCCGAAACGGTGCGCGAACTGATCGAACGCGCCATCGCGGTCAAGGCCCGGGTCGTGTCCGAGGACTTGAAGGAAACCGGGCAGCGCGAGATCCTCAACTACGGCCACACCCTGGGCCACGCGATTGAACTCGCCGAACGCTACTCCTGGCGGCACGGCGCCGCCGTCTCGGTGGGCATGATGTTCGCCGCGGAACTGGCCCGCAGCGTCGGCCGGCTCAGCGACGCCGACGCCGACCGGCACCGGAGCATCCTGGAGAGCCTCGGTCTGCCCATCACCTACCGGCGCGACCGCTGGCAGGCGTTGCTGGACGGCATGCGGCGGGACAAGAAGTCCCGCGGCGACCTGCTGCGCTTCGTGGTGCTCGACGGCGTCGGGCGCCCGGGCATCCTGGACGTGCCGGACACCTCGCTGCTCTTCGCGGCGTACCAGGAAATCGCGTCCTGATGATCAGCGACAGCGGTGGCACCAGCGAGTGGCCCGACGGCGGGTTCCCCGGCATCCGGATCAACCCGGAAACCCTCATGCCGCAGGTGGTCAACGGGGAAGCCTGCGCCGCGGCGCTGGCCGCCTCAACGGACGACACGGACCTGATCTTCGTGCGCCTCGTGGAAGGGCACCCGGGCGAGGCCGCCGAGCTGCTCGCCGAGGCCCGGTACAAGGACCCGGATTCGTTCCGGCTGCGGATGTTCGAGGCGGAAGTCCTGCGGGTGTCGCACCGCTTCGACCGCGCCGTAGAGCTTTACCGCCAGCTCCTCGCCGAAGCCCAGGGCACTCCCGACGAGGCCGTGGTCCGGCAGCACCTTGGCCGGTCCTACTTCGCCGCCGGCAACATCGCCGCCGCCGTCGAGTCCTTCGCCAAGGCGCTGGACCTGCGGGTGGCGGGCTCGGCTGATGCCGCGCTGATCTACTCCTCGACCGTGGCGCTGCAGCGCGCCCGGGACGTGCTTGACCTGGCCTGCTAAGGGCCGTTCCTGGCCCGTCCGGCAGCGCACCGGCAAAACCGGTAGAATGGTTTTTGGATTTTTGATAAATACGCGCTGGCGGGCCGGATCGGCATGCCTGCCTGGCATAAGCGGCTGGCGGCTAGAACCAGTCAACAAAGAAACCTGAGGATACTGTGGCAACCACTAACGACATCAAGAACGGAACCGTGCTGAAGCTTGAGGGCCAGCTTTGGAACATCATCGAGTTCCAGCACGTCAAGCCCGGCAAGGGCGGCGCTTTCGTCCGCACCAAGATGCGCAACGTGATGTCCGGCAAGGTCGTCGACAAGACCTTCAACGCCGGGCTCAAGATCGAGACCGCCACGGTTGACCGCCGCGACTACCAGTACCTGTACCAGGACGGGGCCGACTTCGTGTTCATGGACACCTCGGACTTCGACCAGCTCACCGTGTCCGCCGCTACCGTCGGCGACGCCACCAACTTCATGCTCGAGAACCAGATGGTCAACATCGCCATCCACGAGGGCAACCCGCTTTACATCGAACTGCCGCCGAGCGTCGTGCTGGAAATCACCTACACCGAGCCGGGCCTGCAGGGCGACCGCTCCTCGGCCGGCACCAAGCCCGCGACCCTCGAGACCGGCTACGAGATCCAGGTGCCGCTGTTCGTCGAGAACAACACCAAGGTCAAGGTCGACACCCGCGACGGCAGCTACCTTGGCCGGGTCAACGACTAGTGAGTGCACGCGGTAAGGCCCGTAACCGGGCCCTGGATGTTCTCTTCGAGGCGGAGCAGCGCTCCGTCTCCGCATTCGATGTGCTGCGTTCCCGTCGTGAACAGACGGATCAGATCATCAACCCCTACACCCTGGAAATCGTTGAGGGGGTCGTGTCCCACCAGGCCGCGATCGACGAATTCCTCGAAACCTACTCGCAGGGCTGGTCGCTGGAGCGGATGCCCTCGGTAGACCGCATCATCCTGCGGATCGGGACCTGGGAACTGCTCTACAACGACGACGTTCCCGACGGCGTCGCCGTGAGCGAGGCCGTGGCGCTGGCCAAGACGCTGTCCACGGACGAGTCGCCGTCGTTCATCAACGGCCTGCTGGGCCGCCTGCAGCAGCTGAAGCCCTCGCTGCTGGCCTGATGGCCGTTCCATAAAGGGCCGGTGCCCGCCCCACGGCGGACACCGGCCCTTGGCGTATCACGGCCCGCTTTCCCTCTAGGCTTGCCCTCCGGGGGTTAGCGCAGCACGGCGTCGCGCAAGGCCAGGATCTCGCCGAGCTGGTGCTGTTCGTCAAGCTGATGCGCCGCCACGTCCCGGCCGCTGAGGATCCGCTGCCGGATGATGGCCAGCCGGGTGGCGGCCTGCAGGAAAGCCTTCATCTGCGGGGCCCGGCCGATCGACCTGGCCCAGCGCAGGGCCGAGCGGCGCCCGGCGGGAGTCGCCAGCATGGCTACCTCCTGGCCGGTGAACCAGCCGGCCGCCGCGTACTCCTGCAGCCGTTGGCGGGTCAGCCGGCGTTCCGCCACGCGCAGCAGCACCACGACCAGGACGGCGAGCAGGAAGATCGGCACCTGGACCAGGATGTACTGCGCCAGGAAATTCTGGCCCATTGAGTTCCAGCCGCTATGCAGCAACATGGCGGGGACCAGGCCCACCGGGAAGGCGAGCAGCGTCAGGCCGGAGTGCCAGCGCCGCGCCGCGAAGCCCAGGATAAGCCCGGTCGTGCCGGTGAAAATGGCATGCGCGAACGGGGACATCACGCCGCGCAGGAAGAACACGACCGCCAGGTCCGTGCCCGGAGTGCTGGACTCGGCGATGGCCCGGCCGAAGTACAGGATGTTCTCGGTGAAAGCGAAACCGCCGGCAACCGTGAACGCAAAGACGACGCCGTCGACCGGACCGTCGAATTGTTTGCGCGCGAAGAGCAGGAGCAGCAAGAGACCGAGTGACTTCGCGAATTCCTCCACCACCGGGGCCTGTACCGTGACGGCGAACGTCCGGTAGTCCAGCCCGGACGCGGGACCCGCGGCGAGCGAGAAGAACGGTTGGATCAGCATCGTCACGGCAATCGAAACGAGCGCGCCCCACGCGAACGCGAAGAACAGCAGCCGTTTCGGTTCGGGCTCCCAGCGGTCAATGTAGCGGACGGCCAGCAGGACCGAGCTGAGCGGCAGCAGCGACGCGATGAAGCCCACGACGAAGCCGCCCGGCCCGGTGTTCTCCAGCACGAACGGCAGCACCAGGAACAGGCTCACAAAGGCGAGAACCGCGCCGCCCAGCACGAGGGCCGCCATACCCGCAGAGGCCCGCGCACGGGGTGCCGCGGCGTAGGCTGCCGGCAGTACCGGATGGCGCTGCGCCGGAGCCTGCGCTGACGTCTGCGCCGGCAGCGGTGCCTGCCCGAAGCCCGGCGCCGGGCGGTAGTTCTCCGGCTGGACCTGGCCCATCCAGCTTGGGTTCGCCTGCTGCGGCTGCCGGGTCGCTCCGGGCGGCTGCCGGGCGGGGGGAGGATCGAAGCTCGTCATGCCATGAGCCTAAGCCGCGCGCCGCCGGGCGGCCCAATACGGCCCGTGCCGGTGTGACGCACGCCGCCTGCTCCGGGGCCGGGAGGCGGCGGCCCGTGTGGTAATTTGAAAGAGCAAATGATCCTTTTTTAATTCCGTCCCGTGAGGCGGGGAAAGGGGAGACGAGCGTTGACTTCTGTTCCAGAAGCACCGGTTCCGGCCAAGGTCCAGCTCAGCAGGGTTGTCCTCAACCAGGCTGACATCGACCGTGCACTCACTCGTATCGCCCATGAAATTCTTGAGTCCAACAAGGGCTCCCAGGACCTGGTCCTGCTGGGCATCCCGCGGCGGGGCTATCCGCTCGCCGTCCGGCTCGCCGCCAAGATTGCCGCCGCCGATCCCAACGTGGACCCGGCCGCGATCGTGGGCCAGTTGGACGTCACCATGTTCCGCGACGACCTCTCGCACCAGCCGACCCGGCCCCCGTACCCCACCCAGTTGCCCCGCACCGGGATCGACAACAAGGTAGTGGTGCTGATCGACGACGTCCTCTACTCCGGCCGTACCATCCGCGCCGCGCTGGACGCGATCATCGACCTGGGCCGTCCCCGGATCGTCCGGCTGGCCGTCCTGATCGACCGCGGCCACCGGGAGCTGCCCATCCGCGCCGACCACGTCGGCAAGAACCTCCCCACCTCCTCCGCGGAGAAGGTCCGCGTCCGGCTGGAAGAAACCGACTCAACCGACGGCGAAGCCGTGAACGAAGTTGTTATCGAGGCCACCGCATGAAGCACCTGCTCTCCACCGAAGACCTCAGCTACGCCAACGCCATCCGCATCCTCGACACCGCCGAAGAGATGGCCGCGGTGGGGGAGCGCGAGGTCAAGAAGCTGCCGGCGCTGCGCGGCCGCACCGTGGTCAACCTTTTCTTCGAGGACTCCACCCGCACCCGCATCTCCTTCGAAGCAGCCGCCAAACGGCTCTCCGCGGACGTCATCAACTTCGCCGCGAAGGGTTCCTCCGTCTCCAAGGGCGAATCCCTCAAGGACACCGCCCAGACGCTCGCCGCCATGGGCGCCGACGCCGTCGTCATCCGGCACTGGGCCTCCGGTGCCCCGCACCGGCTGGCGGCGACCGACTGGATCGACGCCGCCGTCATCAACGCCGGCGACGGCACCCATGAGCACCCCACCCAGGCGCTGCTGGACGCCTTCACCATGCGCCGGCACTGGTCGCAGCTCGCCGGCAGCCCGTCCGCCGGCGCGGACCTGAAAGGCATGCGCGTCGCGATCGCCGGCGACGTGCTGCACTCCCGCGTGGCCCGTTCCAACGTCTGGCTGCTGCGCACCCTGGGGGCGGAAGTCACCCTCGTGGCCCCGCCCACGCTGCTGCCCATCGGCGTCGAAGAGTGGCCCTGCACGGTCAGCTACGACCTCGACGAGACCCTCGCCCGGGGCGTTGACGCGATGATGATGCTGCGCGTACAGGGCGAGCGGATGAACGCTTCGTTCTTCCCGACCACCCGCGAGTACTCACGGCGCTGGGGCCTCGACGACAACCGCCTCCGCGCCCTCGACAGCCTGGGCCTGAAGGACACGATCATCATGCACCCCGGTCCGATGAACCGCGGGCTGGAAATTTCCTCGGCCGCCGCCGACTCGCCCCGCTCCACCGTGCTGGCACAGGTGCGCAACGGCGTGTCGATCCGGATGGCCGCACTGTACCTGCTGCTCTCCGGGGACACCCGCGAACCAGCAACCTCCACTGCCGCCTATTCCAAGGAGAGCCACTGATGTCATCACAGCAACAGGACACAGGCAGCACCGGCGCCTACCTCATCCGGGGAGCCTCGATCCTCGGCGGGGCCGCTGAAGACCTGCTGATCCGCGACGGCGTCATCGCAGCCCGCGGCCTGGACCTCGACGCCGGGAACGCAACAGTCATCGATGCCACCGGCCTCGTCGCCCTGCCCGGCATGGTGGACATCCACACCCACCTGCGCGAGCCCGGCCGTGAGGACGCCGAAACGGTCGAGACCGGCACCCGCGCCGCAGCCCTGGGCGGTTACACCGCCGTGCACGCGATGGCCAACAGCACGCCCGTGGCGGACACCGCCGGTGTCGTCGAGCAGGTCCTCACCCTGGGCCGCACAGCCGGCTGGGTGGACGTCCGCCCGGTCGGTGCCGTCACCGTCGGCCTGGCCGGCGAGCAGCTCGCCGAGCTCGGCGCCATGGCCGACTCCCGCGCCCGGGTCCGGGTCTTTTCCGACGACGGCATCTGCGTCAGCGACCCCGTGCTGATGCGCCGTGCCCTCGAATACGTCAAGGCGTTCGACGGCGTCGTCGCCCAGCACGCGCAGGAGCCCCGCCTCACCGCGGGAGCGCAGATGAACGAGGGCGTCGTCTCCGCGGTCCTCGGCCTCACCGGCTGGCCCGCCGTCGCCGAGGAGAGCATCATCGCCCGCGACGTCCTGCTCGCCCAGCACGTCGGATCCCGGCTGCACGTCTGCCATGTCTCCACCGCGGGCTCGGTGGAAATCGTGCGCTGGGCCAAATCACGCGGCATCAACGTCACTGCCGAGGTCACGCCGCACCACCTGTGGCTGACCGACGAGCTGGTCCGCAGCTACGACCCGGTCTACAAGGTCAACCCGCCGCTGCGCACCGACGAGGACGTCCAGGCCCTGCGCGCCGCCCTGGCGGACGGCACAATCGACGTCGTCGGCACCGACCACGCCCCGCACCCGAGCGAACACAAGGAATGCGAATGGGCGCAGGCCGCGATGGGCATGACCGGGCTGGAAACCGCCCTGTCGGTGGTGCAGCACACCATGATCGAGACCGGGCTGATGACGTGGGCCGACTTCGCCCGCGTGACCTCCACCACGCCTGCCGCGATCGGCCGGCTGGAGGACCAGGGCCGGCCGCTGGAGACCGGTGAACCCGCCAACGTCATACTCGTGGACCCGGCTGCGCGCTGGACCGTGGACCCTTCTAAGATGGCAACCATGGGCCGTAACTCTCCGTTTGCCGGCCGGGAACTCCCGGGCAAGGTGGTGGCCACCTTCTTCAAGGGTCATCCGACCGTCCTGGACGGGGAACTCAACACCCCGTACCGGTGGCTCCCCGACAGCACAGACGTCCCGGACACGGCGGTCCGCCCCTGATGGTCAAGGAACTCTCCCTGCTCTTCACGCTGGTCCTGATCGGCGTCGCGCTGGTCCTGATCTGGATCGGCTGGCGCAATCGGCTGCGACGCCAGGCCGACGTCGATCCGCTCCCGGCCGTTCCCGCCGAACTGGGCGGAACGCTGGCAGCCGCCGAGGGCCAGTACGTCGCCTCCACCACCGCCGGCGACTGGCTGGACCGGATCGCCGTCCACCAGTTGGGCCTGCGCACCAACGCCGAACTCAGCGTCCACCCCGAAGGCGTGTTGTTCGACCGCTCCGGCGCCGCCCCCGTGTTCATCCCGGCCGCCAGCCTCACCGGCGTCCGGCAGGAAAGCGGCATGGCCGGGAAGTTCGTCGAAAAGGACGGTCTCCTGGTGCTCAGCTGGATGCTCGGCGCCAAGGAGCTGGACACCGGCTTCCGCACCCGTCGGGCCGAGGACAAGGCCCTGCTCCTGTCCACCCTCCAAGATTTGATCTCCGCAGCCCCTCAGGCAGAAGCCGATAGTGGAAAGTAACGACGTGACAGACTCCCACGCAGTGTCAGAGACAGCAGTGTCAGAGACAGCAGTGTCAGAAGCAGCAGTGTCAGCAACAGAAGTGATTGAAGAAACAGTGACAGCAAACGACTCTGCACCCGCTGCAGCAGCCTCCACCCCCGCCGTGCTCGTGCTCGAAGACGGCCGGATCTTCCGCGGCCGCAGCTACGGTGCCACCGGCACCGCGCTGGGCGAGGCGGTCTTCGCGACCGGCATGACCGGCTACCAGGAAACCATCACCGACCCGTCCTACGCCCGCCAGCTGGTGGTGCAGACCGCGCCGCACATCGGCAACACCGGTGTGAACAAGGACGACGCCGAATCCCGCCGCATCTGGGTGGCCGGCTACATCGTCCGCGACGCCGCACGCCGCGCGTCGAACTGGCGCTCGGAGCGCAGCCTCGACGAGGAACTCGTCGACCAGGGCATCGTGGGAATCCAGGGCGTCGACACCCGCGCCATCACCCGGCACCTGCGCGAACACAAGACCATGCGCGCCGGGATTTTCTCCGGCGAGGCCGCCGGCGCCACGGACAAGGAGCTGGTGGACACCGTGCTGGCCAGCGCGCCGATGGAAGGCTCCCGGCTGGCTGAGGAAGTCAGCGTTGACGAGGCGTACACCGTCGAGCCCGCCGACTGGGGCTGGGAGGGCGAGCCGCGGTTCAGCATCGCCGCGATCGACCTTGGCATCAAGCGCATGACCCCGATCCGCTTCGCCGAACGCGGCGTCCGGGTCCACGTCCTGCCGGCCACCGCCACGCTCGAAGACGTCAAAGCCGTCAACCCCGACGGCGTCTTCATGTCCAACGGCCCCGGCGACCCCGCCACCGCCGACAGCCAGGTAAACCTGCTGCGCTCCGTTCTGGACGCCAAGCTGCCCTACTTCGGCATCTGCTTCGGCAACCAGATCCTGGGCCGCGCCCTCGGCTTCGGCACCTACAAGCTCCGCTACGGCCACCGCGGCATCAACCAGCCCGTCATGGACCGCCGCACCGGCAAGGTCGAAATCACCTCGCAGAACCACGGCTTCGCCGTCGACGCCCCGCTCGAAGGCGCCACCCAGGCTCCGGAGGAGCGCTTCGGCCGCGTCGAGGTCAGCCACGTCAGCCTCAACGACGACGTCGTCGAGGGCCTGTACTGCCTCGACATTCCCGCCTTCTCGGTCCAGTACCACCCCGAGGCGGCTTCCGGCCCGCACGACGCCGCCTACCTCTTCGACCGCTTCATCGAGCTGATGGCGGACACCAAGAACGCCGACACCAAGACTGCCGACACCAAGACTGCCACCGACTCCAAGACTGAGGACAAGAAGTAATGCCCAAGAGAACTGACCTTAAGAGCGTCCTGGTCATCGGTTCCGGCCCGATCGTCATCGGCCAGGCGGCCGAATTCGACTACTCCGGCACCCAGGCACTGCGCGTCCTCAAGGAGGAAGGCCTGCGCGTCATCCTCGTCAACTCCAACCCGGCCACGATCATGACCGACCCGGAGTTCGCCGACGCCACGTACATCGAGCCGATCACGCCCGAGGTGGTCGAGAAGATCATCGCCAAGGAACGCCCGGACGCACTGCTGCCCACCCTGGGCGGCCAGACCGCACTGAACACGGCGATCGCCCTGGACAAGAACGGTGTGCTGGAGAAGTACAACGTCGAGCTGATCGGCGCCAACATCGCCGCGATCGAGCTCGGTGAGGACCGCGAGAAGTTCAAGGGCGTCGTGGAGCGCTGCGGCGCCGAGTCCGCGCGCAGCCACATCATCCACAGCATGGACGAGGCCCTCACCGCGGCCCAGGACCTGGGCTACCCGATGGTGGTCCGGCCCTCCTTCACGATGGGCGGCCTCGGCTCCGGCCTGGCCTACAACGAGCAGGACCTGCGCCGGATCGTCGGCCAGGGCCTGCAGTACAGCCCCACGTCCGAGGTGCTGCTCGAAGAGAGCATCCTCGGGTGGAAGGAATACGAACTCGAGATGATGCGGGACAAGAACGACAACGTCGTAGTGGTCTGCTCCATCGAGAACTTCGACCCGGTGGGCGTGCACACCGGCGACTCCATCACCGTCGCCCCGGCGCTGACCCTGACGGACCGTGAGTACCAGCGGCTGCGCGACATCTCGATCGCCGTCATCCGCGAAGTCGGCGTCGACACCGGAGGCTGCAACATCCAGTTCGCCGTCGAGCCGGACACCGGCCGCGTCGTGGTGATCGAGATGAACCCCCGCGTCTCCCGCTCCTCGGCCCTGGCCTCCAAGGCCACCGGCTTCGCGATCGCCAAGATCGCCACCAAGCTCTCGCTCGGCTACACCCTGGACGAGATCCCGAACGACATCACGCAGAAGACGCCGGCCTCCTTCGAGCCGACCCTCGACTACGTTGTCGTCAAGGTCCCGCGCTTCGCCTTCGAGAAGTTCCCCGCCGCGGACTCCACGCTGACCACCACCATGAAGTCGGTGGGCGAGGCCATGGCCATGGGCCGGAACTTCACCGAGGCGCTGCAGAAGGCGCTGCGGTCCCTGGAACAGAAGGGCTCCCAGCTGGACTTCAGCCCGGTCCCGGAATGGGAAGTCCCGGAACTGATCGAGAAGGCCAAGCGCCCCAGCACCGAACGCCTGCACCAGGTCCAGCGCGCGCTGCTCGGCGGCGCCACCCTGGAACAGCTGTTCGAGGCCACCAAGATCGACCCTTGGTACTTGGACCAGCTCCAGCTGCTGAACGAGATCTCGCAGGAAATCCGCCACTCCACCGCCCTGACCCAGGAGATGCTGCAGCGCGCCAAGCGGCACGGCTTCTCCGACGCGCAGATCGGGGCCCTGACGCACAACTCCGAGGACGTCGTCCGCGGCGTCCGGCAGGCCCTCGGCATCCGCCCGGTCTACAAGACCGTGGACACCTGCGCCGCGGAGTTCGCCGCGTACACGCCGTACCACTACTCGTCCTACGACGAGGAGGACGAGGTGGCGCTGCACGCCAAGCCGTCCATCATCATCCTCGGCTCCGGGCCGAACCGGATCGGCCAGGGCATCGAGTTTGACTACTCCTGCGTGCATGCCTCGATGGCGCTGCGCAAGGCCGGTTACGAGACCGTGATGGTCAACTGCAACCCGGAGACTGTCTCCACCGACTACGACGTCTCCACCCGGCTCTACTTCGAACCGCTCACCCTCGAGGACGTCCTCGAGGTCATTGCAGCCGAAGAGCGGACCGGCGGTGTGATGGGCGTGTTCGTCCAGCTCGGCGGCCAGACCCCGCTCAAGCTCGCCCAGCAGCTCGCCGACGCCGGCGTGCCGATCCTCGGCACTTCCCCGGAGGCCATCGACCTGGCCGAGCACCGCGGCGCCTTCTCCCGGGTGCTTGATGAGGCCGGGCTGATCTCCCCGAAGAACGGCACCGCCGTCTCCTTCGAGGACGCCAAGAAGATCGCCGACGAGATCGGCTACCCGGTCCTGGTCCGCCCGTCCTACGTGCTCGGCGGCCGCGGCATGGAGATCGTCTACGACGAAGCGAACCTCTCCCGCTACATCGCCAACGCCACCGAAATCACCCCGGACCACCCGGTGCTGATTGACCGCTTCCTCGAGGACGCCGTCGAGATCGACGTCGACGCCCTCTACGACGGGAAGGACATGTACCTCGGCGGCATCATGGAACACATCGAGGAAGCTGGAATCCACTCCGGCGACTCCGCCTGCGTGCTGCCCCCGATCACCCTGGGCAACAACGTGATCGACCGGGTCCGGACCGCCACACGGGCCATCGCCGAAGGCGTCGGCGTCCGCGGCCTGATCAACATCCAGTTCGCCCTCGCCTCCGACGTGCTCTACGTGCTCGAGGCCAACCCGCGCGCCTCCCGCACCGTGCCCTTCGTCTCCAAGGCGACGGGTGTGCAGATGGCCAAGGCGGCAGCACTGATCGGCACCGGCGTCACCATCAACCAGCTCCGCACTGCCTACAAAATGCTGCCGGAATCCGGCGACGGCTCCACGCTGCCGCTGGACGCCCCGGTGGCGGTCAAGGAAGCGGTGCTGCCGTTCAGCCGCTTCCGCACCCTTGAGGGCAAGGTGGTGGACTCCCTGCTTGGCCCGGAAATGCGCTCCACCGGCGAGGTCATGGGCATCGACAAGCACTTCGACACGGCCTTCGCCAAGAGCCAGGCCGCGGCCAACAACGCGCTGCCCACCGAGGGCAAGGTCTTCGTCTCGGTCGCCAACCGGGACAAGCGCGCCGTCATCATGGCCGTCAAGCGCCTCTCCGACCTCGGCTTCGAGATCGTCTCCACCGGCGGCACCGCCGACGTGCTGCGCCGCAACGGCCTGCAGGCCACCACGGTCCGCAAGGTCGCCGAGGGCTCCAGCGCCGAGGGTGAAGGCACCATCGCGGACCTGATCATCGCCGGCGAAATCGACATGGTCTTCAACACCCCGTCCGGCGGCGAAGCCCGCGGCGACGGCTACGAAATCCGTGCCGCAGCCACGTCGATCGGCATCCCGTGCATCACCACGGTGGCCGAGTTCAACGCCGCCGTCCAGGCCATTGAGGCGATGCGGACCTACGAGTGGTCCGTTACCAGCCTGCAGGAGCACGCCGCGGCCCTGGCTGCTTCACAGGAGCGGGTCGCGCAGGAAGCGAAAGCGCATGCCTGAGGCTGCCACAGCTGAGACGTCCGTCCGGGAGTCCTTTGGCTCCCGGCTCGGCCGGGCCATGGCGGAGCGCGGCCCGCTCTGCGTGGGCATCGACCCGCATCCGGCGCTGTTGGAGCGCTGGGGCCTGAACGACGACGTCGCCGGGCTGGAGCGCTTCTCGCTCACAGTGCTCGAGGCCGTGGCCCCGCTCGCTGCCGCGGTGAAACCGCAGGTGGCGCTGTATGAACGCCACGGCTCGGCCGGGATGGCTGTGCTGGAACGAACCCTGGCAGGGTGCGCGGAGGCGGGCGTGCTCAGCATCGCCGACGCCAAGCGCGGCGACATCGGCTCCACCATGGCCGCCTACGCCGACGCCTGGCTGCGGGACGGCTCGGGCCTGGCCGCGGACTCGGTGACGTTGAGCCCCTACCTCGGCTTCGAATCGCTCCGGCCGGCGCTTGACCTCGCGGCGGAGTCCGGGCGCGGCGTCTTCGTCCTGGCGCTGACGTCCAACCCGGAGGGCGCCTCCGTGCAGCATGTCGGTGGCGCGGACTCGGTGGCGCGGCGGATTGCCCGGGCCGCCGCCGCGGAGAACCGGCGGTACGGTGTTGAGCAGGGCGACGGGAAACTGGGCTCCGTCGGACTCGTCGTGGGCGCGACCGTTGGCTCCGCGCTGGCGGACCTTGACCTGGACCTGTCGGCGGTACGCGGCCCGATCCTGGCGCCGGGGCTGGGCGCGCAGGGGGCCACGGCCGCCGATCTGCGGAGCACCTTCGGCAGCGCTTACGGTCAGGTGCTTGGCACCTCAAGCCGGGACATCCTCGGCGCCGGGCCGCAGCCTGCAGGGCTCCGGGACGCCGCGCAGCGCACGCTCGACGAACTCCGCGCAGCCTAGGCCTTCCCGGCTCGGCGGAAAACCGCCCGCGGGGACGGCTTTGCGGGTTTGCTGCGTCGGTTGGTCGCAGAAGGCCGCTGTGGCGACAGCATTGCGGCCGTCTGTGGCGAACGGAGGCGCTGCCGTCCCGCCAGCCTGTCCGCCAGGCCCCGCAGCCACATCTCCGGCGTGCTGGGCCCGGGCTGAACCCCACGTCCGCCGCCTGGCTCCAATGGCGTCGGCCGCAGGTTTAGCGCCGGACGCGATCCATTGCTTTCCGGCGACTTCAGACTGTAAGTTCAGGACAAGTCCGCGGTACCGGCCGGGGCGCTGTCTGCGGCCCGTCTCACGGTCACGTCTGACCAGGACGTTTGCGTGGGCCGTTTGCGTGGGCCCGGCTGACAATGCAGGGAGGACCTCAGTGAGCTTGCGACCCCTCACGCCGCAGGAGCGTGCCGACGCCCTGCACAAGGCCGCCGCGGCCAGGCTGGCCCGGGCGGCCGCGAAGGAGCGGCTGAAGTCGGGGGAACTGTCGATCGCGGAACTGCTCAGCGCGGGGGAGACGGACGAAGCGATCGCCCGGATGCGGGTCGTGGAGCTGCTGGAAGCGCTGCCGGGAATCGGGCGCGTACGGGCCGCGGCGATCATGGACCGGTTCGGCATCGCAGCCTCCCGGCGGGTTCGTGGCCTGGGAATCCACCAGCGCCGGGCGCTGGTAGATTTTATAGACGAGAAATAGCTTGGCCCGCCGAGCTTCCACCACCGCCCAAAGGAATACGTGAGCAAGAAACCCGGACTGACAGTCCTCGCCGGTCCGACGGCTGTCGGCAAAGGCACCGTGTCCACCTATATTCGGGACAACTATCCCGAGGTCTGGCTTTCAGTGTCGGCAACCACCCGCCCGCCGCGGCCCGGTGAGATCGATGGTGTGCATTACTACTTCAAGTCCAAGGAAGAGTTTGATGCCCTCATCGCGGCAGGGGAACTCCTGGAGTGGGCTGTGGTGCACGGACAAAATACTTACGGCACCCTCAAGAGCACTGTAGACGCGGCGATTGCTGAGGGTCGCTCGGTGCTTTTGGAGATTGATCTGCAGGGCGCACGCCAGGTGAAGCAGGCCGTCCCGGACGCGCAATTCGTCTTCCTCGCCCCGCCAAGCTGGGAAGAATTGGTGCGCCGCCTGGTGGGCCGCGGCACTGAATCCGCCGAGGAACAGCAGCGACGGCTGGAAACCGGTAAAGTAGAACTAGCCGCTGAACCGGAGTTCGATCACACAGTCATCAATGATGACGTACGTCGGGCAGCGGATGAGCTTGTTTCACTCATGGGGCTAACGCCGCACCCGCACTAACCGCAGGGTCGGATTGGCCCGTTAGAATTTGGAGAATTCGTGTCCACGAACCTTGAAGGCATCATCAACCCGCCGATCGACGAGCTGCTGAAGGCTGCCGATTCGAAGTACGGACTGGTGATTTTCGGTGCCAAGCGCGCCCGGCAGATCAACGCCTACTACGCCCAGCTGCACGAGGGCCTGTTCGAGTACGTCGGCCCGCTGGTCGACACCAAGCTGAACGAAAAGTCGCTTTCCATCGCCCTGCGCGAAATCAACGAAGGCAAGCTCGTTTCCACGCCGATCGAAGCCGCCGCAGAGTAATATCTCTGCTGCCTGACGGAGGTCACGTGCGCATAGTCCTCGGAGTCGGGGGAGGGATTGCCGCCTACAAGGTGGCGTCGCTCCTCCGGCTTTTTACTGAAGCCGGCCATGACGTTACCGTCATTCCCACCGAGGCCGCCACCCGGTTCGTCGGCGTGGCCACCTGGGAGGCCCTCTCCGGGCACCCGGTGAGCAACAGCGTCTTCGACGAGGTGCACACCGTCAACCATGTCCGGCTCGGCCACGAGGCTGAGCTGATCGTGGTGGCACCGGCCACGGCGGACCTGCTGGCCCGCGCCGCCACCGGTCAGGCCAACGACCTGCTGACCAACACGCTGCTGATGGCCGGCGGGCCGGTGCTGATGGCCCCGGCCATGCACACCGAAATGTGGCGGCACCCGGCTACCCAGGCCAACGTCGAAACCCTGCGCAGCCGTGGCATCACCGTGCTCGAACCCGCCACCGGCCGGCTGACCGGGGCGGATTCCGGCCCGGGCCGGCTGCCCGAACCCGAGGCAATCTTCGCTGCCGCGCTGGCCCTGGCCGGCGCTCCGGCCGTGCCCAACACCCCCGGCCTGTCGACGTCGGACGCGGCCCTTCCAGCCGCCGCAGCCAGGCCGCTGGCCGGACTCACTGTCACCATCAGCGCCGGCGGCACCCGCGAACCCCTGGACCCGGTCCGCTTCCTCGGCAACCGTTCCTCCGGCAAACAGGGCGTGGCGCTGGCCGTCGCCGCCCGCGAGGCCGGCGCCCGCGTTCGGCTGCTGGCAGCCCACATGGACGTCCCGGCCCCCGACGGCGTCGAGGTGGTGGAGGTTGAGACCGCACTGGAACTGCGCAAGGCGGCCCTGCACGCCGCCGCCGATTCCGACGTCGTCATCATGGCCGCCGCGGTGGCGGACTTCCGCCCGGCGGATGTCTCCGGAACCAAAATCAAGAAGCGCGACGACGTCGCCGATCCCGTGATTTCGTTGGTCCGCAACCCGGACATTCTCCGGGAAGTCGTCGAGGTCCGTGATGCTGCGTCCCGGAACCAGCTGATCGTGGGTTTCGCTGCCGAAACCGGCGACGCCGACGGGGACGTCCTCGAATACGCGCAGGCCAAGTTGCGCCGCAAGGCCTGCGACCTGCTGGTGGTCAACCAGGTGGGCCAGAACCAGGTCTTTGGCCAGGACAGCAACGCCGTAGTCATCCTTTCGCGGTCCGGCTCCGAACCCCAAGAGGCGTCGGGTTCCAAATCCGACGTCGCGGCTGCCGTCATTGACCGCATCAGCGCCGAGCTAAGCCGGGTTGTCCCGCCCGCATAAGCGCTGGCGTAATCAAGGTCTCCTTAGCAGGGGGACACACGCCGCCGGACGTCCGTTTCCCAACCAGTAAGGTAGTTGAGTGACTTTACCGCTGCACATCCCAGACTTCCATGGGTCCACGCCCGCCTCGCTCCGGCTCTTCACGTCCGAGTCGGTGACCGAAGGACACCCCGACAAGATCTGTGACCAGATCAGCGATGCGATCCTCGACGCCCTGCTGGCCAAGGACCCGGAGTCGCGCGTCGCCGTCGAGACCCTGGCCACCACGGGCCTCGTGCACGTGGCCGGTGAAGTCACCACGGACGCCTACGTCGAAATCCCGCAGATCGTCCGCGAGACCATCCTCGGGATCGGCTACGACTCTTCCGCGAACGGCTTCGACGGCGCCCGCTGCGGCGTGTCGGTCTCCATCGGCCAGCAGTCCAACGACATCGCCGGCGGCGTATTCAACTCCCTCGAGGCACGCGAAGGCCGCCAGGAAGACGATTACGATCTCCAGGGCGCCGGCGACCAGGGCATCATGTTCGGCTACGCCAGCGACGAGACCCCGTCCTACATGCCGGTCCCGATCTGGCTCGCGCACCGGCTTTCCGAACGGCTCACCGAGGTCCGCAAGTCGGGCCAGCTGGGCTACCTGCGCCCCGACGGCAAGACCCAGGTCACGGTGGGCTACGACGGCGACCGTCCCGTCTCGGTCGAGACCGTCGTGATCTCCAGCCAGCACGCGGAAGGCGCCAGCCTGGACCAGCTCCGCGCCGACCTCGCCGAGCACGTCGTCGACCCGGTCATGGCGCTGTCCAACCTGGACATCTCCCGGTCCCGCAACATCCTCAACCCGGCCGGCGCCTTCGTGATCGGCGGTCCGGTGGGTGACGCCGGCCTGACCGGCCGCAAGATCATCGTCGACACCTACGGCGGCATGGCCCGGCACGGCGGCGGCGCCTTCTCCGGCAAGGATCCGTCCAAGGTGGACCGCTCCGCTGCTTACGCGATGCGCTGGGTTGCCAAGAACGTGGTGGCCGCCGGCCTCGCCAAGCGTGCGGAAATCCAGATCGCCTACGCGATCGGGCAGGCCCGCCCCGTGGGCACCTACGTGGAGACTTTCGGGACCGAAACCGTCGATCCCGCCCGGATCAGCGCCGCGATTGCCGAGATTTTCGACCTCCGCCCCCGCGCCATCATCGACGCGCTCGACCTCAAGCGTCCGATCTACGCGAAGACGGCCGCGCACGGCCACTTCGGCCGCGAGGAGCCTGACTTCACCTGGGAGCGCCTGGACCGGGTCGACGAGCTGAAGGCCTTCTTCAACGCCTAGCAACCGGCCGAACCGCTGGATGGCAGAGCTCTTGAATGTCGTTGCTCTTCAATGTCACAGCTCTGTGATGTGCTGTAGCCAGGCCGCCGAACGGCGGCCTGGCTACAGCTTTAATGTTGATCGTTAGCCTGATCGTCGAAGTTTCCAGGCTCTTTACTTGACCGATTCCAGCGCCGAAGGGAGGCAGGCACCATGACTCCAGATCGCCGCGCCGCCACGCCGGAGGAACCGCTTCAGCTCTCGCTGCTGCACGGCTTCCCGGCATCCGCGGCAGCCGCCGGGCCCGCCCTTGCCGCGGAACTGCCGGTGGCCCGGGTGCTGCTGGAATCCTCCCTCCCGCACCTGGACCGCCCGTTCGACTACAGCGTGCCGGCGGACCTCGACGCCGCGGCCCGGCCGGGCGTGCGGGTCAAGGTGAAATTCAGCGGCCAGGAGCTTGGCGGATACCTGCTCGAACGCACGGCGGCGTCCGACGCCGGCCACCCGCTGGTGCCGCTATTCAAGGTCGTGTCCCCGGTTCCCGTTCTCACCCCCGCCGTGTCCGAACTGGCCGGGAGGGTGGCGGCGCGCTACGCCGGAACTGTCAGCGACGTCCTGCGCGTCGCCATCCCGCCCCGGATGGCCAAAATGGAAAAAGACTACGCACCGGGAGGCCTGCTCGACCCGGCACTCTTCGCCGCCGGGGACGACGCCCGGGCAGAGCCGCCTGCTGCCCCTCCGTCCGGCTGGGCGGAATATCATAACGGCCCGGCATTCCTCCAGCACCTGGGGGCGGGGGAGTCGCCGCGTGCCGTGCTGAGCGCCCTGCAGGGGTTTGGTCCCGGCGGCTGGCCCCGGATGGTTGCCGAGGCTGTTGCCGCCGTCCGCCGCTCCGGCCGGGGCGCCGTCGTCGTGGTGCCGGACTACCGCGACCTGGATCGGGTGGAGGCGGCCCTGCTGGAACACCTGCCGGCCGGCGACGTCGCCCGGCTCACGGCCGACAACGGCCAGACACCGCGGTACCGCAGCTTCCTGCGGGTCCTCAGCGGCGCCGCAGGGGTCGCCGTCGGCACCCGCTCCGCCGCCTACGCCCCGGTGCGGAACCTGGGCCTGGTGGTGTGCTGGGACGACGGCGACGACCTGCACATCGAGCAGCGTTCCCCCTACGCCCACGCCCGTGAAGTCCTGCTGCTCCGGGCCGCGCATGAAGGCGCCGCCTGCCTGCTCGCCGGGCACGCCCGCAGCACGGAGACGCAGCGGCTGGTGGAATCCGGCTGGGCCCGCCCGATCGAGGCGGGGCGCTCCGTGATGCGCCGCACCGTCCCGCGCGTCCAGAACACCGCGGACAGTTTCGAACAGGAGCGCGACCCGCTGGCGCGGATCGCGCGGTTGCCGGGCGCCGCATGGCGCGCCGCAAAGGAAGGCCTGGAACGCGGTCCCGTCCTCGTTCAGGTTGCCCGCGCAGGGTACGCGCCGTCTCTGGCCTGCGAACGCTGCCGCGAAGCCGCGCGCTGCACCGCCTGCAACGGACCGCTGGCCATCGCCGGGCCCGGCGGCAGCGCCGCGGTGCCGGTGTGCCGGTGGTGCTCCGCGGCGGCCCCGGACTGGCACTGCGTGCACTGCGACGGGGTCCGGCTCCGGCGGGGCGCCACCGGGGCACTTCGGACGGCCGAGGAACTGGGCCGGGCGTTTCCGGGCAAACCCGTCGTCACTTCCTCCGGCGACCGCGTGCTGGCCACCGTCCCGGACTCAAAGGCCCTCGTGGTCGCGACGGTCGGCGCCGAACCGGTCGCGGCGGGCGGGTATGCGGCCGCGCTGCTGCTCGACGGCGACTCGCTGCTGCGCCGCGAGAACCTCCGGGCGGGCGAGGACGCCGTGCGGCGCTGGTTCAACGCCGCGGCCCTGGTCCGTTCCGCGTCCGAGGGCGGCCTTGTGGTCATCACCGCCGAGGACACGGCGGGAGTCGGGGCACTCCTGCGTTGGGACCCCGCCGGCTACGCCGGACGCGAGCTCGCCCTGCGGCAGGAGCTGTCGCTGCCGCCAGCGGTCCGGATCGCGTCCGTCACCGGCGGCCGGACCGCCGTCGGGCACTTCACCGAGGCCGTCGAACGGGCGCTGGCCAAAAAGGGCGTTGTGCTCCGGCAGGCCGGTCCGGCGCCGCTGCCGGGCGCCGGCGGATTCGTAGCCACGCCAACGGCTGCCGGCATGGAGCGGCGCGGTGGGGAGGACGTGCGGACGCTGCTGTTCATCCCGTACGCCGAAGCCACCGAGGCCACAAAGGCCATGCGTGCGGTCAAGGCCGCAGCCGCCGCCAAGCGCACCGACGATCCGGTGCAGCTGCGGCTCGACGGCGTCGACGTTCTCTAACGGTGCTTGCGCCGGCGTAGGGGCGCCGCTTCGACGGTTCCCTGCGCACTCGACGTCCGCCCGCGTCGAATTGGCACGGAACCATCGAAACGGCCGAGGTTAGCGTCGCTTGCGCCGGCGCAGGGCCACGGCCTCTTCGGCGGCGGCCAGCAGGCGCTGTGCGGAGGCGTCCCAGCTGAACTCGGCCGCGCGCTGCACCGCACTGCTGGAGCGCTGCTTCCAGAGCTCGGGCTCCTCGAGCTCGCGGACCGCGGCGGCAAACGCGGACGGGGAGTCGGGGTCGACGTAGCTGACCGCGTCCCCGCCCACCTCGCGGAAGATCGGAATGTCGCTGGCGATGACCGGAGTGCCGTGTGACATCGCTTCCACGAGCGGCAAGCCGTAGCCCTCGGCCTTGGAGAGGCTGACCAGGGCCGTGGTGCGGGCCAGCAGCGCCTCGTACTCGGCATCGGTGACGCCGTTGTGGAACACGATGCCGGCGCCCGCCGGGGCCAGCGCCTCCAGCTCCGCCCTGCGTTCGGGCGTGATCCGGCTCAGCAGGTGCAAGGTTATCTCCGGCAGCTGGGCCATGCCCTTGACCATGGTTTCGACATTCTTGTAAGGCATGAAAGACCCCATGTAAAGCAGCGTCTTGTCGGCGCCTGCGCCGGGGTCCCGAGGAGTCAGCCCGGGCTGCGGGGCGTTGCCGACGATCCGGACCGGTCGCTTCGTCAGGCGGTACTTCGCCATCAGGGCCTCGGTGGTGGAGCTGATGGTCGCGACGACGTCGGCCCGGTTCAGCAGGACCCGCTGGGGCCAGAACGCCTTGTGATAGAGCCGCCAGAGGACCCGGACCGGGGCCGGGAGGAAGCCGGGAGGTGCCGGGTGCTCGTAGTAGATCAGGTCGTGCAGGGTCAGGACCAGGGCGTACTTCCGGCCCCAGCTGCCCATGGTCTGCATCGGGCACACCACCACGTCGGCCCCCAGCGGGTTGACCTTGGCCGCAACGAATAGCTCCGCGGGCGAGAGCGGGCTGTTGATCAGGGTGTAGGGGACGTCCGGGAGCAAGGCCAGCTGTCGCGTATCGCTGATCAGCATGGAGACGTCCGCGACCTTGGCGGTCGCGGCAATGAGGCTGGCGCCGTAACGGCTGATGCCATCGTGGTGGTCGAGCCTGGTGAAGCGAGCGTCAATAAGGATTTTCACGCGTCGTGTTCCTTCAGGAAGCGTCGGATGAAGCCCGCGGCGGGTTCCGGGGTTTCGTAGTGGATGAGGTGCCCGACGCCGGGAATGACTTCGAGGCTGGCGTTCGGCAGCAGCGGGAGCAGCTTGTGCTGGTCGGGCAGGGTGGCGATTTCGTCTCTTTCGCCCGCCACGAGCAAAACCGGAAGGGCCAGCCGTGGAGCCACCTCCGCGACGTTGCTGCTGACCGAGGCCTTGAAGGCTTCGAGCAGGCTGTCGCGGTCGGCGAAGGCGGAGAAGTACGCGCTGTGCTGGGCGTGGACGAACCTCCGCAGCGCCTTGTCCTGGGTCTTGGCCATGGTCTCGCTCATCACCCGGACGATCAGCTGGTTGCGCAACAGCGCGTTCCCGAGTCCGCGGGGGAGCCGGGCCGCCGCCTCGTAGTACAGCACCGCGGCCTTGGTCATGAGCCCTTTGGGCCCCTCCAGAGCGGGTGCGGCGATGGGGTTGATCAGGATCAGTTCGGCGACCGCGCCGGGATGGTCCGCCACGAAGTGGCTGGCGATGATCGAACCGAAGGAGTGGCCCAGCAGCACCGTGTCCTTGCCCAGCCCGAGGGCGGCCATGAAGTCGGCGATGAACCGGCCGTAGCCGCTAACGCTGTGCCCGCCGGTCCGGAACGCGGCGGAGGCGCCGAACCCCGGGAGGTCCGGCATGATGAGGCGCATTTCGGGGAGCTGGTCGGCCACCCGGAGCAGGCCATGGTGGTCGCCGCGGAAGCCGTGGATCACAAGGATGGTCCGGGTGTCGGCGGTCTCCCGGACCGGTTCGTAGCTCCAGTAGGCGACCCGGGTACCGTTGAGGTCCACCGCGGAGGCGCTGCTGCGCGTTTCCAGTTCGGCGCTGAGCAGGGGAGGCAGGGGGGAAGGCTCGGTGGCCACGTGTTCCATTCGTTCGGGTCCTAGTTGACGTCGTCGGGGTTCGAACCGGTGCGGAATCCCCGGTCCAGGCCGGCCAGGGCGTCCAGGTCCGTGGTGCTGAGGCTGAAACCGAAGATGTCGTGGTTCTCGCGGATCCGGGCGTAGGAGCTGGCCTTGGGGATGACGACGTTACCCAGTTCCAGGTGCCAGCGCAGGATGACCTGGGCCGCGGTCCGCCGGTGTGCCGCGGCGAGCTCCAGCACCACCGGGTCCTCCATCACCTGGCCGCGGCCCAGCGGGCTCCACGCCTCGGTGGTGATGCCCAGCGACGCGTGCAGGGATCTCAGCTCGGCTTGTTGCAGCCAGGGATGCAGTTCAATCTGGTTGACCGCGGGCACCACTTCGGCGGTCTGGAGCAGCCGCTCCAGATGTGCGGGCTGGAAGTTGGACACCCCGATGGCGCGGACCTTTCCCTCGCGGTAGAGCGATTCGAGCGCGCGGTAGCTCTCCGTGAAGAGCCCGCGCCGGGCGCACGGCCAGTGGATCAGGTAGAGGTCCACATATTCGAGGCCCAGCTTGGCGATCGAGGTGTCGAAGGCACGCAGGGTCGCGTCGTAGCCCTGGTCGTCATTCCAGAGCTTGGTAGTCACGAAAATGTCCTCCCGGGCGAGCGGGGAGTGCAGCTCGCCGGAGCCGCCGGCGGAGCCGTCGAAGGCGGACAGGGCGCCGATCGCTTTCCCGACGCCCGTCTCGTTCCCGTACATCGCCGCAGTGTCGAAATGACGGTAACCGGCCTCCAACGCCATGGTCACGAGCCCGGCGGCGTCCGCGGGGGGCACCTTGTAAAGCCCGAACCCGAGGCGGTCCATCATCACGCCGTTGTTCAAGGTCAGCCGGGGGGAGATTCTCATAGCAACGACTCTACCCATTCCGGGCACCCGGCCGCGGGTGTCCGGCCCTCAGGACAGGCCCTCGGCGCTGACCAGCCGCCGGGCGCTGGCCTCATCCAGGATCAGGTCCGTGGCCAGGCCGGCAGCGAGCGCCCCGCGCAACCCGTTGATCTTGGACGCGCCGGAGACCACACAGATCCGGCGGCGGACCTGCCGGAGCTGGGCCAGGTCCGGCCCGGTGGAGCGTTCGTTGAGGGTAATGCCGTCCGAGGAGCCGTCCGCGCGGAAGAAAACAGTGGCGACGTCGCCCACGACGTCGGACTCCGCCAGTACGCTCAGGTCGTCCTCGTCCAGGTAGCCGCCGGCGTACACGTGGCTGGGGTAGTCGGCGTCGACCGATCCCACCCCGAAAATGGCGATGCTCATCCGGGACTGCAGCTGCAGGATGCGTTGAACACTGCGTTCATTCCACATGGCCTTCTTGGTCGCGGCGTGGTCGAAGAACGCCGGCACCGGGAACTGTTCCACCCGCGCCCCGTAAGCGCTGCCGAAGCGCCGCATGATGTCCGAGGCGTAAGTGATGCCCGTGGTCTGCATGTTTCCGGCTCCATTAAGCTGCACGATGATGCTGTCATGGGTGATCTTCCGGGTCAGGTGCCGGCTCACGGCGCTCAGCGTGGAACCCCACGCCACCCCGATGATCGCGTTCGAGTCCACGAGCGGGCCGATGGTGCGCGCGGCCTGCATCGCCACGCGGTCCAGCGTTTCCGCCTCGTTGAGCGTGTCCACCACCGGCACGACGTGCACATCGACCTTGTATTCGGCGCGGATCATGCTGGCGAGCTCGGGTCCGGTGTCCAACGGGCTGCGGATCTGGATCTGCACGAGGCCCGATTCCCGGGCCGCCGACAGCAGCCGCGAGACGGTCGAGCGGGACGTTCGGAGCTCACGGGCGATGGCGTCCATCGTCAGGTCCTGGAGGTAATACAACTGGGCGGCCCGGAGGGCGTCGGACTGGCGGGTTGGCGACATTCCATTTCCAATCTGCACGTTTGTGCATAGTGCTTGACTCCATTTTCCATTAGTCCAAAGAATAGTGTTGAACGGCGACGTGCCCGGTGGGCGCGCCGCAGAGCACCGATCCCCAAGGAGCAGTTTTGGGAAACAAGGTTTCATCCGGCAATCCGGCGTCGAGCACACAGCGCACGTCCGTGCAGCAGTTGCGGAACCGGCCGCACGCGCAGGTGCTCATCATCGGCGGCGGCATCAACGGGGTCGGAACCTTCCGTGACCTTGCCCTGCAGGGCGTTGACGTTGCCCTCGTCGAACGGGGCGACTTCTGCCAGGGAGCCAGCGGCGCCTCCTCGCACATGATTCACGGCGGTATCCGGTACCTGGAAAACGGCGAGTTCCGCCTCGTCCAGGAGTCCGTGGTGGAACGCAACCGGCTCCTCCGGATCGCGCCGCACTACGTGAAGCCGCTGCAGACCACCATCCCGATCTTCAGCACCTTTTCGGGCATCCTGGCCGCGCCGTTGCGGTTCCTGACCCACAAGCAGGGGAAGAACACCGAGCGCGGTGCCTTCCTGATCAAGCTGGGCCTGAGCATGTACGACTCCTTCTCCCGCGACGGCGGCACCGTGCCGCGCCACCAGTTCCGCGGCCGCAAGCGCGCCCTGGCCGAGCTGCCCCGGCTGCACCCCGGCATCAAGTACGCCGCGACCTACTTCGACGCCTCCGTGCACAACCCGGAGCGCCTCACCCTGGACGTGCTCCAGGACGGCGAGAAGGCCGGCGAGGCGGCCGGCAACGGGGCCCGGGCCAGCAACTACCTCTCCCTGGTCTCCATGGACGGCGCAGCCGGTTCCGGCAATGGCACGGCAACCCCCGGAGCGAAGGGCGGAACCGTCCAGCTCCGGGACGAACTGACCGGCGACGTCTTCGACTTCAGCGCCGACGTCATTGTCAACACCACCGGCGCCTGGGTGGACCTGACCAACCAGGCCATGGGCGCGGCGTCCGCGTTTATGGGCGGCACCAAGGGTTCCCACATAGTGCTGGACCACCCCGGGCTGCTTGAGGCCTGCCAGGGCCGGGAGATCTTCTTCGAACACACCGACGGCCGGATCGTGTTGATCTACCCGATGGGCGACCGCGTGCTGGTCGGCACCACCGACATCGACGCCGACATGGCCGAGGACGCCGTCTGCACCGAGGCCGAGATCGACTACTTCTTCGACCTCATCGGGCACGTCTTCCCGGACGTGGCCGTGGACCGGGAACAGATCGTCTACACCTTCTCCGGCGTCCGTCCGCTGCCCCGGCACGACGCCACGCAGCCGGGCTTCGTCAGCCGCGACTACCGGATCGAGCGCCGCGGCCCCGCCAGGGGCGCCGGGCAGCTGGCCGACGGCGGCGCCGTCGTGCTCAGCCTGGTGGGCGGCAAGTGGACCACGTTCCGGGCCCTCGCCGAACACCTCAGCAACGACGTCCTCGCCGAACTCGGCATGGAACGGAAAGTCTCGACCGCCAAACTTGCCATCGGCGGCGGGGCAGGTTTCCCCGACACCGAGGACGGCGTCCAGCGCTGGATCAAGGCCCACATGGGGGCCGGCCGCGACGCGGACCGGACCGCTGGCCTGCTCACCCGCTACGGCACCCGCGCGGTGGACGTCATGGCCTACCTCGACGCCGGGACCGACCGGCTGCTGCACTCCACCCGGGAACTGAGCGTCCGGGAACTGGAGTTCATGGCGGCCAACGAGCAGATCGGACACCTGGTGGACGTGCTGATCCGCCGCACCTCCCTCGCGTTCCGCGGGCTCGTGACGGGGGAGCTGCTGAACGAGCTCGCCGAGATCCTTTCCGGACCGCTGGGCTGGGACGCGGCGACGCGGACCGCCGAGATCGACCACGCCCAGGAGGTGCTCCAGCGGTTCCACGGCGTCCAGGTACACAGCCTGGTCGCCTGACAACTTGAGTGTCCGGAGGCTGGAGCCTCCGGACACAAGGGCTGCGGGGTTTCTCCCAGGGGAACCCGCAGTGGCCGGCCGGCAGCGCGAAACCGCTGCCGGCCCAACGGCCCTTCAAACTCGCGAAGGGCTGACAACAGAAAATAGAGGAGTCAAAGATGTCTCTTGGAATAGTTTTCCTGTCCGAAGTATTCGGCACCGCAATGCTGACCCTGCTGGGTTGCGGCGTTGTGGCCAACGTCGCGCTCAAAGGCACGAAGGGCAACAACGGCGGGTTCCTGATGGTCACCTGGGGATGGGGCATTGCCGTCTTCGCCGGTGTCTTCGTTGCGGCCAAGTCCGGGGCGCACCTGAACCCGGCCGTCACCTTCGGCCTGTTGCTTAACGGCAAGAAGGAGTACGCCCCGGGTGTCGCGGTCGATTTCGGCTCCACCCTGACCTACTTCGGCGGGGAACTGCTGGGCGCCTTCCTGGGTGCCGTCGTGATGTGGCTGGCCCACAAGCAGCACTTTGATGTCGAACCCGAGCCCGCCAGCAAGCTGGGTGTTTTCTCCACCGGACCCGCCATCCGCTCCACCCCGTGGAACCTGATCACGGAGATCATCGGCACCTTCGTCCTCGTCTTCGTCATCCTGACCTTCGGCGGGACCCCGTCGGGACTTGGCCCGCTGGCCGTGGCGCTGCTGGTTGTCGGCATCGGTGTTTCCCTCGGCGGCCCCACCGGTTACGCCATCAACCCCGCCCGTGACCTCGGCCCGCGCATCGCCCACGCCCTGCTGCCCATCAAGGGCAAGGGTTCTTCGGACTGGAGCTACTCGTGGATCCCGGTCGTCGGACCGCTGATCGGCGGCGGACTCGCTGGCGTCGTAGCAGCCGTGGTGCCGATCATCGCCACCGCCGCCGCCTGATTCTGCCGCACAGGACCCTGAACCAAACCCGCTCGAATCGCATCAATTCAACCGCCAGGCCCAAAAGACAAGGACGTCAGCATGAACCAGTATGTAATCGCCATTGACCAGGGAACCACGAGCACCCGCGCCATCGTGTTCGATCACAGCGGCAACATCGTTTCCTCCGGCCAGATGGAACACGAGCAGATCTTCCCGCAGGCAGGGTGGGTGGAGCACGACCCCGCCGAGATCTGGAACAACACCCGCGAGGTCATCGCCTCCGCACTGTCCAAGGCCAACCTGACCCGCCACGACATTGCCGCCGTCGGCATCACCAACCAGCGCGAAACCGCGGTGGTCTGGGACAAGACCACCGGCAAAGCCGTGTACAACGCGATCGTCTGGCAGGATACCCGCACCCAGTCGATCGTCGACGAGCTGGCCAAGGACGGCGGCCCGGAACGCTTTAAGCAGAAGGTGGGCCTGCCGCTGGCGACCTACTTCTCCGGCACGAAGATCAAGTGGATCCTGGACAACGTCGAGGGCGCCCGGGCCAAGGCAGAAGCCGGCGACCTCGTCTTCGGCAACACCGACAGCTGGGTGCTGTGGAACCTCACCGGCGGAACCGACGGCGGCGTACACGTCACCGACGTGACCAACGCGTCCCGGACCATGTTCATGGACCTCGACACGCTGTCGTGGGACCAGGAAATCCTGGACGCCTTCGGGGTCCCGGCCTCCATGATGCCCGCCATCAAGTCGTCCTCAGAGGTGTACGGCACCGTCCACACCTCCCAGCTGCTGCGCGAAGTTCCGGTCGCCGGCATCCTCGGCGACCAGCAGGCGGCAACCTTCGGCCAGGCCGCGTTCGACACCGGCGAGGCAAAGAACACCTACGGCACGGGCTGCTTCCTCATCTTCAACACCGGCGAGGAAATCGTCCACTCCAAGAACGGGCTGCTGACCACGGTCGGCTACAAGCTTGGCGACGCCAAGCCGCACTACGCCCTGGAGGGTTCGATCGCTGTCACCGGTTCGCTGATCCAGTGGCTGCGCGACAACCTGGGCATGATCAGCAGCGCCCCGGAAGTCGAGACCCTGGCCGCTTCGGTGGAGGACAACGGCGGCGTGTACATCGTTCCGGCCTTCTCCGGCCTGTTCGCACCGTACTGGCGCTCCGACGCCCGCGGCGCGATCGTCGGCCTGACCCGGTTCGTGAACAAGAACCACATCGCCCGCGCAGCGCTGGAGGCCACCGCGTTCCAGACCCGTGAGGTGCTCGACGCCGTCAACGCCGACTCGGGGGTTCCGCTCACGGAACTCAAGGTCGACGGCGGCATGGTCGCCAACGACGCGCTGATGCAGTTCCAGGCCGACATCCTGGGCGTGCCGGTGATCCGGCCGAAGGTCGTCGAGACCACCTCGCTCGGCGCCGCCTACGCGGCCGGCCTCGCCGTCGGCTTCTGGAAGGATCTGGGCGAGTGCTCGGCCAACTGGTCCGAGGACAAGCGCTGGGAACCGAAGATGGACCAGGCGGAGCGCGAGCGCCAGATGCGTCTCTGGAAGAAGGCCGTCACCAAGTCCATGGACTGGGTCGACGAGGACGTGAAGTAGGCCGACGAGCCGATGCCTTCACTGTTGAGGGGGCCCCGCCCGCTTCGCGGACGCCCGAAGCCGCTCCCGGGCCCCCTCAACAGTTCGGCATTTCCGGGCTGGCCGATTCAGCCGCTCGTGGCGACTTACGTAGCGCTGGCAAGCCGTGCGCTAAAGTAGTCGTATGCGTGCGATCCTCCTGCTTAGTTAGCCGCCCGGCATCCCGGCGAAAACCCGGATTGCCGAGCGGCAGCCCCTCCGTGTCGAGGGGCTTTTGTGTGTCCGGGATATGTACCGGCCCGCAGCAGGGGACCAAGGGATCAGGCGGGACAGTCCTGATCCGACAAGATCGAAAGAACAGAAGAGGCCAGCAGTGAGCGTTCAGCCGGAGACAGAGACCGGAACAGCAGCAGCCGTCGCGAATGAAGGCCCCGAAGAGGGCGCCTACAGCTTCGCCGCCATGGAGGCCAAGTGGCCGCAGGTCTGGGAGGACCTCAAGGTCTTCACGCCCCTGGATGACGGCTCGAAGGAACGCCGCTACGTGCTGGACATGTTCCCGTACCCGTCCGGTGACCTGCACATGGGCCACGCCGAAGCGTTCGCGATGGGCGACGTCGTCGCCCGCTACCTGCGCCAGCAGGGCTACGACGTGCTGCACCCGATCGGCTGGGACTCCTTCGGACTGCCGGCGGAGAACGCCGCCATCAAGCGGAACGCGCACCCCAGCGAGTGGACGTACGCCAACATCGACACCCAGGCGGCGTCATTCAAGCGTTACGCCATCTCCGCTGACTGGTCCCGCCGGCTGCACACCTCGGATCCGGGGTACTACCGCTGGACCCAGTGGCTGTTCAAGCGCTTTTACGAGCGCGGGCTGGCCTACCGCAAGAACTCTCCGGTCAACTGGTGCCCCAAGGACCAGACCGTGCTGGCCAACGAGCAGGTCGTCAACGGCGCCTGCGAACGGTGCGGCACGGCTGTGACGAAGAAGTCCCTGAACCAGTGGTACTTCAAGATCACCGACTACGCCGACCGGCTGCTCGATGACATGGACGAACTGCGCGGGCACTGGCCCGAGCGGGTCCTGGCCATGCAGAAGAACTGGATTGGCCGTTCCGAGGGCGCGCACGTCAACTTCGTGGTCGAGGCCGACGGCGGCAAGCCCGCCAAGGACGTCACGGTCTTCACCACCCGCCCGGACACCCTGTACGGCGCGACCTTCTTCGTGGTCGCCGCCGACGCCCCGCTGGCCGCCGAACTGGTCACCGAGGAACACGCCGGGGCACTGGACGCCTACCGGGAACAGGTCAAGGCGCTGTCGGAGATTGAGCGCCAGTCCACCGAACGGGAAAAGACCGGCGTCTTCACCGGCCGCTACGCCATTAACCCGCTGAACGGGGAGAAGCTGCCCGTCTGGGCGGCCGACTACGTGCTGGCCGACTACGGCACCGGCGCCATCATGGCCGTCCCGGCCCACGACCAGCGCGACCTGGACTTCGCCAAGACCTTCGACCTGCCCGTCCGGGCGGTCCTGGACACCGGCGAGGAAGACCCCGCCGTGTCCGGCACGGCGACGACCGGCGAGGGCACCTTGATCAACTCCGGCGCCCTGGACGGGCTGCCCAAGGCCGAGGCCATCCCTGCCGCCATCGCGATCCTGGAGCAGCTGGGCACCGGCGAGAAGTTCGTGAACTTCCGCCTGCGCGACTGGCTGCTGAGCCGCCAGCGGTTCTGGGGCACCCCGATTCCGATCATCCACTGCCCGGCCTGCGGCGAGGTTCCGGTCCCGGACGACCAGCTGCCGGTGACCCTGCCGGAGGACCTGCGCGGCGAGGATCTGTCGCCAAAGGGCACCTCCCCGCTGGCCGCCGCCGAAGCCTGGGTCAACGTCGAGTGCCCCAGCTGCCACGGCCCGGCCAAGCGCGACACGGACACCATGGACACCTTCGTGGACTCCTCCTGGTACTTCCTGCGCTTCGTCTCGCCCGACTACACCGAGGGCCCGTTCGATCCCGCCAAGATCAACGACTGGATGCCCGTGGGCCAGTACGTCGGCGGGGTGGAGCACGCCATCCTGCACCTGCTGTACGCCCGCTTCTTCACCAAGGTCATCCACGACCTGGGCCTGATCGAGGCCGACGAACCGTTCAAGGCGCTGCTGAACCAGGGCCAGGTGCTCAACGGCGGCAAGGCCATGAGCAAGTCCCTCGGCAACGGCGTGGACCTGGGCGAGCAGCTGGACAAGTTCGGCGTCGACGCCGTGCGGCTCACCATGATCTTCGCCTCCCCGCCGGAGGACGACGTCGACTGGGCGGATGTCTCGCCGTCGGGCTCCGCTAAGTTCCTGGCCCGCGCCTGGCGGCTCGGCCAGGACGTCAGCAGCGAGCCCGGCGTCGACTTCGCCGCCGGGGACCGCGCCCTGCGCACCGTCACCCACCGCACCATCGCCGACGCGCAGGCACTGCTGGACCACAACAAGTTCAACGTGGTGGTGGCAAAGCTGATGGAACTGGTCAACGCGACCCGTAAGACCATTGATGCCGGCGCCGGCGGCGCGGACCCGGCCGTCCGCGAGGCCGTGGAGGCTGTAGCGGTGATCCTGAGCCTCTTCGCGCCCTACACCGCCGAGGACCTGTGGAACGTACTGGGACACCCGGCGTCGGTAGCCAACGCCGGCTGGCCCACGCACGACGAGACGCTGCTGGTGCAGGATACGGTGACCGCCGTCGTCCAGGTCCAGGGCAAGGTGCGGGACCGGCTCGAGGTTTCCCCGGGCATCTCCGAGGACGAACTGCGCGAACTGGCGCTGGCCTCGGAAAACGTCCAGCGCGCGCTGGACGGCAGGGGGATCCGCACGGTCATTGTGCGGGCGCCTAAACTGGTCAACATCGTCCCGGCCTAGCCGGGCAAGGCCGTTCGTGAACCGGCCGCCGGCAGAAGCCGGCGGCCGGAACTCTTTTCAGGAGGTGCTTCGTGCCGGACCGTGAGCCCCCGGGCTGGCCGTGGCTGCGCGAGCGCCTCGTCAGGCTCCGCCAGGCTGCCCGCCCCGGGGCGGTGCCCGAACCAGTGCGCGCCATGGCGGCGCGGACTGCGGTGGTCACTGACTCCGCCGCCGCGCTGCCGGCAGAATGGGTGCGGGACTTCACCGCCGACGGCCGCCTGACCGTGGTACCGATGCCGGTCATGGTGGGCGCCGAGATCTACGGCGAGGGCGAGGACGACATCGCCGAGACCATCGCGGTGGCACTGGCCAGCGGCTTGCCGGTCCGGACCTCCAGGCCCTCACCCGGCCAGTTCGAACAGGCCTACCTCGCGGCGGCGGCACGCGGCTTCGAATCCGTAGTCTCGCTGCACATTTCGGGGGAGCTCTCCGGCACCGCCGACTCCGCCAGGCTCGCAGCCGCGAAAGTGGGAATCCCGGTGGTGGTCGTGGATTCGCGCACGGTCGGGATGGCGCAGGGCATGGGCGTGCAAAGCGCCGTCGTCGCGGCTGCTGACGGCCGGGGCGCGGACGAGGTCAGGGCCTTCGCCGAAGAGCGGCTGGCCCGGACCAAGGTCTACTTCTATGTGCCGAGCCTGGAGCAGCTGCGCCGCGGTGGCCGGATCGGCGCAGCCGCCTCCCTCTGGGGCACCATGTTTTCGATCAAACCGATCCTGGCGGTCGACGGCGGCAAGGTCGTCCCGCTGGAAAAGGTCCGTTCTGCGCCCCGCGCCATCGGCCGGCTGGAGGAAATCGCCGCCGCTGATGCGCTGTCCCGCCCCAGCGGTGAGGCCAGGATCGCCGTGCACCACTTCGGCAACCGCGCCGAGGCCGAGCAGCTGGCATCGCGGCTGGCACAGCGGTTGCCTGACTGCCCGCCCGCCCAGATCAGTTCGCTGCCGGCCGTGCTGGCGGCCCATGCCGGACTGGGCGTGCTGGCCGTCATTGTGGGGGAGAGCAGCACCCCGCTTCCCGGGAGCGGCCCCACACCGGGGTCTGGCTCCACACCGGGGGCTGCCGGGGCGCTTTCCACATAGCCGTTGCCGCGCCTGTCGGCAGGTCCGGTCCCATCCCTAGGCTGGCTTCATGTCGCGCCGATACCCGGGGGCCGGAGCCCGCAGCGGACCCCACTCAGGAACCGGCGTGGCACGGCACCGCTGGGCCGCCAGCCTCGGCCCTGCGCCGGAGGAGGGGCTGCTCGGCGATGTGCCGGCCCCGGGAGCCCCGGCTGACGGAGCCCCGGACCCGGCGGCGGCGGACCGGGCCTCTCCTGACGGGGCCGATGCTGCGGAGTCCCCAGTGCCCGCGGTGTTCAGGTGGCGCAGCGGTCGGAGTGCCGCAGCCATGCTCGCCGTGATCTCTGTGCTGCTGGCCGGCTGGTTCTGGTGGCAGGCAGCCGACGGAGCGCCACGGGTCCAGTCGCTGGGCGAGCCACCCGGTTCGGAAGCGGCGGACGGGTCCGGACCGGCCGTAGCCGATGACGGCGGTCCCGGCGGGGCGCCGTCGAGGGCGGACCCGGCTGCCGCGGAGATGCCCGGCGCGACGGCGGCCGGCACCATTGTCGTCCACGTTGCCGGTGCCGTGGCGAAGGCCGGGGTGGTGGTGCTGCCGCGCGGAAGCCGGATCCACGAGGCGATCAAAGCCGCGGGCGGAAACACCCGCGCAGCCGACCTTGACCGGCTCAACCTGGCCGCCGTTCTCGAAGACGGTCAGAAAGTCCTCGTCCCGGAGCGCGGCAGCCCGGACCCGGTTGAACTTCCCGGCCCCTCTCCCGGTCCCGACGGCACCGGGACCTCCGGCGGCGCCGGAGCGCCAGCGGGGAAAATCAACCTGAACACCGCCGGCGTCGAAGAGTTGGCGACGCTGCCGCGCGTCGGTCCGGTCTTGGCCCAGCGCATCGTCGACTGGCGCAAGCAGCACGGCAGTTTCGGCAGCGTCGAAGAACTCGACGCTGTGGAGGGTGTTGGTCCCAAGCTGCTCGAAGCCCTGTTGCCGCTGGTGCGGGTCTGACGTGGCCGGGGAACAGCGGCCCCGTTGGCAGGCTTTCCGCGCCGCCGCCGCCGATGCCATGGCCCGCAGCCGGGATCCGCTGGATCCTGCAACGACGCAAAACAGACAGGCACCGGGCGTGCCCGCGGCGCCGGGCGCGTCCGAGGCACCGGGCGTGCCCGCGGCGCCGAACAGCTCGTTCCGCGCAGGGGGAGCCGCGCGTACCGCCTTGGCCGGCCTGGGGCACCGTGTCCTTGAGGCGCTGCGCAGGCGCCGGGCCGGGGTCATGCCCGTGCCGCACGGCGTGCCGGGACGACGACGCCGGACCGACCTCCGCCTGGTGCCCGCCGCGCTGCTGGTTTGGGGCATTGCTCTGGCTGGCGGATGGCTGGAACCAGCCCCGCTTGCCGGGCTCTGTGCCGGATTGGCGGCCGCCGCGGCTGCCCTGTTGCTGGGTCCCGGTGCGCATCGCCGGAGACCTGGACCCCGAAGCTTCCGGGCCACCTTGGCGGTAGCTTTGCTTCTCTCGTGCGCCGCCGGGGCGCATTCGGCGGTGGCATCGGCGCAGCGGAACGACGGTGCTGTCGCAGAGGCCGTCGCCGCCGGCGCGTCGGTGGTGGCCGAGATCGAAGTTGCCGGCATGCCACGGCGGCTTTCCGCCCCGGGCCGGTCCGGTTTGTCAGACCGGTGGGCCGTGCCGGTGACCCTGCTCGTCCTGGTCTTCGACGGCCGACGCGTGGAAGCCTCCGTGAAGCTGCTTGCCCTCGGCGGGGAGGAGTGGGGACACTCATCTCCGGGGCAGCGTTTCCGGGCCACAGGCAAGCTCAGGCAGGCCGGAGCAGGTGAGGCCGAAGCCGGCATCCTCTCTGCCTCCTCTGCGCCGCACCGTGTGCGGACCGCCTCCAGCTGGGTGCACCTCCCGGCAGGCCTGCGGCGCGGTTTCAGCGTCGCCGCCGCGGGGCTGCCTGGCGACGCGCGCGGACTCCTGCCAGGGATGGTGACCGGCGACACCGGTGAGCTGGACCCCGAACTCGCTTCGGCCATGAAAACCGTCGGAATGACCCACCTGACCGCGGTGAGCGGAGCCAACTGCAGCCTGGTCCTCGGGGTCCTGCTGCTGGCGGCCCGTAGCCTGCGGCTTCCGCGCCCGGCGGCTTCCGGAATTGCCGTGGCCGGGCTGGGGCTGTTTGTGCTGATGGTCGGGCCCGATGCCAGCGTGCTCCGGGCCGCCCTGATGGGGTCGATCGGGCTGTGGGCGCTAGGGTTTGGCCGTGCCGGCCGCGGCCTCAGCCTGCTGTGCGTGGCCGCGGCCGGCTTGCTGCTGGCGAATCCGGCCCTGGCTACCGACTTCGGCTTTGTGCTCTCCGTTTTGGCCACGCTTGGCATCGTCGTGGTGGGCAGGCCCCTCATGGGCTGGCTGGCCGCCTTCGTGCCCCACTGGTTGGCTGCCGGACTCGCTGTTCCGTTGTCCGCCCAGTTGTTCTGCAGCCCGGTGATCGTGCTGCTCCAGCCGCAGTTCTCCAGCTACGCGCTGCCCGCGAATCTGGCAGCTGCCGTGCTGGTGCCGCCGGTTACGGTCTTCGGCACGGCAGCAGTGCCAATCGTACCCCTCGCCCCCGCGTTGTCGGCTATGCTCATCGCCGTTGCCGGCACCTTCGCAGCGGGTGTGGCCGGCATCGCCCGCTGCTTCGCGGCGCTTCCGGGGGCCGCGTTGCCCTGGCCGGAGGGGGCCCTCGGCTCGTCCACGATGGCGGCGCTCTCGGGGCTGACACTGACGGGCTTCTGGCTCGCCACCCACCCTGCCGCTGCGGTACGCCTGATCCTGAAAATACATGACCGGACCACGCTGTGCCTCACCCGGACTCTGCGCCGTCATGAGCGGCCGCCGGGCACCGTCCGCGCCCTGCCGGGGTCCGTCGGCCGCGGCTTGGTGGACCGCCCACGCCGTGGCAGGCTTAGAGTCTGCAAACCAACTTCCCGGAGGAACCACGAGTGGCTGCTGCCCAGACCCAACGCACCAGGACCACGGCGACGAAGACCGCCACCTGGCGCGATGTGACGCCCGCGGCGGTGGTGCTGGTCGGCGGACCGGAGGACTACCTGGGTTCCCGGGCCATGGACCGGATCCGCTCCCAGGTCCGTGCCGCGGCCCCCGACGTCGAGCTCACCCGCCTCAACGCCGGCAGCTACGAACCGGGCACGCTGGCCATGAACGTCAGCCCGTCCCTTTTCGGCGAGCAGAAGCTGATCGAGGTGGAGGGCCTGGAAGCGATGAATGACGCCTTCCTCGCCGACGCTCTGAAGTACCTGGTCCAGCCCGAACCCGACGCCGTCCTGGTGCTCCGTCACGGCGGAGGAGTGCGCGGCAAGAAGCTCCTGGACGCGATCAAGGCGGGCGGTTGGCCCGTGGTCGACTGCCAACCGTTGAAGAAGGACGCGGACAAGGTGGCTTTTGTCACCACAGAGTTCAAGGCCGCCTCCCGGCGGATCGAGCCGGACGCCGTGCACGCCCTGGTCAACGCGGTCGGGGCCAACCTGGCCGAACTCGCGGCCGCCTGCAGCCAGCTGATCGCCGACGCCACCACCGGCGTGGATTCGGAAATGGTTGACCGCTACTACGGCGGCAGGGTGGAGGCCACGGCATTCAAGGTCGCGGATGCCGCCATGGCCGGGAATGCGCCGCTGGCCCTCTCCACGCTCCGCCACGCACTGGATACCGGTGCCGACCCGGTGCCGATCGTCGCTGCGCTGGCCTCCAAGCTGCGGTCCCTGGCCAAGGTGGCCGGGGCACAGGGGTCTTCCGCCCAGATCGCCAAGCAGCTGGGCATGCAGCCGTGGCTCGTGGAGCAGGCGCAGCGCGATGTGCGGCGCTGGACTCCGGAGGGCCTGGTTAGGTCCATCCAGGTCACGGCCGAAGCCGACGCGCAGGTCAAGGGACTCTCCCGCGACCCGGTCTACGCCGTGGAACATGCCGTCACGGTGATTGCGGGCGCGGTCCGCCGCTGACGACCACGGCCCGCGCACGGCCGGTGCCCGACCGCACGTCCCGCGCCGCGGCTTGCCCGGGTCGCCGGGTCACGTTGCCCGGGTCGCCGGGTCGCGTTGGCGGCTTGCCCGGGTCACGTTGCCGTGTCCGGTCCGGCGCTTTAACTGGCTGTGGCCGGCACCCTGGGGGTGCCGGCCACAATCATCAGTTCAGTTGAACTGGAAAACCTTAGAGTGCGTTGACCTTCTTGGAGATCGCGGACTTGCGGTTTGCAGCGTTGTTCTTGTGAAGAACACCCTTGCTGACAGCCTTGTCGAGCTTCCGGCTGGCAGTAACCAGTGCAGCAGCAGCGGCATCCTTGTCGGTGGACTCAACGGCGGTGTTGACGGCGCGGATGGCCGTCTTCAGCTCGGACTTGACTGCGTTGTTGCGCAGGCGAGCCTTTTCGTTGGTCAGGATGCGCTTCTTCTGGGACTTGATATTAGCCACGTGTGAACTCTCTTTTTCAATGCGGAAAATGGTCTAGAGGGCTTTCAGATTGGCCATTGACTGAGCGGCGTGGGGATACCTATGGCGACCAACCATCTGTGGCCGTCGACCTGCACGGACACACAGCTGTCAATAATAGCAGAGCCGCGAACCCGGTGGCGATTCCCGGTGCGACCCGCGGGTCGGAGTTCCCCGCGCGGCGTCGCCGAAGAACCCGGACTTCAGGACCAGCCGTGCCGCCTGCGCAGCGCCGAGGAAATGTCCCGGAACCGTCCGGCGTCCAGGATGGCGCCCTCGCGGCGCACGTCCTGGGGGTTGATTTGCAGGATGCGGTCCAGCCTGGCTTCGCTCGGGCGCCACTGCCGGTCCCAGGGCCCGGTGCCGATGTCGACGTAGTCGTCCGAGCGGCGCGCGTCGCCGTCGTGGTCCTTGCTGGTGAGCATCAGGCCAAGCAGGAAGCGGCCCTTGCTTCCCACGAGCAGCACCGGCCGGTCCTTGCCCCGGGAGTGGTCCTCTTCGAACGGTACCCAGGTCCAGACGATCTCACCGGGCTCGGCCCGGCCGTTCGCGGCGGGGCTGTACTGCACTTTGGCTTTGCCCTGGAAGTCGCCCGGGTAGGTCCCGGTCAGTCCGCCGGATGCGCGGGGCGGCTGCCGGGCGGGAGCCTTGCCGGCAGGACGGCGTGTCGCGGGAGGAGCGCCGCCGCCGAGCCGGTCGAGGAAGCGCAGGGCGCCGCGGACGGCGTTGCCGAGGGAGCGAAGATTCAAGGCCATGGGGAAACCCTACCGGCCGCCGTGCACCGGCGTACGTTGACGGAGCGGCGACGACGGGCAGTGAGCGCCGGCGCTAATGCAGTGCCACGGTCCGGGACGTGGGAGACTATAGGAACGAGAAATGCGGCGTGCCGCAGCAGGTGGAACAAGCAACGTAGAACACCGGCTGCGCCCGCCCGTAGAACAGCCCAGCTGTGCAGCCCGCCAGTACAGCCCCCAAGTATTGCCAACAGTAAGGACCCTGCGTGTCTCCCATGGCCCGCACCGCCCCGGTGCCTGCCGCAACAGATCCGGCCCTCATCCGGAACTTCTGCATCATTGCGCATATTGACCACGGCAAGTCCACGCTGGCCGACCGGATGCTCCAGTACACCGGAGTCGTCCAGTCCCGCGACATGAAGGCCCAGTACCTGGACCGGATGGACATCGAGCGCGAACGCGGCATCACCATTAAGTCCCAGGCCGTCCGGATGCCATGGGAGCTGGACGGCACCAGCTACGCGCTGAACATGATCGACACTCCCGGCCACGTCGACTTCACCTATGAAGTCTCCCGGTCACTCGCCGCCTGCGAGGGCGCCGTGCTGCTCGTGGACGCCGCCCAGGGCATTGAGGCGCAGACCCTCGCCAACCTCTACCTGGCGATGGAGAACAACCTCACGATCATCCCGGTCCTGAACAAGATCGACCTGCCCGCGGCGCAGCCGGAGAAGTACGCCGAGGAGCTGGCCAACCTGATCGGCGGCGACCCGGACGAGGTGCTGCGCGTCTCCGGCAAGACCGGCGCCGGCGTCGAAGTCCTGCTGGACAAGATCGTCCGCGATCTCCCCGCCCCGGTGGGCGACCCGAACGCCCCCGCCCGGGCAATGATCTTCGACTCCGTCTACGACACCTACCGCGGCGTCGTCACGTACGTCCGCGTGGTGGACGGCATGCTGCACCCGCGTGAGCGCATCCAGATGATGTCCACCCGCGCCACCCACGAACTGCTCGAAATCGGCGTGAGCTCCCCGGAGCCCACCCCGTCCAAGGGCCTCGGCGTCGGCGAGGTCGGCTACCTGATCACCGGCGTGAAGGACGTCCGCCAGTCCAAGGTCGGCGACACCGTGACCAACCTGGCTAAGCCCGCCACCGACTCCCTGCCCGGCTACGCCGACGCCAAGCCGATGGTGTTCTCCGGCCTCTATCCGCTGGACGGCACCGACTACCCGGTGCTCCGTGACGCGCTGGAGAAGCTGATGCTCAACGACGCCGCCCTGGTCTACGAGCCGGAGACGTCCGCCGCGCTGGGCTTCGGCTTCCGCGTCGGCTTCCTGGGCCTGCTGCACCTGGAAATCACCCGCGAGCGGCTCGAACGGGAGTACAAGCTGGACCTGATCTCCACCGCCCCGAACGTGGAGTACGAGGTGACGCTGGAGGACAAGAAGGTCGTCCACGTGACCAACCCCAGCGAATACCCCACCGGTAAGGTCTCCGAGGTCCGCGAGCCGATGGTCTCCGCCACGATTCTGGCGCCCAACGAGTTCGTCGGCGCCATCATGGAGCTGTGCCAGAGCCGCCGCGGCGTCATGGGCGGCATGGACTACCTCTCCGAGGACCGGGTGGAGATCCGCTACCGCCTGCCGCTGGCCGAAATCGTCTTCGACTTCTTCGACATCCTGAAGTCCAAGACCCGCGGCTACGGCTCGCTGGACTGGAAGGCCGATGGCGACCAAGTCGCCGATCTGGTCAAGGTGGACATCATGCTCCAGGGCGAACAGGTCGACGCCTTCAGCGCCATCACCCACCGCGACAAGGCCTATTCCTACGGTGTAATGATGACCGGCAAGCTGCGCGAACTCATCCCGCGGCAGCAGTTCGAGGTGCCGATCCAGGCTGCCATCGGCTCCCGGATCATCGCCCGCGAAAGCATCCGGGCCATCCGCAAGGACGTCCTGGCCAAGTGCTACGGCGGCGACATCACCCGAAAGCGCAAGCTGCTGGAGAAGCAAAAGGAAGGCAAGAAGCGCATGAAGATGGTGGGCCGCGTCGAAGTCCCGCAGGAGGCCTTCATCGCCGCACTCACCACGGAAGAGTCCAAGGACAAGGCCAAGAAGTAGCCATGCCAAGTGCGCTTCCCCTCGGTGACCCCGCGCCGTCGGACGGGCTGCTGCCCGGCCAGGCGCTGGAGGGCGCCGCGGACCGGGCCTTCGGGCTCTACGTCCACATTCCGTTCTGCGCCGTGCGCTGCGGCTACTGCGACTTCAACACGTACACCGCCACGGAACTCGGCGGCGGCGCCTCGCAGGACGCCTACGCGGACACCGCCGTCGCGGAAGTGGACTTCGCCGGGCGGGCGTTGAAAGCCTCCGGCCTCCCGGAGCGCCGGCTCAGCACGGTGTTCTTCGGCGGCGGCACCCCCACGCTGCTCCCGGCCGGGGACCTGGCCCGCATCCTGGCCGCCGCGATCGACACCTGGGGCCTCGAGCCCGGCGCCGAGGTCACCACGGAAGCCAACCCGGATTCGGTCACGCCCGAATCCCTGCAATTGCTCGCCGACGCCGGCTTCACCCGGGTCTCCTTCGGCATGCAGTCCGCGGTGCCCCACGTGCTCAAGGTCCTCGACCGCACCCACACGCCCAGCCGTGTGCCGCAGGTGGTCCAGTGGGCGCGTGAGGCGGGCCTCGCGGTCAGCCTGGACCTGATCTACGGCACCCCGGGGGAGTCGCTGGAGGACTGGCGCTACTCGCTGGAGACCGCACTGTCCTACGGCCCGGACCACATCAGCGCCTACGCGCTGATCGTCGAGGAGGGCACGAAACTCGCCGCCCAGATCCGGCGCGGCGAGGTTCCGGGGATCGACGACGACGACCATGCCGCCAAATACGAACTGGCCGATGAACTGGTCTCCGCGGCCGGGCTGGGCTGGTATGAAGTAAGCAACTGGGCGCGCACGCCGGACCAGGCCTGTCGCCATAACCTGGCCTACTGGCGCGGGGATGACTGGTGGGGCATCGGCCCCGGAGCGCATTCGCACGTCGGCGGGGTCCGCTGGTGGAACGTCAAGCACCCCACGGCCTACGCCGGTCGGCTGGCGGCAGGCGTCTCGCCCGCGGCCGGGCGGGAGACCCTCGACGCCGAGACCCGCAACGTGGAGCGCGTCATGCTCGAAGCCAGACTGGTCACCGGCCTGGAAATCCCGAGCCTGGGCGGGCTGGGGGATACCGGACGGCACGCGGTCGCCGGACTCATCGCCGACGGGCTCGTTGAGCCTGCGGAAGCGTTCAAGGGCCGGCTGGTGCTCACGCTCAAGGGCCGGCTCCTAGCCGACGCCGTGGTCCGCCGGATCCTGCCGGACTAGGTAGTCAGCCCATGCGGGCCGGAAGTGTCCGATCGCGTTGGGCGCGTGGGCCGGAAATGTCCGTTCGCGCTACTTGATCCAGCGGAGGTTGTACTCGTAGCGGTGCGGCTGGCCGCGGTTGACGTGGATGCCGGCGGCCACCGAGAAGCAGGCGAGGGCAATCCAGATGGCGGTCGCCAGGACTGCGAACAGGTTGCCCACCACCGGGACGAAGACCAGCAGATTGGCTACCACCGCAGCGATGGTGGGCGGAAGCGTAAAGTTCAGCGCCTCCTTCGACTCCTGCGCCGTGAACGGGCCGCGGTCCTTGAAGATCAGGTAGATCAGCAGCGCGGGAATGCAACCCAGAATGCCGCCAAAGTGCGCCAGGGTGGCCCATTGCCGGTCCTCGCTTGCCGTCAACGGCAGAGCATTTGCGGGAACGCCATGGTACTGCGACTGGCCATGGCCGGCCTGGTGATCCGTGTGTTCGCGTGCGTCTTCTGCCACGTTTCGTCCTTTGGATTGCGGTGGAGCGTAGGTACCTGTACGAGCCGCGGCCGCAACAAAATGCAGCGGCCGCCCTACCAAGAATACTTGCTCGGACCGCGAACTAAAGCACGGGGAGGCGGCTACGGCACCGTGAGGAAGTCGATGACCTCTTCGACCCGGCCCAGCAGGGAGGGCTCCAGGTCCGCGTAGCTGCGGACCGCGCCGAGGAGTTTCTGCCAGCCCAGGCCGATGTCCTCCTTGGTGCTGTGCGGCCAGCCGAAGGCCGTCAGGATGCCGGTCTTCCAATCCACCCCGCGCGGAATCACCGGCCACCGCTCAATGCCCAGGACGGCAGGGCGGATGGCCTGCCAGACGTCGACGTACGGGTGCCCGACGATCAGCACGTTGCCGGCCGCGCCCGGGGAGGCCATCACCGCGTCGGCGATTCGCGACTCCTTCGAGTCTGGAACAAGGTGGTCCACCAGGACGCCGAGGCGACGGCCGGGGCCGGGCCGGAACTCCTTCACGGCGGCAGCTAGGTCGTCGATGCCGTGCAGCGGCTCGACCACGATGCCCTCGACGCGGAGGTCGTCACCCCAGACTTTCTCGACGAGTTCGGCGTCGTGCTTGCCTTCCACCCAGATCCGGCTGGCCTTCGCGACCTGGGCACGCTGTCCCTCCACCCGGACCGAACCGGAGGCGGTGCGCGCGCCGACTCCGGCACCCGCCGCGGGAACCCGCGGGGCGGGCGGCATCAGCCGGATGGGCTGGCCCTCGAGCAGGAAGCCGAAGCCGAGGCGGAAGGATCGGGACTTGCCGCGCCGGTCCTCGAGGGCCACGACGTGCATGCCGCCGGACTTCTCCACCCGGGTGACGGCGCCCACCCAGCCGGACTGCACGTCCTCCAGCACCATGCCGCGCTCCACCGGGATCTCGGGCAGCTGGGCCTTAGCGGGCGCGGAGAGATCCTGCGGGCCCCAATTCTGGTACGACATCTGCTACACACTGCTTTGCACTCGGGAATTACGGGGGACAGAACGGCGGCGCGGCCTGTGGTGTGCCGGGAAACACCAGTCCCGTGGCCCACGCCCGCAGCGAATCCAATGCTAACAACGGCGCGACTCATATTAGACTGGTTAGCACTTAGGCATGTCGAGTGCTAACCCCGGGTGTTCTTGCACGCGCGGCGGCACCGGCGAACCGATACGGGTCGATTGGAGGTGGAGAGTGAGCGAGCCACGCAAACTCGAAGTGCTGCGCGCCATCGTGGAGGACTACGTCCATTCCCGCGAGCCGGTAGGATCCAAGGCCCTGGTGGAACGGCACCATCTGGGCGTGTCCAGCGCCACGATCCGCAATGACATGGCCGCCCTGGAAGACGAGGGCCTGATCACGGCGCCGCATACCAGCGCCGGCCGGATTCCCACGGACAAGGGCTACCGCCTGTTCGTGGACCAGATTTCGGCCGTCAAACCCCTCTCTCCGGCGGAGCGCCGCGCCATCCAGGCGCTGCTCGAGGGGTCCGATGACCTCGACGACGTGCTGGACCGGACGGTGCGGCTGCTATCGCAGCTGACGAACCAGGTCGCCGTCGTGCAGTACCCGCTGTTGAGCCGGGCCCGCGTCCGGCACATCGAATTCGTGCTCCTGGCGCCGCGCAAGGTACTCACGGTCCTGATCGCGGATACGGGCAAGGTGGAACAGCGGGTGATCGACGTCGGCCAGGACTTCGGTGACGAGGCCCTCGCCGAACTCCGCACCCTGTTCCTGGCCAGGCTCTCCGGCACCCCGTTGAGCTTGCTGCCCCAGTCGCTGCAGGCCGTGGTGGACAGCTGTGCGCCGGTGCGCCGGGGACCCGCCCAGGCTCTGGCCCGCGGGCTTGAATCGCTTGCCGCGAGCAGCCGCGAGGAACGGATGGTCATGGCCGGGACCGCCAACCTGGCCAGGTCCAATGTGGATTTCCCGCTGAGCATCGGACCCGTGCTCGAAGCGCTCGAAGAGCAGGTGGTGATGCTGCGCCTGCTCAGCGACATGGCGGAGGACCCGCGCGGCGTCACGGTAAGCATCGGCCGGGAGAACCCCTACGACGGCCTGTCCGAAGCGTCCGTGGTGGCCACCGGCTACGGCCCGGACGCCACGGCCAAGGTCGGAGTCCTTGGCCCCACCCGGATGGACTATCCCACCACCATGGCCGCCGTCCGTGCGGTGGCCCGCTACCTTTCGCGGATCCTCGGGCCCTGACAGGGCCGGATCCGGAACCGGACTTCTTGCCAACTACAGGCAGTGCCCCACTGGCAGTACAAAAAGGAAGAGATACAGACTTTGAGCAGCCACTATGACGTTCTTGGAGTCTCCCGTGAAGCCACGGGGGAAGAGATCAAGAAGGCCTACCGCAAGCTTGCGCGGACCCTGCACCCGGATGTGAACCCCGGTGATGACGCTTCCGAGCGTTTCAAGGCGGTCACCCATGCCTACGAGGTGCTTTCCGACCCGCAAAAGCGCCGGGTCTACGACACGACGGGCAACGAGAACGGCAACGACAACGGCTTCGGCGGCGGCTACGCCGGCCAGGGCTTCGCCTTCCAGGACATCTTCGAAACCTTCTTCGGCGGCGCCGGCGGCCAGGGCGGCCCCGCATCCCGGGTGCGGCGCGGCCAGGACGCCCTGATCAGCGTCCGGATCGACCTGCGCGACGCCGTCTTCGGGGTCAACAAGAAGCTCGAAGTGGACACCGCCGTCACCTGCCCCACCTGTGAGGGTTCCTGCTGCCGCGAAGGCAGCCACCCGGAGCGCTGCGACATTTGCGGCGGCAGCGGCCAGGTCCAGCGCGCCGTGCGTTCCATCCTCGGCCAAGTCATGACCACTGCCCCCTGCGGCAGCTGCGAGGGCTTCGGCACGGTCATCAAGGATCCCTGCAACGAATGCGCCGGCCAGGGCCGCATCCGCAGTCGCCGCTCGCTTACCGTCAAGGTTCCCGCCGGCGTCGCTACCGGCACCCGCATCCAGCTCTCCGGCCAGGGTGAGGCCGGTCCTGCCGGCGGCCCGTCCGGTGACCTGTACGTCGAGATCCGGGTCAACAACGACCCCACCTACGTGCGCGAAGGCGACGACCTGCACGCTAGCCTGAACATCCCGATGACGGCGGCCGCGCTCGGCACAGAGCTGACCCTTGAGACCTTTGACGGTCAACAGGAAATCGACGTCAAGGCCGGCACCCAGTCCGGCGAGGTCATCACGCTGCGTGGCCTGGGCGTCACGCACCTGCGCGGCTACGGCCGCGGAGACCTTAAGGTCCACCTGCAGGTGGATACCCCCGCGAAGCTCGACGCCGCCCAGGAAGACCTGCTGCGCCAGCTCGCCAAACTCCGCGGCGAGCAGTTCACCGAAGGGAAGCTTGCCGCCAGCGGCGGTGTCTTCGCGAAGCTGCGGGACCGGCTCGGTAACCTGTAGCAGTGAGCAACCCGGTCTTCTTCACCCCCGCAGGCACCCTGGACCAGCTGGTCCCCCGCGCGACGTTCGTCCTCGAAGGCGCCGAGGCGCGCCACGCGGTGACGGTCAAGCGCCTGGCCGTGGGGGAGCCGGTGGACATCGCCGACGGCGCCGGCAAGCGGATCACCGGCACCGTGACGGCCGCCGCGCCGCAGGAGCTGACGGTGGAGTGCGGCGAGGTCGTGACCGAGCCAAGGCCTGACGTTCGGCTGGTGCTGGTGCAGGCCCTGGCCAAGGGCGACCGCGACGAGCTGGCGGCTGAGACCGCGACCGAATTGGGGATTGACGCCGTCGTGCCTTGGCAGGCCGAACGCTCGATCGTCCGCTGGAAACCCGAACGCGCGGCGAAGGCGCACGCCAAATGGCAGTCCGTGGTGACGGCAGCCGCGAAGCAGGCACGCCGCGCCTGGATTCCGGAGGTCCGCGCCGCGGTGGACGGCAACGGCCTGCAGGCGGCCGTAGCCGCCGCGGACCTGGCCGTGATCCTGCACGAGGACGCGGTTCGGCCCCTGCGGCAGGTGCTGGAGGCCTGGCACCAGCAGGCCGGCGACGGCGGTGTGGCCCGCGAGGTGCTCCTGATTGTGGGCCCCGAGGGCGGCATCAGCCCCCGCGAGGTCACCCGGCTGTGCGATGCGGGAGCCGTCACCGCCCTGCTGGGCCACCACGTGCTGCGTTCTTCCACCGCCGGCCCCGCCGCCACGGTGCTGGCCAGCGACGTCCTGGGACGTTGGTAGGGGCAAGCAGTAATAGGACAGGCCAGACGCCGCGCCCGTGCGGGTCCGCCGGGTGCCTGCCTTAGCGGAATGCCTTAGCGGACAGTGAACCCGCGGGTATCTACGTTCAGGTCCTGGACCTTGCTGGCGGGATCGACCTGCGACACGCGGACCTCATACTCACCGGGACCGAGGTTCAACGAGAGGTTGAACAGGCCGGGCTTCGAGGCATCGGCGGAGGCCGTGATGTTGCCGTCCAGATAGGGCGTCTTGCTGGCGCCGTCGACCCGCAGGATCTCCCAGCGCAGCTTGCCGCCCGGGACCGTGCTCCGGCCGGAAATCTTGACCGCGCCGTCCGCCACCTCGGTGCCCTCCTGCGGATCGATGATCCACACGGGCGCCACCATTCCGGCGCTGCGCGAGGTCGGTGAACCGAGCCGGACCCGGTTGAAGGCGACGTAGTCGGTGTGCCCGTCGACGAGGATGACGACCTGGATCTGCTGCCCGGTATCGGTCAGCCCGGCGCTGGCACCGGCGGCCGTGGCCGTGTAAACGAGCTGCTGGATCGCGCGTTCGGCCATGTCGGCGTCGACGTTGCTGTTGAACGCATCGGCGGACACGTCCACCGTGATCACGTTCTTTCCGGAAATCGAGGTGGCGAGGAGCCTGGGGTTCTGCCACGGGGTGAAGAAATCAGGGTCCAGCGGCTTCTGCGACATCATCACCCGCAGCGCCCGGGTGATCGGATTGTCCTCTTCGGACACGTCCCGGAACTCGCGGTACAAAAAGACGTTGTTGTTGCTGCGCCCGATCCAGTAGACCGGAGCCTTGTTGGAGGCCTGGGTGGATTCCAGCGGTGCGCTGGTGGTGGCGACGCCGGCGGCCGGGCCGGGGACCGTGTGGGAGGGCGTGTCGGAGTTCGTGATGCCCGGCTGGGGCGTGGCCACGCAGCCGGACAGCGCCAGGGCAGCGGGCAGCACAAGGTGCAGCAAGCCGCGGCGCGTACGCCGCCCTGCTGCTGTCTTGTTCACTCCACGCTGGCTGATTGCCCCTGTCCCTTCGCTGTGTTGCTCGCTCCGCGGGCCCGGCAGGGCCGAATCCAGCATTGCACAAGGCGCCTGCGCTCCAGTGGGGATTCCGCGCTGTCCGGCGAACTGCAACGGGAACGATATGAGGACGATATGAAGTTGATACCTAATGTCGCGGCAGCTGCCCTCCGCGCCGGCACCGGGCCGCGCTGGCGTAAGATGGAAGGACCCGCTGAAACCCGGCGCGGACGGCCCGGAACGCCGTCGGCCGGCGCCGAGGCGGCGAGACCATTTCCGAACTGGAGGGGACCAGAGGCCCACGGGCCAACACCATGACTGAAGCAGCCAACGGCAAGGCCCGGATCAGCGCGAACGAGCGCACCGCAGGGGAATTTCCCCACTCCCTCCCAGGTCTGCGGACGGAGGTGGTCCTGTTCGACAATTCCGACCAGATGGTGCAGTCCCTGGGGAGCCATGACGAAGCCCTGCGCTTTATCGAAACCCAGTTCCCCAGCGTCGACTTCCATGTCCGCGGGAACGAGCTCTCCATCAGCGGCCCTGCCGCCGACGTGCCAAGGATTATGCGGCTGCTCAACGAGGTGCGCGGCCTGGTGGCGCGCGGCACGGTGATTACGCCGGTTGTCCTGCAGCAGCTCGTGTCGCTGTTGCGCACCCAGTCGCTGCAGAACCCGGTGGACGTGCTCACCCACAACATCCTCTCCAGCCGCGGCAAGACCATCCGGCCCAAGACCTTGAACCAGAAGAACTATGTGGATGCGATTGACGCGAACACGGTGATCTTCGGGATCGGCCCGGCCGGCACCGGCAAGACCTACCTGGCCATGGCCAAGGCGGTCCAGGCGCTGCAGCAGAAAGAAGTCAGCCGGATCATCCTGACCCGCCCGGCCGTCGAAGCGGGGGAGCGGCTCGGCTTCCTGCCCGGCACGCTCAGTGACAAGATCGATCCCTACCTGCGTCCGCTCTACGACGCCCTGCACGACATGATGGACCCCGAGTCGATCCCGCGGCTGATGGCCGCCGGCACCATCGAGGTGGCGCCGCTGGCCTACATGCGCGGACGCACGCTCAACGACGCGTTCATCATCCTGGACGAGGCCCAGAACACCACCCCCGAGCAGATGAAGATGTTCCTCACCCGGCTGGGCTTCGGCTCCAAGATGGTCGTCACCGGCGACGTCACCCAGGTGGACCTGCCGTTCGGCACCCGTTCCGGGCTGCGGATCGTCGAAGACATCCTGCAGAAGATCGAGGACGTTAATTTCTCGGTCCTGGACGCATCCGACGTCGTCCGGCACCGGCTGGTGGGCGACATCGTCAACGCGTACAGCGTCTGGGACGAGACACAAAGGAACCGGGTCAAGCATTCCGTCGCCCGGGAGAACCGGGGAGAACGCGCATGAGCATCGAGGTCAACAACGAATCCGGCGTCACGGTGGACGAAGCCGAGCTGGTGGCACTAGCCCGGTTCGTCTTTGAGCGGCTCTTCATCCACCCGCAGGCGGAGCTGTCCATCCTGCTGGTCGACGAGCCCGCCATGGAGAAGCTGCACATCGAACTGATGGACGAGCCCGGGTCCACCGATGTGCTGTCCGTGCCGATGGATGAACTCACTCCCGGCACGCCGGACAAGCCCACACCGCAGGGCATGCTCGGCGACATCGCGATCTGCCCCCAGGTGGCGGAGGTACAGGCTAAGAACGCCGGCCACTCCACCCAGGACGAGATGCTGCTGCTGACCACCCACGGCATCCTGCACCTGCTGGGCTTCGACCACGCGGAGCCGGAGGAGAAGGAAGAGATGTTCGGGCTGCAACGCGAGCTGCTCTCCGGCTTCACCGGCAAGGACGCCCCGGCAGAGACGACTCAGTGACCCCACTGATCCTGGCCGGCATGGCGCTGGTCTTCCTCAGCTTTGCGGCTGTGTTGACCGCGGCAGAGGCCGCCTTCAATTACCTTCCCCGCCACGACGCCGAACAGGCGATCCTGCAGAGCCGCGGCACGGCGCTGAAACGGATCATGGCCCAGCCGGTGGCGCACATGCGCGCGCTGCGGTTCTGGCGGGTCTGGTTCGAGATGGCCTCCGCGGTGGCCGTGACCGTGCTGCTGAACAGCCTGCTCGGCAATGTCTGGCTCGCCGGGCTCGCCGCGACCGGCATCATGGCCCTCGTGGGCTTCGTGATCGTCGGCGTGTCTCCGCGCCAGCTGGGCCGGGTGCACTCCGCCGGCATGGTCCGTTTCTCCGCCCCGCTGATCCGCTGGCTCTGCTGGGTGCTTGGTCCGATCCCGGGCTGGCTGGTCACCCTGGGCAGCGCCGTGGCACCGGGGGCGCCTGCGGACAACGAGGCCTTTTTCAGCGAAGAGGAGTTCCGCGAACTCGTTGATCGCGCCAGCGAATCCGACGTGATCGAGGACAACGAGGCCGAGCTGATCCAGTCCGTCTTCGATTTCGGCGACACCCTGGTCCGCTCCGTGATGGTGCCGCGGACCGACATTCTCTGCATCGACTCCGGCTCCAGCCTGCACCGGGCCATGTCGCTGTTCCTCCGCTCCGGGTACTCGCGGATCCCCGTCATCGGGGAGAACACGGACCAGATCCTCGGCATCGTTTACCTCAAGGACGTCGCCGCCGTCGTCCACAACCTGGCCCCCGGCGAGGAACCCCCGGTCGTCGACGAACTGGCCCGCGAGGTCCGCTACGTGCCGGACTCCAAACCGGTCAGCGAGCTGCTCCGCGAGCTGCAGAAGGAATCCACGCACGTGGCGATCGTGATCGATGAGTACGGCGGCACCGCCGGGCTGGTCACGCTCGAGGACCTGATCGAGGAAATCGTCGGCGAGATCGTGGACGAATACGACACCGAGGCCGCGGAAGCGGTCGAATTGGGCGACGGCAGCTACCGGGTCAGCGCCCGGATGAGCATCGACGACCTCGGCGAGCTCTTCGACCTGGAGCTCGACGACGATGAGGTGGACACCGTCGGCGGCCTGCTCGCCAAGGCGCTCGGCCGGGTGCCGATCGTCGGAAGCACCGTCAGCGTCGACGGCGTCACCCTCCGCGCCGACAGGCTGGAAGGCCGCCGGAACCGCGTCAGCCACATCATTGCGGCCGCGGTGCCAAAGGAAGAAACTGACCTTGAAGATCTTCTCGACGAGGCTGAACCAACGCAACAGGGAGTTCCACGTGAGCAAGCAGAATAAGTCCGACGGCGAAGCGCCTTTCGGCGGCTACCGGGCCGGGTTCGCGGTGCTGGTGGGACGGCCGAACGCGGGGAAATCCACCCTCACCAACGCCCTGGTGGGCCAGAAGGTCGCCATCACCTCGGCGAAGCCGCAGACCACCCGGCACACCATCCGCGGCATTGTGCACCGCGACGACGCGCAGCTGATCATGGTCGACACCCCGGGCCTGCACCGCCCGCGGACCCTGCTGGGCAAGCGGCTCAACGAACTGGTCGCGGACACCCTCGCCGAGGTCGACGCGATCGGCTTCTGCCTGCCCGCCAACGAGAAGATCGGCCCCGGCGACAAGTTCATCGCCGCACAGCTCGCCGCCATCGGCAACAAGCCGGTCATTGCGATCGTGACGAAAGCCGACACGGTGGACCGCCAGGCACTGACCGAGCAGCTGCTCGCCGTCGCCGCCCTGGGCCGCGAGGTGCTGGGGGAGGACGGCTGGAAGGATATCGTTCCCGTCTCCGCGACGGACGGCTTCCAGGTCGGCACCGTCGCCGACGTGCTAATCGGCCACATGCCGCCGTCGCCGCCGCTGTACCCGGACGGACACCTGACGGACGAGCCGGAAGCGGTGATGATCGCCGAACTCATCCGCGAGGCAGCCCTGGAAGGCGTCCGCGACGAACTTCCGCACTCCCTGGCGGTTGTGGTCGATGAGATTGTTCCTCGCGAGGGCCGGCCCGAGGACCGCCCGTTCCTGGATGTCCGGGTTAATCTCTATGTCGAACGGCCGTCGCAGAAGGCAATCATCATCGGCAAGGGCGGAGCGCGGCTCCGCGACGTCGGCACCACGGCCCGCAAGGCCATCGAGGCGCTCCTCGGCGCCCGCATCTACCTGGACCTGCACGTCAAGGTCGCGAAGGACTGGCAGCGGGATCCAAAGCAGCTGGTGAAGCTGGGCTTCTAGGCCTGGACTGAACCGGCGGCGGTTACCCGCCGGGACGGACCGCGCAACAACGCAGCGGCCCCGCTCGGGCATGCCCATCGGGATTTTCCCAGTTTCGGCCACTAAAATAGGGAAACTCCCGTTCGCAAAGGAAGGCTCCACCCGTGGTTCTACCCCGTGATAACCGTGCAGACGGAACCGGCCCCCCGGTTCGGTCCCATGCGGCTGCTCGGCACGCGGAAGATCCTTCCGTCGGCCCGGCGCGCCATCTTGGCGCCGCCCGGCATATCCCCGGCTGGCTGAAGGCCACCACGATCGTTGTCTCCGTGCTGCTCGTGGGGGTCATTGCGTTCGGGGCTTACTGGCTCATCCGGTTGCAGGGCAACATCAGCACGCAGGCCCTCGGCGCCGGCAACAGCCGGACGGAGGGCGCGCCCGACGATGCCACCGGGCGAATGCAGATCCTGATCCTGGGCACGGACACCCGCGACGGCAAGAACTCGCAGTACGGCTCCAAGGACGATTCCTCCGGCTACGGCCACTCGGATGTCATGATGCTGATGGACATCTCGGCGGACAACAAGCGCGTCAGCGTCGTTAGTTTCCCGCGCGACCTGCTGGTGGACACCCCTAAGTGCAAGGACCCGAAGTCCAACAAGCAGTATCCCGCCCAGACAGGCGTCATGATCAATTCGGCGATGTCCGAAGCGGGCATCGGCTGTGCCGTGGACACCGTCAACAAGCTCACCGGCCTGGAGATCGACCACTTCATGATGGCGGACTTCAATGCCGTCAAGGAACTCTCCAACGCCGTCGGCGGTGTGGATGTCTGCATCAGCGACGCGGTCTTCGACCCGGACTCCGGGCTCCGGCTTCCCAAGGGCACGTCCAAGGTCAAGGGCGAGCAGGCTCTCTCGTTCGTTCGTACCCGCCATGCCTTCGGCGACGGCAGTGACCTCGGCCGGATCAAGGCGCAGCAGGGCTTCCTGTCCTCGCTGGTCCGCAAGATCAAGGACGACGGGACCCTGACCAACCCGGCCCGGATGCTCGGCATTGCGGACGCCATTACCAAGAACCTGACCATCGACGACGGCCTGGCCTCCGTACCGACGCTGTTGACGGTGGGGAACCGGCTGAAGAACATCGACGTCGGCAAGGTGGCGTTCGTTGCCGCCCCGACCGAGCCGGCGGTGTCCGACTCGAACCGCCTCCAACTGGCGGAACCCGCAGCCTCCGAGCTGTTTGCGGCGATGCGCAAGGACATCGACCTGACCGACCCGACGGCCAAGCCTGCGGCCACCCCCGATGCTTCCGCCAGCGCGTCGGCAAGTGCCACGCCGACGGCCAGCAAGGCCCCGGCCGCCCCGGCCTACGACAAGACGCTGCAGCCCATTGCCGTGGCCAACGGTTCCGGTAACCCGGCTCGGGGCCAGGAACTCGCGGCCGCCCTCAAGGCCGGCGGCTTCACCCAGACAAGCCAGTTCGACGCCCAGTCAGTGGCGGCCACCGCCGTCTACTACGGAGCAGATTTCGCCGACGTTGCAGCCGACGTCGCCAAACTGCTGGGCATCCGGGCGAAGCAGGTGCTCCCGGCGGCCGGTGTCACCGGCGTCCAGGTCTATGTGGGCAGCGATTACAAGGGCGGCACCAAGCAGGCGGATGCACCGGTATCGCTGCCGCCGGACATCGTCAACCAGACGGCCGGTGACACCGTCTGCCAGCAGGCGAACCCGGAGCTGATTGTCCCCTAGGACGAGGACGGGGCACGAACTGGGGGCCGGCCGAACGAAGTTAACAGGGGCGGGCCGGGGGTTGGTTTAAACCGGCCCGCCCCTGTTGGCTCAGTTGCCGCCGAAGGCTGGCTACCAGATGCTGACGCGTTCCTCCGGCGCCAGCCACATGCCGTCCTGCTCGCCGGTTTCGAAGGCCGCATGGAAGGCGTCAAGGTTCTGGGCGATGTTGTTGGTGCGGAATTCGTTGGGGGAGTGCGGATCTGTGGCGAGCCGCCGGATGGCTTCCTCGCTCCTGATCACCTGCCGCCAGCTGGCCGCCCAGGAAGCGAAGAAGCGCTGGGCTCCGGTCAGCCCGTCCAGGACCGGCGCCTCCTGGCCGCCGAGGCTGATCAGGTACGCCTTGTAGGCGATGGTCAGGCCGCCAAGATCGCCGATGTTTTCGCCCAGCGTCAGCCTGCCGTTGACGTGGTGGCCTTCGGCTTCCGCGGGGGAGAGGGCATCGAACTGGGCCACCAGCCTGGAGGTCAGCGCCTCGAAGGCCGTCCGGTCGGCCTCGGTCCACCAGTTCCGGAGCAGGCCGCTGCCGTCGTACTGGGAGCCCTGGTCATCGAAGCCGTGGCCGATCTCGTGGCCGATCACGGCCCCGATGCCGCCGTAATTCACGGCGTCGTCGGCGTCGGCGGTGAAGAACGGCGGCTGCAGGATGGCTGCCGGGAACACGATCTCGTTCAGCAACGGATGGTAGTAGGCGTTCACGGTCTGCGGCGTCATGAGCCACTTCTCCCGGTCCACGGGCTTGCCCACCTCGTCCAGGTGCCGGTCGACGTCGGCGCTGTGGGCGCGCTCCACGTTCCCCAGCAGGTCCGCCTCGTCGATCACGACGGCGGAGTAGTCGATCCATTTGTCCGGGTAGCCGATCTTGGCCCGGAAGGAATCCAGCTTCTTCAGCGCCTCCAGCTTGGTCTCTTCGCCCATCCACGCCAGGCCGGTGATGGATTCGCGGTACGCCTCGATCAGGTTGCCGACCAGCGAACGCATGTGCGCCTTGTGGCTTTCCGGGAAGTGCCGGGCGACGTAGATCTGCCCGACGGCCTCACCCAGGGCGGCCTCGACGACGGCGACGCCACGCTTCCAGCGGTCCCGGTTGCGGGGCGTGCCGCTGAGCGTGGTGCCGTAAAAGGCGAAGTTCGCGTCCACGAACGCGGCGGACAGATACGGCGCCGCTGCGCTGACCACCCGCATGGCCAGCCATTCCTGCCAGGTGGCCAGCGGCACCGCCTGGAGCAGTTCCGCGGCTCCCGCGAAGAAGTCCGGCGTGCTGACGACGAGTTCGGAGCGCTTCTCCGGCACGATGGCGGCGGCATCGAACCAGGCGGACAGCAGCGGGAACAGCTGCGAGACCTCCTCGGCTGATTTCAAGTTGTACGTCTTCTGCGGATTGCGCAGCGTGACCTTGTCCCAGTGATGGGACGCGAGGGACGTCTCCAGGTCCACCACCCGGGCCGCGGCTGCCTCCGCGTCCGCTACGCCGGCCAGCCCGAACATGGTGCGGACATGTTCACGGTAGGCCTGGACCATCGGCGCGAACTTCTCTTCGCGGTAGTAGGACTCATCCGGCAGGCCCAGGCCGCCCTGGCCGGTGTAGAGCAGGATCCGGTCCGGGTTGCCCGCGTCCGGTGCCGGGTAAATGTAGAACAGTCCGGAGACGTCCGCGCGGAAGAGCCGTCCGGACAGCTGGACCAGTTCGGCCACCGAGCCGGTGGCGAAAACCTCGGCCAGCCGCTCCCGGATCGGCTCCGCGCCTTTGGCCTCCGCGGCGGCCTCGTCCATGAAGCTGTTGTACAGGTCGCCGATCTTGCGTTCGATACCGGTGGCTGCCTCGCCGCGGCCGGCCGCCTCCAGGATGATCTCCTTGACCGCCAGCTCCGAGCCGTCGCGCAGCGCCGTGAACGTTCCCTCCAGGGGCCGGTCGTCCGGAATGGCGGTTTTCTTCAGCCAGCCGCCATTGAAATGCCGGTACAGGTCGTCCTGGGGGCGGACGCCGTCGTCGATGGTGGACTTGTCGATCCCGGATAGCGGCACTGATGCTCCTTCGAGTGGGAGGCTGAACCGGGCTTGGGACCGGCACAGCGTCTGCATGGTGGACGTTACGGAGGTATGGCTCCTTCATCTTACGCACCCGTGTTACTGTGAAAACGTGCGCGCAGAACTGCTCCTTCTTAGCTGCCGCGGCGGGGCCTCAGACGCGATCTAGCGCAAGGCCAAACCTCGCTGCGGAGTTTGTGTTGCCCGGCCACCCTTTCACCAAGAACCACAGAAAAGGCCCCGATAGTAATGCGAAACGCACAGCAGCCCTCAGGAATGCCGGTCCACCGCTACGTCCCGTTCCAGGACCTGATTACGGTCGAACTGCCGGACCGCACCTGGCCCGACAAGGTCATCACCAAGGCCCCGCGCTGGTGCGCGGTCGACCTGCGTGATGGCAACCAGGCCCTGATCGACCCGATGAGCCCGGCCCGCAAGATGAAGATGTTCGATCTGCTGGTCCGGATGGGCTATAAGGAGATCGAAGTCGGCTTCCCTTCGGCCTCGCAGACGGACTTCGACTTCGTTCGCCAGCTGATCGAGGGCAACCACATCCCGGACGACGTTACGATCCAGGTCCTGACCCAGGCACGCGAGCATCTGATCGAGCGGACCTACGAGTCCCTGGTCGGCGCCAAGCAGGCCATCGTGCACCTCTACAATTCGACGTCGGTCCTGCAGCGCCGCGTCGTGTTCAACCAGGACGAGGACGGAATCCTCGACATCGCCCTGCAGGGTGCCCGGCTGTGCAAGAAGTACGAGGAAACCCTCGAAGACACCCACATCACCTACGAGTACTCCCCGGAGTCCTTCACGGGCACCGAGCTCGCCTACGCCGTGCGCGTCTGCAACGCCGTCGCCGACGTCTTCGAAGCATCCGCCGACCGCCAGGTGATCATCAACCTGCCGGCCACGGTGGAGATGGCCACCCCCAATGTGTACGCCGATTCGATCGAATGGATGAGCCGGCACCTGCACCCGCGCGAAGGAATCATCCTCTCCCTGCACCCGCACAACGACCGCGGTACCGGCGTCGCGGCGGCCGAGCTGGGCTACCTGGCCGGTGCCGACCGGATCGAGGGCTGCCTGTTCGGCAACGGCGAACGTACCGGCAACGTCGACCTGGTCACGCTGGGCCTGAACATGTTCGTCCAGGGCATCGACCCGATGATCGACTTCTCCGACATCGACGACGTCCGCCGCACGGTGGAGTACTGCAACCAGCTGCCCGTCGCGGAGCGTTCACCCTACGGCGGTGACCTGGTTTTCACAGCCTTCTCCGGCTCGCACCAGGACGCCATCAAGAAGGGCCTGGAAGCCCTGGAGAAGGACGCCGCAGCCGCCGGCAAGGACGTGGCGGACTACGCCTGGCAGGTGCCCTACCTGCCCGTCGATCCGAAGGACCTCGGCCGCAGCTACGAAGCCGTGATCCGGGTCAACTCGCAGTCCGGCAAGGGCGGCGTGGCCTACCTGCTCAAGAACGAGCACAACCTGGACCTGCCGCGCCGCGCGCAGATCGAGTTCTCCGGCGTCATCCAGCGCCGTACCGACATGGTGGGCGGCGAAGTCAGCGGCGCCCAGCTGTGGCAGCTGTTCCAGGACGAATACCTGCCTTCCGCCGCGGCCGAAGCCCAGTGGGGCCGCTATGCGCTCGGCGCGGTCAGCACCGAGTCCGACGAGGACGGCACCATGACGCTGACCGCCGCTCTCAAGGTGGACGGCAAGCAGCTCCGGCGCACCGGGGTGGGCAACGGACCGATCGCGGCCCTGCTGAGCATCCTGCGCGAGGACGGCGTTGACGTCCGCGTGCTGGACTACAGCGAGCACGCCCTGTCCGAGGGCGGCAGCGCCCAGGCCGCGGCCTACGTTGAATGCGCCGTGGGGGAGCGGGTGCTGTGGGGCGTCGGCATCGACGCCAACACGTCGATGGCCTCGCTCAAGGCCGTCATCTCCGCCGTCAACCGCGCCATCCGGGACGCCCGCGCCTAGGCCATTCGGGAACAGCACTGCGCCGTCGGAGTCTCCGGCGGCGCAGTGCTGTTTTCCCAATGGCGGAGATTCCCGAAAGTCAGTGCGAAGATTAACTGTGGCCCAACCTTCCTCCTTTGCTGCCCGCGCGTACCGCGACGACGCCGTGGTCCTGCGCACCCATAAGCTCGGCGAGGCGGACCGCATCATCACCCTGCTGACCAAGCACCACGGGCAGGTCCGTGCGGTCGCCAAGGGCGTGCGCCGCACCAGCAGCCGATTCGGCGCCAGGCTGGAGCCGTTCATGGTCGCGGACCTCCAGCTCATCTCCGGCCGCACCCTGGACGTGGTCACGCAGGCCGTCGCCAAGGGCGCCTACGGCTCCAGTATCGCGGCCGACTACGGCCGCTACACCGTCGCCGCCGCGATGACCGAAACCGCGGAAAAGCTCACCGACGTCGACGGCGAAGCGGGAACCGCCCAGTACAACCTGCTGGTCGGGGCGCTGGCTTCCTTGAGCCGCGGCGACCATGCCCCGGAACTCATCCTGGACTCCTACCTGCTCCGCGCCCTCTCCACCGGCGGTTGGGCACCCAGCTTCACCGAATGCGCCCGCTGCGGCGCTCCGGGCCCGCACACCGCGTTCTCCGCCCCGCTGGGCGGCATGGTCTGCGGGGAGTGCCGGCCACCGGGTTCACCCGCGCCGGCTACGGAGACTGTGCTGCTGCTGGGTGCGCTGCTGACCGGGAACTGGACGGCCGCAGATGCGTCCGCAACCATCCACCGCCGGGAGGCCGCCGGCCTGGTGGCGAGCTACCTGCAGTGGCATTTGGAACGTGTCCTGAAATCCCTCAAACATGTGGAGCGAACCTAACCGTGGCCCTAGGCAAGAAAACTCCAGGCAGCAAGAAGAATCCCGTCCGACAGCGCAGCTCCGAAGTGGTGGCGCCCTACCCGCATCCCTCCGGTGCCGTGCCGCCCGCCATCCCTGCCGAGTTCATTCCCCGGCACGTCGCGATCGTGATGGACGGAAACGGCCGCTGGGCGAACCAGCGTGGACTGCCCCGGATCGAAGGCCACAAGGCGGGGGAACCGGCCCTGCTGGACGTCATGGCCGGGGCAATCGAACTGGGCATTGAGCACGTCAGCGTCTATGCATTCTCCACCGAAAACTGGCGCCGTTCGCCCGAGGAAGTCCGCTTCCTGATGGGATTTAACAAGGATGTGCTGCGACGGCAGCGCAACCAGCTGGATGAGTGGGGCGTGAGGATCCGCTGGTCGGGCCGGCGGCCCAAACTCTGGGGGTCGGTGATCCGGGAGCTAGAAGAGGCCGAGGAGTTCACCCGCGGCAACAGCACCTGCACTTTGAACATGTGTGTTAACTACGGCGGCCGGGCGGAGATCACCGACGCAGTCTCAGCCATCGCCGAGGAGGTGGCCGCAGGCCGGCTCAGGCCAGGCGCTATCACCGAACGGACCATCCAAAAGTACCTGGACGAACCGGACCTGCCGGACGTCGACCTGTTCCTGCGCAGCTCGGGTGAGCAGCGGCTCTCCAACTTCATGCTCTGGCAGTCGGCCTACGCCGAATTCGTCTTCCTGGACACGCTGTGGCCGGATGTGGACCGCCGCACCCTCTGGGACGCCGTGGAGATTTACGCGCAGCGGGACCGCCGCTACGGCGGCGCGGTGGACGCCGCCGCCCCCGTCACCCCAGCCTGACCCCGGTAGCCGGCGCGGCGGCCAGCCACGTCGCCGGCCACGCCGCCTGCCACGCTGGCCCGTTCCAGCGCAGTCAGCCTGGGTAGAGGCTCAGCCAGAGCAGGAGGTCGTCGTAGGCCTCCTGCCGCACCGTGCGGCGGGAGAGAAAGACGTCGTGGATGGCGCCCGGGTAGCGGAAGACGGCAGCCCTGCGGCCCAGCCCCAGCGCCCGGCGGGCAGTTTCCTCGACGTCGATCACGGCGTCGACGTCCATCAGCACGTCGCTCCATTCGGCCTGGACGTGGGTGCGCCCGGAAAGCATCACCAGCACCGGCGAGGTGATGTCCAGCCGCCGCTGCACGGCCGCATGGCCGGCGAGGACAGCCTTCGTCCAACCCGGACGGATCGGGAAGGACGCCCGTGGCCGCCACTCGGGATCCACGTCCCATTCGCCGTGCGCTGAGCCGCTGACGCTGTCCCAGTAGCCGGGCATGCTGGGCAGCAGCAACGGCCGCCGCGGGTCGGCGCGCGCCAGTGGTTCCACCAACTGCATGGCGATGTTCCGGATCAGGCTGCTGCCCTGCAGTTCCAGCCAGGGCGCGTTCAGGACCAGGGTGCCCAGTACTCCCGGATTCCGGTCAGCCCACAGTGCCGCGACGAGGCCGCCGAGGGAATGCGCGAGCAGGTGGACCGTCGGCCGCCCGGCGCTGCCGGTCCGGGTGGCCACATCGGCGGTGACGGCGGCAAGCGCAGCGGCGAGGTCCTCGTCATAGACCGCCAGGTCGGTGGTGTAGCCGGGGGTCTGCCAGCTGCGCAGGCTGCGCCCGAACTTCCGCAGGTCCAGGGCGTAGAAGTGGAACCCAGCAGCCACGATTTGCTCAGCGAGTTCCGCCTGCAGGAAGTAGTCGGCCCAGCCGTGCAGGTAGAGGACCACTTTCTCCGGCGCCCGGGTCCCGGGGGCGTCCGGCGGGCCAGCCGCTGCACCGCCGTTGCTGGCATGGCGAACGAGGGTGGCGACGACGGGTCCTTCATCGTCCGGCGGCAGTTCCAGCTCCAAGGACTCGAAGCGGTGTCCCAGTACATCCCGGCGCCACCGCGGTGGCTGCGCTGGACCCCTCACGCGGGGCCGCCGTCGTCCAGCACGTAGGCGCGGATCCAGCGGGCGAGCCGCGCATACGCGTCCGCGCGGACCCGCGGCGCCGAGAGGAAGACGTCGTGCAGGGCACCGTCGATCCGTTCCAGGGTCACGGTGCGGCCCAGGCTCAGGGCGCGCAGGGCAATGGTGTTGACATCCAGAACGGCGTCGGTGCGCCGCATGGACTCCTTCCAGAACATTCCGTTGGCGCTGGCCCCGGAGATCATCACGAGGATGGGAACGTCGATGTTCAGCCCCCGGGCCACCTGGGACTGGCCGGCCAGCACGGCGCTGAGCCAGCCCGCCCGCACCGGGAAGGCCCGGGGCGGGCGGTAGTTGTCATCCAGCACCCATTCGCCCTCGGCGGCGCTGCTGATGCTGCGCCAGTAGAAGGCGCGCTCGGGAAGCCGGATCACGGATTCGGGCCGGAACCGGGCCAGCGGCTCCAGCATGGTCCGCGCGGCGCGGCGGACCGCCGGGCTGCCATGCATTTCCAGCCACGGGCTGTCGAGGACCAGTTGGGCGGCGCGGCCCGGATGCCGGCTCACCCAGAGCGCCGCGATGAGCCCGCCGGTGGAGTGTCCCATCAAGGTGACCCGCGGGGGAGGGGACCCCATGGGGGCCAGGGATTCGATGATGCCGATCGCCGCCGTGATCTCGGCGTCGTAGTCGGCAAGGTCGGCGACGTAGCCGCCGTGCGCACCGTGCTGCAGGCTTCGGCCGTGGTTGTGCATGTCCAGTGCGAAGAACCCGAAGCCGTGGCCGGTCCAGAACTCGGCGAGCTCCTCGTTGAAGAAGTAGTCGCTCCAGCCGTGCAGGAAGAGGACGGCCCGCCGGGGAGCCTTGCCGGCTCCGGTCGAAGGGATGTGCCGGACCAGGGTGGCCGTGCGTTCGACCCCGTCCGGGCCGGCCGCCTTGAAAGCGCACGCCGCGAAGTCCTCACCCAGGATGTCGGTCTGCCAGTCCATCGGATCCTCCCGCTCTGCCGGCTACAGGGCCGAGGCCGCGGCGCGGCCTGCCACGCGGCCAGAGAACAGGCACCCGCCCAGGAAGGTCCCTTCCAGGGCGCGGTACCCGTGGATGCCGCCACCGCCGAAGCCAGCCGCCTCGCCGGCCGCGTAGAGTCCGGCGACCGGCCGGCCGGCGGCGTCCAGGACCCGGGATTGCAGGTCGGTCTGGATCCCGCCGAGGCTTTTGCGGGTCAGGACGGAGAGGCGCACCGCCAGCAGGGGCCCGTGCCGGGGGTCCAGCATCCGGTGCGGAGGGGCCACCCGCATGATCCTGTCGGTGGTGAAGCGGCGGGCGGCGCGGATCGCGGCAAGCTGCGGGTCCTTGCCCAGCCCGCTCGCGAACTGCCGGTCCCGGGACCGGACCAGCCGGTCCAGCCCGGCGGCGTCGATGAGCGGGGTCCCGGTGAGCCCGTTCATTTTCGCGGCAAGCTCCGTCGGAGTGCCTGCCTGCAGGAAATCCACGCCCCGGTCCAGGAACCGCTGCAGCGGACTGTCCGCGGAAGGTTTCAGCCGGGCGGCGAGCAGGCGCACGTCCTTCCCGGTCAGGTCCGGGTTCTGCTCCGAGCCGGAGAGCGCGAACTCCTTCAGCGCGATGGTCTTGTTCAACACGAACCACGAGTGGGTGTGCCCGGTTCCGAGGATGTGCCGCAGCGCGCCGAGCGAGTCGAAGCCGGGGAACAGCGGTGCCGGGAGCATCTTGCCGGTGGCGTCGAGCCAGAGCGCCGAGGGCCCGGGCAGGATCCGGATGCCGTGCTGCGGCCAGACCGGGGTGTGGTTCTGGATGCCTTCCGGGTAGTGCCACATCCGGTCGCCGTTGATCAGCCGGCCGCCGGCACGGTCCACAGCGACCAGGAAGTCGCCGTCCACCGAGGCCGGCACGCCGCTCAGCATGGACGCCGGGGCGCCGCCGCCGGGCCACTGCCGCCGGACCGCGCCGTGGTTGCCGCCGATGCCGCCGCTGGTGACGATGACGGTTCCGGCGGAGGCCTCGAACGCGCCGGCGGCGATGCGGGAGGACTGCTCGCCCCGCGCAGCGCTGCTGGCCTCCAGGATCTCGCCGTGCACGCCGCTGAGCCGGCCCGCCGTCGTCGTCAACTCGGTGGCGCGGTGCCGGAAGTGGAAGGAGACGCGCCCTGCAGCCACGCCCTCGCGGAGTTTGGCGAGGAAGGGCGCGACCAGTGCCGGGCCGGTGCCCCAGGCGACGTGGAAGCGCGGCACCGTGTTGCCGTGGCCGTCCGGGCCGTAGCCGCCGCGCTCGGCCCACTGCACGAGCGGAAAGAGCCGGACGCCGAGCGAGGCGAGCCAGGCGCGCTTCTCACCCGCCGCGAAGTTCACGTAGGCCTCGGCCCACTCCCGGGCGAGGGCGTCTTCGGGGCGGTCGAAGGCGGCGGAAGACAGCCAGTCGGCGAGGGCCAGCTCGGCACTGTCCCGGACGCCCAGCCGGCGCTGCTCCGGGGTGTTGACCAGGAACAGGCCGCCAAAGGACCAGTGCGCCTGCCCGCCGGCCGAAGCCTCCGGCTCCTGGTCCAGGACAGCCACCCGGCGGCCAGCCGCGTACGCTTCCGCCGCGGCCACCAGGCCGGCGAGGCCTGCCCCGACAACGACGACGTCGGCCTCGATCCGGGTGCCGGGCGTCGCCGGCACGCTGCTGTGGACTGCACCCTCGCTGGTCATGGCTTCATGCTAGCGCCCGCGGGGGTACGGTTTGCCCGGCATTTTGGTTTGCGCGGCCGGAACCGGAAAACTAGGGGTATGCGCGTATATCCCACCTTCTTCCGGCTCGCCTTCTCCTGGATGGACGCCGAGCGCGCCCACAAGATCGGTTTCCTAGGCATCCGGCTGGCCAACCGCTGCGGCGCCGGCCGCGTGCTGCAACGGTTCACGGCGCCGTCCGCAGCGCTGCGGACCGAGGCATTCGGCTTGACCTTCCCCTCGCCCTTTGGGCTGGCCGCGGGTTTCGACAAGGAGGGCCACGGGATCGAAGCGCTGACCGACCTTGGCTTCGGGCACATCGAAGTGGGCACCATCACCGGGCAGGCCCAGCCGGGCAACCCGGCGCCGCGGCTGTTCCGCCTGATCGAGGACCGCGCCGTGATCAACCGGATGGGCTTCAACAACGACGGTGCCGCGGCCGTGGCGCCCAGGCTCCGTTCCGCCCGGGCTGCCCTGCAGCGCCGCTATCCCGGGGTCCGCCCGGTGATCGGTGTGAACATCGGCAAGAGCAAGGTGGTGGAGCTTGAGGATGCCGTGGAGGACTACCTGATCAGTGCCCGCAGCCTGGCCCCGGCCGCCGACTACCTGGTGGTCAACGTCAGTTCCCCGAACACCCCGGGCCTGCGGTTGCTGCAGGATGTCAGCACCCTGCGCCCGCTGCTGGCCGCGGTGGGGGAGGCCGCGGACAACGCGGCCGGCCGGCACGTGCCTCTGCTGGTGAAGATCGCCCCGGATCTCAGCGACGAGGACATCGACGACGTCGCCAGGCTGGCGCTGGACCTGAAGCTGGACGGCATCATCGCCACCAACACCACCATCGCCCGCGCCGGACTGGTCTCCAGCCCGGAACAGATTGAGGCGTGCGGCGCCGGGGGCCTCTCCGGTGCCCCGCTCCGGAAGCGATCACTGGAAGTCCTGGCCCGGCTCAAGGCCGCGACCGGCGGGGCCATCACGCTGGTTTCGGTCGGCGGGGTCGAGACCGCACAGGACGTCCGGGACCGGCTTGAGGCCGGCGCCACCCTGGTGCAGGGCTACACTGCGTTCCTATACGAAGGTCCCTTCTGGGCGGCGAAGATCAACCGCGAGCTGGCGAAGCGGCCGGCCCGCCGCTAACCGGCGGTCTCCCGCCGCCAGGGCGGGCTCCCACCCAGCACGCCCGCGCGGATTCCGGAAACGCGAAAGCCCCCGGCAGTCCAACTGCCGGGGGCTTTTCGATGGCCGGATTCAGGCGGGGAAGTCGCCGCGCTTGACCTGGGGCTTGGGAAGGCGGAGGCGGCGGAACTGCAGGGATCGCATGGAGCCGTACCAGACGGTACCCCGCTCCACCTCGCCGAACTTCTCGGCCAGACGCTTCTTGAGCTTCCGGGACAGGATGAAGACGTCCACGAAGACGGCAAGGAACATGACCCAGAAACCGCCGAGGACGTAGATCATCTGTTCGCTGCTCGCCGGGACCAGCAGGGAGATGATCACGAAGACCAGGGCGCCGAACATCAGGTATTCGCCAAGGCTGAAACGGGCGTCCACGTAGTCGCGGGCGAAGCGCTTCTGCGGGCCCTTGTCACGCAGCGGCAGGAACTTCTCGTCACCGGTATCCATGGCCTGGCGCATCTTGAGGCGCTGGTCCGCGATCGCCGTGCGCTCGGCCGCCCGGGAGGCCTTGCGGTCCTCCGGAACCAAGGGGCGCTTGCGGGCAGCCACCTGGGCGCTCCGCTTGGGCGTGGGTGCGCCCTTGCCGATGGCGGCGTCCCGGGCTGCTGCCTCGGCCACCTGCTGGTCAACTACGTCCTGCGCCAGGGGCGCTTCCTTTTTACGTCCAAACACCCCTACAGAATACCCTGCGGCGGCTAGCCCGAGACCCAGCCCACACCGGGCCGGGGCGGCGGTGATCCCAGCCGTAAATCGCGCCGGTATCAGCGCCGGGGGAAACGTCTCCCGGGCCGCTGCAGAGCCGCCGCGGGAGCGCCGTGGCGCATTTGTCGTGATGCCGGACACGGGTAGTGTTTTGGCCATGACTTCATCACCCGCGGGGACCCCGCAGCCCTCAGCCGTCGGCTCCATCGATGCCGCCGCCCTCCGTCAGGCCGTTACCGAGTCCTTTGACGCCACCGTCGAGCAGTTGAAGGCGCTCGTGGCGATCCCGGGCATCGCCTGGCCCAGCTTCGATCCTGCTCCGCTGAATGCCAGCGCCGACGCCGTCGCCGAACTGGTCCGCGGCAGCGGCTTCGAGGACGTCCGGATCCTGCGCTGCGACAAGGAGGATGGAACCCCGGGCGGGCCGGCCGTCGTCGCACGCCGCCCCGCCGCAGCCGGCAAGCCCACCATCCTGCTCTACGCCCACCACGACGTCCAGCCGACCGGCGACCTCGGGCTCTGGGAGACCGAGCCGTTCACCGCCGTCGAACGCGACGGCCGCCTCTACGGCCGCGGCGCCGCGGATGACAAGGCAGGGATCCTGGCCCACGTCGCCGCCTACTCCGCGGTGACCCGGGTGCTGGGGGAGGAGCTGGGCCTGGGCGTGACCTTCTTCTTCGAAGGTGAGGAAGAAGCAGGCTCACCCACCTTCCGTTCGTTCCTCGAAACCCACCAGGAACTGCTGCGCTCCGACGTGATCGTCGTCGCCGACTCGTCCAACTGGAAGGTCGGCATCCCGGCCCTCACCACCAGCCTGCGCGGCCTGGTGGACGGCACCATCGAGGTCAAGGTGCTGGACCACGCGGTCCACTCCGGGATGTTCGGCGGCCCGGTCCTTGACGCCCCGACGCTGCTGGCGCGGCTGATTGCCACCCTGCACGACGACGAAGGCAGCGTGGCGATCGAGGGCCTTGTCAGCCGCGACGACGCCGAAGTGGACCTCACCGAGGAGGAGTACCGCAAGGATGCTTCCGTGCTCGACGGCGTCAAGCTCGCCGGCACCGGGAGCATCGCCTCGCGCATGTGGACCAAGCCCGCGCTGTCCATCATCGGTTTCGACGCCCCAGCCGTGGACGTTGCCTCCAACACCCTGCTGCCGCGGGCCCGCGCCAAGTTCAGCCTGCGGCTGGCCCCCGGCCAGGACCCGGCCGAGGCCATGGAAGCGGTCCGCCGGCACGTTGAATCCCACGCGCCGTTCGGCGCCGAGGTGGTGTTCACCCCGGGGGAGAGCGGCAACGCCTTCCTTACGGACACGTCCTCCACCGCCGCCACCATGGCGATGTGGGCGCTGGGTGAGGCGTGGGGCGTGCCGGCTGTCGAGACCGGGATCGGCGGTTCAATCCCGTTCATCGCCGACCTGACCGAGCTGTACCCGGACGTCCAGATCCTGGTCACCGGCGTTGAGGATCCCGATTCGCGGGCGCACAGCGCCAACGAGTCGCTCCACCTCGACGACTTCCGCAACGCAATCGTTGCCGAGGCGTTCCTGCTGGCCCGGTTGAACGCGGAAGGCCTGGCCTAAGCGGAACGCCTGCGGCTGGGTCGCCGGCTGGATCTCCGGCTCTGCCGGGTGGGCATTTCCGGGGAACATCCAGCCGGCGTTGACGGTTACGTCAGGAGTTAGAGCTACACGTCTGATCGACGTAGCATGTAGCTATAGCCCATACCGTTTAAGTAGGGGCGGGCACCGCGCAGGCGGAGCCGCCACGACCGTCGTAAGAAGGTAGGCCATGAGCACTACAACCAATGAAAACAGCGCCGACACCACCGTCCAGGCGGACCAGGAACTGGCCAGCCACGAGGTCCAGCTGACCGATGTGGCCGCCGGGAAGGTCCGCAGCCTGCTGGAACAGGAAGGCCGCACTGATCTTCGGCTCCGCGTTGCCGTGCAGCCGGGCGGTTGTTCCGGGCTGATCTACCAGCTGTACTTCGATGAGCGGCTCCTCGAGGGTGACGCCGTCCGCGACTACGACGGCGTCGAGGTCGTTGTGGACAAGATGAGCGTCCCTTACCTCAGCGGCGCGAGCATCGACTTCGAGGACACCATCTCGAAGCAGGGCTTCACCATTGACAACCCGAATGCGGGCGGATCCTGCGCTTGCGGGGACTCCTTCCACTAAGGCCTAAGGCCGGGCAATCCGCCCGGCCTTAGTGCCGTCCAGGGGATGGCCGCGGGAACCGCCAAAAACTCCATCGAGGCACGGCGCGGACATGTGGGCGAAAACTCGCGGGGAGCGGTAAGCTCTACACCGAGTAGTAAAACTTTTAGTGTGCCCGGAACGCCGACGGCGGCCGGGCGACAGCAACAAGTAGGAAGGGCCGTCTGTGAGTTCGCAGAACCGAACCGGCAGCCGACGCAAACAGATCACTACGATCACTGGCTTGGCACTAGCCGGCGCGTTGGCTTTGACTGGATGTTCACCAGAGGTACAGAAAGGGTGGCTGCCCACTGAGCGTGGCACCACCAACCACACTGACCGCATCATGGACCTCTGGGTCAACTCATGGATTGCCGCGCTGGTCGTCGGCATCATCACCTGGGGCTTGATGATTTGGGTCATCGTCGCGTACCGGCGGCGGAAGGGCACGGTCGGTTTCCCGCGCCAGAACAGCTTCAACCTGCCCCTCGAGGTCTTCTACCTGACGATTCCGCTGTTTATGGTCCTGGTGTTCTTCTACTTCACCGACCGCGACCAGCAAGCGATCGACAACCGTGACCAGCCGGCCGACGTCGTCGTCGACGTCCGAGCCAAGCAGTGGGCCTGGGACTTCAACTACAAGAAGGGCGACGTTGTTACCGACGACGTCCACGAGGCCGGCGTCCAGGCGCACCTCACCGGCAACAACGTGGACAAGGAAAAGCTGCCTACGCTTTACCTGCCGGTCAACAAGTCGGTTGACCTCGAGCTGAACGCCCGCGACGTCATCCACTCCTTCTGGGTTCCCGCCTTCCTGCAGAAGCGCGACATGATCCCGGGCAAGACCAACTACATCCGGTTCACCCCCACCAAAGAGGGAACCTACGACGGCAAATGTGCCGAACTCTGTGGTGAGTACCACTCCGAAATGCTGTTCCGCGTGAAGGTTGTCTCCGATTCGGAGTTCAAGGCCCACCTGGAACAGCTCCGCCAGGACGGCAACACCGGACTGCTCGGCGAAGAGTACGACCGCAACCCGGCCCCGACCGAGAACAAGTAAGGGGAGCGCGAAGTGGCAACGACCTACTCTCAGCCCTCAGGGATCCTTGAGGCTCCCGTAGTACCCAAATCCAAGGGACGCATCGTCGTCAACTGGATCACCTCCACCGACCACAAGACCATCGGGTACATGTACCTGATCTCGTCCTTCGTGTTCTTCTGCTTCGGCGGCGTTATGGCGCTGCTGATCCGTGCGGAGCTTTTCGAGCCCGGCATGCAGATCCTGCAGACCAAAGAGCAGTACAACCAGCTCTTCACCATGCACGGCACCGTCATGCTGCTGATGTTCGCGACGCCGCTGTTCGCCGGCTTCGCCAACGTGATCATGCCGCTGCAGATCGGTGCCCCCGACGTCGCTTTCCCGCGGCTGAACGCGCTGGCCTTCTGGTTCTTCCTGTTCGGCTCCACGATCGCCGTGTCCGGCTTCATCACCCCGCAGGGTGCGGCGTCGTTCGGCTGGTTCGCCTACGCGCCGCTGTCCAACACGACCTTCAGCCCCGGCGTGGGCGGTGACCTCTGGGTCTTCGGCCTGGCGCTCTCCGGCTTCGGCACCATTCTCGGCGCGGTCAACTTCATCACCACCATCATCTGCATGCGCGCCCCGGGCATGACGATGTGGCGGATGCCGATCTTCACCTGGAACGTTCTGGTCACGGCGATTCTGGTGCTCATGGCGTTCCCGCCGCTGGCCGCCGCCCTCTTCGCCCTCGGCGCGGACCGCCGCTTCGGCGCCCACATCTTCGACCCGGAGAACGGCGGCGCCGTCCTCTGGCAGCACCTGTTCTGGTTCTTCGGCCACCCCGAGGTGTACATCATCGCGCTGCCGTTCTTCGGCATCGTCTCCGAGATCTTCCCGGTCTTCAGCCGCAAGCCGATCTTCGGCTACAAGGGCCTCGTCTATGCGACGATCTCGATTGCCGCACTGTCCGTGACCGTGTGGGCGCACCACATGTACGTCACCGGCTCGGTCCTGCTGCCGTTCTTCTCCTTCATGACGATGCTGATCGCGGTTCCCACCGGCGTGAAGTTCTTCAACTGGATCGGCACCATGTGGCGGGGTTCCATCACCTTCGAAACCCCCATGCTGTGGAGCATCGGCTTCCTGGCCACCTTCCTCTTCGGCGGCCTGACCGGAATCATCCTGGCCTCACCGCCGCTGGACTTCCACGTCTCCGACTCCTACTTCGTCGTGGCGCACTTCCACTACGTGGTCTTCGGCACCGTGGTGTTCGCGATGTTCGCAGGCTTCTACTTCTGGTGGCCGAAGTGGACCGGCAAGATGCTCAACGAGCGTCTCGGCAAGATCCACTTCTGGATGCTCTTCCTGGGCTTCCACGGCACCTTCCTCATCCAGCACTGGCTCGGCGTCGAGGGCATGCCCCGCCGCTACGCGGACTACATGCCGCAGGACAACTTCACCTGGATGAACCAGTTCTCCACCTACTCGTCCTTCCTCCTCGGCGCCTCGCTGATTCCGTTCTTCTGGAACGTGTACATCACCTGGCGCAGCAACGAGAAGGTCACGGTCGATGACCCCTGGGGCTTCGGCGCCTCGCTCGAATGGGCGACGTCTTGCCCGCCGCCGCGTCACAACTTCACCTCGCTGCCGCGGATCCGCTCGGAGCGTCCTGCCCTGGACCTGCACCACCCCGAGCTCTCCCAGTACTACACCGTCGACTCGCCTGCTCCGGCAGCAGCGACGCTCGGTAACGCCGACCAGAAGGATCAGGCCCAGTGAAAATCGAATCAAGGATTTTTGGACTGGGAGTCTTCTTCTTCGTCCCAGTTGCCATCGTCTACGGCTTCATGACGCACTGGTCCGAATGGGTCGGCATCCTGGGTGTCCTGCTGGTTGCAGGCCTGGCCGGTATGATCGGCGCCTACCTGGGCTTCACCGGCCGTCGGGTCGGCATGCGCCCCGAGGACCGCAGCGACGCTGAGATCCACGAGGGCGCGGGCGAGCAGGGCCACTTCAGCCCCTGGAGCTGGTGGCCTCTGGTTCTCGGCCTGGCATGCGCGGGCGGTTTCCTCGGCCTGGCCGTGGGCTTCTGGATCACGTTCATCGCCGGCGGCCTCGCCGTGGTGGCGCTCGTGGGCTGGGTCTATGAGTACAGCCGCGGTGACCACGCGCACTAGCGCCGGACACTGACAGCAACGACGGCGGGCCCCCACCTTTTGGTGGGGGCCCGCCGTCGTTTGCCTGTGCCCAGCGGGCGTGGCGGCCGGTCAGCCGGACTGGGACTCGAGCAGGGCGCAGAGCTCGGTGAGGGCGCGCTCAGCGTCGGCGAGACTTGCATTGTCGGGGACCGTCTCCGGCCGAACCGCCAGCTCCACTTCGCAACCGCAGGCGAAGTCCTCGGTCATGACCTCCAGCAGGGACCGTGCATCCACGCCCGGCCTGCCGTCCTTGCTGATCGTGACGGCGAATCCGGTCTGCGTCACGGCCCGGACAAACGCGGCCGCGGGGCGGGCGTGCAGTCCGATCGAGGCCTGGACGACCGCCTTGCGTGCTGGCAATGGAACTCCTTCAATCGTGACGCGCCGGGCGGTGCCGGCCGGTGCTGGGGCCCCCGGCCAACTGGTCCGGAAACGACAGGCCGGCGGGGCGCATATCCAGCGTAGCCGGGGGAGAAGTCCCGGGCGAACCGGGCAGACCTGGGTGGTCTAGACCTGCTGGGAAAGTGCCTTAGGCTTAAGGGATGAACGATTGCAGCAGGCGCCTCCGTGGGCTCTAACGCGGCCCGGATGGCCGGTGACATTGACCGGACCAGCGGCACCCCCATCTACGTCCAGCTCCGCGAAATCCTCCGCGCCCACATTGCCAGCTCCTGCCCGCCGGGTTCGGCGCTTCCCTCCGAACGGGACCTCTCCGAACGCTTCGGGCTGGCCAGGATGACCGTGCGCCAGGCCATCGACGCGCTCGTGGGCGAAGAAGTGATCGAGCGCGTGGTGGGCCTCGGCACCTTCGTCCGCAAGCCCAAGCTGGACCTCCAGGTCAAACTGACCTCGTATAGCGAGGAGATGCAGCGACGCGGCATGGTCCCGGCCGCCAAGGTGCTCAGCTTTGAACAGATCAACGCCAGCGCCTTTCTGGCCCGCGAACTGCAGCTCGAGGAGGGAACACCCCTCGTGCGGTTCCGGCGACTCCTGCTTGCGGACAGTGAGCCAATGAGCGTGGACGAGAACTTCATCCCCGCGCACCGCGTGCCCGGACTGCTCGACGGCGAGCCGCCGACGTCGCTCTACAACGTCCTGAGCGAGCGGTACGGCTTGGTGATGGAGTGGGGCGAGGACATGATCGAGGCGACGGCTGCGTCTCCGTCCACGGCGCGCCTGCTCAACGTGGAGGTCGGCTCACCGCTGCTGAAGATCCAGCGCCACGCCTTCGTGGCCCGGGCCATGGTCGACTACTCGGTCTCCTACTACCGGGCGGACCGCTACAAGCTCTGGGTGCCGCTGCAGCGCCCCGGCGTCCGTCCCACACGGAACTACGCCTCCGGCTACCGCCCCTGACAACCAGCGCGGAGTCCTTGGAAACGCAGAAAGGCCCGGTCCTGGTGGACCGGGCCTTTCTGTGGACTAATGCCGTGTCTTAGTGGCTGAGGCTCTTCTGCTCCGCAGCCGGTTCGATCGACTCGTGCTCGCCGTGGTGGCCGTGGGCCGCCGCGAGTTCGGCCGGGGTTGCCGGAGCGACCCGGTCCTCGAAGAACCACTTGGAAAGCATCGCGCGACGCTTTTCCTTGCGGTCCACGACGCCGTGGCTGTTCGGCTCGGCCGGAAGCGGCGACGGGGATTCGAAGCCGACCAGCTTGTAGCGCTTGTATTCGTTCAGCGGGGCGTGGACCTCGATGAACTCACCGTGAGGCAGCCGCACGATGCGGCCTGTCTCGCGGCCGTGGAGGGCGATTTCGCGGTCCTTGCGCTGCAGGGCCAGGGCGACGCGCTTCGTGATGATGAAGGCGAGTACCGGGCCAATGAAGAACAGGGCGCGCAGCCAGTAGGTGACGTCGTTCAAGGCCACGTGGAAGTGGGTGGCGATGAGGTCGGAACCAGCAGCAGCCCACATCACGCAGTACCAGACGAAGCCGGCCATGCCGATGGCGGTGCGGGTCGGCGCGTTCCGGGGACGGTCCAGGACGTGGTGCTCGCGGTCGTCCTTGGTGATCCAGCGTTCGATCCACGGGTAGGTGAACATCACGGTGAACAGGATGCCCGCAGGGACCAGCGCCGGCAGCAGCACGTTGAACGTGAAGACGTGGCCGAACCAGACCTGCTCGACGTGCCAGTTCCCGAAGGTGCCCGGCATCAGGCGCAGGGCGCCGTCAACGAAGCCGATGTACCAGTCAGGCTGGGTGCCGGCCGAGACGGGGGAGGGGTCGTACGGGCCGTAGTTCCAGATCGGGTTGATGGTGAAGAAACCGGCCATCAGCGCGATGACGCCGAACACGATGAAGAAGAAGCCGCCGGCCTTCGCCGCATAAACCGGGCCGAGGGGGTAGCCGACGACGTTGCCGTCGTTGCGGCCCGGGCCGGGGTACTGGGTGTGCTTGTGCACGACCACCATAAAGAGGTGCACGACGATCATCAGCAGGATGAGGGCGGGAACCAGCAGGATGTGGAGCATGTACAGGCGCCCGATAATAGCCGTGCCCGGGAATTCGCCGCCGAAGAGGAAGAACGAGATGTAGGTGCCGATCACCGGGATGGACTTGATCACGCCGTCGATGATGCGCAGGCCGTTGCCGGAGAGCAAGTCATCGGGGAGGGAGTAGCCGGTGAAGCCGGCGGCCATGGCGAGGATGAGCAGCACGCTGCCCACCACCCAGTTCATTTCGCGCGGCTTGCGGAAGGCGCCGGTGAAGAAGACCCGAAGCATGTGCACCGAAACCGAGGCTACGAAGAGCAGCGCGGACCAGTGGTGGACCTGGCGCATGAACAGGCCGCCGCGGACATCGAAGGAGATGTTCAGGGACGAGCTGTAGGCCACCGACATTTCGACGTTCTTCAACGGCAGATAGGAACCCTGGTAGTGGGTTTCCGCCATCGACGGGTCGAAGAAGAAGGTCAGGAAGGTGCCGGAGAGCAGCAGAATGACGAAAGAGTACAGGGCCACTTCGCCGAACATGAAGGACCAGTGGTCCGGGAAGACCTTGCGGCCGAATTCCCGGAGCATTCCGGAACCGCCCACGCGCTGGTCAACAAAATCGGTAATGCGGCCGCCCTTGGTCTTGGCGACGAAGGGGGAGGCGTTAGGGGTTGATGTTGCGCTCATGCTCAGCACGCTCCCAATAGCTAGGTCCAACGGGTTCATGGAAGTCGCTCGTAGCGTAAAGGTAGCCCTCGTCGTCTACGGCGATGGGCAGCTGCGGGAGCGGCCGGCTGGCCGGGCCGAAGATAACCTTGCATTCCTGGGTCAGGTCGAAGGTTGACTGGTGGCACGGGCACAGCAGGTGGTGGGTCTGCTGCTCGTAGAGGGCAACAGGGCAACCAACGTGGGTGCAGATCTTGGAGTAGGCAACGATTCCGTTGTAGCTCCAGTCCTCGCGGCCCGGGGAGGGCTTGAGGGACTCGGGGTTAAGGCGCATGAGCAGGACGACGGACTTCGCCTTCTCGTTCAACTTGCCTTCTTCGAGCTCGTTGAGCCCTTCCGGGATGACGTGGAAAGCCGAGCCGATGGTGACGTCCGAGGCCTTGATGGGGGTGCCATCGGGGTCGCGGGTGAGACGCTTGGTCTTGCCGCCAACCGGGGCCCACATGGTGTGCGCCAGCTTGTTGTCCGGGCGGGGACCGAGGTCGCCGAAGACGGCCAGGGCCGGCAGCGGCGCCAGGGCGACGGCCCCAAGCAGGGTGTTGCGGATCAGCGGGCGGCGCTTGATGCCGGTTTCCTCGACGATGTCGTCGACAATCCGGACAGCGGCCAGGCGGTCCTCTTCGGTGCGGATGGCGTGGCGCTCTTCCGACACTTCGTGGTCCGGCATAAGGGCCTTGGCCCAGTGCACGATGCCGGTGCCGATGCCCAGCATGGCAAAGGCGGTGCCGATACCCAGCAGCATGTTCTGCAGCCGGATAGTGGCGATCGAGGAGTCATTTCCAAGATCGATGGCGAAGTACGCCACCAGGAATATCAGGGTGCCAACGACCGAGGCGCCGAACAGAATGGCCACCTGCCGTTCCGCTCGCTTGGCGGCCCTCGGGTCCGTGTCAGCCAGGCGCAAACGATGCGGAGGAATTCCAGGATCCTGGAACTTCTCCACCTCATTCTGACCAGCCGTAGCTACGGTGCCCGAGTGGTTCGGACTGCCGTCACTATGGTTGCCCATAATTCGCCTCATCCTTCTCTCGTCTCGACCAGTGTCGAGTTAGTTTTCAATTCAAACTGCTGACGGATCAGCAGAAAATTCTTACAGGTGCCGCGGTCCGTCTAGGACGTCCGCGAAGTCAGCCAGATGGTGAAGGCGATGATGACGCCCAGGCCGGCAATCCAAACAAACAGGCCTTCGGAGACGGGACCCAGGGCGCCCAGGTCGTTGCCGCCGGGGGAGCCGTTGGCTTCGATCTGCTTCAGGAAGGTGATGATGTCACGCTTGCCTTCGGGGGAGACGTTGGCGTCGGAGAAGACCGGCATGTTCTGCGGGCCGGTGACCATGGCTTCGTAGATGTGCTTGCCGGAGACGTCAGCGAGAGCCGGGGCGAACTTGCCCCGGGTAAGCGCGCCGCCGGCTGCAGCAGCGTTGTGGCACATGGCGCAGTTGGTGCGGAACAGCTCGCCACCCTTGGCGGCGTCGCCCCTCTCATCGAGAACACCTGCCTCGGGGATGGACGGGCCGGGGCCGAGCGAAGCGACGTAAGCCGCGAGCTGGTGGGTCTGCTCCTCGTTGAACTGGGCGGGCTTCTTGTAAGCCTGCGGGCCGTTCATCTGCATGGGCATACGGCCGGTGCCAACCTGGAAGTCAACGGCGGCGGCGCCGACGCCGACGAGCGACGGTCCGGCCTGCGAGCCACTGGCACCCATGCCGTGGCAGGTGGCGCAGTTGGCGGCGAACAGCTTGCCGCCCTCTTCTGCGTCGCTTGCACTGAAGCTCGTGGTGTCGGCCTTGGCCTGGTTGACGGTGGTGGCGACGGCGTACAGCCCACCAGTGATGAGGAGGCCCATCAGCAACAGTGCAACTGCTGCCAGTGGGTGACGTCGCTTCTGCGAGAGTGCCTTCACGTGGTGGTTCCTTTATTCGATCCTGCGTTGGCTCCGGGAGCCGCTTCTTGAAATTCTATCTCTTGTAGAAAGAGAGACAAGTGGGGCTACTTGAGGACGTAGATGACCAGGAAGAGGCCAATCCATACGACGTCGACGAAGTGCCAGTAGTACGAGGTGACGATCGCGGAGGTTGCCTCAAAGTGTCCGAACTTCTTCGCTGCGAAGGAGCGTCCGATGATGAGCAGGAAGGCAATCAGGCCGCCGATGACGTGCAGGCCGTGGAAGCCGGTGGTCATGTAGAACGCGGAACCGTAGGCGTTGGAAGAGAGCGAGACGTGCTCGGAGACGAGCATGGCGTACTCGGTCGCCTGGCCGGCCACGAAGAACGCACCCATGATGAATGTGAGTGTGAACCACTCGTTCATTCCCCAGCGGGTGAAGCTCAGGGGCCCGCCGAGCCTGCGCGGCTGGAGCCGTTCGGCGGCGAAGACGCCCATCTGGCAAGTAAAGGAACTGGCCACGAGGACGATCGTGTTTACGAGCGCAAAGGGGAAGTTGAGCTTGGCTGTCTCTTCGGCCCACATCTGTCCGGAAGTCGAACGGAGTGTGAAGTACATGGCAAAGAGACCGGCGAAGAACATCAACTCACTGGACAGCCAGACGACGGTTCCAACGGAAACCATGTTCGGGCGATTCAGCGTCGGGTGCGCCGGGGTACTGGGGGCATGGGTCGCAGATGTCACATAGACATTATGTCTGTAAAAGTCCGTCCTGCCCAACGCAACCCGCGTTTTGGGGGGACTTTTTCTACAAAGACGCGAAATCGCGGGGAAAAGTTCCGGGACCCCTTCGCATTGGGCATTGCAGCCCCCGGCTCGATAGCATCAGAACGTGACTTCTCAGGCATCTGCACAGGCTGTAGGCAAGACTTGGCCGCGCCTCATTGGCGCCCTCATCCTCGGCACGAACCTCAGCGCCGGCGATACTGAGTGGGCGATGAACTCCATCATGTCCGGCGAAGCTACGCCGGCCCAGGTGGCCGGCTTCCTGGTGGCGCTGCGCGCCAAGGGTGAGACGGTGGAAGAACTCACGGGCCTCGTCGAGGCGATGATCGACTCCGCCAAACCGATCGAGATCGCGGGTCAAAAGCTGGACATCGTCGGCACCGGCGGAGACCAACTGAATACTGTCAACATCTCCACCATGGCCGCTCTCGTCTCGGCCGGAGCGGGCGCCAAGGTGGTCAAGCACGGTGGCCGGGCGGCGTCGTCGAGCTCGGGCTCCGCCGACGTGCTGGAGGCGCTGGGTGTCCGGCTGGACCTTCCCATCCCGCGGGTAGCCCGGAACGCCGAAGAGGCTGGAATCACCTTTTGCTTTGCGCAGGTCTTCCACCCCTCAATGCGGTATGCCGCCGTCGCGCGCCGCGAGCTGGGTGTCCCCACGGCCTTCAACTTCCTGGGACCGATGACCAACCCGGCGCACGTCCAGGCGTCCGCCGTCGGCGTCGCTAATGAACGGATGGCGCCGCTGGTGGCCGGCGTGCTTGCCAAGCGCGGCAGCCGAGGCCTGGTGTTCCGCGGCAACGACGGGCTGGACGAGCTGACCACCACGGGTCCGTCGCGGATCTGGGAAATCCGCGACGGCAAGGTTATTGAGCAGGAATTCGACCCCCGCGATCTTGGTATCCGCCAGGCGACTGTCGAGGAACTGCGCGGCGGCGACGCTGCCGCCAACGCCGCCGTCGTCCGCTCGGTGCTTGCCGGAAAGCCTGGCCCGGCACGGGATGCCACGCTGCTGAACGCCGCTGCCGGTCTGGTGTCGTTCGACCTGGACGCCTCGGGTCCGCTGACCGAACGGATGGCAGCTGCGATGAAGCGGGCCGAGGAGTCCGTCGATTCGGGCGCGGCAGCCGCGGTGCTGGACCGCTGGGTCGCACTCTCCCGCGACTAATTTCCCTCCGGCTGGCGGCGCTCCGTGCCCGCTGGGCCGGCTACTGTTCGAAGCCCAAGGCGAACGCCGCGTCGAGGTCGTGCTGCGAGTAGGCGCGGAAGGCGATGTGCGTGGTGGTGTGCACCACGGCCGGGACCTTGGAGAGCTTGTCCGCGATGACGTCGGCGAGCTCCTCGTGCTTGGCGACGCGTGCGATTGCGATCAGGTCCCATTCGCCGGTCACGGAATAGACCTCGCTGATGCCGGGAATCGCGGAGATTTTTTCAGCCGTCTCCGGGATGGCGGAAGCGTCTGTCTTGATCAGGACGAAAGCGGTGATCACGTGGGGGCCTTTCGGATCTGGTGCGCCGTTGCTGGCTTGTTGATTGGCCCCATTGAGGCCGTGCCATCTGCTTGCAAGCCTAGTGCATCAGCTCCGCCGGCGCCCTGCCCGGAGACGCCGTGTGGCCGCGAACAAAAGGCGGTAGCCGAGCAGGAAAACGGCCAGGCTGAGCAGCGCCACGATCACGAACGGCAGCACCACAACCTGCCCGGTGAGGGCCCGGAGCAGCATGCCGACCGCCACCGTGCCGAGCCAGACCGCGACGCCGGCCGGCCAGAGCGCCAGGGGACCCCGCCACAGGCGCAGGGCGAGCCATGCGACGGCGGCGCCGGCGAGGAACGGCCAGGCCGTCGCCACGACCCCGGTGATGATCTCGCCACGCTGATGGGCGTCGCGTCCGATCGCGGCGAAGAGCAGGATCAGGACGGCGTCGCCGGCGGCGGCCAGCAGGGCCACTCGTGCATTCGATGGCGGTGGGGGGACCGGGGAAGTGTTGGCTGGCATACCTCCAGCCTAGCTGCGGCCATTGCGGGACGCCGTCGCGGCCTAGCATGATGACCTGAGGAACCACAGCTGCCAGCAAGGAGATGATCATGACAACGCTGTCGGATCGGCCCAACACGGCCTTGATGGTGATCGATGTGCAGAACGGGGTGGTGGAAGGCGCCCACGAGCGCGATTCCGTCGTTGCGAAGATCGCCGAACTCGTCGACAAGGCTCGTGCGGCCGCCGTCCCGATCATCTGGGTCCAGCATTCGGATGCGGAGCTGGAGCGGGGGAGCGAGGCCTGGCAGTATGTTCCTGAGCTGTTCCGGGCGGAGCACGAACCGCTGGTGCACAAGTCCTACGGTGATTCCTTCGAGGCTACGGACCTTGAAGATGTGCTCGCCGCTGCCGGCGTCGGGCGAATCCTCGTTGCGGGAGCGCAAACGGACGAGTGCATCCGATCCACCATCCACGGGGCGTTTGTGCGTGGCTACGACGTGACCCTGGTGGGTGATGCGCACACCACAGAGGATCTTTCGGCTTGGGGCGCACCGCCGCCGGAGCTGGTGATCGCCCACACAAACCTCTACTGGCAAAACCAGTCGGCGCCGGGGCGTGCGGCGGGCGTCGTGGCGACCAATACAGTGATGTTCGACTGATCCCGGAGCATAGGATCGTCTGATGGCCCGCCTCATTGTTCCAGACATCCGTTACCACTCCTCCTGGCTGGAGGGAGCAGCAGAGTTCGACGGTGCCCACAGGGACGGCGGCGGCGCCGAGGACTGGCCGCTGGATGATCTCAAGGACACCGCCACCTTCCGCCGCTTCGTCGGTGCGCTCGTCAACAACGCGTTACCGGAGACCCCCCGGAAGCCCGGATACGTCCCGTGCACCTACCTGTGGATTGTGGACGGCGACACCTTCCTGGGCTCGCTGGCCATTAGGCATGAGCTGAACAGTTTCCTCCTCAACGAGGGCGGCCACATCGGCTACAGCGTCAGGCCGTCCGCACGGCGCCGCGGTCACGCAGCCAAGGCACTGGCCGACGCCCTGCCGGTGGCGAAGGAACTCGGAATTTCCCGGGTCCTGATCACTTGCGACGAGGACAACGCCGGATCCAGGGCGACCATCGAACGCAACGGCGGCGTCTACGAAGACACCCGCAACGGCAAGCGGCGCTACTGGGTCGAGACAGACGAGCAGGGCGCGCCGGCACTGCCCTGAGGCCTGGCTTTAGAGATTTTTGGCGGCTCCGTAATTTCTGGCCACGCCCGGGAAACCTTATATCTAGCGGGACGATTAGCCCGCCTTCACAGATATTGGGGGTAACAAAAATGAAATCCAATCGTGCCGGGTACATCACCGCAGTAACAATGGCCGGTCTTGCCGCCAGCCTCGTCCTGGCCGGCTGTGGGCCACAGCCAGGGGCTGCTCCCGCAGCCGCGCCGAACGTGGCAGTGACAGACGCCACCACTTCCTCTACGGTGCTGGCCGCTTCGCCGCTGTCCACTCCGGGGACCGCAAACTCTGCGACCTCGCCTGCCGCTTCGCCCACCAGAGCGGGCGGGGCCGCACCGACTCACGCGCCGGCGGCAAAGCCCGCGCCCAGCAGCCTCAAGACGTTCACCTTCCCTGACGGGCATATCTCCTTCGACTACCCGGGGTCGTGGACGGTGCGGACAGCGCTTCCTCCGGCGGGGCCTCCCGGTGTCGAAGCTCTTGTTTCGGACGGCGCCGGCAACGATCTGCTTCTCATGGCCAACGGCGTTCCCGTGGGCTGTGCCGGGGGCCCGGTGTCGCGACGGGTGTTGGATCAGGCGGAGGTCGCGGGCATGGCGGCACCGAATGGTTCCGGCCCGGTCTTCGGGTTCTCCGTTGAATCTTATGGTGCCGGTGCCGGCGACGCCTACTTCATGGGCCTGGTCGATCCTCGGTCGCTGAAGCAGGGCGACGGGGTGCCCTCCTGGTGCAACGTTGTGTCGACTGACAACGGCGGCTTGGTCACCCGTGTGCTCTTCGACGACCCCGCATTCAAGAACCGGGGAGCGGCTAAGGCGTGGATGGCCACGGAACAATATGCACAACTCAAAGCGCTGCTGGTCAGCCTGAACTACCACTAGCTCCCGCGCTGGGGCGGCCCGCCGGTTGGGGGACCGGCGGGCAGTCCGCATCCCGGACGCTGCAGCGTTCCATGGGTAGGCTTTTCCCACCATCGTTCTCGACGAAACCCCGGCGCGCCGGGTCGACGGTCAGACGTTGAATGAATTCGAACCGCATGAGGACAAGGGGACCAGTGCTGGGGTTAGTTCTGTGACGCGTCTCGTTTGGTGGGGGCGGACGTATTTCGCCTTCCAGGCTTTCGCCGGTGCGTCCTGGTGGATTGCGGTTCTGGTGTCCCCGGCCATCCGCCTGGCGACCCTCGGCAATCTTGATGCCGCCGCCGTCGCGGTCTTCGACATTCCCCTATTTGTCGTGGCTTCAGCCCTCGCCGCTTTTGGTATCCGGGCCGCCGCAGTGGTGAGTGTCAGCTGGACCGGACTGGTCGCCTTCGTGCTGGCGGCATATGCCACCATAACGGCCGAGGCCGGCTGGGGTGTGGTGACCATGGGTGCGGCCTTCGCTGGTTCAGTGATCGCGCTTTGCGCGGTGCTTCTGGGGCGCATACCGACCGCATGGATCATCCGCGGGCCCTTCGCATTCCGCCCGGCCGCCCGCCGCCCGGCAGCAGTAAGCCATGTCGCCGCAACATTCGGGCAGATCGTCATATTTTGGGGCTTCTTCCTGGCCGTCGTTCCTTTTGCCCTCGCGTTCCTCGAACAACGGTGGGCGGTGGCCCTTCCATTTCCGCCGGTTGCAAATCCAGCCGGCGCCATGGTCCTGCTACTTGCTAGCGCTCTTGGCATCTGGTCGGCCATCGTCATGTCCACGTTGGGGCACGGCACGCCGCTGCCATCGGCGATGCCCAACCGGCTGGTTATCGTGGGCCCGTATCGCTGGATCCGCAATCCGATGGCGGTCGCAGGGATTGTCCAGGGCGCCGCGGTAGGCGTGATGATGCAGTCGTGGCTGGTTATTGCCTACGCAGTCGCCGGCTCGCTCGTGTGGATGAATTTCAGCAGTATTGCGACACGGTCCGCTGCTGGATCCCGCACATGACGACGGCGAGACGCACCCAGCCGGGCACGCCGTAGCTGTCGGCCCGAACCCGGCGCCGGGGGGCGAGGGCTACTGGGACCCGGCGTAGGCTGTGCCCATGATTTCCCTCCGCCGGCGCCGCTTGGAAACTGGCATGTGGGCTCTAGGAGTCCTGGTCTCCGTTGGCCTAACAGCATGGGGACTCTGGCTCACCGCTTTCCTCTTCGGATATTCCGATGGTTTTAAACGCGAAAGGTCCGGCCATACGCTGATCTTCCTGGGCGCTGTTGCGTCCGCTGCGGCGGGGGGCTGGGCACGGTTTCGGGGTTTTGGCTGGCCAGGGACGCTCGCCGTCGGCGCCACGGCACTGCTGGTTGGCTGGACCGATCTCGCGGCACCGGACGGCTTGCTGCCTCATCTTGCTGGAGTCATTGCGGTGCCCGCCACAGTAATCGGGTTGGTTGTTGGCCTGCCGGTTATCTGGCAGGGGAGAGGGCCGCAGGACCGAACCCCTTAGCGGCATGCTTTCCTTCACGAAGGTCTTGTGTGGCGAGCGGCGCCGCAAACATCAAAGGTGGTTCGTACTGAGCTGGCTTCGTGGGAACTGCCATTCGGCCGTCGTCGGTACTATTCATTCATGACGATCCAGGGGGAGGGAAGTCCCGGCCCGTTCGTTCGCCGCGGCCTGCGGGTTTCTAGTCTGGGTGGCCGTGGTGGTCGCCGCTGGAGCGTTTGCCCTTGGTCTCGTTCCCGAAGTCGTTGTGACCTCCATGGCCGTGGGCCTCCTGGTGGGCCAATTCGTATCCAAAGATGAACGGGCGCCGTCCGATGTCAGCGGCAGTTTTTCCTGGTGGAAACGGAGGGCGCGCGGCGCCTTCTACACAGCCTGGTGGGTATTGATACTTCTACTCGGCGTGCTCATCAACGTGATCTCCCGGGCCGGCTTCGGCTGGGAGGCATTCGGCGTTCTGGCCGTTATGGCGTGGCCGCTATGGGTTGTCGTGCGAAATCCACCTGAGCGGCCTTGGGACCCATGGCGTCTCACCCCGTAACCAGGCGAAGCCCCTCCTGGCAATTTTCCGTTTACTTGACATAATGTTGATTATCGGCGTTACGTTAAGGGCCGGAAGTGGGCTTCCATAGTGCCGACCGCGGTTGCTGTCCGTCGCCTGGTGCACCGGCTGCGCCGGGATGAAGCAGCCGGGACATTTCCGCCGGGAGGAAGCAGCCGGGATGCCGCTGCGCGGTGCGACCTTGGAGCCGCCGGAGACATTCCAGCGCCGATGCGCGAAGCCAGTGCCACAGGCTGCGAATTTGCTGCCTCTGCGCTGGTTGGTTGCAAATTTGCATTTCTTGTCCATGGTCACTTTATTAGCCGACCTCGTGTCAATTCGGCGGACAACGTCGCCACCTGACGTGCCAGGAAGATCCCGAGCAATTAGCGGATATCAGAACAACAATTTCGCCATAATGCGGAAATTGCGCTGTCCGGCCACGCGGCTTGGGCGGCAGTTCGCCACAGCCCTCAGCCGGACACCGGACTAGTTGAAAGCCAGGGAGCGCCGGGAAGCCAGGTGAAAGCAGGGTGCCGGCCGCGGAGACATCCATGTCAGAAGAACGTGCCGGCAAACAGGCTGGAGTGACTTCAGGGGGCTACTCCCCCGGACTATTTGATAAATTATCAATTGCTAATGCATTAGCATAAACCCGACATAAAGAAATCGAAAACCCTCTGCAATGTTTGATTTTCACATATAGGTAAGATCCGGATCTCATCGAGTATCCATGCCGCGCTTAAATGACCCAGGCAGAGCCCGCGCTCACTCTCCGACGTAGGCCGCCAGATGTTCCCCGGTCAACGTGGACTTCGCGGCAACCAGCTCGGCGGGCGTGCCCTCGAAGACGATCCGGCCGCCGTCGTGTCCGGCGCCGGGGCCCAGGTCGATGATCCAGTCGGCGTGTGCCATGACCGCCTGGTGGTGCTCGATGACGATCACCGACTTGCCGGAATCGACCAGCCGGTCCAGCAGCCCGAGCAGGTTCGCGACGTCGGCCAGGTGCAGGCCCGTTGTCGGTTCGTCGAGGACGTAGACGTCCCCCTTCTCCGCCATCTGGGTGGCCAGCTTGAGCCGCTGCCGTTCGCCGCCGGACAGGGTGGTGAGCGGCTGGCCGAGGCTGAGGTAGCCGAGTCCGACGTCCACGAGCCGGTCGAGGATCTTGTGCGCCGCCGGCGTGCGGGCCTCGCCGTCGCCAAAGAACAGCTCCGCCTCGGTCATCGACATCGCCAGGACTTCAGCGATGTTGCGGCCGGCCAGCTTGTATTCCAGCACTGATGCCAGGAACCTGCGGCCCTCGCAGTCCTCGCAGGTGGACTCGACAGTGGCCATAACGCCAAGCTCCGTGAAGATCACGCCCGCGCCGTTGCAGGTGGGGCAGGCGCCTTCGGAGTTGGAGCTGAACAGCGCCGGCTTCACGCCGTTGGCCTTTGCGAACGCCTTGCGGATCGGTTCAAGCAGGCCCGTGTACGTCGCAGGGTTGCTGCGCCGTGAACCCTTGATGGCGCTCTGGTCGATCAGCACCACGCCGTCCCGGCCGGCCACCGAGCCCTGGATCAGCGAGCTTTTGCCGGATCCGGCGACCCCCGTGAGCACGCAAAGCACCCCGAGCGGGAGGTCGACGTCGACGTCCCGGAGGTTGTTCGTCGACGCGCCGCGCACCTCAAGCGAGCCTGACGGAGTACGCGCCGCATCCTTGACCGTCGCCCGGTCGTCGAGGTGGTGGCCGGTGATGGTGTCACTGCGCCGCAGGCCCTCCACACTTCCTTCGAAGCAGACACTGCCGCCCCCGGTGCCCGCCCCGGGACCGAGGTCAACGACGTGGTCGGCGATCGCGATCGTCTCCGGCTTGTGCTCGACGACGAGCACGGTGTTGCCCTTGTCACGGAGCTGCAGCAGTAGCTGGTTCATCCGCTCGATGTCATGCGGGTGCAGGCCGATCGTCGGCTCGTCGAAGACGTACGTGATGTCGGTCAGCGAGGACCCCAGGTGCCGGATCATCTTGGTCCGCTGGGCCTCTCCCCCGGACAAAGTCCCCGCCGGCCGATCCAGCGAAAGGTAGCCCAGCCCGATTTCCGCAAACGAATCGAGCAGGTGCCGCAGGCCCTTAAGGAGCGGCTCGACCGAGGGCTCGTCGAGCTCGCGGACCCACACGGCCAGGTCACTGATCTGCATCTCGCACAATTCGGCGATGTTCTTCCCCCGGATCTTCGAGGACCGTGCCTCCTTGCTGAGCCGGGTGCCGTTGCACTCCGGGCAGGCCTGGAAGGTAATGGCACGCTCGACGAAGGCCCGGACGTGCGGCTGCATCGCCTCGACATCCTTGGAAAGCATCGATTTTTGGATCTTCGGGATCAGGCCCTCATAGGTGAGGTTGATGCCCTCGACCTTGATCTTGGTCGGCTCCTTGTAGAGCAGGTCGTTCATTTCCTTCTTGGTGTATTTCGCGATCGGCTTGTCCATGTCGAAACCGGCGCCGCTGAAGATGCGGCCGTACCAGCCGTCCATGCTGTACCCGGGGATCGTCAGCGCGCCCTCGGCCAGCGACTTGGTCTCGTCATAGAGCGCCGTGAGGTCGAAGTCGGAGACCGAGCCCATCCCCTCGCACCGCGGGCACATGCCGCCCAGGTAGACGGCGCCGTGCACCACACTCTTCTCAACCCTCCCCCCGGCTTTTTCGGTGCTCATCACCCCGCTGGCCTTCCTCGTCGGGACGTTGAAGGAGAACGCCGTGGGAGGCCCCACGTGCGGTGTCCCGAGCCGGCTGAAGAGGATGCGGAGCATGGCGTTGGCGTCGGTGGCGGTGCCGACGGTGGAGCGCGGGTTCGCGCCCATCCGTTCCTGGTCGACGATAATCGCCGTCGTCAGCCCCTCCATCAGGTCGACGTCGGGCCGCGCCAGGTTGGGCATGAAGCCCTGCACAAAGGCGCTGTACGTTTCGTTGATCATCCGTTGCGACTCGGCGGCGATCGTGGCGAACACCAGCGAGCTCTTACCCGAGCCGGAAACACCGGTGAACACGGTCAACCGGCGCTTCGGAATTTCAACGCTGATGTCCTTGAGGTTGTTCTCCCGGGCGCCCTGCACACGGATGAGGTCGTGGGTGTCGGCGACGTGCGGCGCCAGCCGCGGGTCCGTCTCCGTGTCCGCGTTCGTGTTGGTCGCCATGCTCATCGTGTCTCCCTCTGTTCGGCCTGGCCGCCCCCGCGCATCCGACGGCGTCGCCTCGCTCGATGTGAACAGCTTAGAACAGACGATGGGGTTATCCTCCGCCGCGCTGGCCGCACGCCCCCGGCATGCATTGTCTTATCCGCCGCCCTCACTGAGAATGAACCATGACGGTCTACCTGAGGTCCCTGGAAACTGCTGTCCCGCCCACCGTATTGATTCAGTCCGAGGCCCGCGACGTGTTTGCCGCCCAGCCGGGGCTCAGCCGGCTCGGCTCCCGGCTGGTGAGCACCTGCTTCGACTCCGCCGCCATCGACACCCGCTACACCGCAGTCGGGGAGCTCACCACCGGCAGCCGGTCGGAGAATCCGCAGTTCTTCGACCCCGCCACCGGCCTGCTGCTGAGCCCCAGCACCAAAGTCAGGAACGACATCTTCGCGGCCGAAGCCAGCAAGCTCTTCATCGAGGCGGCGGACAAGGCGCTGGCGGCCTGCCAGGGCATCGAAGCCCGCGAGATCACCCACCTCGTCACAGTGTCCTGCACCGGCTTCTTCAACCCCGGCCCCGACTACAAGATTGTCCGTGCGCTCGGGCTGAACCCCTCGGTCCAGCGCTACCACCTCGGCTTCATGGGCTGCTACGCCGCCTTCCCGGCACTGCGCGCGGCCAAATCGTTTTGCGACGCGGACCCGGAGGCCGTGGTGCTGGTGGTCTGCGCCGAACTTTGTTCCCTCCACGTCCGGACCTCCAACGACCCGGACACGATTATGGGATCCGCGCTGTTTGCCGACGGCGCGGCGGCCGCCATCATCAGTGCCCGCGACATCCCGGACCAGCCGGCCCTGCTGACCCTGGACCACTTCGAAACGGTCCTGACCCCGGTGGGCGAGGAAGCGATGGCGTGGAACATCGGCGACGAAGGCTTCGAAATGGTCCTCGGCACCTACGTCCCGCACATCATCGACGACCACATCATCGGCGCCCTCGAACCGCTCCTGTCCCGGGATGCCTCGCTCCTCGGACTCCCCTACCGCGACATCCGGCACTGGGCCATCCATCCCGGCGGCCGCAGCATCCTGGACAAGGTGCAGTCCAGGCTGGAGCTCAGCGACGAACAGCTGATCCCGGCGCGCGAAACGCTGCGGAACTACGGCAACATGAGCAGCGCCACCGTGCTCTTCGTGATCCGGCACATCCTCGACCTTCCCGCGCCCGGCGCTGGCACCGACGGCGCCGACACCGGCGGTGCGCTGGCAGCCGACGACGAGGGCGGGGAACGCATCTGCTCGATGGCATTCGGCCCGGGCCTGACGGTGGAGACCGCGCTCTTCACCAAGATCACGGCACCACGGGCGGCCAGCGGTGAGGCCGACCTGCAGCGCCCCGGCGTGCCCCGGCCGGCATCGGCCCTGGCCTGAGCACCGGCGCCATGGTGCTGCTGCGCACGCGTGCCCTGGATGCCGTTGAGGAGATGGACCGGCCCGACTGCGATCCTGCCAGGCTGGAACGGACCTACGCCCAGTTCGCCCTGGTGAACCGCGCTGTGTCCGGCTGGAGGGGCATCTACCGGCAGCAGATCAAGCCGCTGCTCTCCGCGGAGTCGGCCACCACGTTGCTGGACATCGGTTGCGGCGGCGGCGACGTCCCGGTGCTGTTGTCCCGCTGGGCGGCCCGGGACGGGCTGCGACTGGAGATCACTGCGATCGATCCGGACCCACGGGCCGCTGCGTTTGCGGCCGCCCGGCGCACCCGGGGCGGCGTGACGTTCCGGCGGCAGACAGCGGCGGAACTGCTCGGCGAAGGTGAGCGCTACGACGTCGTCGTCTCCAACCATGTGCTGCACCACCTGGACGCCGGCGCGCTGGCTGGCTTCCTTGCCGAATCGGCCGCACTGAGTGCCGGGACGGTGATCCACAACGACCTCCGCCGCAGCCCGGCCGCCTATTCGCTGTTCTATGCGGGCGCCTTGCCGTTCCGGGGCTCCTACATCCGGCAGGACGGCCTGACGTCGATCCGGCGCAGCTACACCTCGGCGGAACTGCGCGCTGCGGCTCCCCCGGGCTGGGCCGTGGTGGCCCGCGCCCCGTTCCGCAACCTGCTGATCCTGGACAGGGCGCGGGGGCGGAGTGCCGGGGCGGGACCATGACCGACGCCGCGACGGACGTCGTGATCATCGGCGGCGGTCCGGTGGGGCTGTTCATGGCTGCCTTGCTGCTGCAGCGGGGGCTGCGGGTCGCGGTGCTCGAACAGCGGACCGGGCCGGAACCGCACTCGCGGGCCATTGGCATCCATCCGCCGGCACTCGATGCCCTGCGGCACGTCGGCGTGGATCAGGAGCTCGTCCGCCGAGGCGTCCCGATCCGGCGCGGCATTGCCCTCAACCGCGGCACCATGCTGGCCGAAATGTCCTTCGCCCGGGTGTCCGAGCTGTTCCCGTTCGTGCTCTCCCTGCCGCAGGGTCGCACCGAGGCGGTGCTGGAGGGGCGGCTGCAGGAGCTCGACCCGGACGCGCTGCGCCGGGGCATGCGGGTGGAGGGGCTGCACGACGACGGCCGGCAGGTCACGGTACAGGCCTGCCTGGGCGGACGGTCGGTGAGATTCGCGGCTCCCCTCGTGATCGCCGCGGACGGGGTCCGCTCCGCGGCCCGGGCTGCGCTCGGCGTGCCCCTGCGGCGCCGGGACTACCCGGACCGCTACCTCATGGGCGACTTCGCCGACGGCACCGGACTTGGTCCGGATGCGGCGCTGTTCCTGGCCAGCGGCGGGATCGTCGAGTCGTTCCCGCTGCCGGGGAAGCTGCGCCGCTGGGTGGTTCGCCTCGGTCCGGCCGGGGCTCCGGCAGGGAGCTCGGCCGACGCCGCTTGGCTGGCACGGGAGGTCCGGCGACGGACCGGCGTCGGCGTCGACCCCGGCAGCAACAGCATGCTCAGCGGCTTCGGCGTGCGTTCCCGACTGGCCCGCCGACTGGTGGTTGGCCGCTGCATTCTGATCGGGGACGCGGCACACGAGATCAGCCCGATTGGAGGTCAGGGCATGAGCCTGGGCTGGCTCGACGCCCTGGCGCTGGCACCCCTCGTGCCGGAGCTCATGGCTGGCAACCGCAACGGCCTGCCGGCGTTCGAACGGCAGCGGATGCGCCAGGCCGCCAGAGCGGCGCGGCAGTCGGAGATCAACATGGCGCTGGGCCGGCCGCTCCGCGAAGGCCCGCTGACCGCACGCAACAGTGTCTTGGCCGCCGCGGCGGCCGTCCCGGCCGTCAACAGCTTCGTGGCCCGCCGGTTCACCATGCAGTAGCCGGGGCGGGAGCCCTCAGTGCGGCGTGTAGTAGCAGTCGTAGCTGTGCTGGCTGATGATCCGGCCGTCGCGCACCTCGAACACCGAGGCGGTCCGGGCCCGGATTTCGTCGCCCTTGTCCCAATGCGGTAGATCCATCAGCACCGTCGCGGACCACTCGGCCTCCAGGACCACCCGGCCTCCCTCGCACGTGCTGCGCTGGACTTCGAAGCGCTGCCCGGAAACGATTTCGCCGCTGTGCTCGGCACCGTCGAGGACCTGGTCCCGGTTGCGGGTGGACCCCCCGGGAGCGAGCAGGTGGGGTGCCTCGGTCAGGACGTAGTCTTCGGCCAGGAAGGGGCCGAGCGCCTCCGCGCCGCCGCCGGCTTCGATGGCCCGGAGCAGGCCGAGCACGCAGTCCAGGGGTATCGGTGTCATGGACCGAGACTAGCCGAACTGCGCCCCAGGCGTGCCGGCCGCGGTGCCGCGGCCTAGACTGACCGCATGGGTAGCCTTCCCCCGACGCTCCGGTGGTCCGCCGCAGTGCTGGTCGTCCTGGCGGCGGCATCGTGCAGTCCGGGCACGGGCCCGGCAGCAACCGGAAGCGGAGCGACGCCGGCGGCTTCCGGAAGCGGACCGCTGACCGCGGAGATCAGCCAGTTCCGCGACAACTACAGCAAGCGGATCGTAGAGATCCAGCTGACCAACACCACCGGCGAGGCGGTCACCGTGCTCGCAGCCGGTCTGCGGAGTCCGCTTTTTGCTGACGGAATCCACTGGACCTCGGCGGCAGCGGGGACGGAGCTGCCGCCCGGCCAGACAAAGAGCCTGCCGGCCCGGTTGCCGGCCGCCGCCTGCCCCGATCCTGCGCCGCGATCCAGCCAGGCCGCGCCGTCCGGTTCAAAACCTGTAGAGCCGGGCGCAGTCGTCGAGGTCCGGGTGGCGGCCGCCGCCGGAATACCGGAAAAGACGCTCACCGCACCAGCGGCCGATCCTTTCGGAGTCCTGCCTCGGAACAACGCCGAAATGTGCGTTGCCCAGGCCGCCGCCGCGGTGGCCGGCTTCCGGCTCAGCCCCAGCCTCGAGGTGTCCGCAGATGCCCGAGCTGCCGTCCTGCACCTGGTCATCACCCCGCGAAACCCGGCGGCAGCCGGTGGCGGCGGGACCCTTACGATCGACAGCATCGGCGGGACCACCTTGCTGGAGGAAGACACGAGTGCGCCCTGGCCCAGCGGCCTCCGGGTGGATGCGGCCGGGCCGGTGCACGAAGTGCGGCTCGGCATCCGCCCGGCCCGGTGCGACCCGCACGCCGTGGCGGAGGACAAGGTGGGGACGCTGATTCCGGTGCAGGTCACCGTCGGCGGACGTCGGGGAACCCTGAAGATCGACGCCGGGTCACAACTGCGGGGACGCATTTACGATTTCGTCACCTCAAGGTGCGGTCGCCAGTAGTCTGTTCCCATGTCTTCAGACACGACGAACGACGCAAACACCATCGCCCCCACCGCCGAGATCAGCACCGAGAGCATCCAGGAGACTGTTGAGGAGATCCTGAACGCAGGCGTGCTTCCGCCCATCGTCCAGGTGGGCCACCCGGTGCTCCGGCAGCAGGCGGTGCCCTTCACCGGCCAGCTGGACGACGCCGAACTCAGCCGGCTGATCGATCTGATGCGCAGGGTCATGCACAAAGCACCGGGCGTCGGGCTCGCCGCACCGCAGTTGGGAATCCCCCTGCAGATAGCCGTCCTGGAGGACCGGTTCGACGTCGACCCGGAGGTAGCCGCGGCCCGGGGGCGGGAGCCCCTGCCGTTCTTTGCCATGCTCAACCCGAGCTACGTGCCGCTGGGCTCGGCCAAGAAGGCCTTCTACGAGGGCTGCCTGTCCCTCAACGGCCTGCAGGCGGCAGTGCTGCGGCCTGAATCGGTGCGGTTGGACTTCACCGCGGTGGACGGCACAGCGCAACAGCGGGACTTCACCGGGTGGCAGGCCCGCATTGTCCAGCACGAGACCGACCACCTGCACGGGATCATCTACCTGGACCGGGCCGAGCTGCGCTCCCTGAGCAGCAACGCCGAATACGCCGCCCGCTGGGCCCAGCCGGACATCGAACACGCCCGGCAGGAACTGGGGTTCCTGCCGGACGAGCCGGCCGGTTAGCTTCCCGAGCTTCCTGCCGCGTTGCCTGCGCCGCGCGCCGACGCCGGATTGGCCGCGGTCGGAAGATGCCGTGACCACCACTGCAGGATCTGCTCGAAGCGCTGCCAGCGGTGATGCGGTGTTCCGGACCGGGACAGTTCGTGGTTCTCGCCCGGGAAGACCAGGAAGGCAGCCTCCACGCCTTGCTGCTTGAGGGCAGTGAAGTAGCGCTGGCCCTGCTCCACCGGGCAGCGCAGGTCCTCCTCGCTGTGGATGACCAGGGTGGGAGTGCGCACCTGCTCCACCCGGGCCATCGGGCTTTGCGCCGTCATCTGTTCCGCCGTGCGGCCGGTGTACTCGCCGCCGAAGAACCAGCCGATGTCCGAGGATCCCGTGAAGCTCACCGGATCGAGGAAGCCGCGCTCCACAATGGAGGCCTTGAAGCGGTGGTCGTGGCTGATGGTCCAGGCCGTCAAATAGCCGCCGTAGGATCCGCCCATGATGCCGAGGGCCGCGGCGTCGAGTTCCTCGAACTTCTGCAGCGCCCCGTCCAGGAAGGCCAGGACGTCCTGCATGTCGACGGTGCCCATGCGCTCCTTGATGGAGCGTCCGTGGGCCTGGCCGTAGCCGGCCGAGCCGCGCGGATTGCACATCAGGACGGCGTACCCGGCCGCCGCGTAGACCTGGGCCTCATCGAAGAGCGCACCGGTGAACTGGGCGAACGGGCCGCCGTGGATGTTGAGCAGCACCGGGTGCGGTCCGTCGCCCGCTGGCCGGACCAGCCAGCCGTGCACCGGATAGCCGTCCCCGGACGCGAAGGTGAGTTCCTGCGGGGCGATGATCCGGGCTTCATCGCGCAGCGGCGCCGAGAAGTCGCTCACGACCCGGAGTCGGCCGCCGCTCTCGAGGACTGCCACGTCTCCGGCCGTTTCCGCATCGGCGAAGCTCAGGACCAGCGTTCCTCCGCCCTCGGCAGCGCCGCTAACCACGCGCTCGCCATCGAGCAGTACGCAGCGTTGCCCGGTGGGGCCGAACTCCAACAGTTGTACGGTGCCGCGTGCGTTATTCAGGACCAAGGCGCCCTCTGCGCCGCGCAGCTCAATCCCGCCGCCGCTCAGATCCGTGGTCTCCGGATCGCTCAGCAGGACAGCGTCCCCGCCGCCGGCCGGCAGGACGTAGAGCGCCGTGTTGCGGGCCACGAAGTCCTTGCCCTCGGCGCCGAGGTCCTGCGCCGAGAAGTACAGCCACCGGCCGTCCCGGCTTTGCCGGACGGCGGTGACGGACAGCCGTCCGGTGTCGCCCAGGGGCACGGACTCGGGGCACTCTCCCCCGGCTTGGGGATCAGCCGGAATCCGGTAAATGCCGCTCACCAGGTCCTCGTCGCTGCCATCGTGCAGGGCGGCGGTGAAGTACACGGCTTCGCCGTCGGTGCTGAAGGTGGCACTGTTGTGGTCCGTCGCGGCTGTGGTGAGCTGACGCGCCTCCGGCAGGCCCGCGGCAGCCGTGCCTTCTTCTGCGGCCTTGGCGGCCTTGAGTGCCCGGCCGGCCGGGGCCACCCTCGGTTCCTCGTCCAGGTCCGGGACCGGGATGACGAAGAGCTGCAGGGGTTTATCCGCCGTGTAGCCGACGCCATTCATCCGGTACTGGTAGTCCGTGATCAGCCGGGCATCCTCGCCGCCGGCCGAGACACCGTCGACCGTGCCGTAGCGGCCGTCCTCGGGCGTCCTGGCGCTGAAAACGATGCTGCGCGAATCCGGGGACCAGGTGAAGGCGCTGACGCCCAGCGGCGCATCCGTCAGCACCACGGGCTCGCCGCCCGAGGCCTCCACCACGTGCAGCTGCGGTTTGCCGCCGGCTTCGGCGCGGAGGAACCCCAGCACCTGCCCGTCCGGGGAAAAATCGGGTGCCGTGTCACGGAAGCCGCGGGTCAGCCGGCGCGGTCGCAGTGCCGGATCCACCGGCACGTTCCACAACTGGCCCACGTAGGCGTCGGCGTCGAAATCGGGGCGGACCACGGCCACGACGGCACGGGAGCCGTCAGGGTGCACCGCGGGAGCCGAAACGGACTTGAGCAGGGGAAGATGTTCGGATTTCACGAGTGCGAGCCTAACCGCTGGCGTCCGTGAGGTGAAATACCTCACATCCGCGCGGCGCCGCCGGGAGTTCAGGGCGGCCGCCGGAGCGTGCCGGCCCTACGATTGACTTTATGCCCGCCGCTTCCCTCGCCGCCCTCGTGTGCCCCGTGTGCCGGAGGCCGTTCACGGCAGGCAGCGGTGGGCGCTCCCTGATCTGCGCCGCCGGGCACAGCTTCGACGCCGCCAAGCAGGGATACTTCAACTTCCTGACCGGCAAGGGCACCGTCTTCGAAGCGGACTCCGCGGCGATGGTCGCGGCCCGCTTCGACTTCCTGTCCGCCGGCCACTACCGTCCCCTGGCCGAGGCGGTCGCCGGACTTGCCGCCCCGTTCCTCGCCGAAGCCGGGTCCGCGGTGCTGGACTCCGGGACCGGCACCGGGCACTACCTTCGCGCCCTGCTGGACCGTGTGGCGGCTGCGGCCATCGGCATCGACATCTCAAAATTCGCGCTTCGCCGGGCGGCCCGGCTGAACCCGGAGGCGGTCAACCTCGTCGGCGACGTGTGGCAGCCGCTCCCTGTGGCGGACGACGCCGTCGACGTCGTCACCGTGGTCTTCGCGCCGCGCAACGCGGCTGAGTTTGCCCGGGTGCTCCGGCCCGGCGGCCGACTGATCGTGGTGACTCCCCGGCCCGGGCACCTGGCCGAGATCGCCGGACAGACCGGCATGCTGGGAATCGAGCCGGCCAAGGAGGAACGCCTCGCGGCGACACTCGCCGGGCACTTCCACGCGCACGAAGGGCGGGACCTGGACCTGGACCTGCGCCTGGCGCCCGCCGACGTCGCCAACCTCGCCCTGATGGGGCCCGCCGGGCACCACCTGGACCCTGCCTCCCTGGCCGCCAGGGTGGCAGGACTGCCTGCCCGCACAGCAGTGTCCGCCCGCTTCCGGATCGGCGTTTTCGAACCGTTGCAGTCTCCGCAACAGGCCGCTGAACGATAACGACTTGGCCACGTTCCCGGGCTGGTCCTGGCACCCTGCCCGCGTCCTTGCCGTCCGGCTTAGGATGGACCACGTTAGGGAGGGCCTGTGCCTGCAGGCCCGGCTGCGTGGCTAAGGGGGAATGATGTTCGACTGGCTGGCCGAAAACTGGTGGGCGTTGTGGCTCACGGTCTTCCTGGTGTTTGCCGTGGTGGAGATGCTCACCCTCGATCTGTTCTTCATCATGCTCGGCGGCGGTGCCCTGGCCGGGCTGGTCGCCGCCTTCGCCGGCGCGGACTTCTGGCTCCAGATCGTTGTCTTCAGCGTCGTCTCACTGCTCATGATCGGATTCGTGCGGCCGGTGGCGCTCAAGCACCTTCGCAGCAGCCCGGCCGACCAGCGGAGCAACGTCGAACGCCTGATCGGCGAATCCGCGCTCGTCATGGAACCCGTGAGCGCCAACGGCGGCCTGGTCAAGATCGGCGGCGACATCTGGAGCGCCCGCTCGGAGTCCGGCGTGCTGACTCCCGGGCAGCACGCCGTCGTCAGGTCCATTGACGGTGCCACCGCCGTCGTCGACCCGCAGCCTGAGCCGCAACCGAACCCGTCGCCGGAACCGGAGGCGCTGTAAGGCTGCGACCGTTCTGAGCCGCCTCTCGGGGCACAATCTTCCTGTTGCCGCCACCGGCCGCAGGATCAGCGGCAGCCGGACTGCCGCGCACAGCAAAACCACATAACTGGGGAAAAGGTGATGTATGGATATCGCAGTCGCAATAGTGCTGCTGGTACTCGTTGCGTTCGTAATAATCGTGCTGGTGCGCTCGGTGCGGATTGTCCCGCAAGCGCGCGCCGGCGTCGTGGAACGCCTGGGCAAGTACCAGCGGACATTGAACCCGGGCCTCACCATCCTGATTCCCTTCGTTGACCGGCTCCTGCCCCTCCTCGACCTGCGCGAACAGGTGGTGTCCTTCCCGCCGCAGCCGGTGATCACCGAGGACAACCTCGTGGTGTCCATCGACACCGTCGTCTACTTCCAAGTGACCGACGCGCGGGCCGCTACCTACGAGATTGCCAACTACATCCAGGCCGTCGAGCAGCTCACCACCACCACACTGCGCAACGTGGTCGGCGGGCTGAACCTTGAAGAGGCGCTGACCTCGCGCGACCAGATCAACGGCCAGTTGCGCGGCGTCCTGGACGAAGCGACCGGACGCTGGGGCATCCGGGTCTCCCGGGTGGAGCTCAAGGCGATTGATCCGCCCCACTCCATCCAGGACTCGATGGAGAAGCAGATGCGCGCCGAGCGGGACCGCCGTGCCGCCATCCTGACGGCCGAAGGCACCAAGCAGTCCGCCATTCTTACCGCCGAGGGCCAGCGCCAGTCCTCGATCCTGAAGGCGGAAGGCGATGCCCAGGCAGCCATTCTGCGGGCCGACGGCGAGGCGCAGGCCATCCAGAAGGTCTTCGACGCCATCCACAAGGGCAACCCGGACCAGAAGCTCCTGGCCTACCAGTACCTGCAGACGCTGCCGAAGCTCGCCGAGGGAAGTTCCAACAAGCTGTGGATCATCCCCAGCGAGGTGGGCGAGGCGCTCAAGGGGATCGGCAGCGCCCTTGGCGGCACCAACCCCGACCCGCGCTCGGACGGGCCGTTCGGGACCGCTGCTGCCTCTGCCGCAACGTCGACGGAGCCGACGACGGCCGCGGGTTCCGCGCCGGAGGCCTAGTAGGGGCGCTTCAACCGTAGTTACAGGGAGGCACCCGCTCGGGCGGGTGTCTCCCTTTTTCCTGCCGCTTGTCCCTGCCGCTTTTCCCGCAGCTGCTCTCGGTCGCTTCACCCGACGCGGGAGCGGCTTTACCTGAGGTGCCGCTCCCGCGTATACTTGAGTATTTGTCCGGACGGTTCAGCCTGCCGGAACAATTACGCTTCGCGCGGCGTTATATCTACTGACGATTCCTGCAGTGGGGAACGCCACGCAACAAGTAGTCCGGCGAGGTCCCAGTGGCCCCCGGCTAGCGCAGGGCCCGGCCCTGCGAACCGATCAAAAGGGAGAAAAGATGAGCGATCGCAGCCTGCGGGGTATGCGCCTTGGCGCACAGAGCATGGAGACCGAATCCGGCGTCGAACCGGCTCCGCGCCAGCGGGTCGAGTACCGCTGCGAGGACGGCGAGCAGGTGTTCGTGACCTTCTCCTCCGAAGCGGAGATCCCCCCGGTCTGGGTTTCGAAGACCGGCAAGGAGGCCCTGCTGGTCGACGGCGAACGCCCCGTGAACAGCAACGAGAAGGCCGTCCGCACGCACTGGGACATGCTGCTGGAACGCCGCTCCCTGCCCGAGCTGGAGCAGATCCTCGAAGACCGGCTCACCATCCTGCGCGAACGCCGCGGCGAACGCCGCTCGGCCTAGCAACCGCGCCCACGCACAAAAGGCCGGGCCGGCACCTCGTTGAGGGGCCGGCCCGGCCTTTTGCGCGTCTGAGTCTATTTGCGGCCGAGCTTGCGGCTTAGCGTGTTCCAGCGGGCGGTGAGGCCCCACTTGGTGACGTTGATCATGGCTTCGACCACGATGTTGCCGCTCATCTTCGACGCGCCCAGTTCGCGCTCGACGAAGGTGATGGGACGCTCCACGATGTTCAGGCCCAGCTTGGCCACACGCCAGGCGAGGTCCACCTGGAAGCCGTAGCCCACCGAGTCCACGGAGTCGAGGTTGAGCTTCTCCAGCGTGCTCCGGCGGAAGGCACGGAAGCCCCCGGTGACGTCCTTGATCTTGACGCCCAGCATGATGCGGGCGTAGGTGCTGCCAACGCGGGAGATGGCCTGCCGGTACAGCGGCCAGTTCACGACGCTGCCGCCCGGTACCCAGCGGGAACCCATGGCCAGGTCTGCACCCTGCTCGACTGCTTCTATCAGCTGGGGCAGCTGCTCCGGCTTGTGCGAACCGTCGGCGTCCATCTCGACAAGGATGTCGTAGCCGGCGTCGAGGCCCCACTTGAAGCCGGCGATGTATGCCGCGCCGAGTCCGGCCTTGCCCTCCCGGTGCAGGACGTGGACCTGGCCATCCTCAGCCGCGATTCGATCCGCCAGCTGGCCCGTGCCGTCGGGGCTGTTGTCGTCAACCACCAGGACGTCGGAGGCCGGCACAGCGGTGCGGAGACGCCCGAGGGTCTTGGGCAACGATTCCAGCTCGTTGTAGGTCGGGATGATCGTGAGGACACGCACAGCGGGGCCTTTCCTTGGAGGGAGCGGTCGGAGGGCCGGGACTGTCGGCAGTTAGCCGACGACAGGCACAGCTCCCCATTATAGTCAGTCAGCACGCCGAGGCCGGGCGGCCGGCCCGGCAGGCGTGGTCCGGCGCGGACCGCCCGGTGTGGACCGCCCGGGCATGCCGGCGTGGTCCGGCCCGGCAGGGCGCTTAGCGTCCGAGTGAGCCGTTGGAGAAGAGTTCGACGCCGTCCCGAACGGTCTGCAAGCAGACCGGGTCGGTGCCGGTGTCCAGTGCCGGGAGCAACGGTGTCCGGGCGCGCGGGTCCGTGCTCCAGGACTGGACCCGGCCGTCGGCCACCTGCACCATGAGTTCTTCGACTTCCCAGACCGCGAAACTCGCCGGAGCGCCGGGGACAAGCTGGCCCGCCATCGGGTTCCGGTACCGGGCCGCCCGCCAGCCGGCCCGGGTGTGGCCGAGGAAGGCTGCGCGGGCGGAAATCCGCTCGTCGGCGTTGTGGTGTTCGAGGCAGGCGCGGACGCTGGACCAGGGCCGCAGCGGCGTGACCGGGCTGTCGCTGCCGAAGCACACCGGCACGCCGGCGGAGTAGAACGAGCCAAAGGGGTTCATGGCGGCGTGGCGGGCGCCAAGCCGCTGGGCGTAGAGGCTCTCCCCGCCGCCCCAGAGGGCATCAAAGACGGGCTGCGCGCTGACGGTCACCGAGTACTTGGCCAGCCGTTGGATGGCGTCCGCGTCGGCGATTTCGACGTGCTCCAGGCGGTGGCCGGCGGCACGGACGCGCTGTTCCCCGACTTCGGCGGCGGCCTGGTCCAGGGCGTCCAGCGCGGCGTCGAGCCCGGCGTCGCCGATCACATGGAAGCCTGCCTGGATCCCGAGCACCGAGCAGGCCGCGAGGTGCGCGGCGGCCTCATCGACCGAGAGGTAGCGGGTGCCCCGCTCCCCCGGCGCGTCGCTGTAGTCGCCGCGGAGCGCGGCGGTCCGTGAACCGATGGAACCGTCCATGTTCAGGTCGCCGGCCAGGCCCAGGACAGAAACGCCAAGGCTGTCCAGGATGGACCGGGCCTGTTCGGCGGAACCGGCAAGCTGGCCCCAATAGGGCAGGATCTCCGGAACGGCGTGTCCTGGCCGGTCGGCGGCGTTCCAGCCGGCCGCGAGCTGCAGGTCCTCGATGCTGCCGATGTGCGGTGCCGCCATTTCGGCGAGAGCGACATAGCCGTTGGCGGCCGCCTCCGCCAGCGCGGCCTCCTGGTAGCGGCGCAGGGCACCGGCGGGCAGGTTCCGGGCGGCGCGCCGCGCGGCGGTGTGGGCGGCCCGTTTGACCTGCCCGTCGGCGGCGTAGCCGTCGAGGCTCTCAAGGCCGGACGTGGCGGCCAGGGAAGCGGAGACAAGGGCCGAGTGCACGTCCACCCGCGACAGGTATACCGGCCGGCCGCCGGCGGCGCGGTCCAGTTCTTCGCGGCTGGGCAGGACCGGGTCGGCCCAGAGCGTTTCGTCCCAGCCGTGCCCCAGCACCGTGCCGCCCGCGCCGGAAGCGGAGACGGCGGCGCCGGCGACGGCGTCAAGCAATTCGGCTGCGGAGCGGACCCCGCCGAGCTGGAGCGAGTCCAGGGCGATGCCGGTCTCCGTCAGGTGCACGTGGGAGTCCACGAAGCCGGGGGCAAGGAGCGCGCCCTGGAGGTCGATGACCTCCATGGAGGAGTCCGCGATGGACGTGGCGGCCTGTTCAGAGCCAACCCAGGCCACGGTGTCACCGTCGACCAGCATGGCCGTAGCGAAGGGATCAGCCGCGGTGTAGACGGAACCGTTGCGGTACAGCGTCACCTTGCGCTGTTCCTTGGAAGCCTCGGACGGTGAAGCGGTCATGGTGTGGAACTCCTTGTAGCTGGGGGCCGGTGTGCCGGGCCTGCGGCATCGGGGCATGGTGGAGGAAAGGCAGGGGCGGAGGGCCGCTAGGGTCCGGTCACACGACGGCCGAGTAAGCGACGACGCCGCGTTTGACCAGGGTGATCGCGTCGCCGCACAGCCGTGCGACGCGCGGGTCCAGTCCGGGAATCTTGGCGAGCTGGTCCAGCAGGTCGATGACCTGTTTCACCCAGCGGACGAAGTCGCCGGCGGCGAGGTCCGTGCCGCTGAGCACCTCCTGGAGGTGCCGGCCCTTGGCCCACTTGAAGATCGGCCAGACCAGGCCGAGCTCGGGCTCCCCCGTCAGTGGCAGCTTGTTGGCCTCCTCCACGTCCTCCAGGGCGGACCACTCGCGCACCACGGTGTCGACGGCGGACTCCAGCGAGACGCTGGGCATCTTGGGCCGCAGACCGCGGTCCTCGCGCTTGGCCTGGTAGACCAGAACGCTGGCCAGTGCCGCGATTTCCGCGGCGTCGAGGTCGCTGAAGGCGCCCATCCGCAGCGACTGGGAGATCAGCAGGTCCTTTTCCCCGTAGATCCGGCGCAGCCGCTGCCCGTCAGGGCTGATGGAAAGCGTGCCCGAGTCGGAGGTTTCCAGGTAGCCGTAGCCGGAGAGGACTCCGCAGACCCGGTCGAAGGTCTTGGCGATGGTGTTGGTGCGGCCCTGGATTTGGCGGATCAGGCCGTCGGTTTCCTGCCGGAGCTTCCACCAGCGCTCGGACCAGCGGGCGTGGTCTTCGCGTTCGCTGCAGCCGTGGCAGGGGTGGGCCCGGAGCTCGCGGCGCAGTTCCGCGATCTTCTTCTCCATGTTCGGCAAGGCGGCGGCACGGCCGAAGTCCTCGTTCCGGTTCGGCGGTGCCGGCGGACGGCTCTCCCGGATGGCGTTGCGGACCGATGAGGCCAGGTCGCGCCGCGACTTCGGCACTTTGGCGTTGAAGGACTTGGGAATCCTGACCCGCGTGATCGGGGCCAGCGGTCCTTCCACATCGTGAAGGCCGATCCGGCGAAGCTGGTTGTCCAGGGTCATAACCGCCGGCCGCGGCTCGCGGGAGTGGTGGTCCGAGCTGAGCACGACGGCGAGGCCGGGGGCCCGGCCCGACGGCACATCGACGACGTCGCCGGGCAGCAGCCGGCTCAGGGAGTCTTCGGTGAGCGACTTCCGGGCCCGTGACGTGCCTTTGGAAGCTGCGTTTTCGGCGTCCGACAGGGCCCGGCGCAGTCTGGAGTACTCGGTGAAGTCGCCCAGATGGCAGCTCATTGCCTTGCTGAACCCGGCCAGGGATTCCTCCCGGCTGCGGACCTGCTTGGCCAGTCCGACCACGGAGCGGTCCGCTTGGAACTGGGCGAAGGAGGACTCAAGGATTTCGCGGGCGCGCGGCCGGCCGAACTGGGCCACGAGGTTAATGGACATGTTGTAGGTGGGACGGAAGCTGGAGTTCAGCGGGTAGGTCCGGCGGGAGGCGAGACCCGCGACGGCTGCCGGATCGGTGCCCGGCTGCCAGAGCACGACGGCGTGCCCCTCGACGTCGATCCCGCGGCGGCCCGCCCGGCCGGTCAGCTGGGTGTACTCCCCCGCCGTGATGTTCACGTGCGCTTCGCCGTTGAACTTGTCCAGCTTCTCCAGCACCACGCAGCGCGCGGGCATGTTGACGCCCAGCGCGAGGGTCTCGGTAGCGAACACCGCCTTGACCAGTCCGTCCACGAACAGCTTCTCGACGACCTCCTTGAAGGTCGGCAACATGCCGGCATGGTGCGCGGCCAGGCCACGCAGCAGCCCGTCCCGCCAGCTCCAGAAGCCCAGGACGTCCAGATCGTCGGAGGGGATGTCCTGGGCCGCTTCGTCGACCCGCTGGGCGATGATGAGCTGTTCCTTCTCGGTGGTCAGCCAGAGCCCGGCGGAGACGCACTGCGCCACGGCGGCATCGCAGCCGGCGCGCGAGAAGATGAAGGTGATGGCCGGCAGGAGGTCCATCCGGTCCAGGCTGGCGATGACCTGCGGGCGGCTGGCCTTCCGGACCGGGCTGCGCGGGCCGCCCTGCGGGGCCGCCTCCCGCTGGCCGCGCTGCTGGCGGCGCTGGTTGCGGCCGCCGTGCCCGAAGCGGCCGCGGAAGTTCATCTGGCTCTCGGCCCGGGCCATCGACAGCAGTTCCGGGTTGACCTCGTAGCCGGCGCGTTCGGTGATCGCGGCGCTGGAGCCTGCGGTATCCGCGGTAGCGGCCACATTGTCCTCACCGGCGGGCGCAATTTCGTCGAAGCTGGTGTCGCCGGCGAACAGGTCCACGATCTTGCGTCCCACCATGACGTGCTGCCACAGCGGTACGGGACGGTGCTCGGAGACGATCACGTCTGTCTGGCCGCGGACGGTGTCCAGCCAGGCGCCGAACTCCTCGGCGTTGGAGACCGTGGCGCTGAGCGAGGCCACCTGCACCTCGCTGGGCAGGTGGATGATGACTTCCTCCCAGACGGCGCCGCGGAACCGGTCGGCGAGGTAGTGCACCTCGTCCATCACCACGAAGCCGAGGTCATCCAGGGTCTCCGAGCCGGCATAGAGCATGTTGCGGAGCACCTCGGTGGTCATCACCACTACCGGGGCTTCGCCGTTGATGCTGGTGTCACCGGTCAGCAGGCCCACCTGCGCCGCGCCGTACTTCTCGGCCAGCTCGGTGTACTTCTGGTTGCTCAGCGCCTTGATCGGCGTCGTGTAGAAGGCTTTCAGGCCGCGCTGGAGCGCCAGGTAAATGGCGAACTCCCCGACAATCGTCTTTCCGGCCCCGGTCGGGGCGGCCACCAGCACGCCCCGGCCCGCTTGCAGGGACAGGCACGCCTCGCGCTGGAAGGGATCGAGGTCGAACGCGAGCGAACGGGTGAAACCGCCCAGATAGGTCTTGGCTTCTGCGGCCCGCTCGGCGCTGGCACGGTAACGCTCGGACGGCGACTCCGGCCCGGGTAGTGAGGACATGCTTCCAGCCTAGTGGGCGGACGGCTAGAGATTCTCCAGCTCGGAGCTGGGAGTCGCCTGGTCCGCGGTGGCTTCGGTCTCGGCGGCCACCTTGGCCGCCCGCTTCTCCCGCCGGCGGTCGTTGAGCAGGCACAGCCCGATGGCGGTGAAGAACAGCACCAGCATGGGCACGGCAAGGTAGAACATGCTCATCGCGTCGGCGCCGGGGGCGGCCATGGCAGCGAAGAGGCAGACCAGGAACACGGTGATCCGCCAGCTCTTGAGCAGCTGCTGGCCTTTGATCAGCCCGGCCAGGTTGAGCCCGAACAGCACCACCGGCAGCAGGAAGGCAATGCCGAAGGCGAGCAACAGGCGCAGCACGAAGGACAGGTAGACCTGGGCGCTGATGAAGTTGGAGCCGCCGGAGGGGGTGAAGTCGGTCAGCACCCGCACCGCGTTGGGGAGCACCAGCCAGGCGAGCAGGACGCCTCCGACGAAGAGCGGCACGGCGGCGGCGACGAAGGAGAGCGCCAGGCGCCGTTCCTTCTTGTGCAGCCCGGGGACAATGAACGCCCAGAGCTGGTAGAGCCAGACCGGGCTGGCGACGATCAGGCCCAGGAACACGGACACCTGGATCATCAGGTCAAAGGAGCTCGCCACGCCGTCGAAGTTCAGCGACGCCTGCCGGCCTTCATGTTCGTTCAGGTCGCGGATCGGCTTGATCAGCGCCGCCAGCATGGGCTGGTAGACGAGGAATCCGACGACGGTCCCGAGGACGACGGCGATCGCCGACTTAAAGAGCCGGTTCCGCAGCTCTTTGAGGTGATCGAGGAGGGCCATCCGGCCTTCGGGGTTCGATCGGCGGCTCATGGTTACTGCCATGTGGTTCTAGGCGCGGTTCGGCGGCGGAACGTCGGTTCCCTCGCCCGGGCGGCTCTCGGTGCCGGCGGACCGGGGGTGGTTCACGACTTTGCCTTCGACGGCGTCGGAGTCAGCCTTGGCCTCCGGCGTGCCGTCCTTTTTCATTTCGCGGACCTCGGATTTGAAAATCCGCATCGACTGGCCCAGGCTGCGGGCCATTCCGGGCAGCTTCGGTGCAGCGAAAAGCACCAGGGCCAGGACGATGATGATGATGAGATGCCAGCCTTCAAGCCTCATGCTGGGTGGTCCTTTCGTTTGAGTACATCCTATGTCTAACGCAGATCGATGTCGCGCAGCGCCTGGGGCTGGCCTCGCTCCGCTTTGCGCCGGATCCGGCGCAACCGCCGGGCTTCCTGACGCGCGATTTTGGATGCATGGTAATCATGTCGCATCAACGCGGGCGGGGCAAAAACGGCTGCCCCGGGCTCCGCGTACGGGCCGGCTCCGTTCCCCGCGTCGTCGCCGTTCGAGCCTACGGCACCCACATGAACAGCGGCTGAACCGGAGGTAAGCGGGGAGGAAGCGAACGTGGAGAAGCGCTCCCCCGCCTCACCGAGTTCCTTGACCGTGGCCATGAACTGCCGGAAGAGCCGGACGCCGAGCACGCCAAAGAACAGCAGCGACAGCGCGACGAGCGCTATCCAGATTACGATCCAGGACCACCAAGGCATGCTGATCAGTCTAGCTGGCGTGCGGGGTGGTCCTCGTATCGGGCGAGGGCGGCGTCGAGCCATTCCCGGGCGGCCGCGGCCAGCGCAGGAGGCTGCAGGATGCGGACGGCGCCGCCGTGCTGGGCCACGAACATCGGCAGCCAGCCGGCACTGCCGAAGCGGATTTCGGCCAGGACGTGGCCGTCCGCAAGCGCGGCGGTCCGTTCGGCGTAGTAGTCATCCGCGAGCCCGGCGCCCTGCCTGGTCAGCTCGACCACCACCACGGCGTCATCGTCGTTGGGCGTGAACAGCTTGACCGGGAACCCGCCTGCCGGGTTGGCGGCCGAGGACACCGGGCGTCCGTTGGGTTCCAGGCTTTGGATCCGGTCCAGCCGGAAGTTCCGCAGGCCCTGCGCGGAATGGCAGTACGCCTCGAGGTACCAGGTGCTGTCCATTGAGTAGAGCCGCTGCGGGTCGATGTCGCGTTCGGTGACGGCATCGCGTTGCGGGGAGAGATAGCTCAGCCGCAACTGCGCGCCGGTGCGGATGGCGTTGCGTGCCGTTTCGAGGGTGCCGGAATCCTCCGGCGCCACCTCGGGACCGGACACGGCCGCCGCCTTCAGCCCCTCCTCGCCGGCCGCGGCCATGAGCTTGAGCGTCACGGACTCCAGGGTGCCGCCCTCGGCGAGTCCGGGCAGGCCGTTGAGCGCTTCGAGGCCGGTGAGCAGCGCGCAGGCCTCGTCCACGGTGAAACGCACCGGCCGCTTAAGGTCGAGGTCCTCGATGATGTAGACGTGGTCGTCGTCCCACTGGATGTCCAACAGATCGTCCGGGTAGCCCTCGGGCAGGCCGGAGCAGATCAGGATCCGCAGGTCGTCCTCGAGTTCCTTGCGGGTGATGCCGAACCGGTCGGCAACTTCGCTGATGTGCAGGCCCTGGTTGTGTACCAGGAACGGGACCAGCTGGAGCATCCGCTTGAGCTGGTCCTCGGACGTGCGTTTCCGGCTCCGTTTGGCCGGAGCCAAACGCGGGAATTCGATCGGCGGGACCGGCGCCGCAGCGAAGGCTGCGGCTGCCGCCAGTCGCCGGCGCACGGCGGTGTGCAGCTCGGGCGGCGCGACGACGACGGCCTTCGGGCCGTAGGAGGCGAGTTCCTCGGCGAGCGTCTCAATGTCCCGGTATGGCACCTTGAGGCGGTCGAAACCGGGGCGAGGCGCTGCCGCGACGGCATCGGTGATGTCACCCTCGGTGCCGGCGGCGGGTCCGGCATGCTTGCGAAGCCCCAGCAGCGCGCCGTCGGCGACGTCGACGAGGGCGTGCCGCACGGGCAGTTCGGGCAGCGCGGCAAGTTGTTGGCGGACGTTGAAGGACGACGGCGGGGTGAAGGACTCCTGGTCCAGCACGGTGACGGCGGAGGTGAACCGCGACAGCCGGTAGAACCGTTTGTCCCCGCGGGCGCGGTCGTGGCCAACGAGGTACCACTGCCCGAAGCGGCTGCCGAGGCCCCAGGGCTCGACGGTGCGGGTCTCCTCCTGTCCGGTGCTGCCGGCCAGATAGTTGAAGCTCACGGGGTGCTGGGTGTGGACGGCGGCGACGAGGTCCTCGAACGCCTGCCCGGCAGGGCGGATGCGGGGCTGGACCCCCGGGGGAAGTTCGGCGTCCGGCAGGCCGCCGGCGGCCTGCAGTTTGCGCACGGCGTCGCGCGCGGCGGAGCCCAGGGCAGCCTGTTCCCAAAGCTGCGCGGCGAGGATCAGCACGGTGCACTCTGCGGGGGTCAGGCTGACGTCCGGCAGCCGGTTGGATTCCTTGCCGATCCGGTACCGCGTGGTCGCCGGGTCATCGGAGCCCCAGCCCTTGTCCGTCACGGTCTCGACGTCGAAGCCGAACTGGCGCAGCTCGCCTTTGTCCCGTTCGAACATCCGGCCGAAGGCCGCCTCGGAGCTGGTGGTGTCGTGATAGACCTTCTCGCGCAGCTCGCTGCGGCGTAGCCCGTATTGGGTGTTGAGCAGGGCGATGAGCAGGTTCAGGAGGCGTTCAGTACGTGAGGCGGACACTCCGCAAGGGTACTAAAGTGTCCGCCCCGAAAACGGCGAAAGCGCGGCAACAACCGGAAGAACTTTCCGATTGTTACCGCGCTTTCGCGGTGGCCGGTGGGTGGGCCCACGCCGGCGAGGGCCCCGGCCCGAGCTTGCGAGGGCAGGGACCCGGTGGGTGGGCCCACGCCGGCGAGGGCCCCGGCCCGAGCTTGCGAGGGCAGGGAGCCGGTGGGGATTAGCGGACGGCGACGAGGTCGACGACGAAGATCAGGGCCTCGTTGGGGCCGATCGCTCCGCCGGCGCCGCGGGCGCCGTAAGCCATTTCGGAGGGGATTTCGAGCCGGCGGCGGCCGCCGACCTTCATGCCCAGCAGGCCCTGGTCCCAGCCCTGGATGACCTGGCCGACGCCGACCCGGAAGTCCAGGGGTGCGCCCCGGCCCCAGGAGGCGTCGAACTCTTCGCCGGTGGACCAGGCCACGCCGACGTAGTGGGTGGAGACGGTGTCGCCGGCTTTGGCCTCGGCACCGTCACCCTCGATCAGGTCGGTGATGACGAGCTCGGTGGGTACGTCGCCCTCCGGGAAGTCAATTTCCGGCTTCTGGCGGTCGATGTTGCGCTGTCCAAATGACATGGTTGCTCCTTCTTGGGTGGCTTGCTTAAGCGGGGTTGTTTACTTGACGCCGAGGATGTCAACGACGAAGACGAGGTCGCCCTTGGCGTCGCCCTGGCCCTTGTCGCCGTAGGCGAGGGCCTTCGGGATGACCAGGAGGACGCGGGAGCCGACGGTCTTGCCGGCGAGGCCCTGCGTCCAGCCCTTGATGACGCCATTGAGCGGGAACGTGGCCTTCTTACCGCTGGTGAAGCTGGAGTCGAAGACCTTGCCCGAGGCCAGCGCCACGCCAACGTAGTTGACGGTGACGGTGTCGGATTCCTTGACCGCCTGGCCCTTGCCCGTGATCAGGTCCTGGGAAATGAGGGCCTTGGGAGCGGCCACGCCCTTGACCGAGATCTCCGGAACGCCCTTGTCGTTTTCCTTCACGGTGGGCAGGCCGGCCGGCGGGGTCACGGCGTCGCCCTCGGGCTTGTCCAGGACCTTGGGAGCGTCCTTCGCGGCGAGGATCTTGATGACCAGCAGCTGCGACGGCTGGGCCGCGCCGCCTTCGGCGCTGGCTGCCTTGCCCGGCACGGCCAGGGCCAGATGGGAGCCGACCTTGGCGCCGACGAAGGCGTTGTAGATGACCGCGCTGCCGGCCTTGAGTTCATCGTTCAGCTCGAGCTTCTCGGGGTCCTTCGGGAAGGTGTCCTCAAGGGTGGAGCCGTCCTTGCCGTTGAAGGCGACGATGGAAATGTCCGCGACCTGGTTGGCCTTGACGCGTTCGCCGTCGCCGTCCTTGACCACCTTGATGGTCGGGTCCTTGACCTCAAGCGGCTTGGTGAACTCGACGCCGGGGGCCTTCTTGTCGCCGTTCTCGGTCAGTTTCAGGGAGTCCAGCTTCGCGGTCTCGCCGGCGGACTGGCTGGTGGGCTCCGGGGCGGCAGGCTGGCCGCCACCACAAGCGGTGAGCAGCAGCAGTCCGGGGAGGAGAATTGCTAATAGTCGGCGCACGTAAGAACTTTCGTCGGGGCAGGATGGACGCTTCGCCGGACGGTTGCCAGCGGCAAAGCATGCGGTGGCCGTGAAACGGCACCTTCCCCAGAATAACGCGGAAAGCTGGGTATCAGCCCATAGAGTCCAGCAGGGCGTCCACCCGGTCGTCCACGCTGCGGAAGGGATCCTTGCACAAAATGGTCTGGTGGGCGCGGTCGTTCAGCTTCAAATGGACCCAGTCCACCGTGTAGTCACGGCCCAGTTCCTGCGCCCGGCGGACGAAGTCGCCGCGCAGTTTGGCCCGGGTGGTCTGCGGCGGCGCGTCGACGGCATCCTTCACTGCGGTGTCGTCGACGACCCGCCGTGCCGCGCCGCGGGCCTGGAGCAGGTAGAAGAGACCGCGGCTGCGTGAAATGTCGTGGTAGGTGAGGTCCAGTTGGGCGATCCGCGGCGCGTCGAGTTCCAGGCCGTGCCGCTCGCGGTAGTTGTCCATCAGCTTCTTCTTGATGGCCCAGTCAACTTCGGTGTCGATCGTGCTCGTGTTTCCGCTTTCGATCGCGTCAAGGGTCCGTTCCCACAGGTCCAGGATGAGCGGGACGTGCGGGTTGTGGGCGCCGCGGTCCGCCACGAATTCGGTCACTTTGTTCAGGTACTCGCGCTGGATCTCAAGGGCCGTGAGCTGCCGGCCGTTAGCGAGGCGTACCACCGCGCGGCCGCTGAGGTCGTGGGAGATCTCCCGGATGCTGCGGATCGGGTTTTCCATCCGCATGTCGCGCATGATCACGCCGGCCTCGATCATCCGCAGGATCAGGTCCACGGTGCCGACTTTGAGCAGGGCCGTGGTCTCGGACATGTTCGAGTCCCCGACGATCACATGCAGCCGCCGGTAGAACTCGGCGTCGGCGTGCGGCTCGTCGCGGGTGTTGATGATCGGCCGGGACCGGGTCGTGGCGGAGGAGACCCCCTCCCAGATGTGGTCCGCGCGCTGGGAGAAGGCGTAGGTGGCGCCGTGCGGGGTCTTCAGGATCTTTCCCGCGCCGGCGATCAACTGGCGGGTCACGAGGAACGGGATCAGGATTTCCGCCAGCCGGGAAAACTCCCCGCGGCGCGGAATCAGGTAATTCTCGTGGCTGCCGTAGGAGTTGCCCGCCGAGTCGGTGTTGTTCTTGAACAGGTACACGGTGCCGTTGAACCCTTCGGCCGCAAGGCGCTCCTGCGCCTCGTCCACGAGGTCGTCCAGGATCAGCTCGCCCGCCCGGTCATGGGCGATGAGCTGGGCCAGGTCGTCGCACTCGGCGGTCGCGTACTCAGGGTGTGAACCGACGTCGAGGTAGAGCCGTGAGCCGTTGGTGAGGAACACATTGGAGGACCTCCCCCAGCTGACCACCTTTCGGAAGAGGTACCGGGCCACTTCCTCCGGCGCGAGCGGGCGGGACTCCGGGCTCGAATAGGAAATTCCGAATTCGGTTTCGATACCGAAGATGCGCTTGTCCATTTCAGTTCTCCTCAGCCAGCAGTGCCACGACGTCGGCGTCGTCGAGGCGGCGGAAAGCGCGGCGGGTGCCGCGGCTGCTCTCGGAGCCGCGGTCCAGCACGGCCACCTCCACGGCCGACGCCGGCAGTGCGTCGGTTTCCTTGTCCGCTACCAGTCCGGCCAGGGCCAGCCGGATGGCGCCGGCGAAGTCGAGTTCGCTGCGCCAGCCGGCCGCAACGGCTTCGGACACCTTGTCGGCCTGGCCGCCCATCACGATGAATCCCTGTTCGTCGGCGATGGACCCGTCGAAGGTCAGCCGGTAGAGGTGGTCCAGGTCCTGGCTGTCCCCGACCTCCGTCACGGCCAGTTCCACTTCAAAGGGCTTCTGCTCGGCGGTGAAGACGGCGCCGAGGCTTTGCGCATAGACGCTCGCCAGGCCCCGGGCCGTGACGTCCTCGCGGTCGTAGGAGTAGCCGCGGACGTCCGCGTAGCGCACCCCGGCCTGGCGCAGGCTTTCGAACTCGTTGTACTTGCCGACGGCGGCGAAGGCGATCTTGTCGTAGATTTCGCCGATCTTGTGCAGCGACGGCGAGGGGTTTTCCGCGACCAGGGCGATCCCGTCCCGGCAACTGATGACCACCACAGAACGTCCCCGCGCGATGCCTTTCCGGGCGAAGTCCGCCCGGTCCTTCATCAGCTGTTCGGGCGAGACATAGAACTGCTGGGTCATCTCAGGCCTCCCGCTGGGCTACGGCCCGTGACTCGATGATGGCGCCGGCCACCGCCGCAAGTTCGCGCTCCGGGACGCGCACTGCACCGGAGCGGCTGACGGTGTAGACCACGGGCCAGAGTTGCCGGACGGGGTCCGGACCGCCCGTGGCGGAGTCGTCGTCGGCCGCGTCGTACAGGGCTTCGACGGCCACCTGGACGGCGTCGGCTTCGGAGAGGTTGGGCCGCCAGAGCTTCTTCAGCGCGCCGCGGGCGAACATGGAGCCCGAACCGACGGTGTGGTGCTCCTGCTCCTCGTAGCGGCCGCCGGTGACGTCGTAGGAGAACAGGCGGCCGACGCCGGCGGGCCGGTCAAAGCCGGCAAACAGCGGGACCACGGCGAGGCCCTGCATCGCCATGGGAAGGTTTCCGCGGATCATGGCACCGAGCCGGTTGGCCTTGCCGTCCAGGCTCAGCTGCGTTCCTTCGATTTTTTCGTAATGTTCCAGCTCCACCTGGAACAGCCGGGTGATATCGAGCGCGATGCCGGCAGTCCCGGCGATGCCGAGCACAGAATACTGGTCCGCGGGGAACACCTTCTCGATGTGCCGGCTGGCGATCACGTTGCCCATCGTCGCGCGGCGGTCACCGGCCATCAGCACTCCCCCGGCGTAGGTCAGGGCCACGATCGTGGTTGCGTGCGGGGTCTGGAGCGGCGCGGTTGCAGGTCCAGCTGGTAAGCCGTGTTGGAGGGCGTTGTAGGGCAGCAGTTCGGGCCGTGAACGCTGCAGGTGCTCCGTGAATGAGGACGTCGCGTTCGCTGCTACCTGGTTGGCTGATGTTTCCTGCACTGGTGCACTCCCTCAACGTAGTGGATCAACGACTTCCGGCCCTCAGCCCTGTGTCTCCTCAGTTCCGGTTCTCCTCCAGTAGTGTCCGCGACCAGCCGGCGGCCGGGGGGCTACTGGCCGCCCTTCTGGACGAAGGCCCTGACGAACTCCTCGGCGTTTGACTCCAGCACGCCGTCGATCTCATCGAGCAGATCGTCCACGCCCTGGGTCGCGGCAGAGGCCTGGGCCTCGGGTGCCGCGGGAGGTGCGGGGATGTCCTCCTCGACCTCAGTGTCGCGGGACTGCGGCTGCTGCTGCTCCTGGCCTGCCATCGTATTCTCCTTCTGATCCCACTGTTTAATCCCACCGGCTGCCCCATCCTGCACAGGACATCCTGTAAGCAATCTTGCCACGCCCTGGTCCCCTGCGGGGGGTCTTTGGGCCTACGAACCCGGGGGCAACCCGAGCAACTCCGCAAGGAACGGCGCGGCCTCGCGGTGCCGGGCGAAGAGTCCTCCGGTCAGGGCCTCCGTGCCGCGCAGCGGTTCGCGGGTGGGGACCCGCTGCAGCTTGCCGCGCCCCGGCAGGTCGAAGATCACCGAGTCCCAGCTGGCGCCAACCAGGTCGGTGCCGAAGCGGCTGACGCAGCGGCCGCGGAAGAAAGCCCGGGTGTCCGACGGCGGCTCCGTCACCGCACGGGCGATCGCTTCGTCGTCGACGATCCGCTGCATCCGGTCGCGGGCCAGCAGCCGGTGGTAGAGCCCCTTCTCGGGGCGGATGTCCGCCCACTGCAGGTCCACGAGCCCCAGCCGGGCGTCCGACCATTCCAGCCCGTCGCGCTGGCGGTAGCCCTCCAGCAGCGAGAGCTTGGCCAGCCATTCGACTGTCGACGCGGCGGCGGCCCGGTCGCTGTCCAGCGCGGTAAGGGTCGCCGACCAGCGCTCGAGCACGGCGTGGGTGTGGCCGTCGCCGTCGACGGCGTCCGCCACACCGGTATCCTGGGCGAGCTTGGCGGCAGCCTCGAAGTACATCCACTGCAGGTCCAGGGCAGTGACGCGGCGCCCGTCGAGCAGGCGCAGGGTCGCGGTCAGGGAGGTGTCGTGGCTGACGGCCTGCAGGGCCGCCACCGGTTCGTGGACCTCGATGCGGGGCGCCAGGCCGGCCTCGATGAGGCTCAGGACCATGGCGGTGCTGCCGAACTTCAGGAAGTTGGCTCCCTGGCTGAGGTTCGCATCGCCGATGATGACGTGCAGCCGGCGGTATTTGTCCGCGGTCGCGTGCGGTTCATCCCGGGTGTTGATGATGGGTCGCCGGATGGTGGTTTCGAGGCCGACCTCGGTCTCGAAAAAGTCCGCCCGCTGGCTGATTTGGTAGCCGGGCCGGGAGCTGTCCTGGCCCAGGCCGACGCGGCCGGCGCCGCACATGATCTGCCGGGTGACAAAGAACGGTGTCAGCCCCCGGGCTATTTCGCCGAACGGGACCGAGCGGGGCATCAGGTAGTTTTCGTGCGAGCCGTACGATACGGATTTGTTGTCCGTGTTGTTCTTGTACAGGTTGATCGGCGGCAGTTCCGGGTCCGCGGCCAGCCGGCGGACCGCGGCCAGAGCCACGAGGTCCCCGGCGGCGTCCCAGGTGACGGCATCGCGGGGGTTGGTGACTTCCGGGCTCGAGTATTCCGGGTGGGCGTGGTCCACGTAGAGCCGCGCGCCGTTGCCCAGCACCATGTTCATGAGCAGCGAACCGGACTCGTCCTCGCCGTCGTGGTCCAGCTCCGCGCGGCCGTAGGCAAGCGCGATCGCCTCCGCGTCCAGGGCCGGTGGCCGGTCGGTGAGTTGTTCCGGTTCCGCCTCGCTGCGCTCCAGGGTCCAGCCCCGGGCGTCGTGCAGCGGCTCTTCGTCGGTGTAGTCCCAGCGGGTTTCGGCGCCGCCAGCTGCGCGTTGCCGGGTCACCAGGGCGTAGGCTTGGATGACCCGGGCGGACATCATAGTGGCGTTGGCCCCCGGGGCGGAGGGCGCGTGGATACCGTATTCGGTCTCGGAGCCCATCACCCGCATGGCGCCGCCGGCGGGCAGCCCCCCTGAAACCGCTGAAGGTCCGGCGGTCACAGGTATTGGCCCGTGCTCGGCATCGTCTCGATGGATTTGCCGGGTTCCTGGCCGGCCTTGCCTTGGACGATGGTGCGGATGTATGTGATGCGTTCGCCCTTCTTGCCGGAAATCCTGGCCCAGTCGTCCGGGTTGGTGGTGTTGGGCATGTCCTCATGCTCGCGGAACTCATCAATGACGGCGCGGAGCAGGTGGTCGATGCGCAGGCCCTTCTGCCCGGAGGTGAGCAGGTCCTTGATCGCGGACTTCTTGGCGCGGTCCACGACGTTCTGCACCACGGCGCCGGAGTTGAAGTCCTTGAAGTACAGCATTTCGGTGTCCCCGTTGGCGTAGGTCACCTCGAGGTACTCGTTGGACTTCTCGGTGGAGTACATGGCCTCTACCGTGCGCTGGATCATGGCATCCACCGTCGCCTGCACGTCGCCGTTGTGCTCGGCGAGGTCCTGCTCGTGGAAGGGCAGGTCCGTGGTGATGTATTTGTTGAAGATGTCCGCGGCGGCCTCGGCATCGGGACGCTGGATCTTGACCTTCACGTCCAGCCTGCCCGGGCGCAGGATCGCCGGATCGATCATGTCCTCGCGGTTGGAGGCGCCGATCACGATCACGTTGTCCAGCCGCTCCACGCCGTCGATCTCGCTGAGCAGCTGCGGCACGATGGTCGTCTCGACGTCCGAGGAGATGCCGGTGCCACGGGTGCGGAACAGCGAATCCATCTCGTCGAAGAACACCACCACGGGGCTGCCCTCGGAGGCCTTCTCGCGGGCCCGGGCGAAGATCAGCCGGATGTGCCGTTCGGTCTCACCGACGTACTTGTCCAGCAGTTCCGGTCCCTTGATGTTCAGGAAGTAGCTCTTCATGTCCGTCTTGCCGGCGCGTTCGGCGGCCCGGGCGGCCAGCGAGTTGGCCACGGCCTTGGCGATGAGGGTCTTGCCGCAGCCCGGCGGCCCGTAGAGCAGGATGCCCTTGGGTGCCTTGAGCCCGTGCTCCCGGTACAGGTCCGGGTGCAGGAACGGCAGTTCGACGGCGTCGCGGATCTGTTCGATCTGCGGGCCCAGTCCGCCGATGTCCTGGTAGGTGATGTCCGGGACTTCTTCGAGGACGAGGTTTTCCACTTCGGAACGGGGAATCTTCTCCAGGGCGTAGCCGGTGCGGCTGTCGATCGAGAGGGCGTCGCCGACCCGGAGCTTCTGCGCCAGCAGGGCGCCGGAGAGCCGGATCACCCGTTCCTCGTCCGCGCGGCCCACAACGAGGGCGCGGTCCGATCCCAGCAGTTCCTTGAGCGTGACCAGGTCTCCGGCCCGCTCGTAGCCAAGCCCGGCCACCACCAGCAGCGCCTCGTTGAGCAGGACTTCCTGCCCGACGGCAAGTTGGTTGATGTTCACAAGCGGGCTGATGCCCACCCGCATCTTGCGGCCGGCGTTGAAGATGTCCACGGACTCCTCCGTGTCGGCCTGCCCGCTGCTGCCGGGTTCGGGGCGTCGCTTCGGGTTTAGCTGCAGGACGGTGCCGAAGCTGTAGGGCGGCTGGCCCTCCTGGTCCAGGGCGTTCTTCAACCGCAGGATCTCGGCCTTGGCCGTTTCCAGCATGCCCACGAGCTTGGAGTTGTTCTGCGTGGCGGCCGCGAGCTGGCGGTCGATGTGGCGGAGCTTGTCCCGCAGGATATTGACCTGGCGTTCGGCAACCGATAGCTCATTGGCTGCATACCGGTCGACGTCGGATGCCCCCGCCGGTTCAGTCCCTCCGGCAGCGGCAGCCGCCTGGGCCTCGTCCTCCGCCGGCGTCCGGCCGTGGTCGTTGTTGGGAGTCTCCATCATGCATCAGCCCCTTCCGTACTTCTATTAAGACCATAGCCCCAACTCGGCGGGTGCTGCTGAAGACTTCCGAAATACGGACTAGTTCGTAACCTCGGGGGTGTCCTTGACGTTAGTTCCGGCGATCGCGTCGCGGGCGGCCCGGCGCAGCTTCTTGTCCGAGACCGCGCGTTCGCCGACTGCCCCGGGGGTCCAGGCGTTGACATCCTCGGCGTCGAACTCGGTCTTGGACGGCCGGCGCTTCACGGAGATGCCGGTGACGCCGTCGGCCAGCCGGCGGGTGACCAGCAGGAAGCCGGTGTGGGCTACCATCCGGTGGTCCGGGCGCACGGCGAGGCCCTCGAGGTGCCAGCCGCGGACCATGGATTCCCAGGCATCCGGCTCGGTGAAGCGGCCGTCGGCGCGGATGGCCTCGGCGGTCCGTGACAGCTGCGTAACAGTCGCGACATAGTTGATCCACACGCCGCCGGGAGCCAGCACGGTGGCCACGGCGTCGAGGCATTCCCAGGGCGCCAGCATATCCAGGACCACCCGGTCCACGGATCCCGGCGCCTCGGTCCGCACAACTTCCTCCTGGAAGTCGCCCAGGGTGATCTGCCACGCCGGGTGCGGGCCGCCGAAGATCGTTTCGACGTTGCCGCGGGCGATGTCGGCGAATTCCGCACGGCGTTCGAAGGAGTGCAGGTAGCCGTTGTCCCCCACCGCGCGCAGCAGCGAGATGGACAGTGCGCCGGAGCCGACGCCGGCCTCGACCACGCGTGCGCCCGGAAAAATGTCGGCCATGGTGACGATCTGGCCGGCGTCCTTGGGATACACCACGGCCGCGCCGCGCGGCATCGAGAGCACGAAGTCCGAGAGCAGCGGGCGCAAGGTCTGGTACTGCTGGCCGACGTTGTTCACCACGACCGAGCCGTCCGGCTTGCCGATGATCTCGTCGTGGTTGAGGAAGCCGCGGTGCGTGTGGAAGGCCCCGCCGGCCTCGAGGCTGATGGTGTTCATCCGGCCGCGTTCGTCCGTGAGCTGCACCCGCTCGCCCTCGCGGAACGGACCGCGGCGCCGGTTGGCGCCGACCGGCGCAGTGCCGGGCGCAGTGCCGGGCGCAGTGCCGGGTGCTGTTTCGGTGGCTGTTACATTGGCAGTTTCGGCGGCTGGCGCCGAAATGCTGTCGGCGGCTGTGCTGTCCCCGCTGGGGGTGGCGTTGGCGGCAGTGTCGCTGCTCATGAGATGTTCCTCGCTCCTGTAAAGCTGCGGTGGCCGCGGATGGGCGGCGGGCACCGGCCCGTGTTCGTGGGCCGGAGAATTCACGACCGGCAGGTAACTCTACCGGGTCTGGTCCTGATTCCGGCCTTCGCCCCCGGTCTGTGAGCCGGGGGTGCCGCTCGGCTGCTTCCCGGTCAGGGCGTTCAGCACGGTCAGCTGGCGCAACAGTCCGGTGACGGTGCCGGCGTCGTTGACCACCGCATAGTCCGAACCTTCGATCTGGGCAAGGTATGCCAGCAGTTCGGCTCCCCGGTCAGTTTCCTTGACGTACGCACCCGCGGCGAGCGGATAGGCGGCGGCGGTTGCCGGGGTCGTGGCGGCCAGCGCGGGCGGAACGGCCGCTGCTGCCGTTTCGTCGACGACGGCCGACGGGCGCGCGTCCTGGCCGAAGAGCACGACGGCGGGGACACCCTGCGGCGAGTGCCGCAGCACGTCCAGGACGGTGGCGGTGTCGGGCAGCCCGAGCGCCGGCTCGGCGAGGGCCGCGGCGTCGACCAGGTGCAGCCGGCTCCGGTACCGGGCTTGCTGGATGGAGGCGGTGGCACCCATCCAGAGGAAGCTGCCAACCAGCAGGGTGATGAGCATGAGGGAGGTATCCGGGCGGTTGCCGCTTAGGAGCGGGAGTGCAACAAACCAGACTGCCAGTGCGATCACGATGATGCGGCCGGCCCAGCCGGCCGCAATGGTGCCCTTCTCGTGGCTGCCGGTGACCTTCCAGACCGTCGATTCCACCAGCCGGCCCCCGTCCAGCGGCAGGCCGGGCAGCACATTGAAGATGCCGATCAGCAGGTTGGCCCAGACAAAGATGTTCGCCAGGGTGTCCGCGACGCCGTCCAGCTGCCCGCCGGAGAGCAACAGCCAGCCGCCGGCGGCGAGCACCAGGTTCGCGGCTGGTCCGGCCAGGGCGACCAGCACGGATCTGCCCGGCGAGGCGGTGAACTCTTCGAACTGGGTGTGGCCGCCCCAGAGGTTGAGGACGATCTTGCGGGTGGGCCAGTGGTAGAGCCGGGCGGTGAGCGCGTGGGCCAGTTCGTGGACGAGCACCGAGATCAGCAGCAGCACTGAGTAGGCGAACGCCACGAGATAGGCGGTGATGCCGAGGCGGGGGTCGTTGTGCTCGAGCACGGGTCCGTAGGCGATCACGGTGAAAGCGGCGATGGCGAACCAAGAGTAGGCAAGCACCAAGGGAATGCCGGCGATCCGGCCCAGCGGGATTCCGCCACGGAGCGAAAAGGGGCGGTCCCCGGTCTCCGGCGGCTTCTGCGGCGACGGCTCAGTCAAGGCGACGGCCTCCGCTTGCCGCGCTTTCCAGCCCGGAGTTCTCCAGTTCGCCGGCGGACAGCCGCAGACCGGCTCCGGTAAATTCGTGCCGGAGGCCGAGCAGCTCCTCCAGGTCGGCGACCGTGCGTCCGGCCAGGGTGTCCCAGGTCGCGCGCCGCGGATCGTGCGGGAGCGGGACGATGTGCGGAATCGCCACCGTGACGACGCCGGAAGCCACGGCCGCCGCGACCCCCGGCCCCGAGTCTTCAAGGGCCACGCAGTGACGGTGGTCCAGCTCGGGGTCGCGCTGCTGCAGGAGTTCCACGGCTTTCAGGTACGCCTCGGGATGCGGCTTGCCCTGCGTGACGGTGTCCCCGGTGACCAGGAACTCGAAATAGGGTTTGGGCAGGCTGGCCACGATCTCGCGGGCCAGGGGCGCCTCGGACATGGTCACGAGGGCGCAGCGGACGCCCGACGTGTGCAGTTCCTCCAGCAGTTCGCGTGCGCCGGGGCGCCACGGCACGGACTCCCGGACCAGGCTGACGACATGCCCGGTGAGGGTGTCGATGATTTCGCGCACTTCCAGCGCCACGCCGGCTTCCTGCAGGATGCCGGCCGAATAGACCAGCGACTGGCCCACGAGCTGCATGGCCTTCTCGTGCGACCACTGTCCGCCGTGGGCGGCCACCAGGGCGTGTTCGGCTTCAATCCAGTACCGTTCGGTGTCCACGATCGTGCCGTCCATGTCCCATAAAGCGGCTTTGAGCAGGGGCTGGGAGGCTGGGGATCGCATGCCCTCCAGTCTACGGTGCAGGCCGTGTGGGGCGCCCAAGGCTACGCCGATGGCGAATTTCAGGGCACCCGGGGCGTTTTCCTCCATGCGCGCGCCTGCGACTTGGACGTAGGGTGAACACATGAATAGCTTCGAGCCAGACACCACGGAAACGGGCGTCACGCCCGAGCCGGAGCGGCTGCTGCAGCCCGTGCCCGAGGGCCAGCGTGTCACCGTGATGCTTGCAGCCTTCGAAGGCTGGAACGATGCCGGTGAAGCGGCGAGCGATGCGCTGCGCTACCTCAACAAGCTCTGGGGCGGCAAGAAGGTGGGCTCGATTGATGCCGACGAGTATTACGACTTCCAGTTCACCCGCCCCACCATCCGGCGCACGGCGTCCGGCGAACGGAAGATCAAGTGGCCTGCCACCCGGATCTTTAAAGCCAGCGTCCCGGACTCCAACGTGGACGTCATCTTTGTCCAGGGCACCGAGCCGTCTTACAAATGGCGCGCTTACACGGCAGAGCTGTTGGTGCACGCCGAGGCGCTGAAGGTGGACTACGTCATCCTGGTCGGGGCGCTGCTCGCGGACGTGCCGCACAGCCGCCCCATCCCGGTTAGCGCCTCGACCGACGACGCGGCACTGCGGGAACGGATGGACCTGGAGGCATCCCAGTACGAGGGTCCGGTAGGGATCGTCGGGGTGCTCGCCGAGGTGGCCCTGCTGGCCGGGCTTCCCACCGTCTCGCTCTGGGCGGCCGTGCCACACTACGTGGCGCAGGCGCCCTCACCGAAGGCCCAGCTGGCGCTGCTGCACCGGATCGAGGAACTGCTGCAGGTCCCGCTCGACACGCAGGAGCTGGTGGAGGACTCGGACGCGTGGGAACGCGGCGTGGACGAACTCGCAACAGAGGATCCGGAGATCGCCGCCTACGTCCGCCAGCTGGAGGAGGCGAAAGACACCGCAGACCTACCCGAGGCCAGCGGCGAGTCCATCGCGCGGGAATTCGAGCGCTACCTCAAGCGCCGCGGCAAGGACAAGCCCTAGACCTCGGGGCCGACGCGCTTGCTTCCCGGCGCGACGCAAAAGCGCTGGCGACGCCGGAATCCGGGTGTCGCCAGCGTTTTTTTTGCGTCGCCGGCCTTTTGGCGGTTCGTGAGGTCTAGAGTTCGACGCCGAGCAGTGCGTCGACGGCGTCGCCCACCAGTGCAGCCTCAGCCGCGGAACCAGTACCCGCTCCGGCTGCCAGCGCTGCAGACGCCCATGCGTCCACGGCCTCGAGGGCGTGCGGGGCGTTGAGGTCGTCAGAGAGCGCGGCCCGCATCTCTGCGAGGAGCGGCCCGGCAGAACCCGCCGGTGCGAGTTCGACGGCGGCACGCCAGGTCCGGAGCCGGTCCTTGGCCTCGGTGAAGCCCTCATCCGTCCAGGACCAGTCGCTGCGGTAGTGGTGGGCCAGGATTGCCAGCCGGATCGCGGCAGGGTCTTCGCCGGCGGCGCGCAGCTTGGAGACGAGCACGAGGTTGCCCTTGGACTTGCTCATCTTTTCGCCGTCGAGTCCCACCATGCCGGCGTGCGCGAAGTGCTTGGCCAGCGGCACCCCGGTCAGGGAGTAGGCATGGCCGGCTCCCATTTCGTGGTGCGGGAAGACCAGGTCGGACCCGCCGCCCTGCACGGTGAACGGAGCGGGCAGGTATTTCTGCGCAATGACGGTACATTCGATGTGCCAGCCGGGGCGCCCCTCCCCCAGTTCGCCGCCGGGCCAGCTGGGTTCGCCGTCACGGGCCACGCGCCAGAGCAGCGGATCAAGCGCCTGGCGTTTCCCGGCCCGGCCGGGGTCGCCGCCGCGCTCGGCGAAGAGTTCAAGCATCTCGGCATCGGACAGGCCCGAGATGGATCCCAGCGTCCACGCGTCCTGCGCTTCGGCCGAGTGCTTTCCGGCCGCCTCGACGTCGTAGTAGACATCTCCGTCGGGCTCGCCGGGGGTGCCGGACACCCGGTAGGCCAGGCCGCGCTGCACGAGCGACTCGATAGCCGGGACGATCAGCGGGATGGCCTCCACGGCGCCCACGTAGTTATCCGGCGCCAGCACGTTCAGGGCTTCCATGTCGGTCTGGAACAGCTCAATCTGGCTGGCGGCGAGTTCCCGCCAGTCCACCCCGGTGGCAGTCGCGCGCTCCAGCAGGGGGTCGTCGACGTCGGTCACGTTCTGGACATAGGCGACCTGCTGGCGGCCGTCACGCCACGCCCGGTTGAGCAGGTCAAAGGCCACGTAACTCGCCGCGTGGCCCATGTGGGTGGCGTCATACGGGGTGATCCCGCAGACGTACATGGACTGCTCCCCCGTCGCTTCAAGGGTGGCGAGGCCGCCCTTGGCGGTATCGAAAAGACGCAGCGCGGGCATGCTGCCCGGCAGCTGGGGAACAGGGCGGGAGATCCAGGATTTCACACCCCAAGCCTAGTGCTAGGCGCTGATGACATTGAAACCGAGCAACAGGTACAGCGCGAGGCCCAGCAAAATGCGGTACCAGACGAAGAGCCGGTAGCTGCGGGTGGAGACGTACCTGAGGAACCAGCCGATGATCACGTAGCCCACCACGAAGGCGATCGCGGTGGCGAGGGCGGTTTCGGGCAGGCCGTAAGGGCCGGTGATGCCGTCCTTCGAGACCACCTTGTAGAGCTGGTACAGGCCGCTGCCGAAGACGGCGGGGATTGCGAGCAGGAAGGAGTAGCGGGCGGCGGCCTCACGGGTGTACCCCATGAGCAGGCCGGCCGTGATCGTGCCGCCGGAGCGTGACACCCCGGGGATCAGCGCCATCGCCTGGGCGAGGCCATAGAAAATGCCGTGCTTGTAGCTGAGCTTGGTGAGGTCACGTTCCTGGCGGCCGACGGCGTCCGCCACGGCGAGGATCATGCCGAAGACGATCAGGGTGGTGGCGACGATCCAGAGGCTGCGGAGCACCGATTCGATCTGGTCCTGGAAGAGCAAGCCAAGGACGATGATCGGCAGGCTGCCCAGAATCACGAGCCAGCCCATCCGTGCGTCCGGATCCTGCCGTGAGACCTTGCCAGTCAGCGAGCCGAACCAGGCCTTGACGATCCGCACAATGTCCCGCCAGAAGTAGACGATCACCGCCGTCTCGGTACCCAGCTGGGTGATGGCGGTGAAAGCCGCGCCAGGGTCCGCGGCGTTGGGCAGGAACGCCCCCACGATCCGCAGATGGGCGCTCGAGGAAATCGGGAGGAATTCTGTCAGTCCCTGCACAAGGCCCAGAAAGGCCGCTTCTAACCAGTTCACGTTTATAGACCCTACGTTATGGAGGTTCCGAAGCATCGTAAGCTTGCAGGCATGCAGCAGCGTTATGTCGGCAACAGTGGGTTGCGTGTCTCGTCCCTTTCCCTTGGCACCATGTCGTGGGCCGGTGAGACCGATGAACAGGATGCCGCCGGACTGCTTCGTGCTTTCGTCGACGGCGGCGGCACGCTGATCGACACGGCCGCGTCCTACGCCGGCGGCGGGGCCGAGGTCCTGCTGGGCGGCATGCTGGGCGACGTCGTGGCCCGCTCCGAAGTGGTGATCTCCACTAAAGCCGGGTTGACGACCTCGGGAGGCCGGCGCAGCGTGGACACCTCGCGCAACGGCATGCTGTCCGGCCTTGACGCGAGCCTGGCCCGACTCGGCACCGACTATGTGGATATCTGGTTCGCCCAGGCCTGGGATCCGAACGTTCCGCTGGAGGAGACCCTTTCCGCCTTGGAATTCGCAGTCCGCTCCGGCCGGGCACGCTACGCCGGTGTCTCCAACTTCAACGGCTGGCAGACCGCCAAGGCCGCCGCGGTGGCTGACTTCCCGCTGGTTGCCTGCCAGGCCGAGTACTCGCTGCTGCAGCGAAAGCCCGAAGCCGAGCTGATCCCGGCAATCGAAGACGCCGGGCTTGGCCTGATGGCGTGGGGCGCGCTGGGGCGCGGGGTGCTGACCGGCAAGTACCGCGGTCATATTCCCTCCGATTCGCGGGCCGCACACCACAAGCTGGCCGGCTACGTGGAGCCCTACCTTGAAGGGATCGCCTCCAGCGTCGTAGAGGCCGTGGCGATGGCGGCCAAGGGTCTGGGCCGGACCGCGCTGGACGTGTCCCTGAGCTGGTTGCTCTCACAGCACGGCGTGGCCACCGCGTTGGTGGGTGCCCGGACGCCGGTCCAGTTGAAGGAGATCATGGATGCGGTGCTGACGCCGTTGCCGCCGGAGATTGCCGCAGCGTTGGAGGATGTCTCCAGCCCGGCCTGATCCGGGGTAGCTTTTCGGTTGTTTCCGGGCGGATTCCCGGTTTTGAGCCTTAGTCTTAGGCCATGAACCTGCAGAACCTCGCTATTACTACTGGCGTCGTGCCCGTGGTTCTCTACATTCTGGCCGCCGCGGCCCTCATCTGGCTTATTTGGGGTCGGCGGCGCCATCTGTCCCGCTGGGTGCCGGCCGCAGTACTGGCCGCCGGCCTCCTGAGCGCCATTATTTGGGTGTTGTGCGAGCCGGTGTGGAACTTGTGGGGGTCCCCGCTGCCTAAGCGTGTCTATGCCTACGCGGGCCTCGGTATCCTCGCCTTGCTCCTTGTGGTGCCCAAGATCCGGGACCTCCGTCGGCTGCCGGCGCGCATCGCCGTGTTGCCGGCGGCGCTGGTCGTTGTCCTGGCGTCGGGATCGCTGATCAACCAGAACTTCGAGTACTACCCCACCCTGGGATCGGTCTTCGGAGACACCGGCGTCAAGATGGAAACCTTGGATCAGTTCAAGAGCCAGGAACGAGGAGACCCGGTGCCGGACGTCAAGCCGAGCGAGCCGCCCACCACGCTGGCCGACTGGACGCCGCCGGAGAATATGCCGGATCAGGGAACAGTCGTCCGGGCCTTCATCCCGGCTCCGATCTCCCACGAGGTGTCCTCAACGGCCTTTGTATACCTTCCCCCGGCGTATCTCGCCGCACCGCGGGCGGATCTCCCGGTGCTGGTTCTGATCCACGGGGTCCCGGGCGAACCGGTGGATTGGCTTCGGAACGGCAGGATTGCCGAGTTCATGGACGAGTACGCATCCGAACACAAGGGGCTGGCGCCGATCATCGTGATGCCCGACGCCGGGGCAAAGTGGGCCAACTACCCGCCGCTGTGTATGAACACCAAACAGGGCCAGGCCGGACGTTACCTGAGCGAGGACGTGCCTAACTGGGTCAAGGCCACTTTCGGAGCCGGCAGGCACTCCAGCCGCCAGTGGGCCATCGGAGGGTTCTCCTACGGCGGGACCTGCGCCATGCAGCTGGCCATGAACTACCCAGAGGTCTATCCCACGTTCATCGACAGCTCGGGTGAGAACCAGCCGACGATTCGGCAGGGCCACCAAGTGCTCCTGCAGCAGTACTTCGGCGGCAGCGCAGCCGAGTTCAAGAAGCAGAACGCGCTCGACGTCATCAAGACACGCAAGTACCCGGACACCGCCGGCATCGTCACCGTCGGCGCCGGCGATCCGTTCTTCCGGGCCCAGGGAGTCCAGGTCTACCAGGCGATGAAGAAAGCCGGCATCAATGTCCAGTTCCAGGAGGCGCCCGGCGGACACGCTTGGACGGCCTGGAAGTACGGGTTGGAAAATAACATGGACTGGCTGATGGGCCGCCTTGGGGTTACGGGCTAAGCTTCCGGCGCGGCGTCGAAAGATCGATCCAGCGGTGCGGCGTAGACTCCGGCCGACGGCCTTCCCAAGGAGCAGGCACAGGCATGCGCTTCCGATAAGTTATCCCGGAAGATTGCCGAAAATGATCTTCTCCATATTTTTCTGGAGGTAGTGCTGGCCCCGCACACTGGGGTGGTCGCCGTCCGGTCCGATCAGCTCTCCTGCCCGCCCCATGATCCACTGCTCCTGGATAGGGTCGACAAAGACGGCGTCTGCAGCCGTTGCGGCGGCGCGGGCCTGATCACGAACCTGGAGCCGGGCAGATTCCGGCTCGTCGGTATAGGAGGGTGGCCCTACCAGCACGACTCTGGCGTCCGGGGCCTTAGCCCGGATCTCAGTAATAGTGGCGGCGACGGCCTCTTTCAACTGGACGCCGCTGGTTCCCATGTCGTTCTCCGACCCGAAAACGAGGACCAGCCGCGTCTTCTTCTGAACGCTTGCGTCGACTTGGGACAGGAAGGTGCTGCCCCCGTCCCCGCTGCGCACATAGCCGCTCCCGTCCGTTGCGGCGTTGACGATCGAGAGAGGATGCAGTCCTCCCCTGGTGTCATCCTGCAGCAGCTTCGGCCACGCCATGTCCGGGCTCGTTCCGTGACCAGTGCTGAGCGAGTCACCGATGATCACTACCTGAGCTGTCGACGGACGCTTTGTGCCGGATTCCGATGCCGAGGGCAGCGTGGAGCCGGACGCCTGGTCCGCCCCGGGGAAGGCCGCGGGCGCGGCAGCCGCGGCACTGACTCCGATTGATCCGAGCGCCAGGAGGATGAGGGCTTTTCGCCGTGAGGTTGGTTTCAAGAAGCTGTCCTGCAAACGTGAGGCGGTCATGACCAAGGGCCCACGATATCAGCACGGGAAATCGTCGGCGGAAATCGGCGTGGCTTTTACCTTGTGGAGTCACCCGCGTCCCGGCCGGTCGAGCCGAGTTCGGGATGGAGATGTGTGATGCCGTCCGGGCGTAGCGTCCCAATCTCCTGGAGACGCGATCCTTTTCCGTTGGCCTCTAGACAGCGATGGCCGTCCTCTGTACGTTGTGGGATCCCCAGCTTCCTCTGCTGATGGAAAACGAGGAACTGAAAGACCATGAACAGCCGTGGACAGTTGCACCCTCTAAGGCGCGCAGGGACAACATTCGCAAAACTCACCGCCTGCATCCTTAGTGCCGTCGTGCTCGCCACCTGCGACCATTGCGTTCCCGGCAGCGGGATCGAGGAAGGCGATAACGCTACCGCCGGCCACTTCAGCGCTCAAGTCCTCGCGTCCAACGGCGACAGCGCCATCGACCCCGTCCTCGGTAGGTCCTACCGCATCGTCGGGCTAGCGAGTCCAGGCAACGGCGTCGTTCTCGCTGCATACGACGGCCGCCCGGATGGTGGCGACTCGCCCGCGCCCAACTCAATCATCCAGAGGCGCAGCACCGATGGCGGGAAGACCTGGGGTGCGCCAACATTCATTGCGCGCGGTCAGGTCGCCGGGCCTGGCGTCCCGCGTTATGGCTTCAGCGACCCCAGCTACGTCGTGGACCGGCAAACCGGCACGATCTTCAATTTCCACGTCTACTCGAAGGACGCGGGCTTCGGCAGCAGCAGACTCGGTAACAACGACGCCGACAGGCGTGTCATCAGTTCCGAGGTCTCCGTCTCGACCGACGGCGGCCAGACCTGGTCAACGGAGCCGGCGAACCGGCCAGCGCTGCCGATGACGTCCTCCTACGCCCCGGACTCCAGGTACTCGGCCTTCGCAGGGCCCCTCATCACGAGCGCTGTGAAGCCGGTGGGAACCACGGTCAACGGGGTGGCCAACGTGGGCGGCATCGTCGGTCAGTTCGCATCCTCAGGTGAGGGAATACAACTCCAGTACGGGCCCCACAAGGGCCGGCTCATTCAGCAGTTTGCCGGCAAGATCATCCAGGCGGACGGCTCGAAGCGGATCCAGGCCTACTCTGTCTACTCCGATGACCATGGCAGGAGCTGGCATATGGGAAAACCAGCGGGCAACAAGATGAACGAGAACAAAGTCGTCGAGCTATCCAACGGCGACGTGATGCTCAACTCCCGTGACAATGCAGGCGGCGGCGGTAGGCGGGTCGCGGTTTCGCACGACGGCGGCGAGACCTACGGCGCCGTCACCTATAACACCACGCTCACCGACCCACGCAACAACGGTTCGATCACGCGTATGTTCCCGGACGCGCCCGAGGGCTCGGCCGATGCACGGAAGCTCCTCTTCTCCAACGCCGACCACCCTCCGTTCGCCCGCAGGGACGGCACGATCCGCTATTCGTGCGACGACGGGGCGACCTGGAGTACTTCACGTGCTTTCGCGCCCGGCCTGCCAACTAGCTACTCAACCGTGACAGCACTCGGGAACGGGCAGTTCGGTGTCCTCTATGAGGGTACGAATGACGCAATCACCTTCAACACGTTCGACGCCCGGTGGCTCGGGCCGTTGTGCGGGACCCTCTCGGCCGACGCCGTTGCCGTGCCGCCCGGCGGCTCGGCCGATCTCACCTTGACCGTGACGAACCGCGGTGACCAAGCTTTCTCGCGCGGCACTCTCTCCTTGTCGCTTCGCGCCGGCTGGACCGCGACGGAGGCGACCGTTCCAGACCTCCCTGCCGGACAGTCCGCGACCGTAACCGTCCGCGTGACCGCACCGGTCACGGCGAGGGGCAAGACCACCAAGGGCCACGCCGAGTTCACCACTGCAGAAGGACACATGGACGCTAAGGTCCCCGTATCGGTCACCCGGCATCCCGGGCCAAGGCCGGAAAAACGGCCAGGCATCTGGACAGATCAGAAGGCGGGTCACTTCTTCAGGGCAATCTCGCCATAACTCGCGGGCCTGCGCGCAGGCTGAGGGCCGGTGATATCACGGATCAGCCGCGCCGTATGGCGCACAGACCAGTTAGGCAGGTACGCCTCGGCAAGGGCGCGGCCGATCAGCGGCAGCGCCAACGGATCCTGGTACAGGATGAAGAGGGTCCGGTGCTGGGGCTGGAAGCGTTGCTTGAAGGCCGCCAAGGACCGGAATCCGTAGACCGGCTCAAGCACGTCGCCGAGCCAGCGCAGGACGCGGCCCGCCGTCCCGCCGTCGTCCGCCACTGTGGCGCCTTTGCCGGGCAGCCCGGCCCCCGCAGAGGGAAAGACTTCCGCCTGGCGGGGCACCAGCGCCGTCGCGGGAACCAAGGGTGAACCGGACAACGAAATCTCGGCCATGCTGTCCTTAAAGTGGAGCACCGCCGATGCGATCAGGAACTCCATGACACCGTTAAAACAGTCCTCGCGGCGCCTCATGAAATCCAGGGTGCGGCTGACCACTTCCCCGTTGCGGAAGACCGGCAGCCAGCTGGTGACACCGAGGACCGCGCCCTCAGGATCTACGGCGAGGCAGAGCAGCACATGGTCGTCCTTGAGTTGCTCCACACCCCCGAGGGTGAAACCCATTTCCGGGAGTGCCCGGGAGTAGGCCCACCGCTCCGAAATATCGTGGACCTGGCTCCGCAGTCCGTCAGGGAGCCCGCTGTAGACGCCCCAGTGGGCAGTAATTCCGAGCCTTCGGGCTTTATTCATGGCGGTGCGGACGCTTTGCCACTCCCTGCCGCGGAAATCGATTCCAGTCAAGGGAAGCACCGTCTCCTGGGCTACCTCCATGCCCCTGAAGCCCAGCGACCTGAGTTCTGCCCAGTGGGCGTCGGCGACGGAGTACCAACACGGCGTCAGGGACTGCTCGGCACAGTACCCCGTGAATTCGCGGACGGCGTCGGCGAAGTCGCACTCCCTCCCGAACGGACCTCCTGCCGTCAGGGCGATGCCGTGATGCAGTTGGTAGGCGATTCCCACCGTTCCCGCACGGTTAAACCAGTAGCTGTTGTTGGGCCACAACGCCATCCAGGACAGCGAGCCGCCGCCCTGGAACACCAGGCGCCGGGCCAGGGAGCGGTGATCGTCTACCCGGTGGTCCCAGAGGCGCCGCTTGGTAAAGATGACCAGGACGGCGGCCAGGCAGATCAGCCAAAAAGCTGCTCCGCCGTAACTGAAAATCAACGACGACCAATAGCCGCGAGGGTGCACCGAGACGGAATACTTGAAGGAAAAGGGATACGGCAGGAACATCCGAGGCAGGGTTGTTCCCAACGACAGGAGGCCGGCGCGGTGCCGGTTGTTTCCCTCTGCGAACCACGCGAGGACGTAGAGGGCGACAAATGCGGCAAAGATGCCGGGCACCAAGACCAGTGCGCGGCGTCCGAGCGCGGGATCCGTGTCCACGGGAAAATGGCGCCGGTTGAAAAACAGCGCGGTGGCGATCAGCAGTGGCACCAGTACCACCGGCAGGATCTCCACGATGCCCGAGTCGACAGGAATCCTGCGGCTCCCGTTCCTGACGTAGACGCCAAAGTGGGCAAATAGCTGTAGGTAGATAGCAGAGAGCACGCCGACGGCGAGATGGGCAACCGTGGCTATCCACAACGCTACCCGGCTCCCCCGGCGCAGCCCCTCCGCACATGCCAGCAGCAGGAGCAAGGGAACCACGGAGAGGGCGGCGCCGCCGGGGCCGTGCAAGCCGGGACTGTGCATGATCTGGGAGCAGCCCGCATTCACGGCTGCGGCGCAGTCGCTCTGGAGCTCGCCCAGGGTGGGCACCGGATTGACAATCAGGTTCCGGAGAGCGGCAAGGGGGCCGATAGGCGCCTGGGACAGCCCGGCCAGCACCGGGCCGGCGGCGAATACTGCCACGGTCATGGCCAGCGTCGAGCGAACGTCGCGGCCGGTCCACACCGCGCCCGGCGGGTATACAACGTTCGCGCGCGAAGCGGCGCCGTTCGCGGCACGTCGGGTGGTGGCCTTGGCGGCGGCCCTGGACCTGGCTGTGGCAGCGGCCCAGCCGCTTGCCAGGCCGCTGAGCACCCCCAAAAATGCGAGCACGTTCTGGGGGTGACCTACGTACAGCAGGAGCATGATGGTCACGGCAAGGCCGAGTGACCGCAGGCGGCGACGCCACAAGGGACTGATTCCGGGACTCGCAGCCATTACGGCAGCCAGGGAGCCGGCGAACGGACCCGCCAGGGCCGGGTGCTGCATGGAGCTCAGCCAGCTGCTGCCGAGCTCGTCGCCGGCCGCCACACTCCCTACGAACAGGAAGACGGCTGCAAGGTGGCCGGCCATTACGGCGGCCAAAGCCCGGCCGCTTCCCAGCGTGGTTTCGGCAAACCCGACACACAGGAGAAGCACCACAGTGGCCAGGACATAGGACGCAACGCCGCCGGGAAACAGCAGGCTGGCAAGAGCGGGTCCCCATTCACCCCGTGTCAGGGTGTCGGGGCCGATGGCAACGAACGGACCGAGGGCCTGCGGGGGGCCGGAAACCAGGGATCCCGTGGCGGCTCCGGCGGACCACAAGAGAACGATAAGCAGCCAGGTCAGCGGTATTCGACGCAAGCCGTACCGCGGCAGCGGCTGGGCCCGATGTGCTCCTGCCTGCCGCTTCACACGTCCGTCGGGGCGGACCGGTGTGCTGCTCGTAGGCTTCATGTCACCCGTCACTTCCAGTGCGGCAGCGTAGCCCGGCTCAGCGGCACGGCTACGGCACGCCTGAAGCATATTCCCCTTCGGGCGGCACTTCGGGAGTAGGCAATACTCGCTTTTTTGGGGCGGATGTACAGGGCGCCACTCAGGTGCTACGTGGATGCTACGCTCCGGCGGCTGCTTCGGCCGCGGCGCTCATCCGATGACGCCCCGCAGCAGCCTGGCCGTGTGCCGGATGGACATGGTGGGCATGTAGGCCTCGGTCAGCGCGCGTCCAATTACCGGCAACGCCAGGGGGTCGTGATACATCATGTACAGCGTGCGGTGCCGCGGGTGGAAGCGCTGTTTGAAGGCAGCGAGCGACCGGAAACCGTACGCCGGTTCCAGGGCCCCGCCCAGCCAGTCCAGGAAGCGGCCGACCGCGGCGCCGTCGGACGGCTCGCGCGCCGGATCACCACGTGGTACCGGCGCCAGAGGCGACCCGGACAGGGAAATTTCCTCCATCGTTCCGTCAAAATGCAGTACGGCCGAGGCAATCAGGAATTCCATCACGCCCTTGAAGCCGTCCGGACTCCGCCGCATGAAATCGAGCGTCCGGCCGGTGACGACGCCGGCTGTGAACACCGGAAGCCAGCTGGTGACGCCGTGGACCTTGCCGGCGTCATCCACGGCCAGGCACAGCAACACGTTTTCGTCCTTGAGTTCCTCAACGCCGCCCAGCGTGAATCCCATTTCCGGCAACGTCTTCTCGGAAACCCACTCTTCCGAGATTTCGTGGACCTGAGTCCGCAGTGGTCCGGACAGCTCGCCGTAGGTACTCCACCGGGCCTCGACGGAGAGCCTCCGGGCTTTGTTGAGGGCGGTGCGGACCCCCTGCCATTCCTTGCCCTTGAACTCAATGTTGCCCAGCGGCAGCAGGGTCTCCTCGGCCACCCGCACGCGGCTGAATCCGAGCCCGCGCAGCAGGTTCCAGTGTTCATCAGTGACGGAATACCAGCACGGTGAAAGCGACTGCTCGGCGCAGAAGGCGGTGAACCCCTCAACGGCCCTCTCGAAGTCGGCGGACGCGCCGAATGGTCCGCCCACCGTCAAGGCCACGTTGTAGTGGAGCTGGTAGGCGACACCGACGGTCTCCGCCTCGTTGAACCAGTACCGGTTGTTGGGCCAGAGTGCCATCCAGGACAGTGATCCCCCGCCCTGGCGCACCAGCCGTCGGGCCAGCGAGATCCCGCTGTCTGCGCGGAGGTCCCGGAGCTTGCGGCTGACGAACATGGCGAGGATGCTCATCAGGCAGACGAGCCAGAACACGGCGCCGCCGTAGCTGAAGATCAGCGGCGACCATACGCCGTGCGGGTACACCGACACGGAATACCGGAAGGAAAAAGGGTAGGGAAGGAACATCCTCGGCAGGGTGGCCAGAAGGGCCAGCAGGCCGGCCCGGTGGTGGTAGTTATCCTCGGCAAACCATGCCACCACATAGCCCGTGACGAAAACCGCGAAGACGCCGGCCAGCAGGATAAGTGACCGACGCCCCAGAACCGGATCGGCGTCGACGTTGAAGTGCCGCCGCGCCGCAAACAGCGCGGCGGCTATGAGCAGAGGCACCAGCATAACCGGGAGGACCTCCGCGATCCCCGAGTCCACCGAGAGCACCCGCGACCCGCTCCGCACGGATGTCCCGAACTGGGCGAAGAGCTGCAGGTAGATGGCCGAAAGGACGCCGATCACCAGATGGACGGAAATTGCCACCCAGAGGGCAGCCCGGTTTCCCCGGCGCAGCCCTTCCGCGCACACCAGCAGCAGCACGAGGGGCACCAGGGACAGGGCCTCACCGCCAGGGCCGCGCAACCCGGGGCTGTGGATGATCTGGAGGCAGGAAAGGTCGACGGCGGCCGAGCAGCTCGCCTGGAGATCGTTGATGGTGGGGATCGGGTTGACAATCAGGTTCCTGAGCACAGCGAGCGGCCCCGAGGGTGCCTTCGCCAGGCTGGCAAGGACCGGGCCGGCCGCGAAGACCGCGACGACCATTGACAGCAGTGCCCTGACTTCGCGGCTCGTGGAGCGGATGTAGTGGGCGGAGCCGTGCCGGCCGCCAATCAGGGCGCCGATCCCGAGTCCGCATGCCACACCGAGCACGCTGTCCAGGTTTTGCGGATGCCCGATATATAGCAGGAGCATTACGGTTACGGCGATGCTGACGGATCGGATCCTCCGGCGCCAGAGGGCGCTGATCCGCGGACTCGCCGCCAGGACGGCGGCCAGCGACCCGGCAAACGGCCCCATTGGGCCCGGATGGCGGAGCGTGGACAGCCATTCGCTGCCCATGGCCGTTCCGAGTTCGACCACCGCAAAGTACAACAGCAGTGCGCCGAGGTGCCCGACGACGAACGCCACGGCGGTCCGGCCAACGCCAATCGTTACTTCGGCCAGACCGACGCACCCCAGGACGACGGCGGTCGCCAATACGTAGGAAGCAAAAGGGCCGGGGAAGAACACGGAGGTGAACATGGACAACCACTGGCCGCCCATCAGCTGGTCCGGACCTGCCGAGACGGCCGCGCCCAGCGGCGCCGGTGGCCCTGACGACACCGAGCCTGTGACAAGTCCAACCGTCCACAACAGCACAGCCATGGCCAGCGCCAAGGGGATCCTGATGATGCTCCGGCCGAGCCGCCTTAGCAACCGGCCCGGGAGGCTCCGCCAGACGGTCGACCAGCGCGCAGGGGAACGGGCCGGGGCGTCTGCGGCAGCGCGGTCGGCCGAGGGGACTTCGTCAACGCCGGCCTCCGACAGGCCGACGCTGCGCCGTGGTGCAGGCAACAACAACCTCCGACATCGGGCCAACCCGGGACATAGAACGTCTTAGGGCGTTCCGAGCCTTTGCGGACTCGAACAGCGTCCCGTAGGACTGTCCACAGAGTACGCCCGCAAGCTGGGGAGATCCCGGGAATTGCAGCTCTAGGGATGCTATGGCTCCGCGCGGCCGCCAGGGAGCGGGAGGGAGTGCCGGCGTCGTTCCGAACGTGGCTTGGGTGCTAGTTGTCCTGCAGGAGTTCGAGATCTTCCTCGTCGTCGACGTCTTCGCTTTCGTCCTCGTCATCTTCTTCGTCGATGACCTCAAGGGGCGTCACTTCGCCATACGCTTCATAGAGGGAGTCGTCGTAGACTTCAAAAGCATCGGCGACGGCGAAGAAGGCCGCTTCGACCGCGGGATCCCCGTCTCCCCGCCGCGCCGCGGCAGCGGCCAGGTGTTCTTCGAGGGCGGCGGTTAGGGACTGAAGCGCGACACGCGGATCGATGCTCATGACTTCACGTTAGCCCGAAAAAGACGAAAATGGAGAGCAATGAAGGAACATTTTCTGAGCAGCTCGGTCCGTCGGGAGCGGGACTACGCACGTCAGTACGAGTACCTCGTGCTGACGGTCAGCCCTGAGGATTCGCTGCCCGAGGCCCGCCGTATCCTCGCCGCACACTCCGAGTACGGCAAATGGGAACTCGAGCGCAGCGTCCTCTATGTCGGCGGCGGACGCCGCTTCTGGCTCCGCCGGAAGGTCATCCAGGTCCAACGGACCGTGTAGGCAGCGCTGGCGATCGTCTAGGACTCCAGCGGGCCAAGCCAGGCGTTGGCCACGGTATTGTGCGCGGACTCGTCGTCGGACGGATGGAACATTCCGGCCAGCACGTCCCGATAGAGCCGTTCAAGCTCGGAACCACGGAAATAGCTCGAACCGCCGGAAACCCTGATCGCCAGATCCACGACGGTGCGCGCGGTCTCGGTGGCGCGCACCTTAACCCCGACGAGCTTCGGGAACCACTGGTGGCCGTGGTCCGCGAGGGCATCGACGTCGGACGCCACGGTGGCGAGTTGCGGGTAGAGCGCGTCCATCGCCATCGCCGTTTCCGCGACTTTCCAACGGATGTCGGGATCCTGGGCGTAGCTGCGGCCCCCGTTCTTGAACGAGGTGCGGCGCTTGACCGCCTCGACGCCGAGTTGCAGCGCCCGCTCCCCGATCCCCGTATAGACCGCCGCCAGGAGGGTCTCGAAGCAGGCGAAAATGGCGAAGATCAGCGGATCTGCGTTCGGGCCTACGGGGAGCTTGCGGAAGACCCGCTCCGGCGGCACCACAGCGCCCTCCAGCACCGTGGTGTTGGACTGGCTGGCCCGCATTCCCAGGGTGTCCCAGTCGGGCAGGATTTGGTAGCCCGGGGTCTCACGGTCAATGAAGCCGTGCACCAGTTCGCCCTCGCCGCCGCGCGCCGCAGCGTCCTTGCCGAAAATTCCCAGCCGGGTCCAGGCCGGAGAGAGGCTGGTGAAGATCTTCCGCCCGGTAAAGCCGTAGCTTCCGTCCGGCAGCGGCGTCGCCTCGGTCCTCGAGTCGAAGAGCACGGAATCGTTGCCCGCTTCGGAATTGCCGAACGCGAAGATCTCGCCCTCCGCCGCCTCCTGCAGGACGAAGTCCAGCGAGGAATCGCCCCGTGCGGCCAGGACGTGCGCGACGCCGGTCCACACCAGGTGCATATTAATCGCCAGCGCGGTGGCCGGGGCTGCCGTGGCCAGCCGCCGCTGCAGCTGTGCTGCCCCGGCGAGCCCCAGGCCCAGGCCGCCGTCGGACACGGGGACGAAGATCTTCAGGTAGCCGACGTCCGCAAGCTCGCGGAGGTCCTCAGTGAAGAACGCGTTGTCCCGGTCATAGCCGGCCGCGCGGGCGCGGATTCGCTCCAGCAGGGCGTCGGGCAGGATGTCTTCGGGCGTCATGTCTGTGGGGGCCATTCCTGTGAGGTGCCTCTCAGTAGTTGCTCAGGAGGGTGTTCAGCACGCGGGCGCCGAACTTCAGCGAGTCGGCCGGAACCCGCTCGTCCACTCCGTGGAACATGCCGGTAAAGTCCAGCTCGTCCGGGAGCATGAGCGGCGCGAAGCCGTACCCGGTGATGCCGAGCCGGCTCAGGGCCTTGTTGTCAGTGCCGCCGGAGAGCGTGTACGGCAGGACCTTCGCACCGGGGTCCTCGGAGTGCAGCGCGTCGATCATAGAGTCCACCAGGTTGCCGGCGAACGGGACTTCGAGCGAGACGTCCTGGTGGACGTAGCTGACGTCCACGCCGGTGCCCGCCAGTTCGCGGACGATCTCGAGGACCTGTTCCTGCTGGCCGGGCAGCGTCCGGCAGTCCACCAGGGCTTCGGCCGATTCAGGGATGACATTGTGCTTGTAGCCGCCCTTGAGCAGGGTGGGATTGGTGGTGTTCTGCAGGGTGGCGCCGACAAAGCGGGCAACGGTGCCGAGCTCCTTGAGGATCTTGTCCGGGTCGTCGGGGTCGAATTCGACGCCGGTGAGTTCCGTCACACCGTCGAGGAACTGCCGGGTGGTGGGTGTCAGCTCCACCGGCCACCGGTACTCGCCGATCCGTGAAACGGCGCTGGCGAGCCGGGTCACCGCATTGTCGGTGTTGATCTGGGAGCCGTGGCCGGCGCGGCCGTGGGCCACCAGCCGCAGCCAGGAGAGGCCCTTCTCCGCGGTCTGCAGCAGGTAGGTGCGCTGGCCCCCGATCGTGGCCGAGAACCCGCCGACTTCGGAGATCGCCTCGGTGGCGCCCTCGAAGAGTTCGGGCCGGTGTTCAACGGCGTAGCCGGCGCCGTACTTACCCCCGGCCTCCTCGTCGGCGAAGAAAGCGAAGATCAGGTCGCGCTTGGGCTTACGGCCGGTGCGGGCGAAATCCCGCAGGACGGAAAGGATCATGGCGTCCATGTCCTTCATGTCCACGGCGCCGCGGCCCCAGATCAGGCCGTCCTTGAGTTCGCCCCCGAACGGGTCAACGGACCACTGCTCGCGCAGCGCCGGAACGACGTCGAGGTGGCCGTGGACCACCAGGGCGCTGGCCGACGGGTCCTCGCCCGCCATCCGCGTGACCACGCTGGCGCGGCCCGGCGCCGATTCGAAGATTTCGGCGTCCAGCCCGACCTCGGTGATGAGGCCGGCGGTGTACTCCGCTGCGGCCCGCTCCCCCGGCCCTGAACCATCACCGTAGTTGGACGTGTCGATCCGGATCAGTTCCTGGCAGATCCGGACAACCTCATCTTCGGGCCGAACGTCAGTCATATCGCTCCTCGTGGCAGTGGCTGTGTATTGGCTTCAGCCTACCCACTGGCCCCGATTATTTGTTTCCGGAATCTTCGTGCTAGAGTCTTTCTCGCTGCTTCCGAGAAAAGCAAAACGCTGAAAGGCGAAATTGTTCCCGGAAATACCACCTGCGCGGGTGGCGGAATGGCAGACGCGCTAGCTTGAGGTGCTAGTCCTCGAAAGGGGGTGGGGGTTCAAGTCCCCCTCCGCGCACATGGGAAAACCCCTGGAATCCACGGATTCCAGGGGTTTTTTGTGCTTAAATAGCTGTCCGCTGGCAAGGGGGCCCGAGGATGCATGGCGAGGCGTCCACCCGACCAGGGAAACGCCCGCTGGCTCGGGCGCACTTGTCGTCAGAAACCGGCGCGGACACCGGCAGGCGACGAAGGCGTTTGCCAACGCCGTCGAGGCGAAGCCGCCGGATAGATTCCCGACCGCCGTCGACCAGTCCCGGCTATAGTCAGCACCACTGGCTGTGTACGATACTGGTCATTGCCTGAGCCGTGGCAGAGCTCCGATGACGCCGAAGGTCTCGGCGAATGTGGCGATTATCGAGGGAGAGCAAACATGTCCGAACCCGGTCAGGCTCCGAGAGCCAGACGGCGCACCACCGGCATCGTAGTCGCCGCCGTCGCGCTGGCGTCCCTGGTGGTTCTGCTGATTGTCACGCAAGCCAGCCCCAGTGCGGGCCGGCCCGACGCTCAGGGCAGTTCTTCGCAGGCTGGCGCGCTCCCGACGGCGTCCGGTTCTGCCGCTGCGGCCGCCAAGCCTTCGGCAGACCCGTCGGCCAGCGCTACACCCGCCGTTGCTGTTCCGGCCCCTGTGGCGGCGTCGGTGGCGAAAAACGCTGCCGCGTATGTGGGCAGGACGGCCGCGGTGCTGGCCAAGGTGACCCCGCCGTCCAAGGCCGAGCTTTCCGCGGTGGCCACCGGCTCCGCCTACGACTCCCTGATGGCAAGAACCACAGAGTTCGAGGCCAACGGCTGGCACCTCGAGGGCAAACCGAAAGTAGTGTCAACTAAGGTGGTCCGCTACCAGCCGAGCGCAAAGCCGCCGACCGTCACCCTCAACGTGTGTATCGATTCCTCGGCTGTTTCCGTGCTGACGAAGGCCGGAGTGACGGTCCAGAAAGGCAGCGCCAAGGACCGGTCCTTGAACGTCATGACGCTGGTGCAGTCCCCGATGCGGACCTGGCTCGTCAGTGAAGTGACCTTCCCGGACAACCCGGCTTGCTGATTCCCTGAGCCGTCCGACGGCGGAGAACCCTGCCCTGCGTCAGCCCCCGCGGTCCAGGCTGACCGACCGTACGCTCAACCGCCGGGCAGTCCGGGACGGCGACACACTCCCCCAGCCGCGCAGAAAAGGACCCGCCGGCCGCTGATACAGCAGCCGACGGGTCCATCTGGTGCTCATAGCGGGGCGTGATCCCCCGCTGCGGCTCAGGGCTGTTTGGTCATCGTAGCCTTGAGATCGAAGCTGACATCGGGTGTCGAGCGGTAGTTCAGATGGGTTTCCACCGCGATGGTGTTGATGCCTGCCACCAGCACGGACAGCGGCACGTCGATGGACAGCGGCGCCGCGTTGGCTTTGGCTGTGCTGATCGCGGTTGACGCGTACGTTGAGAACGTCACCGGCCCGGCCGGCATATTCTGCCGGGCAACCTCCGTTCCGTTGACGTACACCACCACCCCGTCGTCAGCCACAGTGTTCAGCGTCAGCTTCGAGACCTTGGTGAGGTTGTCCACATTGAACTGATTGAGGAAGTAGGCTGCCAGCGGCCGGCTGCTGGTCGGTGGCTGCACATCGATGTTCGTTCCCAGGCCTGTTGAGCCGAACCCGAGAACCGCATTGCCGATCTTCCACGAGGAGGCATCAAACCCGTTGGTCTTCCACGCGGCATCCGGCGCCGTTGAGGCGTAGCGCCAGCTCCAGGGAGACTTCGCCGGCACCACGGCCACATCCACCGGCCCCGTCACCGAGGTGACTGTCACCGGAGCCGTTGCCACACCGGTTGCGCCCTTGTTATCCGTAGCCGTGAGCGTGACCGTGTACGTCCCAGCGGCGGCATAGGTGTGCGTGGCCGTGATACCTGTCCCGGTGGTGTTGTCACCATAATTCCAGGCATACGATGCCACCGTCCCGTCAGGATCGGCCGACGTGGACCCGTCCAGCGCAACCCCCAGTCCCGAAACCGTCGAGGTGAATTTGGCGACCGGGGCCTGGTTCGGCACCGTCCCGCCGACCGTTGCAGTGGCGTTCAGGTCGAAGCTGATGTCGGCCGTAGCGCGGTAGTTCAGGTGCGTCTCGACGGCGATCGTGTTGGCACCGTTCCGAAGCAGGACCACCGGCACATCCATCGTCACCGGGCTGGCCGCGGCCACCGAGGTGCGAGGTGCGCTCGATGCGTAGGTATTGAACGTCACGGTGCCGGCAGGCATATTGCTCCTGCCCACCTCGGTTCCGTTGACGTACACCACCACGCCGTCGTCGGCGACCGTCTTAAGCGTCAGCTTGGAAACGCTGGCCGCGTTATCCACCGTGAACGTCTTGATGAAGTAGGCAGCAAGCGGTCGCGTGCTGGTTCCGGTGCTGACGTCGACATTAGTACCCAGGCCCGTGGAGCCGAAGCCCAGGACGCCGTTTCCGGTCTTCCAGGACGAGGCGTCGAAGCCTTGTCCCTTCCAGCCGGCGGGAGGCGCGGTGGCTTCGTAGCGCCAGCTCCATGCGGATTTGGCCGGAACAGCCACCACGTCCACCGGTGCCGGCGCCGCCACGGACACCTGGTCCGTCTTCTCACCCGTCGCGCTCTGGTTGTCGGTCACGGTGAGCTTCACCGTGTAGGTTCCGGCAGCCGCATACGTGTGGGTCGCCGTCGCACCCTGACCATTGGACCCGTCTCCGAAGTCCCAGGCGTAGGAGTCAACCGTGCCATCCGAATCCGAGGAGCCGGACCCGTCCACCGTGATGCCCAGATCCTTCACCGTCGAAGTGAACGATGCCACCGGCACCTTATTCACCGGCGGAGCCGTCACGGTCACCTGGTCCGTCTTCTCACCCGTCGCGCTCTGGTTGTCGGTCACGGTGAGCTTCACCGTGTAGGTTCCGGCAGCCGCATACGTGTGGGTCGCCGTCGCACCCTGACCAWTGGACCCGTCACCGAAGTCCCAGGCGTAGGAGTCAACCGTGCCATCCGAATCCGAGGAGCCGGACCCGTCCACCGTGATGCCCAGATCCTTCACCGTCGAAGTGAACGATGCCACCGGCACCTTATTCACCGGCGGCACGGTGGTGCCGAGTTCGTGGTGCTTGGCCACCTGCGCCGCCGTCAGTGCCGACGGGTAGACGGCAGCCTCGTCGAGGGTGCCGGCGAAGAACGAACTGCTGGAACCCCAGGTCGTATCGCCGCCGATCCGCCAGTAGCCCGTGTAGTCCTGGGCCGCCGTCTGCGGATTGGTTCCCACCTCGGCACCGTCCACGTAGAGGACCATGCCGTTGGAAGACTGCGTGGCCACCACCGAGTGCCACAGCCCGTCGTTGTAGGCAGCAGGCGTGGTGATCGTATTCATTTGACCTGTCCACGTTCCGAACACCAAATGGCCGTCATCCTGCATGTACACATGCCGGTCGTAATTGTCCGAGGTTCCCGTCGCGCGATTTCCGAACCCGATCAGCTTCCCGCCCCGGGTGGTGGTGGTGTTGAACCAAACCTCCAGGGAGTAGGTTGACGGATTCGTGAAGGAGCTGCGGCTGGCGACCAGGCCGGAGTCGCCGTCAAAGGTGGCCGCGGTGCTTGCCCCTCCCGCCAGCGCCCCGGCAGCTCCCAGGGTGACGCCGCCCGAGTAGTCTCCGGCGCTGCCGGCCGGGCTGGAGTCCTGCGCGGTGGTGCCGTCGCTTTCACCCACCCGGTAGTACAGCGTGGGGTTATCGCCGTAGATGGCGGCCCCGTAGGCATCCGCCGGTGCTGGCCGCGTGATCGCCACCGGGTGGCTGACGGAGGATGTCAGTCCAAGGTCGTCGGTCAGGGTCAGTGTGACCTGGTAGGTGCCGGCCGAGGGAAAGGCGTGGGTGGTGGTTACGCCCGTGCCTGTCGTGCCGTCGCCGAAGTCCCACGCGTAGCTGGCGATGCTGCCATCATCGGTGGAGCCGGAGGCGTCCAGAGCCGCCGAGTCCGCGCTGACCGCAGAGCTGAAGGACGCTGCCGGAGCCAGGTTGCCGCCGCCGAGGTGGTAGTGCTGGGCCACCTTTGCCGCCGTCAGTGCCGCCGGATAGACGGCCGCCTCATCGAGGGTTCCGGCGAAGAACGGGCTGCTGGAACCCCAGGTCGTGTCGCCGCCGATCCGCCAGTACCCGGCGTAGGGCTGGGCCTGGGTTTGCGGATTCGTCCCCACTCTCGCACCGTCCACGTAAAGGGCCATGCCGTCGGAGGACTGCGTGGCCGCCATCAGGTGCCACTTGCCGTCGTTGTAGGCGACGGGGCTGGTAATGGTGTTCGGCTGGCCAGTCCAGGTGCCGAACACCAGCCGGCCGTCGTCCTGCATGTACACGTGCCGGTCATAGTTGTTGGAGGTTCCGGTTGCTTGGTCCCCGAAGCCGATCAGCTTGCCGCCCTGGGTGGTGGTGGTGTTGAACCACAGCTCCAGTGAGTAGGTGCTGGGGTTGTCGTAGCTCTTTTGGCTGGCCACCAGGCCGGATGTGCCGTCAAAGGTGGCGGCGGTGTCCGGCAGGCCCGGCAGTCCCCCGGCGGAGCCGAGGGCCACGCCGCCCGAATACGTCCCCGGGCTATCCGAGCTGCCTGAATCCGCCGCGGTGGTGCCGCTGCCGTCGCCCAACCGGTAGTAGAGTGTGGGATTCTCACCGTAAACGGCAGCTCCGTAGGCATCCTTCGGGGCAGGCTGCACAATCGTCAGCGTCTTCGTCAGGCCCGCTCGTTCGCCGCCGTTGTCGGTGACCACCAAACGGACCTGGTAGGTCCCGGCTGCGGCGTAGGTGTGGCTGACGGTGGCGCCGGATCCGGTGGTGCCGTCGCCGAAGTTCCAGGCATAGTCGGCAATACTCCCGTTGTCGGTTGAAGCCGAGGCGTCGAAGGTTTCGATCCAGCCGTCGGCGGCGGAGGTGAAGGCGGCCACGGGCGAGGGATTTCCACCGCTGGTGACCACCGCCGGCGAGCTGGCGGAAAGGTTGCCGGCGGCGTCCACCGCCCGCACGAAGAACCGGTTTTCCCCGCCCTTCGGGACGGTCATGCTCGTCCCGGTGGTGGTGGCGACAACGCGGTCGTTACGCAGGATCTGGTAGGAAACGCTGCCGCTGTTGTCCGTAGCGGCGCCCCACGTCAGCTTCACCGTCGTGGATCCGTCCGACGACGGCGTCACGTTGGCTGGGGTGGTAGGGGCGGTCGCGTCCGTCTGCGGGAATCGCGCGAAGCCTCCCGCCCACCTCGACACCGAAGTTCGCGTTGCCGCGGTGGCTATGTCTCCTCCTGCCCACAAGGTGCCATTGCTGTCCACCACGGACGCCCACACACCTTCCGCCTTCTTGGCACAGGTGATGGTCGGGCTGAAGGTGGGGACAATCTGGCCGGTCCCCGCGTCCCACGCGCCAATATAGCTGAAGGCGTCGGCTTCGGTCCAGCCGGTTCCCACGTCCGGCCAGGTGAACGCGTTGGAATAGTTCCAGTCGTGGCCGTGCGAGCCGGCGTAGAGCATGCCGGTCGTGCTCGACGTCATCGTCTGGAAATCGCCGTGGTTCTTGCCAATGTTGCCCGAGAGCCGATCAAACGTCGAAGGGGAGAAACTGAAGAGCCCGTGCTCCGAGCCGCCAACCCAGACACGGTCACCGACGGCCCCCACGGTCTGCTGGTAATCCTTGGGGGCACTCCAGACCGGGTTCCACGCCGGGGTGGCCAACGGGGCGCCGGCAACGGTCTGCACGGCGGCAGCCCTCCGCGCAGTCATCCCATTGGCGTTGGAAAAGAAACCTGCGGCATAGACCCGGCTCCCGTCCGCGGACGGCGAGATGCCCATGACAGTCCCGTCCATGTTGGGGTTCCAGTCCGGGTCCGGTGTGCCGTCGGCCAGTGACACGCGGCCCAGGTCCCGCGCATAGGTGACCGCGGTCGGCTGGCTTCCTCCGCCGAGGTGGGTAAAAGCACCGCCCAGATAGAGCCACTTCCCGTTGACGGCCATATCCGTCACCCTCATGACGTCCCCTACGATGCGGTCTTCCACTACCGCCGACCAGTTCGTCGCCGTGGCACCTGTTGTGGGGTTGAGTGTCACGAGGGAGGGCGACGGTGCGCCGTTCACGGTGGTGAATGTGCCCCCGGCCACGACGTTGCCATTGGGCAGCACTGCGAGGGACATCACGGAGCCGTCAAACTTCGGGGCGAATCCAGGCAGCAGTTGGCCGGTAGTGACGTCGAATGCCGCCAGGAACGCCTGGGGGACCTTATCCGCCCCGGTGGAATTGGCGGTGCGCTGGACGGCGGTGAAGTTGCCGCCCACGTACATCGTGTTGCCGCTCTGGACGAACGCCTGTGACAGCACGTCGCCTTCGCGCTTCGGGGTCACCGGATCGGCCAGGCCCCAGGGGCTGTCCAGCGCCAAGGACGCCGCGACCGGCGCATTCGTTTTCACGGCGCTGCCGTTGTCACCGATGCGCGTGAACCCCGCGTCCAGGGAGGTAAATTGGGGACGGAGATACATCTCCGTGTAGGGACGGGCGGAGCCCTGCCCGTCCGTGGCCGACCACAGGTAGCTGGTGCTGCTGCTGGTGCCCGCGACTGTCGGGCCATAGGAGAAGCCCTGGGTGTAGCCCTGTGCCTGGTCCGTCAGCGAATTCGTGTAGATCCGCTGGTAAGCATCGTCGGCCCCGAAGTTGGACGTCAGCCCTCCGCCGCCGCGCACGCCGTTGAAGGAATACCAGGCCACCTGGTGCTCCGCGCTGAACGTCCAGACCCAGCGGTCTTGCTTGTTCGTATTGAAGCGGGCTTCCTGCCACTGCGTTCCGTCCGCATTCATGGCTCGTTTGAGCCGGATACCGTCGGCCAGGGCGTCCGGACGTCCGCCGTTGAGTAGAGCCTCCACCACAGTGGCCGAGTACTGCGTCGTCGCTGACGACATAGGGCTCAGTCCGGCAGTGCGCAGCGCCGACGGCGAGCCTTTCCCGTTGTTGTTGACTACCCAGCCCTCCCGGCCCTTGCCGATCAGGACCCAGCCGCCGCCGTCGGTGGTCATGTCGCAGTAGAACTGGGCGGGGGCATCCATGGCCGGCGTCAGCAGCCAATAGGTGCCGTCCGCGGCTGCGGGGTTGTCCTGCTTTATCTCCCAGCAGGAGGCCGCGGCCGTCGCTGCCGTCGATCCATTCCGCACCACCACCGGCGCCGCCGAGGCCGGTGACGGATTGGCCACCAGGGTCGAGAACACTATTGAAGCAATGGCCAGCGGGCCAACAATTTTTGAAACAGCGCGCGCCCTCGACACAGGGAGCCCCCTTAGAAAGAGACCGGAATGCGCCAGGAAGAGGCGCATGCTTGAAGACCAGGCACTCCTCAGAGTCGAAGAGTGAAGCAAGAGTATGACGCCGTGACCGCTAAAAGTAAGGTGGATAAAGGCATCCGGCTACCCGAATCCTGTCCGTCGCTACCCGTCAAATCTGCTGCACTACTCGCCCCCGGCGCGGGGCTACCCGAGCGGGGCGAAGGGAAGCCGGCAGGTCGCCTCCGGATGCTGTCCGGGCCGCCATGAAGGCGTTACTACCTATAGACCCGTCCGCACGCTGGTGCTAGTTGTAGAGCCAACAAAGCCGCAGCATCAGCTGACAGAGGGAATGGAAACAATATGAGGCCGCACCGCAGTACCTCCGCCCGAACCCGCCGCCGGCAGTCCGGCATGGCGACGCTGCCGGCCACAGCAGCTGCCGGCAGGGCCCTTGGCGGACGGGCAGGTAGCGGACGGGCACTTGCTGGCGCGGCACTTGCTGGAGTGGCTGCGTTGGCCCTGGCATCCCTTCTGGCGGGGTGCGGCGGCAAACCGGCCGGGTCCGAACCGGGAGCGGGCGGCACCCCCGCGGCCATGGCGGCGGCGACCAAGCCGGCTCACGTGTTTGTCATCAACTTGGAAAACACCAGCTACGACCGGGCGTGGGGCGCGGAATCGCAGGCGCCGTACCTGTCGCAGACGCTGCGGCAGCAAGGCGTTCTCCTGACGTCGTATTATGCCGTGGCGCCGAGTTCGCTGCCGAACTACATAGCGCAGATCTCGGGACAGGGCCCCAACCCCAAGACCATGCATGACTGTGCCGTTTACCACGAATTTACTCAGACCGGCACGGCGTCCTACGGCCAGCTTGCCGGCTTCGGCTGCCTCTACCCGGATAGTGTGCCCACCGTTGCAGGGCAGCTGAGCTCAGCGGGGCTGTCGTGGAAGGGTTACATGGAGGACATGGGCACCGCGTGTCGGCACCCTAAACTGAACGCCGCAGACACCACCAAGACGCCCAGGATCGGCGACCAGTACGCCACCCGACATAATCCGTTCGTGTACTTTGCTGCGATCACCGATTCCCCCGATTGCGCCAAGAACGTCGTGGACCTGACCGGGCTGACCGCGGATCTGAAAGCGGTGGAAACCACCCCTAATCTGTCCTACATCACGCCCAACACGTGCAACGACGGACACGATTCCCCCTGCGTCGACGGGGTGGCAGGCGGTCTGGCCACGGCTGATGCATGGTTGAAGAAGTGGGTTCCGGCGATCACCTCCTCCCCTGCTTTTATGGCGGACGGGATGCTGGTCATCACCTTCGATGAGGGCGACAAGGAGGAAGGGGAGAACATCGATCGGGGGGCCCCGCTGCAGGCAGTCTTCGGTGCGGGAGGGGGGAAGGTTGGTGCCCTGGTGATCTCGCCCTTCGTGCGTCCCAATACCTCGTCCGACACTCTCTACAACCACTACAGCCTGCTTGCCAGTATCGAGGACACGTTCTCCCTGCCGCATCTTGGTATGGCGGGGGTTTCCGGATTGAACCACTTCGGCACCGACGTCTATAGCGCCACCCGATAGCCGCGGAGTGCGGACGGCCGCTCAGGCGGGGGTTGTGTCCGCCGAAACAGCCAGCGGCGGCCGCAGCACCGACGGGTTCCCTATCGCCATATACCCCGGTGGCACGTCCTTGGTCACCAGGGCGCCGGCTGCAATCCGGGCCCCTTTGCCGATTCGGATGCCGCCGACGATGATTGCCCCGGCACCGATCTCGACATCGTCTTCGATCACCGGGCACGGACCGGCGGCACCCTTGTTGCCGATGGTGACGTTCTGCCGGATGCCGACATTGTTGCCGATGACGGTCCGGTCATTGATGACCACGCCGACGCCGTGGTAGACGCGCACGCCGGAACCGACCTTGGTGCGCCAGGGAATCTCGACGCCCAGCACCCACTCCACCAGCAGCCTGTACGCCGCGCCGATGACGACGGCATGCGGCCGGGGGCGTCTATCCAATGGCTTGCGGCTTGCGTGCGCAATCCGGTAAAGAACCATGACGAACTGGCCCTTGGATTGGCCACGGTTTGCCTTGATATCGTTGCGGAGCTCGCTTAGAAGTTCGATGGGAACACCCCTTTGCCCGGCGGTCGCAGCCCCCGTTTCAGTGCGGCTGCCTTTTGCAGGCCGATTGACCCTGCGATCAGCATAAGCGCCAGGCCCGACGTGAGCATGCCGTAGTAGAACACTTCCACTAGCGACACCAGCAGGACGGTGTTGCAGGCCAGGCCCACCGGGTCCGAGAGCCGCAGTGTATAGAAGAACATGACGGCGAACGTGAGCAGGAAGAAGGCTGCCGCAAGGAAGCCGTGGGAATAGAGCACCATCCAGATCTGACCTTGTGTTCCCACCGACGGTGCGCCAATGGTGACGGATGGCCTGGGGGCCCCGAAACCAAAAATGGGTGACTTCAGCGTTTCGTTCAGGGCCTCGGCGTAGAGGGACTCCCTGTCCTCGGTGGTGCTGCTGACGCCGAGCCGGTTCTGCAGGCGTTCGGTGACGGGAAGGACCTGGACGATGATCGCCACCAGGATCCCCATACCCAGCAGCGCGCCAAGGCCCTTCCGGTTTCCTGCCAGTGCCATCCGCATGGCGGCGTAGAGCAGCGCGATGCCAAGACCCAGGAACATGCCCCGGTTAAGGGTCAGGAACGCCGGTATGAAGGAGACCGGAATGGCCGCCAGCACCAGCCAAAAGCGGCGGCTCCTGCGGATCTGCCAGAGGTAGCCCACCACCAGCGGCAGGAGCAGAGAGTATGCGGCGCCCCAATTGTTTGTGTACAGGAAAGGCGCGCTGGGCCGTGGGTCGATGTAGCTCCAGGCGGTGGGATTAAACTGCGTCAGCCGCCGGATGGCCATCTGGTTCACCAGCTCGTTCCGCATCAGGGATTGCGGCAAAACGAAGCTCAGCGGGGTGTGGATGACCACAGTGGGAAATAGAAGTCCCAAATAGCCGCCCAGCACGACGACCGCCCAGAACACCGTCAGGCAGCCGAGCACGTACTGCACCTTCAGGTGCGCTTTGGCGTTATAGACATAGACGAAAATGACAGTCAGCGCCAGATAAACCAGCAGCCGGTAAACAAATCCGAGCATCCGATCCGGTGAATCGATAGCGATGGACGAACACGTCATCCAGAGGAGGAAAAGCACCCACACCGAAAATCCTTTCGGCACCCGCACCGAACGGAATCGCACCAAATACAGGAACATGATTCCGCCGACGCCGATCCAAATGAGATCGCTGAGGCCGGCGAGCCACCAAAGGGGGTAACCCAGGAAGATCAGCGCAAACGGCCAGCGCGGCAACTCGGCGGTGGCCCCGGGTCGTTCCCGATCCTGGCGCTGAACGAAGGTTCGGTGCGGTGCCGCGACGCCGGCTGTCGCGGCCGGGAGGTCCGTTGTCATGCCTGGCGTCCTCTTAGGAAGGTATCGGGCTGGTTGGCTATCGGCGTTCAGTATGACAACCGGCACAATGCTGGGCAACGAGTAGTTCCTAAGTAGTACCTGCACACAAATACCTATATGCCCCCGGCCGGCCGGGTTATATCGTCGTGCCATCAGCCCCGGCCCGGCGCTGAGTAAGGTCTCCCGTTTTGGGCGTATTGCCGGCGATCTGTCGGCAGATTGAGGAACAAATGGACGAGAATTCTTCCGTCGGACTCGGTCACTACGCGGTAGTTTTGCGACGGCAATGGAAAACCATCGCACTGGTCACCCTCCTGGGAATCAGCGCCTCCGCGGTCTACCTGGGCTTGACGCCGACTTCCGTGACGGCCTCCACCGTTGTCAACCTCAACGTCATCACCACCGACCCTTTTAACCCCGCCAAAGCGAGCTCAGCATTGCTTGACGCCTCCACGGAACAGCAGCTGGCAAGCTCCTTCGTGGTGGCCCAGTCCGCCGCGGCCAACCTGGCCCACGGCGACTCCGTCGCGGCGCTCCGGGCCGGGGTGAATGTCACGACGTTGGCCAACGGTACGACGATGGCGATTTCCTACACTTCGAGCACGGCGCAGAACGCCAGGGCGGGCGCGGATGCGCTCGCCAATTCTTACCTCTCCTACCGCCAAGGCCAGGCTGAGGAACGGAAGTCCAAGCTCCAGGGCCAGCTTCAGCAGCAGCTGTCGGGCCTGCAGAAGGCTCTCCCGCGCGCCGGTGGCAGTGCACCCTCGATCCTCGCCCAGATCGGGAGTGTCCAGTCGCAGCTGAACCAGCTGTCCCTGATCGACACGAATGGCGGTACGGTGCTGAACCCGGCGGCACAGAACGAGGTGAGCTATCACCCGCAGCCGGTGACGGTGATGCTCACCGGCTCGCTGGCCGCCTTCGTGTTGGGGCTGGTGCTAGCGTTCGCCGTCAATATGCTGGACCGGCGCGTCCGGGACTGGTACGACGTACGCGGGGCGGGCGCGGGCCCCCTCCTGGTCCGGTTGAGCGCCTCCCGTGCAACGATGCCTGCCGCGGGCGCGGACCTGGACCAGTTCCGTGTGGTGCGTGAACGGCTCCTGGCGAGCTCAAACAACCGGCTGCGCACCCTGACGGTCATCGATGAGACTCAACATTCGCGGCCCTCGGACGTGGCTGCCAACCTTGCGGTCGTGCTGGCTGAGGCTGGAACCCGCGTCGAGTTGATCATGATGGGGGCCTCGGAGGACCAAATGAGGGTCCTGACGGCCGGACTGCAGCTGGACAGCCATGCTGCCGGAACCGACGGCCGCCTCTTCAGATCCGGCCTCGTACAGTCCCTCTCGGTGTTCCAGCCACAACGCGGACGGACAATCTTCGACGCCGATGACTTCGTGACCGAAGCGGTCCGCCGGGAACTCATTGGACGCGACTCGGGCCAGGTGATCATTCTGGCTCTGCCGCCGTCAGCACCGCATTCGAGCCGTCTGGCAGCCGGTCGTCTCTCCGATTTCGTTCTGCTTGTCGGGGAATGCCTGCGGACCCGGATCGATGCGCTGGCTCTGAACGCCGCCGAAATGAGCGACATCGAGGCACAGCTCGCGGGAACAGTACTGGTCCCATCCGGGCGAAGGATCCTTGACCCGGAAGCCTCCGCGAAGGAGGGCCGGCACCGGGAAGTCAAAAGCCTGCCCAAAGCGGCCGCCCAGGGAACAGTCTCCAAGGCGCTCCTCGCGGAGTCAGCTTCCAAGGCGTCCGTTTCCGATTCAATTTCCAAAGCCGGAAGCCTCAAGTCGTCGTGAGCGCCGCCGGGGTGGAGCAGGAAGTTGACCGGGGGGCTTCCCCCCACAGCGCGGAACGCCGGCAGGCCGCACGCGGCGGCATCATCGGAATCCTGGGAGCTGCGATCGGCTCAGTCATGGGCTTTGCGCTGACGTTCATCCTTGCGCGTGCACTGGGCGAAGCGGGCTCCGGCGTCGTGCTGCAGACCATCGCCATCTTCACCATCGTGCTGGGCCTGGCGAAAGCCGGCATGGATACCGCTGCCGTCTGGGTACTCCCCCGCCTGCAGATCTCGGACCGGTCCAAGCTCCGGGGCGCCACCATGGCCCTGCTCGTTCCCACCGCCGTGGTCGGGATCCTGTTGGCACTGCTGATGGCCGTGCTTGCGCCCCAACTCGGCACCGGGGGTGACGCCGACAGCCAACAGCTGGTCCAGGCGGTGCAGGGGGCAAGCTGGTTCCTGCCCGCGGCTGCGATCATGGTGGTTGCGCTTGCCGCAACCCGCGGCCTGGGGAGCATTGTGCCGTATGCGGCGATCGGCAACATTGGCCTGCCGGTCGCCCGCCCCCTGCTGGTGCTGGGCGCCCTCGGACTCGGTGCCCTGGGCCTGGGCCCGATCCCGGTGCTGGCATCCATCGCATGGGCTGCGCCCGCGGCGATCGGAATGTTGGCGGCCCTGATGGTTCTGTGGCGGCGCGTCGACGCGCACGAACGGGGTGCCGGCGGCCGGGGGGCCCTGTGGCCGGACCGTGAGCTCAACGTCCAGATATGGAAGTTTGCGTTGCCCCGATGGTTCTCGTCGGGCGTGGAGCAGTCGATCATCTGGTTCGATGTGGTGCTGGTGGGCCTGATCGCAGGGGCCGGGGCGGCTGGCGTCTACGGGGCCGCGAGCCGCTTCATCAGCGTAGGGCTCATCGTCTCCACCGCCATGAGGATGGTGATATCGCCGCGGTTCAGTGCCCTGCTCAGCGAGAACAAGACGCGCCAGGTTCAGGATCTCTACTCCACAACGGTCAGCTGGATAGTGCTGCTGGGGGCGCCGATCTATGCGCTGTTCATGTTTTTCGCCCCGACCGTCCTTGGCTGGCTGGGCCCCGGTTTCGAGAGCGGAAGCACGGCACTAACGGTGCTGTGCGTGGGCGCCATAGCGTTCCTGATGGCCGGGAATGTGGACGCGCTGCTCATGATGAGCGGCAGAAGCGGGTGGATGGCCGCGAACAAGGTGGTTGTGCTGGTCCTGAACGTGATCGGGAACCTGTGGCTGGTTCCCCTCTGGGGCATCACGGGGGCGGCAGTTTCCTGGGCCTTCAGCCTCCTGCTGGACTCGGTGCTAGCCTCCGTGGAAAGCCGTATCTTCCTGGGCATCAAGTTCGGCGCGCGGCGGGTTTTCTACGCCCTGTTTGTCGCCGGCGCCTGTGTTGCACCGGTCAGCGTGCTGACCAGGGTGCTGATGGGCCAGTCAACGGCAGCCGTATTTGTTGCCGGGTCCGCCAGCATGGCCGCCCTTGCCACATGGTGCTGGCTGGACAGAAAGCGGCTGCACCTGGACGACCTTGCCCTTCTGTCCCGCACCGTGCGCCGTAAAACCCCGACCGCCACCTAGCCCCTCCCCTCCCTGGAATCCCTTCCTTCTGAAACCACTCACTAGACCAATGAGGAATCTGCAATGCTTGGACTCAGCGACATCAAAGACGCAGCTCCACGGTGGATGAAGGATGCCGGTGACCTGGTCACCCGGTCCTACGCCAAGGGGACCGTGGGAGCGAGGCCAGCGCCGGACTTCCTGATCGTCGGCGCAAAGCGCGGCGGCACAACCTCCCTGTACAACTACCTCTTGATGCACCCCGGGGTCCTGGGGCTCTTTCCACAGGTGCGGGGCAAGAAGAGTACTGATTACTTCTTCAAGGAGCGCGGGCGAGGCGAGCTCTGGTATCGCTCGCACTTCCACACGGAGTCGTACCGCAATCTGCTGTCCCGGAAACTGGGCTACCGTCCGATCAGCGGGGAGGCGTCCCCGTATTATCTCTGGGACCCCCGGATCGCAATGCAGGTGCGCGCGGTCGCCCCCGATATCAAGGCGATAGCGCTGCTGAGAGATCCAGTGGAACGCGCATACTCCCATTACCAGGAAAGGGTCCAGAATGGCGTCGAGCCGCTCAGCTTCGAGGCGGCGCTGGCCGCCGAGGACGCGAGGCTTGAGGGCGAGTCCGGGAAAATGGCGGCCGACTCCCGGTACTACAGCGCCGCCCATGACTTTTACACCTACCGCGCCAGGGGCGTGTATCTGCCCCAGCTGCAGAACTGGCACCGCGCGTTTCCGGAGGGCCAGCTGCTGGTCCTGCGCAGCGAGGATATGTACGACGACGTCCAGGGCGTCTTTAACCGGGTGTGCGATTTCCTTGGCATCCCCCCATATAGCCTGCCAACCACCAAAACGTTCAATGCCAGCGCCCGGTCCACCATGCCCGAGGCCGCCAGAGAAGAACTCACGTCCTATTACGCCCCGCACAACAAGGAACTTGCGGATTATCTCCAGCGGGATCCGCTCTGGGCCTGAGCGGATCCCTAGGCCGGCGGTGCCGTGGACGCAGCCGGGCCGGCAGGTGACTCCTCAACCGCTCCTTGCCCATCAAGGGCATCAAGGAGGCCCTGGGCGGCGCCGAGCAGGTCGATCAGCTCCCGCACGGAGATCCAAGACGAGGCCCAGCCGCCGTTGCGGACAGCCAGCGTCCACGCCCGTTCGGCTACCACCATCGCGTAGACCCCCGCCAGCACGGGCCAGGCGTCCCGCCGAACACCCGCTGCCTCGAAAAACGGTCCGGCGTCCGCCATGGCACGGAGCAGATTGGCTGCCATCGGACCCTCGCCGCGTTCGCGCCTGACACTGAACATCCAGTGCACGGCGTCCAGGCCGGCGACCGCATCGGGCTCGCACGACTCCCAGTCCCAGCACCACAGGAGACCCTTGGAATCCCTTGCGGTGTTCCAGGGAACAAGGTCACCGTGCCAGCGTTCGGCCACCGGCAACAACGGATCCCCGGCGCGCAACAACTCTTCCAGGCGGGCCAGGGCCTGCGCCAACTCCGGTTCAGACGCCGGGTCAAGGGCAGCCAGCCGGCGGCTCAAATTCTGGAAGTGTTCGGTGGAGGACAGCGTGTCCACCCTGCTAACGGGGCACAGGGCGAAGAGCTCCTGAGGGGTGGGGCCCTTGACACGTCCACGCACGGCGCGCACGTCCAGAGGCAGGGGCTCAGTCACCAGATACGAAAACTGACCGTGGGTTCCAACGGCCAGCAGAGCGGGAGCCCGTACCGGCCCGGCCGACGCGCCGACGGCCCTCAACGCACCGATTTCCGTCCGGACAAACTCACTGCTGCTCTCATTCCAGGCCAGTTTGGCATAGCCGGCCGGCTTCCCCGCCCCGTCCACCAGCTGCAGCGTCGGCTTGCGATTATCGCCTTCCCGGATACCTATCGAGGCGAACAATTGGTGACCCGTAGCGTGGAAGTCCGGCCCGGCCTCTCCCTCTGTCATGACGCTGCCGCGCAGCTTGGCCGCCACGGCGGCAAGCGGCAGCGCTTCCCGGGCTCCCCGCGCCACCGGAGCCACGCGCTCCTGAACGCACAACCTGGTCAGGACCGGCCGTATGCCCAGCCGGGCCAACGATCCCAAGAGGATTCGCGCCGTATTGACTTTGCCGCGGCGCAACGCCCGGTACTGGAGCAGACTGGCGGCCGTGACCTGCGGCGTCGCCAGCGGGATCAGCAGCCGCGCCTGTGACGCGTTGGGAAGCACCCAATACGATTCCACGTCGCGCCATTCATCGTCGGCAGCGGGGTTGAGGACAACACGGACCTGACCCGAAGCGACCGGGAGGCGCCAGAGCTGCTCCACCAGAGTGTCCAACGGCGACGTGCCTGTGCCGCTCACAAGGCGTTGTACCCGCCACCGGTTGCGCATAATCGGTCCCTCCGCCGGTTCCCCCAAACTGCCGCCTGCGGCATGTGGTCCCATTGTGCACGATATTGCTTCCCTGATACACGAGTAATTTGAGGCGCCGCCCGCGTAGCACCTGTGGGAATCCGTGACGAAGAGTTGTACAGTCTCTTCACATCAACACGGCCGCTCTGACCCGATTCGAAAGCCCTGATCGCAGCCGGGTCTCACTGTGCATCGTGATCAACGCCCTCGGGCGCAGGAGCAAGCCTATGAATCGCTCAAGAGACACCGGGTATACCCCAGGGACCGATGCCGTCTTGCCCCTGCCCCGGCGGACCCCCGCGCACCGGAGCCGTCTCAGGCGGTTAGTTGCCGGCAGCTGCACGGCCCTGGCAATTGTCCTGGGTCTTGCCGAAGCCGGCTCTGATCCGGTTGAGGCGGGCTCGGCAGAACAGGTGGTAAACGGCGGTTTTGAAGTTGGCACCCCTGGCTGGCGGACCAATGACAGCAGCACCCAGGAGCTGGCCGTAGTTAGCGGCGGCCACAGTGGCCGGCACGCCGTCGAGCTCACAACGAACCGCAAGCAGACAGCCGTCCTGAACGATGAACTCAATACCGTCAGATCCACCAAAGCCGGAACGCGCTACACCGTAAGCGCCTGGGTCCGTACCGACACCCCCGGCATATCGGGTCAGGTACGGGTCCGCGAGGAACAGGGCGACGTCCCGCTCACCGGGTCCTCCTTCAACCTGACGGACACGAACTGGACGAAGATCGCCTTCGATGTCACGGCCGCCTACAACTGTTCGTCCATGGACCTGAACATCCTGGCGTGGGACCTGGCACCGGGCCAGTTTTTGCAGGTGGATGACGTCTCCATGCAGGAGGTACCTGCCGGTGCGCCGACTCCCGCCCCCGCGCCGACGTCGGGGACCGTCTTCGGCTCCAGCCTTGGACAATCGAGCTCCGGAGGGACACGTGAAGAAGCGCTGGCGCGGGAGGAGTGCCGCTTCGGTTCGCTGGGCATCGTCCGGCTCTTCGACGATGCGCTTCCGTCCAGCTGGTCATCGCTGGAAACGTTTAAGGGTAGATCCCTGGTGATCTCCTTCCGCCCGCCGCCGGCAGACGTGTTGGCAGGAAAATATGACGCGGCCCTGCTGGCCTGGTTCAAGACGGCCCCGCGGGACCAGGAAACCTACTGGTCCTACGTGCACGAACCCGAGGCCGAAATCGCCCAGGGCAAATTCACTGCGGCCGCCTACCGCGCGGCCTGGCAGCACATTGCGCGGCTGGAGGACCAGGCGGACAACGAGCACCTGCACTCCACGCTGATCCTCATGGGATGGACCGTGAACCCGGCTTCGAAGCTGAACTGGAAGGACTACTACCCGGGGGCCGACTACATCAACGTCCTGGCCTGGGATCCCTACAACGACGCCGGGAGCGTCGCCGGTCCCTCGACCTACCCGGACCCGGCCAAGGTCTACCGAGACGTCGTTGCGGTCTCCAAGGGGGCGGGAAAGCCCTTCGGCATTGCCGAGACGGGAAGCCGGCTCATTCCCTCGGACCCCAGCGGGGCGGGACGTGGTGCGTGGCTTACCAAGGTCGGCAAGTACCTGAAGGACAACAATGCCCTCTTCGTGGCGTATTGGGACTCCGCGGTCAAGATCGGCGACTACCGCCTGACGGACGCGCCTTCCGCCGCGGCTTGGCGGAAGCTGGTCAGCGGTTGACCGGCGGCGCCGGCCGCTAAATGCCGCGGCCCCGTTTGTGGAGTGCCTCCATAACGCGGGCCGGAGTCACAATGCCGCACGCGACGGCGGCAGCCAGGGGAACGCGTGGTTCCAAGGGATTGCGTTGGGCAGCCGATACCGCCCAACGCAGGGCCTTTCGCCGCTCACCCATGGCCGCGTGGGCGAACGCCAACTGGCCCCTGATCCGGGCAGCCCCGGCGGGTACCGTGTCGAACTCCGGGTACTTGTCCAGAATCCATGACAGACCATCACACATCGTTTGCCAGCGGCGGAAGAAAAAGGACTGGCTCCCCCACCTGACCATGGCCGAAACCCGGCGGACGTGGGCAATCGGCCCCCGGCGGGAGACCCTCAAGAGAAACTCGTAGTCTTCGCCGAATCCGCCGGGGACGTCTTCATCCACCAGACCGAACCCGTCCAGGACGGCGGAGCGCCGCATCAGGAATGTCGAGGGATGGAGTTCTGTGTGCCGGTCGCGGAGCAGATCGACGAAAGTGATCCAGGACTTCCCCAACGGGCGGTCGTGGGACTGCCCGTCGTAGGAGACCGTAATATCGCAGGTCACGAACTCAGTGCCGGGACTGTCCGCCAGCACCTGCACCTGCGCCTCGATCTTGTGCCCTATCCAGATGTCGTCGTCGTCACAGAACGCGATGAACTCCCCCGTTGCTGCCTCGATGCCGCTGTTGCGGGCACCGGCCAGTCCCGGCTTCCGCCCGTTGGTCAGAACACGCACGCTTCGGGAAGCTGATTCCTCGGCGAGGGAATAGTCAGGGTCGGACTGGTCGAAGACCACCAGGACTTCGATGAATCCGGCGTAGGTCTGCGCCAGCACGGCGCTGACCGCCTGTCGCAGCATCTCCGGGCGGTCCCTCGTGGCAATTATGGCCGTGACCCGGTCCATGGTCATCACCACCCTGCAACGGGGTCGGGTACGGAGTTGGTGCGACGGGCGGCCATGGCGTGACGTGCAGCCATGGCGTGGAACGGCCCCGTGGGCCGGCCGATCCGGCCAGCGGCACCATCGGCGGCGCCGTCGCCGGCACTGCCACCGGGCAGTCCTAACTCGGTCCAGGCCCCTGCGACGACTTGCTTATCGTTTGCGGCCGACGGCGGCAGGCTGGCCCGGGGAATGTGGTGGCGGCTCAATGCGTGGGCCGCCCATGCTGCGCTCAGCCAGGACGGTTTGTCCCGCATGGCTGCGGTCCGCGTCTTGGACCAGAACGGAGCAGCCGTGGCGATCTCGAGGAATCGGAGGTCGATCTCTCGATTATGGCTCAGCGCGTAGGCCAGCGTTGGGTCCTCGCCTGAGTCGACCAGGACGTCTGCACCTGAGACATCCCTGGCAGCAGCATAGATGGCCTGGTAATAACCGCTGTACCGGGCCAGCTGCAGCCGTCCTTCCCGCCTTCCAGCCAGCGCCGCCGGCCCCAACCTCCGTGCCGGCATGGCGGCGTCGGCAAGCCTGCTGACACCGCGGACATCGACTTCGTCCCAACCGCCGAACGCGGACTTGCCGACGGCCTTCCAGAACCCGCACTCATGGAAGGGAACGCCACAGCTGCAATCCTCGTTGTCGAGGATGCCGCGCTGCCAGAGCTGGCGCGTATCGCCGAGGACAGCCACTGAGGCGCGGCCCCCGACCGACTCCAGCACGGTGTCCACGGAGTGGGCCGGAGCAGCAACATACAGCACCACGGGCGCTCCGACGGAGGCGCGGTTCGTCGAGGTCCGGCGCTTGTGCAGCAGTGCGGCCAGCTTCTGCGCGGCCTCGTCGGCGCCGAAGGTTTCGGTCTCCATCAGGAGACGGGTTCCCGCGCCGTTCTCCGCCGACGCGGCCACATGGGCGTCCAGTTCCGGCGCCGACTCCACGCAAATGGCGAGGCCCCTCTCGGCGGACCAGCGCGTGAACCGTTGCTGATGGTCATCGACATGTTCCCCGTATTGCGGGTCCCGGGGAAACACCAATGGGAGGTGGCCGGCCTTTCGCGCCTCTGAAATCGTGGCAGGGCCACCGTGAAGAATGACGATCTCACTGCTCTCCAACAGGTTGGCCAGCTCCTTGGGCGAGACGAAGTCCCGGCCGGCGGCAATACGCGGTGGTGCGCTGTGGCCGTACTGAACCATCACCCGGTCCGACGGATTCGCCTGGGCCCACTTGTCGGCCCAGTCGATGATTCTCTTGAACGGATGGCAGTCGGTTCCCACCAGTACCGTTATTGTCCTGGATGCCCTGCTCATCAGAGGAGTCTTCCCAGCAACTGCGCATCCGGGTACAGACCAAGTTGGTCCCGCCACTGGACAAGCATGAGATCCGAGAAGGGGCGGCAGAGCCGGCCGGTCAAGGTGGGGCTCTCAACCCTGTCGAAGACCTCTATGTACACAGTCGCGATGCCCAGAGCCCTGGCCGCGACGAAGAACGGGAAAGCGCTCCCGGCGCCGGTGGAGACGACGACGGTGGGGAGAAAGCGGCGAATCACGAGATAGGCAAGCCAGGCGTTCCTGAGCAGATTGGGAATATTGCGTGTAGTAGGCGAGAACGCCCATGAAACGTCGGTCTCCGCCTCGAGGTTCGACTTCGCATCCTCGGTGGGAAAGGTGACCCACGCCCGCTCATGCGCAGACCACCAGGGGCGCAGCGACATCAGCTGCGCCAGATGACCGCCGCTGGAACCCACCAGCAGAATCCGCTCAGTGCCCGGTGTCGCAGCACGCGGACCCTCCTGAAAAACTTTCCCTGACCTCATTGCTTTTGATCCTCCCCGATAAGTGACGCGTGATGGCCCCGGCCAGTGGCTTCAGATGATCATTCCGGCGCCGACGGTACTGTGGGTGTTTTCGTCAATCAGTACAAATCCGCCCGTTTCACGGTTCCGCCGGTACTCGTCGGTCAGCAGCGGCGTCGTCGTCCGCAGCCGGACGCGGCCGATGGAGTTCAGCCCAAGTTCGGGGGCGGATTCGTCCCGGTGCAGGGTGTTGACGTTGAGTTCGTACTGCACGGACTGCACCAGGGCCCTGGTGTTGCGGGTGGTGTGCTTGAGGGCCAGCTTTTGCCCGGGCCGGAGAGGCTCCTCACTCATCCACGCGACCATGGCATCGATATCCTGGGACACGCTCGGCTGATTGTGCGGCCGGCAGATCATGTCCCCGCGCGAAATGTCGATGTCATCCTCCAGCCGGACTGTCACAGACATCGGCGCAAACGCCTCGTCCACCGGACCATCGGCGGTTTCGATGGACGCGATGCGGCTGGGCAGCCCGCTGGGCAACACGATCACGTCGTCCCCGGTTCGCATCACCCCGCCGGCGATCTTGCCCGCATAGCCGCGGTAGTCGTGGTGCTCGCTGGTGTGCGGCCGGATTACGTACTGCACAGGGAACCGTCCGTCCACCAGGTTCCTGTCGCTGGCGATGTATACGTTCTCCAAGTGGTTGAGCAGTGAACCGCCCTCGTACCAGGGCATGTTCTCCGAGCGGTCCACGACGTTATCCCCGTGCAGGGCGGAGACGGGGATGACGGTCAGGTCTGCGATCTGCAGCTTTGCCGCAAACTCCGTGAACTCCCGCCGGATGTCCTCGTAGACCTGGCGCGAGTAACCCACGAGGTCCATCTTGTTGACGGCCAGCACAAGGTGTGGAACCTGGAGCAGGGAAACCAGAAAGGCGTGGCGGCGGCTCTGCTCAACGAGTCCCTTCCTGGCGTCTACCAGCACAATCGCCAGGTCCGCGGTGGAGGCCCCGGTCACCATGTTCCGGGTGTACTGGATGTGGCCGGGGGTGTCCGCAATGATGAATTTCCGCGACGGGGTGGCGAAATACCGATACGCGACGTCGATGGTTATGCCCTGTTCCCGCTCGGCCCGCAGCCCGTCCGTCAGCAGCGACAGTTCTGTGTATTCCGAGCCCATTTCACGGCTGGTCCGCTCAACTCCTTCCAGCTGGTCGCTGAAGATGGACTTGGAGTCGTACAGCAGGCGACCGATCAGGGTACTCTTGCCGTCGTCGACCGATCCGGCAGTGGCAAATCGCAGCAGGTCCATCAGAAGTAGCCTTCTTTCTTTCGGTCTTCCATCGCCGCTTCGCTGACCCGGTCATCGCCGCGGGTTGCCCCGCGTTCGGTTATCCGGGAGGCAGCGACTTCTTCGAGGACCAGCTCTACGGTGTCGGCATGGGATCGGACGGCGGCGGTCAGGGTGGCATCCCCCACCGTGCGGTAGCGGACCGATTCCGTGAATGTCGGCTCGTGGGCGGCGGGTTGGCAGAGCTCGTTAGCTGCGAACAGCATGCCGTTGCGCTCGAAAACCTCGCGCTGGTGGGCGTAGTAGAGGGAGGGCACTTCGATGCCTTCGGCCGCGATGTACTCCCAAATATCGAGCTCGGTCCAATTGGACAGCGGAAACACCCTGATGCTTTCACCCAAGTGGACCTTGGCATTGAACAGGTTCCACAACTCGGGACGCTGTTTCTTGGGGTCCCATTGGCCGAACTCGTCCCGGAAGGAGAAGATGCGCTCCTTGGCCCGGGCCTTTTCCTCATCCCTGCGGGCACCGCCCAGCAGGGCGGTGAAGCCGTTCTTCTCCGCCGTTTCCAGCAGCACCGGGGTCTGTATCCGGTTCCGGGAGCCGTTCGGCTCTTCCCGAACAATCCCACGCTCAATGGCGTCCTGAACGGATCCGATCACCAGGTTCAATCCGTACCGGGCCACCATGCGGTCCCGGAGTTCAAGCACCTCCGGGAAGTTGTGGCCGGTGTCGATATGGAGCACCGGAAACGGTATACGGGCAGGAGCGAACGCCTTACCGGCGAGGTGCAGCATGACGATCGAATCTTTCCCGCCGGAAAACATCAGCGCCGGGTGCTCGATCTCCGCCACCACTTCCCGGAGGATGTAGATGGCCTCGGACTCGAGAACCTCAAGCTGGGAAAGAATGCGCCTAGGGCTTTCGGTCACGTCACGCACCGGCGTGTCCTTTCGTTTGGGGGCTTTGCTGTTTTGCCCTGCCGATTGCTGCCAACACCAGTCCGCTGAGTTCCGGGCGGCAGACCAGCAGGTCCGGGAGGTAGGGGTTTTCCTGGTTGTACCGCGGTGCCGAGCCGTCGAGGCGGCTCACATGCAGTCCGGCGGCACGGGCGACGACGACGGGTGCGGCGGAATCCCATTCGTACTGGCCGCCGTCGTGCAGGTAAAGGTCGACTTCGCCGCTGGCGACGGCGCACGTTTTAAACCCGGCTGAGCCCATCGGAATTAGGGTGGCGTTGATGTCTGCGGCCACGGAGCCGGCGATTTCCGGCGCTCTGCTCCGGGACACGGCCATTCTCAGACCCGTGTGGGGAGCGGCGGATCCGCCGCCGTCCTCGCCCGTCAGGACCATGTCCAGCCGGGGAAGCGCGACTGCGCCGGCCGTCAGCTCGCCTTCCTGCCACAGTGCGACGTGCACTGCCCAGTCGCGGCGGCCTTCGGAAAATTCGCGGGTCCCGTCCAACGGGTCAATGATCCATACCCGTTCGGCCCGCAGGCGCGAGACCTGGTCCGGCGCCTCCTCGGAGAGGACCTGGTCCTTGGGCCGGGTGCGGAGCAGCATCTTCTTCAGGAATTGATGGGAGCGCCTGTCCCCCTCCGCGCCCAGGGATTTGGGGGTGAAGGTGGTGTCCCGGCCCTGCAGGGTCCTCAGGAGGTCTCCGGCCCCTTCAGCCAGCGCCGCGGCCAGCTTGGCATCCGACAGTTCGGCGCTGATGGGACGCTCGTGTTTGAGCAAAGGCATGATTCCCCCGTTTTAGTAAGCGCCGGCTGGGTTCTTCATCATCGTGGCGTTGGGCCGCAGGATGATGTCGCCGGCGAGAGACCAGTTTTTTTACGTAGTACAAATCGAGGCGGACGCTGGATTGCCAGTTGAGTTGCGGCCCGCCGAATCTGCCACATGCCGGGATGGCGGTTCGGCCGGCACTGTCCCCGCCGTCTGCGACCGGGCCGACGGCCGGGACACGGTGGCCGCAGCGCGCCGAAACTTGCCAGGACAAGCTGGAAAAGCCCGTCACGGAGCCGATGTTCGAAGAGCACATTGTCGAGACCTACTCAGTACCCAGAGGTGTTTGCTGACTGGATGTATCAAACAAACCTAGGAGTGCCTCCGGCCGGGCACGCGAGTAAGCAGTACGCGTCTTTTCCGGCAGTCTCATCGCGTATTTGGCCCGGACTACTGGGCCGGCCATTGATGGGCGGGTACGGACCACTCGCAAAGGCCCGGCCCTACTTGGCCGGCGAACCCCGGCCGAACGCAGGTCCCGTGAGTCCGCAGCGCCGCCGCGGATTCGCGCGGATTTACAGTGCGAATTCACGGCGGCACGCGTGCTGGACAACCGGATGCCCCACTTGTAGCCTTTCGGTACCCGAGACGGTTTGGAGCGGCTACCGGCACCCGGATCTGGGCCACCCGAACCGTGATTGCGGCAGGAACGGTCTCCAGGATTAGCTGTCCTAATGCGAGGAGATGTCGGTGAAGCTCAAGCTCGTTTCAGCTCTGGCCGCCATCGCGCTGTCCCTGACCTTCACCGCAGCCGCCGCGGAAACGGTCGCGGCCGCTACCCCCTTCAGCTTCGCCGTGATCGGGGACACTCCCTACGGCTCCACGCAGCTTAGCGTTTTCCCGCAGCGGATCGGGCAGATCAATGCGGATCCCCAAGTGCAGCTGGTGACCCATCTCGGCGACATCGGTGGCCCGCCTAATTGCTCCGACTCGTACTACGCGAACATCAGGGCGAATTTCGACACTTTTGCCGATCCGCTGGTCTATACGCCCGGCGACAATGAATGGGCCGACTGTTCGGGTGCCTCCGTGGGTGCCGCCAATCCGCTCGACCGCCTGGCCGCCCTGCGCCAGGTCTTTTTCCCGGCTCCCGGCACTACGCTCGGACGGAACGCGGCCAGCGTCACGGCACAGTCCGGCTATCCGGAGAACGTGCTCTACGACCGGGAAGGCCTCACGTTCGCCGCGGTGCACATCGTGGGCTCGGCCAACGATCTGGCAACCTGGAGCGGATATTCAGCGCCGACGAGTGCCCAGACCGCCGAAGTCAACGCACGAACCGACGCTGGCATTGCCCTCATTCACGCTGCCTTCCAACGTGCCACCGCGAACGCCAGCCGTGCCGTGGTCTTCACGACCCAGGCCGATATGTTCAAGGGAACCCCGAGCCGCACCGCCTACGAACCGTTGGTGAAAGCCTTCGCCTCCGAATCCCTGGCCTATCAACTCCCGGTTTTCCTCTTCAACGGGGACACTCACAGCTTCGCCAGCGACCGCCCGCTGACGTCGTCGACGTGGCTGTCGTACTACGGACTCACCACCCCGGTCCCGAACTTTTCCAGGATCACGGTGGAAGGCGGAGCAACGATGGATGAATGGCTGAAGGTGACTGTCGTCGACACCTCGGCCGTCCTTGCGGTGCAGCGCGTTCCCTTCACGGTGAATGCCGCGCCGGTGGCGTCGTTCACCGCCTCGGCCTCCGGTCTGACCGCGGCTTTCGATGCCAGCGCCTCCACCGACGACGCCGGCATCACCGGCTACGGATGGGCCTTCGGAGACGGCAGCACCGGGACCGGGGTATCGGCAGTGTGGAAATACCGGTACAGCACCACCGCACCGGACCCGGCCTGGAARAACYCCGGCTACAACTCCTCCGCCTGGAACACCGGTCCCGGCGCCCTGGGCTACGGCTCAACYCCGYTGGGAACCAACCTCAACCCYTCCGCCACCACCAGCGCCCGSCCCCTGGCCGCCTACTTCCTGCGCAGCTTCTCCATCCCCACCGCCTCCGCCGTCACCGCGCTCAAACTCACCACCGTCGCCGACGACGGCGTCGTCATCTACGTCAACGGCACCGAAGTCGGCCGCACCCGCATGCCCACCGGCACTGTCACCATCAACACCTACGCCACCGCAGCAATCCCCACCTCCAA